>NZ_JODR01000027.1 GCF_000725885.1 Streptomyces albus subsp. albus | reverse complement strand
GGGTGGGGGTGGAGGGGGGGGTGTTCCGGAACGGCATGATTTACTGCCCGACCCCCTCCGCATGGGCCTACGCTCTTCCGGTCGGGCCGAAAATCACGCTTTAGTGTTCCGGAACACCCACCCCTCCACCCCCACCCACCGGTCCTCATGCCCGGTCTCCCGCCCTTGGCGGCACGGCGTTCGCCGAGTGCGCCCGGCTGCGGCTCATACGGGGTCGAGGCGGACCTCTTCCAGCAGCCGGTCCCAGGGGAACGCCGCACCGTTCCCCTGCTTGGGTTGGTGTGGCTCACCTGGGGCGAACACCACCCGCACACCCTGCTCCCGCAGTGTCGCGACGGCGCGATCCACGGCGGGCTGTGCCCCCAGCGCGGTGGACCAGAACGGCGCCGCGACGACCGGCACGCCCAGGTGCACGGCCTCGGCGGGGATCCCCAGGGCCACCGTGTCGGTGATCCCCGCCGCCCACTTGCACGCACTCGTCGTGGTCAACGGCGCGACGAGCATGGCATCCGCCTTCGGCAGCCCGCCCGACTCACCGGGCATGGTGTACCGGTGCCGCACAGGGTGCCCGGTCAGCGCCTCAAGTTCCGCGAGACGGGTCCCCCACCACCTCGCGGCGGTCGGCGAGAGGATCAGACAGGTGTCCCAACCGGCAGCTTGCGCCATGCGCACGCCGTCGTCGACGTGCTGGGCGGGACCCGCCGCACAGGCGATCAGATAGAGAACCGGCCGCGTCATGCCGAGAGTCCACAACGCCGCGCCAACCCGCGCAACTCCGGCCCCGGTGACGGCACCAGTTCCATGACATCTGAGCCAAACCACGGATGGACGACGGCAGACGGCAGCGTCCGTCGCTGGCCCTTTCACACCATCGTGGGTCGACATGCTCCGGCGCAGCTCTCACCTCAGCCGCTCGGACGAGGTTGCGCGGGTTCCACGCCTTACTCGGGGCTGAATACCCGGCGTAGCGTGGAGAGTTACCGACTTTCTGGTGGGGACAGACATGAGCGACCACATCGGTGCGCGCATCGCCAAGCTGCGCGGCTTCCGTGACGAAATGACCCAGGAGCAGTTGGCCGAGCGGGCAGGCGTGTCGGTGGACACCATCCGCAAGCTGGAGCAAGGTCGCCGGACCACGGCCCGGCTCGGCACTCTGCGGAAGATCGCGTCTGCCCTGGACGTGGAACTGGAGCGCCTTCTGGGGCAGCCCACCGTGACGCGGAAGAGCGGGACCGACGAGGGGGGCCTGCTCGCCCTGCGCGACGCCATCCAGGACGTGGACGTGCTGCCGGGTGTTCTGGCCGACACCGCATTGGACGAGGCCCCCGACGCGGACGCGTGGATGCGTGCGGTCGGTGAGGCGACCTCCCTCTACTGGGCGGGCGCCTACAGCACGCTGGCCGGGCGGCTCCCCCTCATCCTCCGGGACGGCACCCGGGTGGTTCGGGAGCTGACGGGCGCCGACGCCGGGAAGGCGTGGCAGCGGCTGGCCCTCTCGTACCAGCTCGCGGCCTCTCTCTCGGCCCAGGCCGGGCACGCTTCCTGGGCGTTCGACGCTGTCCGTAAGCAGTTGGAGGCCGCCGAGCATGCATCCGACCCGCTGATGTCCGGCATGGGCGTGAGCACCCTGTCGTGGGTCCTGCTGCGGCAGGGGCGATGGGAACAGGCGCAGCAGGTGGCCGAGCGGAAGGCGGAAGCGCTGGAGCCGTCGTTCAGCAGGGCCGAACCGCTCGAATTCGCGGTGTACGGCAACCTCCTGCTCGCCGCCGCCACGCCGGCGGCGCGACGTGACCGGCACGACGAGGCCCGCGAGTACCTGAACCTGGCTGAAGCCGCCGCTGTGCGCTCCGGCCCCGTCAGGGCGTACGGCACAGCGTTTTCGACAGTGGACGTGCTGACGCAGCAGGTGAACATCGCTCTCGCCGGTGAGCAGGCCGACCACTCCCGCGCGCTGGAGGTGGCAGCTCGCATCGACCGGTCCGCGATCTCCCGCCCTGTGCACAGCGCGGCTCACCGCGTGGACGTCTCCCACGCCCAGTACGAGACAGGGGACTGGGACGGGGCGCTGGAGACGCTGCTGGAGGTCGAGCAGGACCAGCCGGAGTGGATCCGCTATCAGACCCTCGCCGTCGCCACCGTGCAGGAGATGCTGGAGTCCGAGCGCCGCCGCTCCACACCCCTCCGGGGCTTGGCCGCCCGTCTCGGTGTCGACCCCCTGCTGTGAACTCCGCTCGGATTCGAGGGTGGTGCGTTTCTCGTCCGCTCGGTGAGCGGGCAGACCGTTCCGGTAGGACAGCACGTCCCAGTCGCACGGGGATCGCGCGCGAGATGGGGCGACCAAGTCCCTGTTCCGTAATCACCTGCTTCCATAGCGTGATCAGCACAGTGGGTGCCGGCCTGCGTCGGTCAGAGGTCAGGTCGGCACCGCATACGTGCCGATCAGGGAGCGCCAGACCCGTGACCATCGACGCCATCCGACTCCGTTGTTCACCCGGCGAACATCCACGCCGCATGCAAGCCGCTGACGGTGCCGCTCACAGGCTGAGCGTCCTCATCTTCGTCGCCTGCGAGCCGCGTTCGGCTACTGAGGGCCAGCGTGCCCCTCGACAGTTGGGCGGGGGTGCCCGGTTGTGAGTCGGATGACCATCCGGGTCTCGCGGGATTCCGGACGTACGTGGAGCCGGGAGCGGGCCGTGAAGGGTGAGGGGCCGCCTCCGGTGTGGGTGCCGTGCCCGCCGTGCGCCTGTCCGCGCTGTGCGAAGGAGCGGGGCCGTGACCGTACCTGACCCCGCCGTCGCCTCCGTGCGGGCCGCGCTGGAGCGCGACCTGTCGCCGTGCTCGGGCTGCGGGCAGACGCCGCAACTCGATGTGACCACCACACCCGTCGCCGGGGACTACCCGCCCCTCATCAGCGTCACCCCGCGCTGTGCCTGCCCACCCCGGCAGTACCCGGCCGAGGAGCCGACCGATGACTGAGCGCACAGCCCGCAGTCTCACCCTCGTGCGGCACATCCGGTGGAAGCTGCACATCGTCGGCCACCACGACGCCGCGCACTCCGCCTTCCTCACCAGCAGCTGGCGCACCAGCAGCGCCGAAGACCGTGCCCATGCCCTCGCGTGCCTGGCTCGGGACGCGCGCGACCGGCCCCTCCCCCGCGCTTCCGGGGCGGCCTTCAAGCTCGCCGCCGAGTTGCACCGCGCCGCCCGTGCACACGACGACGCCGACGGCCCGTTCACCGTCGGGACGGACCAGGGTGCCGATCCTGTCGTGCAGATGCGCGCCGCTGTTCTTCTCGCCCACGCCGCCCTTCGTGGCGAGTGCTGGAACGACGCCACCACCGAACCCGAACCCCTGTAGGAGACGCACCGGGGTCGGCCACGACGAACGCGAGCCGAACCAGGGCTGACCCATGCCACCAGTTGGGCCGGCGCGCACGGCCGCCGAGGGGCGGGGCCGTCCCAGTCAGTCGGCCCGCATCAGGGGGCTGCCAGCACCGCCTCGTGGCAGGTTCTCGTCGTGCCCCATGCCTGGGCCAGTGCTCTTGCCTTGCGGAGGAGGAGGGAGACGTCGTACTCGTCGGTGTAGCCGATGGCGCCGTGGACCTGGAGTGCGGTGCGGGCCGCGGTGAGGGCGGCCTGGGAGCAGGCGGCCTTGGCCGCGGGCAGGTCGCGCGGGTCGGCCGCCGCGTCGCCGCGTACGGCGAGTGCCGCCCCGTGCAGCAGTGGCTGCGCGAATTCGAGTCCGACGGCGGCGTCCGCGAGCTGGTGTTTGACGGCCTGGAAGGAGCCGACCGGGCGGCCGAACTGCTTGCGGTGCCGTACGTATTCGACGCTGCTGTCCAGGAGTGCCCGGCCCAGCCCCAGGAGCTGGGCCGCGGTCAGCAGCGTGCACAGGTCGCTCAGGCGTCGGGTGTCGGCGACCACGGGGTCGCCCGGGGTGCAGCGCACCAGGTGGCGGGTGGGGTCGACGGAGGGCAGGGCGGGGCCGGTGGGTGTCGCGGCGTGGAGGGCGGGGGGCGGTGTGGGGGTGAGGGTGTAGACGGCGTCCGCGGCGTGTGCGTCCACGGCGTACCCGGCGGCGGGGTCGGTGACCGTGGCCAGATGCTCCCCTGTGAGCAGTTTCCCGTCGTGCAGGGCGGCGGTCAGGGCGACCGTTTCGACGAGTGGTCCGGGAGCTGCGGCGCGGCCGATCTCCACGAAGGCGGCGGCCAGTTCGGGCGGGTACCAGCCCAGGCCGCCGGCTTCTTCGGGGACGGCGAGGGCGGGGAGGCCGGTGTCGGCCAGCGCGCGCCACAGGGCGCGGCCGGGGGCGTGGTCGCCGGCCGCCCAGGCGCGGGCGGTCCTGACCGGTGTGGAGTCCTCCAGGAGGCGGCGGACGGTCGAGGTGTAGGCCAGGTGGTCCTGGTCGGGCAGAAAGCGCATGGTTCAGCGTCCCCTCGGCAGGCCGAGCACCCGCTCGGCGACGATGTCGCGCTGGATCTCGTTGGTTCCGGCGTAGAGGGGGCCGGCGAGCGCGAAGATCCAGCCGTCCAGCCAGGTGGATTCGGGCAGCCCCTCGGTGATCTCCGCGGTGCCGGGGCCGAGCAGGTCGAGGGCGGTTTCGTGGAGGTCTATGTCGAGCTGGGACCAGAAGAGTTTGTTCATGGAGGAGGGGACGGCGGCCTGCGGGTCGTCGGGGGCGGAGGCCGCCGCGTATCCGGCGAGCTGGTAGGCGCGGGCGCGGATCCAGGCGTCGGCGACGCGGCCGGCGGTCGCGGTGTCGCCGGGCGAGCCGTGGTGTTCCCACAGGTGGCGCAGTCGTGCGGCGGCGGCGGTGAACCGGCCGGGCGAGCGCAGGGTGAGGCCGCGTTCGTTGCCGGCCGTGGACATGGCGGCGCGCCAGCCCTGGCCGGGTTCGCCGATGACGTCGGCGTCGGGCACGAAGACCTGGTCGAGGAAGATCTCGGCGAAGGCGGGTTTGCCGTCCAGCCGTCCGATGGGCCGCACGGTGACGCCCTCGGCGTCCAGGGGGAACATCAGGTAGCTCAGTCCGCGGTGGCGTTCGGCGGTGGGATCGGTGCGGAAGAGGCCGAAGGCGCGGTCGGCGAAGGCGGCGCGGGACGACCAGGTCTTCTGGCCGGTGAGGAGCCAGCCGCCGCCGTCGCGGTCGGTGCGTTCGGCGCGGGACGTCAGGGAGGCGAGGTCGGAGCCGGCCTCGGGTTCGGACCATGCCTGGGCCCAGATGGTCTCGCCGGAGGCCATGGGGGGCAGGATGCGGGCGAGTTGTTCCGCGGTGCCGTGGGCGAAGAGGGTGGGGGCGAGGAGGTTGATGCCGTTCTGGCTGACCCTGCCGGGGGCGCCGGCGGCGTAGTACTCCTCCTCGAAGAGGAGCCATTCGGTCAGGCTCGCGTCCCGGCCGCCCAGGGCGGTGGGCCAGGAGACGACGGACCAGCCGCCCCCGTGCAGTTCGCGTTCCCAGGCGCGGTGTGCTGCGAAGCCCTCGGCGGTCTCCAGGGAGGGCAGCGGCTCGGCGGGGACGTGCGCGGCGAGCCAGGCGCGGGCCTCGGCGCGGAACTCTTCCTCGGCGGGGGTGAGGGCGAGGTCCATCGTCACTCTTTCTCCTCGCGGTCCGCGGTGTCGCCGGCCGCGGCGCGTCCGGCGTCCCGCATGGAGCGGGCGTTCATGCCGCCCAGCGGGTCGGCGCCGGTCTCGGCGTTGTGGGCGTGGGCCACGTGGTGCAGCCCGAAGACGGAGTCGAGCCCGCTGTGCAGGCCCATCAGGTCCTCGGCCTGGTTGACGGCGCGTTTGGTGAGGGCGAGTCCGAAGCGGGGCATGCGGGCGATCCGTTCGGCCAGTTCCCGGGCCTCGGCGGCGAGACGGTCGCGGGGGACGACGCGGTTGACCATGCCGATCTCGAAGGCGCGCTGTGCGCTCATCCGGTCGCCGGTGTAGAGGAATTCCTTGGCGAGGCGGGGTCCCATGACCCAGGGGTGGGCGAAGTACTCGACGCCGGGGATGCCCATGCGGACGACGGGGTCGGCGAAGAAGGCGTCGTCGCTGGCGACGATCAGGTCGCACACCCAGGCGAGCATCAGTCCGCCGGCGATGCAGGCGCCCTGGACGGCGCAGACGACGGGTTTGGGCAGTTCCCGCCAGCGGCGGCACATCCCCAGGTAGACCTCGGACTCGCGGGCGTACCGGGACTCCTCGCCGTCCTGGCCGACGTGGTCCCACCACAGTCCGGCCTTGCGGGGGAAGGACAGGTGCGCGTCGCGGCCGGGGGTGCCGATGTCGTGTCCGGCGCTGAAGTGTTTGCCGGCTCCGGCCAGGACGAGGGCGCGGACCTCGTCGTCGTCGGCGGCGCGCTGGAAGGCGGCGTCGAGGGCGTAGGTCATCGCGGAGTTCTGGGCGTTGCGGTACTCGGGGCGGTTGAGGGTGAGGCGGGCGACGGCGCCGACGCGTTCGTACGTCACCACGGGGGAGCTGTCTTGCGGCATGCGCGTCCTCCTTCTCGCACGTCGCGGCGTCCGGTACGGGCGGTCCGCACAGAGGTCGCGGGCGAAGGCTTCCCTAACAAGTGTTTGGTAGATTAGCGTGACCGCCGACACCCCGTCGAGACCCGGAAGGGGGCGGAGCCACCCGTGCCGCACGCCACGGACGAGACCGCGCACGACGCCTTCCGCGCCGAGGTACGCGCCTGGCTGCACACCGCGCTCACCGGCGACTTCGCCGCCCTGCGCGGACTGGGCGGACCCGGCCGCGAACACGAGGCCTTCACCGAACGGCTCGCCTGGGAGCGGCACATGGCCCGGGCGGGCTGGACCTGCCTGGGCTGGCCCCGCGAGCACGGCGGCCGGGGCGCGGGCATCGCCGAGCAGGTGATCTTCCACGAGGAGTACGCCCGCGCGAACGCGCCCGCCCGCGTCAACCACATCGGCGAACAGCTCCTGGGCCCCACCCTCATCGCCCTGGGCACCCCCGCCCAGCGCGAGAGGTTCCTCGGCCCCATCCGCGAGGTGCGCGAGCTGTGGTGCCAGGGCTACAGCGAACCCGAGGCCGGCAGCGATCTGGCCGCCGTACGCACCCGCGCCCGGCTGGAGGGGGGCCGGTGGGTGATCGACGGGCAGAAGGTGTGGACCTCGCTCGCGCACGAGGCCGACTGGTGCTTCGTCCTGGCCCGCACCGAGCCGCACCGTGCGGACCGGCCGCGCCACCACGGGCTGTCCTGCCTGCTGGTGCCGATGGACCAGGAGGGCGTCACCGTCCGCCCGCTCACCCAGCTGACCGGCACCAGCGAGTTCAACGAGGTCTTCTTCGACGGCGCCCGCACCGACGCCGCCCACATCGTCGGCGCCCCCGGCGACGGCTGGCGGGTCGCCATGGCCACCCTCGGCTTCGAACGCGGCGTCTCCACCCTCGGCCAGCAGGTCGGCTTCGAGCGCGAACTGACCCGGCTGACCCGGCTCGCCCGGCGGTGCGGCGCCCTGGACGATCCACTGCTGCGCGACCGTCTCGCCCGCGCCTGGGAGGGCCTGGAGGTGATCCGGCTCAACGGGCTCCGCTCGCTCGCCGGCATCGAGCGGGGCGCGCCCGGCCCCGAGGCGTCGACCGGGAAACTGGTGTGGGCCGGCTGGCACCGCGAACTGGGCGAACTGGCCATGGCGGTGCGCGGCGCCGCCGGGCTCGTCGCGGACTCCGAGGCGCCGGACGGGCTCGACGAGTGGCAGCGGCTCTTCCTCTTCTCCCGTGCCGACACCATCTACGCCGGTTCCGACGAGATCCAGCGCAACATCATCGCCGAACGCGTCCTGGGGCTGCCCAAGGAGCCCCGTGCCGCCGTGAAGGGAGCACCCGCGTGATCCGAGCCGGCAGCACCGCACCCGAGGTCCCCGCCCCGCACGGGCTGCTGGCGGGGCGCTGCGTGGTCGTCACGGCAGCCGCCGGCAGCGGGATCGGCGGGGCGACGGCACGCCGCGTCCTGGAGGAGGGCGCCGAGGGCGTCGTCATCGGTGACACCCACGAGCGCCGGCTCGCGGAGAGCGCCCGCGCCCTCGCCGAGGAGTTCGGCGCCGCGCGGGTGCACGCCGTGCGCTGCGACGTGACCGTCGAGGAGGAGGTCGGCGCGCTGCTGGACGCCTGCACCGCCCGCCACGGCCGGATCGACGTCCTCGTCAACAACGCGGGCCTGGGCGGCACCGCGGAGCTGGTGGAGATGACCGACGAGCAGTGGTCCCGGGTGCTGGACGTCACACTGGGCGGCACCTTCCGCTGCACCCGGGCGGCCCTGCGGGCGATGCGCGGCCAGCGGGACGGCGGGGTGATCGTCAACAACGCCTCGGTGGTCGGCTGGCGGGCCCAGCGCGGCCAGGCGCACTACGCGGCGGCCAAGGCGGGCGTCATGGCGCTGACGCGCTGCGCCGCCCTGGAGGGGGCCGAACTGGGGGTGCGGGTCAACGCGGTCGCCCCCTCGCTGGCGATGCACCCCAATCTGGTGAAGGTCACCACCCCCGAGCTGCTGGCGGAGCTGACCGCCAAGGAGGCGTTCGGCCGCTACGCGGAGCCCTGGGAGGTCGCCAACGTGATCGTCTTCCTGGCCAGCGACTACTCCTCCTACATGACGGGCGAGACGGTCGCGGTCAGCAGCCGGCACCCCTGAGGGACGGGGTCCCGTGCGGCGATCCGCCCGGGACCGGCCCCGACCTGCCCCGACCGACAATGGATGCATGGTGACGCCGAAGAAGACCCCCGCAGGCACCGGGCGCCGGGCCGAGCTGCTGGCGACCGCGGCCGAGGTGTTCGCGGAGCTGGGCTACAACGCGACGACCGTCCGCACGATCGCGGACCGCGCCGGGATGCTCGCGGGCAGCCTCTACTACCACTTCGACTCCAAGGAGTCGATGGCCGACGAGATCCTCAGCGCCTTCCTGACCGACCTGTGGGAGGGCTACCGGCGGATCGAGGAGGCCGGGCTCGGGCCGCGCGAGACCTTCGAGGGTCTGGTGACCGAGTCGTTCCGGCAGATGGAGCGGCACCGCCCCGCGGTCGTCATCTACCAGAAGGAGGCCCGCCGGCTCGCCGCCCAGGAACGCTTCGGCTACCTGGCCGACTCCCAGCAGCGCTTCCGGAAGCTGTGGACGCACACCCTGGAGCGCGGGGTGGCCGACGGCAGTTTCCGGCGCGAGCTGGACGTACCCGTCGCCTACCGGTTCGTGCGGGACACGGTGTGGGTGGCGGCCGTCTGGTTCCGGCCGCGGGGGCGCAAGAGCGCGGCGCAGATCGCCCAGCAGTACACGTCGATGGTGCTCGACGGAATCGCCACCTAGCACACGGGCGGGTGGCCCTGATCCGAGGAGAGTGGATGCGATGCCCCGCAGCGAGGCGTACATCGTCGGAGCGGTCCGGTCACCGGTCGGCAAGCGCGGCGGCGCCCTGGCCGAGGTCCACCCGGCCGATCTGGGGGCGCACGCGCTGCGCGCCCTGATGGAGCGGACGGGGGTGGACCCCGAGGCGGTGGAGGACGTGGTGTTCGGCTGTCTGGACGCCGTCGGCCCGCAGGCGGGCGACATCGCGCGGACCGCGTGGCTGGCGGCGGGGCTGCCCGAGTCGGTGCCCGGCGTCACCGTGGACCGGCAGTGCGGCTCCTCCCAGCAGGCGGTGCACTTCGCCGCCCAGGCCGTCATGTCCGGCACCGCCGATCTGGTGGTGGCCGGCGGGGTGCAGAACATGTCGCAGGTGCCCATCGCCTACGCCTCGCGCCAGGCGGGTGACGCGCTCGGTCTCACCGGCGGCCCGTATCACGGCTCCGCGGGCTGGCGGGCCCGGTACGGCGACGCTCCCGTTAACCAGTTCCACGGCGCCGAGCTGATCGCGGACCAGTGGGGCATCGACCGGGAGGAGATGGAACGCTGGGCGCTGCGCTCGCACCGGCGTGCCCTGCGCGCGATCGACGAGGGCCGCTTCGAGCGGGAGATCGCCCCGTTCGGGGAGCACGCGGTGGACGAGGGGCCCCGGCGCGGCACCAGCCTGGAGAAGATGGCCGCGCTCGACCCGGTGGTGGAGGGCGGCCGGCTGACCGCGGCCGTCTCCTCGCAGATTTCGGACGCGTCCTCGGCGATGCTGCTCGCCTCCGAGGAGGCGGTCCGTGTGCACAATCTCACTCCGCGGGCCCGGGTGCACCATCTGTCGGTGCGCGGCGAGGACCCCATCCGGATGCTGTCGGCCCCCATCCCGGCGACCCGGCACGCGCTCCGGAAGGCGGGGATGACGCTGGACGACATCGATCTGGTGGAGATCAACGAGGCGTTCGCCTCCGTGGTCCTGGCCTGGCTGAAGGACACCGGCTGCGATCCGGAGAAAGTCAACGTCAACGGCGGTGCCATCGCGCTGGGCCACCCGCTGGGCGCCACCGGCACCAAGCTGATGACGACGCTGCTGCACGAGCTGGAGCGCACCGGGGGCCGCTACGGGCTCCAGACGATGTGCGAGGGCGGCGGGCAGGCGAATGTGACGGTCATCGAACGGCTCTGACCCCTGCTCGAACGGTCCGGCGGCCCCGTCGGCGGGGGCGCCGGCCGGGCGGCGTCGCCTATGCCCCTCCGGTAAATGTCTCAAACGCGTAACTGAGCACAACTGTTCACCTGTCTGAAGCATCAAAGGAGACGCGTGGTTCACCCGGCGATCACCCCTCCCGTGCCGCTTCCTCACCGCGCAGCTCGACTTCTCAGCGCAAGGCAGGTTTTTTCGTGGCTCCTCACATACGCACCGTCGCCGTCGTCCTGGCAGGCGGCACAGGGCAGCGTGTCGGTCTGTCCATCCCCAAGCAGCTGCTCAAGATCGCGGGGAAACCACTGATCGAACACACGCTGAGCGTGTTCGAACAGGCGGAGGACATCGACGAGGTGCTGGTGCTGATGACGCCCGGCTACGTCCCCGAGGTCGAGAAGATCGTCGAGAAGGCCGGGCTGACCAAGGTACGCCGGGTGCTGGAGGGCGGCGCGAGCCGGAACGCGACCACCGAGAACGCCATCGCGGCGCTGAGCGAGGGCCTGGCCGACGGTGAGGAACGGTACGTCCTCTTCCACGACGCCGTGCGCCCCCTGCTCTCCCAGCGGGTGATCCGCGAGTGCGTCGCGGCGCTGGAGCGCTACCAGGCGGTGGACGTCGCCATCCCGTCGGCCGACACCATCATCGTCACCCGCCGGCACGGGGAGGACGGCGAGTTCATCACCGACGTGCCGGACCGCTCGCGGCTGCGCCGGGGCCAGACCCCGCAGGCGTTCCGGCTGTCCACCATCCGGCGTGCCTACGAGCTGGCCGCCAAGGACCCGAATTTCCAGGCCACCGACGACTGCTCCGTGGTGCTGCGCTACCTGCCGGACGTCCCGATCCACGTGGTGGCGGGCGACGAGTACAACATGAAGGTCACCCAGCCCGTCGACGTGTTCCTGGCCGACAAGCTGTTCCAGCTGGCCTCCACGGCGGCGCCGGAACGTTCCGCCGACGAGGTGTACGCGGAGGGGCTGCGCGGCAGGACGGTCGTCGTCTTCGGCGGCTCCTACGGCATCGGCGCCGACATCGCCCGGCTCGCCGAGGGCTACGGCGCCCGGGTCTTCGCCTACGGCCGCTCCACCACCGGCACCCACGTGGAGAACGCCGAGCAGGTGGCCGAGGCGCTGGCCGCGGCGTACGAGGCGACCGGCCGCATCGACTTCGTCGTCAACACCGCGGGCGTGCTGCGCATCGGCCAGCTCGCCGAGACCGACCTGGAGACGGTGGAGGAAGCCCTCCGGGTCAACTACCTCGCCCCGCTGCACATCGCCCGCTCCGCCCACAAGTACCTCACCGAGACCGGCGGCCACCTGCTGCTGTACACCTCCAGCAGCTACACCCGGGGCCGCGCCGGCTACAGCCTCTACTCGTCGTCCAAGGCCGCCCTGGTCAATCTGACCCAGGCGCTGGCCGACGAGTGGGCGGCCGACGGCATCCGCGTCAACTGCGTCAACCCGGAGCGGACGGCCACCCCGATGCGCACCAGGGCCTTCGGCGAGGAGCCGCCGGGTACCCTGCTGAGCTCCGAGGCGGTGGCCCATGCTTCACTCGACGTCCTGCTGTCGGCCATGACGGGCCACGTCATCGACGTCCGCCAGCAGGACCCCACCCGTTCCCCGGCGGCGGCCTCCGCCTTCGAGAAGGCACTGGCCGCCCAGCTCGACGACAGCCTGGGCGGCGCCCTGGCCGGTGCCCCCGCCGACGGACCGGGCACGGCCGCCCCTTGCACCGACGAGGGCACCGGGGCCGCCGGCAACACCGACAACGGGCGTGTGGAGAACGCCGAGCACGTGGAAGACGGAGTCGTCGCATGATCCGTATGACCGAGGAACGGCGCGAGAAGCTGCTGAAGGCGGCGCGCGTCGGTTCGTTCGGCGAGCTGTTCGCGGCCGTCGTGCTGCTGGGCGGACTGCCGGTGCTGCTGGTCGCGGCACTGCTGCCCCAGCTCGGGCTGTTCGCGGGAGTGACCGCGGCCACCTACCTGGCCGACCACTTCCTGCACCGGCGCGGCAGCTATCTGCTCAGCAGGCTGGCGAAGGCCCGCGCCGGGCTGGGCGTACGGTTCCTGCTGCGGCATCTGATGCTGGTGCTGCTGCTGGTCCGGCTCGACAAGGCGGAGAGCGCCGTCGCCGTCGCGGCCATCAGCTGCTTCGTGGCCTTCCACTGCCTCCAGGTGCCGCACAGCGCACTGTCCACCCTGCTGCGCAACCGGCACCACCGGCTGCCGGTGGAGACCCGCAACATCGACACCTCCCGGCTGCCGCTGCCCGCACCGCCGCCGCAGGCGCTGCTGCACCGGGGCGCCGAGAAGATGCAGCACCTGGACATCTTCGCGGTCGCCGGGGTGCTGGCCGCGGTGGCGGGCGCCCCCCGCGCCGTGGCGTACACCGGGATCGGCGTCACCCTGGTCCTGGCCCTGGGCTACGTCCTGGCGCTGGCCGCCTGCATGCGGCCCGGCAAGCTGCCGCCCCGCCGCGAGCGGGTGCTGGAGTGGTTCGACAACTGGCTGACCGAACACCAGCCGGACACCGTGCTGTACTTCTCCGGCTCGCCCGAGTCCACCTACCAGGTGTCCATGTGGCTGGGGACGCTGGAGCAGCTGGCCGCCCGCGGCCTGCGGCCCATGGTGCTGCTGCGCGAGCGGTACACCATGGAGACCCTGGCCGAGACCACCGTGCCCGTCGCCTGTGTGCCCTCCGCCGTGCACCTGATGAACCTCGACCTGAGCATGCTGCGGGTCGCGCTGTACCCGGCGAACGTCGGGAAGAACATCCACCTGCTGCGCGAACCCACCATGAAGCACGTCTTCGTCGGGCACGGCGACAGCGACAAGATCGCCAGCGTCAACCCGTACAGCAAGGTCTACGACGAGGTGTGGACCGCCGGACGGGCCGGCCGCGACCGGTACGCCCTGGCCAACGTGGGCGTCCGCGACGAGGACATCGTGGAGGTCGGCCGGCCCCAGCTCGCCCCCGTCTTCAGCGGCCCGCTGCCGCGCGAGGGCCGCACCCCCACCGTGCTGTACGCCCCCACCTGGGAGGGCTGGACGGACGACCCGGGCAACACCTCGATCATCCTGGCCGGCGAGCACATCGTGCGCGCCCTGCTGGCCTCGCCCGACCCGGTACGAGTGCTCTACAAGCCGCACCCCTTCACCGGCACCCGCTCGGCGCTCGCCCGCGAGGCGCACGAGAAGATCACCGCGCTGATCCGGGCGGCCGGCGGCGAACACGAGGTGGTCACCGGCCCGGTGCCGGCGCTCTACGACTGCTTCAACGTCTCCGACGCGCTGGTCTCCGACATCTCCTCCGTCGTCTCCGACTGGATCGCCAGCGGCCGTCCCTACGCCGTCACCGACTCGGCCGGGCTGGGCGCCGAGGAGTTCCGGCGGCAGAACACCGCGGTCCGTGCCGCCGTCATCCTGGACAATCAGGCCAACGGCATCGAACAGCTCCTGGCCGCCCTGCGCGACCCGGCCGGCGACCCCCTGGCCGCCGACCGTGCCAAACTCAAGACCTATCTGCTGGGCCCCTCCGGCCCCGACCCGCTCGCCCGCTTCGAGCTGGCCGTCAAGGAGCTGGCGACCAAGGCCGGCGTCCGCAACCTGGAGTCGCTGACCCATGAGTGACACGATCCCCGAAGAGCTGGCCCGCGGCCTGCGGTTCCTGCCCGAGGCGGACGAGGAGGAGCGCACCGCCTTCCTGGCCGCGGCGCGCGACC
Source organism: Streptomyces albus subsp. albus (assembly GCF_000725885.1). Classification (GTDB taxonomy): domain Bacteria; phylum Actinomycetota; class Actinomycetes; order Streptomycetales; family Streptomycetaceae; genus Streptomyces; species Streptomyces albus. The sequence goes on along the minus strand of NZ_JODR01000027.1, from coordinate 80,530 downwards.
ACTGGAAGGACGACGCGGCCGGACTGGACCGGCTGCCGCCCGCCGAACGGCTCGCCTGGACGCTGGTCCGCCAGGGCCGGCTGGACGAGGCGGTGGCCCTCCAGCACTTCCAGCGCAGCCACCCCGGCGGCTTCCACGTGCGCGGACTGCGCCGCACCCGGGCCGTCTTCCCCGAAGTGGGCCAGATACCGCTCAACGGCAGGAAGGATCTGCCGGTCCACAGCAAGCTGACCGCGCTGGAGTGGCAGCCCGACGGCAGGCTGCGGGTGCGCGGCTGGGCGTACGTGGCCAATGTGCCGATGGCCCAGCAGCCGAAGCTGCCGCGGTTCGGCCTGCTGTGGCGCAAGGGCAGCCGGCGCCGCACGCCCTTCACCGTGCGCGCGGTGCGGATGCCGGAGGCGACCGCCGCCTCCAAGCAGGCGCTGCACTGCTACGACTGGTCCGGCTTCGAGTTCGTGCTGGACCCGGAGAAGCTGCCCGGCTCGGGGCGGCCCGGCGTGTGGCAGCTCGGTCTGATCCTGCCGGGCCCCGGCGGCCCGCACGGGGTGCGGCCCGTCAAGAACGTGGTCGGCTCCGGCGGCCACACCCAGGTGCGGCACGTGTCCGACGGCCGCCGCCTGGTGGCCGGGTTCGACTCCAAGGGCCGGCTCCAGATCACCCTGGACGCGGTCCCGGCGGAGATCAGCGGCCACCGCAAGGACGGCTCCGTCCTGGAGCTGACGGTGCGCCGCCACGGGACGGGCGTCACCGCCCTGCAGATCGGTGACCACCACTACCCGGTGGCCGAGGACGGCACGGCGCGCGTCCCGCTGGCCCGGCTGCACGAGGTGGAGACGCCGTACGGCAAGACCCACGACTGGCACTGCCATCTGCTGCTGGCCGACGGCGGCAAGCGGCGCGCGACCGTCTCCGCCGACTTCGCCGCCGGGTCCTGGGACTTGCCGGGCGGCCGGGAGATCGCGCTGACCACGGACGGACCCGGCCTGCTGAAGATGCACGACCGGGCCCGCCAGCCGGTGGTGGACTCCCTCAGCTGGACCGCCGAGGGCGCGCTGGTGCTGGAGGGCGAGTTCGGCGGCCCCGGCGAGGGGGCCCGGCTGGTGCTGCGGCACGGCGGCCAGCACGAGGAGAAGCACCTGCCGCTGGAGTACGACCCGGCCACCCGCCGTTTCCGGGCGAGCGTGCAGCCGCTGGAGACGGCCACCTACGACCCGGACGTCACGCTGCCGCTGCGCAAGGGCCGCTGGTACTTCGCCATCCGTGCCGCCGGTGTCACCACCCACCGCAAGGACGTCCCGGTCAAGCTCCGGGCCGACATGGTGGGCCGCCTCCCGCTGGAGCACGAGGCGTCCGGCCGCTCCTTCCGGGTGGAGCGGCGCTACTTCGACCGGATCTACCTGGAGGTCGAATCCCCGCTGGGCGAGGACGAGCGGGGCGCCTACCGGCAGCATCTGCTGCGCACCGAGTTCACCGAGCAGCACAAGAAGCTGCCGCTGCGGGACGCGGTCTTCTACAACAGCTTCGGCGGCAAGCAGTTCTCCGACTCCCCGCGGGCCATCCACGAGGAGCTGGTGCGACGGGGTGTGGAGGTCGAGCACCTGTGGTCGGTCGCCGACGGCCAGGTGGCGCTGCCCGAGGGGGTCACACCGCTGGAGTGGCACTCCAAGGAGTGGTACGAGGCGCTGGCCCGCAGCAGGTACGTGGTCACCAACGTCGGCCTGGGCGACTGGTTCACCAAGCGGGAGGGGCAGACCGTCGTGCAGACCTGGCACGGCACCCCGCTGAAGAAGATCGGCGCCGACCTGCTGGGCACCCCGAAGGCCAACCGCGCCTACATCGCCTCGCTGCCGCACCGGTTCCGCCAGTTCGACATCACCGTCTCGCCCAACGCCTTCACCACCCCGGTGATGAAGCGGGCGTTCTGCGCGGAGGGCGAGGTGCTGGAGGCCGGCTATCCGCGCAACGACCTCTTCCACTCCCCCGAGCGGGCCGCGATCGCCACCCGGGTGCGGAAGGTGCTGGGCATCCCCGCCGACAAGAAGGTGGTCCTGTACGCGCCCACCTGGCGGGACGACCAGCGGCACGGCGGGCAGCGGTTCAAGCTGGACCTGAAGGTCGATCTGGCCGCCGCCGAGCGGGAACTGGGCGACGACCACGTCTTCCTGTTCCGCAAGCACCCCAAGATCCTGGACGCCATCCCGGGCGCGGGCGAGGGCTTCGTCTTCGACGTGTCGGGCTATCCGGACATCGCGGAGCTGTACCTGATCGCGGACGTGCTCATCACCGACTACTCCTCGGTGCTGTTCGACTTCGCGCACTCGGGCCGGCCGATGCTCTTCTTCACCTACGACCTGGAGCACTACCGGGACACGCTGCGCGGCTTCTACTTCGACTTCACCGAGCGGGCCCCCGGGCCGCTGATCAAGACGAGTGAGGAGCTGGTCGCCGCGATCCGGGACATCGACGCCGTGGCCGAGGCCCACAAGGACCGGTACGCGGACTTCGTCCGGGACTTCTGCGAGCCCTCCGACGGGCTGGCCACCGCCCGGGTCGTGGACCGCATGCTGGAACTCGGGCGGCGATGAGGACACCGCTGCCCGCACAGGTCAGCCCGCCCCCGGCCGCACCGGCGACCGGGGGCGGTGCCGCCGCACCCGACAAGCGGCGCGGCGCGGCGGAGAAGGCCGGCGCCGGCCGCCGGGACCCCTACTTCGACAACGCGAAGTACCTGGCGATCGTGCTGGTGGCCGCCGCCCACGCCTGGGAGCCGTTCTGGGACGACAGCCGGGCCGCCACCGCGCTGTACCTGTTCGTCTACACCTTCCACATGCCGGCGTTCATCATGATCTCCGGCTACTTCTCGCGCGGTTTCACCTTCACCCCGCACCGGGTCAAGCGCCTGGTGACGGGGGTGGCGGTGCCGTACGTCGTCTTCCAGACGGCCTACGCCCTCTTCCGGCGTTGGGCGCACGACGAACCCGACTACCCGGTCGACCTGTTCGACCCGTGGTTCGTGATGTGGTTCCTGCTGGCGCTGTGCTGCTGGCGGCTGCTCACCCCCGTGTGGGAGCGGCTGCGGTGGCCGGTCACCACCTCGGTGGTCGTCGCCGTCCTCGTCTCGGTCTCGCCCGACATCGGGCACGAGCTGGAACTGCAACGCGTGCTGCGCTTCATGCCGTTCTTCGTGATCGGCCTGATGCTACGGCCCGAGCACTTCGCGCTGGTGCGGCGCCGCTCCGCCCGGCTGCTGGCCGTCCCGGTGGTGCTCGGCGCGCTGGCCTTCGCCTACTGGGCGGCGCCCCGGATGAACCACCAGTGGCTGTTCCTGCGCGACGCCGCACAGGACCTGGGGGTCGGGGCGCCGACCGGGGTGGCGATGTCCCTGGCGATGCTGGTCTGCTCGCTGGTGCTCAGCGCCTGCTTCCTGGCGTGGGTGCCGGGCCGCCGGCTGTGGTGCACCGCGCTGGGCGCCGGCACGCTCTACGGTTTCCTGCTGCACGGCTTCCTGGTCAAGGGCAGCCGCTGGTGGGGCTGGTACGACCCGGAGTGGGTGCACACCCCGGCGGGCATGGTGGCCGTCACCCTGATCGCCGCCGCCGTGGTGACCGTACTGTGCACGCCGCCGGTCCGCCGGGCGCTGCGGTTCGTGGTCGAGCCGCGGATGGACTGGCTCTTCCCCCGGCAGCCGGGCCGGCACCGGCGGTCCCCCGAAGCCGCCGCGTCCGGCGGCACCCGGTAGCGTCGGGCGGCGCGTCCACCGCCGCGAGTCACCAGGGGGTCCACCGATGTGCGTCTCGATGCATCCGGCCGAGTTCTCCGGCACCACGCTGTACGCGGGGCGCCGCCACCACCCCGAGCACGGGCTGGTCCATGTCCTCGGCTACCGGAACACCGCCGCCAACCGTGCCGACGGCCCCAACGCGATGCTGCTCCACCTGCCGGCGCGCGGCATGACGCAGGCCAACTTCCTCGACGTCGGCGACAGCACGGACGTGCTGGACCGGATGGTGGACGCGGTACGGCCCAGATCGGTGGCGGCCGGGGGCATGGCGGCGATGGACTGGATGGGCGGCGACGGCGGGCGGGTCGAGGTCTTCGAGCACGACATCTACACCGTCATGCTGGCCGCCGACCCCACCGACCTGCCCGCCGCGCTCGGCCGGGTGCCCGCGCACAAGCGCCCCGCGCTGAACCCGGAGCTGATGCGGTTCTACGCCGAGCGCTACCCCGGCCACGCCCTGGCCGTGTGCTGCTTCGACAACGCCTCGGCCGCGCAGGCCAAACCGCTGCTGATGTGGTACGAGCCGCTCGACCCCGAGGTGCTGGTGGCCCCCGCGCTGGACGCGCACACCGGGCGGCCCCCGGGCATGGTGGGGAAGGTGCCGGTGGACCACTGGGTGCTGTTCGGCAGCGACGAGAGCCCGGCGCTGTGGGGCGAGCCGGTGGAGTACGGCCCCGGCATGCGCCACGGGCTGCGCGCCTTCCTGCCCGACCGGGTGGTGGGCCGGCGGTACGAAGGTCTGCTGCCCAACGGTGATTTCGCCGTCCGCCACGAGGATCTGCTGACCAGCGGCACGGCCGAGGTGAGGCGGGTGCCGCAGCCCGTCCGCTGACGGCACCCGCCCCGGCACGGGCTCAGATCATGGTGTCCCGCGCGTCCAGGCCCAGCGCGCCCCGGCCGAAGAGGGTGAGGGCGCGCTCGGGGTCGTTGGCGACGTGGCCGCGTCCGGTGTGCACGTCGCGCCAGTAGCGCTGGAGGACGTGCGCGTGGCGCATCGCGTTGCCGCCGGCGTTCTCCATCAGCAGGTCGGTGGCCGCCACCGCCCGTCCGGTGCCCAGGACCTGGTCGCGGCGGACCCGCAGCCGCAGCTCCGCCGGCAGCTCCTCGCCGCGCACGGCGTGCGCGTACAGCTCCGCCACATTCCGCCGGATCTGCAGCCAGGCGGCGTCCACCTCGCTCGCGGCGCGGGCGATGCGCACGTGCGCGAACGGGTCGTCCACCACCTTCTGCCCGTAGGAGACGCGGAACCGTTCCCTGGTGACGTCCACATAGGTCTGCCAGGCCCCCTCGGCCACGCCCAGCGGCGGCACGGTGATGGTGGTGGGGAACAGCCCGCCGAACGGCAGCCGGTAGACCGGTTCGGGGTTCACCTCCTGGCCGGGGCAGTCGAGGGCGACGGTGCGGGCGTAGGCCAGGGTGCGGTGCTCGGGCACGAAGACGGGTTCGTCGATGACGATGTCGTGCGAGCCGGTGGCCCGCAGCCCCTGGGTGTCCCAGTTGTGCTCGATGCGGTAGTCGGTGCGCGGCACCAGATAGGTGCGGGCGTCCACGGTGCCGTCGGCGGCGACGGTCATGCCGCCGAGGAACGCCCACTCGGCGTGCTCGCACCCGGAGGAGAACAACCACCGCCCCGACATCCGGAACCCGCCACCGACCGCCTCGACGGTGCCGGTCGGCGCGTACGAGGAGGAGACACGGGTGTCCGGGTCGGCGCCCCACACCTCCTGCTGGGCCCGGTCGGGGAAGAGCGCGAGCTGCCAGTTGTGGACGCCGATCACGGAGGAGATCCACCCGGTGGAGCCGCATGCGGCGGCGATGGTCTTGATCGCGGAGTAGAAGTGCACCGGCGAGGCGGCCAGCCCTCCGAAACGGGTGGGCTGGAGCAGCCGGAAGAGCCCGGCGTCGGCCAACTGCCGCACCGTCTCGTCGGGTACCCGCCCCGCGGCCTCGGCCTCCGCCGCCCGCTCCCGGATGCGGGGCACCAGATCCCGCACGGCCTCGACGACCTTCGCTGCCGCCCCGTCGTCACCCACACCCACACCGCTCACGGCGTCTGCCTCCCTCACGTCGGCCTCGCTGCCGTGAACGTACGAGGGGGCCGGGCCCGGGGTCTGCGGCCCGTCTCACTGGCCGGGAGCGGGTGCCGGTCACGGGGGGCGGCGACTCTGCGGCCCCGCTTTCGGTGTGCGCGGGCCGGGCCGTGCCTACCGGGCGCCGTAGACCGGTTCCGGCTCGGGGGACCTGGCCAGCAGGTCCCGTACGGCGGCGTCGAGTTCGGCCGGCTCCCAGCGGGCCGCCTTGTCGGCGTGCGCGGCGCGGCGCCAGCCGTCCATCACGGTGACCCGGCCGCCCTCGGCCTCGAAGACGCGGCCGGTGATGCCCTCGCTGGCCGCCGAGCCCAGGTAGACGACCAGGGGGGAGACGTTCTCGGGTGCCATGGCGTCGAAGCCGCCGTCGGCGGGCGCGGCCATGTCCTCGGCGAACGTCCGCTCCGTCATCCGGGTGCGGGCCGCCGGTGCGATGGCGTTGACCTGCACCCCGTAGCGGCCGAACTCTGCGGCGGCCACCAGCGTCAGCGCGGCGATGCCCGCCTTGGCCGCCGTGTAGTTGCCCTGGCCGACGGAGCCCAGCAGCCCGGCCCCGGAGGAGGTGTTGACGATCCGCGCGACGGGGGTGCGGCCCGCCTTCGCCTCCGCACGCCAGTGCGCCGCCGCGTGCTTCATCGGCAGGAAGTGCCCGGTCAGGTGGACGCGGAGGACCGCGTCCCAGTCGTCCTCGTCCAGGTTGACCAGCATCCGGTCCCGCAGGAACCCCGCGTTGTTGACGAGGGTGTCGAGCCGGCCGAAACGGTCCAGCGCCGTGCGCACCAGCCGTGCCGCGCCCTCGCTGTCGGCGACGTCGTCGGTGCTGACGGCCGCCTCGCCGCCCCGCTCCCGGATCTGCGCGGCGACCTGCTCGGCGGGCGTCTCCCCGCCCGCGGCGCCGTCGAGGGCGACCCCCAGATCGTTGACGACGACCCGTGCGCCGGCCCGCGCGAACGCCAGCGCGTGGGCGCGGCCCAGCCCCCGGCCCGCGCCGGTGACGACGACGACCCGGCCCTCGGCGATCCGGGCGGGCGCGGTGAGTTCTTCGGACATGGTGACCTCCGGTTCGTGGAAGGGGCGCCGATAGGGACTTGTTGACGGTCGGCCAGGGGGTTGCCGGCGGCGGGTACGGGCTTGTGGCGGCCGGTCAGGGCTTGTTGAGGTTGGTCAGGGCTTGTTGACGTTGGCGGCCTGCAGGAACGCCGGACGCTCCCCGCCGCCGTGCACCGCCAGGGAGGCGCCGGAGATGTAGCGGGCGGCGTCGGACGCCAGGAACACGCAGGCGTCCCCCACCTCGTCGGGTTCGGCCAGCCGGCCCATGGGCACGGTGGCGGAGACGGCGGCCACCCCCTCCGCGTCGCCGTAGTGCAGTTCCGTGCGTTCGGTGCGGGCCATGCCCAGCACCACCGTGTTGACGCGCACCCCGTCCGCGGCCCACTCCATCGCCATCGAGCGCGCCAGGTTCTCCAGGCCCGCCTTGGCCGCCCCGTACGCGGCCGTCCCCGGTGACGGGCGGCCCCCGCTGACGCTGCCGACCATCACGATGGCGCCGCCGCCTGACTGCTGCCGCATGTGCGTGTGCGCGGCGCGGGAGAGATGGAGCGGCGCCAGCAGGTTCAGCTCGACGACCCGGGCGTGGTGGTGGGCGCCGCCCTCGGCCAGGGGCCGGTAGGGGGTGCCGCCCGCGTTGTTGACCAGCACGTCCAGGGAGCCGTGCTCCCCCACCACGCGGGCGCACAGTTCCTCGCCCGCCTGTGCGTCGCGTACGTCCAGTGGCAGGTACTGGGCTTCGCGGCCCGCCGCGGTCACGGGCGCATCCGGCGGGCGGCGCCCGCAGACGACGACGCGCGCCCCGCTGCGGAGGAACGCGCGGGCGATGCCCGCACCCACTCCGCGGGTTCCCCCGGTGACGACGGCAACGGCCATGAGGCGGCCTCCCTCGGCTCGATGCGGTGCGCGTGCGGCGGTCCGGCTCTTCCGCAACGCACCGGCGCACTGCTAGCTTCACACCAAACAAACGTTAGGTGGAAAGGTAGCTGATCCGCCCATGTCTGTCTCCACCTCCCGCCCGCGCGACGGCATCGCCGTCGTGACCGTCGACCACCCGCCGGTCAACGCCCTGCCCGTACAGGGCTGGTACGACCTGGCCGACGCCGTCACCGCGGCGGGCCGCGACCCCGCCCACCGCGTCGTCGTCCTGACCGCCGCCGGACGCGGCTTCAACGCGGGCGTCGACATCAAGGAGATGCAGCGCACCCCGGGCCACGACGCCCTCATCGGCGCCAACCGCGGCTGCGCCGCGGCCTTCGCCGCCGTCTACGAATGCGAGGTCCCCGTCGTCGCGGCCGTCCACGGCCACTGCCTCGGCGGCGGCATCGGCCTGATCGGCAACGCCGACGCGATCGTGGCGAGCGAGGACGCCACCTTCGGGCTGCCCGAACTCGACCGCGGAGCCCTCGGCGCCGCCACCCACCTCTCCCGCCTGCTGCCGCCCCACCTGATGCGCCCCCTCTACTACACGGGCCACACCCTCACCGCCCGCGAACTGCACCGGTACGGCGCGGTGTGGGAACTGGCCCCGACCGCGGAGGAACTGCCCGAAGTCGCCCTCCGGCTGGCCGCCCGGATCGCCGCCAAGGACGGCTACCTGCTGCGCCTCGCCAAAGAAGCCCTCAACGGCATCGATCCCGTCGACGTCCGCCGCAGCTACCGGTACGAACAGGGCTTCACGTTCGAGGCGAACCTCTCGGGCGTCTCCGACCGGCACCGGGACTCCTTCGTCCGCACCCGCTCCCCGGAAGGGGACCGAAGGGAAGTGACACCGTGACCGCAGCACCGCCCGACAAGCGCCTCACCCTGGAGGAGTTCGCCGGCCGCATCACCTCCGGCATGACCGTCGGCATCGGCGGCTGGGGCTCCCGGCGCAAACCGATGGCACTGGTGCGGGCCCTGCTGCGCACCGGCGTGAAGGACCTGACCGTCGTCTCCTGCGGCGGACCGGATGTGGGACTGCTGGCCGCCGCGGGACGCATCCGCACACTCGTCGCGCCCTTCGTCACACTCGACTCCGTACCGCTGGAACCGCACTTCCGCGCCGCCCGCGAGAGCGGGACCCTCGCCTTCGAGGAATGGGACGAGTCGATGTTCCTGTGGGGGCTGACCGCCGCCGCGCACCGACTGCCGTTCATGCCCGTACGCGGCGGCCTCGGCTCGGACATCCCCCGCCACAACCCCCGGCTGCGGACGGTCACCTCGCCCTACGAGGACGGCGAGGAACTGCTGGCCGCCCCCGCGCTGCGGCTCGATGTCGCCCTCGTCCACATGCACCGCGCCGACGCGCGCGGCAACGGGCAGTGCCTGGGCCCCGACCCCTACTTCGACGACCTGTTCACCGAGGCCGCCGAGGAGACCTATCTGTCCTGCGAACAGCTCGTGGACGGCTTCGAGGGGCCGCCCCAGACCCTGTTGGTGCAGCGGCAGAACGTCACCGGCGTCCTGCACACCCCGTACGGCGCCCACTTCACCGGCTGCGCCCCCGACTACGGCCGCGACGAGGAGTTCCAGCGCGCCTACGTCCAGGCCGCCAAGGATCCCGAGGCGTGGGCCGCCTTCCAGGAGCGCTACCTCGGCGGCGACGAGGACGCCTACCAGGAGGCGGTGGGCGCCCGGACCGGCGCGGACGGACCAGGACGGGACGGACGAGGACGGAAGGACACCCCCGCATGACCCCCGCCACGAGCACCACCCCGCCCACGGCACCCGCCGCCACCCGCGCCGAGATCTGCGTCGTCGCCTGCGCCGAGACCTGGCGCGGCGACGGAGAGGTGCTGGCCGCCACCGCGGGCGTCGTACCCGCGCTCGGCGCACGGCTGGCCCGGCTCACCTTCAGCCCCGGACTGCTGCTGACCGACGGCGAGGCCATGCTGGTGGCCGAACCCACCGGGCCCGGCCGGATCGAGGGCTGGCTGCCCTACCGCAAACACCTGTCGCTGGCCGCCCGCGGCAAACGGCACATGATGATGGGGGCCAGCCAGCTCGACGCCCACGGCAACCAGAACATCTCCTGCATCGGCGACTGGAACCGCCCCGCACGCCAGCTGCTCGGCTCGCGCGGCGCCCCCTCCAACACCGTCAACCACCCCGTCTCCTACTGGGTGCCCCGGCACTCCACGCGGGTGTTCACCGAGCGGGTGGACATGGTCAGCGGCGTCGGACACGACCGCGCCGCGGCGGCCGGCCCGGCCGCCGCCCGCTTCCACGAACTGCGCCGCGTCGTCACCGATCTGGCGGTGCTCGACTTCGCCACCCCCGACCGCCGGATGCGGCTGGCCAGCGTCCACCCGGGCGTCACCGTCGCGGACGTGACGGAGCGGACGGGGTTCCCGCTGGTCATCCCGGACGAGGTGCCCGTCACCCGCACACCGACCGCCGAGGAGCTGCGGCTCATCCGCGACGTCCTCGACCCGCGCGCCACCCGCGACCGGGAGGTCCGCGCATGACCACCGGCCACCACGAGCCGCCGGGCAGCCCCGGACCGCAGAGCAGCCCCGGACGGCCACCGGCCACGCCCCGCCCCGGGCCGCTGGCCACACCGCTCACCTCCCTCGTCGGCGTTAGGCACCCGCTCGTCCAGACCGGCATGGGCTGGGTGGCCGGGCCCCGGCTGGTGACCGCCACCGCCCGGGCCGGGGCGCTGGGCATCCTCGCCTCCGCGACGATGACGCTGCCCCGGCTCAGGGAAGCCGTCCGCGAGGTGAAGTCCCGCACCGACGCCCCCTTCGGCGTCAATCTGCGCGCCGACGCGCAGGACGCCGCCGACCGCGTGACCCTGCTCATCGAGGAAGGCGTACGCGTCGCCTCGTTCGCCCTGGCCCCCTCCCGGGAACTGATCGGCCGGCTTAAGGACGCGGGCGTCCTCGTCATTCCCTCCGTCGGCGCCGTCCGGCACGCGGAGAAGGTCGCCGGCTGGGGCGCGGACGCCGTCCTCGTCCAGGGGTCCGAGGGCGGCGGACACACCGGCCAGGTCGCCACCTCCGTGCTGCTGCCGCAGGTGGTGGACGCCGTGGACATCCCCGTCATCGGCGCGGGCGGCTTCCACGACGGGCGCGGACTGGCCGCCGCACTGTGCTACGGCGCCGCCGGGGCCGCCATGGGCACCCGCTTCCTGCTGACCCGCGAATCGCGCGTGCCCGACGCCGTCAAGGCCCGCTACCTGGCGGCCCGCGTCACCGACGTCACCGTCACCACGAAGGTGGACGGCCTGCCCCACCGGATGCTGCGCAGCGACATGGTCGCCGCGCTGGAGTCCTCCGGCCGGATCGCCTCACTGCTGCGGGCGGTACGGCACGCGGCGGCCTTCCGGAAACAGACGGGCATGACCTGGGCCGCCATGCTGCGCGACGGCCGCGCCCTGCGCCACGGCAAGGACCTCACCCTCGGCCAGATGCTGCTCGCCGCCAACACCCCCATGCTGCTGAAGGCCGCCATGGTGGACGGCCGCACCGACACCGGGGTGATGGCCGCGGGCCAGGTCGCCGGACTCATCGACGACCTGCCCACCGTGGCCGAACTCGTGGAGAACTGTGTCGAACAGGCCGCGGCCCTGCTGACCGGGCCGGCCGCCCGCGTCACCGCCCCGGGCACCCCCGGCCCCCGGGACCCGGCTCCCCGGTCCCCGGCTACGGGAGTCCCAGCTACGGGGGTCCCGGCTACGGGGAACCCGCCTGCCCCGGATCCGTCTGCACCGGGTGCGTCCGCCCTGGATCCGTCGGCCCTGGATTCGCCTGCCCCGGGTCCGTCTGCCATGGATCCGTCTGCTCCGAGCCCGGCCGACCGGACCGGGCCAGCACCGCACGGGTCTCCATGAGGGCGAAACCGAGCAGGTTGTCGCCCCGCCACCGGGCGGGGTCGGCGGCCCGCTCGTCGTCGGCCGCCAGCCCGATGCCCCACACCCGGTCCACCGGGCTGGCCTCGACCAGCACCCGGCCGGCCGTCGCCGCGAGGAACGCGCCCAGCTCGGCGTTCTGCCCGAACTTGGCGACATTGGCGGCCACCACGATCCCGTACCGCCGCGCCGCCCACACCTCCTCGTCGAAGCCGCGCACCTGACGGCCCGCCGCCTTGGCCGCCTGCGGGTGCGGCGCCGCCAGCACCCGCCGCTCCGCCTCCGGGTCGCCGAACAGCCGGGCCTTCGCCGCCATCATGCGGTGCTCCGCACTGGCGTACTCCACCCCGTCCACCGTGAACGGGGCCGGCCACCACTGGCTGAGACAGCCCGGCCCCACACCCCCGCCCCTGGGCGGCCGGTGCCCCCAGAAGAACAGGTACTTCGCCCGGTGCCCCTGCTCCAGCAGCGTGCGCAGCTCTGCCACGCTGCGCGCCTCGGTCCCGTTCGCCGTCCCTCGCACCACTCATGCACCTCCGGCACGGCAGCTTCGCAGAGCACCACCCGTACGGGCCAACGGTTTGGGCGGCACGGCCACCGCGGGGCGTGCTCATCCAGGGGGCTGCTGTACCCGCAGCGCGTCGGCGTGTCGCTGGACAAGGCCGCCGCATCGGTGTGCCGGCTCCACCTCGACGGCGCGCCCGCCACCCCGGCGGGTGACCCCGAAGGGCCGACCGGCGCAGTACGCCGATCCGCCGCCGTGCAGCGGCGCGGAGACTGACGACAGGACGTCCGTCGTACAACCGCACCATCGCACCGGGCCGGTGGGGGCTCTCCCCTCCCCGCGCACCCCGACCCGCGCCCCCGGGGCCGAAACGGAGACGGAAACGGAGACGGAGCAGCCATGGCCAGCAGGAAGAACCTCGTCGTCGACCGCACCGCCCTCGCCCACAAGGCCCGGTACGCGCTCACCCATCCGCACCGCATCCCCGCCCACCTCAGACGGGCGGGCCGCGACCGCTGGCTGGCGTTCAAGTACCGCGACCACGTCAGCTACTACCGCGCCGTCATGGCCTCCGACACCCGCCGCAGCCCGGACGCCGCGGTGGGCAGCCCCACCCGGGAGGCATGGCTGCAACTGGGACAGCTCCAGTTCGACTACCTGCGCACGCACGGCCTGCGGCCCGGCCACCGCATGCTCGACATCGGCTGCGGCAATCTGCGCGCCGGCTGGCGCTTCATCGACTATCTGGAACCCGGCAACTACTACGGCACCGACATCTCCCCCGACGTGCTGATCGCCGCCAAACGCACCCTGACCGAACAGGGGCTCCAGGCCAAGCTGCCGCACCTGACCCTCACCCAGGACCTCACCTTCGACTTCCTCCCCGACGCGTACTTCGACGTCGTGCACGCGCACAGCGTCTTCTCGCACTCCCCGCTGGAGGTCATCGAGGAGTGCCTGGCCCACGTCGGCCGGGTGCTGGCACCCGGCGGCTTCTTCGACTTCACCTTCGACCGCACCCTGGGGACCGAACACCACGTGCTGCGGGAGGACTTCTACTACCGCACGGAGACCCTCACCTCCCTCGCCCACCGCCACGGTCTGCGGGCCCGCTTCATGGACGACTGGGAGCTGACCGGCCACGGCCAGTCGAAGATCCGCGTCTCGGCGGAGCCCTTCCCGGCCACCACCCGCCCGGCGGCCCCGGAGGGCACCGCGGCGGCCTGACCGGGCCGGCGGCGGTGCGCGGCCGTGCCGCCGCCCCCGGGCGCCGCGCCCGGGGGAGATCAGTCGTAGGAGACGCTCACCCGGTCCGAGGCGGGAAGGGACTGGCAGGCCAGGACGTAGCCGTCGGCGAGGTCCTCGTCGGTGAGCACACCGGTGGTGCGCTGTGCCACCTCGCCGGCCACCACGCGGCACGCGCACGCGCCGCAGGAGCCTTCCCGGCAGGAGAAGGGCGGGTCGAGCCGCTGGGCGACCAGGGTGTCGAGGAGGGTGGCGGAGGCGGGCCAGACGAGCCGGTGGTGCTCCCCGTCGAGGGCGAGGTCCAGCGCGGCGCCCGCACCGGTCCCGGCGCCCTGTGTGCCCGCGCTCTCCTCGCCGGATGCGCCGGCCGCATCGCCCGGGGCGGAAACCTGGGCCGACGCCGGGGCCTGAACCGGGGGCGGGGCCTGAGCCGACGAGAGTGCCGGGTCCGCGGACTCGAAAGCGTCGCCCGTGAGTGAGACGAACACCTCGCGGTGAATCCTCTCCCGGGGCACCCCGTGGGATCGCAGCGCCGCCGCGGCGGCGTCCATGAACGGGCCGGGGCCGCGCAGATACGCCTCGGAGGCGGCGTACGGCGCGGTGAGCGGCCCGAGCGCGTCGGCGGTGGGCCGCCCCTGCACGGACTCCAGCCAGTGGAGGACCAGCAGCCGGCCGGGGTGGGCGGCGGCCATGTCGCGCAGCTCCCGGGCGAAGATGACGGATCGCTCGTCACGGTTCGCGTACAGCAGCACCACCCGGCCGCCGCCCCCGGTCAGGGCCGCGCGCGCCAGGGCCAGCACCGGGGTGATGCCGCTGCCCCCGGCGACCAGCAGCAGATCGGCGTCCGCGTCGCGCAGGGTGAAGGCCCCGGAGGGCGGCAGCGCGGTCAGTTCGGTGCCCGCGCGCACCTGGCACAGCCAGGAGGACCCCCGGCCGCCGGGTACGCGTTTGACGGTGATGCGCGGCTCGGGACCCACCCGCGAGAACGAGTAGCAGCGCGCCCCGCCCCCGGGCAGCCGCACGGTCACGAACTGGCCGGGGCGCGGCTCCAGTACGCCGCCGTCGGCGCGGCTCAGCACCAGGCTGACGGCGTCCGCCGTCTCGCGCTCCACCCGCTCCACGCGCAGCCGTACGGTGGCGGGTTCACTCGTCATCGCCGGCCACCTCCAAGGCGCCGTCCCGCACCGCCTGTTCGATCGTGGCGCGCAGCCGGGTGCACACCGCGACACGGGCGGGGCCGTGACCCGCGAGTTCGGGACAGTGGGAGGTGGCACGCGTCCACTGCACGGTGGTGTGCGGCAGGCTGCGTTTTTCCACCAGCACTTCGGTGGCACAGGTGCGGCACGTCACGGGCTGCATCACCACGCGGTCACTTCTCCCCCGCCCCCGCGGCGGTGCCCGTCCCGCGGCGGGCGAGATTGGCGGCGACCTCCGCCCGCCACACCGCCACGGCCCGCTCGGTGTCGATCTCGAACTCGAAGCGGTCGGTCATCTCGGGGCGCACGTCCTCGACGTCCACATAGAACTGCTCGTACCAGCGGCGCAGTTGGTAGACGGGCCCGTCCTGGTCGCACAGCAGCGGATTGTCGATGCGCGTCTTGGCCCGCCAGATGGCGATGTCCTCCTCGAAGCCGGTCGCCAGCCCCTCGGCCGCCTGGGCCGCGGCCTGCGCCGCCTCCTCGTCGCTCATGCCGGGCAGTTTCCTGACCAGCGCGCCGTACTGGAGGACGAAGGAGTCGGGTGTCACCGGGTAGTGGCAGTTGACCAGCACCGTCTCCACGGTGGCCCCGCCGGTCTCCGTCCACAGGTGGTCGAGCATGTAGGACGGCCCGTAGTAGGAGGCTTCCGACCGCAGCCGCCCCTGCGCGGACAGGGTGTCCGCCGCGGTCATGTCCGCACGGGGATCGCTGGTCATGTACTGGCTGGCGACGTGTCCCTCGAACACGTTCTTGAAGTACGTGGGGAACGCGTTGTGGACGTAGAAGAAGTGCGCCATGTCCACCACGTTGTCCACGATCTCGCGGCAGTTGGCGCCGTCGATCCGCACCGTGTGCCACGTCCAGTCGCTCCACTCGTCGCTGAAGGCCCCCTCGATACGCGGGATCGTCACGCCCTCCGGCGGCGGTGCGCCCTGCGGGTCGTGCCAGACGAAGAGCTGCCTGTTCTCCTCCAGCGTCCGCCACGCCCGGGTACGGGCCCGGGGCGGCACCCGGTGCGCGTACGGGATGCCGGCGCACTTGCCGTCGCCGCCCCAGCGCCAGTCGTGGAAGGGGCAGGCCAGCGCGTCGCCCTTGACGGTGCCGTGGGCCAGATTGCCGCCCATGTGCGGGCAGAAGGCGTTGAGGACGTGCAGCGCGCCGCTGTCCCGCGCCTGGAAGACGACCAGCTTGGTGCCGAAAGCCTCGATCTCGTGCGGGGCGCCGTCCTTGAACTTCTCCGCCGGGCCGAGGCAGTGCCAGCCCCGCGCGTACCGTGCGGGCGGCGCACCCGCCTCGATGGTCCGGGGGCCGTGGTCCGTGGTGCTGCGCGCGCTCATCGTCTCGCCTCCACCTCCTGTGCCGGTGGGGCGAGTCTCGGGCGGCATCCGGGCGGGGCGCAGGGGACGGTCCCGCTGACCGGGACGGGGCGCGGGGGCCGCCCGCCGGGACGGGAGGGACGGCAACAGCCCGGGCTCGTATGCCGATTGGCAGTATTTCGATTAGGCAGTGCAAACCTCTTCCCGGGCGGCGCGGGCCGCGCGTAGCCTCCCGGCAACGAGACACCGGTGTCTCGCGAGCGCCGCTAGGAGGTCCCATGAGCGCCACCGCGCCGGAGCGCGCCGCCGTAGCACCCCCGCACACCGCAGCGTCCACGCCGGTCTCGATGATCGACCGCGTCGTGACGATCCTGGACGCCTTCGAAGACGCCGACGGACTCACCCTCGCCCAAGTGGTCCGCCGCACCGGACTGCCCCGCTCCTCCGCGCACCGCATCCTGGAGCACCTGGCCGAGGTGCGGTACCTGCGCCGCGACGCGCACACCTACCGGCTCGGCATGCGCATCATGGAACTGGGCTCACTCGTCATCCACCAGGACCGGGTCCGCGAGGCCGCCTCGCCCCATCTGCACCGGCGCCACCAGACCACCGGCCTGGTGGCGCACCTGGCCATCCTCGACGAGGGCGGCGCCGACGTCGTCTACCTCGACAAGGTCGGCAACCGCTTCGGCACCCTGCTGCCCTCCCGGGTCGGCGGCCGGCTGCCCGCCGCCCGCACCGGGGTCGGCAAGGCACTGCTCGCCCACGCCCCGCACCCGGCCGCGGCCCGGCTCCCGGAACGGCTCCACACCGAACTGGCGCAGATCCGCGAACGCGGCATCGCCCACGACCGCGGGGAGGCGGTGCGCGGCGTCGCCTGCGTCGCCGCGCCCGTGGTCGGCGCCGGGGAGAACGGCCCCGCCCTGGCGGCCGTCTCCGTCTGCGGCCCCGTCCGGCAGGTACGCGCCGCCGCCGGCCTGCCGTCCCTGGTCCGCCAGGCCGCGGCGCACATCTGGCGCACCGCGACGAGCCGCACCCCCTGACGGCACGCCGCAGAACGCCCCGCCTGCACCGGGCGGACCGACGCCTGGGGGGCCCACCGGCCCGGTGACGGCCCCCGGCCGGCACGGCTGCGCGGAGGCCACCGGCGGGCGCCGGGCACGGGGCCCGCCCGGTTCAGGGCGGCCCTCTGGGCGGCACATAACGCACGCCCCGGCCGCGCCCCGGACTGGGTCCGGCACGGCCACGCTGAGGACCACCGAGCGCCACGAGACATCCGGGCACCCACCGGACCGGCCGGGAACGAACGCTCCCAGCGCCCCTCGCACGCACCGGACCCACAAGGCCGGCACCGGACACGCGGCGACCGACCGCGCTCGTCCCCGGCGGCCACCGGGCACCGGAGAGAGCACGCGCGACCGCCGGGCACGCGGCGGCCCACCCGGACGGCACCGGACGAAAGACCCCCGGCCGCTGCCGGACAAGCGGCGGAGGCCGCCGCCCGTCCGTTGATGGGCGTGCCGGTCCCGCTGCGCGCCCGGCGCCGCCCGGGCGGCGCCGCCCAACTCCGGGTCGCCACCGAGAACACGTTCCGCCAGGGCGACCGGGCCGAGAAGGCGTCAGGGCGACAGGGTCGAAGCGGCGGCAGGGCACGGCCGGGGCGAAGGCGCGAAAGGGGCGGCCGGGGCGCCGGACGTCAGGCCCGGCCCCGGCCGCCCTCGCGGCGCCGTACCGGGGGCTCAGTCAGCCGGACGCCCCGCGACGTCCTCCGCCGCGGACCGGGCGACGGGCCGGGTGGCGGACCCGTCAGCCGACCCGGCGGCGGCCCCAGCCACGCTCTCCGCCGCGGCCCCGGCCGCGGTTTCAGGAGCGGGCCCGGCCACAACTCCCGCACCGGCCCCGGCCGGACCGGAGGGGGCGGACCCCGCCGACGTCTCCGCGGCGAGTTCGCGGGCTATGTCGATGAGCTGGTCCTCCTGGCCGCCGACGAGTTTCCGTTCCCCGGCGCGCTGGAGGATGCGTGCTCCGGACACGCCGTAGCGGCGGGCCCAGCGGTCGGCGTGTTTGAGGAAGCTGGAGTAGACACCGGCGTACCCCATCATCAGTTCGAGCCTGCCGAGCCGGCACTCCTCGTCCATGACGGGCCGCACCACGTCCTCGGCCGCATCGACGATCTTGAGGATGTCGATGCCGGTGCGGATGCCGAGGCGTTCGGCGACGGCGGCGAACGCCTCGACGGGGGTGTTGCCCGCGCCGGCGCCGAACCGCCGGGTGGAGCCGTCGATCTGGCGGGCGCCCGCGCGTACCGCCAGGACGGAGTTGGCGATGCCGAGGCCGAGGTTCTCATGGCCGTGGAAGCCGACCTGTGCGTCGTCACCGAGTGCGGCGACCATGGCCGCGACCCGGTCGGCGACCTCCTCCAGCACCAGGGCGCCCGCCGAGTCGACGACGTACACGCACTGGCAGCCGGCGTCGGCCATGCGGCGGGCCTGGGCCGCCAGGGTCTCGGGCGGCACGCTGTGCGCCATCATCAGGAAGCCGACGGTCTCCAGGCCGATCTCGCGGGCGAGTCCGAAGTGCTGGTCGGCGATGTCGGCCTCGGTGCAGTGGGTGGCGATGCGGCAGATGGCGGCGCCGTTGTCGGCGGCGGCGCGGATGTCGTCCTTGACGCCGAGGCCGGGCAGCATGAGGAAGGCGATGCGCGCCCGGGTGGCGGTCTTGACGGCGGTGGCGATGAGTTCCTGTTCGGGCGTGTGGCTGAAGCCGTAGTTGAACGACGAGCCGCCCAGCCCGTCGCCGTGGGTCACCTCGATGACGGGGACGCCGGCGTCGTCGAGCGCGGCGACGACGGAGCGGACGTGCTCGGCGGTGAACCGGTGCTGTTTGGCGTGCGAGCCGTCGCGCAGCGAGGAGTCGGTGACGCGGATGTCGCATCCGTCGGGCCACATGACGGTCGGTGTCATCGCTGTGCTCCCTTCCCCGCGAGGGCGGTGATCCGGGCGGCGAAGCCCTCTCCGACGCGGGTGGCCGCGGCGGTCATGATGTCGAGGTTCCCGGCGTAGGGGGGCAGGAAGTCGCCGGCGCCCTCGACCTCCAGCAGGACGGCCACGCGGGCCGGTGCCGTCGCGGTGGCCGGCTCGAACTGCGGTGCGCCGCGCAGCCGGTAGCCGGGCACGTACGCGGCGACGGCGGCGGCCATCTCGCGGACGGAGGCGGCGATGGCCTGCCGGGTCTCTGGCCCGGTGCCGTCCGGGATCTGGCAGTAGACGGTGTCCCGCATCAGCACGGGCGGTTCGGCCGGGTTGAGGATGATGACGGCCTTGCCCCGCCGTGCCCCGCCGATCGCCTCGATGCCCCAGCGGGTGGTGCGGGTGAACTCGTCGATGTTGGCGCGGGTTCCGGGGCCGGCCGAGGGGGAGGCCACCGAGGCGACGATCTCCGCGTAGGGCACCGTCACGATGCGCGAGACGGCGGCCACCATGGGGATGGTGGCCTGTCCGCCGCAGGTGATCAGGTTGACGTCGGCCGCGTCCAGGCCGGCGTCGAGGTTGACGGCGGGGACGACGGCGGGCCCCAGTCTCGCCGGGGTCAGGTCCACGCAGGGGATGCCGTGTGCCGCGTAGTGCGGCGCGTTGGCGCGGTGCACGGCGGCGCTGGTGGCCTCGAAGACCAGGTCGGGTTTCTCCTCCTGGGCCAGCAGCCACGGCACGCCCTCGTGGCTGGTGCGCAGCCCCAGTTCGCGGGCCCGCCGCAGTCCCTCGCTGGCCGGGTCGACGCCCACCATCCAGCGGGGTTCGACGAGTGCGGAGCGGCGGAGTTTGTACAGCAGGTCCGTACCGATGTTCCCGGGGCCGACGATGGCGGCCCGCGCCTTGCGCGGTGCGTGCGTTGACATGAGGGGGTGCCTCTTTCGTCTGTGGTGGTTCTCGAGGTGCGCGGTGCCCGGCCCGGTGGCGGCGCGGGCCGACGGGGGGCAGGTGGGGGCGGATGGGGCAGACGCCCGACGCGCGGAACGGCGCACGGGAGCGGCGCGGGCCGGCTTCGGGGCCGGCCGCTACCGGGTGCGCAGGGTCACCTCGCCCAGGCCCGCCCCGAAGACGGCCCGGTAGGTGGTGGCGGGTGTCAGGTCCACGGCCCGGGTGCAGGAGCCGGGCAGCACCACGTGACCGGCCCGCAGCCGTACGCCGAACGCGGCGACCTTCCGCGCCAGCCAGGCGACGGCCCGCGCCGGATCGCCGAGCACCGCGTCCGCCCTGCCGCGGGCCAGTTCCGCGCCGTCCGCCCCGTGCAGGACGGCGGTGACGGCGCACCGGTCCACCCGGCCGGGCGCCACCCGTGACGCGCCCAGGACGAAGCCCGCCGAGGAGGCGTTGTCGGCGACGGTGTCGGCGATGCCGATGTCCCAGTCGCGTATCCGGCTGTCGATCAGCTCGACGGCGGGGGCCAGCGCCTCGGTGGCGGCGAGGACGTCCGCCACGGTGCAGCCCTCGCCGGGCAGGTCGGCGCCGAGCAGGAACGCCACCTCGACCTCGATCCGGGGTGCGCAGTAGCGGCTGAGGTCCACCGGGGTGTCCTGGTGCAGGGCCATGTCGTCGAGCAGATGGCCGTAGTCGGGTTCGCCGACGCCCATCATCCGCTGCATGACGGGGGAGGAGAGCCCGACCTTGTGCCCGACGACGCGGGCCCCGCGCCGGCGGCGCCGCTCGATGCCCAGCAGTTGGACCGCGTAGGCGTCGTCGGTGTCGATGGCGGGCCAGGTCCGGCGCAGCGGCGGGACGGGGATGCGCGACTCCTCCGCCGTGCTCAGCGCTTCGGCCGCCTTACGGCGCCCGGCGTCATCCAGCATGTTCTTCTCCGTCCCTGTCCGTGTCTCGGCCCGGCCGGTCAGTGGACGGTAGGCGGGGGCGGACGGGGGCGGGGCGGGCCGTTCCCGGTCAGCGGGACGGGCCACGGCCGCCGCGTGACCGGCGCGGTTAGCGTCCGGCGCATGGCCTCCACCACACCGCCGCACGCGCTGACGTACGAGTCGACCAGCCGCACCCTGACGGCGGGCGGCTACGCCCTGCATTACCACGAGGCGGTGCCGCCCGGGCCGGAGGCCGGGACGCGTCCCGTTCTGGTGCTGCTGCACGGCTCGGGCCCGGGGGTGAGCGGCTGGTCGAACTTCGCGGGCAACCTTCCGGTGTTCGCCGCGCGGTACCGCACCTATGTGCTGGACATGCCCGCGTTCGGGCGCAGCGCGCAGCCGGACCGGTGGACGGATCTGTACCCGCGTGTCGCCGCCGACGCGCTGCGCTGCTTCCTGGACGCCCTCGGGATCGAGAGGGCGCACCTGCTGGGCAACTCGATGGGCGGCAACGTGGCGGCGGAGTTCGCGCTGGCCCACCCCGGGCGCGCCGGCCGGCTGGTGCTGATGGGGCCGGGCGGGCTCGCGGTGAACACCTTCGGACCGGAGGTGAGCGAGGGCAGCAAGCGGCTGTTCGCGTTCCTGGCCGCGCCGTCGCGGGAGGCGATACGCGCATGGGTGGAGACGATGGTCTTCGACCCGGCGCTGATCACCGACGCGTTGCTGGACGCGCGGATGGCGGCGGCGAGCGAGCCGGGCGCGGTGGAGCGCGCCGCGTCGGTGTTCGCCACGTTCGGCGATCCCCGCTTCGCCGCCGTACCGCCCCTGTGGGCACGCGCGGAGGGGCTGACGCACCGCACGCTGCTCACCTGGGGGCGGGACGACCGGATGCTGCCGTACGAGGGAGCCCTCTTCCCCTTCCGCCGGCTGCCCGACGCCGAGCTGCACGTGTTCGCGCGCTGCGGGCACTGGGCGCAGGTGGAGCGGAAGGAGGAGTTCGAGCGGGTGGTGCTGGAGTTCCTGGGCCGGCCGTGACACCGGCAGATGCGCGGGCACCCCGCGGCGGGGTGCCCGCCGGGCAGGCGTGAGGTGTCACGGCCGGTGGCCGTCTCAGACCGTCAGGACGACCTTGCCGAACACGTCCCCGCCGGCCATCTTCTCGAAGCCCTCGCGGGCCCGGTCCAGCGGCAGCACGGAGTCGACGACCGGCCGCACACCCTTGGCCGCGCAGAAGTGCAGCAGCCCCGCCAGCTCCTCCTTGCTGCCCATGGTGGAGCCGACGACCTTCAGCTCCAGGAAGAAGATCCGGTTCAGCTCGGCGGCCGGCGGGTTGGGGCCGCTGGTGGCGCCGGAGATGACGAGGGTGCCACCGGGGCGCAGCGACTTGACCGAGTGCGACCAGGTGGCGGCGCCGACGGTCTCCAGCACGGCGTCCATCCGGTGCGGCAGCCGCTCCCCCGTCGGCACGGCGGCCTCGGCGCCCAGTTCCAGCGCCCGGCGGCGCTTGGCCTCGTCCCGGCTGGTGGCGAACATCCGCAGCCCGGCAGCGGCACCGAGCACCAGCGCGGCCGTGGCCACGCCGCCGCCCGCGCCCTGCACCAGGACGGAGTCGCCGGGCCGCACCCCGGCGTTGGTGAACAGCATCCGATAGGCCGTCAGCCAGGCGGTGGGCAGGCAGGCGGCCTCCTCGAAGGACAGCTCGGGCGGCTTGGGCAGGACGTTCCACTGGGGCACGGCCACCCGTTCGGCGAACGTGCCCTGGTAGCGCTCGGTGAGGATGGAGCGGGGCTCGCGGGGGCCGACCCCGTGGCCGGTCTGCCCGATCACCGAGTGCAGCACGACCTCGTTGCCGTCGGCGTCGACACCGGCCGCGTCGCAGCCGAGGATCATCGGGAGGGCTTCCTCGCCGAGTCCGACGCCGCGCAGCGACCACAGGTCGTGGTGGTTGAGCGACGCGGCCTTGACCGACACTGTCGTCCACCCGGGCGGCACCTTCGGCTCGGGGCGCTCCCCCAGCTCCAGCCCGGAGAGCGGGTCTTCCCTGTCGATACGTGCGGCATAGGCAGCAAACATGCCCCGACGCTACGTCGCACCGCCCACCGGGGACAGACCGCCGGCCCCGCAAGCGACCGAGATCACGCACACGGCCCGCCCCGCGCGGCGGGCCTCCCCCCGCCCCCGGCCCTCCCCCGGGCCCCCCAGCCCGGCACACGCCCCCTCCCGCAGACGACGCCCCTCCCCGCAGACGCCGCCCGCCCGCCGCGCCCCGGCCCTCCACCAGCCGGCAGGAACCTACCGGCAGACGGCGCCCATCCGACGCTACTCAGCCCCTGCGACGCAGCACCCGCCCAACGGGCGGCACCCTTCCGAGAGACCGGCGCCCGCCCGCGACGCACGACGGCATCCGACGGGCACCACCCGCCCGGCAGACGGGCACCCGCCCGACGCGAAACTCCCGGCAGACGGCAACACCAAGCGACGATGGCGCTCGGCAAACGGCACCCGGCCGACGATGGGGCCCCGGCAGACGGCCCCCTCCGACGCAGGGCGCCCCGGCAGGCGGCGTCCGCGCCGCAGGAACGGCGGCAGTCCGGTGCGGGGCGGGGCTGAGCAGTGAAACGTGGGGCTGCCGAGTGCGGGGGCAGTCCGGGCCCAGGCCCCAGGAGGCGGCCCGCCCCGCCGGGTCCGGCTCACCGCTCCAGCGGCATCGCCTCGGCCAGGGTGCGCCACTCGTCGCGGGGGATGTCGGTGCCGGTCTCGGCCGTCACCACCTGGAGGGCGACGTGGTCGGCGCCGGCCTCGAAGAACCGGTCCACCTGGGCGCGGACCGCCTCCGCGTCGCCGATGGCGAAGACGGCGTCGATGAGACGGTCGCTGCCGCCGTCGTCCAGGTCGGACTCGTCGAAGCCGAGGCGCTGCAGGCTGTTGCGGTAGTTGGCCAGCCGCAGGTAGCCGGACAGGTAGCCGCGCGCCGTCTCGCGGCCGGCGGCGCGGTCGGCACCCGACGGCTGGACGACGACCTTCAGCTCGGGGGCGAGCAGCGGCTCGGCGCCCATCACCTCGCGGGCCTTCGCGGTGTGTTCGGCCGTGACGAGGTAGGGCAGGGCGCCCAGGGTGCGGTCGGCGGCCAGCTTGAGCATCTTGGGGCCGAGGGCGGCCAGGGCGCGCCCCGCCGGGGGCACGGCGCGCGGCGCGTTGTCGAGCATGTCCAGGTAGGAGCGCATCGCCGAGTAGGGGCGGTGGGCCAGCGGGTGGTCGAGGGCCAGGCCCGTCCTGGTCTCCATGTGGCTGACGCCCAGACCGAGCAGGAAGCGCCCGCCGAACTCGTCCGTGAGCTGGGCGTGGCGGGCCGCCATCTCGGGGGCGGCGTGCTCCCAGATGTTGAGGATGCTGGTGCCGACGGTCACCCGTGACGTCGCGGCGAGCAGCCGGTACGCCATGTCGGGCGAGGGGCTGCCGCCGATCCAGAGCGTGCCGTAGCCCAGCTCCTCCAGTTCGGCGGCGGCCTCCTCGATCTGCGGGCGGCGCGCGGTGTCGTCCCCGCGCAGCACGCTCGCCCAGATGCCGACCTTGCCTAGGTGCGCGTTGTAAGCCATGGCGGACACAGCATCACATCACCGGCGGGTATTCCAGGAACGACGGCCGCCCGGCGCATCGTGCGCCGTCACCGCACCCGCCTGTCACAGCACCTTGGACAGGAACAGTTTGGTGCGCTCGTGCTGCGGGTCGGTGAGCACGTCGCGCGGGTTGCCGGACTCGACGACGACGCCGCCGTCCATGAAGACCAGCGAGTCGCCGACCTCCCGGGCGAAGCCCATCTCGTGGGTGACGACGATCATGGTCATGCCGTCCTGGGCCAGGGCCTTCATCACGTCCAGCACCTCCCCCACCAGCTCCGGGTCGAGTGCGGAGGTCGGCTCGTCGAAGAGCATCAGCTTGGGGTCCATGGCCAGTGCCCGGGCGATGGCCACCCGCTGCTGCTGGCCGCCGGAGAGCTGGGCGGGGTAGTTGTCCCGCTTGTCGGCCAGCCCCACCCGGTCCAGCAGTTCCCCGGCCCGCTTCCGCGCCTCCGCCTTGGGGACCCGCTTGACCTGGACGGGTGCCTCCATCACGTTCTCCACCGCGGTCATGTGCGGGAAGAGGTTGAAGCGCTGGAAGACCATGCCGATGTCGCGGCGCTGTGCGGCGACCTCGCGGTCCCGCAGTTCGTAGAGCTTGCCGCCCTTCTCGCGGTAGCCGACGAGGGTGCCGTCCACGTACAGCCGCCCGGCGTTGATCTTCTCCAGGTGGTTGATGCACCGCAGGAACGTGGACTTCCCGGAGCCGGAGGGGCCCACGATGCAGAACACCTCCCCGGAGTTGACCTCCAGGTCGATGCCCTTGAGGACCTCGACGCTCCCGTAGGACTTGCAGACGCGTTCCGCCTTGACCATCGTGCTCATGCGCCCTGCGCCCCCGATCCCGTGCCGCGCCCCATGCTGAAGAGGTTCTTCCGTACGCGCTGCCACGGGGTGTCGGGCAGCTGCCGGAGGGAGCCGCGCGCGTAGCGCCGCTCCAGGTAGTACTGGCCGATGCTGAAGACGCTGGTGATGACCAGGTACCAGACGGTGGCCACCAGCAGCAGCTCCACCACCGCGCTGGAGTTGTTGCCGATGTTCTGCGCCTTGCGCAGGGCCTCCTCGTACATCACGACGGAGCACAGCGAGGAGGTCTTGAGCAGGTTGATGAACTCGTTGCCGGTGGGCGGCACGATCACCCGCATCGCCTGGGGCAGCACGATGCGGCGCATGTTCTGCCCCTGGGTCATGCCGAGCGCCTGGGACGCCTCGGTCTGGCCCTCGTCCACCGACTGGATGCCGGCCCGGCAGATCTCCGCCATGTAGGCGGCCTCGTTGAGACCGAGGCCGAGGAGCGCCGCCATGAACGGAGTCATGACGTCGGTCATCTCGTCCTTGTAGATCGGCATGATGTCGAGGATCGGGAAGATCAGCGCGAGGTTGAACCACAGCAGCAGCTGCACATAGACGGGCGTGCCGCGGAAGAACCAGATGTAGCCCCAGGCCACGGACGAGGTGACCGGGTTCTTCGACATCCGCATGACGGCCAGCACGATGCCGCCCACCAGACCGATGAGCATGGCCAGGACGCTGACCACCAGGGTGTTCTTGACGCCCTCCAGGATCTGGTCGTCGAAGAAGAAGTCACCGACGGCCTTCCAGCGCAGTCCCTCCGCGGTCGCGAAGGCGCGCACGAGGAGCGCCAGGAGCACGAGGACGACGACGGCGGAGACGTACCGCCCGTAGTGCCGTACGGGTATCGCCTTGATGGCCTCGGGGGCGTCCTTGCTCACGGACGCCCCCGCGGAGGGGGTCTTGTCGGTGGATGGTGTCACGGGTGCCTCTCAGCGTCCTGTGGCGTGCAGCTCGTGGGCCTGTCGGTGGGGGCCCGCGTCAGGAACCGGCGTTGATCGCGGCCTTCTTCACGCCGCCGTCCTGGACGCCCCACTTCTCCAGCGCCTTGGTGTACGAGCCGTCCTCGATGATCTCGTCGAGGGCGGCGCGCAGGGCGTCGCGGAGTTTCTTGTTGTCCTTGCTGACGGCCATGCCGTAGGGCGCCGACTGCATCTGGTCGCCCACGACCTCGAAGTCGCTGCCGGACTTGGCGGCGTTGGCGGCGACCGGGAAGTCGGAGACGTCGGCGACGACGGCACCGGTCTTCAGCCGCACCCGGGCCTCGTCGTCGGTGTCGTACGCCTCGACGGTGATCTTCTTCTCGCCGTCCGCGACGCACTTCTTGGTCTGCTTCTTGAGGATCTCGTGCGAGGTGGTGCCGCGCTGGGTGGCCACCTTCTTGCCGCACATCTGGTCCACCGACTCGATCTTGTCGGGGTTGCCCTTGCGGACGAGGATCGAGGAGCCGGCGGACAGGTAGTCGACGAAGTCGACGCCCTTGCCGGCCTTCTTGCCCTTCTCGTCCAGGCCCTCCTGGCGGTCCCTGGTGTCCGTCATCGCGGACATGATCATGTCGAAGCGGCCGGTCTGCATCGAGGTGATCAGACCGTCGAAGGTGCCGTTGGTGAACTCGAAGCGGACGCCGAGCTTCTTGCCCATCGCCTCGGCCAGATCCACGTCGAGGCCGACGATCCGGGCGCCCTCCTTGTACTCCATGGGCTTGTACGCCGCGTCGGTGCCGACCTTGACGACACCGGAGGAGCGGATCTTGTCGGGCAGCATCGCGTTCAGCTCGC
Organism: Streptomyces albus subsp. albus; assembly: GCF_000725885.1. GTDB lineage: Bacteria > Actinomycetota > Actinomycetes > Streptomycetales > Streptomycetaceae > Streptomyces > Streptomyces albus. The sequence goes on along the minus strand of NZ_JODR01000027.1, from coordinate 53,423 downwards.
CCTTGCCGCCCCCGCCCCCGCCGTTCGCACCGTCCGTCTGGTCACCGCACCCGGCCAGCAGCAGCGAGCCGCCGACCGCGAGAACGACGGGGACCAGCCTCACGCGCCGCGCGGTCCGGCCGGCGGCTGTCAGCCTGCTTGCGGTCATGGGCGGTTCCTCCTGGCGGTCGTCGAGCAGCCGTGAGGTCGGGGACACACCGTCTTGATGTCGCGACCGTGTCCGACGCATGAACGGATGAACGGATGGGGGGCATCTTGCCATCCGGACAAGCAGGTGAAGGGCGCCCGTGAGGTCAAAATCGCATAACGGAGCGGCCAATCCGATTACAGGGCGCAGCGCAGCGGCGTAAAGACGGCCGAATGCCCACGGTATTGCCCCGCGCGCCCCGTTTGCCGTCTCATTCCGTGGACTTCCAGTCGGCATCGAGCCACTTTGCCCAGCATTCCCCCGGGTTGGCGGCGGCTGTGACCCGAAGCAAGTCGTCCCCGGCGGCCGTTGTCGGGTAGAAAGGTCGATTACACCCCTCACCCGGGGACCAGGGCACGTAGTGCGGCGTGCCCGGCGTCCGTCACCTCCCCCCGGTCAGCGGCCAACCGCTCGTCCGGGAAGCGGACGCGGTGCCCGCCCGTTCCTCACCGCAGGGAGCGGTCACCCTCACACGATCAGACAAAGGGGTTCAACACAGTGGCAGCGGAGATCGTCAATCAGAAGGACGGGCTGGAGCCGGACGTCATCGACCCGGCGTTCGCCCTGCACCGGGGCGGCAAAATGGCTGTGCAGGCGACCGTGCCGGTGCGCGACGCGGCCGACCTGTCCCTCGCCTACACGCCGGGCGTCGCCAAGGTGTGCAGCGCCATCGCCGAACAGCCCGAGCTCGTCGACGACTACACCTGGAAGTCCCAGGTCGTCGCCGTCGTCACCGACGGCAGTGCCGTCCTGGGGCTGGGCGACATCGGCCCCGAGGCCTCCCTCCCCGTGATGGAGGGCAAGGCCATCCTCTTCAAGCAGTTCGGCGGCGTCGACGCGGTGCCGATCGCCCTCGACACCCAGGACACCGATGAGATCGTCGATACGGTCGTCCGGCTGGCGCCGTCGTTCGGCGGGGTCAACCTGGAGGACATCTCGGCACCCCGGTGCTTCGAAATCGAGGCCCGCCTCAAGGAGAAGCTCTCCGTTCCCGTCTTCCACGACGACCAGCACGGCACGGCCATCGTCACCCTGGCCGCGCTGCGCAACGCCGCCAAGCTGAGCGGGCGCGCGCTGGGCGAGCTGCGGGCCGTCATCTCCGGCGCGGGCGCCGCCGGTGTCGCCATCGCCCGGATCCTCGTGGAGGCCGGCATCGGCGACGTGGCCGTCTGCGACCGCAAGGGCATCGTCTCCCAGGACCGCGGGGACCTCACCGAGATCAAGCGCGAACTGGCCGGCTTCACCAACAAGGCGGGCCGCACCGGCTCGCTGGAGTCCGCGCTGGAGGGCGCCGACGTGTTCATCGGCGTCAGCGGCGGCACGGTGCCGGAGGAGGCCGTCGCCACCATGGCGAAGGACTCCTTCATCTTCGCCATGGCCAATCCGAACCCGGAGATCCACCCCGACGTCGCCCGCAAGTACGCGTCCGTCGTCGCCACCGGGCGCAGCGACTACCCGAACCAGATCAACAACGTGCTGGCGTTCCCCGGCATCTTCGCCGGTGCGCTCCAGGTGCGGGCGACCGACATCACCGAGGGCATGAAGCTGGCCGCGGCCGAGGCGCTGGCCGCCGTGGTGGCCGACGAGCTGTCCGCGGACAAGGTCATCCCCTCCCCCTTCGACGAGCGCGTCGCGCCCGCGGTCACCTCCGCGGTCGCCGCCGCGGCCCGCGCCGAGGGCGTCGCCCGCCGCTGACCCTCCACCCGGGGGCCCGCCCGGCCCCCACGTCCCCGGTTGCCGCTCCACGCGTCCGTGAGCGTCGGCCGGGCCGCTCCACCGGCCCGGCCGACGCTCACGGGGCGGCGGCCCCTCACCCGCCTCGCCCGGCGCACATGCTGCGCGTGGCGCGTGTGCTGTGCCGGTGCACAGGACACGCGCCACGTGCAGGCTGTGTCCGGCGCACGCAGGGGGCCGGGCAACATCCGGCGGAACGGGACGGGCACGCGCCGGCACCCGCGCGGGGTCAGCCCCCCGGCATCCCGTCCCGCCCCCTCTCGGCCGACGCCGTCCGCCGCGCCATGGGGTCACGGGCGCCGGGGGCCACCGGCCTCGGACACCAGGTGTTGCCGGCCGCCGCGAGTGCGGCGGCCGTACCGTTCAGCGCAGGGCGACGACGAGGGCGTCCGTGGGCGAGGCCCACACCGTGCGGGCTTCCGCGAAGCCCGCCTCCCGCAGCGTCGCCGCGTGCCAGGCGGCGGTCTGGAACTCCTCGCTGTTGTGGTCGTGCCGCACCTCGGCCGGATTGCCGAACAGGGCGAACCGTTCCCGGGCGACCCCGGCGAGCGCGGGGTCCTCCGCGAGCTGCCGCCACCACCCGCCCCAGTCGACGGCGCCCACCTCCTGTGCCCGCTGCCGCCGTGCCTTGTCGAAGGCGTCCATGGCCGCGTTGAGCCGCGGCGTGGACTCGTCCGGCATGTGGTCCGCGTTGAGGAAGACGCCGCCCTCGCGGACGAGCCCCGCGAGCTGCCCGTAGAGGGTCCGCAGCGGCTCGGTGCGCATCCAGTGGAGTGCCGTGGCGGTCAGTACGGCGTCGAAGGGCCGCTCGTCGGGCAGCCGGCGGGGCCAGTCGGCATCGCTCAGGTCGAGCGAGACGAACTGTGCCCGCCCGTCGCCCTCGAAGGTGCCGCGGGCGATGGCCAGCAGCGCCGGATCGCGGTCGGCGCCCACCGTCTCGGCCTCCGGCATCCGCTTCAGGAGCCGGTCCGAGATACTGCCGGTGCCGCACGCGAGGTCGAGCACCCGGGGCCGGGGCCCCACCAGTGCCTCGGTCACATCGAGCATGACCCGGAACCGTTCCTCGCGGTCGGGCAGGTACCACTCCTGCTGGCGGTCCCAGCTCTCCTGCCAGGCCCGCCAGTCGGTCTGGCGCGGTGCGTGGGTTGTCATGTCCGTCCTCCACCGTCCGTGCGTAATACCCTCTTCGATACTTGAGCCATTACGAAAGATAGAACCCCGCCGTAAGGATCACAAGTGGAACTGAACTATTACTCGGATCTCGCCGTGCGGCTGGTGAACAGCGAGCAGCCCGAGCGCGGGGAGGACACCCTCACCTCCGTCACCGCCGTGCGCGACCTGTTCGGAGCGTTCGGGAGCATGGCCCGTCGCGCGACCGAGGCCGACGTCAACCGGCTGCGCGCCGTCCGCACCCGGCTCCGTGCCGTCTTCGCCGCCGCCTCCGAAGGCGACGAGGTGCGTGCGGTGCACCTGCTCAACGCCCTGCTGATGGAGTTCCCCACAAGTCCGCAGATCTCCGGACACGGCGACCTCGACGCCGACGGCCGCCCCCGCTGGCACATGCACCTGGCCGAACAGCCCGCCAACGCCGCAGCCGCCTACGCGGCGACGGCCTGCATGGGACTCGCCTTCCACCTGACCGACCTGGGCGTCGACCGGCTCGGCATCTGCCAGGCCGCCCCCTGCCGCAACGCCTACCTGGACACCTCGACCAACCGCTCCCGGCGCTACTGCTCGGACCGCTGCGCCACCCGCGCCAACGTCGCCGCCTACCGGGCGCGCAAACGCCGCGAGAGCAGCCCGGAGAGCCCCGCCGGCGACCCGGAGGGCGACAGCGGCGGCCGGGGCCGCAGCGGACCCGTCAGCGGGCGCAGCGCGGACAGCACCCAGCGCAGCAGCGGCACGGGCGAGGGCTGAACCCCGCGCGGCGGGCGCACCCGCAGCCAGGCCCGCGCCACCACCAGCTCGTCGGGCACCGCCCCGAACTCCCGGCTGTCGTTCTGGACCAGCGGATTGTCCCCGCACACCCACCAGCCGCCCGCACGCCGCTCGACGGCACGCTTGACGATGAGCAGATCGTGCTGGAAGGGGTGGCGCACCACCACGATGTCGCCGGGGCGCACGGCCGCGCCGTACACGACGACGAGCTGGTCGCCGGGGCGCAGCGTCGGCCGCATCGACGGGTTGTACACCTCCGCCAGCCCGATCCGCTTCAACGGCCCGCCGCGTCCGTCACCCGCCCGGCGCCCCTCACCGCGCGTCAGACCGTCCTGCGACGTACACTCCGGCATTTTTCCCGCCTCTTTCCCGCCTCCGGTCGTCCGGGCCGCACACCCCGCCCGGCCCCGCTTACTCCAGCAGATCCAGCCTGCGACTGGACTTTTGTCCTAAGCCCGTGGGGGCACACGCGAAAAGGCTTCCCACACGGAGTAATCTCGCACGTGAGAAGACGATCACGAGGAAGGATGGCTTTTATGCTCTCCCGACTGTTCGCCCCCAAGGTGCGGGTCAGCGCCCATTGTGACCTGCCGTGCGGTGTCTACGACCCCGCGCAGGCACGGATCGAGGCCGAGTCCGTGAAGGCCATTCAGGAGAAGTACCAGGCCAACGACGACCCGCACTTCCGCGCCCGCGCCACCGTCATCAAGGAGGAGCGCGCCGAGCTGGCCAAGCACCACGTCTCGGTGCTGTGGAGCGACTACTTCAAGCCCCCGCACTTCGAGAAGTACCCGGAGCTGCACCAGCTGGTGAACGACACCCTCAAGGCGCTCAGCACCGCCAAGGGCTCCACCGACCCGGCCACCGGGCAGAAGGCGCTCGACTACATCGCCCAGATCGACAAGATCTTCTGGGAGACGAAGAAGGCGTGACCCGCGAGGGGTCACGCGATCCGCTCGCGGCCCCGCTCACGCCGGTCGCAGCATTCTGCGTCGGGGGCGTCCGATGATCTCGGGCGCCCCCGACGCGCTTGTCGCCCTCGGGGGCCGGGCTGCGGCACAGGCCGTGGGTCACATCGGCTGAGCTTCGGGTGCCGTAGCTTCGGGTGATCGTGTCGCCGGAGCGCTCCCAGCCCGGCAGCTGTTCCAGCCGCTCGGCGATCTCCCGATCCGACAGCGGTCCCGGCGCGTCACCCACGTCGGCCCCTCTCGTCCACGGTCGCCAGGACTTCCGCGAGTCGCCGGCCGATGGGCGCCTCCTGCCACGGGCGCATCACATATTGAAGGGCCTCCAATTCCCTTCGCATCCGGACGGAACCCGTGGCCACGACGATCCGCGCGGCTTCCCCGGCCGGCTCGACGGCCCGGTCCGGTTCCCGCGCTACGGCTGCTGCTGTAGCGCGTCGGGCCAGATAGACCCCTCGGTCCCTCCTGGCTGTCTCGGGGACCTCGTCGACGCCGCACTCTCCACTTTCCTGGCGAGCACCTGGCGCACCAGCAGCGCCGAAGACCGCGCCCACGCCCTTGCGCGACTCGCGTGGGACGCGCGCGACCGGCCGCTCCCGTACGGCGGGCCCGGACCTGCCCGCGCACTTGCCGCCCGGCTCTGCCGTGCCGCTCGCGAACAGGCGGACAGCAACGAGCCGTTCACCGTCGCACCGGACGAAACAACGGACCCCCTCACACAGATGCGAGCCGCCGTCCTTCTCGGCCACGCCGCGCTCCGCAGCGTCCGGCGAATCCGTCCGTAGCCGTGCGCTCGTGCGCCCCCCATCAGCGGCAGCTCGGTTCCGTGGGAGCCCGGCAGGAACGGCTCCGCGCCGAGCGGGGGGCCGGACCGCATCGTGAGCAAACCGGAGGGAGGAGAGAACGGCTCCGCGCCAAGCGGGGGGCCGAGCTGAGGGCGCCCCCACCAGGGAAATCATTGGCCAGAGGTCTACAACATGTGACAAGGTCGCGCGTCGTGACCACCAGTGCTGACGACCGCGTCCTCATCACCCCGCTCGCCGAGCGTCCCGAGCTGGCCGGACAGATCTGGGATCTGGACGACAGCTGGCCCGTGTTCGTGGTGGAGGATCTCGTCGCCAACGCCGTGCCGGCGGTACCCGAGTGGTTTCCGCAGCACTGTGTGGTGGCCACCGACGGGGACCGTGTCGTCGCGCGCGGCCTCAGCGTGCCGTTCAACGCCCGGATGTCCGGCCGGGAGGAGCTGCCCGACGGCGGATGGGACCAGCTGCTGGTGTGGGCGCTCATCGACCGGCGCCTGGGCCGGCCGGTGACGACCGCCGGTGCGCTGGAGGTCACCATCGACAACGCCTACCTGGGCCGCGGGCTCTCCCACCGGATGCTCGCCGCCCTCCGTGAGACGGCGCGGGCGCGGGGACTCGACGCGCTGGTCGCGCCGGTGCGGCCCAACGGCAAGCATCTGCGGCCCCATGTGCCCATGTCCGAGTACGTAGGCGAGCTGCGCCCCGACGGCCTGCCCGAGGACCCGTGGCTGCGGGTGCACATACGGGCGGGCGGCACCGTGGAGAAGGTCGCACCCGCCTCCATGACGGTCAGCGCCCCGCCGGCCCGGTGGCGTGCGTGGACGGGGCTGCCGTTCGACCGGGACGGCGATGTCGTCGTGCCCGGCGCGCTCGTGCCCGTCCACTGCGACCTGGCCCATGACCACGCCGTCTACGTCGAGCCCAACGTCTGGGTACGGCACCGGCTGTAGAGCGGACGCCGGCTCACTGCGGAGTGTGCGCGGGGCGCAGCCGCCACAGGCTGGTCGTCTCCGCCGCGCGGGCCGCGTGCAGCGGGGCCGCCGGATCGGTGGCGCGGCTGTGCACGGGGCGGGCGTCCAGCCGTCCGGCGACCGTCAGCCCGGCCTCCGCCACCCACTCCAGCAGCTGTTCGCGGGGGCGCAGCCCCAAGTGCTCGGCCAGGTCGGAGAGGATCAGCCAGCCCTCGCCGCCGGGGGCGAGCCGCTGGGCGAGCCCGGCCAGGAAGCCGCGCAGCATCCGGCTGTCGGGGTCGTAGACGGCCGTCTCCAGCACGGACGTCGGCTTGGCGGGCACCCACGGCGGATTGCAGACGATCACGTCGGCGCGGCCGGCCTCCTCGGGAGGGAAGAGGTCCGCTCGGACGACCTCGACCGTGCCGGCCACCCCCAGTCCGGCCACGTTCTCGCGGGCGCACGCCAGGGCCCGCTCCCCCAGGTCCGTCGCGGTCACCCGGCCCACGCCGCGCCGGGCCAGCACCGCGGCCAGCACACCGGTGCCGGTGCCGATGTCGAACGCCGTCAGCCGCTCCGGCCCGGCCTCGCCGCCGTCCTCCGGCACCGGCAGTACGGCCCGCGCCACCAGGTCGACGTACTCGCCGCGCACCGGTGAGAACACCCCGTAGTACGGGTGGACCCGGTCGCCGCCCAACGCCTCGACGGGCACTCCCTTGCGCCGCCACTCGTGTGCGCCGATCACCCCCTGCAACTCGCGCAGGGCGACGAGCGTGCACGCGCCGGCGGGCCCGGCCGCGGGTCCGTACGCCTCCGTGCACGCCTCCCCGACGTCGGGCGCCCGGCGCAGCGGCACCGTGTAGGAGCCGTCCGGTGTCGTCTCCAGCGGCATCAGCAGCATGCCGAGTACGCGGGCGCGCCGGGAGCGGGCCTGCCGGTGCAGATGGAAGGTCTCCCGCGCGGTGGCCCCCCGCTTGGGCGGCTTGCGGTCCACCCGGCGGCCCAGCGCCGCCAGCAGTTGCCGGGCGCCGTGGTAGTCGCCGCGCCACAGCAGCGCGGTGCCCTCGCACACCAGCTTGTAGGCGATGTCGGCGGCCATCCTGTCGTCGGCGGGCGCCACACGCTTGGGCGGCCGGGCACCGCTTCCGGACCGCCACGCGGCGGTACGCCGCACCCCGTCCTCGTCCCAGCCGACGGTCTGCGCCGCCTCAGTCCCTGCGTCCACCGGACAACCCTAGCCGTGCCCGCGGGGCACCCCGCCCGGCGAGCCCCGCCGAAGGCCCCGGCCCCGGTGCCGCGGCCTCGGGGCCTCAGCCCCGCGAGGTGCGCACCGCGCCCATGCTCGCCGCGACCACCAGCGCGATGGCCACCAGCTGGAGCGGTTCCATGCTCTGGTCCAGCACCAGGAAACCGGCGGCGGTGGCCGCCACCGGCATCAGGCTCATCAGCACCGCGAACGTCCCGGCGGGCAGCCGGCGCAGCGCGAACATCTCCAGCGTGTAGGGCACTCCGGAGGAGAGCACGGCCACGGCGGCGCCGAGGCCCAGCGTGACCGGGTCCAGCAGTGCCGTCCCCGCGCTGGCCACCCCGAGCGGTGCGCTCACCAGCGCCCCGATGCCCATGGCGATGGCCAGCCCGTCGACCTTGGGGAAGCGGGCACCGGTCCGGGCGTTGAAGAGGATGTAGGCGATCCACATGCCGCCCGCCGCCAGCGCGAAGCCGACACCGGCGGCGTCGAGCCGCCCGAAGTCGCCGGCCTCCAGCAGATACACCCCGCCGCCCGCGAGCAGCGCCCACACGAGGCTGACCAGGCGCCGGGAGGCGAAGACCGACAGCAGCAGCGGCCCCAGCAGCTCCAGGGTGACGGCCGCGCCCAGCGGGATGCGCTCGATCGCCTGGTAGAAGAGGCTGTTCATGGCGCCCAGCGCCACGCCCAGCCCGGCGGCGGCCAGCCAGTCGGAGCGGGAGTAGCCGCGCAGCCGCGGCCGGAAGAGGGCCAGCAGCACGGCGGAGAACACCAGCCGCAGGGCGACCACGCCCAGCGCCCCGGCGCGGGGGAAGAGCAGCGCGGCGACCGCGGACCCGAACTGGAGCGACAGCGCGCTGCCGATCACCAGTCCGACGGCACCGAGCCGGGCCCGCGCCCCGGGCGCCGCGCCGCGGATCGTCTCCGCCGTGCTCCCGGACGCGGCCGGAGAGGGGACGGGGGACGAGGCGGGAGCGGAGGCGCGGGGGGCCGCAGACGTGCTGGTGGCGCGGTCGGGGGTGGTCATGGGAGCAACGCTAGAGCGCGCGGCGCGCGGGGTGAAATCCCCCTTCCGCCGTGACGCGGCTGCCCGTGCGGGGAACCAGCTGATCACGGCGCACGTTGACGGAAGACCGGCGCCGGAACGGACCGGTACCGCCGCACCTACGGAGGCAGGACCATGGCAGGGTTTCTCGACCGCGCCAAGGAGCAGGCCCAGCGGAGCATCGCGCAGGGCAAGGAGAAGATGGAGGAGGTCCAGGCCCAGCGTGCGGGCAACGATCTGCTGCGCCGGCTGGGGGCCGCCTACTACGCGGAGCAGCGTGGCACGGGCTCCGCGGAGCAGGTCCAGCAGGCCCTCGCGGCCGTCCAGGAGCACGTCGCCCAGAACGGCGACGGTTTCCTGAAGAGCTGACGCCCGGGGAGGCCCGCCCGCACGGGCCGGAGCAGACCGGCACGGGCTGGTACGGACGTACCGCCGGGCTGGGTACGGACGTACCAGGCCACGCCGGTACGGACAGTACGGCCGGAAGACAGCGGCCGGGCCGGTGATGGGCCGGCATGGGCGGGAAGACACCAGCCACGCCGGACGCGGGCGGGAAGACAGCGGCCAGGCCGGTACAACCCGCACGGGCCGGAAGGCACCAGCCAGGCCGGGCCGCACGGAGCGGTACGGCTCAGAAGGCTCCGGCCCCGGTACGGGCCCGCACGGGCCGCAGGAGACCGGCACAGCGCCCCGGACGGCCTCGTCGGCCGCCCGGGGCGTCCCGCGTGTGCACGCACGCGGCCCGGACGCGGGACGGCGGGGGATGCCGCCGCGGACCGGGTACGGGCACGTCGCCGCGTCCGCCCGCACCGGGGGGCGGAGGCGGGGCCCCGCCGGGCACCCACCGGGGCGTGACCCCGGTGGGGCCGGCAGCGGGCCCCGCGATCCCACCGGGCGGGGCAGGGCCCGCCCGCCCCGCGGTGTGCTCAGCCGAAGCGCAGGCGGTGCAGCATCAGCAGGGCCGCCGCGGTGTTCGCCGCGGGGACCTGGCCCGCGGCGATGAGGTCGGGCGCCTCCTTCAGCGGCACCCATTCGCGCTTCTCGGACTCGAAGTCGTCCTCGGGCGGTCCCACGTACTCGGCGCTCGGCGACCAGTAGATGTGGTGCCGGGCGTCGGTCAGCCCGTTGGACGGTTCGACCGTCATCAGGTGGCGGAGCGGGCCGGGCCGCCAGCCGGTCTCCTCCACCATCTCGCGGGCGGCGGCCCGCACGAGGTCCTCGCCGTCCTCGACGACGCCGGCGGCCAGCTCCCAGCCCCAGCTGTCGGTGATGAAACGGTGCCGCCACAGCAGCAGCACTTCGTTGCGCTCGTTGAGTGCGGTGGCCATGGCGACGGGGCGCAGCCGGATCAGGTAGTGGTCCAGATGCCGCCCGTCGGGCAGTTCGACGTCCGCCAGATTCACCCGAAGCCACTGGTTCTCGTACACAGTGTGTTCACCCAGGTTCTTCCATCGCACGTGATGTGCCCCCTTCCTGACGGAGGTTGGGGCACATCCCAGCATGGCGCGCGCTTCCGCTGACAGGGGCGCATGGCGCGCGCGGGGGTCAGAACGGCACGCTCAGCGAGTCCTCGATGAGCTTCGCGGCTTCGGCGGCCGAGGCGCCGGAGTGCTGGGACAGGCGCTGTTTGACCCTGCGCATGCGCCCGCGCAGCCGTTGTGACTCGATACCTTGCGCGCTGTCCACCATCTGGGCCGCGGTGACGGCCGCGCGTTCGGGCTCGCCGGCGTGGAGGGCCACGTCGGTGAGGGTGGCGAGCCGGTTGACGCGTCCGCGGACGTGCGCGGGCGCACGCGCGGCTGCCTGGGCGTAGCCGGCGGCGGCGGACAGCTCTCCCAGCAGGAGCAGGGACTCGGCCAACCGCACCTCGACGAGCCCGGGTTGGACGTAGCCGGTCTCCTCGGGTTCCTCCTCGGGGCGGATGCGTCCGGAGGAGGTCTCGGCGCGGTGCATGCAGGCGTGTGCGTTGCGCCGGTCGCCGAGCCGTGCGTACGCGGTGGCCTGCATCGCGTACAGATCCGTGGCGAGCGCGGCGCTGGTGCGCGGGCCGAGGGTGCGCAGGACGCTTCCGGCGCAGGCGAGGGCGTGCCGGGTGTCGCCCAGGAAGAGGGCCTGGTTGACGAGGAGCGCGACGACGTAGCCGCCGAAGAGGAGGTCGCCGGAGGCTTTGCCGAGGCGCAGTGCCTGGTGGAAGTAGCGCTGGGCCAGTCCCTGCTCGTCGGCGTCGTAGGCGCAGATGCCGCTGATGGCGGCGAGCGATCCGGCGGCGCGGTGGAGGCGGCGCCCGGTGGCGTCGTCGTAGGTGCCGCGCAGCAGGGGGGCGACCTCGCCGTTGAGGAAGCCGACGACGCGGGAGCGGGTGGCGACCCCGCCGGCGTTGCGGTAGAGGTGCTCGTAGTGGCCGCGTGCGGTGTGCAGGACGGCCACGTCGGCTTCGGTGACCTCGGGTCCGGGGCCGCCGGTGCGGGAGACGTCCACGTCGTCGGGCGGGTTCTCCCACTGCCAGATCGGGGCGACGGCCGCTGCTCCGGTCAGCAGGGCGGGGCCGGGACGGTCGCCGTGGAGCCGGTCGGAGCGCCACAGCAGGGCGGCGTGTTCGACGAACCTGCCGAGTCCGGCCGGTTCGGCGGTCACGGGGGCGGTGAGGGTGCGTCCCGCGGAGGGGACGTCCATGCCGATGTCACTGAGGGTGAGGGTCCTGCCGAGCTGGCGGCCGAGCACCTCGCAGATCAACTCGGGGACCCTGCCGCGCGGTCGCTGTCCCTTGAGCCAGCGCGCCACAGAGGTGTGGTCGTAACGCAGGGTGATCCCCGCGCGGTTGCCTAATCGGTTCACCCTCGCCGCGAGTCCGGCCCGCGACATCCCTGACTGGTCAAGGAGTGCGTCCAGTTGGCAGTTGGGCTCCATACCGCCCTCCGTCGTCCACCGTGTTGTTTCGCAGAGTAACGGACACGCGTTCACACGGGGTGTGAAAGCACCACGCAGTCGTGCGCCCGGCACATGCTCCCGAAGCCGTGAGGGATGCGCTTCGCTGAAGAGGTCCGGGTGCATGACAGCACATCCGGCACACGGAGAGCTACGGAAAGACATCACCCGATTCCGGAAGTGAGGCGAAACGGTGAACGACCCCATCATGTTCGGCCACAGGACCTGTCATGTGTCCCTCTGAGCGCGCGGGTACCGCGGCGCACCCTGGCGCCGGTGCCCGCGGCCGTACCCCGAACCGCGCGCTGCGCGCCCTGCTGGCGGAGACCGAGTGGACGCAGGCGGCGTTCGCGCGTGCGCTGGCCCGTATCGGCGCCGAGGTGGGCATCCACCTTCGGTACGACCGGACTTCAGTCGCGCACTGGCTGCGCGGCAGCCGGCCGGACCCCCGCGTACAGCACCTGATGGCGGAGGCGTTCTCCCGTCGTCTGGGCCGTCCCGTCACGGTCGCCGAGCTGGGCATGCGGTGCGGCCCCGGCCCGGGACGCGGCGGCGGACCGGGGCGGGGCACCCGGCCGGGGGCCGGCGCCCGGCCCCGGGGCGGCCGGGACGACGACGAGACCTCCGATCCCGCCGGCCGGCCGCCGCGTGCCGTGGTGCCCGGCGGCGGGCCGGGCACGCGCACGGCCGGCCAGGCACGGGCCGAGCACGCGTGGGGCCCGTGGGAGCCGGACGGCGGGGACGGCATGGGCGGTACGGGCGTCAGACCGCACCCCGTGGACGTGCGGGTCCTCGGGTTCGGCCGGCCCGCGCACCCGGTGGACCAGCTGACCGCGCTGACGGCTCCGGTGGTTCCGCCGCCCCGCGCGGACAGCCCTCCCCCGGCGCCGTACTCGCTCGGCCTGCTGACGGCCGCGCTCCGCTCCGCCGGCCCCGCGCGGCCCGCCGGCCCGGAACCGGCCGGGCACCCGGCAGGCACCCTCCCGCCCGGGGGCGCCGCGGACTCCGCCCGGGCCGAGGGCACCGCACCGGTGCCCGCGCCGGGCGGGCCCGTCCCCGCGCCGCTGCCGGGGGCCCGCAACACCTGCACCGCGCGCGGTTCGCGCCGTACGGGCCGGCCCGGAGGGGGCCAGGTCGCCTCGGTCCACGAGCAGGCGCGGTTCTTCGCACTCCAGGCGGACCGGCACGGCGGCGGTGTGATCCGCACACCGCTCGCGGCCTGTCTCTCGGGGCTGGTGCGGTCGCTGCGCTCCGGCGAGGAGGGACCGCACCAGCGGGGTCTGCTGGCCGGAGCCGCACGGCTGAGCTTCCTGCTGGCCCGGGTCTACGCGGACGAGCAGCGGCACGGGCTGGCGCAGCGGGCGTTCCTGACCGCGGCCGAGCTGGCCGAGGCGGCACGGGACCCGGAGGGGGTGGCGCTGGCGCGCCGCGCGCTCAGTTCGCAGGCCCACCAGTTGGGGCACGCACGGCTGAGCCTGGCGCTCGCGGAAGCGGCGCTGGCGGCGGCGCCCGCCGACGCCGAGCCGTCCACGCGGGCCTTCCTGTACGCGGGGCTGGCCGTGGCGGGGGCGGCGAGCGGGGAGCGGCGCCGGGCGCTGGAGGCGATGGGCAGAGCGGAGCGGCAGCTGGCCAGGGCACCGGCCGATCTGACGACGGGGCTGGAGAGTCCGAGCGGGGAGCCGGTGGGCTCGTACCAGGACGCGGCGCTGCGGTATCAGGCCGCCCGGATGCGGGCCGCGCTGGGCGATGCGGACGGCGCGGTGGCGGAGCTGTCCGCCTCCCTGCGCGCCCGGCCCGCCGCCGAGTACCGCTCGCGCGCCCTGTGCCGGGCGGAGCTGGCCGAACTGCTGCTCGCCCGGGGCCGGCTGGAGGAGGCGTGCGCGGCCTGGGAGGGCTTCCTCGACGAGTGCGCGCAGGTGAGTTCGGGGCGGGTGCGGGCGGCGCGGGAACGGATACCGGGGCTGCTGCGGCCCTACGCCCGTGACACCCGAGTGCGTTCACTCCTCGCACAGTTGAGCCCATCCACCGCGCCCGCGGACGACTGCTAAAACCGTTCTGCGGAGGGGTATGAGCAGGGGCACGCGCCGCCTCCACCGACGAGCCGGGCGGTGGGGACGGCACCCGGAACGGACACAGCAGACGGGGGCTGAGATGGCCACACCCATCACCGCAGCCGCTTTCGTCCAGGCCCTCAAGAAGGAGGGCGTACGGGTGGAAGAGGTACGCGACTGGCGCAACCACAACCGCAACCAGCAGGGCTCATGGGGCCCGGTGCACGGCATCATGATCCACCACACCGCCACCGAGGGCGCGGACCGGACGGTGGATCTGGTCTACGACGGACGCAAGGGCCTGCCGGGCCCGCTGGCCCACGGCTGCATCACCAAGGACGGCACCGTCCATCTGACCGGGCACGGGCGGGCCAACCACGCCGGTTCGGGCGACGACGACGTGCTCCGCGCCGTGATCGCCGAGCGCCGGCTCCCGGCGCCCAACGAACGGAACACCGACGGGAACGTCTGCTTCTACGGCTTCGAGTGCGAGAACCGCGGCGACGGCAAGGACCCGTGGCCCGAGGAGCAGATCACGGCGATCGTGCGCGCGGCGGCGGCCCTGTGCCGGCACCACGGCTGGGGCGCCCGCTCGGTCATCGGCCACCTGGAGTGGACGAACCAGAAGGTGGACCCGAAGGGCTTCACCATGGACAAGCTGCGCGAGCGGATCGCCGCCCGCCTGGGTTGAGGCTCCCGGCGTGCGGGTCCGGCGGGGGGTGCGCCCACAATGGGAGGGTGGCACCCCGGCCGGACCCCCGCGATCCCGTTCCCCGCACCCCGCCCGACGAGCCCGTGCCCGGCGCTGCCGATCCGCTCGGCACGCCCGGCGCACCGGGCTCTCCCGGTCCCCTCGGTATGCACGGCCCTCGCGATGCACGTGAGCCGCACGAGCCGCACGAGCCGCGTGAGGCGTCCGGTTCGTACGTGGCGCCCGGTCCTTACGAGGCGTCCGGTTCGTACGTGGCGCCCGGTCCGGGTGAGGCACAAGCTGCGCGTGACCCGCTCGCCGCGCTGGCCCCGCGACTCCCCTCTCCCCTCCAGGAGGTGGCGGACGAGCGGTTCTCCCGGCACGGTGTGCGGCTGCTGCTGAAGAGGGACGACCTGATACACCCCGCACTCCCCGGTAACAAGTGGCGCAAACTCGCCCCTAATCTTCGGGCGGTGGCCGAGACCGGACACCGTCGGCTGCTGACCTTCGGAGGGGCCTACTCCAACCATCTGCGGGCCACCGCTGCGGCCGGCCGGCTGCTGGGGCTGCGCACGGTCGGAGTGGTGCGCGGCGAGGAACTGGCCGACCGGCCGCTCAACCCGTCGCTGGCGCGCTGCGCCCGGGACGGCATGCTGCTGCACTTCGTCTCCCGCTCGGACTACCGCCACCGCGGCGAGCCCGCCTTCCACGAGGCGCTGCGCGCTCGCTTCGGCGACTGCCTGGTGGTGCCGGAGGGCGGCAGCAACGCGGCGGCCGTCCGGGAGTGCGCGCTGCTGGGCGAGGAGCTGCGCGGGCACACCGACGTGGCGGCCGTCGCCTGCGGGACCGGTGGCACGCTCGCCGGTATGGCCGCCGGTCTTTCCCCAGGTCAGCGCGGTATCGGGGTGGCCGTGCTGAAGGGCGGCTTCCTTCCGGGCGAGGTGCGGGGGCTCCAGCGGGAGGCGTTCGGCGGGGCACGCGGCCGATGGCAGGTGGAGGAACGTTTCCACGGAGGCGGCTACGCGAAGGTGAGCGGCCGGCTCGCGGACTTCGCCGCGGACTTCGCCGAGCGGCATGCTCTGCCGCCGCTGGACGTCGTCTACGTCGGCAAGCTGCTGTTCGCCCTCGTCCACCTGGCGGCGGAGGGGACCTTCCGTGAAGGAAGCACGGTGACGGCCGTCGTCACGGGGCGCGCGTGGTCCCCTGACGACGCCCATGACGATGACGGAGAGTGAGATTGCTTGTAACGCTACGCAGTTGATCGTTCACGGTCGCGCCGCTCGTTTTCACTGTGTGTAATCGGTATCGGAGGGTTGCGGCCCCCGCGCGAGGGGTGTGCCCCCGCTCCCAGGGATAGGTTTCAGCCCTTGTCGGAGTCTGTTCCTCCAGGGGCTATGAACGCATCGGGTGACGGGTATTGACATGACAGGCCCTTCCATCGACCGCCTCCGGCCCATCGATGGGCACACAGGGTGGCCGACGGAGCGCAGGGGCCCGGCTCGGGACCGCCGCTCTTGGCACCCCCGAGCACCAACAGAGCGTAACCACGAAGGATTTGGGGGCTCCGACCCCTAGCCACAGACAGTACCCATACGTTTACTATGGGTGACACTCACGGGTGGGGACGGCAAGGCTCGGTGCGTGCGGCATCGTGACGCGGATCGCGATAGCGTCGCTGCCGAAACGAACCAACCAGCCGCTTCGGCCGTGAGGCCCAACCGGCTCGTGTCACCTTGGAGGTGAGGGTGTCCCAGATCGCAGGCGACCCCGCGTCGCAGGACTTCGTCGAGGTCCGGCTGCCTGCCGCGGGAGCCTATCTGTCGGTGCTGCGGACGGCCACCGCCGGGCTCGCGGCCCGCTTGGACTTCACCCTCGACGAGATCGAGGATCTGCGGATCGCCGTGGACGAGGCGTGCGCGATCCTGCTCCAGCAGGCCGTCCCCGGCTCCGTACTCAGTTGTGTCTTCCAACTCGTCGGCGACTCGTTGCACGTGACCGTCTCGGCGCCGACGACCGATGGCCGGGCTCCGGAACGCGAGACCTTCGCGTGGACGGTGCTCTCGGCCCTGGCCGGTGAGGTGGGTTCAGCAGTGTCGGATGACCGTACGGTGAGCATCAGCCTGCACAAGAAGCGCGGTGCGGGGCCCGGAGCATCGTGACCGAGCACGAGGCAAGTCAGATGTGGTCAGGCCGCTCGGGGGCGGTCTCCCGGGGCATTCCGGAACAGCAGCCCCGTCCGCACCCGGCCGAGCCGAGCACGCAGCGACCCAGGCAGGGGAAGCGGGCGGATGCCATGGACCAGCAGCAGAAAGAGCGGCGCGGGCGGGCCCGTGCCGACTCCCGCGGGCTCGACCCGCAAAGCCGTGACGACGCACGCGCCCTCTTCGTCGAGCTGCGCAAGCTGCCCGACGGCCCGGAGCGCGCCGAGCTCCGCAACCGGCTGGTGCGCATGCACCTGCCACTCGTCGAACATCTGGCGCGCCGCTTCCGCAACCGCGGTGAGCCGCTGGACGACCTGACGCAGGTCGCCACGATCGGTCTGATCAAGTCGGTCGACCGGTTCGACCCCGAGCGGGGCGTGGAGTTCTCCACGTACGCGACGCCCACGGTCGTCGGTGAGATCAAGCGGCACTTCCGCGACAAGGGCTGGGCGGTGCGCGTGCCCCGCCGGCTCCAGGAGCTGCGGCTGTCGCTGACCTCCGCGACGGCCGAGCTGTCGCAGCAGCACGGCCGGGCCCCGACGGTGCACGAACTGGCGCAGCGGCTGTCGATCTCCGAGGAGGAGGTGCTGGAGGGCCTGGAGTCGGCCAACGCCTACAGCACACTCTCCTTGGACGTGCCGGACACCGACGACGAGTCGCCGGCCGTCGCCGACACCCTGGGCGCGGAGGACGACGCGCTGGAGGGCGTCGAGTACCGCGAGTCGCTCAAGCCGCTGCTGGAGGAGCTGCCGCCGCGGGAGAAGAAGATCCTGCTGCTGCGGTTCTTCGGGAACATGACCCAGTCGCAGATCGCCCAGGAGGTCGGCATCTCCCAGATGCACGTCTCGCGTCTGCTGGCCCGGACCCTGGCGCAGCTGAGGGACCGCCTGCTGGTGGAGGAGTGACCTTTCTTCCCCGTCCCCGCCGCGTCCCGTGACCGCCGGCGGCAGTGCCGCCCCGGTCGCGGGACGGGGGCGGGGGAAGCATTCACAGGGAAGCGCTCACCTGGGGCCGATGCCCAGCGCCTGAGTCGCCTTCGGGTTGACCAGACAGCCCAGCACCACGACGGCGGCGAGCGCGAGCACGAGCGCGGCGGCCAGCAGTCCGCCGCCGTTCTGGGCCATCTGCCAGGCGACGGGCAGGGCGAGCAGCTGGACGATCATCGAGGGCCCCCGGCTCCAGCGGCGCCGCAGCCACAGCCCGCGGGCGGCGGCCAGCGGCAGCACGGACAGCGCGAGCACGGTCACGGCGAGCGTGGTGGCCTGCATCATGTCGTCCGGGTGGCCGGTGACCGACATCACGAGCGAGACGACGCCGAACACGGCGACGACCACGCCTTCGAGTCCGGTCACCACGGCGGCGGCCGTGAGCGCACGCCGGGTGCGCGTCCCGGTGTGCCGGGATACTTCCGTTTCCGTCTGGGTCACGCTCTCGCTCACACATGCAGCGTAGCCCTCCCCGGGGTGCCCGCCGTGCGGGCCGGGGCCGGGCCGGGAGGGCTGGGCCCCGTACCGCGGGGTAGGTACCCTCACCCCATGCGCGCACTACTCGTGGTCAACCCGGCAGCCACCACCACCAGCGCACGCACCCGGGACGTGCTGACGCACGCGCTCGCCAGCGATCTGAAGCTGGAGGTGGCCACCACGGAGTACCGGGGCCACGCGCGCGACCTCGCCCGGCAGGCGGCGCAGGGCGGCACCACGGAGCTGGTGATCGCGCTGGGCGGCGACGGCACCGTCAACGAGGTCGTCAACGGTCTGCTGCACGAGGGCCCGGACCCCGAGCGGCTGCCGCAGCTGGCCGTGGTGCCGGGCGGCTCCACCAATGTCTTCGCCCGCGCGCTGGGCATGCCCAACGACGTGGTGGAGGCGACGGGGCACCTGCTGGACGCGCTGGCGTCGGGATCGCGGCGCACGGTGGGACTGGGTATCGCCGGCGGCGTGCCGGGGACGGACGACGCGGAAATCCCCGCGCGCTGGTTCACGTTCACCGCGGGGCTCGGCTTCGACGCCGGGGTGATCGGCAGAGTGGAACAGCAGCGGGAGCGGGGAAAGCGTTCGACGCATCCGCTTTATGTGCGCCAGGTCGTCCGGCAGTTCCTGGGTGAACCGCATCGCAGAAAAGGCACCATCACCTTGGAGCGCGAGGACGCCGAGCCCGTGGAGGAGCTGGCGCTGTCGATAGTCTGCAACACCGCGCCGTGGTCGTTCCTGGGCAACAAACCGCTGTACGCGGCCCCGGAGGCGTCCTTCGACACGGGTCTGGACGTGCTGGGTCTCAAGCGGCTGACGCCGCTGGCGGTGGGCCGGTACGGCACGCAGCTGCTGACCTCCAGCCCCGAGCGGGGGCCCCGCGGCAAGCACGCGGTGACCCTCCACGACCTGACACGCTTCACCTTGCATTCGCAGGTTCCACTGCCGTTTCAGATGGACGGTGACCACCTGGGACTGCGTACGAGCGTGAGCTTCACAGGCGTACGGCGTGCACTGCGTGTGATTGTGTAAGTGGAAGGCCCGAAAGTCCTTCCAGTCGAACGTTTAGACCAGGATCCACCCCCTGGAATGACGGCTGTGAGCTAGCCGACACCAAGGATTCAAAAAAAAGTTTCCGGAAGGGGTTGTATCCGCCGCCGAGGTTTGCGACTCTCTTCATGGCGATCGGGACGGCCCGCCTTCCGGGCCCCCTTGAGAGCCGGAATCCCCTCCCTTACCCCGTAGTGGGACCCACATCACAGTCGATGAGGCCCCCCTTCCCCTGCGGAGGGATTCGTGAAAGCGTTCACATTCACAAGCACCGCACACGAGGAGAGGTAGCAGCCATGGACTGGCGTCACCACGCCGTTTGCCGCGAGGAAGACCCCGAGCTGTTCTTCCCCATCGGCAACACCGGTCCTGCGCTGCTGCAGATCGAGGAAGCCAAGGCCGTCTGCCGCCGCTGCCCCGTCATGGAGCAGTGCCTGCAGTGGGCTCTGGAGTCCGGTCAGGACTCCGGTGTCTGGGGTGGCCTCAGCGAGGATGAGCGTCGCGCGATGAAGCGCCGCGCCGCCCGCAACCGGGCGCGGAACAACGCCGCGACCGCCTGACGCCCAGCCCTGCACCAGCTGCAACCCCCGAGACGCAGCGCGCAGTGCGCCGGAGCGCCTGCCGAGGCAGAGCGCCCGCACCCACGCAGAGCGTTACCACAGCGCCGAGCCCCCGGGTCCGCCACCGCGGACCGGGGGCTCGGCGCTGTTCGCACGCACGTGACGTCACCCCACACCACTTCACGAGGCGAGCGGCGCGCGGCGTTCGCCTCAGCGCCGTTCGCGCTTCTTCTCCACCGTGACCGGCAGGTCGAACAGCACCCGTGTGCCGCCGTCCGGTGCCGGCAGCATGTCGAAGGTGCCGCCCAACTCGCCCTCCACCAGGGTCCGTACGATCTGGAGGCCGAGGTTCCCGGCGCTCTTGGCGTCGAAGCCCTCCGGCAGCCCACGGCCGTTGTCCCGCACCGTCACCAGCAGCCGCGCCTCCTGGTGGCCGGCCCCCGCGCCGCGTACGGCGTGCACCTCGATGGCGCCCTGCTCCCCGGGCCCGAAACCGTGCTCCATGGCGTTCTGGAGGACCTCCGTGAGCACCATGGACAGCGGGGTGGCCACCTCGGCGCCCAGGATGCCGAAACGGCCCGTACGGCGGCCGGTGATACGGCCCGGGGAGATCTCCGCGACCATGGCCAGCACCCGGTCGGCGATCTCGTCGAACTCCACCCGCTCGTCCAGGTTCTGGGACAGCGTCTCGTGCACGATCGCGATCGAACCGACCCGCCGCACGGCCTCGTTGAGGGCCTCCTTGCCCCGGTCGGAGTCCATCCTGCGGGCCTGGAGGCGCAACAGCGCGGCGACCGTCTGGAGGTTGTTCTTCACCCGGTGGTGGATCTCCCGGATGGTGGCGTCCTTGGTGATCAACTCGCGTTCGCGGCGGCGCACTTCCGTGATGTCCCGAAGCAGGATGAGCGAACCGATGCGGGTGCCCTTCGGTTTGAGCGGGATGGCGCGCAACTGGACGATGCAGTCGTTGGCCTCCACCTCCGCACCGCGCGGGGCCCAGCCGCTGGCCAGCTTCACCATCGCCTCGTCCACCGGGCCCCGGGAGGGCGCCAGCTCCGCGGTGGCCTCGCCCAGGTGGAGGCCGACCAGATCGGCGGCCAGGCCGAGGCGGTGGTAGGCCGACAGCGCGTTGGGGCTCGCGTACTGCACCACCCCGTCGGCGTCCAGCCGGATGAGGCCGTCACCGACACGCGGAACGTGGTCCATGTCGACCTGGTGCCCGGGGAAGGGGAAGGCGCCGGCGGCGATCATCTGCGCCAGGTCGGAGGCGCTTTGCAGATAGGTCAGCTCCAGCCGGCTGGGGGTGCGCACGGTGAGCAGATTGGTGTTCCGCGCGATCACGCCGAGCACCCGGCCCTCACGCCGGACGGGGATCGACTCGACGCGGACGGGCACCTCCTCCCGCCACTCCGGGTCGCCCTCGCGCACGATCCTGCCCTCGTCCAGGGCGGCGTCCAGCAGCGGCCGGCGCCCGCGCGGCACCAGGTGGCCGACCATGTCGTCCTGGTGCGAGGTGGGCCCGGTGTTGGGCCGCATCTGGGCGACCGACACATAGCGGGTGCCGTCGAGCGTGGGCACCCACAGCACGAGGTCGGCGAAGGAGAGGTCGGCCAGCAGCTGCCACTCGGACACCAGCAGGTGCAGCCACTCCAGCTCGGCGTCCGAGAGGGCGGTGTGCTGGCGTACGAGGTCGTTCATGGAGGGCACGGGGCCGAGGGTACGTCAGCGGGCGGACGGGACGGACGCGGGCCGGTCACGGTAGGGGGACGGACCCGGCGGGACCCGTCCGATCCGTAGACAGACGGCCGTGGTCTAGTCCAGAATCCTCGGTGACGCACTTCTGTCCTCTCCGCACAAGAGGGCAGATCGAGGCCCGGCGCTCTCTGCCCTGACAGCGACGGGTCTTGCGGCTCCGGGCTGCGGTGCCGGGCGGGTTGAGGGTCCCGCTCCGGCGCCGCGGCCCGAAGTGCTTTCCGGGCCCGTCCCGGCACCGGCGCGGGGGCCGCGCTGCCGGCGGGAGAGCTGCTGCGTACCGGTGGGACGGTTCGCTGCCGCACGGCGAGGGGCCCGGACCGGGTCGTGCATCCACCGGTCCGGGCCCCGTCGAGCCTCGTACGCCGTCCCCATCGGCACCGGCGGGGACGTACGCCGCTCAGGCGTGCTGGATGGCCTCGTCCGCGCTCGCCGGGAACCGCGTCGTGCGGTCCCCCAGCATCAGGGCGCGGTAGGTGGCCGTGGCGGCCTCCTCCAGGTTCATCGCCCGGCGCAGCGCCATCCCCACGTCCTCCCCCAGCGCCGAGCAGCCGTGGTGGGCCAGCAGCACGCAGTTGTGCTCCTTGGCCTGCTCGGCGGCAGTGTCGGCCAGCTCGTCGGAGCCGTTGGGGTGGAAGGGCGTCCGGCCGATCGACCGTACGTAGACGGCGTGGTCCAGCGTCAGCAGCCGGATCTCGTGGCCGAGTGCGTCCACGAGGACCGCGTGCTGGGGGTGCATGTGGACGATCGCGTTGGCGTCCTCGCGGACCCGGTAGGTGCGCTGGTGCAGCTTCCACTCGCTGGAGGGCTGCGGATTGCCGCCGACGACCTCGCCCGCCAGGTTCATGACGGTGAAGTCGTCCGGCTCCAGCCGGTCCAGCCAGGTGCCCTTGCCGGTGACGACGAACTCCTCGGAGCCCGGCAGCCGGGCCGACAGGTTGCCGCCGCTGGCCAGGGCGAAGCCGCGGGAGACCACGGTGGCACCGACGTCGATGAGCTGCTCCATCAGGCCGTCCACCGTCCCGGCCTGTCCCATCCTCGGCTTGGCGGACCCCATCCGCTCCCCCTCCCTCAGCGGGTCTCGGTGACCTTGGCCAGCGAACGCGGGGCGTCCGGGTCCTGGCCGCGGGCCATGGTGACCTCGTAGGCGAGCATCTGGAGCGGCAGGATCTGCACGATCGGCTGCAGCTCCTCGGCGAGTCCGTCGGTCGGCAGCGCGAAGCCGGCGGAGGCCCGGTCCACCTCGTCCTGGCGGCCGATGACCACCAGGTCGGCGCCCCGGTCGCGCAGCCGCTCCAGCACGGGCTGGAGAGCCTCGCCGCCCTTGCCGTCGGCCACCACGGCGATCACCGGCGAGATGTTGTCCACCATGGCCAGCGGGCCGTGCAGCAGGTCGGCACCCGAGTAGGAGAGCGCCGGGATGTAGCTGGTCTCCATCAGCTTGAGCGCGGCTTCCTTCGCCGTCGGGTAGCCGTAGCCGCGGGAGGTGAGCACCATCCGCTCGGCGAACCGGTAGCGGGCGGCCAGCGCCTTGACCTCGCTCTTGCGGGACAGCACCGCCTCGGCCAGCCCGGGGAGGTTCCCGGCGCTGCGGGCGGCCTCCTCGCCGGCGCCGCGCAGGCCCTCCACGAACAGGTAGAGCGCCAGCAGTTCGGCGGTGTAGGTCTTGGTCGCGGGCAGCGCCTTCTCCGGGCCCGCCAGCACGTCGATGTGGTGCTCGCTGACCTGGGCGAGCGGCGAGTCCGCGTTGTTGGTGACGGCCAGGGTGATCGCACCGGCCTCGCGGGCGGCCTTGGTGGAGGCCACCAGGTCGGGGCTGCCGCCGGACTGGCTGATGGTGATGACCAGGCAGTCGGTGAGGTCCGGCTCGGCACCGTAGGCGGTGGTCGTGGACATCGAGGTGAGACCGCACGGCTTGCCCAGCCGGATCTCCAGCAGGTATTTCGCGTACAGCGCGGCGTTGTCGGAGGTGCCGCGCGCGGTCAGCAGCACGAAGCGCGGGTTCTGTGCGGCGATCCGCTCGGCCACCTCGCGGATGGCCGGGGCGCCCTCGTCCAGGATGCGGCGCAGCACGGCGGGCTGCTCGGCCATCTCGCCGGACATGATGGTGCCCGGCCCGGATGGGGCGTTCGAGGACATGCGGGTCGCCTCCCGATGAGGTTCGTGCGTGAGTGCGGGTTGCTTTTCGATCCTACGTTGTGAGGGTTCGCGCGCCTTTGGCCCCCGCGCCCGGAGGGGACGCGGGGGCCTGGCGGAGCGCGTGGCCGGGCCGGTCAGCCGCGGGCGATCACCTCGGCCGCGGCCCGTCCGCACACCCGGGCGGCGCCGTGGGTGGCCACGTGCAGGGCGCCCTGCGGCGGGGCCTGGGGCACGCCCATCTCCACGACGACCGTGTCGGGGCGGGCGGCCACCAGCCGTTCGACGGCCTGCGCCATCCACGGGTGGCGGTGCAGATCGCGGACGACGGCGACGACGGGGCGCTCCCCCGCGTCGGCCAGGACGCGGGCGCCCACGTCACCGTCGGTGCTGCCGTAGGTGCCCGTGCGGGTGCCGGGCACCATCCGCTCCAGTTCCGCGGCGGGACCCCAGGGGGTCTCGTCGCCGACGGCGATGTTGGCCAGCGGGGTGAGCGCGGCCACGAACAGCGGGCCGCGGGGGTGGCGGTAGTCCTCCAGCCCGGTGACGACCAGGGCGCGCCGTGCCGCCTCCAGTCCGATGCCGCCCGCGGCGACGGGGTCGGCGCGGAGCGCGGGATCGGCCAGACCCCCCGTGTCGGACCGGTTCCGCGCGCCCCGCGCCCCCTGGGCCCACGCCGCGAGGGCGCGGACCCGTGCCGCGGCGTCGGCGAGCCGTTCCTCCGTCAGCTCTCCGTCGCGCACGGCCGTCACCAGGGCGTCGCGCAGCCGCAGCACGGTGTCCTCGCCGGACAGGCCGCCGCCCACGCAGATGGCGTCGGCGCCGGCCGCCAGCGCCAGGACACTGCCGCGCTCCAGACCGTAGGTGGCGGAGATGGCCTGCATCTCGATGCCGTCGGTGACGATGAGTCCCTGGTGGCCCAGGCCCCCCTGGTCGCGGGGGGCGCGCAGCAGTCCGGTCAGCACGGCGGGGCTCAGCGTTCCGGGGCGGGCCGCGTCCAGGGCGGGCAGCAGGATGTGGGCGCTCATCACGCACCGGGTGCCGGCGTCGATCGCCGCCGCGAACGGCACCAGGTCGCGGGAGCGGAGGGTGTCCATGTCCGCGTCGATGCGGGGCACGGCGTGGTGGGAGTCGACGGCGGTGTCGCCGTGCCCGGGGAAGTGCTTGACGCAGGCGGCGACGCCCGCGGACTGGAGTCCTTCGACGTAGGCGACGGTGTGCCGGGCGACCAGCTTGGGGTCGCCGCCGAAGGAGCGGACTCCGATGACGGGGTTGTCCGGGTTGGAGTTGACGTCGGCGGAGGGCGCCCAGTTGAGGTTGACGCCGGCGGCGGCGAGCCTGCTGCCCAGTTCGTGGGCGACCGCCCGGGTCAGGTCGGGGTCGTCGATGTGGCCGAGGGCGAGGTTGCCGGGGTAGGAGGAGCCGGTGCGGGCCTCCAGCCGGGTGACGTCGCCGCCCTCCTCGTCGATGGCGACCAGGACGTCCGGCCGTACGTCGCGCAGCTGCTCGGTCAGCAGGGTCAGCTGTTCGGGCGAGTCGATGTTGCGCCCGAACAGGCCGACCGAGGCGAGTCCCTCGTCCAGTTGCCGCAGCAGCCAGGCCGGTGCGGAGGTGCCGGTGAAGCCGGGCTGGAGGACGGCTAGGGCGTCACGGGTGAGGGTGTCGGTGGCTCGGAGAGAGGTGGTCATGCGGGTCATCCCTTCACCGCGCCGGAGGTGAGGCCGGCCACTGCCTTGCGCTGGAGGTAGAGGAAGAGCAGCAGGATGGGGACGGCGAAGAGCGAGGCGGCGGCCATGGTGGCGCCCCAGTCGTCGCCGAAGGCGGTCTGGAACTTCGACAGCCACAGCGGCAGCGTCTGGGCTTCGGCGTCCTTGTTGAGGATGAGGACCATGGGGAACTCGTTCCACGCGGTGATGAAGCCGAAGAGCGAGGTGGCCATCAGTCCGGGGGCCAGCAGCGGGAAGATGACCCGGCGGAACGCCTGGAAGCGGGTGCATCCGTCCACCATGGCGGACTCCTCCAGGTCCTTGGGGAC
This sequence comes from Streptomyces albus subsp. albus, assembly GCF_000725885.1. Taxonomy (GTDB): domain Bacteria; phylum Actinomycetota; class Actinomycetes; order Streptomycetales; family Streptomycetaceae; genus Streptomyces; species Streptomyces albus. The sequence goes on along the minus strand of NZ_JODR01000027.1, from coordinate 27,682 downwards.
GGCCGCGACGTATCCGCGCAGGGTGATGATGGTCAGCGGCAGCACCATGACCGTGTAGAAGAGGGTGAGCGGCACCAGGCTGTTGAGCATGTCCGCGTCCCGCACGATCATGTAGATCGCGATGACCATGACTTCCCAGGGGGCCATCTGGGCGAGCATGAACGTCAGCACGATGCCCTTGCGCCCCTTGAACCGCATCCGGGCCAGGGCGAACGAGGCGAAGAGGGCCACCAGCAGCGAGAGGCCGACCGCCAGCACGGTGACGGTGACCGAGTTGCGCACCAGCGTCCAGAAGTTCTCGGCGTGGACGGCCGTCGAGAAGTGTTCGAGGGTGGGCGAGTCGGGGAACCAGACGGGGTCCTCGCTGATGATGTCGCCGTTCGGCTTGAAGGCCGTGTTGAACATCCAGTACACGGGGAAGACGAAGCCGATGAACAGCACCACCGCGGTGGCGTTCGGCCAGATCCGGCCCAGGAGCGACCGTTGCATCAGGCCCTCTCCCCCTTCTTGCGGTCGGTGGTGCTCTCGCCGGCCTCGTCGTCCTCCGCCTCCTGGCGCAGCACCAGACGCAGGTAGTACGACATCAGCGCCAGCAGGATGAGGATGGTCAGGACGGAGATGGCCGCGCCCGCGCCGTAGTGCTGGTTGCCGACGCCCTCCACGAAGGCGTAGACGGGCAGCGTCTCGGTCAGCCGGTCGGGGCCGCCCTCGTTGATGGCGAAGACCTGCGGGAACGCCTTGAAGATCCAGATCACTTCGAGGAACGTCGCGACCATCAAGAAGGGCTTGAGGAACGGGAAGGTGACGGACTTGAAGCTCTGCCAGGCCCCCGCCCCGTCCAGCGCGGCGGCCTCGTACAGTTCGCGGGAGATGGTGGTGGTCGCCGCGTACAGGTTGATGGCGACGAACGGCACCGAGGTCCACACGATCAGCAGCGAGACGACGAAGAACGTGGACAGTTGGCTGCCCGTCCAGTTGTAGTCCGCCATCGAGGTGAACCCGATCTTGGCGAGCACCCAGTTGACGACGCCGAAGCGCTGTGCGAACAGCCACTGGTAGACGGTGGTGCCCGCGATGGGCGGCATGGCCCAGGCCAGTACGAGACCGACCGACAGCAGCAGCCGCATCTTCGGGCCGAGCCGGGCCAGCAGCAGACCGATCAGGGTGCCGACGACGATGATCACCACGACGTTGACGACTGTGAAGATCACCGACCGCAGGGTGACCCGCCAGAACGTGTCGCTGGTGAGCGTGTCGGTGTAGTTGGCGAACCCGTTCCACTCGGTGACGTGCTGGATCAGCTGCGTCATGTTGAGGTTCTGGAACGAGAGCATGCCGTTGGTGACCAGCGGCCAGCCCAGGAGGACCGCCGTCAGCCCGAGCGCGGGCAGCAGCAGGAGGTAGGGCAGGGTGCCCTTCCCGGTGCCCCGTCCGCCGCCCGGCGCCGACCCGCCGCTTCCCGCCGGCCTGACGGACACCTTGCCACGAGGCGGTGCCTCACGGGTTTGCACAGACATTGCAGACTCCAACCGGGGTGGGGGCGGCACCCCGCCGCCCCCACCCCGCCCTCGGACGGGTCACTGCTTCTGGGACAGCCGCTTGTTCATCTCGCCCTCGACCGCCTTGGCCGCCGCGGCGTGGGACTTCCCCTTGAGCACGGACGTCATGTAGCTCTTGATCGGGTTCGGCGGGTTCTCCACCGCGCCCCACTCGGGGATCAGCGGCGTCAGGCCGCCGCCCTCGACGGCCGGCGCGGCGGCCTCCGCCGACGGGTTGCCCTTCAGATTGCTCTGCAAGGACTCCTTGTTGGGGATGACGCCGCCTTCCTTGGCGAGCGCACCCTCGTTCTTGTCGGAGAGCGCGATCTTGAGGAACTCCTTGGCGAGTTCCTGCTTCTCGCTGCCCGCGGCGACCGCCAGGTTGGAGCCGCCGAGGAAGACGCCCTCCGGCTTGCCGGCGGTCTCACCGGGGATGGTGAAGTAGCCGATGTCGTCCTTGATCTTCGGGTTGGCCTCGGCCGCGGTGGCGCCCTCCCAGCCCAGGCCGATGAACGCGCCGGTCTTGCCCTTGGCGAAGACCTCCGCCTGCTGCGGGGTGGCCTCGTCCTTGTCCTTGGGCGCCTTGGAGTAGGAGGCGTACTTCTTGTAGATCTCCATGGCCTCGCCGACCTTGGGGTCGGCGAGGTTGGAGACCCACTTGCCGCCCTTCTTCTTCACCAGGTCGGCGTTCTTGCCGATGAGGAGGCCGTCGAAGAAGTACCAGTTCTGGCCGGGCATGTAGATCGGCTCGGCGTCGGTCTTCTTCTCGATCTTGTCCAGCGCGTCGAAGAACTCGTCGCGGGTCTTGGGCGTGCCCTTGATGCCGGCCTCGGCCCAGATCTTCTTGTTGTAGACGACCGTACGGTTGACGGCGAACCAGGGGGCCGCGTACTGCTTGCCGTCGTAGACGGCCGACTCGTTCAAGGAGGCGGTCCAGTCCTTGCCCAGGTCCTTCTTGAGGTCACCGAGGTCGGCGAGACCGCCGGTGCGGGCATAGGCGGGCGTCTGGGTGTTGCCGATCTCGATGACGTCCGGCGGGTCGGACTCGGACAGCGCGGTGGTGATCTTCTGCTGGATCCCGTTCCACTGCTGGACCTCGAACTTGAGCTTGGCCCCGGTCTTCTTCTCGAACTCGGCCTTGACGTCCTTCATCCACTGCTTGGGGGTCGAGCCGTCCATCGCCCAGAGGGTGAGAGTCTGGCCCTTGAAGCTGTCGGGCCCGGCCTTCTTGTCGCCGTCCCCGTCGGACCCGCAGGCCGCGACGTTCACCATCAGCGCCACGGCTCCGGCCGCGGCTATGAGTCCTCGTTGACCACGTTTCACAGCATCTCCCCTGCACACTGGAACGGCCGCACAGCACGCCCGGACGCCTCGCCCGGACAGTTGGTTTAGACCAATGCGCAGAGCTTGGCCTAGACCTTTAGGGGTGTCAACGGTGTATAAAGCTCCCAGCCGGTTCCGTTACCGGACCGACATCTGAGCTCGGGCGCCCGCCCGGACCGGGGTCGTGCCACGATGTGAACCGCTACGGACACGGAGGACGCCGGTGACGGCACAAGGCGAGGCGGAGAGGCGGGCCATGAGCACGGACGGGGGCGGCTCCATCGCGCCGGCCGCCGCGGAGACCCAGGCCGCGGGCGGCAACGGACCGGCGGCCCGCACCGCGCGCGTGCCCAAGTACTACCGCCTCAAACGGCACTTGCTGGAGATGACCGAAACCCTGCCCCCCGGCACGCCCGTACCCCCCGAGCGCACCCTGGCCAGCGAATTCGACACCTCGCGCACCACCGTCCGGCAGGCCCTCCAGGAACTGGTCGTCGAGGGGCGGCTGGAGCGCATCCAGGGCAAGGGCACCTTCGTCGCCAAGCCCAAGGTCTCCCAGGCGCTCCAACTGACCTCCTACACCGAGGACATGCGCGCCCAGGGGCTGGAGCCCACCTCGCAGCTGCTGGACATCGGCTACGTCACCGCCGACGACCGTCTCGCCGCGCTGCTGGACATCCCGGCCGGCGGACGCGTCCTGCGCATCGAGCGGCTGCGGCTGGCCAGCGGCGAGCCGATGGCGATCGAGACCACCCACCTGTCCCAGAAACGCTTCCCCGCCCTGCGCCGCAGCCTCGTGAAGTACTCCTCCCTCTACACCGCGCTCGCCGAGGTCTACGGAGTCCACCTCGCGCAGGCCGAGGAGACCATCGAGACCTCGCTGGCCACCCCGCGCGAGGCGGGACTGCTGAGCACGGACGTCGGCCTGCCCATGCTGATGCTCTCCCGGCACTCGCGGGACACCCGCGGGGAGCCCGTGGAGTGGGTGCGCTCCGTCTACCGCGGCGACCGCTACAAGTTCGTCGCCAACCTCCAGCGGCCCGCCGCCGGTTGACCGGCGCCTCCTTTGCACCCCACGCAACTCGGGCAACAACGGCTGGGGGTATGGCGCAGATCACGTCACTGTTCTAACGTCGGCCTGCCGTCGTACGAGTCCGCAGCCCGAAGGCGGCGGACGGGTGGGGTCGAGGAGGAACGCGCGTGTCCAGCACTGCCCAGCAAGCCAGACAGCCCAAGTGGCGGTCCGTCGTCATCTGGACCGCCGTCGCGCTGATCGGCGCGGTGGGCTGGGCGATGCTCGCACTGGCCAGGGGCGAGGAGATCTCCGCCGCCTGGATGGTCGCCGCGGCCCTCGGCTCCTACGCCATCGGCTACCGCTTCTACGCGCGGTTCATCGCCACCCGCGTGCTGCGCGTCGACAAGACCCGGGCCACCCCCGCCGAACGGCTCGACAACGGCATCGACTTCCACCCCACCGACCGCCGGGTGCTGCTGGGCCACCACTTCGCCGCCATCGCCGGCGCTGGCCCGCTGGTGGGCCCGGTGCTGGCCGCCCAGATGGGATATCTGCCCGGCACCATATGGATCGTCGCCGGCGTCATCCTGGCCGGCGCCGTGCAGGACATGGTGACGCTGTTCTTCTCCATGCGGCGGGACGGCAAGTCGCTGGGGCAGATGGCCCGTGAGGAGATCGGGCCGGTCGGCGGCGCCGCCGCGCTGCTCGCCGTCCTGGCCATCATGATCATCCTGCTGGCGGTGCTGGCGCTCGTCGTCGTCAACGCCCTCGCCGAGTCGCCCTGGGGCACCTTCTCGATCGGCATGACCATCCCGATCGCCCTGTTCATGGGCTTCTACCTGCGAGTGCTGCGCCCCGGCCGGGTGACCGAGGTGTCGGTCATCGGCATCGCGCTGCTGCTGCTCGCGCTGGTGGCCGGACGGTGGGTCGCCGAGTCGTCGTGGGCGGACACCTTCACGCTGGAGCCGGGCACGCTGGTCATCTGGATCCTGGTCTACAGCTTCATCGCCTCCATCCTCCCGGTGTGGATGCTGCTGGCGCCGCGCGACTACCTGTCCACCTTCATGAAGATCGGCACCATCGGGCTGCTGGCCGTCGGCGTGATCCTGACCCTGCCGACGCTCAAGATGGCGGGCATCACCGACTTCGCGGGGGTGGGCGACGGGCCGGTGTTCGCCGGGTCGCTCTTCCCGTTCGCCTTCATCACCATCGCCTGCGGCGCCCTGTCCGGGTTCCACGCGCTGATCTCCTCGGGCACCACGCCCAAGATGATCCAGAAGGAGACGCAGGTGAGGATGATCGGCTACGGCTCCATGCTGATGGAGTCGTTCGTCGCGGTGATGGCGATGGTCGCCGCCTGCATCATCGACCCGGGCCTCTACTTCGCGATGAACGCCCCCGCGGGTGTCATCGGCGACACCGTGCAGTCCGCCTCGGAAGCGGTACGGCACCTGGACTACACCATCAGTCCCGAGGAACTGGCCGCCGCCGCCAAGGCCGTGGAGGAGCAGTCGCTGCTGTCCCGTACGGGCGGGGCGCCGACGCTCGCCATCGGTGTCTCCAACATCTTCTCCGAGGTGTTCGGCGGCGCCGGGATGAAGGCGTTCTGGTATCACTTCGCCATCATGTTCGAGGCGCTGTTCATCCTGACGGCGCTGGACGCGGGCACCCGCGTGGGGCGGTTCATGCTCCAGGACATGCTGGGCAACGTCTACAAGCCGTTCCGCCGCATCAGCTGGTGGCCGGGGCTGCTCCTGTCCAGCGCGATCGTCGTCGGACTGTGGGGCTACTTCCTGTGGGTCGGCGTCCACGAGCCGCTCGGCGGCATCAACCAGCTCTTCCCGCTCTTCGGCATCGCCAACCAGCTGCTGGCCGCCGTGGCGCTGGCCGTGTGCACCACGCTGCTGATCAAGTCCGGGCGGCTCAAGTGGGCCTGGGTGACCGCCGTTCCCCTGGCGTGGGACGCGGTCGTGACGCTGACCGCGAGCTGGCAGAAGGTCTTCTCCAGCGACCCGAAGGTCGGCTTCTTCCAGCAGCGCGCCGACTACCAGCAGGCCATCGAAGCCGGGAAGGTCATCCCGCCCGCCAAGAACATGGACGACATGCACACCGTCGTCACCAACTCCACGGTGGACGGCGTGCTCTCGGCCCTCTTCGCCCTCCTCGTCATCATCGTCCTCGTGGACGCGACCCGCACCTGTGTCAAGGCGATCCGCCACCCGGAGGCCACCAAGCTGACCGAGGCACCGTACGTGGAGTCGAAACTGGTCGAGCCGGCCGGGCTGTTCGCCACCAAGGAGGAGAAGGCCGAACAGCAGGCCGCGCTGGCCGCGGCAGGGACCTCCCGTACCGGGCCGGGACAGGACACGCGGTGAACGCCGTACGGCGGGCCGGCCGCTGGGTGCGCTGGTACGTGCGCGAACTGACCGACGAGAGCGCCTACGAGCGCTATGTCGCGCACGTACGGCAGCACCAGGGCGCCGACGCCCCGGTGCCCAGCCGGCGGGAGTTCGAGCGGCAGCGGCAGGACGCGCGGGAGGGCGATCCGCGCGAGGGCTTCCGCTGCTGCTGAGCCCGGCCCGCCGCGCGTGTCCGGTATGCGGACGGGTGGTGACGGTGATCGAGAACCTCGCTTAGGTTTCCGTGCGCATTGCACACACCTGAGCGAGGACGGAGTCCCCCACCATGTCCGCACCGCCGCCGACGTCGGCGAGAAGCCAGCAGATCGTCACCCCCGCACGGGTCATCACGGGGCTTTGTCTGGTCGCGCCGTTCGTCGCCATCCTGTGGGTGGATTCCTATGCCCGGATCGAGCCCACGCTCTTCGGCATTCCGTTCTTCTACTGGTACCAGATGCTGTGGGTGCTGATATCCGCCGCGCTCACGGTCATCGCCTACCGCCTCGTGCGCAGGGAACAGGACCGCAACCAGCGCGCCGGGGCCACCGCGGAGACCGCCGAGGGCGGTGAGGCGCGATGAACGGCGGGGTCAACGGCGTCGCACTCGGCGTCTTCGTCTTCTTCTTCCTCGTCGTCACCGTCATGGGATTCCGCGCCGCCCGCTGGCGCAAGGCGGCCGACGGCAACTCGCTGGACGAATGGGGCCTGGGCGGACGCAGTTTCGGCACCTGGATCACCTGGTTCCTGCTGGGCGGCGACCTGTACACCGCGTACACCTTCGTCGCCGTGCCCGCCGCGATCTACGCGGCCGGCGCCTCGGGATTCTTCGCCGTTCCGTACACGATTCTCGTCTACCCGCTGATCTTCACCTTCCTGCCGCGGCTGTGGTCGGTCTCGCACCGGCACGGCTACGTCACCACCTCCGACTTCGTGCGCGGCCGGTTCGGCTCCCGCGGCCTGTCGCTGGCCGTCGCCCTGACCGGCATCCTGGCCACGATGCCCTACATCGCGCTGCAACTCGTGGGCATCCAGGCGGTGCTGGACGTGATGGGCGTGGGCGGTTCGGAATCCACCAACTGGTTCGTCAAGGACCTTCCGCTGCTCATCGCCTTCGGTGTACTGGCCGCCTACACCTACTCCTCCGGGCTGCGCGCCCCCGCGCTGATCGCGTTCGTCAAGGACGCGCTCATCTACCTCGTCATCGCCGTCGCCATCATCTACATCCCCATCAAACTCGGCGGTTTCGACGCGATCTTCGACAAGGCCGGTGACGCCCTCGCCCAGCCGAATCCGGCGACCGGGAAACCCCGCGGTGAACTGGCCAGCGGCGAATCCGCGCAATGGGCGTACGCCACCCTCGCCTTCGGTTCCGCGCTGGCCCTTTTCATGTATCCGCACTCGATCACGGCGACGCTCTCGGGCAAGAACCGCAATGTGATCCGGCGCAACACCACGATCCTGCCGCTGTACTCCCTCATGCTGGGATTCCTGGCCCTGCTCGGCTTCATGGCCATCGCCGCCGGGATCAAGGTGGACAACGGCCAGCTCGCCATTCCCCAGCTGTTCGAGGACATGTTCCCCGACTGGTTCACCGGCGTCGCCTTCGCGGCCATCGGCATCGGCGCACTGGTGCCCGCCGCCATCATGTCGATCGCCGCGGCCAATCTGTTCACCCGTAACATCTACAAGGATTTCCTGAAGCCGAACGCCACCGCCGAGCAGGAGACGAAGGTCTCCAAGCTGGTGTCCCTGCTGGTGAAGGTCGGTGCGCTCGTCTTCGTCCTCGGCATGGACAAGACCGTGGCCATCAACTTCCAGCTCCTTGGCGGCATCTGGATCCTCCAGACCTTCCCCGCGCTGGTCGGCGGACTGTTCACCCGCTGGTTCCACCGCTGGGCCCTGCTGGCCGGCTGGGCCGTGGGCATGGTCTACGGCACGCTCGCCGCGTACGGCGTCGCCAGCCCCACGCAGCAGCACTTCGGCGGCAGCAACGCGCTGATCCCCGGCATCGGCGAGACGGGCTACATCGGGGTGACCGCGTTCGTGCTGAACGTGGCCGTCACCGTCGTGCTGACCGTCGTGCTGCGGGCGTTCAAGGCCCCGGCCGGGGTGGACGAGACCCGCCCCGAGGACTACACGGCCGACGCACCGTCCGCGCCGTCCGGGAAGCGGCCGGCCGGCCCGGCGGACCCGGACGACGGCACGGCCGGCCCCGGTGCCCCCACCGGTGGCGGCACCGGCGGCGACGGCCCCGGTGAAGGTCCCGGCACCGACGGCGGCAGTCCCGGCGGGCCCCGCACCGACGGCGGCGGCACCGACACTCCCGACGCCGGCGGCAGCCCCGAGAAGGAGCCCGCCGCCATGGGCTGAGCCACCGCTTCGCCCCGCATGCGGCGTGGCGTGCCCACCCCTCCGACACCCGTCCCCGGCATCCGGGGGCGGGTGTCTGCGTGTGGCGCCACGATAGCCACCCGTCACACGACGGCACAACATGTGGGGGGCCTCGCGGAACGGGCCACAACATGTATGCTCCCTCAGGTCGTCGCCACCCGACGCAGGGGAATCCGGTGAGAACCCGGAACTGACCCGCAACGGTGTGCGGGCAGCTCACCGCTGCCCGCGAGTCCGATCGCCTGCCGGCGGCGACAGCGAACGTCCGGGTCTCGTGGACTGGACCGGCGGACGGGGCGCGGCGTGCCCGCACGCATGCGCGCTCCCTCCTTGCCGTGCCGTCCACGGGCAGCGAGCACCGAGGGAGAGCACCGCGTGACCATCGCCCCCACCGCCCCGTCCCCCGCCGATGCGCGGGGATCAGGCCGGCACGCCGACGACCCCGTCGCCGACGCGCTGAACCGGCAGCTCGCCGCCCTGACGGCGGATCTGCCCGACGCCGACCGGGCCCCCGTCGCCGCCGCGGTACTGCGCGGGCGGCACCCCTCCGCGACCGCCGCCGACCTGCGGGACCTGGCCGTGGAGGCCGCGGCCGGGCTCATCGGCGAGGAGCCGTCCTACTCCCGGCTGGCCGCCAGGCTGCTCACCCTCGCCCTGCGCGACGAGACGGCCGCCGAAGGAGCAACCTCGTTCTCCGCTTCGGTCCGTCTGGGCCACACCCACGGACTGATCGCGGACCGCACCCACGCCTTCGTCGAGCGGTACGCCACACGGCTGGACGCCCTCGTCGACCAGGCCGTCGCGGACGGCGCCGACGACCGGTTCGGATACTTCGGGCTGCGCACCCTGCACTCCCGCTACCTGCTGCGGCATCCCACCACCCGGCGCCCCCTGGAGACTCCGCAGTACTTCCTGCTGCGGGTGGCCTGCGGGCTGGCCGCCGACAACTCGCCAGAAGCCCTCGCCGAGGTCGCGGAGTTCTACCGGCTCATCAGCTCCCTCGCCTATCTGCCCTCCTCCCCCACCCTCTTCAACTCCGGCACCCGCCACCCCCAGATGTCGTCCTGCTATCTGCTGGACTCGCCCCGCGACGAGCTCGACTCGATCTACGAGCGCTACCACCAGATCGCCCGGCTCTCCAAGCACGCGGGCGGCATCGGCGTCCCCTTCACCCGGATCCGCTCCCGGGGCGCCCTCATCCGCGGCACCAACGGGCACTCCAACGGCATCGTGCCGTTCCTGCGCACGCTGGACGCCTCGGTGGCCGCCGTCAACCAGGGCGGCCGGCGCAAGGGCGCGGCCTGCGTCTACCTGGAGACCTGGCACGCGGACATCGAGGAGTTCCTCGAACTGCGGGACAACACCGGCGAGGACGCCCGCCGCACCCACAACCTCAACCTGGCGCACTGGGTCCCCGACGAGTTCATGCGCCGTGTCGAGGCCGACGGGGAATGGTCGCTGTTCTCACCCTCGGACGTGCCGGAGCTGACCGACCTGTGGGGGGAGGAGTTCGACGCGGCGTACCGCAGGGCCGAGGCGGAGGGCCGCGCCGTCAAACGGCTGCCCGCCCGGCAGCTGTACGGCGCGATGATGCGCACCCTCGCCCAGACCGGCAACGGCTGGATGACGTTCAAGGACACCTCCAACCGCACCGCCAACCAGACGGCCCTCCCGGGCCGCGTCGTGCACTCCTCCAACCTGTGCACGGAGATCCTGGAGGTCACCGACGACGGCGAGACCGCCGTGTGCAACCTCGGATCCGTCAACCTCGCAGCCCACCTGGGCGAGGACGGCACGATGGACTGGGACCGGCTGGACGCCACGGTCCGCACCGCGGTGACCTTCCTCGACCGCGTGGTGGACATCAACTACTACCCGACCGGGCAGGCCGCCGGCTCCAACGCCCGCTGGCGGCCGGTGGGTCTGGGCGTGATGGGCCTCCAGGACGTCTTCTTCCGGCTGCGGCTGCCGTTCGACTCCCCCGAGGCGAGCGAGCTGTCCACCCGCATCGCCGAGCGCATCATGCTCGCCGCCTACGAGACCTCCGCGGACCTGGCCGAGCGCAACGGCCCGCTGCCCGCCTGGGAGGAGACCCGCACCGCCCGCGGCGTCCTCCACCCCGACCACTACCCGGCCGCCCGCGAGGGCCACGCCTGGCCCGAGCGGTGGGCGGCCCTCCGCGAGCGGATCGCCCGCACCGGCATGCGCAACTCCCTGCTGCTGGCCATCGCGCCGACCGCCACCATCGCGTCCATCGCCGGGGTGTACGAGTGCATCGAGCCGCAGGTCTCCAACCTGTTCAAGCGCGAGACGCTCAGCGGTGAGTTCCTCCAGGTGAACACCTATCTGGTGGCAGAACTCAAAGCGCTGGGCCTGTGGGACGCGCGCTCCCGCGCCGCCCTGCGCGAGTCCAACGGCTCGGTGCGGGAGCTGGAATGGGTGCCGGAGGAACTGCGGACCCTCTTCCGCACGGCCTGGGAGCTCCCGCAGCGCGCCCTCATCGACATGGCCGCGGCCCGCACCCCGTATCTGGACCAGAGCCAGTCGCTGAACCTGTTCCTCTCCTCCCCCACCATCGGAAAGCTCAGCTCGATGTACGCGTACGCCTGGAAACGCGGCATCAAGACCACCTACTACCTGCGGTCGCGTCCCGCGACCCGCATCGCGCAGGCGGCCGGCACCGCGGCACCCGCCACCGTGCCCGCGCCCGCGCCACCGGCGACGGGCGAAGCCGCCGTCGCCTGCTCCCTGGAGAACCCCGAGTCCTGCGAGGCATGCCAGTGACCAGCACGTCCACCACCCCGAACCTGCTCGACCCGGGATTCGAGCTCACCCTGCGCCCGATGCGCTACCCGCACTTCTACGAGCGCTACCGCGACGCCATCAAGAACACCTGGACCGTCGAGGAGGTCGATCTCCACTCCGACGTGGCCGATCTGGCCAAGCTCTCCCCCGGCGAACAGCACATGATCAGCCGCCTGGTGGCGTTCTTCGCCACCGGCGACTCCATCGTCGCCAACAATCTCGTGCTCACCCTCTACAAGCACATCAACTCGCCCGAGGCGCGGCTGTATCTGTCGCGGCAGCTGTTCGAGGAGGCCGTCCACGTCCAGTTCTATCTGACCCTGCTGGACACCTACCTGCCCGACCACGACGAACGCGCCCAGGCGTTCGCCGCGGTGGAGAACATCCCCTCCATCCGGGAGAAGGCGCAGTTCTGCTTCCGCTGGATGGACTCCGTCGAGGAGATCGACGCGCTGCACACCCGCGACGAGCGGCGGCGGTTCCTGCTCAACCTGATCTGCTTCGCCGCCTGCATCGAAGGGCTCTTCTTCTACGGCGCCTTCGCCTACGTCTACTGGTTCCGCTCGCGGGGCCTGCTGCACGGGCTGGCCACCGGCACCAACTGGGTCTTCCGCGACGAGTCGATGCACATGTCCTTCGCGTTCGACGTGGTGGACACCGTCCGCGCGGAGGAGCCCTCGCTCTTCGACGACGAGCTGGAGAAGCAGGTCACCGCCATGCTGGAGGAGGCCGTCGAGGCGGAGCTGCAGTTCGCGCACGACCTGTGCGGGGAGGGGCTGCCCGGGATGAACACCGCGTCGATGCGGCAGTACCTCCAGGCCGTCGCCGACCAGCGGCTGCGCCGTCTCGGCTTCCCCGAGCGGTACGGGGCGACCAACCCGTTCTCCTTCATGGAGCTGCAGAACGTCCAGGAGCTGACGAACTTCTTCGAGCGCCGCGTCTCCGCCTACCAGGTCGCGGTGGAGGGCTCCGTCACCCTCGACGACGACTTCTGAGCGGCTGCCGCCCGGCCACCGGGCCCCGGACCCACTGTGGGACCGGGCCGTCCGCGGCGGGGCGGCAGCCTGCGGCGGCCCGTCCTACTCGTTGGGGACGGTCTCGTAGCGGGGCGTGCTCTCGGCCATCTGCCGGAGCACGTCCTTGCGCTCACGCTTGGAGAGCCGGTCGATGTACAGGTACCCGTTGAGGTGGTCCGTCTCGTGCTGGAGGCAGCGCGCGAAGTACCCGGTGCCCCGGACGGCGATCGGCTTGCCCTGCGCGTCCTGCCCGCGCACCACGGCATAGTCGGGCCGCGCCAGCGGGTGGTAGGCGCCGGGCACGGACAGGCAGCCCTCACTGCCGTCGTCCAGCACCCGCTGCTCGGCGGGAAGCTGGTCGAGCACCGGGTTGCAGACGACGCCGACGTGGCGTACGCCCTCGTCGTCCTGGCAGTCGTAGACGAACACCTTGAGGTCCACGCCGATCTGGTTGGCGGCGATGCCGACCCCTTCGGCGGCGCGCTGGCTGGCGAACATGTCGTCGATCAGCCCCGCCAGCTCGTCGTCGAACTCCGTCACCTCTTTGCACTCCCGGTGCAGCACCGGGTTGCCGACGACGGTGATCGGCCGGGCGGTGCCGCGCGCCGTGTGTGCTTCCTCCCGGGCAGCCGCGTCCGTCACGTCGTCGACGAACTCGTCCTCGGCGACACCGGCCGACCCGGCCTCGGTTCCCTGCTGCTGCGCCATGCCGTCGTACGCCTTCCTGCGACCCTTGAGAGCTCGGATGTGCGGCTCCCCGGGCGGGTGCCGCAAACACTCGCCCTACAGGGTACGGGGCCCTCGGCCGACGCTCAGCAGACCTCCTCCAGATCCCGCCACTCGCGGGTGTCCGGGCTGTCGGCGACCCAGCCGTCCAGCAGGCCCCGCACCAGTGCGGCGGGCGCGGCCAGGCCGCATTCACGCTCCGGCACCCACAGCTCACCGGGGCCGCCCTGCGTCATATGGCCGAGCGGCCCGGGGTGACCGGGGGAGCTGTGGTCGTGCGGGTCGAGATGGGCGGTGCCGTCCCCCTCGTCGGCGGGCATGGCGCTCTCCGAGCAGGCCCGGCACAGCAGCCGCACCGACGACGACCAGTCCTCGGCGGCGAACCCGGCGTCCGCGGCCAGCCGCTCCAGCGCGTCCCGGTCGCTCTCCGTGGCGGCCTCCAGCAGCACCACCCAGGTGGGCACGGGCGAGGGCGCCCACAGCTCGATCTCGTCGAAGACCGGGTAGGACGGGCCGGCCGCCGTGGTCCGCTCGCCGTGCGGCACCCCGTCGTGCAGGACGACCTCACCCCAACGGCGTCCGGACGAGGGCAGCGGGATGCTCTGCACCTCCATCCGGGCGGGGTCGATGCGGCGCCCCCACACGACCTCCGCCTCGCCCTCGGGCGAGAGCCGCACGGCGGCGCTGCCCAGCTGCATACCGGTGGGCTCGTCCGCTGCGGCCGTGCCGTGCCCGGGGACGTGCAGTCCGTACGCCTGCCAGGCCCGGCGGGCGAGCGGCCAGTCCTGGAGGGCGGTGGCCGCGATCCCCACGTTCCACCAGTCGGGCGCACCCGTCTCGCGGTCGAGGAGGGCGACCGCGCGCAGTCCCGCGGCCCTGGCCTGCTCCCAGTCGTGCCGGAACTTGTGGAGCAGCGCGAGGTTGAACCAGGACTCCGAGAGCCACGGCTCCAGATCGGCGGCGCGGGTGAGCAGGGCACCCGCGTCCTCGTACCGGCCGTCGCCAATGAGCGTGAACGCGCGGTCCGTCGCCTGCCGCCACGAGGCGGACGGCCGGTGCCGCACCCTGCCGAAGATCCTCACAGTCTTTCCCGCCGTTCCCGGCTTTCCCGCCGTTCCCGCAGTTTCCACGGTTTCCGCTGTCTGAAGCTGAATCCCGCCGTTCTGCCTGTCCGCCGGGCGGCTGCCGCCCGGCCGTTCACTGCCGTCGGGGCCCTCGGTGCCGGACGCCGCGGCGTCCGTCCACGTCTGTCGCGGTTCCCCCTTCGCATCCAACCATGCCCGCTCGGGTGCCCGCTCATTACCCGTGCGTCAGAGGTGTGCGGGGCGGGACACGACGCGTGACAGGGCCTCGACGACGCGTGGTTCGTGGTCACGGCCGGTGGCGGTACGCAGCGCGCGCAGGGCGCGTTCGCGGGCTGCGGCGTCCGCCGTGCCGCTGCCCGCCGTCAGATCGTCGTAGGCGTTGACCGTCGCCACGACACGCGCCGTCACGGACTGCTCGCGGTACGGGTCGGCCTGCCCCTCGACGGCGGAGGCCACCCGCCAGCGGACTTTCGTCTGGCGCACCACGGCACCGCCCAGCAGGGCGATACGCCGCTGCCGGCCGGGTTCCAGCGCCGCGGTGACACCGCCGGGCACCGGATCGGTCAGGGACAGCTGCCCCACGTCGTGGGTGAGCGCCGCGTACTCCAGCGCGGTGAGTTCCGCCCCGGTCAGTCCCAGCTCGCGGCCCACGGCACGGCTGAGGTCCGCGACCCTGCGGGCGTGCCCCGGCGGGGTGCAGCCGGCCACCTCGGGGGCCCGGGCCAGGGAGGCGAGGGTGCGCCGGTGCGCGGCCCGCGCGGGGGCCCTGCGGCGCAGCACGAACTGGACGAGCAGCAGCGGCGCGCAGCACAGCGGCAGCGCCCACGGCCCGGCCCCGGCGACGGCCACCGCCAGCAGCACGGCGGTGACGGCGACGGACGGTACGAGGACCGCACGGGTGCGCAACTCCGCACGCAGCGACGGCCGCTCCGGGCCCGGCTCCCGGCCGGCGGCCCCCACGACGGCCGTGGCGGCGGCGAGGAGGGCGTCCGCGTAGCCGGTCAGCAGCGCGAGGGCCAGCAGGCACACCAGGAGGACCGGTCCCGGCTCGGCTGCCCGTCCCAACGGGCCCTCGGCCAGGAGGGTTCCGCCGCACAGGGCGGCGCCGCCCACGCCGAGCGCGAGACGGGCGGCGGGCTGCGGCGGCGGGGCCTGGCCCAGCGCCACGTGCGGCACCAGCCCGACGAGCGAGCCGACGACGGCCACCGCGACGGTCTGCCCGACACCGTGGCCGCCCGGTGGCTGCTCCATCGCGGCGAGCAGCGCGTAGCCGAGCGCTCCCGCCCCCGACAGCAGTCCCGTGGTGCGTCCGCCGCCGTCCGCGTCGGGCAGCCGCACCCGCACCAACTCCCCGACGGCGACGACCAGCCCGAAACCCACCGCGACACCCGGTTGCACCAGCCCGTGCTCCAGGGTGTGGCACAGCGCGGCCACCACCGCGAGAGCCGCCGCCAGGTGCGCGGCGGCGACACAGCGCGCCAAGCCCCGCCGGTGCGGCGCCGGTTGCCGGGTGCGCGGTCTGCGTGCCGATACGTACCGCTGCTGCTTCCGTCCCACGGCGCTGTCCGTCCGGGCGGGGGACGGCCACCAGGCGCGGCGGCTCATACGGCGACACCGTCACCGGTACGGGCCCCCGCGCACTGTTCCCGCGGCACGGGTACGTGACCGGTGACGGACTGTCCGGGGCGCACGGACTCCCCCGGCTGCCCGGACTTCCCCGGCTGCCCGGGCTGCTCGGGCTGCTCGGGCTCTTCGGTGAACGGCCAGCCGTGGGCGGCCAGCGCACGGCGGAGCGCGGCGACCATACGGGGGTCGAACTGGGTGCCCGCGCAGCGTTCGAGCTCTTCGAGGGCCGCGGCGACGGGGCGGCCCCTGCGGTAGCTGCGGGTGGAGGTCATGGCGTCGAACGCGTCGGCGACGGCCACGATGCGCGCCACCTCGGGAATCCGTTCCCCGGCCAGACCGTGCGGGTAGCCACGCCCGTCCATGCGCTCGTGATGGTGCAGGACCGCGGCCCGGGCCTCGCCGAGGAAGTCGAGGCCCCGGACGATCTCGGCCCCGTGTTCGGGGTGCTGTTCCATGATCCGGCGTTCGGCCGGGGTGAGGGGGCCCTCTTTGCGCAACAGCCGGGCGGGGACGCCGAGTTTCCCGATGTCGTGCAGGATGCCGGCGCAGCGCAGCACCTCGGTGCGGTCCTCGTCCAGGCCCAGCTCGCGGGCGATGAGCACGGCGGCGAACCCGACACGTTCGCCGTGGCCGCGTGTGTAACGGTCCTTGATGTGCACCGCCTGCGCGAGGGCGCGGACGGCGGTCTGCCGGGCGGCGTGTTCGGGGCGGCACCGGCGCAGGGACCGCCAGGCGAGGTAGACGGGCCCGACGGCCAGCAGCGCCGCGAGGGGACCGAACGGGCTCCGCCACAGCAGGACGGCCACCGGAGCGGCCGGCACACAGGCCAGCACCCATGCCGGACCGCACCGTCTTCCGGTCCCGCCCGGCACCCGCGGCCCGCGTGTGGGCCTCCTCCCCGCCTGCTTCATGGCGGGGAGGATAGGAGCGGCCCGGCGCGGCGGCCCCCCTGCCGACGGGGCGTTCCCCCGTACGAGGAGGACCACCCTCACTCGTTGGAGGGGAAACCGGCGGTAACAGCCGCGCGTTCCCGTAGAACGTGGAGGGTGCGCGGGGTGTCAACAGCGGGCGCTGCGCGGCGGGTTCACCCGCGCGCTGCCCGCCGGCTGTCTCAGGCCGGGTTCTTGTCCTGGTCCTGGGCGGCGGTCTGGGCGGCCTGCGTGTCCCGGACCTCGCGGACACCCCGGTCCTCCGCGGTCCGTCCGAGAGCGTCCCCGGGCGCGTCCTCGCCCTGGGAGACCGTTGCGCTCTCCTGCGGGGCCGTCTGGCCCTGCCGGATCACCTCGATCCGGCCCATCACCTTCTCCCGCAGGCCCGCGGGGACGTCGTCGTGCCCGCAGCAGCGCTTGACGAGCTTCTTGACCTCGCGCTCGATGCCGTACTTCTCGAAACACGGGGAGCACTCGTCGAAGTGTTCCCTGAACTTGGCGCAGTCGCCCTCGGGCATCTCCTGGTCGAGGTACTCGTGGAGATGGCCGAGAACCTCAGCGCAGTCCGTCTCGTGCGGCTCTCCGCAACTCATGAGCCCGAGCCTTTCCGGTCGTGCGACCCGTCCGCCCCTGCTCCGGCCGGGACCAGGCCGCGCTCTTGCGCGTAGCCCTCCAGCATCTCCCGCAGCTGCCGCCGTCCACGGTGCAGCCGGGACATCACCGTGCCGATGGGTGTCCCCATGATGTCGGCGATCTCCTTGTACGCAAAGCCCTCGACGTCGGCGAGGTAGACGGCGATGCGGAACTCCTCGGGGATGGCCTGGAGGGCCTCCTTCACATCCGAGTCCGGCAGGTGGTCGAGGGCCTGGGCCTCGGCCGAGCGCAGTCCGGTGGACATGTGGGACTCGGCCCGGGCCAGCTGCCAGTCCTCGATCTCCTCCGCCGCGCTGCGCTGCGGCTCGCGCTGCTTCTTGCGGTAGGAGTTGATGAAGGTGTTGGTCAGGATGCGGTACAGCCACGCCTTGAGGTTGGTGCCCTCGCGGAACTGGTGGAAGGAGGCGTACGCCTTCGCGTAGGTCTCCTGCACCAGGTCCTCGGCGTCGGCGGGGTTCCGCGTCATCCGCAGCGCGGCCGAGTACATCTGGTCCAGGAAGGCGAGCGCGTCCCGCTCGAAGCGCGCACTGCGCTGCTCCGCCGTCTCCGACGCCTGCGTCTCCGGCTGCGTGTTCGAGTCGCCTTCGGTCCCGGTGACCGGACCCACCTCCTCCGTTATCTGGGCGAGTCCGACCGAGGACCCGCTCGATTCGGAGAATAGACGACGATCCATATCGGCCGCCGCTCGAACCGTCGTCCCAGAGGCCAGCGCGAGCGTGGCCCAGTCCAGGTCAGCGGCCCGCGGACGCTGGGGACAAGCGACAGAACCCATCTGGGCGGCTCCCTTTCACCTGAGAGAGGTGCATCCTGAAGTCTTCGTCCGGCCTGCCGGACACCCTCTGCAACAGGCGGTCCGCCCGGACCATTCCCGACCCCGACGATCATTCCCGCGCCCGGCCCCCCGGCCACTCCCCGCGACCGCTCCCGCCCCGGCCCCTCGCCCCCGGGCCCTCAGCCCGCCGCCGCGCCCGCGCCGATCCAGTGGGCCACCGCACCGGTGATCACGCCCATCGCCTCCTCCTCGGTGACCGCCGCCGACTTCGGCAGGGCAAAACCGTGATCACCGTGCGGCACCTCGACCAGTTCGGTGCCCTCGGGGAACTCCGCGGGGCGGCCGAAGGGGTCCCGTCCGCCCTGGACGACCAGGAGGGGCAGGGTCACCCCGGTCAGCTCCTGGGCACGGGACCTGTCCGGCCTGCCCGGCGGATGCAGCGGGAAGGAGAGGGCGAGCACCGCGCGGGCGCCCAGGGCGGAAGCCGTACGGCAGGCCACACGGGCGCCCGCACTCCGCCCGCCCGCGATCACGGGCAGCCCGGGCCGGGTGAGCGCGGGCCACAGCGCCGTCCACGCGGTGTCCAGCGTCCTGGGGGCGGGGGCCACCTTCTTGCCCGCGACCCGCCAGGGCTGCTCCACCAGTGCCACGGTGACGCCCTCGGCGGGCAGCGCAGCAGCGAGGGCCCGCAGGTCACGGGCCTCGATGCCGCCGCCCGCGCCGTGCCCGAGCGCCAGCACGGTGTGCGCCTTCTTCGCGTCGTACCAGGTGATACGGGCCTCACCTGCGGGCGTGCCCACCGTCTCGGTGCGCCCGCCGTCCGTGGGTGTGTGCGCGTTCATAGGCGCATGGTGCCAGGCGGACGGGTGCGGGCCCGCGACGGCGGCATGGTGCGCGGCGGCGCCAGGGTGCCGGGGCGGGCCGGCGGCGGAGGGCAGCTCAGAAGAGGGTCTCCTCCTCGGGCGCCGGGAGCTCCTTGAGCAGCTGGGGGCCGTTGTTGCGCACGTTGCTCACCTCGGTGGAGACCGGGTGGGCCCGCATCGACCCGGGCGGGGGCGGGGTCAGCAGCGCGCGCAGCCCCTCGGGGTCGGTGTGGGAGGGGTCCAGCCACGCGTCCCAGCGGTCGGGGGTGAGCACGAGCGGCATACGGGGGTGGATGTCGGCGAGCGACCGGGGGCCGCCCTCGCTCAGCTCACCGGCGTTGGCCAGGGGCGTGGTCTCCGCCTCCGTGGTGATCACTGTGCAGGTGGCCCACCACGCCTGGGGGTGGTCGTCGGGCAGCGTCTTGTCGCGCCAGAACTCGTACAGTCCCGCCATCGCCATCACCGGCTGCTCGCCGCCGTCACCGGAGGGCGCCGGCGCGATGAAGTACGGCTGCTTGCGGGGGCGCTTGCGCTTGCCCTCCTGCTCCAGCTTCAGTTCCTGCTCGGCGGTGACCCACTCGTAGTAGCCGTCGGCCGGCAGCAGACAGCGGCGGGCGACGAAGGGACGCCGGTAGGCGGGCTTCTCGTGGACGGTCTCCGCGCGGGCGTTGATCATCTTGACGCCCATGTCGGGCGTCCTGGCCCAGCCGGGCACCAGCCCCCACCGCAGCGGCCGGAGCTGCCGCACGGGGCGGGGGTCGTCACTGCCCTTGAGGGGACGGTCGAGCACCGCGTGGACCGCCTTGGTGGGCGCGACGTTCCAGTCCGGCGCCAGCGCCTCCTCGGGCTCCCACTTCTCCACCTCGAACAGCCGGGCGAGGTCCTCGGCCCCCCGGCTCGCTGCATACCGTCCGCACATGCCTGCAAGACTGCCACGGCACGCCGACAGCCCGCCGTGCGTTGACCGTCCGACGGGACCGGGACGACCGGGCCGGGGAGGCCCCGACCGGGGCGGCCGGACGGGGACGGCCGGACTGGAGGACCAGGACCGAGGCCGGGACCGGGGCCGGGCTGCCCGGTCACCGCGGAGCACACGAGGAGAACGCCCTGAGCATGGACAGCGCGAGCATCACGGACGTCTGGGACCGCGTCGTGGGGAGCCAGCCGGACCCCGACCAGTGGCTGGTGATCGCCACCGGGGTCGTCGCCCTGCTCGCGGTGGTGCCGCACGGGGTGTGGCGGATATCCCGCAACGCGATCACCATCGCGCACGAGGGCGGGCACGGGCTGATCGCCCTGGTGTCGGGCCGCCGCCTGGACGGGATTCGGCTGCACTCGGACACCTCGGGCCTGACCGTCTCCCGCGGCAAACCGACCGGGCTGGGCATGGTGCTGACCGCCGCCGCCGGATACACCGCCCCCTCGCTGCTGGGCCTGGGCGGCGCCTGGCTGCTGGCAGCCGACCACATCACAGCCCTGCTGTGGGGCGCCACGGTGCTGCTGGTGGCGATGCTGGTGATGATCCGCAACGCCTACGGCGTGCTGACCGTCGTCCTGGCCGGCGGCGCCTTCGTGGTCGTGTCCTGGCTGACAGGACCGCAGGTGCAGGCCGCGTTCGGCTACGCGGTGGTCTGGTTCCTGCTGCTGGGCGGGGTGCGGCCGGTCTTCGAACTGCAACGCAAGCGCAGGTACGGCGGCGCCCCGGACTCGGACGCGGACCAGCTCTCCCGGCTCACCAACGTTCCCGCCGCGATGTGGCTGTTCCTCTTCCACGCGGTGTCGCTGTGCTCCCTCATCGGCGGCGGACGCTGGCTGCTGGGCCTGTGAGCACTCCGGCCGCGTCCGGATCGGGCCCGTGCCCAGCCATTACAGTGGGCCCCATGACCGACCAGCGCACCAGCACCGCAGAACACGCCCTCTGGCCCGCCCCCACCGCACCGGGCGCCGTCGAGGCGACCGTCACCGTGCCGGGATCCAAGTCGGTCACCAACCGGGCGCTGGTGCTGGCGGCGCTCGCCGCGGAGCCGGGCCGGCTGCGCCGTCCGCTGCGCTCCCGGGACACCGTGCTGATGGCGGACGCGCTGCGGGCGATGGGCACCGGGATCGAGGAGACCGTCCCCGCGCCGTCGGACGGTACGGACACGGACGGCTCCCGCGTCACCGGTGAGGTGTGGCGGGTGGTCCCCGCCCCGCTGCGCGGCCCGGCGACGGTGGACGTCGGCAACGCGGGCACCGTCATGCGGTTCCTGCCGCCGCTGGCCACGCTGGCCGACGGCCCGGTGCGGTTCGACGGTGACCCCCGCTCCTACGAGCGCCCGCTGCACGGCGTCATCGGCGCGCTGCGGACGCTGGGCGCCCGGATCGAGGACGACGGGCGCGGCGCGCTGCCGCTGACCGTGCACGGCACCGGCTCGCTGGCCGGCGGACCGGTCGAGATCGACGCCTCGTCCTCCAGCCAGTTCGTCAGCGCGCTGCTGCTGTCCGGGCCCGGCTTCCGGCAGGGCGTCGAGGTGCGGCACACCGGGCGGACCCTGCCGTCGCTGCCGCACATCCGGATGACGGTGGAGATGCTGCGCGCCGCAGGGGCCCAGGTGGACGCCCCCGAGGACGGCGGGGCCGCGAACGTGTGGCGGGTGGCCCCGGGCACGCTGCTGGGCCGCGACCTGACGATCGAGCCGGACCTGTCGAACGCGCAGCCGTTCCTGGCCGCCGCGCTGGTCACCGGCGGGCGGGTGACCATTCCGGACTGGCCGGCGCACACCACCCAGCCCGGGGACGCGCTGCGGGAGATCTTCACGGCGATGGGCGGCTCCTGCGAGCTGGACGAGCGGGGCCTCACCCTCACCGGCGGCGGGCGGATCCTGGGCATCGACATCAACCTGAGCGAGGTCGGTGAGCTGACGCCGGGCATCGCCGCCGTCGCGGCGCTCGCCGAGGGCGAGTCCGTGCTGCGCGGCATCGGCCATCTGCGGCTGCACGAGACGGACCGGCTGGCGGCACTGGCCAAGGAGATCAACGGGCTGGGCGGCGACGTCACCGAGACGGAGGACGGGCTGCGCATCCGCCCCCGCCCGCTGCACGGCGGCGTCTTCCACACCTACGACGACCACCGGCTGGCCACCGCCGGCGCGGTGCTGGGCCTGGCCGTCGAGGGCGTCCAGGTGGAGAACGTGGCCACCACGGGCAAGACGCTGCCCGACTTCCCCGGACTGTGGGAGGGCATGCTCGGGGCGCCGGCCGGGGCGAGGGTCTGAGGCAGCCCCCGCATGCGCCGCTACGGCAAGCACACCGACGAGGACGACATCCGGGTCCGCCCCTCGCGCCGGGGCACCCGCCCTCGCACCCACACCCGACCCAAGCACGAGGACGCGGCCGAGGGCTTCGTACTGACCGTCGACCGGGGCCGGATGACGTGTTTGGTGGAGGACCGGACCGTCACCGCGATGAAGGCCCGCGAGCTGGGCCGCAAAGCGGTGGTGGTCGGCGACCGGGTGGCGGTCGTCGGTGACCTGTCCGGTGCCAAGGACACCCTGGCGCGCATCGTCCGCGTCGAGGAGCGCAGTTCGGTGCTGCGCAGGACGGCGGACGACAACGACCCGTTCGAGCGGGTCATCGTCGCCAACGCCGACCAGCTGGCCATCGTCACCGCGCTGGCCGACCCAGAGCCCCGGCCGCGGCTGATCGACCGCTGTCTGGTGGCCGCCTTCGACGCGGGCCTGGAGCCGCTGCTGGTGCTGACCAAGGCGGACCTGGCGCCGGCCGGCCCGCTGCTGGAGACGTACGCGCCGCTGGGGCTGCGCTACGTGGTCACCAGCCGGGACGAGCTGGCCGACGGCGCGGGCGCCGAGGCCGTCCGCGAACTGATGCACGGTCAGGTCACGGTGTGCGTCGGACACAGCGGGGTCGGCAAGACGACGCTGGTCAACGCGCTGGTGCCGGAGCGGCAGCGGGCCACCGGCGACGTCAACGCGGTGACCGGACGCGGCAGGCACACCACGACGTCCGCGCTGGCGCTGCCGCTGCCGCCCTCCACCACCGGCGGGGACGGCTGGGTCATCGACACCCCCGGGGTGCGCTCCTTCGGCCTCAACCACATCGAGTTGCGGCGCGTCATCCACGCCTTCCCCGACCTGGAGGAGGGCGCCGCCGAGTGCCCGCGCGGATGCAGCCACAACGAGCCGGGCTGCGCCCTGGACGCGTGGGTGGCCGGGGGCCACGCCGAACCGGCGAGGCTGCACTCGCTGCGCCGGCTGCTGGCCACCCGGGAGAGACGTGAAGGGGACTGATCGCTTCCGACCGCCCAGGGCTGCATACTGGTTTGCCTGCGCTTGACCTTGTCCGCAACGGGCGTCTCGGGAGGAAGAGCACATGGCGTGGCTGCTGGTGATAGTCGCGGGGCTGCTGGAAACCGGCTTCGCCGTGTGTCTGAAACTCTCCCACGGCTTCACCCGGCTGTGGCCGACCATCGCGTTCTGCGCGTTCGCGCTCGGCAGTTTCGGGCTGCTGACCCTCTCCCTCAAGCGGCTGGACGTCGGCCCGGCCTACGCCGTGTGGACCGGCATCGGGGCCGCCGGGACGGCGATCTACGGCATGGTCTTCCTCGGTGACGTGGTCTCCGCCCTGAAGCTGGTGTCCATCACGCTGGTCATCATCGGGGTGATGGGGCTCCAGCTGTCCGGCAGCGCCCACTGACCGCGGCGCCGCCCGGTCAGCGGGCCAGCAGTGCCCGTACGAGCTGGTCGACCCGCCCGCAGGGCTCGTCGTCGTCCCGGCCGCCCGCCGGCGCCACCACGTAGGAGAGCGCGAGACGCAGGCCCGCCTCGTAGGCGTGCTCCAGTTCCCGGCGGCGGTCGGCGTCCGGGGCGGCGCCGTCCTCCCGGGCGCCCGCGGGGAGCCGCACGGCCCGCTCCAGCCCCAGGACGGCACGCTTGCGCAGTACCCGGGCGAGCGTCCCCGGCTCGGCCGGGCCCGCCGCGGAGAGCACGGGGCGGGCCGGCGGCGGCATCCGGGAGCCCCAGCAGCCGGTGAGCGCCGCGTGCACGATGGGCTCGCTGCGGGCGGTGCGCAGCACCCAGGCCGCGGCGGCGGCACAGCAGGCGGCCGGGTCGGCGCCGCTGCGGCACGCCTCGGTGACCGCGCGGGCCGCACCGTCGAGGAAGTCGTCCACCAGCCGGCCGACCAGCGCCGCGCCGAGCCCGTCCTTGCTGCCGAACTCGTTGTAGAGCGTCTGCCGCGAGACGCCGGCGGCGGCTGCCACGTCCACCATCCGTACGGCTGTCCACGGCTTGGCCCGCACCGCGACGTGTGCGGCGTTCAGCAGGGTCTCGCGTGCAGTGGGCATCGTCGCCTCCCCCCGGCCGTGACCGGCACCGGGCGTCCGGAAGGCCGCCGGCCCGGCGTGCGGCACAGGATTGACGCACCGCCATGAGGTGTCAATACACGGCGCACGCGCATGGCCCGGTGGCCGGGGATCATGCCGCCGGATACTGTGCCGACATGCTGGACTATCACGATGATCTGCGTCTCGCCCACGTGCTGGCCGACGCCGCCGACGCCGCCACCATGGAGCGGTTCAAGGCTCTCGACCTGAAGGTCGAGACCAAGCCGGACATGACGCCGGTGAGCGAGGCCGACAAGGCGGCCGAGGAGCTGATCCGCAGTTCGCTCCAGCGCACCCGGCCGCGGGACGCGGTGCTGGGCGAGGAGTTCGGCAGCGAGGGCCACGGGCCGCGCCGCTGGGTGATCGATCCCATCGACGGTACGAAGAACTATGTACGCGGCGTCCCGGTGTGGGCGACGCTGATCGCGCTGATGGAGATGGGCGAGGGCGGCGACCGCCCGGTCGTCGGTGTCGTCTCCGCGCCGGCCCTCAACCGCCGCTGGTGGGCGGCCCGGGGGACGGGCGCCTACACCGGCCGCAGCCTGTCGAAGGCCACCCGGATCGAGGTGTCCAAGGTCGCCAAGGTGCAGGACGCCTCGTTCGCCTACTCCTCGCTGCACGGCTGGGAGGAGCGGGGCATGCTGGGCGGTTTCATGGACCTGACCCGGGACTGCTGGCGTACCCGCGCCTACGGCGATTTCTGGTCGTACATGTTGGTCGCCGAGGGGGCGGTGGACATGTGCGCGGAGCCGGAGCTGTCGCTGTGGGACATGGCGGCGAGCGCGGTCATCGTGGAGGAGGCCGGCGGCAGCTTCACGGGCCTGGACGGGAACCCGGGCCCGCACAGCGGCAACGCCGTCGCGTCCAACGGCCTGCTGCACGACACGCTGCTGGACTACCTCACGGCCTGACGGCCGGCCCCGGGCGCCCGGAAGGGCCGGGCGCACGCCGGAGGGACCGGAGCCCCATGGCGTCCGGTCCCTCCGGGTTCGTACGGCGAAGCGGTCGGTCAGCCGCGCAGGGCCTGGACCGCGGCCTCCAGTCGCTTGCCGTAGTCCGGGTCCGCCTTGCGGAAGTTCTCGATCGCGCGCTGGGCGATGTCGTCGCGGGAGACGCCCGCGATGGAGTTCGCCAGGTTGTCGATCAGACGCTGCTTCTCGTCCTCCGACATCAGACGGTAGAGGTTCCCGGCCTGGACGAAGTCGTCGTCCTCGGCGTGCGAGGGAGCCGGGTGGTCCTCCGTGGTGCCGCTGACGGGCAGCGGCTCCCACAGCGGGCGTCCGGTCTGGGCCGGGCCGCCGAAGCTGTTGGGCTCGTAGTTCTTCGCACCGCCGTGCCGGCCGTCGTACATCACGCCGTCCCGGCCGAAGCTGCGGGCCTGCGCCGCCTTGGGCTCGTTCACCGGCAGCAGGTCGGCGTTGATACCGACGCGGTAGCGGTGGGCGTCGCCGTAGGCGAACAGCCGGCCCTGGAGCATCTTGTCCGGGGAGGGACCGATGCCCGGCACGAAGTGGTGCGGGGAGAAGATCGACTGCTCGACCTCGGCGAAGATGTTCCGCGGGTTGCGGTTCAGCTCCAGCTTGCCGAACTCGATCAGCGGGTAGTCCGCGTGCGGCCACACCTTGGTCAGGTCGAACGGGTTGAAGCGGTAGTTCGCCGCCTCCGCCGCGGGCATGATCTGGACGTAGGCCGTCCAGGTCGGGTACTCGCCCCGCTCGATGGCCTCGCGCAGATCGCGCTGGTGGCTGTCGGGGTCCTTGCCCGCCAGCACCTCGGCCTCCTGGGCCGTCAGGTTCTTGATCCCCTGGTCGGTCTTGAAGTGGTACTTGACCCAGAAGACCTCACCGGCCTCGTTCGTCCACTGGAACGTGTGCGAGCCGAAGCCGTCCATGTGCCGGTAGGACGCCGGGATGCCGCGGTCGCCGTGCAGCCAGGTCACCTGGTGCGTCGACTCGGGCGACAGGCCCCAGAAGTCCCACACGTTGTCCGGCTCCTGCGAACCGGTGTACGGGTCCCGCTTCTGGGTGTGGATGAAGTCGGGGAACTTGATGGCGTCCTTGATGAAGAAGATCGGCGTGTTGTTGCCGACCAGGTCGTAGTTGCCCTCTTCGGTGTAGAACTTCAGCGCGAAGCCGCGCGGGTCACGCACCGCGTCCGCCGCGCCGAGGTTGCCGGCCACCGTGGAGAACCGCAGGAAGACCTCGGTCTCCTTGCCGATCTCGGAGAGGAACTTGGCACGGGTGTACTGGGTCACGTCCGCCGTGACGGTGAACTTTCCGTAGGCGCCCGCGCCGCGTGCGTGCACGATGCGCTCGGGGATGCGCTCCCGGTTGAAGTGCGCGAGCTTTTCGAGCAGGTGCTGGTCCTGAACGAGGACCGGGCCGCCCACGCCCGCGGTCTGGCTGTTCTGGTTGTCCGCGACCGGAGCTCCGGCTTCCGTCGTCATGGGTCCGGACGTCTCGTCCTGCACGGTCACGTGCGCCTCCTGTGCATCACATCTGTCCTGTGGGCCAACCATCCGCAACCCTACATTGGACTTTGTCTAAGTCAAGATGGAGACGAAACCCGTACGGGTTCTTGCCATGTACGGGGCGCTGCTAGTCTGGACACATGAGTGACCTGCTGGAACGGCTCCGCGATCGCGGCTGGCGGCTCACCGCGCAGCGGCGAGTCGTCGCCGAGGTGCTCGACGGCGACCATGTGCACTACACGGCGGAGGAGGTCCACGCCCGCGCGGCGGACCGCCTGCCGGAGATCGCCCGCGCGACGGTCTACAACACGCTCAGCGAGCTGGTCGCCCTCGGCGAAGTGCTCGAGGTGAGCACGGACGGCCGCGCCAAGCGCTACGACCCCAACGCGCGCCACACCCACCAGCACCTGGTCTGCTCCCGGTGCGGCACGATCCGCGACGTCCACCCGACGGGCGACCCGCTGGCCGCCCTACCCGAGAACGAGCGGTACGGCTTCACCATCGCCGACGCCACGGTCACCTACCGCGGCCTCTGCCCCAGCTGCGCCGACGCCTAGCCGTCCACCGCCACCGTCCGATGAGGGCCCGCGCCCGGTGGGCGGTTTCTAGCGGTCGTTGCAACACGTGGTTGTGTTGATCAGGCCGCGAGCAGTTTATGCAGGCGCTCGGCTGGGGTTTCCCAGCCGAGCG
>NZ_JODR01000026.1 GCF_000725885.1 Streptomyces albus subsp. albus | reverse complement strand
ACACCACCCCCCGGGTCATCTGTTCGACAGGGGGCAACAGTCATACCGGGCCCGGAGGCCAGCAGCCCTCTTGCAGGACCGCGAACAACATAACGGGGCGGCCGGTCACGAGTCGGAGCAGGGCGGGGAGGCGCCGTCACAGCTTCCTGTCGGCACAATGGGCCGCATGGCCGCAGACATGGGCATGGTGTTCCCGCTCCCGCCGGGCGCCACAGGGTTCTTCCGGCCGCAGGACGGGCCGCTGCCGGAAACCGACCGGCGGGCGTTCCGCACAGCCTTGTACGCAGCCGCTCGGGCCGCCGGAGGCCAGGTGGATGAGGTCGAGGACCGTCACTGTCCTCGGACGTACCACACCGCCACAGTGACCCGTGGAGCGGCACGGACCATCGTCCTCTGTCACGCACACCAACCGTGGGTCGCTTTCGCCGGTGCACGTCGGGACCAGTACACGGACGAGTTCCTGGCCCCACCACCCTGGGCCGGCTGCTTCACTGCCGCGGGGTTCGCTGTTCTGACGCCCGGGCAACTGGCCGCACCGCTCTCTCAGGTGGACGCATCGGCGCTGACCCCGGCCGAGTGGCGCCAGGTGCGCTATCACCGCGCCACCACGTTGGGCGGAGTTCTGTTCAACGCCTGGGACTGACAGGAGCCGCATCACGCGCGCGGTGCGGGGGCGCAGGCGGTGTGACGGCCGGGGCCCGGCGGGGTGTGCCCCGAGGAGAGGGGGCTGTCAAGGGGAAGGTGGGGCGGTCACTCTTTGGGAGGTGGCGCACCCTGGCGAATACCTCGTTCGGGTCAGTCGGGGTGCGGGGTGCGGGCTAGCGTGACCATCCGGTCATCACCTCTTTCACACCTCTCCGACACCTCAACCTCTTCGAGGATTCCATGGCTCGACCCAGCAGCTCCGTCGTGCGGACACCGAACGGAATAGGAACCTCCGCTTCCGAATCCGCGCCGGACCAGGACCCCCCGCGCACCCCGGCCGACGAGACGGCCCGCGGCGCCCGCCGTCCCGCACACCGCCGGCACGGCAAACCCCGGCCCCGCGAGACGACGGGCGACGCCGCCGTACGCCGCCGTCTGGTGCGGCTCGCCGCCCTGCCCGCCGGGCTGACCGCCCTCACCGGAGCCGTCGTCTCCGGCTGCCTGCTGGCGGACCGCGACAGCGCACGGCCACCCGGGGCCACCACGTGGGCAGCGCTGGTGGTCGGCCTCCTGGTCTCCACCGCCGTGGTCACCGCCGCCGCCGTGCTCGCCGCGGCCGAAGCACGCGGTTCCGCCGAACGGTGCGCGGCCCTGCGCCGCGCCACCACCCGAGGACAGGCCGAACTCGACTCCATGCTCTGGACCCTGCGGCACGGCGAACGCCCGGTACCCCGCACTCCCGCACCCCGGGAGGAGCCCGTCGGCGACGGACTCGACCTGCTCGCCCACCGGATCACGCTCGCCCAGTGCGGTGCGGAAGCCGCCGTCGCCGAGGCAGCCGCCCTCGCCGGACAGGGCCACGACGGCGGTCAGGAAGCCGACCAGGAACACGCGGCCGTCCTCGGTAACCTCGCGCGCAGGCTCCAGACCCTCGCGCACCGCGAGATCCGGCTCATCGACGAGCTGGAGCACGACATCGACGACCCCGACCTGCTCGAAAGGGTCTTCGCCGTCGACCATCTCGCCACCCGGGTCCGCCGCCACGCCGAGAACCTCGCCGTCCTCGGCGGCGCCGCGCCGCACCGCCGTTGGAACCGTCCCGTCCACCTCTCCGAGGTGCTGCGGTCCGCCGTCGCGGAGATCGAGCAATATCCCAGGGTCCAGCTCGTCCCGCCCGTCGAGGGCGCCGTGCGCGGGCACGCCGTCACGGACATCGTCCATCTGCTGGCCGAACTGGTCGAGAACGCCACGGTGTTCTCCGCCCCCGAGACCCAGGTCCTGGTGCGCGCCCAGCGCGTCACCGCGGGAATCGCCGTCGAGATCGAGGACCGCGGCTTCGGGATGAGCCCCGGCGACCGGCACCACATGAACGCGGTGCTCACCGAGCCCGACCGCGTCGACTTCCCGGCCCTCGTACGCGACGGCCGCATCGGGCTCTATCTGGTCGCCGCCCTGGCCCGCCGGCACGGGATCGTCGTCCAGCTCCGCGACAACATCTACGGCGGCGTCCAGGCCGTCATCGTGCTGCCGCGCCGGCTCCTCGCCGCCGACGACAGGAGCGGCGCGTCCGGCACGGCTCCCGGGGAGGCCACCGGTACCGCCGCTCGGAGCGCCACCGGCACGGCCGCTGCCGCTGGGGGCGTCACCGCTGCGGCCCCGGGCGGGCACGCGAGTCCGGACCCGGCCTCGGGTTCGGCCCTGGACCCGGCCTCGGGCCCGGACCCGGCGCCGGGCTCGGGCCCGGGCCCGGCCCCGGACGGCCGCCCCTCCGTCGGCCCGGTCGGTCACCGGCCCGACGGCCCCGTCGCTCCACCCGGGTCTGCCTCCACCGCGGGGGCGGAGGCAGACCCGCACACCGCGCCCGGCCCGCACACGGTGCCGGACGCGGGGCCCGGCACCCGGGCGACCGCGGACCGGCCACGTGGCGGGGCCCCCGTCCCGCCCGGGGTCTCGGGTGCGGGGCCGGCCCGCGGCCCGGTCACGGCACCGTCCTCCGATCCGCACCCGCAAGACCCGGCCGTCCGTCCCGGCGCCGGTGCGGGCCACACCGGTGGCGTGGCCGGCCGCCCCGACGCCCTGGCCCGCCACCTCGACGCGCGGGCCGGTCACCGGGACACCGCGGCCGGTCACCCCGACACTCCGGCCGGCCACCCGGACGTACCGGCCGGCCATCGCGAGGTGCCGGGCGGTGCGGCGGAGGCGCCGGGCCGTTCCGGGGGCCTGCCGGTTGCGGGCGAGGAGCCGGGGACCGGCGGGGGACGGCACCGGGCCGCGGGCCCGGACGGCGCGGGGGAGCCCGGTCCCGCGCCGGTCGCGCCCGGCGATCCGCGGCCCCGGACACGGGCCCGCGCCGAGGGGCGGGGGCCGGCCGTTCCGGCACCGTTCGGCGGGGCGCCGACGGGGGAGGCCGCGACCGCTGCGGGGCCGGAGCACGGGGCGGCGCGACCGCCATTGCCGCGGCGGTACCCGTCGGAGCGTGCCGTTCCGCGTCGTGAGCAGGCCCCGGACGGTGCCCGGGAGGTGCGTCCGCCGCGGTTGATGGCCTCCTTCCGGCGCAGCGGTTCGGCCGTACGCGGCAGCGGGCACCCGTCGGACGGGGAGGGCTCCTCCGCTCGCTGATGCCCTCTCACCTGCGCTTGCCGTCGGGGAGCCGGACGGGGCGGCGGCGACGGCTGAAAGAAGCTGTGCGAAAGCGTTGATACGTCTTCGTCCTTGTGGTGTCTTGTTCGCCATGGAAGCGATGCCATGGGCACGACGGAGTTTTCTGGCGGCGAGTGGCGGGGTTCTCGCGGGCTGGGCCGCCTTCACGCAGCAGAAGGCGGCCTTCGCCGCGGAACGGCGGCCCCGGGCCGCCGGCCGGGACGGCGCATGGGACGCCGATCCGACGACGTTCGAGGTCAACAGGGAGCCGGCGCGGACGGCTCTGATCCCGTACCGGGACGAGAAGTCCGCGCTGCGCGGCGACCGTGACCGGTCCCCCTACTACCGGTCGCTGAACGGCGACTGGCGCTTCCGCTGGTCGGAGAATCCCGACAAGCGGCCGGAGGGATTCCACCGCACCGACTACGACGACGGCGACTGGGACAGCCTGCCGGTTCCGGCCAACTGGGAGCTGCACGGGTACCGGGAGCCGATCTATCTGAACGTCCCGTACCCGTGGACGGGTTACGAGAAGCCGGCGCCGCCCGCGGTGCCGACCCGGTTCAACCCGGTCGGGTCCTACCGGCGGACCTTCACCGTGCCGCGGGACTGGGACGGCAGGCGGACCCTGCTCTCCTTCCAAGGGGTGAAGTCCGCGTTCTTCGTGTGGGTGAACGGGCAGCGGGTGGGCTACAGCGAGGACAGCTACACCCCGGCCGAGTTCGACATCGGCGAGCACCTGCACGCCGGGGAGAACCTGCTGGCCGTCGAGGTCTACCGCTGGTCGGACGGCAGCTGGCTGGAGGACCAGGACATGATCGACCTGTCCGGGATCTTCCGCGACGTTTACCTCTACTCGGTGCCCCGCGTCCACCTGCACGACGTGGAGGTCCGCACCGCGCTGGACGAGGCCCTCACCGGTGCGGAGCTGACCGTGGACGCCCGGGTGCGGGACACCACCGGCGGCACGGCGGGCAGCCGCACCGTCAGCGGCGTGGTGTACGACGCGCGGGGGCGCCGGGTGGAGACGGGCCCGCTCACCGGCCGGGTGACGCCCCCGGCGGGCGGCATCGCCGGGGTGAGGCTCACCGGTTCGGTGCGCCGTCCCGCCCTGTGGTCCGCGGAGAGCCCCAGCCTCTACACCCTCGTCCTGACAGTGCGCGGGCCCGACGGACGGCGTACGGAGACCCACCGGGTGCGGTTCGGTTTCCGCAAGCTGACGTTCGGCCCCGGGAAGCTGGAGATCAACGGCAAGCCGCTGGTCTTCGCGGGCACCAACCGGCACGAGACCGACCCCGTGCACGGGCAGGCGGTGCCCGAGGCGACGATGCTGCGCGACATCGAGCTGATGAAGCAGCACAACATCAACGCCGTCCGCACCTCGCACTACCCGAACGCGCCCCGCTGGCTGGAGCTGTGCGACGAGTTCGGCCTCTACGTCGTGGACGAGGCCAACCTTGAGACCCACGGTGTCCGCGACAGCCTGCCCGGCTCCCTCCCGGAGTGGGCCGAGGCGTGTCTGGACCGTGCGCGCAGCATGGTCGAGCGGGACAAGAACCACGCCTGTGTGGTGATGTGGTCGCTGGGCAACGAGGCCGGCCGCGGCGACACGTTCCGCAAGATGGCCGACTGGATCCACCGGCGGGACGCCACCCGGCCCGTGCACTACGAGGGCATGAACGAGGTGGCCGACGTGGAGAGCCGGATGTACGCGCCGCCGTCCGAGGTCGAGAAGTACGGCGCCTCCGGCAATCCGAAGCCGTTCCTGCTGTGCGAGTACGCCCACTCGATGGGCAACAGCACCGGCAACCTCAAGGAGTACTGGGACGTCTTCGAGAAGTACCCGAATCTGCACGGCGGTTTCATCTGGGACTGGGTGGACCAGACCATCCGCAAGCCGGTGCCGGGCGACCCCTCCCGCAGCTATCTGTCCTACGGCGGTGACTGGGTGCCGGGCTATCCCACGGACGGCAACTTCTGCTGCAACGGCATCATCCGCTCCGACCGGGAGGCGGAACCGGAGCTGCACGAGGTCAAGCACATCTACCAGCGGATCGCCTTCTCGGGCCCGAAGGCCGCCGACGGCGAGGTCGAGTTGACCAACAAGCAGCTGTTCACCGGGCTGGACGGTTACGAGCTGCGGTGGGAGGTGACCCGCGACGGGGAGCGCGTGCAGCACGGCACGGTACGGCCCCCCGCGACCGGGCCGGGCGCCACCGGCACCGTCCGGCTGCCCGTCCGGCGCCCCGCACGGCCGGTGCCGGGCGCCGAGTACTGGCTCAATCTCAGTCTGGTGCTGCGCCGCGGCACCTCGTGGGCGAAGGCCGGGCACGAGGTGGCGGCCGGCCAGTTCCAGCTGAAGGAGTGGCAGGTGCCCGCTGCGGCGGAGCCGGACGACGGCGGGCTGCCGCCGGTGGAGTACGAGGAGAGCGGCCGTACGGTGACCGTCACGGGCCGCGACTTCAGCCTCACCCTCGACACCTCCACCGGCACCCTCACCGGATTCCGGCACAAGGGGGTGCTGCTGCTGTCGGAGGGCCCCGTGCCCAACTTCTGGCGCGGTCCCACGGACAACGACATCGGCCGCGGCTTCCACAAGACCGCGGCCACCTGGAAGAAGGCGGGTTCCGGCCGCACGGTGGAGGAGGTGACCGTCGAGCGTGAGAGCCGCTCCCGGGTCACCCTCACGGTCCGCTGCGCCCTGCCGACGTCCCCCGCCAGGTCCTCGTACACCACGGTCTTCACGGTGCGCGGCGACGGTGAGGTGCGGGTGGCCCACACGCTGGAGCCGGGCAAGGGGCTGCCGGACCTGCCGCTGGTCGGGGCACTGCTGACGCTCCCTCCGGGGCGGGAGACCTTCACGTGGTACGGCCGGGGCCCGCAGGAGAACTACTGGGACCGCAGGGCGGGCGCCTTCGTCGGCCGCCACCGCTCCACGGTGACCGACCGGTTCACCCCGTACGTGAGGCCGCAGGAGTGCGGGAACGTGACGGATGTGCGCTGGGGCGAGGTGACCGGCAGGGACGGTGCGGGGCTGCGGGTGACCACCGAGCCGGGCGACCGGCTGGAGCTGAGCGCGCTCCACCACACCCCGGACGATCTCGACGGGCCCCGCCATCCGCACGAGCTGACGCCCCGGAAGGAGACGGTCCTGGCCGTCAACCACCGGCAGATGGGGCTGGGCGGCAACGACTCGTGGGGCGCGGCGCCGCTGGAGCGCTACCTCCTTCACGCGGACCGCACCTACCGCTACGGTTACCGCCTGCGCGCGGTGTGACGGCCGGCGCCCGAGGGACTGACGAGGCGACGAGGGGCAGGACGTGACTGAGCGGCGGGACGATTTCACGACCGTGGCGGACGGCACCCGGGTGGCCACCTCCATGTGGCTGCCGCAGGGCGATGTGCGCGCCCTGGTGCAGATCGCGCACGGCGCGGCCGAACACGCCCGGCGCTACGACCGGTTCGCCCGCTTCCTGACCCGGAACGGTTACGCAGTCGTCGCCTCCGACCACCGCGGGCACGGGGCGACCGCCGCGCACACCGGCGGCTTCGGCGCTGTGGGCGAGGAGGGCTGGCGCGCCACGGTCGCCGACCTGAAGGAGGTCGGCGACCGGGCGCGGGCCCATATGCCCTCCGACGCCCCGTTCTTCCTTCTCGGGCACAGCATGGGCTCCCAGCTGGCGCGCGACTACGCACAGGAGTACGGCGACGGGCTGTCGGGGCTGGTCCTGTCGGGCACGTTCCGTTCGCTGCCCGGCTGCGATGTGGAGGCGGCGGTCCGGCGGCTGGAGCGGGAGATCGCCGAGGGCGGACGCGACGCCCCCTCCACCTTCACCGCCGAGCTGTTCGCCTCGTTCAACGATCCGTTCCCGCACCGCACCGGCTACGAATGGCTGACCCGCGACGAGGCGGAGGTGGACGCCTACGTCGCGGACGAGCGGTGCGGCTTCGCCTTTGGCGCGGGCCTGTCCCTGGACTGGGTGCTGGGCAACCGGAAGATCAACGACCCGGAGCAGTTCGCCCGCATCCCGCGCGCCCTGCCGGTGCACGTGGCCGTCGGCGAGCTGGACCCCTGCAACCAGCGTCTGACCCTCGTGTGGGAACTGCTGGAGGACTTCCGCTACCTGGGCACCCACGATCTGAGCTGGCGGGTGTACGAGGGGGCGCGGCACGAGATCCTCAACGAGACCGACCGGGACCAGGTCCAGGCGGATCTGCTGGAGTGGTTCGAGACCCATCTGGACCTCGGTCCCTGAGACCGCACCCGCTCCTGGCGGCGGGCCCCGGCGGCGGACCCGGCGCGGGACCCGGCGTCACCCGGTGCGCGTCCAGTCCTTGGCGAACTCGCCGGGCGAGGAGGGCGCCGCGTAGTACCAGCCCTGCGCCGTGTCGCAGCCCAGCCGGCGCAGCTGGTCGGCCTGGCTCTCGGTCTCCACGCCCTCCACCGTCACGGCCAGTCCCAGCGCGTGGGCGAGCGAGACGATGCCCTCCACGAAGGTGACGTCCACCGGGTCGGCGGGGTGGCATTGGAGGCCCCGGGTGAAGGAGCGGTCCAGTTTGAGGGTGGTGGCGGGCAGCTTGCGGAGGTTGGCGAGGTTGGAGTAGCCGGTGCCGAAGTCGTCCAGGGCGATGTCGACCCCCAGCTCCGCCAGCTGCCACAGTGGTTTCAGCTCGTCCTCGTCGGCACTGATCAGCGCCGATTCGGTGACCTCCAGACACAGTGCGGACGGTGCCACGCCCGCGGCCTCCAGGACGGCGATGGTGTCCCGCACCAGGTCCGGGTGGTGCAGTTGCCGGGGGGAGAGGTTGACGTTGACGCGCAGCGGCTCACCGTCCGCCCAGGTGCACGCCTGGGTGACGGCCTGCTCCAGCACCCAGCGGCCCAACGGCACGATCAGACCGGTGTGTTCGGCCAGCGGGATGAACCGGTCGGGGCTCAGCCGCCCGTGCACCGGGTGTTTCCAGCGCACCAGTGCCTCGGCGCCGTCCACCCGGCCGTCGCTCATCCGGATCAGCGGCTGGTACTCCAGGAAGAACTCGTCCCGCTCCAGCGCGCCGGGCAGATGGTTGGTGAGGCTGTGCCGGTCGATGGCGCGGGCCTCGGAGTCCGGGTCGGCCAGCGCGAACCGGTTGCCGCCGGCGTCCTTGGCCCGGTACATGGTGATGTCCGCGCTGCGCAGCACCTCGGCGGGCTCCCGCTGACCGGTGGCGCCCTCGACGATGCCGATGCTGGCGCGTACCGACAGATCGCGGCCGTCCACCGAGACGGGCGTGGCCAGCGCCGCCAGCAGGGAGCGGGCCAGGCAGGTGACCTCCTCGGTACCGCGGGGGTCGGACAGCAGCACGGCGAACTCGTCCCCGCCGATGCGCGCCACCAGGTGCGCGGGGGCGGTGGTGCACGACTGGAGGCGTTCGGCGACGGCGACGAGCAGTTTGTCGCCGACCGCGTGGCCGAGGCTGTCGTTGACGGCCTTGAAGCCGTCGATGTCCAGGTAGCACAGGCCGAACCTGTCCACTCCGCCGCTGGAGCCCAGGATGCGCTCCAGCCGTTCGGCGAACAGGGTGCGGTTGGGCAGGCCGGTCAGCTCGTCGTGCGTCGCCTCGTAGCGCAGCCGCAGATGCAGCAGGCGGCGTTCGGTGATGTCCTCCATGAGGGCCAGCTGGTAGCGGGGTTCGCCCTCGGCGTCGCGCAGCAGCGAGACGGTCAGATTGGTCCACAGCACGGTGCCGTCGGGGCGCTGGTAGGGCTTCTCCACCCGGAAGTGGTCCCGCCGGCCGGCGGCCAGCTCGCGGTGCAGCCGCCACACCTCGGGGGCGTCGTCCGGGTGCACCCAGTCGTTGATGTTGCGGCGGCGCATCTCCTCCTCGGAGCGTCCGAACATCCGGGCCAGTGCGCCGTTGGCGTCGCACAGCCGCCCGTTCATGTCGGCGATGCCGATGCCGAGGGTGGCGTCCTTGAAGACGGCGCGGAAGCGGGTCTCGGAGGCGTGCAGGGCTTCCTCGACCGCGGCCTGTGCGGCCAGCGCGGCGCGGGAGAGCGCTTCCTGTTCGGCCAGGGTGCGCTCCTGGACGGCGCGGGTGAACCCGGCGGCGATGGCGTGCTGGAGCCGGGCGCAGCGGGAGCGCGCCTCGTCGACGCCGAGCGGGGCGGGGGCCTCGTCGGCGGCCCCGGACCGTTCCGAGTAGAGCACCAGGTAGGACTCCACGACGCCGAGGATGTGCGGCAGGGCGTCGGGACTGGTGCAATGCGCGTCGGTCACCAGCAGCCGGCCGATCTCGCGGCCGGGCGCGGGGCTGAAGGGGTGGGCGTGCAGGGCCTCGCCGAGCCGTACGGCCAGCGGGTGGAGGAAGTCCTCCAGCTCGGCGCGGGTGAGCGAGGTCTGGGTGGCCGGGTAGACGGTGCGGCTCCAGATCCGCGCGAACCGGCGCGGGCCGTCGTGTCCGTCGTGGCCGGTTCCGGGGTGTCCGGCGTGCTCGGGATGTCGCTGGGGAACTGTCACGCCGCGGTCCCCGCCTTGCGGCCGACTCCGCCGAAGCCGCAGAAGACGACGGGGTCCTCGCGCTCCGGCGGGCCGTCGGGGCGCCAGGACGGCACCGGGACCAGGCCCGGCTCGACCGTCTCGAACTCCTCGAAGAACTCCTGGATCTGGCTCTTCGACCGGGTGACCAGGGGGGCGTTCGCGGCGTCGTAGACCTCCCGGAGCGCCGCGCAGCCGTCCCGGCGCGGCCCGCTCTCGGACGACGCGTGGGTGAGCACCAGCAGGCTGCCGGGCGGCAGTTGCCGGGTCAGTCCGGCCAGGCAGGCGCGGGGCTCGTCGCGGTCGGGTACGAAGTGCAGCACGGAGACGAGCAGGAGCGCCACGGGCTCGCCGGGCTCCAGCAGTGCCTCCACCTCGGGTGCCTCCAGGACGTCCTGGGGTGAGCGCAGGTCGGCGGAGACGGTGCCCAGCCGCGGGTCGCCGGACAGTACGGTGCGGCCGTGGGCGACGGCCACCGGGTCGTTGTCGACGTAGACGACGCGGGCCCGGTCGTCGAGGGCGTGCGCCGCCTCGTGCACGGTGCCGAAGGTGGGGATGCCCGAACCGATGTCGAGGAACCGGGTGATGCCCTGCTGGACCGCGAAGCGGACGGCGCGCCGCATGAAGGCCCGGTTGGCCTGGGCCACCTTCGGCAGGCCCGGCCACGCCTCGACGGCCCGCCGTGCCGCCTGCCGGTCGACCTCGAAGTTGTGCGAGCCGCCGAGGTAGTAGTCGTACATCCGCGACACGCTCGGCACCGACAGGTCGATGCCCTGGGGGGCCCAGGCGGGTCGTTCCATCGAAGGGGTCTCCAGCTCGCTGTGTGCACCGGCCGGTTCCGGCCGGGTCCATGAGGCTACTGACCCAGGTGCGGGCTGCGGAAGGAAACAGCGTTACTGGGGCTGGATCTTGCCCGGCCGCCCAGGGCCCGTGCCGGGAGGTATCGGGGCATAGTCCGCCTGGCCGCACCCATGATTTAATTGCAAGCTGTTTGCAAGAGCGTGTGATCTTGAACAAGGAGTGTGTCACGGATGACTGCCCGGACGGTACGGACAGCCACGGCGACGGCGACCGCCGCCGTCGTCCTCCTGTCCGCCGCCGCGTGCTCGGCGCCCGGCGACGGGGACGGTCCGGGCGGCGGCACGGACACGCTCACGGTCGGTGTCGCGCAGGAACCGGAGACCCTCAGCCCGCTGCTGGGCTACGGCAAAGAGGGCAACTCGAAGATATTCGACGGGCTGTTGGCCCACGACGCGAAGATGCACCTCAAGCCCGCGCTCGCCACCGGCCTGCCGAAGGTGAGCGAGGACGGCCGCACCTACACCTTCGACCTGCGCAAGGGCGTCACCTTCAGCGACGGGAAGCCCTTCACCGCGAAGGACGTCGTCTACACCTACGAGACGATCCTCGACAAGAAGACCAACAACGCCTCCAAGGGCGAGCTGGACGCCCTCGACAGCGTCCGGGCCGAGGGCGAGCACCGCGTGGTCTTCCACCTCAAGTACCCGTACGCGCCCTTCGCCGAGCGCACGGTGCTGCCGATCGCCTCCCAGGCAGTCGCCTCGAAGACGGACGTCAACACCGGCTCCTACAACACCAGGCCCGTCGGCACCGGTCCCTACATCCTCACCGGCTGGCGCAAGGGCGAGAAGCTCACGTTCAAGGCCAACCCGCACTACTGGGGCGGCAAGCCGAAGATCAAGCGGTTCACCGTCGCCGTCATCGAGGACGACGACGTACGCGCCACCCGGCTGCGCTCCGGCGACCTGGACGGCGCCATCCTGCCCCCCAACCTGGCCAAGGCGTACAAGAACGACTCCGGCAAGCGCACCTTCAGCGCCAAGACCGCCGACTACCGTGCCGTGACCCTCCCCACCGACAACCCGGTCACCGGCGACAAGGCGGTCCGCCGCGCACTCGACCTGGCCGTCGACCGCGAGGCCATCGTCAAGTCCGTCCTCAACGGCGCCGGCAAGCCCGCCTACGGGCCGCTGCCCACCGACAGCCGCTGGTTCGCCAAGGGCACCGAGCGCCCCCACGACCTGGCCCGCGCCAAGAAGATCCTCGACGACGCCGGATGGAAGCCGGGCAAGGACGGCATCCGTCACAAGGACGGCAGGCGCGCCTCCTTCACCCTGTGGTACTTCTCCGGCGACAAGCTGCGTCAGGACCACGCGCTGGCCTACGCCTCCGATGCCAAGAAGGCGGGCATCG
Organism: Streptomyces albus subsp. albus; assembly: GCF_000725885.1. Taxonomy (GTDB): domain Bacteria; phylum Actinomycetota; class Actinomycetes; order Streptomycetales; family Streptomycetaceae; genus Streptomyces; species Streptomyces albus. The sequence goes on along the minus strand of NZ_JODR01000026.1, from coordinate 88,327 downwards.
ACATCAAGGTGCAGGCCGGCAGCCGCGAGGTCATCCGCCCCAAGCTCAAGCACGACGCCATGCTGATGGGCAACGGCTTCCCCGCCGACCCCGACTTCGACCTGTACCCGACGCTGCACTCCTCGCAGATCGGCGACGGCTGGAACAACCTGGCCTACTACCACGACAAGACCGTCGACGAACAGCTCGACACCGCCCGCCGCAGCCGGGACGAGAAGGTCCGCAAGGCCGCCTACGACAAGGCGCAGCGGGCCCTGGAGAAGAACCCCGGCTACACCTTCCTCACCCACATCGACCACGTCTACGTGATCGACGACAAGTGGCAGGGCCTCACCACCCAGGTCGAGCCGCACGACCACGGCATCGGCGCCGGCCCGTGGTGGAACGTCCAGGACTGGCAGCCGAAGAAGTGAGCGAGTCGGTACCGGAGGCCGGGGTCCGCCCCGCCCACCCGTGCGCCTGCGCACCGGCGGCGGGCGTCCGGGGGCCGCGGGCCCGCCCAGCACGCCGCGGAGGCGTGGCAGTGGGGCGGTGGGCAGCGTGAACCGCCCCGGCATACGGCCCGTCGGGCGGCTGGTGGGACGGCGGCTGCTGGCCGCCGTCCCGGTGCTGGCGGCCGTCACCTTCGGAGTGTTCGCCGTGGCCGCCGCCTCGCCCTTCGACCCCGTCCAGCAGTACGCCGGCTCGGCCGGACTGACCGCCTCCCAGGAGACGCTGGACCAGCTGCGGCGCAATCTGCACGTGGACGGCCCCTTCTGGGAACGCTGGTGGGACTGGCTCACCAGCGCCCTGACCGGCGATCTGGGCGACTCCACGGCACTGCGCCAGCCCGTCGCCCAGGTGATCGGCGAACGGCTCGGCTGGTCGGTGCTGCTGTGCGCGGCCGGGTTCGCCCTCGCCGTCCTGGCCGGCACGGTACTCGGGGTGGCCGCCGCACGCCGCAAGGGCGGCCTGCTCGACCGCGCCGTCACCTCCCTCTCCTACACGCTGGAGGCCGCGCCGCCGTTCTGGATCGGGCTGCTGGGCATCTGGCTGTTCGCCGTCCAGTTCCACCTGCTGCCCGCGGGCGGCCTCACCGACAGCGGAACCGACACCGTCACCGCGGGCGGACTGCTGCGCCATCTGGCGCTGCCCGCACTGGTGCTGGGGATCTCGCAACTGCCCTGGTTCCTGCTGTACGTGCGGCAGGGTGTCGGCGACGCGCTGGAGGAGGACGCCGTCAGAGGAGCCCGCGCCCGGGGGCTGGCCGAGCGCACCGTGCTGCTGGGGCACGCGCTGCGCTCCGGACTGCTGCCCGTGCTCACCCTCATCGGCTCCCGCATCCCCGAACTGATCACCGGCGCGCTGCTGGTGGAGACCGTCTTCAGCTGGCCCGGTATCGCCTCGGCCACCGTGGAGGCGGCCACCGCGACGGACTTCCCGCTGCTGGCCGCCCTCACCACCCTGGCCACCGTGGCGGTGCTGGCGGGGAACCTGCTGGCCGACCTGCTGTACGGGCTGGCCGACCCCCGTGTCGCCCTGGAGGAGATGTGAGCACCGCGACAGCGCTCGGGAAGGGCGGTGCGCCGCGCGCCGGCCGCCGCGAGGTGCGGCTGTGGACCTGTGCCTGCGTGCTCGCGGTGGTCCTTGCGGCCGTGCTCCTCGTCCCGCTGCTGCACCCGCTGGACGAGCAGGCCGTCGACATGGCCAACAAACTGCACGCCCCCTCGGCCGCCCACCCGTTCGGCACCGACGACGTGGGCCGCGACGTGCTGCTGCGGTGCGTCTACGGGCTGCGCGTCTCGCTGCTCGTCGGCGTCGTCGCCGCGCTCACCGCGACCGTCATCGGTACCGCCGTCGGCGCGGCGGCCGGTGCGGCGGGCGGCAGGACGGACCGCATGGTGATGCGCGTGGTGGACGTCTTCTCCTCCGTGCCGCACCTGCTGCTGGGCATCTTCATCGTGGCGATGTTCCGCCCCGGGGTGTGGCCGGTGGTCGTCTCCGTCGGACTCACCCACTGGCTGTCCACCGCGCGGATCGTCCGCGCCGAGGTGCTGTCGCTGCGCTCCCGCGACTTCGTCGACGCGGCCGTCTCCGGCGGCGCCTCCCGGCTGCGGGTCGCCGTACGCCATCTGCTGCCCGGCGTACTGCCCCAGGCCGGACTCGCCGCCGTGCTGATGGTGCCGCACGCCATCTGGCACGAATCGGCCCTCTCCTTCCTGGGACTGGGCCTGCCCACGCACCGCGCCAGCCTCGGCAACATGATCCAGGACGCGCGGGGCACCCTGCTGGCCGGCGACTGGTGGCCCACCCTCTTCCCCGGCCTGTTCCTCATCGTGCCGACCCTCGCCATCGCCGGGCTCGCCGGGGTGTGGCGGGAGCGGATCAACCCGCGGCGCCGATCGGAGCTGATGCTGTGAGTGCCGACACCCTCACCCCCGAAACCGTGGCGGGACCCCCAGCCGCCGCCCACCCACTGCTGTCCGTACGGGAGCTGACCGTACGGTTCCGGATGCGCGGCGGCCGGGAAGTCGCCGCCGTCACCGATGTCGGACTCGACCTCGCGCCCGGGGAGTGCCTGGCGCTGGTGGGGGAGAGCGGCTGCGGCAAGTCCGTGCTGGCCTCCGCGCTGCTGGGGCTGCTGCCCGGCAACGCCCACGTCAGCGGGAGCGCGGTGCTGCGCGGACCAGGGGAGGCGGACGGGCTCGATCTGCTCACCGCCGACGAGGCCACCCTCGCCCGCACCGTACGCGGCCGGCGTGTCGGTCTCGTACCGCAGAGCCCCGCGGCCCATCTCACGCCGGTACGCACCGTCCGCTCCCAACTGGCCGAGACCGTACGGGAGCTGACCGGGGCCCGGGGCGAGGAGCTGAGGGCGGCCACCCTCACCGCGGCCGGCCGCGCCGCCTTCCCCGCCGACCACCTCGACCGCTATCCGCACCAGCTCTCCGGCGGGCTCGCCCAGCGGGCCGCCACCGCGCTCGCCCTCGTCGGTGACGCGCCGCTGCTGCTGGCCGACGAACCGACCACCGGGCTCGACCGCGACCTGGTGGACCGCACCGTGGACGAACTGCGCGCACACACCGACGAAGGACGCGGGCTGCTGATCATCACCCACGACCTGGCCGCCGCCGAACGGGTCGCCGACCGGGTGGCGGTCATGTACGCGGGCCGCATCGTGGAACTCGCCCCGGCACCGGACTTCTTCGGCACGCCCGGCCCCCGCCACCCTTACGCCCGCGGGCTGCTGGAGGCGCTGCCGGAACGGTCCTTCACCCCCATCCCCGGCATGCCGCCCGAACTGGGCGACCTGCCCGCCGGCTGTGCGTTCGCGCCGCGCTGCGACCGGGCCGCCGACGTCTGCGCCACGGTCCCGCAGCTGACCGGGGGAGTGGCCTGCCACCGCCCGCTGACGGCCGCGGCCGGCGAGGGGCCGGCCGCCCGCCGCGAGGGGAGCCGGGTGTGACCCCGCCGCGCACGCGCCACACCGGCCCTGCGGGCGGCGCCGGCCCCCACGCGCTGGAACTGCGGGACATCACCGCCGGCTACGACCGCCGCGCACCGGTGCTGCGCGGGGTCTCCCTCAGCCTGCGGGAGGGCGAGGCCGTCGGACTGCTGGGGCCCAGCGGCTGCGGCAAGTCCACCCTGGCCAAGGTGGCCGCACTGCTGCACCGCCCCGACGCCGGCACCGTCCACCTCGGCGGGGAGCCCGCCCGCGGTTTCCGGCACCGGGCGCCCCGCGCCCAGCGCACCGCTGTCGGCGTCGTCTTCCAGAGCCCCCGCCTGGCCGCCGACCCCCGGCTGACGCTCTCCGCACTGATCGCCGAACCGCTGCTCGCCACCGGCCGCAAGGCCGGGGCGGCCGACCGCACCCGGGAGCTGGCACGGGCTGTCGGGCTGGGCCCGGACCTGCTGGGCCGCCGCCCGCACGAGGTCAGCGACGGGCAGCTGCAACGGGCCTGCGTGGCCCGCGCGCTGGCACTGCGCCCCCGGGTGCTGGTCTGCGACGAGATGACCGCGATGCTGGACGCCTCCACCACCGCGGCCCTCGTCGCCGTCGTCGAGGACTACCGGGCCCGCTCCGGCGCCGCGCTGCTCGCGGTGGGGCACGACCGTACGCTGCTGGAGCGCTGGTGCGACCGCACCGTGGAACTGCACGGCGGCGGGACGGACTCCGCGCTCAGATCCGCACCCCGCGCTGCCGCAGGTACGTCAGCGGGTTGATGTCGCTGCCGTAACCCGGCCCGGTGCGTACCTCGAAGTGCAGGTGCGGACCGGTGGCATTGCCCGTCGATCCGGAGCGGCCGATGCGCTGCCCCGTGTTCACGGGCTGCCCCGCGCGCACCGAGATGGCCGACAGATGCCCGTACTGGCTGTACTTGCCGTCCCGGTGCCGCAGCACCACCTGGTACCCGTAGGCGTCGCCCCACCCGGCGGTGACGACCGTGCCCTCGGCGACCGCCCTGACGGTGGTGCCGGTGCCCACGGGGAAGTCCACGCCCGTGTGGTGTCCGGACGACCAGCTCCCGCCGGCTGCCCGGTAGGCCGTGCTGGGGCCCACCCCGGCCACCGGCGTGGTCGCCGTGGGCCCCTTGCGCTGCGGCGCCTGCTTCTGCGGTGTCTGTTTCCGGGGCGCCTGCTTCGGTGGTGCGGCCTGCTGCCGCTGGGTCTGCTTCTGCGGTGCGGCCTGCTGCTTGTGCGGTGCGGCCGGCTTCTGCGGCCGGGGGTGCTGCCGCTGTGACCGGTCCTGCTGCTGCGGGGTGCGCTGCTGGGCCCCGCGCTCGGCGGGTGCCGCGGTACGGGCCGGGCCGCGCTCGGCCTTCCGCTGGGTCTTCTGCCCGGGGCCGGTCATCTCCAGCCGCTGGCCCGGCAGGATCAGATCCGGGTCGTCGCCGATGGTGGGCCGGTTCCAGTCGTAGAGGCGGTGCCAGCCGCCCTCCACGCTGTGCGCGTCGGCGATGGCCGAGAGGGTGTCACCGCTGACGACCTCGTAGGCGGTCTGCTTCTTCAGCCGCTCCGCCCGGGCGCGGTCCGCCTTGGCCCGCTTGGCCGCCTCGGCGCGCTCGGCCTGCCCGGTGCGCTCCGGCTGCGGGCGGCTCTGTCCGGCGCGGTCGTCGTCCGTCCGCGCTCCCCTCGTGCTCACCCCGGCGGGTGTGCCGGCGGGTGCCGCGTCGGCGCGCGTCAGTCCGGCGCGGGGCCCGCAGTTCGGCCAGGCGCCCGGCCCCTGGCCCCCCAGCAACTTCTTGGCGACCGCGACCTGCTCGCTCCTGGAGGCGAGGTCCGCGCGCGGGGCGTAGGCCGTGCCGCCGTACGCCTGCCAGGTGCTCTGGGAGAACTGGAGGCCGCCGAAGTAGCCGTTGCCGGTGTTGGTGCTCCATTTGCCGCTGCTCTCGCAGGCGGCGACCTTCTCCCACACGTCGGCCGGTGCGGCGTGCGTGATCTGGGCGGCGGCCAGCGGGAGGGCGAGGCCGGCCCCGCCGGCCGTCATCCGTAAGGAGACGCGTGCGGCGGAACGTGGCTGGGGGCGGCGGTGGCGTCCACGAGCGGGCATGGCCCATTCCTCCGGTGTTCGGTGGCCGGCACGGGCGCGGCCGGGGGTCGGGTGGGTGGCGTGGTGGGGGCGCTACAGGTCCAGGCCGTGCTCGCGGGCGAGGCGGTGGGCGGCCTGGTCGGCGACGGACTCGTCGAGGTAGACCTCGCACACCAGGCGTCCGCTGCCCGTCATGTTGTGCTCCAGCTCGTACAGGCTGACCTCGCGGCCGTCGGCGAGCAGGAAGGCGTGCTGGTAGACCGTGCACCACACCTGGCAGTCACCGGGGTGGGCGCGGGGTTTGGGTACGTGCATGATGTGGTGCCCGAGCGCCGACGACAGCAGCCGCAGCGTCTCCTCACCCGGCCGGTCGGGGTTCTCCGCACGGCGCAGCAGCCTGCGGGCGTGCTCGGCCGAGTCGCTGTCCGCGTACTCCTGCGTGTACGTCGTACGGGAGGCCGCGGCGCCCGGTGGCCGGTCGAAGGGTGTCAGGGGGCGGGCGTCGGCCCGGTCCGGTTCGCGGCTGCCGCCCATCCGGCGGTGGACCCGGCGCTCGGAGCGGCGCAGCGCCTCGGCGTCGTCGTAGACCTCGTGCAGTTCGCCGGTGGCGTCGGGCGCGTCATAGCACAGCTCCCACAGCGGCAGGCTGCTGCCGTCGGCGAGCAGGAAAACGTGGCGGAAACTGCTGCATCGCAGCGCGGGCTGCGGGGTATTGCGGTGCCGCCAGCCGTGGAGTTCGACGTGGCACATCACCGCACTGCGTAGCCGCTCCAGGACCTCGTCGCGCACGTCGAACGGGTTCTGGGCGCGGGCCAGCAGTTCCTGGACGTGGTGAGCAGGCGTCAGGTGAGCTTCGTCGCCCATCGCGGACCCTCCCGGCGTGCAGCGGACTACCGACCGTCCCCGCGCGCACACACCGTAGCGCTCCGACTGCGGTGAGCGGGAGGAGTTGGCGGAATCCACTTGCCGAAACCCGTTGGGGAAGCGTTTTTTCGGCCGGATGTCCGTCCCTCCTCACAGCCCGGACGGGGGTGATCTGCGTCACGCGGGGAACGAGACGGTGGACGGTACGGGGGACGGACCGCGGCTGAAGGGAGCGCGGCGGTGACCACACTGCCCGTCGGATACGAGTCCTACTGGATGCTCTCCGCGGCGGGGGCGCCCCGCCCGCCGCTGCCGCCCGACAGCCGGACCGAGGTGGACGTCGCCGTGGTGGGCGGCGGCATGGCCGGCCTCTCGGTGGCCTGGGAACTGGCCCGCGCGGGCCGGAGCGTGGCCGTACTGGAGTCCGACCGGCTCGCCGCGGGCGTCACCGGCCACACCACGGCGAAGGTCTCCGCGCTGCACGGGCTGGCCTACAGCTGGCTGCGCGCCAACCTGGGCGCCGACCAGGCCCGGCACTACGCGGCCTCGCAGCAGCAGGCCGTGGAGCACGTGGCCGCCGTGGCCGCCGGACTGGGCGTCGACTGCGAACTCGAACGGGTACCGGCCCACACCTACGTGGAGTCCGCGGAGCACGAGGACGAGGTGCGCGAGGAGGCAGCGGCGGCGGCCGAGGCCGGACTCGCCGCCTCCTACGTCACCGACACCGGTCTGCCGTTCCCGGTGCGCGGTGCCGTCCGCGTGGAGGACCAGGCGCAGTTCCACCCCCGCAAGTACCTGCTGGCGCTGGCCGACGACATCCAGCGGCACGGCGGACTGCTTTACGAGCGCACCCGCGTGGTCGGCCTCGACGAGGGCGAACCGTGCGTGGTGACGGCCGAGAACGGCGCACAGGTCGCCGCGCGCGACGTGGTGGTGGCCACCCACTACCCGGTGTTCGACAGGGCGCTGCTGTTCTCCCGGCTCCAGCCCCGCCGCGAACTGGTCCTCTCCGCGGTGCTGCCCGCCCGCGACGACCCGGGCGGCACCTATCTGTCCCCGGAGCGCGGCACCCGCTCGGTGCGCACCGCGCCCTACCCGTTCGGGACCGGGCGGCGGCTGCTGATCGTCACCGGTGAGACGTTCACGCCCGGGACACCGGGCATCGGCGCCGTCGCCGCCCGCTATGAACGGCTGGCCGCCTGGACCTACGAGCGCTTCCCCAGGGCGCGGCTGGCCCACCGCTGGGCCACCCAGGACAACGAGACCACGGACCGGGTGCCCTACATCGGCCGCTTCCACGCAGCCGCCCAGCACGCCTATGTGGCCACCGGCTTCGGCGGCTGGGGGATGACCTCGGGAGTGCTGGCCGGGCAACTGCTGGCCGCGTACATCACCGAAGCGGAACCGCCGCCCTGGGCGCGGCTGTACGACCCGGTGCGGCTGCGCCCCGCCGACGGGCCGGCGCTGCTGCGGCTCCAGTCGGCGGTGGCCGGGCGGTTCGTGGGCGACCGGCTGCGGCCCAGCCACGTGGACTCGGTGGACGAGATCCCGCCCGGCACGGGGGCGCTGGTACGGGTGCGGGGCAGGCGCTGCGCGGTGCACCGCACCCCGGAGGGCGAGTTGCGTGCCCTCTCCCCGCGCTGCACCCATCTGGGCTGTCTGGTGCGGTTCAACGACGCGGAGACGGCCTGGGAGTGCCCCTGCCACGGCTCGCGCTTCGGCACCGACGGTTCGGTGATACAGGGCCCGGCGACCCGGCCGCTGGAACGGCGCGACCTGGGCGAGGACTGAGCCGGGCGCGGCGGCGGACGGGACGGCCCGGCCCCGTCCGCCGCCGGGTCAAAGCCGGTCCGGGCCAGAGCCGGTCCGGGGCAGAGCCGGTCCGGGTCAGAGCCAGTCCGGGTCGGTGTCCAGAACGACCGTCTCCCGCGCCTCCAGCAGGTCGAACTGCGGCCCTGTGCGGGGCAGTTCCACCCGGAAGAAGTACCGGGCCGCCTGCCGCTTGCCCAGCAGGAAGGGGTCGTCCTGCGGCCCTGCGGCCGACAGGGTGGCCAGGAACTGGCCCAGCCAGACCCACGCCACCACCACATGGCCGACCGCCTCCAGATAGACGGACGAGTTCGCCAGTGCCACCGTGGGGTCGCCCGGCTCCCACAGCCGCGCCGTGACCGTGACCACCCGTTCCCAGGCGGCGCGCAGCGACGCGCCGAGCCGGGCCGCCTCACCGCCGGCCGCGGCGGCCCGCTCCAGCGTCCGTCCGACGGCGTCCCCCAGTACCCGCAGCCCCTCGCCGCCGCCGCGCACCACCTTGCGGCCCAGCAGGTCCAGGCCCTGGATGCCGTGGGTGCCCTCGTGGATGGGGTTGAGACGGTTGTCGCGGTAGTGCTGCTCGACGTCGTGGTCGCGGGTGTAGCCGTAGCCGCCGAGCACCTGGATGGCCAGGCTGTTGGCTTCGAGGCACCACTGGGACGGCCAGCTCTTGGCGATCGGGGTGAGCACGTCCAGCAGGAGCCCGGCCCGCTCGCGTTCCTCCTCCGAACCGGCGGACTGCTGTTCGTCCACCAGCCGGGAGCAGTACAGCAGCAGGGCCAGCGCGCCTTCCACGTACGCCTTCTGCGCCAGCAGCATCCGGCGTACGTCCGTGTGCTCGACGATCGGCACCTGGGGAGCGGTCGCGTCCTTGCCGCCCGCGGCCGGCGGGCGGCCCTGCGTCCGCTCACGGGCGTAGGCGAGGGACTTGAGGTATCCGGTGTAGCCGAGCGCCATGGCGCCCGCGCCGACGCCGATCCGGGCGCCGTTCATCATGTGGAACATGCAGGCCAGCCCCTGGTGTTCGGCGCCCACCAGGGTGCCCACCGCGCCTGCCTTCCCGCCGGGACGGTGGCGGGTCCCCTCGCCGAAGCCGAGCAGCGTGTTGGTGGTGCCCCGGTAGCCCATCTTGTGGTTGAGGCCGGCGGGCACCACGTCGTTGCGCTCGCCGCGGCTGCCGTCGGGCCCCGGCAGGTACTTGGGGACGAGGAAGAGCGAGAGGCCCTTGACGCCGGGCGGGCCGCCGGGGATGCGGGCCAGTACGAGGTGGACGATGTTCTCGGCCAGTTCGTGGTCGCCGCCGGAGATCCACATCTTGGTGCCGAAGAGCCGGTAGGTGCCGTCGCCCTGCGGTTCGGCGCGGGTGGTGACGTCCGCCAGCGAGGAGCCGGCCTGCGGTTCGGACAGGCACATGGTGCCGAAGAACCGTCCTTCGAGCATGGGCCGCACCCAGGTGTCGATCTGTTCGGGCGAGCCGTGGGCGCACAGCAGCCGAGCGTTGCCGAGGGTGAGGAAGGGGTAGGCGGAGGTGCCGATGTTGGCGGCCTGGAAGAAGGCGAAGCAGGCGGTGGTGACGGTGTGCGGCAGTCCCATGCCGCCCGCCTCCTGGTCCATGGCGGCGGCCAGCAGCCCGGACTCGGCGAACACGTCCAGGGCGGGGCCGACTTCCTCGTGGGTGTGCACCCGCTCCCCGTCGAACCAGGGTTCCTCCAGGTCGTTGCGCCTGTTGTGGGGTGCGAAGTGCCGTGCGGCGATGCGTTCGCTCAGGTCGAGGGCGTCGTCGAACGTCTCCCGCGAGTGCTCCTTGTAGCGCTCGCGCCGGGTCAGCGAGGTGACGTCCAGCCAGTCGTGGAGCAGGAAGTCGAGATCGCGGCGGGCGAGGAGCGGTGCGGTGGTGGCCATGGCGGTACTTCCGATCCCGGGTGCGGCAGCACGGAGCGAGGTTTCTAAGCGCTTGCTCATGCTCCGTCGCGCTGTCCCGCCCTGTCAACGGCCCCTGGGCGGGCGCCTCCGGTCACGGCTTGCGGCCCACTCCCACGTGCAGGGTCAGCGCGCCCGGCGGCAGCCGCTTGCCCGGTCCGTTGCCGAGGCGCCACTGGTGGGCCATGGTCAGCCCCGGTTCGATCAGTTCCAGTCCCTCGAAGAACAGGGCGACCTGCTCCCGGGTGCGCGGGACGAAGGCGGTGCCGGCCCGCCGGTAGATGCCTATCACGTCGTCGGCCCGCTCGGCCGTCCCGTCGTCGGGCAGGTCGGCGATGCCGTGGCTCAGGCACAGGAAGCTGCCGGGGGCGAACGGACGGAGCAGCTCGCTCACGATCCGGTAGGGGTCCGCCTCGTCCGTAACGAAGTGCAGCAGCGCGTTGACCGACACCGCGACGGGACGGTCCAGATCCAAAGTGGTGCGTAACTCGGACGACCGCAGGATCGAGTCCGGGTCGGTGACGTCCGCGTGCAGATAGGCGGTACGGCCCTCCGGGGTGCTGCGCAGCAGGGCCTGCGCGTATTGGAGGACGATGGGGTCGTTGTCGGTGTAGACGATCCGGGCCTCGGGTGCTACGGCCTGTGCGACCTGGTGCAGATTGGGTGCGGTGGGGATGCCGCTGCCGATGTCGAGGAACTGCCGTACGCCGTACTCGGCCGCCAGGGTGCGGGTGGCGCGGATCATGAAGTCCCGGTTGGCGCGTGCCGCGGTGACGACCTCGGGCAGGGTGGCGACCACCGCTTCGGCGGCCTTGACGTCCGCCTCGTAGTGCGTCTTGCCCCCGAGGTAGTAGTCGTACATCCGTGCCGCGTGCGGTCTGGAGGTGTCGATCCACGGTCCGCTGCCGCTCCCGGGCGCCTCCGGGTCCTGCTGTGCAGATGTCATGCTGTGCGTCCCCCCGGTTCACATGTGAGGTGTCCTGCGGCGGTGCACCGGCCCGGCTCCGTCCCCCCACGGCCGGCGCCGACGGGCCCGGTGGGGCCCGTGGTCCGGGCGGCACGGCCTGTGGCAGCCTCCCACCGGCTGTGCCGCCTGTCACCCGGCGGCTGCGGCCGTCAGGGCTTGCGGGCCAGCCCCGCGAGCATGCTGGGCTGCCCCTCCTTCAGCTCGGTTTCCGCACCGGGCTCCGGGCGCCATTCGTGGGCCATGACGATGCCCGGCTCGACCAGTTCCAGTCCGTCGAAGAAGCGGGCCACCTCGCTACGGTCGCGCAGCCGCAGCGACGTACCGCCCTTGGCGTAGATCTCCTCCACCTCCCGGCCCAGCGCGGCCAGTTCCGGGTCGTCGATCTGGGACGTGGCGTGGGAGAGGCACAGATAGCTGCCGGACGGCAGCCGGTCCAGCAGCCCGCCGAGGATCTCGTAGGGGCCCCACTCGTCGGGGACGAAGTGGAACAGCGCGTTGACGGAGAGGGCGACGGGCTCGGTCAGGTCGATGGTGGAGCGCAGCTCGTCGGAGTCCAGGATCGTCTCCGGCTTGGCGGCGTCCGCCTGGAGGTAGGCGGTGCGGCCCTCCGGGGTGCTGTGCAGGAGGGCCTGCGCGTACTGGAGGACGATGGGATCGTTGTCGGTGTAGACGACCCGGGCCTCGGGCGCTTCGGCCTGCGCGACCTGGTGCAGGTTGGGCGCGGTGGGGATGCCGCTGCCGATGTCGAGGAACTGCCGCACCCCCGCTTCGGCCACCAGCCAGCGGGTGGCGCGGATCATGAAGTCGCGGTTGGCCCGCGCCATGGCGCCGGCGAACGGCACGGTGGCGATCACCGCTTCGGCGGCCTGGACGTCCGCCTCGTAATGGGTCTTCCCCCCGAGGTAGTAGTCGTACATCCGCGCGGAGTGCGGCTTGGTGGTGTCTATCCCGGGGATGTGTCCCTCTGCCGTCATCGCGGCCTCTCCGTTCTCCGGTCCCGTTCTGGGTCGTGCGGTCAGTCGGAGGCCAGCAGGAAGTCGGCCACGCCCTGCTTGGCGCCCTGGAGGAAGGTTTCGAACTCGTGGGTGGTGTAGATCAGCGCCGGGCCCTCCGGGTCGGTCGACTGACGCAGCGCGACCCGGCCGTCGCCGAGCTTCATCGCTTCCACGCAGCTGCCGCCGTTGGGGCCGCTCCAAGGCTTCTGCCAGCCCTCGGTACCGAGGTTCTTGGCCGGCATGCCGTTGTATATGTGGGGGCGGGAGTGGCCTGTGTGACCCATGGTTCTAAAACTCCTTGCGGATCTCACCGAGGACGGCCTCGGTGTGTGGTACTGGCGCGGCTTGCGCGCCCATGCGGTCCAGCACCTCCAGGTAAGCGGCGGTGTCCGGACGCTGGTCCAGGTACGCGGCGCCCGTCAGGCTCTCCGTGTAGACGATGTCCGGCAGCTCCGGAATGTCGAAACGGAAGAGCTGGAAGGGCCCGAACATGCCCGGGTGCGCACCCGAGGTGAACGGGATGATCTGCAGCGTGATGTTCTGCCGCCGGCTCATCTCGACCAGATGGTCGAGCTGCTCGCGCATCACCTCGGGGGAGCCCACGTGGCGCCGCAGCACCTGCTCGTCGAGCACGGCCCACAGCACCGGCGCGTCGGGTCCTTCCAGGAGCCGCTGCCGGCCCATCCGCAGCTGCACCCTCCGGTCCAGCTCCTCCTCGTCGGCGGAGGGGAACCCGGTGCGCAGCAGCGCACGCGCGTACTCCTCCGTCTGGAGCAGTCCGGGGACGCAGTGCGGCTCGTACGCCCTGATCAGGCTCGCCTCGCCTTCGAGGCTCACGTACAGGCTGAACCACGGGGGCAGTACGTCGCGGAAGCTGTGCCACCAGCCGGGGCGGTTCGCCTCGTCCACCAGGGACAGGAACGAGGCGGTCTCCTCCTCGGAAAGGCCGTACATGCGCAGCAGCTTCTCCACGTACGGCGGCTTGAGGCCGACCTCCGCCTTCTCCATGCGACGCACCGTGGTCGTGTTGACGCTCAGTGCGTGCGCGGCGTCGGCGAAGGAGCAGCCGGCGCGCTCACGGAGATCGCGCAGCCGCAGGCCGAGCACTATCTGCCCCACGGTCGGCGCGGAACGGGCCTCGGCCACCTCTGCCTCCTCGACTGCCACCGTCAGCGGATCCTGACGGATCAGCAGTGTGCCATGGCTGCCGTGCAGCAGCCATAGTGCCCGTGCGATTCTGCGAATTGCAGAACTCCTCTTGCCATCTGTCAAAGAGGTGCGCATAGTGAGAGCGTGACCCAGCTCATGAGGCTGCGGCGCCGGAGCCGCATCGCGTCGCCCGCGTCGTCGGAGGGCCTGCCAGCGACGGCCCTGCGGCAACCCCGCGCGTGCGCCGGGATGCCCGCATCCCGTGCGGAGCGCCGCCCGGCCCGTGCGGTGCGCCCGGACCATCCGCCGGCGGCCGTCCCCTCGCCCCACAGGCAGACGGAAGGCGTGTCCCCCGTGGCCCCCTCGTATCCCCCTGCGCAGCTCTCCTTGCCGGCACCGGCCCCCGCGGCCGATGAAACGCGGCAGGAGGGATTCGAGCTCCCCGCACACACCTCGTCCGTCGCCCGCGCCCGGGCCCGGCTGCGCAGCCAGCTCGACCGCTGGGGCTTCCCCGAGGAACTCGGACACACCGCGCAACTGGTCATCTCCGAATTCGTGACCAACGCGGTGCTGCACACCGACACCGTCCGCATCGGGTGCCTGATCCAGCTGAACGGCAAGCGGCTGCGCATCGAGGTGACCGACGAGGGCTCCCAGCGCTGCGGACCCCAGCCGCGCAGCGCCACCCCGGACGAGGTCAACGGCCGCGGACTGCAACTCGTCGGCGCCCTCGCCCAGCGCTGGGGCGTCTCCGTGCGGGACACCCGCTGCGGGCGGACCGTCTGGGCGGAACTGGGGCTGGGCGCCACCGTCTGACCTCTGACCGGTCCACGCCCCGCCACGCCCGAACGATCCCGGCTCCTCCCGCTATGTGCCGCGCCACGCATCGATTTCCGCACGTGGAAAGGCGGTTGGCGTGGTCCGGACCGGTTCCCGCGTGTCATGCTTCCCGACGACGAGCGGCGCGCACACCGGCAGCGCCGCCGCACGGGGACAGGCACGGGGAAGTGCACCGGGACGACGTGGGGCACCGATGCGGGAAGAACCTGCCGGGACGGACGATCTCGGAGTGGACATCACCATTCCGAGCGTCTCCCGGATGTACGACCACTATCTGGGCGGCAAGGACAACTACGCCGTGGACCGCGAAGCGGTCGCCGCGCTGGAGCGGCGACTGCCCGGCAGCCGGGTTCTCGCCCACGACAACCGCAGCTTCCTGAGGCGCGTGGTGCGGACCCTGGCCCGCGACTACGGCATCCGCCAGTTCATCGACCACGGCTCGGGCCTGCCCACCCAGGACAACGTGCACCAGATCGCCCAGCGCGTCGACGCCGGCGCCCGCGTCGTCTACATCGACAACGACCCCATAGTGCTGGCGCACGGCCGCGCACTGCTGGAGGACACCCGCTCCGCCGTCGTCGCGGCCGACATCCGCGACACCGACACGATCTTCGCCAGCCCCGAGGTGAGCCGCCTCATCGACCTGTCGCAGCCGGTGGCGATGCTGTTCGTGTCGGTGATGCACTGCCTCCCCGACGCCTCCGACCCCGCCGCCCTGGTACGCCGCGCCATGGCCCGCGTGCCCTCCGGCAGCGTCATGGTGCTCAACCAGCTGGTCAGCCACCACGCCGAGACCCGCGACTTCGTCACCGGGTTCATGGACCACTGCACCAGGGGCAACTGGGGCCGGGTGCGGGAACCCGCCGAGGTGGCCGCCTACTTCGCCGGGTACGAGGTGCTGGAGCCGGGCCTCGTCGAGATCAACTCCTGGCGCCCCGACTCGGAACTGTGCTGCCGCGCGCGCGGCGGCGGCCCCTGGTTCGAGTACGGGGGAGCGGCCCGCAAGCCGTGAGCGAGCCCCGCCGGACATCCGGGTGGGCCCCGCCGGGGAGCCGGCCCGAAACCGGGTGCGTTCCGGGCCGTGCCGTGCTGGGATCCCGTGGTATGCATGCCATGCCTGCCGGGACGACCGGCCTGACGGAGCGGATGGAGGCGAATCTGGCGGAACACGCCTGCCATCTGCACCGGGACATGACCGGCGCCACCGTCACGGAGAGCGGCGACCTCCTGATCGCCGACAGCGGCCTGGACGACGACACCTTCAACATCGTCGCCGCGGCCCGCTTCACCGCCACCACCGCACCCGCACGCGTCGCCGAGACCGTCCGCACACTGACCCGCACCGGCCGCCCCTTCTCCTGGTGGGTGGGGCCCGCCTCGACGCCGCCGGACCTCGGCGCCCGACTGGCGGCGGCCGGCCTGCCGGCGTCCGAGCACGAGACCGCCATGTGGGCCGAGCTGGACGACCGCCTCCCGGAGCCCTCCGTGCCGGGACTGGAGATCCGGCCGGTGACCACGGTGGAACAGCTCACCGACTACGCCGCGGTGCTCGCCGCCAACTGGACCCCGCCGGCCGGCACAGTCCGCCGCTTCCTCGCCCGGGCCGCCCCGCGGGCACTGGACGCCGACTGCCCGGCCCGCTACCTGGTCGGCTACGCGGAGGGGCATCCGGTCGCCTCGGCGGAGGTGTTCCTGCACGCCGGCGTGGCGGGGATCTACAACATCTGCACCCTGGCCGCCCACCGCCGGCGCGGCTACGGCGGTGCCCTCACGCTCGCCGCGTTGCGGACGGCCCGCGAGCACGGCCACCGCGTCGCGGTCCTCCAGGCGTCCGCCGAGGGGGAGTCCGTCTACCGGCGGCTGGGCTTCAGCTCCTGCGGCCGGTTCACCGAGCACGCCGTCCGCCTCTGACGTCCCCGCCCGGGCCCTTTCCGGGCCCGGGATCAGTACTCGCTCAGCAGCTTCTCCAGGAACTCCACCGTCTGGGCCGGCGGTTCGGCCCTCGCGCACAGGCGGTCCATGACCACGAGATAGCCCTCGACCTCCTCGCGCTTCTCCAGGTAGAGGGAGCTGGTGAGCTGTTCGAGGTAGACGATGTCGGGCAGGTCCGGTTCCGAGAAGCGCAGGATGGTGACCGGGCCGCCCGCCGCGGCGAGACCGCCCAGGGTGAACGGGGCGATCTGGAGGGTGATGTTGGGCCGCTGGGCGGCCTCGATCAGGTGCTCGATCTGGGCCCGCATCACCTGGCGGGAGCCGAGCGGCCGGCGCAGCGCGGCCTCGTCCATCACGGCCCACAGCCGCGGCGCGTGCGGCTGTTCCAGGATCGCCTGCCGCTCCATGCGCAGCCGGATGCGCCGCTCGCTGCGCTCTTTGTCGTCGCGGGGGTGGCCCAGCCGGATGACCTCCCGCGCGTAGTCCCGCGTCTGCAACAGACCGGGTACGAACTGCACTTCGTACATACGGATGACCGACGCGGCCTCTTCCAGGCCGATGAGCCGGTCGAACCACGGGGACATCACATCGCTGTACTTCTGCCACCAGCCGGGGGTGCCCGCCTGCCGGGCGAGGGCGAGGTACTCCTCGCGCTCCCGCGGGTCCCACACCTCGTACAGCGTCAGCAGATCGGCGACATCGCGTTCCTTGCAGCCGACACGGCCCAGCTCCAGGCGGCTGATCTTGGCATGCGAGCCGCGGATCGCCTCGCCCGCGGCCTCGCGGGAGATGCCGCGCGCCTCGCGCAGTCGGCGCAACTGGGTGCCCAGGACGATGCGGAGGATCGTCGGACCGCCTCTGGGGTGGTCCAGGATGCGTCCGGGCGGCGCCTCGCGCCGCGGCTGTGCTGCCATCGCGCCCGCCTAGCTTCCCTGAGTGACTGACCGGACGCTCAGTGTCCCATCCGGCTCACCGGGCGTACAGCGGTACCGGTCAGCCCGCCGGGATGCGCAGGTCCCCGGGCCGGCGCGCGGCAAGGACCCGCCGCCGCACGTCCGTGTCGTGCGGCGGCGGGGTCCGTGGGGTGGTGCGTGGTGGCCGTCAGCCCCGTGAGCGGGTCAGCCCTGGGCCTCCAGCAGGTCGTCGAAGTCGCCGTCCTTGGCGCCCTGGACGAAGGCCGCGATCTCGGCCGGGGTGTAGACGAGCGCCGGACCCGACGGGAAGCGGGAGTTGCGCACGGCGACGCCCTGGCCGGGAAGAGCGGCCACCTCCACACAGTTGCCGTTCGGGTTGCTGCGGCGGCTCTTGCGCCACACCGCACCCTCGATCTTGGTGGCCTCGATGCCGTTCTCGATCTGCATGTACGTCTCTCCCTACGTCACTTGCGTTCCCCCGTGGGCGGTTGCGACGTCTGGAAGCGTCTCACAACCGAACGTGCTTGCAGACGTAATTGCAGATGTACTTGCAGAAGTAAGTGCGGACCCGCCACAATGCCCGACGTACTCCGCCCACGAGTTCTCAGGCGGCTCAACTCCACGAGGACGCAGCGGAGTTCACGAGCCGCCGTCCGTCCACAGGAGCCCCAGTGACCGCACCAGGCGCCGAACCTCCCACCTCAGCGGACCCGGTGGACGACGGTTTTGGCTGGGACAACCCCCTCACCCGGCTGCTTCTCCTGCTGGAGATCGCCGACCAGCCCGACTGGCTCCGCGACCTGGTCGCCCCGGCCGGGACCGCCGGCGGTGTCTCCTCACCGTCGCACAGCCTCGGGTAGCTCCCGCTCGTGCAGGATCTCCAGCCGTGAGACGGCGCGGGTGAGCGCGACGTAGAGCCGCTGGAGCCCGTGCCGTCCGCTCCCGGCCACCTCGGCCGGCTCCACCAGCACCACATGGTCGAACTCCAGACCCTTCGCCAGTTCGGCGCCCACCACCGTGACCCGCGCCGCCTCCCGGACGTCGCCGGGCCCGCCCGCCGGTATCCCGGCCTGCGCCAGTGCACCGGCCAGCTCGGCGGCACGGGGGCCGTGGGCGATCACCCCGACCGAGCCTTCCCGCTCCAGGGCCGCACGCACCCGCTCCGCGACCGCACGGGCCGTCCCGCCCGGGGCCACCGGCACCCGCGTCAACTCGCCGCCCGGCCGCAGCGACCGCGCCGCGGGCACCCGCACCGGAAGCGAGTCCAGCAGCCGGTTGGCCGTCTCGACCAGGACGGCCGGCACCCGGTAGCCCGTCGTCAGCGGGACCACCGGCGCTCCCGGCGCGCCCAGATGCGCCAGTTGCTCCGCCCAGTCGCGGGCGGCCCACGGCGTCGTGCCCTGGGCCAGATCGCCCAGCACGGTGAGCGAGCCGAACCGGCTGCGGCGGGCCAGCACCCGGCACTCCATGGGGGAGAGGTCCTGCGCCTCGTCCACCACCAGATGCGCATAGCTGTCCTCGGGGTGCGCCAGCAGCCCGGCCACCTCGTCCAGGAGCAGCAGGTCCGCCGCCGACCAGCGCGCCGTGCGCGGCGTACGGGGGCGGCGCGCGGGCCACAGCAGATCTCTTTGCTCGGCCTCGTCCAGCAGCCCGTCCGCGGCAGCCGCCATGGTGGCCGCGTCACCCAGCAGCCCCGCCACGACCTCCTCGGTCCGCACCCGGGGCCACACCGCGTCGAGGAAGGCGGTCACCTCCCGCTTCCGCCCCATGCGGCGCAGCCACGCCTCGCCCGGCGGGCCCGCCCGGCGCTCGGCCCGGTCGCGGATCAGCCCGACCGTACGGGCCCGCACCCGCTCCCTGCCGACCTCGTAGGGCGGGTCCTGCGCCAGCGTCTCGGCGACCACGGTGCGCAGCGCCTCCTCGTCCAGCCGCCACCGGTAGGAGCCGTCGGGCACCGCCAGGGGGCCGTCGGGCATCCGCACCCGCGCGCGGAGGGCGCGGCGCAGCACCCGGGCCATCCGCTCGTCGTGCTTGAGCGCCACCGCCCGCGGGCCGTCCTCCGCCGTGACGGGGCGGTCCGGCAGCAGGTCCCGCACCGTGCACTGCCCCACTCCGCTCTCTCCCAGCGAGGGCAGTACGGCCGAGATGTAGTGCAGGAACCCCGTGTTGGGGCCGACGACCAGGAGACCGCCGCGCTCGATGCGGCGTGGATGGGTGTAGAGGAGATACGCGGCACGGTGCAGCCCCACGGCGGTCTTCCCGGTGCCGGGTGCGCCCTGCACGCACAACGAGTCCTCCGGGCCGGAGCGGACGAGGTCGTCCTGTTCGGGCTGGATCGTGGCGACGATGTCCCGCATCGGCCCGACCCGCGGCCGTTCGATCTCGCCGGCGACGATCCGGCTGGTCAGCGCGGAGGCAGCGGCGTCCGTGGCCTCTGAAGCGCCGCCCGCGTCGGCCGGCCGCTCGTCCTCCATGCCCGTCAGGTCACCGGGCGCGCCCGTGCCGCCCGGGGCCCAGCCGAACCGGCGCCGCAGGCCCACGCCCAGCGGACGGCGGGCCGTCGCCTGGTAGAAGGCGCGGGACGCGGGCGCGCGCCAGTCGAGCACCAGCGGCGGCGCTGCGGGGTGTTCACTGATGCGCCGGCGGCCGATGTAGTACCGCTGGCCGCGGTGTTCTCCCGCCTCCCGGCCCGCCGGACCCTCGTCGCAGAAGTCGAGCCGTCCGAAGAAGGGCGGGCCGTCCGCCTCCTCGCGCACCTGTTTGGCGTGGCTGCGCAGATAGCGGCCCAGCGCCTCCGCACTGGCGCCGTCCGCGGCGACGCCCTCGCCCGCGTCCTCACCGGAGTGCCGGCCGGTCAGTACGCCCGCGCCCTCGCGGACCCGTTCCTGCGCGGCGGCGTCGGTGCGCTCCAGCGTGGCGCGGCACACCCGGGCGTAGGCGCGTTCCCCGGCCAGCTCGGCGGCCAGTGCGCCGGCCGGGCCCTCGCCCGGCGGTTCCGGGGCGCCGTCCACCGGGCGGATGCGGCCCGGTCCGGTTCCGCCCGCGGTCCGTTTCCCCGTGCTGGGGCTGGTCATGGCTTGCTCGTCCTCTCGTCCGCTCTTCGGCTCTTCCGCTTGGTGCTCGTCCCGCTCCCGTGACGCCCGGGGCGCGTTCCGTTGTCTGTGACGTCCGGCGTGCAATCCGCTGCCTTGTCGCATCCGCATGCGTCCCGTCTGCTGCCCCGGCCGCGTTTCACGCGTACGGCCGCAGTCCGGTGCGCAGCAGGCCGAACGCGTGCGTGGCGGCGTCGCGGGCGGGCTCGTACAGGCTGTCGGCGCTCGCGCCCTGGGAGATGCGGCTCCAGTTCTGCGTGGCGAGCACCCGCTGGGTCGCCACGATCTGCCCGGCCGCCAGCCGTGCAGTCAGCTCCCGGTGCCCGGCCGTGGCGTGCCCGGTGTCGGACGGGGGCACGGTGGCCAGTTCGGCGGCCAGCGCCTCCTCGGAGCGGGCGGTGTACGAGTGCAGCCGGGCGACCAGGCTCGGGGTGCCGTACAGCAGCCGGTGGAAGGCCAGCACTTCGGGGGCGTCGCTCAGCCCCGTGACCGGATCGCGCGCGGCGAGCCCGGCCAGGAAGTGCTCCTCCAGCGCGGTCAGCGGCGTCACGTCCCGGCCGCGGGCGGCGACCACGCGGGCGGCCTCGTCCTCGTGGTCGGCGAGCCGGTAGAGGGCCATGTCCTCCTTGGCCGGGAAGTAGCGGAAGAGGGTCGGTTTGGAGACTTCAGCCGCTTCGGCGATCTCGGAGACGGACACGGCGGTGAAGCCCCGCTCAAGGAAGAGGGTGATGGCCGCGTCGGAGATCGCCTGGTAGGTGCGCTGCCGCTTGCGCTCGCGCAGTCCGGGAGGGGTGTCGGTCATGGCGGCAACCGTAACAGAGGAAATGTAACTCGGTTAAATCTTTTTCCAGGTTGCACAAAGCTGGCGGGAGGGCGGGACGGCCCACGCCGCGGCAGCGGGGAGCGCGCCACGGTATGCCGCCGGGACACTCCTTTTGCGGCCGTTCGGGGGACCTGCTGTAGTGGAGCGGAGCGCAACCGCGATCCCGGCACCGATCCGCGGCAGCGGAGGAACGCCATGACTCTGCACCCCTTCGGCTCACCGAGCGGCGGTGACCCGTTCCCCGAGCTGCTCGACCGAATCTTCGGGACCTCGCACCTCTCCTCCCCGCCCGCCGTGCGGCGCGTCCCCGTCGAACGGCTGCTGACCGACTCCGCGCGCGAGATGCCCGCCGCCGCCTTCGCCCGCGCACGCCGGGACGGCGGCGACGGCCTGGACACCGCACATCTGCTGTGGGCCGCAGCCCGCACCGGATCCACCCGTGCCCTGCTGGCCCGTGCCGGTCTCGACCCGGACACGCTCGCCGGTGACGTACCCGGCGGCCTGCGGGGCGCCAGGATCGTCGGCCTCGGTCTGCCGGGGCCGGTGGCCGACTCCGCCTGACGCGCCACGACGCGCCGCCCTGACGAAGGAGCTCACCATGAAGGCCCTCCAGTACCAGCACATCGGCGAAGCACCCGTCCTCACCACGGTGGAGGACCCCGAGCCCGGCCCCGGGCAGGTGCTGCTCAAGGTGACCGCGGCCGGCGCCTGCCACTCCGACTTCGCCGTCATGGGAATGACCCGCGACCAGCTCCGCTTCCCCCTGCCGCTCACCCTCGGCCACGAGGGGGTGGGCACCGTCGAGGCGCTGGGGGACGGCGCCCGCGGCGTCGCGGTGGGGGACTCGGTCGCCGTGTACGGGCCGTGGGGCTGCGGCGTGTGCCACAACTGCGCCCAGGGCAAGGAGAACTACTGTCTGCGCGCCGCCCAGGAGGGCATTTTCCCGCCCGGACTGGGCGCGCCCGGCGCCATGGCCGAGTACCTGCTGGTGGACGATCCGCGGCATCTGGTGCCGCTGGGCGGTCTCGACCCGGTCACCACGGCGCCGCTGACCGACGCGGGGCTGACCCCGTACCACGCGATCAAGTTGTCACTGCCGAAACTGGTGGCGGGCAGCACCGCCGTGGTCATCGGCACGGGAGGGCTCGGCCACCTCGGCATCCAGCTGCTGCGGGCCATGACACCGGCCAGGGTGATCGCGCTGGACGTCGCCCAGGAGAAGCTCGAACTCGCCCGCAGCGTCGGCGCCCACGAGGTGCTGCTGTCGGACACCAAGGCCGCCGACCGCATCCGTGAGCTGACGGTCGGTCAGGGCGCCACCGCCGTCTTCGACTTCGTCGGCGTACCGCCCACCACGGCGCTGGCCGGCCAGAGCGTGGGCATCGAGGGCGATGTGACGCTGGTGGGCATCGGCGGCGGCACCCTGCCCGTGGGGTTCGGCATCCTCCCGTACGAGACCACCGTCCGCTCGCCCTACTGGGGCAGCAGAGCGGAACTGGAGGAGGTGCTGGCCCTGGCCCGGCAGGGGGTGCTGGACATCCACGTCGAGCGGTTCGCGCTGGACGAGGCGCCGCGCGCCTACGAGCTGTTGCACGAGGGCAAGATCAACGGGCGTGCGGTGATGGTGCCCTGAGCCGCGCCCCTGGGCCCGGCGCCGCCCCCTGTGTCCCACGCGTGCCCCGTCCGCCCTGGTGTGCCCTCCGGCGGAGGGGTACCCGCCCGTCGATGTGTGCGGGCACGCCGGTGGGTGGGCGAGCACGTGCGTACGCAAAGGCAGGACCGAGCGCACCAGCACCGGGACGGCGAGGGTACGGGCACGCGAGAACGACACCACGGACACCACGACACGACGGACACGACAGCACGACGACACGAGGAGAGAGGCAGTCATGTCACAGACCGACGGGCGAGCCGGGACATCGGACGCCGCACCCGCCCCGGGCCGCGTGGTGGTCGGCGTCGACGGCTCCCCGCACTCCCTCCGCGCGCTGGACCGGGCCGCCGGTGAGGCCGCCCGGCGGGGCGCGGAGCTGCTGGTGCTGTGCGGGGGTCTCCCGCCGCGCCGTACCGCCGTGCCCGAGACGGACACGGACCGGGAGCGGATCCGCCGGGCGGCCCAGGAGGTGGCCGACGAGGCCGCCGAGCGTGCCCGCGGCCGGGCGCCCGGGCTGCGGGTGGCCGCGGCCGGGGTCAGGGAGCCGGCGGCCGAGGCGCTGGTGCGGGCCGGCCGCGATGCCGAGCTGACCGTGGTGGGCACCAGGGGACACGGCGGCTTCCGCGGGCTGCTGCTCGGCTCGGTCAGTCTGCGGCTGGCCGCGCACGCGACCGGACCGCTGATGGTGGTGCACGGGCAGCTGCCCCGGTCGGACTCCCCACCGGCGGGGGAGGTCGTGGTGGGGCTCAAGGCGGCCGGCAGCACGCAGCCGGTCGACTTCGCCCTGCGCTCCGCGCGGCTGAGCGGCTCGGCGGTGCGGGTGCTGCACTCCTGGTCGCACCCCGCCTTCCCGGGGATCGCGCGCAAGCGGCCCCGCAAGGAGCCCTCGGAGGAGGCCCGGCAGGCCGAGCGTTTCCTTGCGGAGACGCTGGCGCCGCTGCGGGAGCGTGTACCGGAGGTGACGGTGCATGCCGAGCAGCGTGAGGGGCCGGCGGCCGAGCATCTGATCGAGCTGAGCGACGGCGCTGACCAGGTCGTGCTGGGCGTTCGCCGGGAGTCCCGGCGCCTGGGCCTCCAGGTGGGGCCCGTGGTGCAGTCCGTCCTCCAGCACGCCCGCTGCTCGGTAGTGCTGGTGCCCGTCTCCTGACGGTTCCGGGGGAGTCGGCTGCCTGGCGGCGGCGCGGGTGTGCCAGTGCCCCGTGATTCGGGGGTTACCGGCTTTCTGGCGGTTCTCGGGAATGACCGGGATCTATTGGATGTTCCTCTGAAAACAGGGGGCCGATCGTGTGGCTATGTACGATAGAGGCCGCACTGCAACGCGCGTAGAGTCCGGGTCGGTCCTGGTCAGGACCCTGCAATGACGCACGTCGCACCAGAGAACCAGCACGGAGCACCACCCATGGCAGTTCGTCCCGGCGTTGCCGGTACCGACGGCGCCTCCCCGGCGTCCTCCTTCGCACCCCCGGCCGCCGGGCCGGACGCGTCCCCCGCCCTCACCGCCGGTCCCGTCGACGAAACTGTCGAGAGCCGAGGTATCGAGCCCGTACCCGACCACGAGCGGCGCGGCCGGGTGCGGGAGCTGTTCCCCACCTGGGTCGCCGCCAACATCAGCGTCCTGCTGCTGACCATGGGCGCCGGGCTCGTCGTCTTCAACGGCCTCAACTTCTGGCAGGTGCTGCTGGCCGCCGCCATCGCCGGCACCGTCTCCTTCGGGCTGGTCGGCCTGCTGTCGGTCTCCGGCAAGTGGGGCGGGGCCCCCGGCGCGATGCTCTCGCGGGCCACCTTCGGGGTGCGCGGCAACTACTTCCCCGGCATGATCCTGTGGGTCGCCCGTTTCGGCTGGGAGACCATCAACGCGGTGACCGGTGCCTACGCCGTGCTCACCGTGCTGCGGCTGCTGTTCGGCGTCCGGAGCAACACCCCGCTGATCGTCGTCACCCTGCTGGCGTTCGTCGGGGTGACGTTCCTGGTCAGCGGTATGGGCCGCAAGGTGCTGAACTTCTGCAACACCTGGTCGACCTACCTGTTCGGGCTCTTCACCGTGCTGGTGCTGGTCTATCTGATCACCACCATGGACTGGGGCGAGGTCTTCTCGCGGCCCGCGGGCGGTACCGCCATGTTCATCGCCGGTATCGGCACCATCGCCGCGGGCGGCATCAGCTGGATCCCCACCGGTCCCGACTTCGCCCGCTATCTGCCGCACTCCGCGCAGGGCCGCAAGATCTTCGGCACCACCGTCTCCGGCGCGCTGCTGGTGCTGGTCCCCATGGTGCTGATGGGCGGGGTGATGTCCGTCAAGGAGCCCTCGCTGGCCAAGGCCGACGACCCGGTCTCCTTCCTCGGTGAGGCCCTGCCCGGCTGGCTCGCGGTGCCGTACCTGATCATCGCCGTGATCGGCATGGTGCTGATCAACAGCCTGTCGATGTACTCGGCGGGCTTCACCGCCCAGACCATGGGCGTCAAGCTGCCCCGCGCCTGGGCCGTCTCCATCAACGCGGCGATCAGCCTCGTGGGCGGTCTGCTGCTGATGCTGGTCGCCAAGAGCTTCTACGGCTCGTTCATCTCCTTCCTCTCCCTGCTGGCCGTCTCCTTCTCCGCGTGGGTCGGCGTCTACGGGGTGGACATGCTGCGCCGCCGCCGCAAGACCGTCCGCTACGACCCCGACGGTCTGCTCGACACCACCCGCAGCAGCCGCTACTGGTACGTCGGCGGCTTCTGCTGGCAGGCCATGACGGCCTGGGGTATCGCCCTGCTGGTCGGGCTCGGCTTCACCAAGTGCGAGTGGTTCGCCGGTCCGCTGGTGGACACCTGGATCGGCAGGAACGGTCTGGGCTGGGCCGCCACCGTGCTGCTGGCCGCAGTGCTGTACGCGGTGCTGCCGGCCGCCCGCGAGCAGGAGGCCGGCGACCGGCCGGTCCGCGAGCCGGCCGAGCCCGCGGCCGTCGCCCCGGAGGGTGTTCCGGGCGCCTGAGCGGCGCCCGGCGGGGGCGGGTGGGGGAATGGACCCGGGCCGCTCAGGGCACTCAGGCGGAAGAGGCCCGGGAGTCCCCTCACAGAGCAGAGGTCGCACAGTGAACACCTCACACGTCCCCACCGTCCGCCTCAACAGCGGCACGCGGATGCCGCAGCTCGGGTTCGGTGTCTACCAGGTGCCGGACGACGAGGCAGCGGCCACCGTCTCCGCCGCGCTGGCGGCCGGGTACCGCAGCATCGACACCGCGAGCCTCTACGGCAACGAGGGCGGCACCGGCAAGGCACTGCGCGAGTCCGGCATCCCCCGCGAGGAACTCTTCGTCACCACCAAGCTGTGGAACACCGACCAGGGCCACGACGTCGCCCTGCGCGCCTTCGACGACTCCCTGGAGCGGCTGGGCCTCGACCACGTCGACCTCTACCTCATCCACTGGCCCGTGCCCGCCAAGGACCTGTACGTCCAGACCTGGCGGGCGCTGGCCGAGATCCACGACAGCGGCCGGGCCAAGGCCATCGGCGTCTCCAACTTCGAGCCGGAACACCTCACGCGGCTCTTCGAGGAGACCGGGGTGGTGCCCGCCGTCAACCAGATCGAACTGCACCCCCGGCTCCAGCAGCCCGAGCTGCGCTGCTTCGACGCCGAGCACGGCATCGTCACCGAGGCGTGGTCCCCGCTGGGCCGCGGCAACGGCGTGCTCGACGACCCGGTCGTGCGCAAGGCGGCGGCCAAGCACGGCAAGACCCCGGCGCAGGTGGTGCTGCGCTGGCACCTCCAGCTCGGCAACGTCGTCATCCCCAAATCCGTCACACCCTCCCGCATCAGGGAGAACATCGACGTCTTCGACTTCTCCCTGGACGAGGAGGACCTGGCACAGATCCAGCGGCTGGAGACCGGCACCCGGGTCGGCCCCGACCCCCGCACCCTCGGCTGACGCCATGGCCGCCGAGAACCCCTGCGTCTTCTGCGCGATCGTCGCGGGCGAGCTGCCCGCCCACCGTGTCCACGAGGACGGCGCCGTCGTCGCCTTCCTGGACCGCCGCCCCCTCTTCCCCGGCCACGTCCTCGTGGTGCCACGGCGCCACCTGGAGACGCTGACCGACCTGCCCGCGGGATCGGTCGGCCCCTACTTCACCGCCGTCCGGCTGGTGGCCGCCGCCGTGGAGCGGGCGATGGCGGCGGACGGCACCTTCGTGGCGCAGAACAACCGGGTCAGCCAGTCGGTACCGCACCTGCACACCCACGTGGTGCCCCGGCGCCGCAAGGACGGGCTGCGCGGCTTCTTCTGGCCGCGCCACCAGTACTCCGACGAGACGGAGGCCCGCGAGGTGGCCGCCCGCATCCGGTCGGAGGTCAACGCGGAGCTCGACGCCGAGGCCGACGCACGGGCCGGCACGGAGGCCGACGCGGCGGAGCGGTGACCGGTCGGCACCGCTGCAGCGGTGACCGGTCGGCACACAGCCCCGGCCGTCACCTGTCGGCGCAGCCTCAGCGGTGACCGGCCAGCGCCGCCCGGCGGTCACCCGTCAGCACCGCCCAGCGGTGACCGTCAGCGGCGACCACCGGCGGTCACCGCTCACCGCAGCAGGGCCGTGACCGCCTCCACCGTGTCGGCCTCCTCGGGCCGCTTGTCGTCCCGGTACCGCACCACCCGCGCGAACCGCAGCGTGACGCCCTCCGGGTAGCGGGTGGAGCGCTGCACCCCGTCGAAGGCGATCTCCACCACCTGCTCCGGCCGCACCACCACGCCCCACGGCTCCTCCGCGACCGCCAGCCCGCGCAGCCTTTCGGTCTGCCAGGCCAGCACCGCGTCCGTCAGGCCCTTGAACGTCTTGCCCAGCATCGCGAAGGTGCCGTCGGCCCGCCGGGCGCCCAGATGCAGGTTGGACAGTTTGCCGGCCCGCCGTCCGTGCCCCCACTCGGCGCCCAGCACCACCAGATCGAGCGTGTGCACCGGTTTCACCTTCAGCCACGAGGCGCCGCGCCGGCCCGCCGAGTACGCCGCGTCCAGCGCCTTGACGACGACGCCCTCGTGACCGCGGGCCAGTACCTCCTCGGCGAACGCGCGGGCCGCGGAGCGCGCCTCCCGGTCCGCCGGGTCGCACACCGTCACCCTGCGCACCCGCCGCTCCTGGGGCAGTACCCCGGCCAGCGCGGCGTGCCGCTCCACCGACGGCAGGTCCAGCAGGTCCCGGCCGTCCAGGTACAGCACGTCGAAGAAGACGGGATGCAGCGGCAGCTCGCTGCTGGCCGCCGCCACGTCCAGCCGGGAGGCCACCCGGCCCGACACCTCCTGGAAGGGGCGCGGCCAGCCGTCGTCCGCCAGTGCGATGACCTCCCCGTCCAGCACCAGCTGTCCTGCCCCGGCCTCGCGGACCACCTCGGCGGCCTCGGGCAGCCGGTCGGTGATCTCCTCCAGGGTGCGGGTGTAGACGCGTACCCGGTCGCCGTCCTTGTGGACCTGCACCCGGATGCCGTCCAGCTTCTCCTCCACCGCGCACGGCCCCAGCTTGTCCAGCGCCTCGTCCAGTTCCCCGGCGGTGTGCGCCAGCATCGGCAGTACGGGGCGCCCCACCTCCAGCCGGAAGCGGGAGAGCGCGGGCGGGCCCTCGGCGAGCAGCGCCTCCGCGACGGCGCCCAGCGAGCCGCCGAGCATCACCGCACGCCGCACCTCGCCCGGCTCCGCACCGACGGCGGCGGCCAGCCCCTCCACCGCGAACGCGTCCAGTGCGCCCTGCCGCAGTTCACCGCCGAGCAGCCGGACCAGGAAGTGCTGCTCGTCCTCGGTGGCCGCGCTCATCAGGGCGTCGAGCTGCCGCTTCCGTTCCGCCTGGGCGCCCTTGCCGCTCACCCGGGCCAGTCCGCTGAAGGCGCGGTCCACGTCCGTGATGGTCAGCGAGGGTCCGGCGGCGGGCGGCGGCAGCTCCCGCAGCGTGCTCCAGCCCACTCCGGTGCGGCGCTGCGGGAGCCGGCCGGCCAGATAGGTGACGACGACGGGCACCTCGCCGGGTTCGGCCTGCCGGAAGAGTTCGGCGAGCAGCGCGACCTTCTCGTTGCGGCCCGGTGCGTCGGCGATCCGGGCCGACGTCCGCGCGATCTGTGCCAGCAGCATGGCCCCCCGGTACCCATCCGGGACGGATGCCACCCGGCGGGGGCGGACGGCTCCGGCCGTGCGGGGGACGCGGGGGCGGCGCAGAATCGAAAACGTGGACCTTCCGGTGCTGCCACCCGTCAAGCCGATGCTCGCCAAGCCCGTGTCCGACCTCCCCGAGGGCATGCAGTACGAGGCGAAGTGGGACGGCTTCCGCTGCCTGGTCTTCCGGGACGGTGACGAGGTGGAACTGATCAGCCGCACCGGAAAGTCCCTGGTGCGCTACTTCCCCGAACTGGTCGAGGGGCTGCGGGCGCGGGCCCCGCGGCGGTGCGTGCTGGACGGGGAGATCGTGCTGCCGCTGGGCGGCCGGCTCGACTTCGAGGCGCTCCAGCAGCGCATCCATCCGGCCGCCTCCCGGGTGCGGCTGCTGGCGGAGCGGACCCCGGTCTCCTATGTGGCCTTCGACCTGCTGGCGCTGGACGAGGACGACGTGACGGGCCGTCCGCTGTCCGAGCGGCGCCGGCTGCTGGAGCGGGCGCTGGGCGGCACCCGGCCGCCGCTCCATCTGGCGCCGGTGACCTACAGCAGCGCGGTGGCCCGCGACTGGTTCGCGCACTACGAGGGGGCGGGGCTCGACGGGGTGGTGGCCAAGCGGCCCGAGCTGCCCTACCGGCCGGGGGAGCGGGTGATGCTGAAGGTCAAGCACGAGCGCACCGCGGACTGCGTACTGGCCGGGCTGCGCCCGCACAAGAGCGGGCCCGAGGCGCTGGGCTCCCTGCTGCTGGGCCTCTACGACACCGCGGGGGCCCTCCAGTACGTGGGGGCTTCGTCCTCGTTCCCGGCCGCGCGCAGACGGGAGCTGATGGAACGGCTGGCACCGCTGCGCATGGACCACCCCGAGGAGCACCCGTGGGCGCGGTGGGAGGACGCCGCGGCGCACGAGGAAGGGCGGATGCCGGGGGCGCCCAGCCGGTGGAGCGGCGGCAAGGACGCCTCCTGGGTGCCGTTGCGGCCAGAGTGGGTGTGCGAGGTGGCCTACGACCACATGGAGGGCGAACGGTTCCGGCACACGGTCCTCTTCCGCCGCTGGCGGCCGGACCGGGACCCGCGCTCGTGCACGTACGAACAGCTGGAACAGCCGGTCCGGTACGACCTGGAGCAGGCCCTGGGCGGTCGCTGACCGGTCCTCTGCCGTTCGCCGATGGCCGGTTGTGCCCGGAACGGACCGGAGTGCTCACGGGATCGATCGGTGTGTGCACGAGCGGGCCGGTGTCACGCCCGGAGCGGGCCCGGAGCGGGGCACGGGGCGGGGTACGAGGCGGGTA
The DNA here is from genome assembly GCF_000725885.1 of Streptomyces albus subsp. albus. Taxonomy (GTDB): domain Bacteria; phylum Actinomycetota; class Actinomycetes; order Streptomycetales; family Streptomycetaceae; genus Streptomyces; species Streptomyces albus. The sequence continues at coordinate 58,469 of NZ_JODR01000026.1, read as the reverse complement.
CGGGGCAGGCCGGTGGGGCGGTGAGAGGGCCGGGTGTCGTCCGCCGCGATGTGACGGGTGCGGCGGATGCGGCGCTCACACCCGAATGTGCCGTGACGTGCGCCACATTTCTGCGCCGTTGAAGGTGTGGACCGCGGTGCGATTCGGTGTTGAGTCCCCAGCTCACGCGCTGTTACCGCGCAGTAGTGCCGTCACCGTGTGCTCTCTGCCGGATTCAGAGTGTGATTCGCATTTTCCCGGCGCATGCGTGTCCCCCGGTTTTCAGGGGTTGAGTAGTCGCCAACCGAACGCGACACGTCGTGACTTGGTCAACCGTTGTCGCCACCACCTCTCGATGAAGAGATCCCATGACAGAAGATGCCCATCCGAACGACACCTTCAGACCGATTGCGTCGGAGGTGATGACGAGGCCGCTGCCGCTGGAATTCGAGGCGCTGTGGGTGGCCAACCAGGAGGACTTCCACGAGTTCGCCCGTCTGGTGTCGGGCAGTTGGGAGGCCGCCGAGGAGACGGTCCACCGTGCCTTCCCGGAGATCCTCAACCTCTGGGACGAACTGCTGGAGTCGAGCAACATGCAGGCGGACATCTGGGCGATCTTCCGCAAGACGGTGATCTCCCAGCAGCTGAAATCCATCCGGCACGAGCTCTCCCACCTGGAGCCGGCGGAGGAGATCGGCCTCTACCGTGCGCTGCGGAAGCTGCCACCGCGCCAGTTCGACGCCATCGTGCTGCGGCAGGTGATGAACGTCGACACCGGCAAGGTCGCCTGGTACCTGGGCGTGACCAAGCGCACCGTCGACTACCACTGCCGCAAGGCCAGAGAGCGTCTGGAGCCGGTCGTCTCCACGTATCTCAAACACGAGGGGGATGCGAAGTGAGCACCGAACCCGCCCGTGTCGACGCCATGCTGGCCTCGCTGGGCCGGGCGCTGCGCGCCGAGAAGCGGACGTTCGACGAGGCCGCCGCACTGCGCCGGCTGGCCCGGGACGCCGGGTACACCACACCGCTGGCCGATCTGCCCACCGCGGCCGGCCAGCAGCTGAGGGTCGTGGTGGGCTGGGGGCTCGACCAGCCCGGCGCCGCCGAGCAGGTGGAGCGACTCGCCGAGGCGATCGGACGGAGGGAGCCGGCCGGCGGGACGGCGGACGACTGGATGCTCCTGGTGCGCGTGAGCGACCTCGCCGAGATCGACGTGGACGGCGCCCACGTCTTCGCCTGCATGCTGCACAAGGCCCGGCACCATGAGAGCGCCCAGTTCTGGTGGCAGTTCGCCGCCGGGGCGGGCAAGGGCATCGCGGCTTTCTGTCTCCACCTCCACCACCTGGGGCGGGGCGAGATGCCGGAGGCCGAGCACTGGCTCCAGATGCTGAGCACCATGGACACCCCCGAGACCCTGGACGCGGATTTCGTCCGCGCCACCCGGCGGTTCGCCGCCTGGGAGTGGCGGCACGGGAAGCTGGCGCGTAGCCCCGTGCACGCGCTGACCCACGAGGTCGACCGGCTCGCCGCCATCGGCAACGCCGACGAGGTCCTGGTGTGCCGGCCCGACCGTGAACTGGCCCTGCGGCTCCAGGAGTCGGTCTAGGCAGTCGTCGAGCAGCCCGCCCGGCGGTCTCGGGTTTCCGAGGCCACGGACCGCCGGCGGGCTCCTCTCCCAACGAGAACGCCCCCGAAAGGACGCCTCCATGATGGAGCGTAAGCCCTCGCGCACCCACCTGCCCGGCGCAGCGGCGATCCGGGACGACGGTCCGGCCGGAGGGCGGCGCGGACGTGGGTACCGCTTCCGCCGGCCGGCCACCGCCCGCCCACTGCGCGGCACGGCCCACGGGACGGGCACCGCGACCGCCCTCGCCTACTGGATCCAGCGGCATTCGTGAAGCCGACGCACTTTACGGCCTCGCCGCACCTGTAGAGCGGACATCCTCGTTGCGCCCTCTCCCGCTCTCCGGCCCGCCCTCGCCGTTTCCGCCGGGAGGGGCGGGCCGGAGAGCGGGGCGAGCGGCCGGATGTGTTTCAGCCCCCGGGCCGTGCCGGGTCGTCGCCGGGAGGTTCGGGCAGGCCCGCGGCGACCGAGGCGAAGCACGAGTCGAGCATGGCCAGCAGTTCCTCGGTGGAGGACTCGGGGTCCCAGGCACGGATCGCCGAGCGCAGCACGGTGATGGCGGCGCCGGCGACGAGGCGGGGGTAGAGGGCGTCGGCGGACAGTCCGGTGCGGGCGGCGACGGCGTCCGAGAGGGCTTCGGACATGTGGCTGTTGCTGTGCACGAGTTTGCGCACCAACTCGGGGTGGGCGCCCAGGAGTTTGCGGCGCTCGCGCCAGCCGGCGTCGGCGACCAGGGCGGGGATGGCGGTGCGCAGTGTGTGGTGCAGGGCCTCCAGTGGGGCCTCGTGCGCGGGGCGGGCGGTCAGCAGGTCGACGAGCTGGCCGGTGAGCCGGTTGTCCCAGTCGAAGACGGCGTCGTCCTTGGTCTCGAAGTAGTTGAAGAAGGTGCGCGGGGAGACGCCGGCGGCTTCGCAGATGTCGTGGACCGTGACGTCGGCCGGCCCGCGCTCCAGATACAGCCGTACGGCTGCGGCGCGGAGTGCCGAGCGGGTCTCCAGTTTCTTGCGCTCCCGCAGCCCCTGGGCGGCTTCGGCGGTCTGGGCGGCCATCTGTGTGCTCCCGATCACTCGTCGCGGGTCCCTGCCCGGCCTGCCTGGCGCTTTCTACAGTAGTGCATTTTTGCAGCACTGCATCTTTCTGTTAGCGTTGCTAATCATTGGCCATGCCATGCATCCCATGGGTGTGCCAACGCTCTGTCCCGCCGCAACACGGCGGCACCTCGCTCATCGCCCGTACCTAGGGAGGCGGACCCTGTCCATGGCGGAACACAAGGCGGAACCGGAGAGCGCGGGCGGCCCCTCACCGCTCCGCGTGACGGTGCGCACGCTGGCGGAGACGCTCTGGTTCCCGGCGTTCTTCTTCACCGGCTTCCTCGTCTGCTACCTGCTGCCCTTCCACAACCCGGTGCCGCACCACGTGGACGTGGCCGTGGCGGGGCCCACCGCGCCCCAGCTCGAACAGGCGCTGGAGAAGAAGAGCCCCGGCGCCTTCGACATCCACCAGGTCCCCGACGCCCGCGCCGCGCACGACGCCGTCACCGGCCGCGAGGCCACCGCCGCCTATGTGCCGGACGCCCAGCACCCCCGGCTGTACGTCGCCAAGGCCGACGGCTACTCGCTCGAATCGGTCCTCCAGAAGACCTTCACCGCGGTCGCCCAGCAGTCCGGCGGGCAGCTCCAGGTCCACGAGGCCGCACCCACCGCACCGGGTGACGGCATGGGCACCGGTCTCTTCTACGTCGTCCTCTCCTGCACCATCCCCAGCTACGTGAGCGTGATGATGCTGCTGAGGGCCACGACCTTCGGGCGGCGCAAGAAGGTGCTCACGCTGGTCGGCATCGGCGCCGTGGAGAGCGTCGTCGCCTTCTTCGTGGCACGGGCCATGGACGTCATCCCGAACGAACCGCTGGCGATCCCGCTCATCTTCCTGATGACCCAGGCCGTCGCGCAGACCTCCTTCGGGCTCGTGCCATTCTTCAAGCAGTTCTTCCCCGGTGTGGCCATGGGACTGTTCGTCCTGCTGAGCATGCCGTCCAGCGGCGGTGCGATACCCGTCCAGATGGTGCCCGGCTTCTTCCGGGCGCTGCACCCGATCATGCCGATGGGCAACCTGATCGAAGCGCTGCGCGGAATCTTCTACTTCGACGGCAAGGACGTGTGGCGGCACGCGCTCGTGCTGTGCGCCTGGGTGGTCGCCGGTGCGGCTCTCATCGCGCTCGGCGCCTGGAAGGAGCGGCGCGCGGCCCGCAAGGAGGCGGAGGCCGAGGCGAGCGGCGAGGAGCCGCAGGCGGTCCCGGCGGCCGAGGAGCCGCCCGTCGAGGACCCGTCCTTCGAGCTGCCCCGGCCCACCGCGGTGCCGCCCCGCACCCACCGCCTGGGGCAGCAGACACCCACCCTCACCGGCCGGGTCACCGACGAGCGCGGCGAGCCGGTGCAGGGCGTGGCCATCACCGTCACCGGCACCCACGGGCGGGAGCTGGTCCGCGCCATCACGGACCCCAACGGCGAGTACGCGGCGGCCGGGCTGCCCGACGAGTTCGTCAACGTCATCGCCTCCAGCCCCGACCGGCTGGCCGCCGTCGCCCGGGTCCGGGCCCGCGACGGCCACCCGGTGCGGCAGGACTTCCGTCTCGCCCGCCGGCCGGTGCCCGCCGCCGCGGGCCCCGTACGGGGCTGACCCTCACCCGCCCGCCGGCCGGCCGCCCCGGGCCGGTCCGGGGGACGGGGTGCGGGGGCCGTACCAGTCCACACACACGATGAGGGCGTCCTCCTCCAGAGGGCGCCCTCTGCGGTGTTCGGTCAGCGCGTGGAAGACGGCGCGGGGCACCTGGGCCGAGGGCAGCAGCCTGCTGGCGGTCAGCGCGCGGGCCAGTGCCTGGTCGCCGAACGGTTCGCCGGCCGGGGACGGCGACTCGTGGACGCCGTCCGTGGCCAGCAGCAGCCGGTCCCCGGGCCGCACCCGGAAGTGCTCGGTGACGTAGTGGGTGTCCTCGAACATGCCCAGCGGCAACTGCGCGTCGAAGACGAGCGGTTCCACCTTCCCCTCCCGGCGCAGCCAGATGCGCGGCGACCCGGCCTCGACCACCTCCACCTCACCGGTGGCCAGCTCGAACCGGAGCAGCACTGTCGACACATGGGCACGGCCCCGGTGCTGCGCGTAGACCGCCTGGTCGGTGAGGGCGGCCTGGTCGGCGAGGCCCAGCCCGGCACGGCGGGCGTTGCGCATGGCGCTGACCGCCAGATTGGTCAGCAGCGCCGCCTCGACGCCCTCGCCCATCCCGTTGGCGACGGCGATCGTCAGATGTTCCGCCGAGACGGACCAGTCGACGTTGTCGCCGGTGGTGGAGTAGGCCGGTTCCAGATGGGCGCCCAGGGAGAACTCGCGGCGCCGCAGGGAGCGGCCGGGCAGCAACTGCCACTGCATCTCGGCGGCGAGGGTGAGCCGGGTGGCCCGGCGTGCCCGCAGATACAGGTCGGTGTCGCGTTCCGCGACGGTGATCTCGTGGCCCAGTGCCCGGCACAGCTCTTCCAGGTGCGGCAGCAGGCTCCGGGTGTCGGCATCCCCCGGAAAGGTGACCGACAGCACTCCCAGCCGGTCGCCCCGTACGCTCACCGGCAGGTGGACGGTGACGGTGTCCGCCTCCCGGTCCGGCAGTACGAGCGGTTCGAAGGCTCGCAGCGCGCGTCCCTGCGGGCTGTCGTGGATGCGCAGCGGTTCGGTCGAGAGGGGGACCGGCTCGACCACCTGGAGGGTGCGCATACCGTAGTCGGCCATGCGCAGTTCGGCGTCGAGGGCGCCGTGTCGCTCCCGCAGTGCCTTTACGACGACATCCATCAATGCATGCGGGGCGGCGGTGCGCAAGGCCCGCTCGACCACGGCGAAACTGTCCACGTCTCCTGCTTCTCGCTCTGCCATCCGTACGACGGCCGGGCAGGGGGCACTGCTTGCCCTGCGGCCAGACCAGTACATTATCGTCGCACTGCAACATTCGCTGAATGACAACAGATGCCGGACACACGCACGGCCCGTGACCTGGCCTGCGGCTGCCGGTGCGGGTCTGTCGAAGGGGCACCCGGGGCGATAAGCTGCCCCTGCCCCTTCCCTGACGACGAGCAGGTGACGACGAAGCCCCGTGATGCCGGGCGGCGAGAGTGCCGGAAATGTGGAGTGGAACGTGACGTCGACCTCCCACGAGGCAGCCGGGACGGCCGGCGAGGTCATCGAGTTGCTGGAGGTCCTGTGGGAGCACGGCCGGGACGCGGTCTCCACCTCCCCCGTCTCCTCCTCCCAGCTGCGGGTCCTCTACTGTCTCGACCGTGACGAGGGGATGAACCTGCGCACACTGGGGGAGCTGCTGGGCTCGGCGCCCTCCTCCGTGAGCCGCCTGTGCGACCGCCTCCAGGCGCTCGGCTTCCTGGAACGCCTGCCCAGCCCCGTCAGCCGCCGCGAGCTGGAACTCCACCTCACCCACCAGGGGCGCAAATACCTGCGCGACCTGCGGCTGCGCCGCGAGGAAGCGCTCACGGCGACCCTGGCGGCCATGCCACCGCGGGCCCGTTCCGTGCTGTACGAAGGGCTGCGGGCCTTCCGCGACGCGACCGAGGACACCGCTCCGCTGCGGCGGCTGCCCTCCCTCGGCGACATCGACCGCACGGCCTGAGACTCCCGCCCGCCGCCGCGCCCGCCGGGAGAGGATGTGGTGTGCTGGTGGACGGGGGCAGTTGCCGTCGAGCGCCGAGGAGCACAGCCGCGATGGCGCGCTACGAACTGACCACCACGCTGACCGCCGACCCCGACGCCCTGTTCGCGCGGCTGAGCGAGACGGCACGGCTGCCCGAGCATGTGAGCGAGGTGACCGGCGCCGAACCTGTCGGACCCACGCAGACCGGTGACGTCCCCGACGGAGACGCCCGGCTGCGGGTGGCTGCCGATGTCGGGGGAGTACGCCGGGTGGCCGAGGTGCGGGTGGCCACGGACCCGGCCGGCCGCGCCGCCGTCTGGCGCACCCTCGGCCCGGGCGGCCACCGCGGCAGGCTCTACGTCACCGACGCGGCCCCCGGCGATGTGCGGGTCACGGTCACCGTGGAGACGGGCGGCCCGGACGACCCGCGGCTCCGCGCCGCCCTCGACCACGCGCTCGGCACTCTGCACCGCCGCTACCGGTCGTAGGCCCGACACCGGCGTTCCCTCCGGACAGGCCGGTGGCCCGCCCCCGTCAACGGCGGGCGGGCCACACACCGAGGTCGTCAGCGGCTGAGTTCCGCCTTGCCGAAGAGCGTGGCGTAACCGCTCGGCAACTGGCTGATCAGCTGGTTCAGTTCCCCGCCCGAGACCGCGTCGGCCAGCGTGGAGAGCACCGCGCTGGCGTCCCACTCGGCGGTCCGGGGACGGGCCCCGGTCTGTTCGGCGACACGCTCGCAGAACTGGGAGACACCGAAGGTCTCCGGCGCCTCCTCCCCGGCCTCGGCGACGGCCGGCCCCAGCGGGCCGGGCAGCTGGGCGGCCAGCTCCTGCGCCTTGACGGGGGTGATGCGGGTGGCGAGCACGCCCAGCACCGCCCGGGTGACCTGTTCGGCCTCCTGCTGGTCGCGGTACTCGCCGCGCTCGCGTACCTGGGCCAGGAACTCGTCGTACCTCATGGTCGGCTCCTTCGTGCCGCTGGGGGCGGGGCTGTCCCGCCACGCGGTACCCCGCACGAGGGCCGCTACCCCGCGTCCGCGAGCGGTGCTCCCGTGTAGTTCTACGCCGGCCCGGCCGCGGCGACCAGGACCCGGCCGTGGCGCAGGGGTTCCCTCACCGCGGCGCGCAGCGGCAGCACCGACTTCTCGGTCACCGGCCCCGGCACAGCCGCGGGGCGCCGTGCGCCGCGAGCCGGGCGTCCGGCTGGTCCCGGATCCGCTCGTCCGGCCAGTCACCGGGGTCGGTGCCGTTGGGCGCACCTTGAAGCAGAGCCGGCCCACCGCGGGGGAGCGCATGCCCGCCGGCGCGATGCTCTTCGGGCGTGCGCGGCACCGGGGCGGCTCCACCAGCCGCGCACCGGGAACGCCGCAGGCCGGCTCCCGGGCGCTGGAGCGCGGACGCTCGTCCCCGGCCATCCTGGACGCGCTCCTCGATGGCGAGCCGCTGCCGGACGGAACCCGCCGGCGCCGCCCGTCACCACGGCCGTGACGGCGTCCGGCCGCGCAGCCCCCCCGGTACGCCACCGCGATCGCCAAGCGTTCGCGGGGCCGCCGTCGCGCAGCACGTCCGGGGGCGGCGCCGGGGACGGCCGGGACCCGCCCCTCGGGGGCCCGGCCAGGGTCAGCGGCCGGCGTAGGGCAGCAGGGCCATCTCGCGGGCGTTCTTGATGGCCGCCGCCAGCCGGCGCTGCTGCTGCGCGGTGACACGGGTGACGCGGCGGCTGCGGATCTTGCCGCGGTCGGAGATGAACTTCCGCAGGAGTTCGGTGTCCTTGTAGTCGATGTACGTGATACCCGCGGCGTCCAGCGGGTTGGGCCGGGGCCGGGGCGGCTTGCGGTCGGCGCTGCGGCGGGGCATGGATCCTCCGTTCTCGGTGATTGCGTCGGGGCCGGACGGGAGCCCGGCGGTGGGTGGCGCGCCGTCAGGGGGCGGGCGCCAGCAGGGCGTCGAAGGCGGCCGGGAACCGTTTCCACCCCTCGGGCCCGGCGGCGTACTCGGCGTCCGTGAGCAGACAGTCCTCCAGCAGCCGGGTCAGCCCCTCGCGGTCCAGTCCGGGCGAGGTGAAGACCAGGTGCTGGCCGCGGTCGCCGTGTTCCGGGTGCCAGTCCAGGGCGGCGGCGGCCCGGCGCACGGGCGGCATCAGTTCCCAGGCGGCGTCGGGCAGGGCGGCGAGCCAGGGCCCGGACTCCTCCACGCACAGTGCGCCGCCGGCGGCGTCCCAGGACAGCAGGGTGTCGGGCCGGTCGGCCAGCCAGAACCGGCCCCGGCTGCGCGCCGCCGCACAGGCCAGGTCCTCCAGCGCCTGGTAGAGCCGTTCGGGGTGGAAGGGGCGTTCGCCGCGCCAGACGAGGGTGGCCACGCCCGCTTCGTCGGCCTCCTGGGGCAGCAGCGCGCACGCCGGGTGCTGTGCCGCGGCTGCCGCCTCCACGTCGAAGCCGGCGAAGACGGCACGGGCCAGCTCCGCGTCGCCCAGCGGAATGTGACGGGCGGTCGGATGGAGTTGCCGGAGCAGTGCGCGGTCCTCGTCGTCGGCCTCCTGCTCGTCGACGAGGGCGAGGACCGGTGCGTACTCCAGTTGCCGGGCGAAGGTGTCGGCGACCGTGCGCCGGTCGGTGGGCGCGGCGGCCAGCCCCGCCTCGCTGAGGTCGTCGCCGCCCGCGAGGCTGGGCAGTACGAGGGCGGGTTCGACCGCGGTGATCACGTTGCTCACCGTGATCCCGTCCCCGCCGTGGGCGGCGACGACCTCGGCCATGGCCTTCGGCTCGACGGAGTCCCACAGTTCGACCACGGCCAGCCGTGCCGAACCGGCCAGCCGCGCCACTTCGGGCACGAGGTCCTCGCGCAGCGCGCAGCAGGCGCAGTCGTTGACGAGCGGGGCGCGGCCGACGTCGAGCGTGCCGCTGCGGTCGCGTACGACGCGGGTCACGGTGCCGGGTACGGCGGTCCCCAGATCGTGGTGGAGGGAGATGCTGCCCGGCACGGTGCGCAGCAGCCAGGTGACGACGCGCCTGCGGGCCTCGGCGTGCATCCCCGCCACCAGGACGAGCGGCAGCGACGGATCGGCGTCCGTCATCGGCGTCCTCCGTCCCTGCCGTAGCGCCGCTCGAACCGCTCCACGCGTCCGGCGCTGTCCACGACGCGGGCCGTGCCCGTGTAGAAGGGGTGGCTGTGGGAGGAGATCTCCACGTCGACCAGGGGATAGGTGTTGCCGTCCTCCCATTCGACGGTCTGCTCACTGCTGAGCGTCGAGCGGGTCAGGAAGGCGAAACCGGCGCTCTTGTCGCGGAAGACGACGGGGCCGTACGGGGGGTGGATTCCGGGCTTCATGGCGTGCTTCTCCCTGTCTCGCCTCAGCGCTCTTCGCGGAAGGTGACGTGGCGGCGGGCGCGGGGGTCGTATTTGCGCAGGGTGAGCCGGTCCGGGTCGTTCCGCCGGTTCTTGCGGGTCACGTAGGTGTAGCCGGTGCCCGCCGTGGAGCGGAGCTTGATCAGGGGGCGGATGTCGTTGCGAGCCATGGCGGCCACTATATTGTTAATGGAAATCATTTCCAACTGGAGTCCGCGAGAGGTAGGTAACACCCGTGTCCGCCCACTGCCAGCTCACCGGGGCGCAACCGCGCTTCGGGAAAACCGTCTCCCACTCGCACCGGCGCAGCTCCCGCCGGTTCGACCCGAACATCCAGCGCAGGCGCTACTGGCTGCCCAGCGAGGGCCGGCACGTCCGGCTCACCCTGAGCGCGAAGGGGATCAAGACCGTCGACGTCATCGGCATCGAGGCCGCGGTGGCGCGCATCCGCGCCGCGGGAGGACGGGTCTGATGGCGAAGAAGAGCAAGATCGCGAAGAACGAGCAACGCCGCGCGGTCGTCGCCCGGTACGCCGCCCGCCGGGCCGAACTGAAGGAGATCCTGCGCAGTCCCGCATCCTCGGAGGAGGAACGGCGCGCCGCCCAGGCCGAGTTGCGGCGCCAGCCCCGCGACGCCAGCGCCACCCGTGTGCGCAACCGGGACAGTGTGGACGGCCGGCCGCGCGGCCACCTGCGGGCCTTCGGTCTGTCCCGGGTGCGCTTCCGCGCGCAGGCGCACGCCGGGTACCTGCCGGGGGTCACCAAGTCCTCCTGGTGACCCCGCCCCGAGCCCGCGCGGAGCCTGCCGCGGGCCGGTGATGAGCCGCTGCCGCGGCCATACGCGCGCCGCCCGGGACCGCTCGAAGCGGTCCCGGGCGGCGGGACAGGCCGTGCGGCCGTGGCGGCACAGCGGGCGGGGGTTCCTCCTTGGAGGTTCGGACGGAGCCCCCGCCCGTCAGCTGTGTGCGCCGATGGCCCCCGGGCCTTCGTTCGGGCTCGGTCAGCCGTTCTGCATCGGGCCGAACGCGAAGATCTGGGAGCCGTTGATGAAGGTGTCGTTGTCGTCGACGTCCACCGAGGTCCACTTCTTGTGGGCCTCCTTGTGAACCGAGTTGTACTCGTGGTGGCCACCGCAGGCCGAAGCCGTGGTGGCACCGGCGGCGGCCAGACCGAGGGCGGCCAGGCCGATGGCCAGGGAGCGCGTGACGGTGCGCATGCGCATGGAAACCTCCATGGGAAGCACGGAAGAACAAGGACACGTTCATCGTCACCGGCCGCCCCGGGCATCCCAGACCAATATATGAAGGACACGGCATATCCGACCCGAACGGCCGACGGTATGCCGCCCGGAGCGGGTGCCGGCACAGGAGCCGCCCCGCCGGTGCGTCCCGCACGGCACCTCCCCGGCGGCCCCACGACCGCCGGCGGGACCCGCCCCGCAGGAGCCGCCGCGACGGGACGGGCGTACCGCACGGCTCCCCGGCAGCGGTGCCGTTCCTCCGCGACGCGGCCCCCGCCCGGCGCCACGGGCGGACCGTGTCGCCGCTTCGGCGGACCCGGGTGAGGGCCGGGCGGCGCACACGGCGGGTCCCGCTCCCGGGGCGGCCCGTCACAGGCCGCGGGGAACGGATCTCCGTACCCGGGTGGCGCGTTGTGCGTTCTCCCCGCGTGGCCGGTCCGGCCGCGAGCCCCGAAAACTCCCCCGTTCGGGTGAGTGTGTCCGTGTTGGGCGTGGCGACGGAATGCGGGCTTCCGTACGCGGTGCACCCTTGTGCGCGTCTTGGTACTGAGAACAAGGGAGGATCGCTATGCGCATCCGTACCGCGGTTGTCGCCTCCGGTCTGGCAGCCACCACAGTCCTCGGCGGCGCGAGTGCCGCGTTCGCCGACGCCGGAGCCCAGGGCGGCGCGGCGAACTCGCCGGGCATCGTCTCCGGCAACGTCCTGCAGGTCCCGGTGCACATCCCGATCAACCTGTGCGGCAACTCCATCAACATCGTCGGGCTTCTGAACCCGGCCTTCGGCAACAAGTGCGTCAACGACTGACGCAGTCTCCGGTGCGGCGGAGGACCGGCCCGGTCCTCCGCCGCGTGCGGGAGACACCCGTTGTCGCCTGAGCGCCCCGCCGGTTTCCGGCGGGGCGCTCGTCTGCGCGGGCACACCCCGCGCCCGCGGCTGCCCGTCCCGCCTCGCCGCCGCACGGCCCCGCCTGCGCTCCGGCGCTTGCCCTTGACGTACGCGTCAAGGGCTACGGTCCCGGCGAACCGCGGCCCGGGTCCCGTCCCGGAGCCGTGCCGACGCCAGCGTGCAGGAGGCACCGTGCGACCCGTCACTCACCATGAGATCCGGCTGGCCCGCCGCCCGCGGGGCGGCCCCGGCCCGGACACGTTCGAGATCGCCGAGACGACGCTGCCCGCGCCCGGCCCCGGCCAACTCCTGGTCCGCAACCGGCTGATGAGCGTCACCGCCGTGACGCGCACGCTGCTGGACGCCGGCGAACAGGGCGATCTCCCCATGCCGCCGTACGCCGTGGGGGAGCCGCTGTGGGGCCCCGCCCTCGGCGAGGTCGTCGCCGTCGGCGACCCGGGCCGGGGTGACGGCCCGGCGGTGGGGGAGCTGGTCCACCACTACCGCGGCTGGCGCGAGTACGCCCTGGTCGAGGCCGGGGAAGCCGAGCGTCTGCCCACCGCGGGTCCACAGGCGCTGCCCGACCCGGCCGCCCGTCTCGGTCAGGGCTTCCCGGCCTGGCTCGGCGTCGTACGCGGCGCCCAGGTACGGGAAGGCGACACGGTGTTCGTGTCCGGGGCCGCCGGGGGCGTGGGCTCTCTCGCCGGCCAGTTCGCCCGCCGGTACGGTGCCGCACGTGTCATCGGCAGCTGCGGCTCGCCCCGCAGGGCCGAGGCCCTGGTGAAGGAACTGGGCTACGACGCGGCCGTCGTCCGCGGCGCGGGCCCCGTGGAGGACCAGTTGCGCGAGGCAGCCCCCGACGGTGTCGACGCCGTCTTCGACAATGTCGGCGGCGAACAGCTCGAAGCAGCCCTGCGGCTGGCCCGGCCCGGCGCGCGCGTCGCCGTCGTCGGTGCCCTCGCCCGCCAGCTCGGCGACGCGCCACCGGTACGGCTGGACACCTTCGCGCTGCTCAGCCGCGGAGTGACGGTGCGGGGCCTGCCCGCATCCGCCCACCGGGACGCGCTGCCGCGCTTCCGGAAGGAGTTCGCGGCCGGTCTGCGCGACGGCTCCCTGACCGTGCCGTACACCGTGCTGAAGGGAATCGAGCAGGCACCCCGCGCGTTGACCGAACTGCTGGAGGGACGGCACGTCGGAGCGGTGCTGGTCGAGCTGTAGCCGGGGCCGTGGGCCGCCGGCCGCGGGAGGGCGGGAAGAATGCGGATCGGGGACGCGGCGGCCCTCGTCGGGGTGACACCGAGAGCACTGCGCTACTACGAGCAGCGCGGGCTGCTCCGGGTCAGGCGCAACGCGGTGGGACACCGCGAGTACGACGAGGCGGAACTGCGGCGGCTGCGTGTGGTGCGGGGGCTGCTGGAGGCGGGGCTGACGGTGGAGGACGCCCACGAGATCCTCGCCCGCCTGCGGACCGGGCCGGCGGCGGTCCCCGGTGCGGCGGCCCCCGGTGGGAACACGGACCCCTGCCCGGCCCGCAGGGTGGTGCACCGCAGGCTCTCCGCGCTCGACGAGGACATCGCCCTCCTCAGACGTCGTCGCGACCGGCTTGCCGCGCAGGCCGAGGACCGCTTCGCCGCCGTGTTCGGCCCCGCCCCCCGTTCCTGAACGCGGGGTCCTCCCCCCGGGGCCGGGGGAGGACCCCCGCCGGGTTCAGCCGCGCAGGATGGGAGGAGTGCCCTGGGGCGGCGGCTCCTTGCGGAGGAACGCGGCCCGCAGCGCGTGATGAGGGGCCCCGGGATCGAAGAGGACCCGGTGCATGGCGGCCAGTTCCTGGTCCCGGTAGGAGGCCAGGGGTTCGGTCGCCTCGTCGCGGGCCCGGTTGGCCTTCTTCGCGGCCAGCCGCTGATGGGTGTCCGGGTCCTCGGCCAGCGCCGCGGCGAGCTCCGCCACCTGTTCGCCGAACCGGTGCGGCGGCACCGGCAGCACCCGGTCGACCAGGCCGATCCGGCGTGCGGTCGCGGCGCTCATCGGCTCGGCGTCCCGCATCAGCGCCTCGGTGATCTCCGGCCCGACCCGGCGCGGCAGGGTGTAGGTCCAAAACTCAGAGCCGGGCAGGCCCATCAGCCGGTAGTGCGGGTTGAGGACGGTACCGGCCCTGCACCACACCTCGTCGGCGGCGGCGGCCAGCATCACGCCGCCCGCCGCCGCGTTGCCGCCCAGCGCGGCCACCACCAGCCGGTCGGTGGTGGTCAGCACCGCCTCCACCACGTCGTCGAGGGCCTGCACATTGGCCCAGCCCTCGGCCGCCGGCCGGGCGGCGGCCTCCATGACGCCCAGGTGGATGCCGTTGGAGAAGAAGTCCCGCGCGCCGCCCAGCACCACCACGCGGGTCGGCCGGGTGCAGGCGTACCGGTAGGCGGCCAGCAGCCGCCGGCACTGGACGGTGCTCATCGCCCCGCCCGGGAAGGAGAAGCGCACGTGTCCCACCCCGTTCCGCTCGCGGTAACTGATCTCCGCGTAGGTGAGGCGTTCCGGGGCGAGTTCGAGCGGCGCGGGCCGTTCGGGGACGTCGGGCAGGCGGTTCCCGAGGGCGAGGGTGGCGGGCAGCTTGAAGGTGGCCCGCCCGTCGGGCCCGGGCCGGGGGCGCAGCCGGGGGATCCACACAGCGCCGTCCACGGTGGCCCGGCAGACGGCACCGGTGCGGGTGGCCAGGATCTCGCCGGGGGTGCCGTGCAACTGGTCCTCCGGGTGGCCGCCGTGCAGGTACCACTGTTCACCCAGCAGTTCGTCGAGCACCCCGGGCTGTGACTCGGCGGCCCGCAGGGTGCGCAGCACGGTCAGGGTGTCGTCGGACCGCCAGTCGATGCGGCGGTCGCTCTGCCGGACCGCCGGCCGCACCACCGGGGCGAGGTCCTGCTGGGAGCGTGGCCGGTAGCCGCCGGTGGCGAACCGGGCGACGGCGCTCCTGACGGCTTCGAGCGCCGCGTCGGCGATCTCCCCCCGGTACAGGTCGCTCTTCGCGACGCCGCCGGGCAGTTCGCAGTCGGCCGAGGCCCAGATGTCGCCCGCGTCCGGTTCGGCGCCGGCCTGCAGTACGGTCACGCCCCAGCGGGTGCGGCCCTCCCGTACGGCGTGGTCGAGCGAGGAGGGGCCGCGGTCACCGGGCGGGCCCGGCCGTACGACGAGGCAGGTGTAGCGGGACCACACGTCCTCGGGCACGACGGTGCGCAGCATCGGCGCGACCACCAGTTCGGGCTCGTACCGGTCCACCACGTGCCGTACCTCGTCGCCGTCGCGCACCACCTCGGTGGCCACGACGTGGCGGGCGTCCCGCAGTTCGGCCTGCACCCGCTGGGTCAGACTGTTGAAGGCGCTCGCGATGAGCAGGATCCGCACCACGACCTCCTGGTGAGTGTTCTTCGTGTCTCGCAGGGCTCGGCATCAGCAGCTGCGGGGCAGGTGTGCGCGCAGCGGTGGTTCCCCGGTGCGCGGTGCGCCAAGTGGGGCGCGGGCGGCGGCCGTGGCCGGCCGCCTGGGCGGGCGGGCACGCGGCCCGTCCGGGTACCGCAGGGCATGTCCGGCGGGGACGGCCCGGACCGGGGCGGGCCGCGTGGCGCCGCTCGACGGCCGGCCCCGAACGGCGGGTGCGCCGCGGACGGGGGGGTCGGCCGCGGGCCGAGGAGGCGCAAGTCCGGGGCGCACCGCGGCGGTGGCCCGTGTCGGACGGGTCCGGCGACGGCCGCCGGCGGCGTACCGTCCCCCGCGCACTCCCCGGAGGCGGCCACGCCTTCCCGGCGGCCCCGGATACCGGCGGCCACGCCGTCACCGGTACGGGTGTGGTGGCCGGCCGGACCGTACCGCCCGGCCGGACCGTACGCGGACGGGAGGAAGATGTCCGACGTAGGCGCCGGATCGGGCCGGCCGCCGCCTCCCGCCCCGGGTGACCGGACCGGACGCGGGCGCCGCGGCCCGGCGCCACAGGACCGCCGCCGGCACGGCCTCCGCCGCCTTCGCCGCGTGCGCAGCGGTGCCGGAGAACGGGGGAGCGGGCTCCGCCGTGCCGCGAGGGACCGGCTCCGGAAGCGACTGCCGGGGGCGGCCGGTGCGCCCGACCGGCACGGGCCGCCCGGGAACGTCGCCGGCAACACACCGCCGGGGAACAGCAGTGACAACGCGCCACCCCGGGCGCGCACTTGAGCGCGGGTCCTCGCGAACCCCCGGGGCCCGTCCGGTCGCAGGGCGGTGGCCGGGACGCGTGATCCACATGCCCGCCCCCGTCCGCGCGTCGGCCCGGTACGGCAGCCGCCGCGCTCCGGGCCGGCCGGCCGGGGACGTCCCCGTCACCCGCGCACCGCCGCAGGACGCGCTCAAGGCGTGCCCCGGAGCCTCCCCGGCGGCCGGACCGGCACCCGCGGTGTCCGCACGGGCGGGCGGAAAGGGGAAGAGCGGCATGTCCCGGACGGAACCGGCGCTCCCGCCCGCCCGCGGCATCACAGGCCCGGTGCCGTCCGCGTCGCGCTCACGCGTTGGCTCCTCGGCCTGGCAGACCTCTGCCATCGCGATGGACGTCTCGTGCATCGGTCACTTCCCCTGCGGTGGAGCACCGGGCTCGGGCCCGCACCATTACAGAGGCGTGGCCGCCCGCTCCCGCGCCGCCACGCCGCTGCCGGTCCCGCCGTCCGCCGTTCGGCGGCCCGCCGCGGCCCCGGGCCCGACGGGTCGTCAGATACCGGTGAGAGGCGCCGGGCAGGAACGATGCCGCTGCCCCCGGGCGCACCTCCGGCTGCCGGCCCGGTGGGGTCTTCCCCGCCGGTACGGCGTCCGCGCGGCCGAGGGCCCGGGGTGCCTTGGGACCCCTCCCACCGTGTCCGAGAGGACGGTCCCTGTGCGCACGGACGGCGGGTGCACGGCCGGGCACCCGACGAGGCGGGCGGCGGGACGGCCCCGGCACGGTGGCCGGGGCCGTCCCGATGCGGGTCACGCGTGCTGCGGCACGCGGGGTGCGGCGGCGCCTTCCGGGCGGACGGGCCGCCAGCGGTCGGGGGCGTGCTGCTCCACGATCCCGTGCTCGGCCAGACCTTGGAGGTGGCGCAGGATGGTGCGGGACTGGTATCCGACGCCGGCCGCCAGTTCCTCGACCGTGGTGCCCGCCGCGCCGCTGCGGCGGACCTGTTCCCAGGTGCGGGCCGCGCTCTGCCCGAGACCGCCGTCCCGCGCCGGCGTGCGGAAGAGAGCACTGATCGCCTCGTCCCAGGGCCCGGGCTGCGGTTCGCCGTCCGGTGCCCGGTCCGGCTCCCGCGCTGCTGTGTTGTCCTGCGCCGGGGCCGGCTCGGGCGCCGGCTGCGGGTCCGCGGCGGGGGCGGGGGCGCTGCGGGGGGCCGGGGTGGCGGGGCGGTCGGCGGAGTGGTCGGTGGCGGGTGTCGGCGCAGGGCCGGTGCCGGTGGTGGGCCGGCCCGCTGTCGCCCGGGTGGCCGTCGCCCGGTTGGCGGGGCCGACCGGGCGGGGCGTGCGGTTGACCTTGCGGTGCCTGCGTCCCTTCTGCCGCTTGCTCATCGTGCGTTCACCTGCCCGAAGGGCCGCCGTGCCGCCGGTTCCTGCTCGGGGTGTCGTCGTGCAGTGATCATGTGGGGCTTAACGACCGACCCGGCCGTCCGTCGATCCGCCGATCGGGGTCAGCCGGGACCGGCCGTGCTGTCGCGCGGTTCGAGGGTGGTGCGCAGCACCAGGGTCCGCAGCGGCATGTCCGACCCGGCGATGCGCTCCTGGAGCAGGGCCGCGGCGGCCTCGCCCAGTTCGTAGGCGGGCAGCCGGACCGTGCTCAACGAGGGGTGGACCAGCGAGGCGAAGGGGATGTCGCCGAAGGAGAGGACGCCGCAGCCGGGCGGCTCGGCGCCCGCCTCGCGCAGGGCCCGCAGTGCGCCGACGGTCATCAGGTTGTGGGCGGCGAACACCGCGTCGGGCGGCTCGTCGAGCGCGAGCAGTTCCCGCATCGCCGCGTAGCCGCCCTCGACGCGCGGGACCGCGCGGCGGGTGTAGGTGCGGACGTGTTCCTCGCGAACACCGGCCTCCAGCAGCGCGGCACGGTGGCCGGCGAGGCGGTCCTCGGCCGTGGAGACGCCCGCCGGGCCGGTGAGGCAGGCTATGCGCCGGTAGCCCCGGGCGACCAGGTGGGCGGTGGCCTCCTGGGCGCCGTGCCGGTTGTCGACCGTCACCGCGTCCACCTCGGCCGTGCGCGGGCGCCGGTCCACGGCGACGACGGGTATGCCGCGCGCGGCCGGTTCCGTCAGGTCGGTGCGGGTGCGGGAGGCGGCGGCGACCAGCACGCCTGCCATGTGCTCGGCGACGGCCACCTGGAGGTAGCGGCGTTCCTTGGCGACGTCCTCGTCGGTGTTGCACAGCACCACGGACAGGCCGGTGCGCTGCGCCGTGTCCTCGACGCCCCGGGCGAGCGCGGTGAAGAAGGGGTTGGCGATGTCGGGGACGAGCAGGGCGATGGCGCTGGAGCGCCGGGTGCGCAGCGAACGGGCGACACGGTTGGGGGAGAAGCCCAGCGCGGCGGCGGCCTCCCTGACGCGCCGGGCACGTTCCGGGGTGACCCGTCCGCCGTTGAGGACGCGGGAGACGGTCGCGGGGGAGACCCCCGCGGCGCGCGCCACATCGCTGATGGTTGCCACCGTCTCCTCGCTTCCGGCGGTGCGGTGCGGGCCCGCCGTGCTGCCGGCGGACGGCGCCGCGCCGCCTGCGTCGACCCCCTGGACGTCGCACTGTAGTTGCCCTGAAAAGGGTTTCACAGGCGTGTGGGTGCACGGCCGGTGCGTACCTCGGGCACGGGGCGGAATCGATTTCCGCTCCGCTCCGGGCGGGTGTCACGGCCGTGTCCGCGAAGGGGTGGCACCGCCTGCCGCGGCGGCGGGCCCGCAGGGGGGCCCGCCCGTGGGACATCAGGGCAGCAGGCCCCACCTGCGGGCCGCGGCGACCGCGTGGTGACGGCTGTGGACCCCCAGTTTTCGGGTGGCGCTGCGCAGATACGCCTTGACCGTCTCGGGTACCAGACTCAGATGCCGGGCCGTCTCGGCGTTGGTGCAGCCCAGGGCCACGTAGGAGAGGACGTCGAGTTCGCGGGGTGTGAGCCGGGGGCGGTCGGCCGCCGGGTCGTCGCTGTCCTCGGCGTCCTCGGTGCCGTCGGCCGCGCCGGTCGCCAGGAAGCGGTCGCACGCCTGGCGGAGCCGGTCGCGCAGCTCGGTGTCCTCGATCTCGTGGGCGATGCCGCGCAGTTCGGCGTGCAGGTCGCGCAGCGCGTCCAGCCGGGGCGAGGGGGGTGGCGGGGCGGAACCGGCCCGCTCCAGCAGCCGTACCCGCCGGTCCACCTCGTCTCGTACGGCGATCTCGCCGGCCAGCCGCCGGGCGGTGTCCACCAGCGCGGCGGTCGTCCGGTCGCCCAGCGGCGCGGTGTCGCGGGATGCGGCGTACAGCACGCCCCGCACCCCGCCCTGCACGGTGACCGGGACGGCGACGATGGCGCGGATGCCCTCCCGGCGGACCGGGCTGTCGTAGTCGTGGGTGATCGTCGTTGCGGGGACGTAGTCGTTGACCGCGTAGGGGCGTTGCCGGGCGATCACATAGCCGCCCAGCCCGCGGCCGGGTACGACGCGCAGGCCGCGCATCGAGTCCGTCAGCGTCCCGACGAACTCGGTCAGCCGGAGCGCGCCGTCACCGATCTCGCCCCCGAACACGCAGCGCACTCCCGTGCGTTGCCGGGCGATGCGCAGTGCCTGGCGGAAGGCGTCCCCGTCGTCCGGGCGCAGCGGATGCCGGCCGGACGGCGGGGGACCGCCCCAGGAGAGGGGCGGGAAACGGTCGGGGGTCGGCAACCTCGACTCCTCCCTGCGACGAATGGTCAGTCGGTCCGGCCTGCGGGGCCGGCCGGCGGGTGCGGGTCCTTCTCCTGGCCGGGCTGCGTGAGGCCCAGCAGTTCGAGGGACCTTCGCCGCATCTCGACCTTGCGTATCTTGCCGGTCACGGTCATGGGAAACGCGTCGACGACGTGGACGTAACGGGGGATTTTGTAATGGGCGAGCCGGCCGGTGCAGAACTCGCGCACGCTTTCGGCCGTCAGCGGCTCCGCGCCGTCCCGCATCCGTATCCAGGCCATCAGCTCCTCACCGTAGCGTTCGTCGGGCACACCGACGATCTGGGCGTCGAGGACGTCCGGGTGGGTGTACAGGAACTCCTCGATCTCCCGCGGGTAGATGTTCTCCCCGCCGCGGATGACCATGTCCTTGATCCGGCCGGTGACGCTGATGTAGCCGTCCTCGTCCATCACCGCGAGGTCGCCCGTGTGCATCCAGCGCGCGGCGTCGACGACCCGGGCGGTGGCCTCGGGCTGTTCCCAGTAGCCGAGCATCACCGAGTAGCCGCGGGTGCACAGTTCGCCGGGTTCGCCGCGCGGCAGGCAGCGGCCCGTCCGCGGGTCGACGACCTTCACCTCCAGGTGCGGCCCGACCCGGCCCACGGTGGACACCCGCCGCTCCAGCGAGTCGTCGGCGCGGGTCTGGGTGGAGACGGGTGAGGTCTCGGTCATGCCGTAGCAGATGGACACCTCGGTCATGCCCATCCGGTCGATGACCTGTTTCATCACCTCGACCGGGCAGGGCGAGCCGGCCATGATGCCGGTGCGCAGGCTGCCCAGGTCGAAGGCGGCGAAGTCGGGTTCGGCCAGCTCGGCGATGAACATGGTGGGCACCCCGTACAGCGAGGTGCAGCGTTCCTGCTGCACCGCGTGCAGGGCCGCCCGCGGGTCGAAGCCGGGGGAGGGGATCACCGTGCAGGCGCCGTGGCTGGTGGCCGCCAGGTTGCCCATCACCATGCCGAAGCAGTGGTAGAAGGGCACCGGCAGGCAGATGCGGTCCTGCTCGGTGTAGCCGCACAACTCCCCGACGAAGAAGCCGTTGTTGAGGATGTTGTGGTGCGAGAGGGTGGCGCCCTTGGGGAAGCCGGTGGTGCCGGAGGTGTACTGGATGTTGATGGGGTCGTCGGCCGAGAGGGTGCCGGCGATGCCGTCCAGCAGCCGGCGGATCTCCGCGGCGTCGCGACGGCGCCCGCGCGCGAGCAGGTCCTCCCAGTCCTCCTCCGCCTCGCCGGTGTCCGCGGCCTCTTCACCGCCGATGAGCACCACATCGGTCAGCTCGGGGCAGGCGGGGCGCACCTGGCGGATCATCGCCGTGTAGTCGGAGCTCTTGTGGTTGCGGGCGGCGACCAGGGTGCGCACCCCCGCCTGCCGCAGTACGTACTCCAGTTCGTGCACGCGGTAGGCGGGGTTGACGGTGACGAGGATCGCGCCCAGCTTGGCCGTCGCGTACTGCGTCAGCGTCCACTCCGGGCAGTTGGGCGCCCAGACGCCCACCCGGTCCCCCTTGCGGACGCCCAGGTCGTGGAGGCCCGCGGCGACCGCTTCGACATCGGCGGCGAACCGGCGGTAGGTCCAGCGCCGTCCGCTGCTCACGTCGACGAGGGCGTCCCGCTCACCGTGTGCCGCGACGGCCCGGTCCAGGTTCTCCCCGATGGTGTCGCCCAGCAGGGGGGTGTCCGAGGGGCCCGAGGCGTAGCTGTGCCGGGGAACGGGGCGGGGCGTGCGGGCCCGGTCACGGGCGTCGGCGGCACTGTGCGGAGCGGATGCGGGCACGGGCGGCCTCCACGGTGGTCCGTCGTATGTCGTGCGTCACATCTACCGGTGGTAAGGGGCGGTGCGCTACCCCTTGTCGGGGGTAGTGCGGTGCCGGTGCCGGGGCGGGTGGGGGCGGGCCCGGCAAAGCGGTCGCGGTCCGCGCCGGAATCCACTTGGCTTGAGCACCATGAAGATGGTGATCACCACCCCCACAGGTCATGTCGGCTCGCGCGTCGTCCCCCTGCTCCTCCAGGCGGGGGTGCGCCCCACCCTGCTGGCCCGGGACCCGGCCAGGCTTCCCGCGGCGGTGCGCGAGCGCGTCGATGTGGTGCGCTGCGACCAGGGCGACGGCGACGCCGTGGTCCGGGCGACCGCTGGTGCCGACGCGCTGTTCTGGGTGAACCCGCCCACCGACGCGGAGGACCCGGTCGAGGGCTACGCCCGCATGGGTGCCCACGCGGCCCGCGCCGTGCGCGAGAACGGCATCGCCCGCACCGTCTTCCTCAGCAGCGGCGGCGCGGAGCTGCGGTCCGGCGCCGGGGAGATCGACGGGCTCGGCCGTACGGAGGAGATGCTGGACGCCACCGGGGCGCACGTCCTCCATCTGCGCTGCGGGTTCTTCCACACCAATCTGCTCTTCGAGGTGGAGACGCTGCGTACGGAAGGCGTGCTGCGCACCACCCTGCCGCTCGACCACGCGATGCCCTGGGTCGACCCGCGCGACATCGGCGACGTGGTGGCGGCCCGGCTGCTGTCCACCGACTGGACGGGCCGGCAGACCCAGGGGGTGCACGGCCCTGCGGATCTGACCTACACCGAGGTCGCGCGGATCCTCACCGAGGTGCTGGGCCGCCCGGTGCGGGCCGAACACGTCGGCGACGACGAGGTGCGCGAGCGGCTGCGCGCCGCCGGCCTGGGGGAGAAGCAGATCGAGGGCGTGGTGGGCATGTCCGTCTGGATGCGGGAAGGCCACCCGGTCGAGGACCCCCGCTCCGTGCTGACCACCACCCCCACCACGCTGGCCTCCTGGGCGTGGGAGCACCTGCGCCCGCTGCTCGCCTCCTCCGCCTGAGCCGCCGTCCGCGGAGTCCGCCCGCGGGGCCGCCCGGACGGCTCGCGGGTGCCATGAACGTGCAGAAATGTACGCAAATGGGAGAATCGCTACCGCGGGCGAACGCCCTGCGTGGAGGACCGACAGACAGGAGGGCTGGGTGGGCGGCCCCGCGGTAGCGCTGGTGAGAGTGCCGTACGCGGCGCCGCCACTGCTGCTGCTCGGCGGAGTGGCGGCGGACGTGTTCGCGCCCGAGCCCTACTACGGGCTGCCACTGCTGGCCTGCACCTCGATGGTGGCGGGCATGGTGTACTCCTTCCGGGTCAGCGTGCTGTTCGCGCTCGCCGCCTGTGTCGCGGCGGCGAGCGCCGCGGGATATCTGGGGCGCGTGCACTCCGCGCTGTTCACGGACGTGGCGGCGGTGCTGGTCGTCAGCGCGGTGGGGCTGTGGATCAAATGGCTCGTCGACCGGCAGGGGCGCAGTCTCGCCGTCGCGCTGACCGTGGCGGAGGCCGCGCAGCGCGCGGTGTTGCCGGCCCCGCCCAACGGGATCGGGCCGCTGTCCGTGGCCGACCGCTACGTCGCGGCGCAGGCGGGGGCCGCGATCGGCGGCGATCTGTACGCCATCCAGGACACGCCGTTCGGCATCCGCGCGCTCATCGGCGACGTACGGGGCAAGGGGCTGCGCGCCGTCTCCGCCGTCTCGGTGGCCGTCGGCGCCTTCCGGGAGGCGGCCGAGCACGCGCCGACCCTGCACGATCTGGCCGACCGGCTGGACCGGGCCCTGAACCGGGAGGGGGAGCGGCGCAAGAACAGCGAGGACGACATCGAGGGGTTCGTCACCGCGCTGCTGGTCCAGATCCCGCCGAGCGGGGAGACGGTCACCGTGCTCAACCGGGGGCATCCGCCGCCCTATCTGCTGCACGACGGCGCGGTGCTCTGTCTGGAGCCGACCCATCCCGATCTGCCGCTCTCGACCGGGCTGGGACCCTCGCACGGCGCCCCGGTCGAGGAGACGTTCCCGTTCGCGCCACAGGACTCGCTGGTGCTGGTGACCGACGGGGTCACCGAGGCCCGCAACGAGGAGGGTGTTTTCTTCGACGTCCAGCGGGGGCTGGCGGGCCGGGGCCTGCGGGGCGCGGACGAACTGGCGGATGCCCTGGTGAAGGCGGTGACCGAGTGGACGGGCGGTCAGCGGCAGGACGACCTCGCGGTGTTGGTGCTGACCCGGGGCGAGTGAGGCGGGACGGTTTCCGTGCTGCGCGATGTCTTGACCGTGGATGGACAACAGATAAAGTCTAGACCAATCGGATGACCCCCCACCGAGGCCGGTGCGGCCTGCCCGCCCCGGCCTCGCCGCCGGAGGAGTTGACATGCACAAGAAAAGGAAGCTGGCCGCAGTCATCGGCGCCGGACTCTCCCCGCTGTTCGTCCTCGGCCTCTCCGTGTCCCCCGCGAGCGCCCACGGCTACATCAGCGACCCGGCCAGCCGCCAGGCGCAGTGTGCCGCAGGCGTCGTCGAATGCGGCTCCATCAAGTACGAGCCGCAGAGCGTGGAAGGACCCAAGGGCCTCAAGGACTGCGCGGGCGGCCACGACGAGTGGGCCGAGCTGCGGGACGCCAACCGCGGCTGGAACGTGGCCAACGTCGGCAAGACGGCCACCTTCAGCTGGACCCTGACGGCCCCGCACCGCACCACCACCTGGGAATACTTCATCGACGGCCAGAAGATCGCCGAGTTCGACCAGGGCGGGCAGCAGCCGCCCAACCACCTCTCCCACCAGGTCGACTTCAAGAACTTCTCCGGCCGCCAGACGGTGCTGGCGCGCTGGAACGTGGCCGACACGGCCAACGCGTTCTACGCCTGCGTCGACGTCAACATCGGCTGAGGCGCACCCCGCACGCACGCCCCCTCGCCCGCCATGGGCGGCCGAGGGGGCGTGCCCCGTGTTCCGGCACCGCCCCCTCCGCCGCGCGCCCCGTCAGAGCCCGTACAGCCGGCGTGCCGTGCCGCCCGCCACCAGCCCGGTCACCCGCCGCGCATCCTTGTGCGACCACTCGCCCCGCTCCACCCACGCGCCGGTCAGCTCCGTCATCGCCTGCCGGAAGAGCTGGGCGCCGACCAGGTACAGCTCGGGGATGCCGTAGGCGTCGGTGGAGAAGAGCAGCTTCCCGAACGGCGTCAGCTCCAGCAATTCGGCCAGCACGGCGCGGGCGCGGGCACCCGTATGGCCAAGCGTGAGCCCGAAATCCGCGTACACGTGCGGGAAGACCGCGGCCAGATAGCCGGCGCCCCGGTGGTACGGATAGCAGTGCAGCAGCACCAGCGGGGTGCCGTAGGGGGAGACCGCCCGGATGAACTCGGTCAGCAGCAGCGGGTCGCAGCGGTCCAGCCGCAGATCCGGGTCCCCGAACCCGGTGTGGAGCTGGAGGGGGAGCCCGGTGCGCACCGCGGACCACAGCAGATGCCGCACGAGCACCGGGTCGGTCAGCCTGCCGCCCGGCGCCCGCGTCTCCAGCCAGCGGTCGGCGGCGGCGTGGATCTCGGCGGCACCCGGCGGCACCGGGTCGAAGTCCAGCCCGCACCGGTAGGCGGCCACCGACTTGAAACCGCGGGCCGTACGGGCCGACTCGCCCACCGCGTCCGACACCTCCGCCAGGAACGAGGACGCGTCACGGGCCGCGTCCGCCGCGCGCTCGGCCAGCCGTTCGAGGCGGACGATCTCATGGGCCTCCGCACCGGCGGTCTCGGCCAGCTCCCCGGGAGTCAGCAGCGGGCCGGGCACCCCGGTGTCCACCAGGTAGGTGGAGATGCCCGCGGCCCGCAGCAGCCTGCCGGTCACCTCGGCGGTGCCCAGCGCGGCCCGGCGCTCCAGGTACGTGTGCGGCGCACAGTGCGGCTCCAGCCCGAGCACGGGCGCGCACCACCGGCGCACCGCGAAGCCCAGCTGGGTGTCGAAGTAGCTGAACGAGGTTGTCGCCCGCTCCCGGCCCGGGGAGGCCGCGGGCCGCTGCGGTATGTGGGCCTCGGTCAGCCAGCCCTCGAACGTGGCACGGTCGGGACCGGTGCGCAGCACCCCGTGGCAGTGCTGGTCGAGCAGGGGCGGAAAGCGGGGGAAGACCGTCGCGGTCCCCGGCCCGGCGGCCTCCGGCTCCGGGAGCGCTGCCATTTCAGTACCTCCCGCGGGTCGCGGCGGCGATCTCGTGGTCACTCGCGCCCTCGAACAGGGCGATCTCCCCCGCGCGCACCGCGCGGACCGCGCCGAACAGTTCCTCGCCCAGGGCCGCGCGCAGCACCCGGGACTCCTCGAAGCGGCGCAGGACCTCCTGGGCCGAGCCGGGCAGCCGCATATGGGTGCCGGTACGTGCCGGGTCGCCCGAGACGGGGTCGGGCAGCCGGGCGCCGTCACCGTCCGCCAGCCCGGCGAGCCCCGCCGCGATGACACCGCCCACCAGCAGATACGGGTTCGCGGAGGCGTCCACGCACTTGATCTCCGCATTGGCGGCCTGCGGCATCCGCTCGCCGCCCGCCACGAACCGCAGTGCCGCCTCACGGTTCTCCAGCCCCCAGCACTGGTGCGCCCCGGCCCAGCGGGAGGGGCGCAGCCGCAGAAGGCTGGCCGGAGAGGGGGCGCCCAGGGCCAGCAGTTCGGGCAGCCGGTGCAGCACGCCGGCCCAGAACGCCTCCGCCTCGCGGGTCATCCCGCATGGACCCGGTCCGCCCGAGGACAGATTGCGGCCCGAGCGCCACAGGCTCAGGTGCAGATGCCCGCCGTTGCCCACCCCGTCCGGTTCCACCACCGGTCCGAACAGGGCGGTCAGCCCGTGCCGCAGCGAGACCGCACGCACGGTCTCGCGCACCAGTACGGCCAGATCCGCCGCGCCCACCGGGTCGGACGGCGCGGTGGAGACCTCGAACTGGCCCGGCGCGTACTCCGGGTGGATCTGGAGCACCTCGACACCCTGGGCGGTGAGCGCCGCGAGCACATCGCGCAGATAGTCCGAGGTCTCCACCAGCCGGGCCATCCCGTAGGCGGGGCCGGTGGCCGGGTAGGCGGGTTCCGCCGCCGGGCCGGGCGCCGGGCCGCGGACGACGACCCACTCCGTCTCGAAGCCGGCCTTCAGGGTGATGCCGTGCTCGTCCAGCGCCCGCCGGGCCATGCGCCGGGCGAATCCCCGCTGGCAGGCCGCGTAGGGCCGGCCGTCCTGCTCGTGGCGGTCCACCGGGGCCCACGCCCAGCCCGGCTGCGCCGCGAGCACCGTCAGCCGGTCCAGGTCGGGCACCAGCCGCAGATCGCCGTCGGGGCCGCCGATGTGCGGGCTGTCCGTCATGGAGTCGTCCACGAGATAGACGTCGAAGCACGGGGACATGCCCACTCCCGTGCGGATCACCTCTTGGAGGCGCCGGGCCGGTACCGCCTTGACGCGGGTGAGGCCCGCGTTGTCCACCCAGGTGAGCGCCACGCCCTCGACCCCCGCCTCGGCCAGCCGCGCCGCGGCGGCACCGGCCCGCTCGGCGGCGGGGCCCGGCCCTGGGCCGCCGCCGGGACCTTGTACGGCTTCCGGGTGTACCGCCGCTCCCGCATCCCCGTGCGCCGTCGTCGTCGTTCCGTGCGGCGGAGGCCGCCGTGTCGTTCCCATGAGGGAGGCGTTTACTCCGTCTCCGCGATCAGGGCAAGTCGCCACACACTGCCCGGAGCGGCATTCCGGGGATGTGCCAAGGGCAAGAAGCATCGGCGCGACGTGCCTGACATCAGGGCTAGTTGGGCAGTACCCCCCTGTGAGGCCACGCCGGAGCGGGGAGGGAACCTTGGAAGGTGGCGAGACCATTGCGGCTACGGTACGGGAGCAGCGGTATGCGCATCACTGACGTCACTGGCGGCGAGGCCGCCGCCAGAGACGCCGTGCGGCACGGCGAGAGGGAAGGCACCGGCATGTCGCCGGCCGTACCCAGAAGAGTGCTGGGCATCCGGTTGCGGAGGCTGCGCGAGGCGCAGTACATATCGCCCAGGGAGGCCGCCGAGGCCATCCGGGTCTCTCCCCGGCACATCGAGGACGTCGAGCAGGGCCGGACCGGCTGCGCGCTGAGGGACGTCGCGGACCTGCTGACCATCTACGGCGTCACCGACGAGAGCGAGCGCGCCGTCCTCACGGCCCTGGCGCAGCAGGCCGACAGGCCCGGCTGGTGGCACGCCTTCCAGGGCGTGGTGCCCGGCTGGCTGCACAACTACCTCGGCCTGGAGCAGGCGGCCAGCGTGATCCGGACCTACGAGGTGCAGTTCGTGCCCGGTCTCCTCCAGACGCGGGAGTACGCGCGAGCCGTCATCGAACTGGCGCACGAGGAAGAGCCGGAGGCGGGCATCCAGCGGCGCGTGGAGCTGCGCATGCGGCGCCAGCAGATCCTCTTCGGTCCCCGCTCCCCGCACCTGTGGGCCGTCATCGACGAGGCCGCGCTCCGGCGCCCGGTCGGCGGGGCGGCCACGATGCGTGCCCAGCTGCGCCATTTGATCGCACTGAGTGAACTGCCGCAGGTCACCATTCAGATCATGCCGTTCAGCGCGGGCGGCCACGCGGCGGCGGGCGGCCCCGTCACACTGCTGCGGCTGCCCGAGAGCGAACTGTCCGACGTCGTCTACCTGGAGCAGCTGGACTCGGCCTGCTACCTGGAGGACGAGACCGACATCGAGGCGTACCGCCGCGTGACCGACCGCCTGGTGACCCGCTCGATGCCGCCGGACGAGACCCGGGAGATGCTGCGCACGATCGCCGAGGAACTGCCCGAGGAGGAGCCCGCGCCCACGGTGCGGCGCTTCCTGCGCGGCTAGGAGGGCGTTCCGTCCCCAGCGCCCTCCGCCCCTCCGAACCCGCCCCCCGGTTCGGACCAGAGGCCGGTGAGGGCAGCACCGTCCGGTGTCCGGCCTGCGCGAATCGCGGTGGTCCGCAGCCGGTCCGGGCCTCGTGCCTGCGCCGGGCGAGCCGGCCGGCGGGCCGGGCGACGATGGCCCGGGTACCCCGGATGTCAGGGCGCAAGCGTGCCCGGGGCGTCACTTCCCAGACGGCTGAGCGCCTGCATGGCTCCGCGCTCCACGCGTGCGAGAGCGTGGAAGAGGGCGCCTGCCCGGGCGAGGCACCGCTCGTCGCCCGTTGTGCCGGCCTGCGCGATCAGTGCGGCGGCCTGGGACCACATGGTGGCCGCCTCGGCGTACAGCCGGTGTCCGGTGCGCAGATGGCCGCTGTCGAGGAGCCGGCCGCATTCGGCGAGGAAGTCCCGGTAGAGGTTGCGGAACAGCGCACCTCCGGTGCCCGCCTGCTCCATCAGCAAGGCGGCCCGCGGCAGGTCCCGCTGCGGGGTGCCGGTGCGCCGCAGCCAGGTGCGCACCAGCTTGCCCGCCTTCTCGATGCCCCGGTGGCCGAGGTTGGCGATGGGCGGATCGAGGAAGGCGTGCGCGCAGGCGGTGACGGCCGGCACGATCCGCTCCCGCACGTCGGGCAGCGGCTGCTCAGCGGTGAGGGTGAAGGAGCGGTGCCTGGCGGTCATCGGGCCGCGCGCCGCCCGGGCTGCGGCGAGGGCGGCCAGGCCGGTGGACACGGCTCCGCCCTGCTGCTCGGTGTCGACCAGCAGGGCGTTGTGCTCGTCGTAGCCGTACAGGGCGACGACATGGCCGCCGAAGTGCACCTTCGGGGAGAAGTAGTCCAGATGGTGGCTGTCGAGCTGGAGCCCGACGGGACGGCCTGCCTCGATGTCGGTCACCACGTTCTGCCACGCCTTGCGCGCGGAGGTGGTCTCCTGGACCCGGAGTTCCAGGCCGAGGTTCGCGGCCAGGTTCCTCGTCAGCTCGAACGGTCTGACGCGTCCCCCGAGGAAGGGGAAGCCCATGTTCTTGCCGTCCCAGTAGACGAAGGACAGGCCCGAGCCGAGGCCGAAGAGCATCGGCTCGGACAGATCGAGCCCTTGGTGCCGCAGCAGCACTCCCAGAGCCGTCGTCTCGCAGTGCTGCCCACCGCGGGCCTCGACGCCCGCCACCGTCGTCATGCCGTGCGCCCCCTCGGCCGGCGTCCTCACAGCGGGTCGAGGCGGGCCTTGAGCAGGCAGAACTCGTTGCCCTCGGGGTCGGCGAGGACGTGCCACTGCTCCTCGCCGGTCTGGCCGATGTCGGCCCGGCGCGCGCCGAGCTTCAACAGGCGCTCCAGCTCGGCGTCCTGGTCGCGGTCGGTGGCGTTGACGTCGATGTGCAACCGGGGCTTCCCCGGCTCCGGCTCCTCCCTGCGGCCGAGGATGAGGGTCGGCTGCGGGCCGCCGAACCCTTCGCGCGGCCCGATCTCCAGGGTGCCGTCCTCCTCGCGGTCGAGCACCACGAAGTCGAGGACCTCGCACCAGAACCGCGCCAGCAGCTCGGGGTCGCGGCAACCGAGCACGAGCTCACTGATACGACACGCCATTGCCGGAACCCTCTCTGAGCGGGGAACTGCACGAAACCGCAACGCGGGGGAGTCCTGGGACCCCGCGGCGGGCAGAGCAGAACGTACCCGGCGGGGCGAGCGGACGGGAAGAGATTTTCGAAAGCTCCGGCGGGGTGCCGCACGGCCGGGCCGCCGGCGGAACGCCCCGCGTGGTGCGGGCCGGCCCCGGCGGCGAGCGGGCCCCGGCCCGGTCAGCCGGCGTCGGGGAGGCGTTCGAAGACCGCGGCCAGGCCCTGTCCGCCGCCGATGCACATGGTCTCCAGACCGAAGCGCGCGCCGGTACGCCGCATCGTGTGCGCGAGCGTCACCAGGATGCGGGCGCCCGTGGCCCCCACCGGGTGACCCAGCGAGATGCCGGAACCGTTGACGTTGATCCGCTGCTCGTGGTCCCGCTCGGTCAGACCGAGCGCCCGGGTGCAGGCCAGCACCTGCGCGGCGAACGCCTCGTTCAGCTCGATCAGGTCCAGGTCGGCCAGCCGGAGCCCGGCCTTGGCCAGCGCGTCACGGGTGGCGCCGACCGGGCCCAGCCCCATCGTGGCGGCCGGCACCCCGGCACGGGCGAACGACACCAGGCGCACCACGGGCCGCAGCCCCAGCCGCTCGGCGGTCCCGGCGGTGGTCACCAGACAGGCCGCAGCGGCGTCGTTCTGGCCGCTGGCGTTGCCGGCCGTCACGGTCGCCTCCGGATCCTGGGCGAGCCGCACCGGACGCAGCGCCGCCAGCTTCTCGGCCGTGGTGTCGGGCCGCGGGTGCTCGTCGGCGGCGACGACGCTCTCCCCCTTGCGGGTCCGCACGGTCACCGGCACCGTCTCCGCCGCGAACAGCCCCTGCGCCAGCGCCCGTCCGGCACGCTGCTGGGAGCGGAGGGCGAGGGCGTCCTGCTCCTCCCGGCCGACGGAGAACTCCCGGCGCAGGTTCTCGGCCGTCTCGATCATCCCGCCGGGCACCGGATGGTGGACGCCGCCCGCCGTGACGCGGCCCCGCGCCAGGGAGTCGTGCAGCGTCAGAGCCGGGCCCTTGACGCCCCAGCGGCCCTCGTGCGTGTAGTAGGGCGCCGCGCTCATCACCTCGGCGCCGCCCGCGATGACGACCTCGCTGAACCCGGCCCGTATCTGCATCGCCGCGTCCAGCACCGCCTGGAGGCCCGAGCCGCAGCGCCGGTCCACCTGGACGCCGGTCACCGAGGGGGGCAGGCCCGCATCCAGTGCGGCGACCCGGCCGAGCGCGGGCGCCTCCGCGCTGGGGTAGGCCTGGCCCAGGATCACCTCGTCCACCTGTGCGGGGTCGATGCCGGTCCGGGTGACGATCTCGGAGATCACCAGCGCGGCCAGCTGCTCGGGCCGCTGTCCGGCGAGGGCGCCGCCGAACCGGCCGATGGGGGTGCGCAGGGGTTCGCAGATGACTACGTCGGACATCGTGTGTCCTTTCCGGGTCGGGAGGGGGCGGGCCGGTGCCTCGGCCGGTGGGGCGGTACCGGTCTGGGCGGCCCGACGGTGGGGCCGGCAGCGCCCGCAGCACCGCGGGCGGGCCGGTGGGCGGGCGATGGGCCGGCCCGGTCCGCCGGACGTGGGTGCGGGAGATGAGGGTGGTGCCGGAATGCACGGCCCCGGGCGCGAGGATCGTGTACGGGCCGGGCGCCTGGTGGACGAGACGCGGGAGGGGCCGGGCGCGCTCGCGGGTGCGGAAGGCCGCCCCGCGCGGGCCGCAACCGGCGTTCGCGGGGAGGGCGGTGACGCATGGCCCGTCCGCCAGGCCGGCCACTCCGGTCCGCAGGGACGCAGTGGCGGCGGACGGTGGCAGGCCGGCGCGCTGACCGGTTCCTCCTCGGCGGTCGCCCGGCCAGCCACCCCGGGCATGCCGGCCCGCAGCCGGACGCAGCCGAGGCCCGGCGGGCTGCCCCCGACCCGCATCAGGGCCGGCCTCGCGTACGCCTGACCCCGCGTCACCGGCTCGGCCCCCTGGGCGCGCTGTACCCACCGCGCGGCCGAGCCGGAACGGTACGGCGTGACGGGCAGCGCCCGTGCGACCGACGCCCACCCGGCCGGCTGCCCGCGGCCCCGGCCACCCTCGTCGCGGCCCGAAGACCGGCCGGGGCCGCGCGGCACCGGTCCCGGGAACGCCTCACCCGCGCCGGCCGGCCGCACCGGGCGCGTACCGCGTGTGAAGAGGCGGCCCCCCGGCTCCCGTTCCGGTCGGCGGATCCGCCGGCTGTGCGGCGGCCGTACCGGCCCGATCCGCTCGGCGGCCCGCCCGGAGTGGGGTTCCTCGGCACGGCGACGAACGCGGCGAGGTGGCGCAGCTCCACGGTGGGCTCACTCTCCGGGGGCTCCCCGAACCGATCTGTTGTCCGTCCCGGGAAGACCCTAATTTGGTAGCCGAATCGGATCAATGCCGCGGCCGGCGGTCAGGATCGGCCGGCACGCGCCCCGGCGAGGAGGAGCCGTACATGCGCATCAGGGTTGTGGGGGCGGGCACCATGGGCCGCGGTATCGCGCAGTGGGCCGTCACGGCCGGGCACACGGTGGAGCTGAGCGATGCGCGGCCCGAGGCGGTGGCCGACGCCGTCACGTTCGTCGGCACCATGCTGGAGCGGGCCGTGGCCAAGGGGCGGCTCGGCCGCGCGGAGGCCGACCGCGCACGGTCCGCGCTGTCCGCCCTGGAGTCGCCCCTCGAAGCGCGCACCGGCGCCGCGCCGGATCTGGTGGTCGAAGCGGTGGTGGAGGACCCGGAGGTCAAGGCGGAGCTGTTCACCGGGCTGGAGCGGGTACTGCCCGCCGGCACCGTGTTCGCCACCAACACCTCGTCCCTGTCGGTCACGGCGCTCGGCGCGCGGCTCGCGGATCCGGGACGCCTCGCCGGGCTGCACTTCTTCAACCCCGTGCCACTGATGAGACTCGTGGAGGTGGTGCCGGGCGCGGCGACCCGCGAGTCCGTCGTCGAACTGCTGACGGAGCTGGTGGCCTCCTCCGGGCACCGCGCGGTCACCGTCGCGGACACGCCCGGTTTCCTCGTCAACCACGCCGGTCGGGGGCTGGTGACCGAGGCGTTCGCGCTGCTGGAGGAGTCCGTCGCCGGGCACGCCGCGCTGGACCGGATCGCCCGGGACGTCCTCGGCCTGCGCATGGGGCCCTTCACGCTGATGGATCTGACCGGCCTCGATGTGACGTCCTCCGTGATGGAGACCGTCTGGACCGGCTTCCGCCACGCCGACCGGCTGCGCCCCTCCTATCTGACGGCGAACCGGGTCGCCGCCGGACTGCACGGGCGTAAGACGGGGCGGGGCTTCTACGCCTACGGCGACGGCGAGGCGGGCGCGGAGGTGCCGGAACCCCGCATCGAGGGCGGTGACCCGGCGCGGCCGGTGCGGGCGTTGGGGGAGGAACTCGCCGCGCTCGCCGGCGCGGGCCAGGGCACCGACGCCGGGGACGACGCCCTCGTCCTGGTCCCGACGTGGGGGACCTCGGTGGCCGCGGCCGTCGCCGCCGGCGGACTCCCCGCCGACCGCACCCTGGGTGTCGATCCCCTCTCGCTCGACAGCCCGCGCCGCGTCCTGGCCGTCACACCGGCCGTGCGGGACACGGCCGTCGGAGACGCCGTCGCCGTGCTGGCCCGCGACGGGCACGCGGTGACGGTGGTGCGGGACACGGCGGGCTCGGTCGCGCAGCGGCTGCTGGCCTCCGTCGTGAACGTCGCCGCGGGCATCGCCGAACGCGGTATCGCCGCACCGCAGGACATCGACGTGGCCGTCACCCTCGGACTGGGCTACCCCCACGGCCCTCTCGCCTGGGCGGACCGGGTGGGGGTCGCGCGGATCGTGGACCTGCTGCGCAACCTCCAGGCCGAGACCGGCGATCCCCGGTACCGGCCCAGCCCATGGCTGGTCCAGCGGGCGCATCTGGGCCTGCCCGCGACCACGCCGGCGGCCCCCCTCCCGGAATGAGCGGGCCGGGCCCCGGCACCGGGCCCGCGCCGGCCCGGCCGCCGTCACCGCTCCTCGTCGTAGAGCGCCTCGATCTCGTGCGCGTACGCCTCGGCCACCGCGGCGCGCCGCACTTTGAGGGACGGGGTCAGCAGGCCGTTCTCCTCGGTGAACTCGCCCTCGACGATGCGGAAGCGGCGGATGGCCTCGGCCTGCGAGACGGCTTCGTTGGCGTGGTCCACGGCCCGCTGCACCGCGGCCACCAGTTCCGGGTGCTCGCGCAGCCGTGCCGTCGGGGCGTCGGGCGGCAGTTCGCGCACCGCGAGCCAGTGGGCGACCGCTTCCGGATCCAGGGTGACGAGAGCGGCCACGTAGCGGCGGCCGTCGCCGACGACCATGCACTGCCCGACGGGGGAGCGGCTGCGCAGCCGGTCCTCCAGCGGGGCGGGGGAGACGTTCTTGCCGCCGCTGGTGATGAGGATGTCCTTCTTGCGGCCGACGATCGTCAGATATCCGTCCGCGTCCAGCCGGCCCAGGTCGCCGGTGGCGAACCAGCCGTCGCGCAGCACCTCGGCGGTGGCCTCGGGCCGGTTCCAGTACGCGCCGAAGACGATGTCGCCCTTGACGAGCACCTCACCGTCGTCGGCGATGCGCACGGCGGTGCCGGGCACTGGGCGGCCCACGGTGCCGGGGCGCGGGCCGAGCGGCGGGGTGACGGTGGCCGCGGCGGAGGTCTCGGTGAGCCCGTACCCCTCGTAGACGACGATGCCCGCCGCGTAGAAGAACAGATTGAGCCGGCGGTCCAGGGGCGAGCCGCCGCTGATGGCGTAGCGCAGCCGGCCGCCCAGCTCCTTGCGGACGCGCCGGTAGACCAGCAGGTCGTACAGGCCCCAGGCCAGCCGGGTACCGATCGAGGGGCCTTTGCCGGTGCCCAGGAAAGCGGCCAGGTGCGCCTCGGCGAAGCGCACGGCCACCCGGTCGGCGCGGTCGAAGGAGGCGGCCCGGCCCATCCGCTCCGCCGTCTGCCGGCCCGTCTCGTGGATCTTCTCGAACAGGTACGGCACGCCCACCAGGAACGTGGGCCGGAACGAGCGCAACTCGGGCCGCAGCTCGTCCGGTTTGATGCTGGGGCAGTGCCCGAGTTCGATCCGCGCCCACAGACACGCGATCTGGAGGGTGCGGCCCAGGACGTGGGCCAGCGGCAGGAACAGCAGGGTCGCGCCGGTCTGCCCGGTGACGGCCTGGAAGACCGGATGCAGCAACTCGACCGTGTTGGCGGCCTCCGCGTGGAGGTTGCCGTGGGTGAGTACGCAGCCCTTGGGCCGGCCCGTGGTGCCGGAGGTGTAGCAGAGGGTGGCGATGCTGTCGGGGCCGAGGCCGGCGCGGCGCCGGGTGATCTCCTCGTCGGGTGTCCCGCGCCCCTCCTCGGCCAGCCGCTCCAGCGCGGGACGGCCGCCGCCGGGGCCCGGGTCGATGTGCCACAGCTGCGGGCGCCGTGCCAGGGCGTCGAGCGCGGGCCGGGCGGTGGCCGCGTGCTC
Organism: Streptomyces albus subsp. albus; assembly: GCF_000725885.1. Classification (GTDB taxonomy): domain Bacteria; phylum Actinomycetota; class Actinomycetes; order Streptomycetales; family Streptomycetaceae; genus Streptomyces; species Streptomyces albus. The sequence continues at coordinate 23,086 of NZ_JODR01000026.1, read as the reverse complement.
GGCGGTCTCCACGAACAGGAAGGCCGCCTCGCAGTCGCGCAGTATCCACTCGACCTGCTCGGTGGAGGAGGTCGGGTAGACGGGGACGCCCACTCCGCCGGCGGCCCAGACCGCGAAGTCGAGGACGCACCACTCGTAGCGGGTGCGGCACATCAGCGCGACCCGGTCCCCGGGCTCCAGCCCGGCGGCCACCAGTCCCTTCGCGGTGGCGGTGACCTGCGCGGCGAACGCGGCGGCGGTCACCGGCTCCCACCGGCCGGCCCTCTTGCGCCGTACGACGACGGTGGTGGGCGCCTCGGCGGCGTTGGTGAAGGGGATGTCGGCGAGGCTGCCGGTGGTGGGGGCCGTGACGAGCGGACGGGCACGTGCCTCGCGCACCGTGCCGCCTTCCTCGACCACCTCGACCGGGCCGCGGCCGGCGAGGTCGCCGCGGCGCTTCGCCGCCCTGAGATCCTTCCTGACGCCCATCTCTTCGGCTCCTGTTCGCGGGTGCGTAAGTGGTGCCTGGGTGGGTGGTGCGGGATCGGGTGACCGCCGGGCGGGGTCCGAACGGGCCGGCGGGAGTGCCAACTTACTGATGCGTAAGCAGAAATCAATGCCCCGGACACCACCGGCCGCAGCCGCACCGGGGCCGCTTCGGTGCCGCCGGAACACCCCCGCGCTTCCGGGCGGCGGCACCCGGCGCGCTGGGGCCGCAGTGCCCCGCGTACTCAGCCGCCGATGAAGAACGACCGCCGCGATGCGCGGTAACAGACAAGAAACCGGGCCCGTTCCGGCACGCGCCGAGAAAACGGGAAACGGCTGGTTGCGCGACCGGTTACCCGCTCGTAGCGTTCGGTTCCACCGGGGCGCCGCCTTTCCGTCGGCGTCATGGCTCGCGAGTCGTATCCCCAGGCCGCCCCACGCGGCCAGGACCCCGTGACCGTGCCCCGAGCCGGCTGCGGGGTCCGCTCATGCGCGTAAGTGCGTTCCGCCCACATCCCAGGAGCTGCCATGAGACGCACGCTGTCCGCGTTCCCCGAAGACCGCCGCCGAGCCGCCCGGCGGGCGGGCGTCGCCGCCGCCGCGCTCGGCTGCGTGATCCCCCTCCTCGCCGTCGGCACCGCGCAAGCCGACTCCTCGTCCGGCTCCGCCGCCGCGCCCGTCCGGCTCGACTACCCCCTCAACGGCACCACCCATCTCACCGGCACCGGCAGCGACCTGGCCCTGGGCCCCGGCACGCTGAAGACCTCCACGAACCTGACCACGGGCGAACTGACCGCCGAGACCCAGCTCCCCGACGCGCCCGGCTCCTTCAAGGCCCTCGGCATCCCCATCTCGGTGACCACCGAGTTCATCGAGGAAGAGCCGACCACCGGCACCCTCGACCTGAAGACCGGCGCCGTCAGCACCACCTCGCACCTGACGCTGCGGCTGAAGAACCTCAAGGTCGCCGGCATCCCCACCCCGGTCGGCCCGAACTGCAAGACCAGGACACCCGCCGTCATCGGCCTCAAGTCCGAGCCCGGGTTCAACGTCTTCACCGGCGGCACACTCAGCGGGACCTACACCATCCCCAAGTTCGAGCACTGCCTCCTGGCCACCCCGGTCATCAACAGCATGGTGCCCGGCGACGGCAACACCCTCTCCCTCACCCTGGGCAAGGCGGCCCGGCCACCGGCCGAAGCCGGCTCGTGAGTCAGCCGCCCTCGTGCCCCCTGGGCAACTCCGGCTCCCGGTCCCGCGCATGCGCACCGGCCGGGAGCCGCACCGCCGTACGGCGGCGCAACTGCAGCGCCCGCAACGCCAGCTCCGTCGCGAACCGCTCGTCCGGGTCGCCCAGTTGGGCACCCAGCACGCGTTTGAGCGCCCGCATCCGGTAGCGCACCGTCTGCGGGTGCAGATGCAGGGCCTGGGCCATCTGCGCCGCCGTGCCCCGCGTCGTCAGCCAGGTCAGCAGCGTGTCCACCAGGCGGTCCCGCTGTCCGGCCGTCAGCCCGGACAGCGGCGCCAGCTGACGGGCCGCCAGATGCTCGGCCAGTGCCGGGTCGCCGGCCAGCCATAGCGTCACCAGATGGTCCTCGCAGCGGATCAGCCGCTGCGCCGGGACCAGCCCCGACTCGACCAGCCGCAGTGTTTGCCGCGCCCAGCGCAGCGAGTCGGCCGCCCCCGAGGGCGGCACCGTCACCCCGATCACGGCGTGCCGCTCGCCCACGGCGGTCTCCAGCATCGCCGCCCGCTCCTCGTCGATCTCCCCGGGCACCAGCAGGTGCGGCTGCCGGTCCTCCAGGTCGGCCAGCACATCGTCGGCGAGGCCGGGCAGGCGTAACCGGCCCCGCTCCGTCTCCGCGGGCAGCGCCACCAGGGTGACCCGGGCCGGGACGGGCCAGCCCACCCGCTGGGCCAGCTCCGTGACCGTGGGGTGCGCCGCCGTGCCGGGAGCCTGGGCGGTGCGCCGGCCGCGCAGCGGGCCGTGCCCGGGGGCCGGCCCCGGTTCGGCCGAGGAGGCCAGCAGCAGCCGCAGCAGCCGGCCGCGCTGCGACTCCCACGCCTCGTCGCCGCCGCCCCTGGCCTCCACATAGCCCTCGCGGCACAGCGACTCGATGACATCGGCGTAGGCGAACACGGCGTCGGCGAACGCCACGATCATCGACGCCGGGAGGTTGTAGCGGGTGCCCACGCTCGTGGCCCGGCGCAGCCCCACCCGCGCGGCGACGCGGAGCGCCGACTGGAGACAGCGCAGGCCGCGCCCCTCGTGCGCCTCCAGCCTGCCCAGGCTGCGGCAGAGCGCGTCCCGCTGCGCGGTGTCGGCGGACGGGTCCGCGACCAGTTCGACGAACGTGGTGAGGTTCTGGCGCACGCAGTGCAGCAGCACCGTACGGTCGGGCCCCTCCAGCAACGGCCGGTACTCGGGCACCATCCGCCCGATCTCCTGCACCATCTCCTCGGCGACACCGGGCAGTTCCGGCCACATGATCGAGGCCAGCTCCTGGGGGAGCGGGGCCGGTGCCTGCGCGCGGGACTGGGACGCTGCTGCTGTCTGCGCCATGGACGTACCCTCCACTGTCGGCCTGGGGCAGTAGGAAAAGCCAACCGGCCAAGGTGGGGGACGAGTCCGGTGTCGCGCTGTCGGTGCGGCCGGCGGGCTCACGTCGGAACGCGCACTCCCGATGCCGTACGGCGTGGGGGCGGCACCTGTTGCGGTGCGTACGGCATCGGCGCTCGTGCACGGCAGACCATAGACCAGCGGGCGTCGCCGCGCAGCCCCCCGGAGCTGGGAAACGCGCGGGGTGGGGGCGGGGCGGTCACGCTGCCACCGGCCCGGCCACGCGTCATCCGGCAGGGGGTGCCATGCGCACCGGATGATGAAGAATCCGCCCTCCGCGCGCGGCCGGCACTCTATGGATGACAAAAAATCCAGCCCCGGAAAAACGCCGGGCCGCTTCTTGCACCCGGGTATTGCACGGGCGCATTACCAGTGCGTAGCGTCCTTTCCTGCCAGCCCTTCGAAAGGGCATACGGAAATTGGCGTGGCGCAGCGTTTCGTGCGATGAGCAGCGGCTGTGCTGAGAAAGTCGCCCCGGTGCGGAGTACAGCTCTTCAGGATCCCACATCCAGTGGAGGGAATGTCACGTGCGCAAATTCACCCGACGGGCCGCCGTGGCGGCCGTCGCCGCAACCGCTGCCCTCGGCTTCTCCGCCGCCTCCGCCTCCGCCACCTCGGCGGTCACCTGGACGGTGACCCCCGGCGGGGCGTTCTCGGCCGACGCGGCCAACCCCACCCTCTCCGTGCCCAACGCCGACCTGTTCTGCGACTCGTCGTCCGCCGCGGGCACCCTCAAGACCGGCTCCGGCAACGCGGGCGCCGGCCTCGGCAGCATCAACAACCTGACCTTCTCCGGCTGTTCCCTGGCGGGCATCAGCTTCAGCGTCGACGTCTCCAGCCCGCTGAGCATCAACGCCGAGTCCGTGGACCCGAACAACCCGAACCGGGTGATCGGCACGATCTCCGGCATCACCGCCAGCATCTCGGATGCGGACGGGCTGTGCACCGCCTCCTTCGCCGGGCCGGGCGGCGGCAACGCCACGGTGACCGGCTACTTCGACAACAGCACCCACCAGCTCGTCGTCAACGGCGGCAACCTGCAGGCCACCGAGGCCGACTGCCTCGGCCTGATCAACGCCGGTGACTCCGCCACCTTCAACGCCGCCTACGACACCGACCCGGCCCAGACGATCACCGCCGACTGACACCGGCCCGTCCGCGACCGACCCCCGCCGCACCCGCCCGCACCGGGCGGGTGCGGCGGACCCGCAACCTTCCGAGGAGCAGCGTGAGACCCAGCCTCCGAGCCCGCCGGCGCACCGCGCGGGGCGCCGCCGTGGGGGTGCTCGCGGTGGTGGCCGGGGTGCTGCCGGGCACGGGCTCGCAGGCCCGGGAGAACGCCGTGCGGGCCGACATCGCCTACACCTGCGCGTCCGGCGAGAGCACACGGCAGCTCGACGCCACGGTCTTTGCCCGGTTCCCCGCCCACGGCACGCCCGGCGAGCCGCTGCGCATCGAGGAGCTGCGCCTCGACGTCACTCTCACCCGGGAGGCGCTGGCCGGGCTGCTCCCCGAGGGCACCACGTCCCTCACCTCCCGTGCCGGGCTGACGGTACGGGTGGCCCAGGGCGGGACGGCCGCCGACGCCGCCTGGGACGACCTGGCGGCCGACGAGACGCAGATCCCGGCCACGGGCGGCCTCACCCTCGCCCACCGCGGCACGGCGCCCCCGGTGACCGTCGCCCACGAGGGGAAGGCGGCCTTCACGGCCGGGGCCCTCACCCTCGATCTGGCACCACGGCCCGCGTCCTCGGCGCCGCCCGGCCAGGACGGCCAGGCCGGCGGGCCCGCCGCGCAGCAGGCCCCCGTCCAGGTGAGCTGCCGGCCGTCGGACGGTGAGGAGGCCCTGCTGGCCACCGTGCCGGTCGGTGACCCGGACGGAGAGCCCGGCAGCCCGTCGGCCACACCCGGTTCCCCGGGCTCGCCCGCGCCCTCCGCGTCCGGCGGCGGTTCGGACGACGAGGAGGACGGGCCCCGGCAAAAGAAGTCCGTCATCGACGTCGGCGACGCCGAACTGCCGCCCGCCGAACCGTGCGAGACGGAACGGCCCACCGGCGAACTGGACCGCTCCAAGCTGCCGGCACCGCCCGAGGGCATCCCCGTCAAGGTGAACCCCACCGGCGGCGTCCACTGGTGCGCTGTCGCCGTGGGCGTCTCCAACGTGCGGAAGCTGGGCGGCGCGATGGTCGTCAACGACCCCCGCGACGGGGCCACCACCGTCAATCTGCTCACGCAGAAGGAGTGGGCGGTCGGCCCCGGCTACAACCAGACGCGGCACCTGGGGGAGATCGACCTGCCGGACTCCACGGCCACCTTCCTCGACTTCGACTTCATGCCCGTCACCGCGCGCATCAGCTTCGAGACGTCCCCCATGACCATCGTCGCCGTCCAGCGCGGTTCCGGTTCACCCAACTACACCACCGTCCACATGAACCTCTCGCTGCGCATGCACGACGTGAAGGTCAACGGGGAACCCCTCGACGTGGGGCCCGCGTGCCGCACCGAACGGCCCATCGCCGTCGAACTCAAGGGCAAGCAGCCCGAGTACGAGGTGCTCAAGGGCGGCGTCCTGCGGGCGCAGCTCGACATCCCGCCCTTCACCGGCTGCGGCACCGGCGGTGAGGACCTGGATCCGCTGTTCACCGCCAGCATCTCCGGCAAGGGCAACTACCTGAAGCTGGTGCAGAGCCAGCCCTGCAACATGCGGCCGAACCTGGGGTGCGCCGCCCCGCCCAAGGTGCCGGAGCTTCCCGAGTGAGCGGGCGCGAGGGGGAGGGGGCGCCGGCATGGGCATCGAGGTAGTCGTCGAGGGGCTGACCAAATCCTTCGGCCGCAAGAACATCTGGCAGGACATCACGCTCACCCTGCCGGCGGGAGAGGTCAGCGTCATGCTGGGGCCGTCCGGCACCGGCAAGACGGTGTTCCTCAAATCGCTGATCGGCCTGGTGAAACCGGAACGCGGCAGCGTGCTGGTGGACGGGGTCGACATGGTCCGCAGCCGCGAGCGCGACGTGTACGAGGCGCGCAAGAAGTTCGGGCTGATGTTCCAGGACGGTGCGCTCTTCGGCTCGATGAACCTCTTCGACAACATCGCCTTCCCGCTGCGCGAGCACACCCGCAAGAAGGAGTCCGAGATCCGCCGCATCGTCATGGAGCGGCTGGAGATGGTCGGGCTGGCCGGCGACGAGGACAAGCTGCCCGGGGAGATCTCCGGCGGTATGCGCAAACGCGCCGGCCTCGCCCGCGCCCTCGTCCTCGACCCCGAGATCATCCTGTGCGACGAGCCGGACTCCGGACTCGACCCGGTGCGCACGGCCTACACCTCGCAGCTGCTCATCGACCTGAACGCGCAGATCGACGCGACGATGCTGATCGTCACCCACAACCTCGACATCGCCGCGACCGTCCCCGACAACATGGGCATGCTCTTCCGCCGCCATCTGGTCACCTTCGGGCCGCGGGAGGTCCTGCTCACCAGCGACGAACCGGTCGTCGCCCAGTTCCTCAGCGGCAGCCGCAGCGGGCCGATCGGCATGTCCGAGGAGAAGGACGCCGCCACCCTCGCCCGTGAGGCCGACGACGGCGCCCCCGGACCGTTGCAGACCGTGCCCCGCGAAGTCGTCCCCCAACTGGAGCCCACCCCCGGGCTGCCCGAGCGGCAGGCGGTGCGGCGGCGCAGGGAGCGGGTGCTGGGCATGCTCGACCAGCTGCCGCCCGCGGCCCGCCGCGCCATCGAGGCCAGCCTGCCGCAGCACACGCCCCTGCCCCGGCGGGTCAGCACCACCCGGCGCCCGCCGGGCACCGGGCCCGAACCCGGCGTGCCGGCGGCCGGTGCGGAATCCCCGGCTCCCCGCCCGCCCCAGGAGCGGCCATGACCGCGACCGAGCAGCCGCCCCCGCCGCCGGACGGCAGACCGCCCGAGCCGTCCGGCCCGTCCCGTCCTGCCGCACCGCCCGCGAGCGGTGAGCCGCCCGCCGTCAGGACCCCCCTGCCCGGGCTCGGTTTCCTGCGGGAGCCGGGCAGACTCTTCGCCCTGTCGGTGACCGTGGTGCGGGCCACCTTCCGGCGGCCGTTCCAGGTGCGGGAGTTCATCGAGCAGTTCTGGTTCATCGCCAGCGTCACCATCCTGCCGGCCGCGCTCGTCTCGATCCCGTTCGGCGCCGTCATCGCCCTCCAGGTCGGATCGCTGGCCAGCCAGATCAGCGCCCAGTCGTTCACCGGTGCCGCCAGCGTCCTGGTCAACATCCAACAGGCCAGCCCGCTGATCGTCGCCCTGCTGATCTCCGGCGCCGCCGGTTCGGCCATCTGCGCCGATCTGGGCTCCCGCACCATCCGCGAGGAACTGGACGCCATGGAGGTCATGGGCGTCTCCCCGATCCAGCGGCTGGTGGTGCCCCGGGTGCTGGCCACCGTGTGCGTGGCCGTCCTGCTCAACGGCATGGTCTCGGTCGTCGGCACCCTGGGCGGCTACTTCTTCAACGTCGTCCTCCAGGACGGCACCCCCGGCGCCTACCTCGCCAGCTTCTCCGCGCTGGCGCAACTGCCCGACCTGTACATCAGCGAGATCAAAGCGGTCGTCTTCGGCTTCATCGCCGGCATCGTCGCCGCCTATCGCGGACTCAACCCGCGCGGCGGGCCCAAAGGCGTCGGCGACGCCGTCAACCAGTCCGTCGTCATCACCTTCCTGCTGCTCTTCTTCGTGAACATGGTCCTCACCGGGATCTACCTCCAGCTCGTCCCGCCGAAGGGGGCGTGAGCGATGGCCTTCCTCGCCCGCCTCTTCACCTGGCTGGACAAACCCGGCGACCAGCTCCTCTTCCATCTGCGGGCCCTGCTGTGGGTGCCCAAGGCGCTGCTGCGCTATCTGCGCGAGGTGCTGCGGCTGCTCGCCCAGGTGGCGTTCGGCAGCGGCGGGCTCGGCGTCATCGGCGGCACCGTCGGTGTGATGACGGCGATGACCCTGTTCACCGGCACCGTCGTCGGCCTCCAGGGGTACGCCGCGCTCAACCAGATCGGCACGGAGGCGTTCACCGGCTTCATCTCCGCCTACTTCAACACCCGCGAGATCGCGCCTTTGGTCGCCGGGCTCGCCCTGTCGGCCACCCTCGGTGCGGGCTTCACCGCCCAGTTGGGTGCCATGCGCATCAACGAGGAGATCGACGCCCTCGACAGCATGGGCATCCGCTCCATGCCCTATCTGGTCACCACCCGCATCATCGCGGGCGTCATCGGCATCCTCCCGCTGTACGGCATCGGGCTGCTCAGCTCCTATCTGTCGTCCCGGTTCATCACCGTCTTCTACAACGACCAGTCGGCCGGTACCTACGACCACTACTTCGGGCTGTTCCTGTCGCCCACCGACGTCCTGCTGTCCTTCCTGAAGGTCTTCATCTTCTCCGTCATGGTGATCCTCACCCACTGCTACTACGGTTACCGCGCCACCGGCGGGCCCGCGGGCGTCGGCATCGCCGTGGGCCGGTCCGTGCGGAACGCGATCGTGCTGATCAGCGTCACCGACTTCTTCCTCAGCCTCGCCCTGTGGGGCGCCACCACCACCGTGAAGGTGGCCGGATGAGCCCCGCGGTGCGCCGCAGGCTGGCCGGCGTGGTCTTCCTGCTCGTCCCGGCGCTGCTGATCTGGCTGGCCGTCGCCGTCTACGACAAGCAGTTCACCGACGACGCCGAGATCACCGTGCACACCTCGCAGGCGGGCAACGAGATGCACGTCAACGCGGATGTGAAACTGCGCGGTGTCGTCGTCGGCCAGGTGCGCGGCATCAGCTCCGACGGGCGGGGTGCCCGGCTGCGGGTGGCGCTCAAGCGGGACAAGCTGGCGGACATCCCCGCCGACGTCCGCGCCCAGATGCTGCCCACCACCGTCTTCGGGCAGCGCTACGTGGCCCTCGTACCGCCCCGGCACCCCTCGCCGCGGCCCCTGCGGGCGGGCGCCACCATCCCGCAGGACCGCAGCCGCAACGCCATCGAACTGGAGCAGGTACTGGACAACCTGCTGCCCACCCTCACCGCCGTGCAGCCGCAGAAACTGTCCGCCACCCTCACCGCCGTCGCCCGGGCGCTGGAGGGCAGGGGCGGCAAACTGGGGGACACCCTCGTCACGCTCGACTCCTACCTGGCGAAGCTCAACCCGCACCTGCCCGCCCTCAACCGCGACATCCGCGAACTCGTGCAGGTCAGCCATCTGTACGCGGACACCGCGCCCGACATCCTCGGCGCGCTGTCCGACTTCGCCACCACCAGCAGCACCCTCGTCGAGAAGGCCGGCGACCTGTCCACCGCCTACGGCGCGGCCACCGGCACCGCACGCGAGGTCACCACCTTCCTGCGGGAGAACCGGGGCAACATCATCCGGCTGGCGCACGCGAGCCGCCCCACGCTGCGCACCCTCGCCGCCCAGTCGGCGGCCTTCCCCTGCACCCTGCGCACCCTGGCCACCTTCGTGCCCGTCATGGACCAGGCGCTGGGCAAGGGCACCGACGAGCCCGGACTGCATGTGAACCTCAAGGTCGTACGCTCCCGCGGCAAGTACGTCGCCGGCAAGGACACCCCGGCCCCCTACACGGGCGGCGCCGGGCCCCGCTGCTACTCCGTCCCCTACCTCGGGCCCGCCGGCGGCACCCCGGCCGCGGACATCGGGAAGGCCGGCAGCGACCCCGCCCCCGAGGGCGCCACCATCGCCGACGCCCGGGGCGGCACCGGAATGCCCAACTCCCCCCAGGAGAACCGGCTGATCAACGAACTGCTGGCGCCGGACGGCGGACAGCTCCCCGGCTGGAGCAGCGTGCTGGTGGGGCCGGCGCTGCGCGGTACGGAGGTGAGACTCAAATGACGCGCACCTCACTGGCCGGACCCCTGGTCAAATCGCTGATCTTCGTCCTGGTGACCTCGCTGGCCACCGCGGTGCTCGCGGTCAGCATCTCCAACACCGGGGTCGGCGGCACCGACTCCTACCGGGCGCGGTTCTCCGACGTCACCGGCCTGGTCGAGGGCGACAGCGTACGGATCGCCGGGGTACGGGTCGGACAGGTGGAGGACATCCGGGTGGTGGACCGCCGTGTCGCCGAGGTGCGGTTCACCGTCGAGGAGGGCCGCACCCTGCCCGCCTCGGTGCACGCCTCCGTCAAATACCTCAACATGGTGGGCCAGCGCTATGTGGATCTGCGGCGCGGCAGCGGCCCGGTCGGGAAGTCCCTGCGTGCGGGCGGCACCATTCCGCTGCGGCGCACCACCCCCGCGCTCGACCTGACCCAGCTCTTCAACGGCTTCAAACCGCTGTTCGAGGGGCTCTCGCCGAAGGAGACCAACCAGCTCGCCGGGGAGATCGTCCAGGTGCTCCAGGGCGAGGGCGGCACCGTCACCTCGCTGGTCGGCCGCATCAGTTCGCTGACCAACACGCTGGCCCGCAAGGACCGGGTGATCGGCTCCCTCATCGGCAACCTCAACACGGTGCTGGAGACCGTCAACAGCCGCCAGGAGAACTTCAACGAACTGGTCACCAGTCTCAGCGATCTCGTGGCCGGATTCGCGAAGGACCGCAAACCCCTGGGAGAAGCCGTCGCGGCCATGGGCGGACTGACCACCACCACGGCGGGATTCCTGCGGGACGGCAGAGCACCGCTCAAACAGGACATCCGCGAACTGGGCCGGCTCTCCCGGCAACTGGACGAGGGAACCCCGCAGTTCGAGAAGTTCCTGCGGAACTCCCCGGAGAAGATGCGCACCCTCGGCCGTATCGCCTCCTACGGCTCCTGGTTCAACACCTACCTGTGCGAGGCCCGCGTCGGCGGGCTGCGCACCAGCGACGGCAGCGAGCCGCCCACCGGTATCGCCGTCACCGAGGAGAGGTGCCGGGCATGAGCGGAAAGCGGCGGCCGAGGATGCCGCGCCTCAAGCCGATGTCCGAGCGCAACCCCATCGCCGTCTGTCTGGTGGGCCTCGTCCTCCTGGCCCTGCTGGGCACCGCCGTCTACCGCGCCGACGACCTGCCGCTCATCGGCGGCGGCACCACCTACACCGCCGAGTTCACCGAAGCCGCCGGGCTGCGCTCCGGAAACGAGGTGCGGGTCGCCGGGGTGAAGGTGGGCGAGGTCTCCGACGTGGTGCTGGACGGTGCCAAGGTGAAGGTGTCCTTCGAGGTGAAGGACACCTGGGTCGGCAACGCCAGCCGGGCCGCCATCAGCATCCGCACCCTCCTCGGCGAGAAGTACCTGGCCCTCGACCCGCTCGGCAGCGGCCCCCAGGATCCGCACGAACACATTCCCACCAGCCGTACCACCTCGCCCTACGACGTGACCCAGGCGTTCACCGGCCTCGGCCGCACCTTCGAGGAGATCGACTCGGCGAAGCTCGCCGAGAGCTTCCGCGCCGTCTCCGACACCTTCGCCGACACCCCCGCCGAGGTGCGCGGCGCCGCCAGGGGCCTCTCCAAGCTGTCCCGCACCATCTCCTCCCGCGACACCGAACTGGCCGGGCTGCTGCGCGGCAGCAAGAAACTCACCCGCACCCTCAAGGGCCAGCGCGACGAGTTCACCACCCTGCTGACCGACGGCAATCTGCTGCTGGCCGAGGTGCGCGCCCGCCGGGGCGCCATCCACCAGCTGCTGACCGGCACCCGCGACCTGGGGCGCGAACTGACCGGGGTGGTGGACGACAACAACGCCCAGCTCGGCCCCACCCTGCGCGCCCTCGACCGGGTCACCGGCGTGCTGGCCAGGAACCGTGAGCGGCTGGACGCGGCCCTCGCCGTCGTCGGACCGTACTACCGCCTCATCGGCAACACCCTGGGCAACGGCCGCTGGTTCGACAGCTATCTGTGCGGTCTCGTCCCCAAGCGGTACCTGCCGCCCGGCACGCCGCCCGAGGACGACTGCCGCCCGCCGAGACCCGGAGGTGAAGGCCGATGAAGAGCACCGCGTCCCGCTCCCGCCGCCGGACCGTCGCCGTCACCGCCGCCCTCGCCCTGGTGGCCGGCGCCGCCGCCGGGGGAGCGAGCGTGCTGGACGGCTCCGACGGGATGCGCGTCACCGCCTGGTTCGACCGGGCCGTCGGCGTGTACGAGGGCTCGGACCTGCGCGTCCTGGGCGTACGGGTCGGCCGGGTGGAGGCGGTCGAACCGCACGGCAGGAAGGTGGAGGTCACCCTCCGCATCGACGACGGCGTCAAGGTCCCCGCGAACGCCCGGGCCGTCGTCATCGCCCCCAGCCTCGTCTCCGACCGCTACGTCCAGCTCACCCCCGCCTACACCGAGGGGCCCCGGCTGGCCGCCGACGCGGTCCTGCCCTCCGGCCGCAACTCGGTGCCGCTGGAGGTCGACCAGCTCTACGCCAGCATCACCGAACTCAGCGACGCGCTCGGGCCCGAGGGCGCCAACGCCGACGGAGCGCTCTCCGAACTCCTCGACGTGGGCGCCGCCAACCTCGACGGCAACGGCGCCGCCATCGGGGAGTCCGTCGAACAGTTCGGCAAGGCGGCCAAGACGCTCGACGGCAGCAGCAGCGACCTGTTCGCCACCGTCAGCTATCTGCGCTCCTTCACCAGCATGCTCAAACGCAACGACAGCCGCGTCCGCACCGCCGAGCGGCGGCTCGGCGACATCACCACCTTCCTCGCCGAGGACAAGGAGAGCCTGGCCGCGGCCCTTACCCAACTGGCCACCGCGCTGGGCAAGGTGAAGAAGTTCATCGCCGACAACCGCGGCGACCTCAAGAAGAACGTCGACAAACTCGCGCCGGTCACCCAGACCCTCGTGGAGCAGCGGGCCTCCCTCGCCGAGGCGCTGGACGCCGCACCGCTGGCCGCGGACAACGTCCTCAAGGCGTACAACCCCGGGCACGGCACCCTCGACAACCGCGCCAACATCAACGAGCTCAGCATGGGCGGACCCCTGCTGCCCGCCACCGGACCGGCCGCCTCCGGCACCGCCGGACTCGTACCCGTCGGGCCCCGCGCCCGCAAGACACTGCCCGCCGTCCCCCTGCCCCCGGCCGGCACGGTCTACGGCACTCCCGACGACGGACGCGCCGCGAAGAACGGCAAGGGAGACAAGGGGGCGGGCGGATGAGCGCACGACGCGGCGGACGCCGCAGCACGGCCGTACGCGTCGGCACCGGCGTGACGGCCGCCGCCCTCGCCGCCGGGCTCGCCGCCGCGCTGCTGGGCGGCGGCGTGGACCTGCCCCGCTTCGGCGGACTGGAGGACCTGCCGCTGCCCGGCGGCGCCGACCTGGGCGACCACCCCTACACGGTGACCGCCGAATTCCGCGACGTGCTCAGCCTCGTCCCGCAGTCCGCGGTCAAGGTGAACGACGTCACCGTCGGGAAGATCACCAAGATCGCGCTGGCCGGGAAGGGCTGGACGGCCAAGGTCACCATGCGGATCAACGGCGACGTGAAACTCCCGGCCAGCCCCTACGCCCGTATCGAACAGTCCAGCCTGCTCGGCGAGAAGTACGTCCAGATCCTCCCGCCGCCCGAAGGGGAGCCCGCCGGTCCGGCAGTACGCCCGGCCGCGCACACCTCCGGCGGCACCCGCGCCCACATCCCGCTCTCCCGCACCAACCGCAACCCCGAGGTCGAAGAAGTGCTCGGCGCCCTGTCCCTGCTGCTCAACGGCGGCGGCGTCAGCCAGCTCAAGACCATCACCGGCGAACTGAACAAGGCACTCGACGGCAACGAGGAAGAGGTGCGCTCGATGCTCCGCCGGGTCAACACCCTCGTCGGCAGTCTGGAGCGGCACAAGGGCGACATCACCCGCGCTCTGGACGGCGTCAACCGGCTGTCCGCCACCCTCGCGGCCCGCAAGAAGACCATCGGCACCGTCCTCACCGACGTCAGCCCCGGCCTGCGGACGCTGGAGGACCAGCGCGGCCAGCTGATGACGATGCTGCGCTCCCTCGACACCCTCTCCGGGGTCGCCGTCGACACCGTCAACCGCAGCAAGGACGACATCGTCGCCGACCTCAAGGCACTGGCCCCCACCCTGCGGCGCCTCGCCGACTCCGGCCAGGACCTGCCCGACTCCCTCCAGGTGCTGTTCACCTACCCGTTCACGGACGAGGTGCTGCGCGGCGTCAAGGGCGACTACCTCAACCTCTATCTGAAGGTGACGGCACCGCAAGGCACCACCCTGCGGCCTCCGCTGGAGGAGGAGCCCATCCCCACCGACCCGGGCGCCCCGGCCGCCGGCGGTACGGCCGCGCTGCCGCTGCCCGCCGTCACCACGGCACCGGACGCCGGAGGCGCGCACTGATGCTGACCCGTGGCACCGTCCTCAAGAACATCGCCTTCCTCGCCCTGGCCGTCCTCGTCCTCGGCGTCATCGGCGTCCGCTACGCCGACGTGGGCCGCTACGTCGGACTGCGCGACTACTACACCGTCCGCGTCGAACTCGCCCGCACCGGCGGCCTGTACGAGCACGCCAACGTCACCTACCGGGGCGTGTCCGTGGGCCGGGTGGGCACCATCGACCTGACCGACAGCGGCGTCGCGGCCGAACTGAAGATCAAGAAGTCGGCGCCGCGGATCCCCACCGACCTCGAAGCGGTCGTCGCCAACCTCTCCGCCGTCGGCGAGCAGTACCTCGACCTGCGGCCCGACACCGGTGACGGCCCCTATCTGGCGGAGGGCTCCGTCATCCGCCAGGCCCACACCCGGCTGCCCGCACCCCCCACCAAGGTGCTCGGCAGCATCGACAACCTCGTCTCCTCCGTCCCCCACCGCTCCCTGCGCACCGTCGTCGACGAACTCGGCACCGCCTTCGAAGGCCGCGGCGACGACCTGGAAGTGCTCCTGGACACCGGCAGCGGATTCCTGCGCGCCGCCGACGCCGCCGAACCCGAGACCGCCGGGCTCATCGTGGACGCCCAGACCGTGCTGCGCACCCAGCGCCAGGAGAGCGCCGCCCTGCGCGACTTCGCCCACGGCGCCGGGCAACTGCTTGAGCAGCTGAAGACGTCCGACCCCGACTTGCGGGCACTGATCGCCCGCACCCCCGGCGCCGCCACCCAGATCACCGGCCTGCTGCGCGACCTCGACCCCGGGCTCGGGGTGCTGCTCGCCAACCTCACCACCACCAGCGAACTGGCCCTCACCCGCGAGCGCGGCATCGAGGAACTGCTCGTCAAACTGCCGCGCGTGGCAGCCGCCGGTTCCACCGCCATCACCAAGAAGGGCGCCACCTTCGGCATGTCGCTCGCCTTCTTCGACCCGCTGCCCTGCACCGCGGGCTACCAGGGCACCCGCTACCGCAGCGGCCTGGAGACGGGGAAAGCCCCCGCCTTCAACGACCGCGCCCGCTGCACCTCGCCGTCCTCCAGCGGCAAGAACGTCCGCGGCTCTGCGCACGCCCCCACCGGCGGCCCGCTGCCCGCCCCCGCCCGCCCCGGCTCCCTCGCCGACGACGCGGCCGACCGCCTCTCCGCTCCCGCGGACGGCACCCACCGGCCCGACGGCATGGCCGGACTGCTCGGACTGCGGGAGGAGAGATGAGCACCGACGTGACAGAACCGGCCGACACCGGCCTTCCCCTGGGGGCCGGAACGAAGGAGGGCGGCCCTGCGGGGGCCGGCGGCTCGGGGGCCGGCGCTTCGGAGGGCGGCCCTGCGGAGGACGGCACTTCGGAGGGCGGCTCCCCGGAGGCCGGTGGCTCGAAGGAGGGCACCTTGAAGGCCGGCGCTTCGGAGCGCGGTGCCTCGAAAGGCAGCGCCGCGAAGGAGGGCGCCTTGCAGGACGGCACTCCGAAGGACGGCGGCGGAAAGAAGAGCAGCGCGGGCGGCAGCGCCCAAGGCCGTGCGGAGGGCGGCGCCCCGGCGGGCGGGGCGGGCCGGGGCGACGCCCGGGAGGCCGACGCTCCGGCGGGCGAGGACGGTCCGGACGCCGCCGCCGGCGGCGGGCCGCAGCCGACGCGCCGGGCCGTGTGGACGGCCGGACTGCTGGCGGCGGCCCTGCTGTTCTGCGCCTGCGCCGGCTGGCTGCACTGGCGCGCCCACACCGACGCGGACCTCGCCCACTCCCGCGCCCGCGATCAGGCCCTCGCCGCGGGCCGTACCCATCTGGCCACCCTCAACACCATCGACGCCGGGCACATCACCGCCGGGCTCCGCGACTGGCGCGCCGCCACCACCGGCCCGCTCCGCGACCAGTTGCGGCGCAGCGCCGCCAAGGACGCCGCAGCCCTCCGGGAGCGCGGCACCGACGCCCGCGCCCGCGTCACCGCCGCCGCCCTCACCGGCCTCGACACCCGTGCGGGCACCGCCACCCTGATCGCGACCGTACGGATCAGCACGACCACGCGGGCCGGCAGTCCGGCCACCGACCGCAAACGGATGAGAGCCGGTCTCGAACGCACTCCGGACGGCTGGAAGCTCACCTCGCTGGCCCCGGTTCCGGTGGGGGAGGGGAACTGATGGCACGACCGGCTGCCACCCGTCTGCTCTCGGCACTCGCCGCACTGGACGGCCGCCGCGCCCGCGGGTGCGCGGTGGCGGTGCTCGTGCTGGCACTCGTCGCCGGGGGCGGTCTCCTGTTCCGCGCGCAGCAGTTGACCGGCAGCCCCTCGGCCCGGAACGCAGCGCTGACGGACCACGCCGCCACCAGCAGGGTCTCCGGCGAGGTGGGCGACGCGCTCGCCCGTGTCTTCTCCTACACCCCCGAGGGGCTCGACGACACCGAGCAGGCGGCCCGTGAACTGCTCGCGGGCAAGGCCGCCCGGCAGTACGAGACGCTTTTTGCCCGGGTACGCCGGCAGGCGCGGGAGCAGAAGCTGACGCTGGCCACCCGCGTCGTCGAGACGGGTGTGACGCGGCTGCGCGGGGACCGCGCCGAACTGCTGGTCTTCCTCGACCAGACCACGACCCGCGCCGACCGCAAACCCACCAGCGCCGCCGCCCAGTTGTCGGTGACCGCCCGACGCCAGCACGGCGACTGGCGCATCGTCGCGCTCACCGCTCGGTGACCGGCAGTCGCGGGAGACGACCGCGGACTGCTCGTGGCCGGAAGGGCCGGGACCGGCACAGACCTGAGAGACCCGAAGGACCGGAAGAGAGGCAAGAGGTGGCACCAACAGCGGGTGAGGAGCGCGCGCGGGCCGGCCGGTTCGCGGCCGGCGGGCCGGTACGGGCCGTGGCCGTGATGCTGACGCTCGCGGCGTTGTGCTGTGCCGTCTGGGCGGGCTTCACGTGGTACGCCGCCGCGCACGACGACACGCTCGCCTACGCGGCGACCCGGGACGAGGTGCGCGAGGCGGGGGAGCAGGCGGTGCAGAACCTCAACACCCTCGACCACCGCCGGCTGGAGGCCGACCTCGACTCCTGGGAGGACTCGACCACGGGCGAGCTGCGCGCCCAGCTGAAGAAGGGCCGCAAGCAGTTCGCGCAGCAGATACGCGCCGCCAGGACGGTCAGCTCGGCACGCATCCTCTCCAGCGCCGTCGCCGAGCTGGACGAACGGGCGGGCCGGGCCGGGGTGCTCGTCGCGGTCCGCACCACCGTCGAGGCGCCCAAGGAGAAACCCGCGACCAAGCAGACCCGGATGCGCGCAGAACTCACCCGCACGAGCCACGGCTGGAAGCTCAGCGCCCTCGCCCAGGTGCCGGTCGGCTACACCGCCGACACCCCGGACGAGCGCGACTGACCCAACGAGGAGCAGCCATGTCCACCACCCGCCACCTCGTCAACCGCCGGCGCCGCCTCGCCGCCCAGCCGCGCCCCGCGCCCCGTGGCCCCGCCGCCGACCGGGCAGGGGAGGAGATCCAGGACGTGCAGGGGGCACGGGAGGCCGAGGTCCAGGACGCCGTCCCGCCCCGGAGGGCTGCCCGGCCCCGCCCGGCGGGCGCCCGCCCCAGGGCCCGTACCGGCGGGAAGCGGATCGCCGCATCCGGCGCCCCGCCCCGCGACTCCGCCGAGGGCCCGGCCGGCAGCACAGCCCGCCGCCTGCCGGCCCCGCTGGCCCGCCTGCTGCGGGGGACGGGCGCCGGGCACCGCCTGCTGCTGTGCTGTGCCGTGCTCACCCTGGTGCTGGGCGGGTTCGCGGGGTGGGCGGCAGCCGAGGCGGGGGCGCTGCGGGACGCGTCCTCCGCCCGTAACACCGCACTCGCCGACGCGGGCCGCACCAGCGAGGTCAAGGGCGAGGTCACCAGCGCGGTCAACGCCCTCTTCTCCTACGACCACGCCGCTCCGGGCAGGACCGAGCGCGCGGCGAAGCGGCTGCTCACCGGGCGCGCCGTCGCCCAGCACCGGGAGCTGCTCGCCCCCGTCCGGCGGCAGAGCGGTGAACAGCGGATCGTGCTGACGACGACCGTCACGGACAGCGCCGTCACCGCGCTGGAGGGCGACCGCGCCCGGGTGCTCCTCTTCGCCGACCAGCACAGTGCCCGTACCGCAGGGGGCAAGGCCGGGGCGAAGGGCGCGGAGCGCAAGAAGGGGAAGAAGGGAAAGGCGGAGAAGGACGACGGTGCCACGTACGCGGGGGCCATGCTGGCGGTCAACGCGGTGCACCAGGACGGCCGCTGGAAGATCGCGGCGATCGACACTCTCGGCTGACCGTCGGCGCAAGAGCCGCCCGCGGACCCCCCACAGGCCGCGGGCGGCAGCCCAGCGGTGGCGTTCGGCCCGCACGTCGCAGACGTCCGGGCAGCCGACTCCAGAGTGCCCCCGTTCGCCTCCGGCCAGCAGGGGCCGAACGGCCCCTCTCGGCACCGGCCCCCTGCGCGCGGGCCCGAAGGCGCGGGCAGGGGGCCGGTGGCGGTCAGTGCGGGTGCGGTCCGTCGTGGTGGACGGGACCGTGTGGGGCCGGGCAGTGCGCGGTGGTGAGCGTCAGGGCGTGCGCGCCCGCGGGGAGCCGGTCCGCGTGGTCTATCTGGAGCGTGGTGTGGGTCAGGCCGTACCTGTCGGCGAGCAGCCGGTCCAGGTTCCGGCGCACGCGGTGGCAGTCGCCGCCCGGCTCCACCAGGACGTGTGCGGAGAGCGCCGGCTGGCCCGAGGTGATCGTCCACACGTGCAGGTCGTGCACCTCGGTCACCGCGTCGGCCGCTGCCAGCGCGTCCCCGATCTCGTCCGGGTCGAGGCCGACGGGCGCCGCCTCCAGGAAGATCCGGCCCGACTCGCGCAGCAGCCCGTAGCCGGCCTTGAGCATCAGCGCGACCACCAGCAGTGTGGCGATGGCGTCGGCCTGCGAGAAGCCGGTGATCAGTACGACGAGACCGGCGACGGCGGTGCCGATGAAGGCGAACAGGTCGTTGAGGATGTGCTGGTAGGCGCCCTCGACGTTGAGCGAGGAGCGGTTGGCGCGGGAGAGGAACCAGGTAGCCAGGAGGTTCACCACGATGCCGGTCACCGCGGTGGCGACCACCATCCAGCCGGTCACCTCGGGCGGGTCCAGCAGCCTGCGTACCGCCTCGTAGCCGAGCCACAGCGCGGCCAGTATCAGGGTGAGGCCGTTGGCGTGCGCGGAGAGAATCTCGGCGCGTTTGAGACCGAAGGTGTAGCCGCCGCGGGCGGGCCGTGCGGACAGCCGCATCGCCACCAGTGCCAGGACGATCGACACCGCGTCGGTGAGCATGTGCGCGGCGTCCGAGAGCAGTGCGAGCGAGCCGGCCACCACCGCGATGGACGCCTCGACGGCGATGAACGCCGTGATCAGCGCGAGTGCCAGCGTCAGCCAGCGCCGGTCCGCGTCCGCCGACACCCCGTGG
Organism: Streptomyces albus subsp. albus; assembly: GCF_000725885.1. Classification (GTDB taxonomy): domain Bacteria; phylum Actinomycetota; class Actinomycetes; order Streptomycetales; family Streptomycetaceae; genus Streptomyces; species Streptomyces albus. The sequence continues at coordinate 3,298 of NZ_JODR01000026.1, read as the reverse complement.
CTGTGCCCGGCGTGCCCGTGGCCGTGCTCATGGCCGTGGCCGTGCCCCTGGGCCGGCTGTCCGTGTTCCTGCGTCGCGCCCACCAGTCCGTCCTCCCCTTCGGTGAGCCGCCCGTGGCGGCCCCTTCGGCGAGCCGCCTGTGCGGCTTCGGCTGCATGCAGTGAAACCCACAGCGCCAAAAGGTGCAAAGGTTGCATCGGTGACCGTTGTCAATACCGATAACACCGCTCTGACCTGCGGTTTCTTCATGATTCCCGTTGTCGCCCGAGGGGCCGGAGCAAACCGTCCGCCGTCTTGTCCGGCGTTGGCGCGGCTGAGCCGGGGCGGATCTGAGAGGCTGACGGAAAGCCAGTGATCGACATGAGCGACATGAGCGGTGTGAGTGGCATGAACCCTGCATCCCCGACGGGCGGCGCCGGCGACAGGTCCGGCACGGAGGCGGACAGCGCCGGACGTGCGGACGACCCCCGACGTACGGATGACACCGGCCGTGCGGAGGAGGACGGCTGTGCGGACGACGCCGGACGGGCCGCCCGGATCGCGGCCGTCGAGGCGGCACTGGCCGAACTGAACCTGCCCGGCACCGCGGACCTGCTCGGCGGCACCGACATGTGGTCGGTCGGCCCGGCGGGCCGGTGCGGCAGACTCGTCTTCTCCGACGGCCCCGCCGGGGTCCGCGGCGAGGACTGGACCCCCGAGGACCCGAGCCTCGCCCTCCCCTCACCCACCGCCATCGGCGCCACCTGGGACATCGCGGCGGCCCACCGCGCCGGGCTGCTCCTCGCCCAGGAAGCCCGCCGCAAGGGCGCCCACGTGGTCCTGGCCCCCACCGTCAATCTGCACCGCACCCCCTACGGCGGACGCCACTTCGAGGCGTACTCGGAGGACCCCGAGCTGACGGGCGTGCTCGGCGCCGCCCTGGTGGCCGGCCTCCAGGAGGGCGGGGTGGGCGCCACGCCCAAGCACTACGTCGCCAACGACGCGGAGACCGACCGCTACACCGTCGATGTCCGCGTGGACGGCCGCACCCTGCGCGAGCTGTACCTGGCGCCGTTCGAACGCATCGTGCGCACCGCCCGCCCCTGGGCGCTGATGGCCGCCTACAACAGCGTCAACGGCGTCACCATGAGCGAGCACGACGTGCTCAACAACGACGTGCTGCGCACCGAGTGGGGCTTCGACGGCGTCCTGGTCTCCGACTGGACAGGCGCGCGCTCCACCGTCGGCTGCGCCCGCGGGGGCCTCGATCTGGCCATGCCCGGCCCGCACACGGTCTACGGCGAACACCTGGTCGCCGCCGTCCGCGAAGGCAAGGTGGCGCCGGAGACGGTCGAGACCTTCGCCCGGCGTGTGCTGCTGCTGGCAGCCCGTGTCGGCGTCCTGGAGGGCGCGCCCCGCGCCGTCCCCGCGTCCGGGCTGCCCACGCCCCTGGACGGCAGGGCGGCCGTCCGTGACCTGGCCGCCCGCTCCTTCGTGCTGCTGCGCAACGAGAACGACGCGCTGCCGCTGGAACCCGCGCGGGAAGCGCCCGCGCAGACCCCGCCCCCCTCCGGACCGGCCGCGCGGCCGGTGCGCCGGATCGCGGTGTCCGGCCTGCACGCCTCCGCGCTCCGGTTCGGCGGCGGAGGCAGCGCCCAGGTGTTCCCCGAGCGGGTCGATGCCCCGCTGGACGCGCTCCGCGATGCCCTGCCCGCGGATGCGGAGCTGTCGTACGAGCCCGGGCCCGATCCGCGCTCCCGGCTGGCCGCCGCCACCCCCGCCGACGGCTTCCGCCTGGAGGCGGTCCTGCACGGCCTCGACGACGCCGAACTGGTCCGCACCCACCAGCGCGACGGCAGCGTGCGCTGGATGGGCAGCCTGCCCGGCGGCGCGTCCTTCGCCGATCTGGGGCGCGTGGAACTGGTCGGCACCTTCACCCCGGTACGCGGCGGCACCCACCGGCTGGCGGTGCGCGGCGTCGGACACTTCCGGCTGGAGGCCGGAGGGCGGGTGCTGTACGACGCGGAACTCCAGCCCGACAGCGAGGACCCCGCCGCGGCCTTCCTCAACCCGCCCCAGAGAGTGTTCCTCCTCGACGCGGAAGAGGGCGCGGAGATGCCCGTCCGTCTCCTGCACTCGGTCTCCTCGCCCGGCGTCGGCGGACTGTTCGGGCTGGTCTCCTTCGAGCTGGGGTACGGCGCACCGGCGGTGCCCGACGACGAACTGATCGAGCGTGCCGGCCGCGCCGCCGCCGAAGCGGACGCCGCCGTCGTCTTCGTCGGCACCACCGACGAGTCGGAGAGCGAGGGCGTGGACCGGGAGACCCTTGCCCTGCCGGGCCGCCAGGACGATCTGGTCGTCCGCGTCGCCCGGGCCAACCCCCGCACGGTCGTGGTCGTCAATGCCGGCGCCCCCGTGCTGATGCCCTGGCGGCAGGACGTGGCCGCCGTCCTGCTGTGCTGGTTCCCCGGGGAGGCGGGCGGTGCCGCGCTCGCCGACGTGCTGCTCGGCACCGCCGAGCCCGGCGGCCGGCTGCCCACGACCTGGCCCGGAGCGGAGGACGACCTGCCCGTGCGCCAGGTCGTCCCCGACAGCGACGGCCAGCTCCCCTACACGGAGGGCCCCCTCATCGGCTACCGGGCCTGGTGCCGTCACACCGACGCCCCGCCCGCCTACTGGTTCGGCCACGGCCTCGGATACACCACGTGGCTGTACGAGACGCTGCACGTCACCGTGTGCGAGCCCGGCACCCGTCGTGACGGGGACCCCTACGCCCCTGTCGCCGAGGTCACCGTCCGGGTGCGCAACAGCGGCAGTCGCCACGGCCGTGAGGTGGTCCAGCTCTATCTGGGACCCGAGGGGCCGGACCGCCGACTGGCCGCCTTCGCCGTCGTGGAAGCCGCCGCGGGCTCCTCCGCGCAAGCCCGGCTGACGGTGCCGCTGCGCGCGGTCCAGTCCTGGGACGACACGATGCTGACCTGGCGTACGCACCCTGGCCCCCACCTCTTCGCCGCGGGCCGCAGCGCCGCCGACATCCGCCTCACGGCCGAGCTGTCCCTGCCCGTTGAGGGCTGAAGACTGGTGGCAGGGGGTGTGGGGCCGGTGTCCTGTGGGTGAGGGCGCGGGGTGCGGGATGTGAGGGCGCCCATAGGGGACAGGTCACATACGACCTCGTGTCGTATGTCCGGTATGCCGGGATCGGGGGTGGGGGTGGGGCGGCTTCCCGTATCGGGCATATCGGACTATGCGGGGTCGTAGGTCACATGTTTGCGGGGGTGGGGAGCCGGTTCCCAGGGTGGGTGCCAGGTCGCGAGGAGAC
>NZ_JODR01000025.1 GCF_000725885.1 Streptomyces albus subsp. albus | reverse complement strand
TAGGCCGGATCTGGAAGCACGGTAACGTGTGGAGGTGACCGGTACTAATAGGCCGAGGGCTTGTCCGTAGATGCTCGCGTCCACTGTGTGGGTTCTGAGACAACAACCACTCTGCTAATTGAAGAGTGTGCTTGTTCGCTTTGAGACTCTGGGGCCTGGAGATTTTCCGGGTGACCCGATCAGAGTTTCGGTGGTCATAGCGTAGGGGAAACGCCCGGTTACATTCCGAACCCGGAAGCTAAGCCTTACAGCGCCGATGGTACTGCATGCGGGAGCGTGTGGGAGAGTAGGACGCCGCCGAACAATCTTTATGGCCCTTGGCCTCCAGCGTGCATGCGCTGGGGGCCAAGGGCTTTTTTGTTTTCTCCTCGGTCGCCAGATTTCCCGAAGAGTGTTGTTTTTCCGCCTGCGTGAGAATGGTTGCGCAGGCACCGCAGACAGGAGTCACCTCGATGTCCCCCAGTTCCTCCGACGACCGCGATCGCTCCGAGCGGCGTCCGCGCCAGTCGTCCGGTCCGCGCCGCAATGATGACTTCCGTTCCCGTGGGCCGCGGCGCGAGGAGAACGGCCGTGGTGGACGCGGCGGGGGTTTCCGTTCCGAGGGCCGTGACGCGCGGCGGGACCGCCGGGACGACCGTGGGCCGCGCGATGACCGTGGACCCCGCGGCGACCGGTACGACCGCGGTGAGGGGCGCCGGTCCGGTGACGGATTCCGCCGTGACGACCGGCCCCGCCGTGACGACCGTGACCGCCGGGACGACCGGCCTCGTCGTGAGGACCGTGACCGCCGGGACGACCGGCCTCGTCGTGAGGACCGTGACCGGCGGGATGACCGGCCTCGTGGTGACCGGTCCCGCGACGAGCGTTTCGGTCGGGGTGACCGGGACCGCGCCGACCGCGGGCGGCCGGACCGCGATGAGCGACGGCCGGCGCGGGACGATCGCGATCGTGACCGGGGTCGTGGCCCCCGTCGTGACGACCGGGACCGGGGTTCCTACCGGCGGGACGACCGCGATGGTGGCCGGCCGCAGGGTGGGGGCCGTGGTGGCCGGCGGGACGACGACCGGGGCGGGCGCCGTCCCTACGGACAGGGTGGTGGCCGCGGGCGCGATGACCGGCGCGACGACCGCCGTGACGACCGGCGTGGTGGCGGCTTCCGGCGGGATGACGACCGGGCGGGTGGCTTCCGGCGCGGCGGCGGTCGTGGCCGGCCGTACGGGCCCGGTGGTGACCGCGACCGGGACCGTGACCGGGGCCGGCCGGACCGGGAGCCGCTGCGTCGGCTGCCGATCGACGAGGATGTCACCGGCGAGGAGCTGGACAAGGACGTCCAGCAGGAGCTGAAGAGTCTGCCGAAGACGCTCGCGGTGGACGTGGCGCGGAACCTGGTGATGGTCGCGCGGCTGCTGGACGAGGATCCGGAGGCGGCGTACGGCTATGCGAAGGTCGCGCTGCGGCTGGCGTCGCGGGTGCCGTCGGTGCGGGAGGCCGCCGGGTTCGCCGCGTACGGGGTGGAGAAGTACGCCGAGGCGCTGGCGGAGTTCCGTGCGGCGCGGCGGATGACCGGTCTTCAGCATCTGTGGCCGGTGATGGCCGACTGCGAGCGCGGTCTGGGCCGGCCGGAGAAGGCGCTGGCGATGGCCGGTGAGCCGGAGGTGCGGCAGCTGGACAAGGCCGGGCAGGTCGAGATGCGGCTGGTCGCGGCGGGCGCGCGCCGGGACATGGGGCAGGCGGACGCCGCTGTGGTGACATTGCAGAGCCCGGAGCTGGCCTCCACGTCGGTGCAGCCGTGGACGGCCCGGCTGCGGTACGCCTACGCCGATGCCCTGCTGGAGGTGGGGCGTCGGGAAGAGGCGCGGGAGTGGTTCGCCAAGGCGCTGGAGTCCGACCAGGGCGGGGTGACCGATGCCTCGGACCGGCTCGCGGAGCTGGACGGGGTGGAGTTCATCGACGCGCTCGACGAGGACGCCGATGACAGTGACGTCACCGATGGTGCCGAGGGCGCCGAGGGTGGCGACAGCGGCGAGGCCGACCAGGCCGACCGGGGCTGAGTGCGGCCCCGTGCTGCCCCCGGCCGTGGTGGGACGTGCCGTGGTGACGGTGTCCCGCAGGTGAGCGACGAAAGGGCGGATCCCTCGCAGGGGTCCGCCCTTTCGTGTGCGGTGCGGCGGTTACTTGTGGTCCGCCAGGGGGTTGCGCAGGGTGCCGGTGAGCTGGAGGGCGCCGGCCGGGTCCTGGAGGTCGACCATCTGCTGGTTGTTGCGCAGCTGGAGGCGGTTGAGGCAGGAGAGGGCGAACTCGTCCGCGAACAGGTCGTACCGGGCGTGCCGGTCGGCCAGGTGCGGGGTGGCCTTCTGGTACTCCTTGGCGACGTCGGCGACCGTCGCCCAGAACGTCGTCTCGTCCAGTACGCCCGCGGTGTCGAGGATGGGCGCCAGGAAGCGGAAGAAGCAGTCGAAGACGTCCGTGAAGAGGGAGAGGATCTTCATGTCCTCGGGGACGTCGGCGCGGATGCGTTCGACCTCGGGCGGGAGTTCGGCTTCCGCGCTCATCACGGCGATCTCCTCGGCCAGGTCCTTGAAGAGGGCGCGGCGGGGGACGCCTCGCTCGTCCAGGACAAGGATGACGTTCTCGCCGTGCGGCATGAAGACCAGGTCGTAGGCGTAGAAGCTGTGGAGCAGCGGGGTGAGGTAGGCGGTCAGATAGGACCGCAGCCACTCGGTGGGCTCCAGGCCGGAGCCGCGGATGAGCTGGGCGGCGAACGAGTCGCCGTCGCGGTCGACGTGGAGGAGGGAGGCCATGGTGGCGGGCTTCTCGCCCTCGCGGAGGAAGGGAACGGGGCTCTCCCGCCACAGCGCGGCCAGCATCTTCAGATAAGGGGAGCCCTTGGGGGCGGCGGCCTCGTAGGGGGCCGGGTGGTAGCCGACGGCGGCGCGTTCGCGCAGGATGCCGAGGCCGGTGCCGCGGAGGATGTCGTCGCCGGCGACCAGTTCGGCCAGCCAGTCGTTGATGGCGGGCGTGGCCTCCATGTAGGCGGCGGACAGTCCGCGCAGGAAGCCCATGTTGAGGACGGACAGTGCCGTCTTGACGTAGTGCTTGGTGGGGTGGGTGGCGTTGAAGAAGGTGCGGATGGACTGCTGGGGGAGGTGTTCGTCGTCGCCGTGGCCGAGGGGGACGAGGTGGTGCTGGGCGACCTCGGCGGCGAAGGTGACCGACAGCTTGTTCCACCACTGCCAGGGGTGGACGGGCACCAGGTAGTAGTCGTCCAGGTCCAGGCCCTGTGCGGACAGGGCGGCGGAGAAGCGGCGCAGGGTGGCGGCCGACAGCTCGGAGAGGACGAGTTTGTCGTAGCTGAGGTCGGCGCACGCGGTGAAGGTGGTGCGGTCGCGGCGGGCCGCCACCCAGATGAGCCGTACGGGGCGGCCGGTCTCGGGGGCGTAGGCGCGGTACTCGGCGATGTCGAAGCCGAGGCGGCCGTTGTTGGCGATGAAGCAGGGGTGGCCCTCGGTCATGCCGGACTCGATGGCCTGGAACGGGGCGGCGGCCAGTTCGGCGGCGGTGACCCGGGGCTGGGCCAGTTTGTAGGCGGTGCTGGCCAGGGTGGAGCTGATCTCCTCCAGGTAGACGGGGAGGATGTCGTCGCCGAGGCCGAGGCTGGTGCGCAGTTCGGTGATGAAGGCGAGGGCGTCCAGGGGGAGTTCCGCCCCGTCGCGGTGGCGGGTGATGCTGTCGGCCTCGACCTGCCAGTGGTCGAGGGCGAAGCGGCGCGCGGTGAAGCGGTACTCGGTGGTGCCGTCGTCGGAGCGGACCGCGTACCGGTGTGCGCCGTCGTCGAGCGGGGCGGGGGTGAGCAGCCGCTCGTGGGTGAACTCCGCGAGGGCCTTGCGGATCAGCAGCCGGGTGGCCTTCGCCCAGCGTTCGGGGGTGAGGTGGGCGACGGCCTCGTCGGGGGCTGTCGGCTGGGGTGTGAGGGGGAGGGTCATGCGGTGGTCACTCCTGTGGCGGCCTCGAACTGCTCGCGGGTGCAGAAGCTGAGCAGCGCTTCCTTCTCCGGTTTGGTGAGGGTCTGCTCGACGCGGAAGCCGACCGCTTCGTTGAGGGCGTGGACGGCGGTGTTGCGGACGTCGGGCTCGACCACGACACGGCGGGTGGCGGGGTCGGCGAAGAGCATCGCCATGACGGTGGTGATGACCGCGCGGGTGAAGCCGTGCACGGGGGTGTCGGTGGGGGCGCACAGGAAGTGCATGCCGACGTCTCCGGGCCGGTGCGGATAGAGCCCGGCGAGTTCGACGTGGCGGGGGTCGTAGCGCTCCGTTAGGAAGGCGGGCTCGCCGTTGTGGTGACCGAGATAGGCGTCGTGGTGGGGCGAGGCCGCGATGGTGGCGAACTCGCGCTCGACGTCGGCGAGTGTGGCGTCCTGGAGCAGGTAGAACACCGATTTGGGGTGGGTCACCCAGGTGTGGAGCAGGGGCGCGTCGGCGGCCGGGTCGACGGGGCGGAGGGAGAAGGTGCCCAGCTTCTCGTCCGTACGGGTGAAGACGGTGGTGCCGGTGGTGGTCACAGCGCGGCCTCCGGCTCGTTCGCCGGGGCGGCGAATTCCTGGTAGGCGATGCGCTTCTCGACGGGGTAGACCTCGCGGCCGAGCAGTTCGCGGATGATGCAGGAGTTGCGGTAGGCGGCCATGCCCAGGTCGGGGGCGACGAAGCCGTGGGTGTGCAGTTCCGCGTTCTGCACGTAGATGCGGTCGCCGGCGGTGTCGATGCTGTAGTCGCGGCGTACGGCGAACCGGCCGTGGGTGTCCCATTCGATGCGGTCGGCGACCGGGTCGAGGAACGCGGGGCGCTGCCAGCGGTAGCCGGTGGCCAGGATCAGGCCCTCGGTGGTGAGGGAGAAGTCGCGCTTCTGCTCCTCCTGGCGCAGCTCCAGGGTGTAGGTGCCGGTGGCGGCGTCGTGGGAGGCGCCGGTCAGTGCGGTGTTGGTCAGCAGCCGGGTGGGGCAGGGGGCCACGCGGTTCTTGCGGTAGAGCAGGTCGAAGATGGCGTCGATCAGCTCGGAGTTGATGCCCTTGTAGAGGTTCTTCTGGGAGGCGACGAGGCTGTCACGGGTGTCGGGCGGGAGGGAGTGGAAGTAGTCCACGTACTCCGGCGACGTCATCTCCAGCGTCAGCTTGGTGTATTCGAGGGGGAAGAAGCGCGGGGAGCGGGTGAGCCACGTCAGGGAATAGTCGTGGCTGTCGATGTCCTGGAGGAGGTCGTAGTAGATCTCCGCCGCGCTCTGGCCGCTGCCGACCAGGGTGATGCTCTTCTTGCGCTGGAGGGCTTCCTTCTGATCCAGGTAGCGGGAGTTGTGGATCAGGTCGCCGCCCAGGCCCTGGCAGGGTTCGGGGATGTGGGGCGGGGTGCCGGTGCCCAGGACGAGCCGGGGGGCGCGGAAGACGCGGTGTTCGCCGGTGGGCAGGTGTTCGGCGTGGACGGTGTAGAGGTCGTCCTGCTCGTCGTACTCGACGCCGGTGACGCGGTGGCCGAAGCGGACGGTGTCCGCACCGAGGCGTTCGGCGGCCCAGCGGCAGTAGTCGCTGAACTCGGCGCGGAGCGGGTAGAAGCTCTCGCGTATGTAGAACGAGTAGAGGCGGCCGGACTCCTTGAGGTAGTTGAGGAAGGAGAACGGCGAGGTGGGGTCCGCGAGGGTGACCAGGTCCGACATGAACGGGGTCTGGAGTGTGCTGTCGTCCAGCATCATGCCGGGGTGCCAGCTGAAGGCGGGCTTGTCGTCCAGGAAGACGCCGTTCAGGTCCGGTACCGGCTCCGTCAGGCAGGCGAGGCCCAGGTTGAAGGGGCCCAGTCCGATGGCGACGAAGTCGTGCACGGGCGAGTCGTGGGTCACGTCGGGGCTCCGTAGAGGGTGTGTGCGGGGGGACGGGGGTCAGCCGGCTCGGGCGGCGCTGAGGGCGGGGGCGTGGGTGCCCAGGTACTCCTCGGCGTAGCCGGCGATCAGGTCGAGGACGGCGGCGATGTCGGCCAGCGAGGTCTCGGGGTTGAGCAGGGTGAACTTCAGGTGGTGGCGGCCGTCGACCACGGTGCCGGCGACGATGGCCTCGCCGGAGGCGAACAGCGCGTCGCGGGCGTGCAGGTTGGCCTGGTCGACGAGCGACGCTTCGGTGTGGTCGCGGGGGACGTAGCGGAAGACGAGGGTGGACAGCTGCGGGGCGACGACGACCTCGAAGCGCTCGTCGTCCGTGAGCAGCCGCCAGGCCTCGGCGGCGCGGTCGACGACCTCGTCGAAGAGTTCGCCGAGTGCGTCGGCGCCCATGACGCGGAGGGTCATCCAGAGCTTGAGCGCGTCGAACCGGCGAGTGGTCTGGATCGATTTGTCGACCTGGTTGGGGAGGCCCTGCTCCACGCTGCGGGTCGGGTTGAGGTAGTCGGCGTGGTAGGTGACGTGCCGCAGGGTGTCCTTGTCGCGGACCAGCACGGCGCTGGAGGAGACGGGCTGGAAGAAGGACTTGTGGTAATCGACGGTCACCGAGTCGGCGCGCTCCACACCGGCCAGCAGCTCGCGGCGGCGCCCGGAGGTGAGCAGTCCGCAGCCGTAGGCGGCGTCGACGTGCAGCCACGTTCCGGCCTGCTCGCACAGGTCGGCGACGGCGGGCAGCGGGTCGATGCTGCCGAAGTCGGTGGTGCCCGCGGTGGCGACGACGGCCATCACCACGTTCCCCTCGCGGGTGCAGCGCGCCATCTGCTCGGCCAGTGCGTCCGGCCGCATCCGCCGCTGCTCGTCGCAGGGTACGGAAATGACGGCCTCCGGGCCCAGGCCCAGCAGCACCGCGGCCTTCTCGATGCTGAAGTGGCTGCACTCGGAGGCCAGCACGCGCAGCCGGGAGAGGATCTGCGGGGTGGTCGGCGAGGTCTCGGAGTTCTTGCGCACCAGGCGGCAGGCCTCCTCGCGGGCCAGCAGCAGGGCCTGGAGGTTGGACTGGGAGCCGCCGCTGGTGAAGATGCCGTCCGCGGCGCGGCCGAAGCCGATCCGCTCGGCCGTCCATGCGATGAGGCGGCGTTCGATGAGGGTGCCGCCGGCGCTCTGGTCCCAGGTGTCCAGTGAGGAGTTGACGGCGGCGATGACCGCTTCGCCGAGTACCGCCGGTATGACGACCGGGCAGTTGAGGTGCGCCAGGTAGCGCGGGTGGTGGAAGTAGACGGCGTCGCGGAGGTACACGCGCTCCAGCTCGTCCAGTGCCTCGCGGGCGGTGCCCAGGGGCTGGTCCAGGTCCACGGCGGCGACGGTGGGGTCGAGCTCGGCCGGGGTGATGCCCGTGAACGGCTGTTCGGCGCCGGCGAGTTTCGCCGCGACGCGCTCGACCCCTTCGGTGAGGGAGCGCCTGTAGTGCTCCGCTGTCCTGTCGTTGAGCAGGTGGGACCTGCTGCTCATGAAGTGTCCTCCTGACACGGACGTGGCACACCGCGCGCTCGCGCGGTCAGGTAAGGCTAGCCTAACCGTGCTGTTCAGGCCGGGTGCAAGGGGGACTCCCCGGACAGCCGTGCGAGGGCTCCGGGAAGGGGAACAGGGGGGAATTGCGGCCAATTGAGCGGCCCGCGACCGCACGCGAGAACCCGCCTCCGGCCGCGACCGGAGGAGAGGGCGCTGGTCACAGTGGTGCGTCGCCCACCGTACGCAGAACGAGACCGGTGGCCGGTTTCGGACCGAACGAAGTGGACTTCCGGGGCATCGTGACGCCCTGCTCCGCCAGTGCCCGCACCGTCTCCTCGGCGACGGGCCGCATCAGCACGGCCGTACCGCCGTGCGCCGCCGCCTGCTCGACCGCGGCCCGCGGGTGGTGGAGATAACCGATGTCCGCGGAGGAGTCGGGGATCTGCCAGACGCCGTCCAGCAGTGTGCTGTGCAGCACCGTCGCGTCCAGCTCCCGCCACGCCGCGGGCCGGCCGGCCGGGACCGTACGGGCCAGCAGCGCGGGGGAGGGGCGGTCCAGCAGACGGAAGACGCCGTCCCCTCCGGTCAGCAGGAACGCGGTGCCCGGGGTGCGCTCCAGCTCCGCCAGCGCCCGCTCCAGGGGGGCCGTCAGCGTACGGACCCGGAAGGGCGCGCCGTCGTCCGCCGCCGCATCGGGGCCGTCCCCGGCGGATGCCCCGCCCGGGTGGCCGGCGCGCTGGAGCAGGTCGAGCGCCTTGTCCAGCGGCAGCCTGGGCAGCACCCGGTGGATGGCGCGCACCTGGAGCGGATACCGCGCGGTGTCCACCAGCAGCACCAGCCCGTAGTCCCACGGCGAGGTGCCGCCGCCGTCCCCGTGCTCGGCGCGCAGCCGCAGATACGTCGCCCAGCGGTGATGGCCGTCGGCGATCAGGGCCCGGTGCCCGGACAACTCGGCGTCCACCCGGGCCAGTTCGGCGGGATCGGTGACCGCCCACAGCCGGTGCGAGAAACCGTCCTCGGTGGTCGTCGCCACCAGCGGTGCGCCCCGGGTGGCCCGCTCGATGACGGCGGTGGCGCCGGTGCGCGTGCCGTTGCCGTGGTAGGCCAGCAGCAGCGGTTCCGGATTGGCGGCGGTCTGCCGCATCAGCGCGGCGCGGTCGGCGACGACCTCGTCTATGACGTCCTCGTGCGGCAGCACCACGCCCTCCTGCGGCGGGGTCAGCCGCAGCGCGCCGATCAGCCCGCGCTGGAGGAGTTCGCCCTTGCGCTGCTCGTAGACGTACAGCGCCGGTCGCGCGTCGTGGACCAGCACCCCGTCCGCACGCCAGCGGCGCAGCGTCTCGGCCGCCTTGCCGTGCCGGTCGGCCGGGTCGGTGGCCTGCGGCAGGATGAGCCGCACGATGTTGTACGGATCGGCCGTCTCCAGCTCCCGCAGCCCGTCCGGCCTGACCACCACGTCGTAGGGCGGGGAGGTGACGGCGGCGAGACTGCTGACCCTCTCGGGCGCGTAACGCAGTCCCCGGAACGGAGTGAGTCGCAGGCCACGGGCGGTCATCTGTGCATGGTATGCCTGTGCTCCGCGCCTCGTGGAGTGGGGCACAGGGGGCGCAGGGTGGCGGGGCGCGCGGCGGCGTGCGAGAGGATCGGGGGCGGCGCGCGGGCGCCGTGCGAGCCCGGCGCACCGCGTGAAGACCAGGAGAAAGCGAGCCCTCACCATGCAGCACAGCCCCTCCGCGACCGCGCCGCGCCCCAGCGAGGACGCACTTCACGAGTGCTACGACACGGCACTGCTCGACCTGGACGGGGTCGTCTACGCGGGCGGAGAGGCGCTGCCGCACGCCGTGGACGCACTGGCCGAAGCCCGCCGGGCCGGGCTGCGGCTGGCGTACGTCACCAACAACGCGGCCCGCACCCCGCAGACGGTCGCCGCGCATCTGACGGAGCTGGGCGTGCCCGCCGGCGCCGAGGACGTCATCACCTCCGCACAGGCGGTCTCCCGGCTCGTCGCCGAACACGTCCCCGCGGGCGCGCGCGTACTGGCCGTCGGCGCCGAAGGGCTGCGCGTCGCACTGGAGGAGCAGGGGCTGACCGTCGTGGAGTCGGCCGAGGACGGCCCCGCAGCCGTTGTCCAGGGCTACGGAGGACCCGAGATGCCCTGGGGCCGGCTGATCGAGGCGGCGCTGGCCGTGCAGCGCGGCGTGCCCTGGTTCGCCTCCAACGCGGACCTGACGATCCCCAGCGGACGGGGCATCGCGCCCGGCAACGGCTCGGCCGTCGAGGTCGTCCGCATCGCCACCCGCTGGATGCGGCGACCGCCCGAGCCCACCATCGCGGGCAAGCCGCTGCCGCCCATGCACCGGGAGACCATCCTGCGCACCGGGGCGCAGCGGCCCCTGGTGGTCGGCGACCGGCTGGACACCGACATCGAGGGGGCGCACGCGGGGGGCGTGGACTCGCTGCTCGTCCTCACCGGCGTGACCGACGGCGCCCAACTGCTGGCCGCCCGGCCCGCACACCGCCCCACCTACGTCTCCCGCGACCTGCGCGGACTGCTGGCGGCCCAGCCGCAGGTGACCGGCGATGCCGAGGCGGGCTTCAGCTGCGGCGGCTGGCGGGCGCGGGCCGGTGCGGACTCCCTCGCGCTGAGCGGTGAGGGAGATGCGGCCGACGGGCTGCGGGCGCTGTGCGCCGCCGCCTGGACGGCCGCCGGTGACGCGGAATGCCGGCTGGACGCGGGCGAGGCACTGACCCGGCTGGGGCTGTAGACCGCACGCCCGCAGCACACCGCCCCGGAGGCCGCCGGCGGGTGCCGGGGCTTCCGGGGCGGTACGGCGGTGGCCCGGCCGGGCGCCGGGCCACCGGGGGGTCCGCGGCCTCAGCCGGCGGTCGCCAGGGCCTCCGCGACGAGCTGTTCCTCGGTGGCGCCCAGCCGCCAGTAGCCGGTGAAGGTGACCGCGCGGCGGTCGAACCCGCGCTCCTGCACCAGGTGGCGCCGCAGGGTCTTGACGGTGCCCGCCTCACCGGCGATCCACGCGTACGGCGTTCCGGCGGGCAGCTGGGCGTCCCGTACGGCCTGCACCATGCGCGCGGCCCGCGAGGTGCCCCGCGCCTGCTCGCGGACCAGCCAGGTGGTGCGCACGTCGGCGAGGGTCGGCAGGTCCTGGACGTCGGCCAGGTGCGGCACCTCGGCGAACACCCGGACCGGCATCCCCGCCGGCAGCCACTCCAGGGCGGCGCCGATGGCGGGCAGCGCCGTCTCGTCGCCGCTCAGCAGCACCCAGTCGGTGCCGGCCGGCGGCCGGAAGTCGACACCGGCGTTGTCCTCGACGACCGGGCCCAGCACGATCACCCGGTCCCCGGGTGTCGCACGCAGCGCCCACCGGGAGGCGGGGCCGGTCTCGCCGTGCAGCGCGAAGTCGATGTCCAGCTCGTCGGCCGCGCCCCACGCGCTGCCCCGGCGCAGTGCCCGCACGGTGTAACTGCGCATCACCCCGCGGATGTTCGGGTCCATCGCGCGCCAGGCCGGGAACCAGTTCTCGCCGGCGTCGGTCGGCACCACGGGCGCGGTCTGGCCCGGTTGGGGCAGGAAGAGTTTCACGCGCTGGTCCCGGCCGCCGGAGGCGAAACGGGCCAGTCGTTCGCCGCCGAGGGTGACCCGCAGCATGGTCGGGCCCAGCCGGCGGGTGCGGACCACGTGCAGGTCGAAGAACTCGAACGGAACGGTGGAGGGCGCGGACCGCGCCGTGCCGACCGTGCTCATCGTGGTGCTCCTCCCGTGTGAGGGGTGTTGCGGGGACGGTTGGGGTCAGCGCACCTTCTCGGCCTTCTCGATGGCCTCGGCGAGGTCTTCCAGCAGCGGCGCGGCGCCCGCGTACGAGAAGCGGGGCTCGGCCGCCCAGCCGGCGACCTGGCCGGCCTTGACGGCGGGCAGCTCCTTCCAGGACGGCTTGGAGGCGAGCGCCTTGGGCTGGAGGGACTGGGTGCGGTTGTCCAGGATGATCACGTCGGCCCCGTACTTGTCCGCGTTCTCCCAGCTCAGCTCCTCGAAGAAGCCCTGGCTGCTGACCTTCTTGGGAACGACGAGGTCGACGCCCAGCTCCTTGAAGTACTTCAGGTCGGAGTTGGCGTTCGGGTCCGAGACGTAGAACAGGTCGGGGGCGCCGGAGGCGGCCATCACGCGGATGTCCCGCTTGGCCGCCTTGCGCAGCCGCTCGGCCGCCTTCTCGAAGCGGGTCTTGGCGTCCGCGACGGCCTTGGCCTTCAGGTCCGCGCCCAGCGACTCGGCGAGCTTGGCGAACTGCTGGATGACCTCGACCATCGACACGTGCGCCGCGTTCATGGCCACCTGCGGCGCCAGCTTGAAGATCTTGTCCTTGCTCTCGGCGGGGACGTAGAAGAACTCGCCCTTGACGTACATGTTGCTGATCAGCAGCTGGGGGCGGGTCTTGGCGTACTTCTCCAGGTCGAACTCGCCGAAGGCGTTGCCGATGATCTCCAGCTTGGAGATGTCCATGTCGCCGGCGATGATGTCCGGCTTGCCGTTCTTCAGCTTCGTCGGGCCGAAGACGCCCACGACCTTGTCCCGGACGCCGAAGTCCCACAGCGCGGCGGCCGTGCCGGTGTAGGCGACGATGCGCTCGGGAACGGCGTCCAGGCTGACCTTCTTGCCGCGGCCGTCGGTGAAGGACCAGCCCTTCTTCGACCCGCCGCCGGAGCCGGAACCCGATCCGTCACCACCGCAGGCGGCGAGCAGCGCCCCCAGACCGGCGACGCCACCCGCGGCCAGCAGGCCGCGGCGCGAAAGATGGGGCATACGGGAAGAGGTGGACATGTTCACTGGCCTCTCGACGTGCAAAGACAGGCCGCGGGGTGCCGCGGACGTGAATGTGTGCGGGCGGCCATGGGGCCGGGTTCGCAGTTAGGCTAACCTAACCAAAGTTGTTGTTGTCCAGTGGCCGGGCGCCCCCGTCTCCCGGCCCCGACCGGAGCGCGTACGTGACTGTCACCAAGTCCCCGCAGGCCCAGCAGGGTTCGGCGGCCGGACAGGAACCGCCGGCCGGAGAGGATCGGCCCGAACGTGCCCGGGCCCCCCTCGCGCGCGCCGCCGGACTCCTGGCCTCCCTGCTCCTGCTGCTGCTCGTCGTCCTGCTCAGCCTCGCCTTCGGCGCCCGCCAGCTCTCCCTCGGCGAAGCCTGGTCCGGTCTGGTGGACAGCGGCTCCGCCGGCTACACCGTCGTCCACGAGATGCGGCTGCCGCGCACCCTCCTCGGCCTCCTCGCCGGCGTCGCACTCGGACTGGCCGGCGGCGTGATGCAGGCCCTCACCCGCAACCCCCTCGCCGACCCCGGACTGCTGGGCATCAACGCGGGCGCCGCGGCGGCCGTCGTCACCGCCCTCTCCTTCCTCGGCATCACCGGCTACACCGGATACATCGGCTTCGCCTTCGTGGGCGCGGCCGGCGTCTCCGTGCTCGTCTACGCCGTCGGCGGCGGACGCAACGCCACCCCCGCCCGGCTCGCGCTCGCCGGAACGGCCCTGAACGCCGCACTCATCTCCTACGTCAACGCCGTCCAGCTCCTGGACACCGCCTCGCTGGACCGGATGCGGTTCTGGCTGGTCGGCTCGCTGGCCCGCGCCGAGGACTCCACCGTCGTCTCCGCGCTGCCCTTCATCGCCGTCGGCGCGCTGCTCGCACTCGGACTGGCCCGGCCGCTGAACGCGCTGGCCCTCGGCGACGACGCCGCCCGCGCCCTCGGCTCCCGTCCCACCCGCACCCGGGTCGTCGCCATCGTGGCCATCACCCTGCTGTGCGGCGCCGCCACGGCCGCCTGCGGGCCCATCGTCTTCGTCGGGCTGATGGTGCCGCACATGGTGCGCGCCCTCACCGGCCCCGACCAGCGCTGGATGCTGCCCTACTGCGCCGTGCTCTCCCCGGTGCTGCTGCTGGGCGCCGACGTCCTCGGACGCATCCTGGGGCGGCCCGGTGAACTCCAGGTCGGCATCGTCACCGTCGTCCTCGGCGGACCCTTCTTCCTCTACTTCGTGCGCAGGCGGAGGGTGGCACACGCATGAGCGTCATACGGACCCCGGGCGGTTACTCCGTCAGCTACCGGCCCCGCGCCCTGGCCGTCGGCGCGGTGTGCGTCGTCCTCGCCGTCGTCGCGGCCGTCCTCGCCATCGGCAGCGGCGAGTACCCGATGGCCCCCGGCGACGTGGTGCGCACTCTCGTCGGCCAGGGCAACCCCGCCGACGCCTTCATCGTCCAGGAACTGCGGCTGCCCCGCACCGTCACCGCACTGCTGGTCGGCGCCGGTCTGGGCCTGTGCGGCGCCGTCTTCCAGGCCGTCGTCCGCAACCCGCTCGGCAGCCCCGACATGCTCGGCTTCACCAACGGCGCCGCGGCCGGCGCGCTGGTCGTCATCGTGCTGGCCGGCGGCGGCAGCGCCTTCCTGGCCGGCGGCGCCGTCATCGGCGCCCTGGTCACCGGCGCACTCATCTACGGACTCGCCTGGAAACGCGGCATGCACGGCTACCGGCTGGTGCTCGTCGGCGTCGGCACCACCGCCATCCTCACCGGCGTGAACAGCTACCTGATCACCCGCGCCGACATCACCGACGCCTCGCGCGCCGTGCTGTGGATGACCGGCAGCCTGGACGGGCGCGGCTGGGGCGACGTCCTGCCGCTGATCGTCGGCATGGTGGTGCTCGTCCCGCTGGTGCTGCTCGGCTGCGCCCGCGCCCTGCGGATGATGGAGATGGGCGACGACGCGGCCTCGGCCCTCGGCATCCGGGTCGAGCGCACCCGGCTGGTCCTGCTGGGCGCGGCCGTCCTGCTGGTGGCGCTCTCGGCCGCCGCCGCCGGCCCGGTCGCCTTCGTCGCCCTGGTCGCGCCCCAGCTCGCCAAGCGGCTCACCAAGGCGCCGGGGCCCAACCTGCTGCCTTCGCTGTTCATGGGCGCCACCCTGCTGATCTGCGCCGACCTTGCGGCGCAGCGCGCCTTCGGCGACCGTCAGCTGCCGGTCGGCGTCATCACCGGGGTGCTCGGCGGCACCTATCTGGTGTGGCTGCTGGCCACGGAACGCAGGGCGGGACGGCTGTGAGAAGCGCACCCCCGGAAACGGACGGACCCTCGGACACGGACACCACGGAGGCGGGCACGACGATGAAGACCGCGACAGACGAGCAGACAGCCACCGGCACCGAAGCGGCCACCGAAGCGGCCACCGAAGCCGCCGGCGCCGGCCCGGCCCGGCTCACCGGGCAGAACCTCACGCTCGCCTACGACCAGCGCACCATCGTCCGCGACCTCGACGTCGCCGTCCCCGACCGCTCGTTCACCGTCGTCGTCGGCCCCAACGCGTGCGGCAAGTCCACCCTGCTGCGCGCCCTCTCCCGCATGCTCAAGCCCGCGCGGGGCCAGGTGCTGCTGGACGGCCAGGACATCGCCGGTATGCAGGCCAAGGCGCTCGCCCGCACCCTGGGGCTGCTGCCCCAGTCGTCCATCGCGCCGGACGGGATCACCGTCTCCGACCTGGTGGCCCGCGGCCGGTACCCGCACCAGGGGCTGCTGCGCCAGTGGTCGCGCGACGACGAACGGGTCGTGGCCGAGTCCATGGCCGCGACCGGTGTGGACGGGCTCGGCGACCGGTTCGTCGACGAACTCTCCGGCGGCCAGCGGCAGCGCGTGTGGATCGCCATGGCGCTCGCCCAGCAGACACCGCTGCTGCTGCTGGACGAGCCCACCACCTACCTGGACATCGCCCACCAGATCGAGATCCTCGACCTGTGCGCCCGGCTGCACGAGGAGGAGGGCCGCACCCTCGTGGCGGTGCTGCACGACCTCAACCACGCCGCCCGCTACGCCACCCATCTGATCGCCATGCGGGACGGCCGCATCGTCGCCCAGGGGCCGCCCCGCGAGGTCGTGACGGCCGGGCTGGTCGAGGAGGTCTTCGGCATGCCGTGCCGGGTCATCGACGACCCGGAGACCGGCACCCCGCTCGTGGTGCCCGCCGCGCGGCGCTGACCGGCGGGCGTGCGCCGCTGATCTGTCACACCCGCCAGGTAGCGTCGGGGCATGAGCGAGTTCGCGCAGCGCCCCGGGACCGGGCAGGCCCCCCACCAGCACGAGCCTCAGCACGAGTGCGACGGTCCGCACGGAGCGGAGCGGGCCGCCGCCGAGGGCGGCACCAGTGGTGGGGGAGCGCAGCCGGCCGCCCCCGACCGGCCCCGCCTGCCCGGCCAGGGGCAGCAGCCGGGCGAGCCGCACCTGCCCGGGCAGAGTCCGCCCGCCGGCAGCCGCCCGGCGCCCCACGGGCACCCGCACCCCGGCGCACCGCCCGCCGCGCCGCAGGACGCGCAGCCCCCGGGCGGCGGCCCCGGCCCCGCCTGGGCGGAGGGCGGCCCGGACGAGGAGCAGGCCGTCGGCCCCTGGGAGTCGGCCGCCGTTCAGGAGGCGCCCGACGAGGGGCAGGAGACCCCCGACGACGGCCCCCGCCCCCTGGGCGTCGGCCTGCGCCCCACCGGGCACGCCCCCGTCGACGGCCACCTGCGGCGGCTGGAGGACGCCGACCACCTCGCTGTGTCCGCGCACCAGGAGGTGTACGAAGATGTCCACCGCGGCCTGCGGGAAACCCTGGCCGCGCTGGACCGCCCCCACACACCCCGGAGCTGACCCGTGGCACGACGTCGACTCGACGCGGAGCTGGTGCGCCGCAAACTCGCCCGATCCCGGGAGCACGCCGGCCAGCTGATCGCCGCCGGCCGGGTCACCGTGCAGGGCACCGTCGCCGTGAAAGCCGCCACCCAGGTCGAGACCAGCGCGGCCCTGGTCGTCAAGGAGGACGAGAACGACCCCGACTACGTCTCCCGCGGCGGCCACAAGCTGGCCGGCGCACTGGAGGCGTTCACGCCCCGGGGCCTGCGCGTCGAGGGACGGCGCGCGCTGGACGCGGGCGCCTCCACCGGCGGCTTCACCGACGTTCTGCTGCGCGCCGGCGCGGGCCACGTCGTCGCCGTCGACGTCGGATACGGGCAACTGGCCTGGTCGTTGCAGAGCGACCCGCGCGTCACCGTCAAGGACCGCACCAACGTCAGGGAACTGACGCTCGAGGACATCGGGGGCGAACCGGTGGAACTCGTCGTGGGGGACCTGTCGTTCATCCCCCTGGGGCTGGTGCTGCCCGCGCTGGTCCGCTGCGCCGTGCCCGAGGCCGATCTCGTACTGATGGTGAAACCGCAGTTCGAAGTGGGCAGGGAACGGCTGGGCAGCGGTGGCGTCGTGCGCAGTCCGCAGCTTCGTGCCGAGGCCGTGCGGACGGTCGCCGGCCAAGCCGCTGCCCTGGGTCTGGGCGCACTGGGTGTCACGGCGAGCCCGCTGCCCGGACCGTCCGGAAACGTCGAATACTTCCTGTGGCTGCGTGCCGGGGCCGACGACCTCGACCCGGCCGAAGTCGAGCGAGCGGTGGCGGAGGGGCCCAAGTGACCGAGACCAGCCGAGCGACAGCGCCCCCAGCGGCCCGGAACCCCCGGACCGTCATGGCGGAACCCGCCCACCAGGAGGGGGAGCGGACCGTCTTCCTCCTGGCCCACACCGGCAGACCCGCCGCCGTCCGCAGTGCCGAACTGGTCGTCCAGGGGCTGCTGCGTTCCGGCATCGGGGTGCGGGTGCTCAAGGACGAGGCGGTGGACCTGCCGCTGCCCGACCCCGTCGAGACGGTCACCGCCAAACCGGACGCCGCCGAGGGCTGCGAACTCCTGGTGGTGCTGGGCGGCGACGGCACACTGCTGCGCGGCGCGGAGTTCGCCCGCGCCTCCGGGGTGCCCATGCTCGGCGTCAACCTCGGCCGGGTCGGCTTCCTCGCCGAGGCCGAACGCGACGACCTCGACAAGGTCGTCGACCGCGTCGTCTCCCGCGCCTACGAGGTCGAGGAACGCATGACCCTCGACGTGCTGGTGCGCAACGGCGGACCGGCCGTCGGCGGACGCGGCGGCGGCCACGTCGTGCACGCCGACTGGGCCCTCAACGAGGTGTCGGTGGAGAAGGCCGCCCGGGAACGGATGCTGGAGGTCGTCATCGAGGTCGACGGCCGGCCCGTCTCCAGCTACGGCGGGGACGGTGTGGTGTGCGCCACCCCCACCGGCTCCACCGCCTACGCCTTCTCCGCAGGCGGCCCCGTGGTGTGGCCGGAGGTGGAGGCCCTGCTGATGGTGCCCATCAGCGCCCACGCGCTGTTCGCCAAACCCCTGGTGACCGCGCCCGACTCGGTGCTGGCCGTCGAGGTGCAGCCGCAGACCCCGCACGGAGTGCTGTGGGCCGACGGCCGGCGCAGCGTCGAACTCCCGCCCGGCGCCCGGGTGGAGGTGCGGCGCGGCGCCGTCCCGGTGCGGCTCGCCCGGCTGCACCACGCCTCGTTCACCGACCGCCTGGTGGCCAAGTTCGCGCTCCCGGTCACCGGCTGGCGCGGCGCCGCACGGTAACCACCGGCTGCCCCCGGCAACCCCTGGCATTCCCCCCGCGGCACGGTCACCCGTTGCGGCCCGGCCGCACCGGTGGCCCCTGGCCGCCCGGCCTGAGGGGGCTTGGGACGAGACCGCCGGGAGCGGTACGGCGTGGGGGCCGTACGGCGCAGGTACGGGATCGTCGTGGGAGTTGCCGGGGGAGCGGCTGTCAGGGAGGCGTCCCGGTGGTCGTTTCCGGCCCCCGCGTCGGTTTCCGTCGGGGTCGTCCCGGCCGGTTCGTCCCGGCCGGGCGGCACGGGTGGCCGCCGGGCACGGCCCGGCCGCGCCCGGCGGCCGTCGGCGGCGAAAGAGGGGCGGCAGGGCCGCGGGAACCGGGTGGCCGCGAACCGGGAGAAATCCCTCGAAGGGGGCGAGAAGCCGCCGGGCATACAGGGTGAAAAGCGGACGCGGTCGCGGCCCGCGGAGGGTGTGCCCAGGGCGTGCGCCCTCCCACGATCGGCTAGCACCCCCGACCACTGGTGTGGCCCGCGCCGGGGAACCTCGTATGGTCGTATCCGTGTTGGAGGAGATGCGGATCAAAGCCCTGGGCGTGATCGACGACGCCGTTGTCGAGCTGTCGCCCGGCTTCACCGCGGTGACCGGCGAGACCGGTGCGGGCAAGACCATGGTCGTCACCAGTCTCGGACTGCTGCTGGGCGGGCGTGCCGATGCCGCGCTGGTGCGGATGGGCGCCAAGTCGGCCGTCGTCGAGGGCAGGATCGCACTGCCCCCCGACGCGCCGGCCGCCCGCCGGGCTGAGGAGGCCGGGGCCGAACTGGACGAGGGGGCCCTGCTGGTCAGCCGCACCATTTCGGCCGAGGGCCGCTCGCGCGCCCATGTGGGCGGCAGAGCGGTACCGGTCGGACTGCTGGCGGAACTGAGCGACGAGCTGGTGGCCGTGCACGGCCAGACCGACCAGCAGGGGCTGCTGCGCGCCGCCCGTCAGCGCGAGGCCCTGGACCGGTACGCCGGGGACGCGGTGGCCGGGCCGCTGGCCGCCTACCAGCGGGCGTACCGCAGGCTGCGCACCGTCGCCGCGGAACTGACCGAGCTGACCACCCGCGCCCGCGAGCGCGCCCAGGAAGCGGACCTGCTGCGCTTCGGCATCCAGGAGATCGAGGCCGCGCAGCCGCAGCCCGGCGAGGACACGGAGCTGGCGGCCGAGGCCGAGCGGCTCGGCCACGCCGAGGCCCTCGCCTCCGCCGCCACCACCGCGCACGGCGCCCTGGCCGGCGACCCGGCCGATCCCGAGGGCGTGGACGCCGCCACCCTCGTGGCCGGCGCCCACCGCGCCCTGGAGGCCGTGCGCTCCCACGATCCGGCCCTGGCGGCGCTCGCCGACCGGCTGGGCGAGGTCCACATCCTGCTCTCCGACATCGCCGGCGAACTGGCGGGGTACGCGGACGACCTGGACGCCGACCCGCTGCGGCTGGCCGCCGTCGAGGAGCGCCGCGCCACCCTGGCGCAGCTCACCCGCAAGTACGGGGACGACATCGGCGCCGTGCTCGCCTGGGCCGAGCAGAGCGCCGACCGGCTCGCCGAACTGGAGGGCGACGACGACCGGATCGGGGAGCTGGCCGCCGAACGGGACGCGCTGCGCACCGAACTCGCCGGACTGGCCCGTACCCTCACCGGAGCCCGTACGGAGGCGGCCGGCCGGTTCGCGGAGGCGGTCACCGGGGAACTGGCGGAACTGGCGATGCCGCACGCCCGGGTCTCGTTCGCGCTCAAGCACACCGAGGACCCCGAGGGACTTCAGGTGGACGGCCGCACCCTCGCCTTCGGCCCGTACGGCACCGACGAGGTGGAACTGCTGCTCGCCCCGCACCCCGGGGCGCCGCCGCGGCCCATCGCCAAGGGCGCTTCCGGGGGCGAGCTGTCCCGGGTGATGCTCGCGGTCGAGGTCGTCTTCGCCGACTCCGACCCGGTGCCCACCTATCTGTTCGACGAGGTGGACGCGGGCGTCGGCGGCAAGGCGGCCGTCGAGGTGGGCCGCAGACTGGCCCGGCTGGCGAAGTCCGCGCAGGTCGTCGTGGTCACGCACCTGCCGCAGGTGGCGGCCTTCGCCGACCGTCATCTGGTGGTGCACAAGACGGACGACGGCTCGGTGACCCGCAGCGGGGTGCGGGTCATGGAGGGCGAGGACCGGGTGCGCGAGCTGTCGCGGATGCTGGCCGGCCAGGAGGATTCCGAACTCGCCCGCGCGCACGCCGAGGAACTGCTGGAGGCGGCCCGCGCCGGAGTCTGAACCGGCGCGCGGACGGCGCCACGCGCCTTCGCCCGTGTGAGTGAGTCTGTGCGGGCCGCACCCCGATGTGGCGCCGCCCCGCCCCGGACGCCGGTGCGGCGCCCGACGGCCACCTGGCATGCTGGGCAGTCCTTCCCCCCACCACCAGCCAGGGAGCCCGTCTGCCGTGAGCCCGAGCCGCACCTCCTCGCCGCGCCGGCCATCGGTCGGGGCCCGGCCGCCGCACGCCGTGCACGTGCTGGGCGGCGCCGGTGCCGTGGACGGGGCGGAAGGGCCGTCGGCGGGTACGGCGGCGCACGCGCGCTCCCTCGCGCGGGGGCTGGCCGCCCGGGGTGTGCGGGTCACGGTCTGCGCCCGTCAGGACGCCGCGCTCCAAGACGCCTTCGCGGACACCGGGGCGGACTTCGTACCGCTGCACGGCCGTACGGAAGCCGAAGCGGTGGCCGCGCTGCGCGTCGTGTGCGGCGACGCCGACCTGGTGCACGCGCACGGCGCGCACGCCGGGTTCCTGGCGGCCCTCGCCCTCGGCAGCCGGCGGCACGGCGTGCCCCTCGTCGTCACCTGGCACCCCCGCCCCGACCCGGCCGCCCGCACCGAGGCCGCCCGTGACCTGGTGGCCCGGCTGCTGACCAGGCGGGTGGCCCGGGCGGCGACCGTCGTCCTGGGCGCCACCACCGCACTGGTCGACGCGGCCCGCCGCAGCGGGGCCCGCGACGCGCGGCTCGCACCCGCACCCATCCCCGTACCGGGCACCGGAACGGGACAGCCGGCGGACGACGAGGACGTGCTGCGGCACAAGGTACGGGCCGGGATCGGCGCCCTCGACCGGCCGCTGGTCCTGGCCGTCGGCCGGCTCGACGGCCGCAGCGGTCACGAGACGGCGCTGACGGCCTCCCGCGCCTGGCGTCGGCTGGACCCGACCCCGCTGCTCGGCGTCGCGGGAGAGGGCCCGCAGCGGACGGCACTGCAACAGCGGATCGACCGCGAGATGCTGCCCGTCCGGCTGCTGGGGCGGCGCGAGGACGCCCTCGCGCTGCTGGCCGGAGCGGATGTGGCCCTGCTGCCGGGCCGCTGCCAGGGGCGCTCGCTGGTCGCGCAGGAGGCCCTGCGCGCCGGGGTGCCGCTGGTGGCCGCCGACGGTGGCGACGTACCGGAACTGGTCGGCGACGCCGCCCTGCTGGTGCCCCACGGGGACGCCGACTCCCTGTCCGCCGCGGTGACGGTGCTGCTGACCGATCCGGCCGCCCGGGCCGCGCTTTCCCGGGCGGGCCGGGCACGTGCCCGCACCTGGCCCACCGAGGACGATGCGGCGGCGCAGGTGCTCAGCGTCTACGACGAAACGCTCGCAGCTGCCGCCCGGCACCGCTGAACCGCCGCCCCGCACCGGCGATGGCCGCCCCTCTGCGGCGGTGCCGATCGGGGCTGTACGGCGCTGTCCGCGCACGCTCGTCGGTTTCCGGTCCCGGGTGTGGGAAGGCCCGTCCGGGGCCGCCCCCCCCCGCCCGGCAGGGCTTGTTCGTGACCGTCCTGGTCCGAGGGGCGCCCGCGGGCTTCCGCTACCGGGGCGGAAGAGGCTCGGCGAGCCGCGGGGGTTCCGGAGCACCCGTCCGCGGTGCCCGCTACTGGGTTGGTGTGCGGGGCGAGTCCGCGCGCCCCCGCACACAGTGATGCGCCCGGTGTGCACTCCCGCACTCCGGGCGCGTTCATTGCGTTACCCAGCGCACTCGGCGTTCTGTGCGCCCTGTGCGCCGGGTCCCGTCCGCCGGCTTGTGGCCGGCGACGGCCCGTGCGCCGTCCGGTCCGCCTCTCAGACCCCGTAGGCCCCTGACGCGGTGAGCCGCAGAGCGGTGTCGATCAGCGGCACGTGGCTGAACGCCTGCGGGAAGTTGCCGACCAGCCGCTGGCGGACCGGGTCCCACTCCTCCGCGAGCAGCCCCACGTCGTTGCGGAGCGCCAGCAGCCGCTCGAACAGCTTCCGGGCCTCGTCCACCCGGCCGATCATGGCCAGGTCGTCGGCCAGCCAGAACGAGCAGGCCAGGAAGGCGCCCTCCTCGCCGGAGAGCCCGTCCACGTTCTCGCAGGGCTTGCCGTCGGGGCCGGCCTCCGCGCTGGTCGGGTACCGCAGCACGAAGCCGTCCTCGGTCGACAGCTCCCGCTGGATGGCCTCGATGGTGCCGATGACCCGCTTGTCGTCCGGGGGCAGGAAGCCCATCTGGGGGATGAGCAGCAGCGAGGCGTCCAGCTCCTTGGAGCCGTAGGACTGCGTGAAGGTGTTGCGCTCCTTGTCGTACCCCTTCTCGCAGACCTCGCGGTGGATCTCGTCGCGCAGATTCCGCCACCGCTCCAGCGGCCCGTCCACGTCGCCCGACTCGATCAGCTTGACCGTGCGGTCCACGGCCACCCAGGCCATCACCTTCGAGTGGACGAAGTGCCGGCGCGGGCCGCGCACCTCCCAGATGCCCTCGTCCGGCTCGTCCCAGTGGTCCTCCAGGTAGCCGATGAGCTTGAGCTGGAGGAGCTGGGCGTAGTCGTTGCGGGCCAGGCCCGTCATATGGCCGAGATGCAGCGCTTCGACGACCTCGCCGTACACGTCCAGCTGGAGCTGGCCCGCGGCCCCGTTGCCGACCCGGACCGGCGTGGAGCCCTCGTAGCCCGGCAGCCAGCTCAACTCGGCCTCGGACAGCTCGCGTTCGCCCGCGATGCCGTACATGATCTGGAGGTTCTCCGGGTCGCCCGCGACGGCCCGGAGCAGCCATTCACGCCAGGCCCGCGCCTCCTCCCGGTAGCCGGTGCGCAGGAGGGAGGAGAGGGTGATGGCGGCGTCCCGCAGCCAGGTGAAGCGGTAGTCCCAGTTGCGTTCCCCGCCGATCTCCTCGGGCAGCGAGGTGGTCGGCGCGGCCACGATCCCGCCGGTCGGCGCGTAGGTCAGCGCCTTGAGCGTGATCAGCGAGCGGACCACGGCCTCCCGGTACGGGCCGTGGTACGTGCACGTCTCGACCCATTCGCGCCAGAAGTCCTCGGTGGTGCGCAGCGCCTCCTCCGGCTCCGGTAGCGGCGGCGGCTGCTTGTGGGACGCCTCCCAGCTGATGGTCAGCGCCACCCGGTCGCCGGGGCCGACGGTGAAGTCGGAGTAGGTGGTCAGGTCCTTGCCGTAGGTGTCGGCCTCGGTGTCCAGCCACACCGAGTCGGGCCCGGCGACGGCCACCGTGCGCTGGCCGATTTTGTGCACCCACGGCACGACCCAGCCGTAGGAGAACCGCATCCGCAGCGAGGAGCGCATCCGCACCCGGCCGCTGACGCCTTCCACGATGCGCACCAGCTGGGGTGCGTGCTGCTCACGGGGCGGCATGAAGTCGATGATCCTCACGGTGCCCCTGGGGGTGTCCCACTCCGTCTCCAGGACGAGGGAGTCCCCCCGGTAGCGGCGCCGGTCGGCCCGGGGCGGGTCGCCGCCGGCCGGGTGGGCGGGGCCCACGCGCCAGAAGCCGTGCTCCTCGGTGCCGAGCAGCCCCGCGAAGACGGCATGGGAATCGAAGCGAGGTAGGCACAGCCAGTCCACCGTGCCGTCTTTGCTCACCAGGGCTGCCGTCTGCATATCCCCGATGAGTGCGTAATCCTCGATGCGCCCAGCCACGTGCATCTCCAGTCGAACGAAAACGAACTGCGACGCCCCCGCGGGACGTGCTGGATGACCTGTGTGTTTCGCCTGCCCTAGGCAAGTGTCCGTGAAGGATACGACGCAGCGATCCCTTCCGCCCGACGGTCGGCTGAGTCCGGATGCGCCGATGGGGTGACCTTCGCTACCGCGTTCACCTGCTGCGACTTCATCGTCACACTGGGGCGCGTGTGACTGCCGCCGCAGGGGCGCCGCGGACCTCGGCAGCCGCGCCGGGCCCTCGGCACTGTTACGCTGGTAGCCCGTGGAGCGGTGGGCACGCGAACGCGTTCAGTGCGAGACGACGGCCCCCCGAACCGCAGCGAGGCCACCTCGGACACCACACCCAGGATGCAGCCTCCGCACCCCACCAAGCGACCACGGGAGCCCCCTCTTGGCCATGCCGCCTACGTCCATGACGACCAAGCACCTCTTCGTCACCGGGGGTGTCGCCTCCTCGCTCGGCAAGGGGCTCACCGCCTCCAGCCTGGGCGCCCTGCTCAAGGCCCGGGGGCTGCGGGTCACCATGCAGAAGCTGGACCCCTATCTGAACGTCGACCCGGGCACGATGAACCCCTTCCAGCACGGTGAGGTGTTCGTCACCAACGACGGCGCCGAGACCGACCTGGACATCGGCCACTACGAGCGCTTCCTCGACGTCGATCTCGACGGCAGCGCCAACGTCACCACCGGCCAGGTCTACTCCACGGTGATCGCCAAGGAGCGGCGCGGTGAGTACCTGGGCGACACCGTGCAGGTCATCCCGCACATCACCAACGAGATCAAGCACCGCATCCGCCGCATGGCCACCGACGACGTGGACGTCGTCATCACCGAGGTCGGCGGCACGGTCGGCGACATCGAGTCGCTGCCCTTCCTGGAGGCCGTCCGCCAGGTGCGGCACGAGGTCGGCCGCGACAACGTCTTCGTCGTCCACATCTCGCTGCTGCCCTACATCGGCCCCTCCGGCGAGCTGAAGACCAAGCCCACCCAGCACTCGGTCGCCGCGCTGCGCAACATCGGCATCCAGCCCGACGCGATCGTGCTGCGGGCCGACCGCGACGTGCCCGTCACCATCAAACGGAAGGTCGGGCTGATGTGCGACGTCGACGACGCCGCCGTCGTCGCCTGCAAGGACGCCCGTTCCATCTACGACATCCCCAAGGTCCTGCACGCCGAGGGGCTGGACGCCTACGTCGTCCGCAAGCTGGACCTGCCCTTCCGCGACGTGGACTGGAGCCAGTGGGACGACCTGCTGCGCCGCGTCCACCAGCCCGACCACGAGGTCACCGTCGCCCTGGTGGGCAAGTACATCGACCTGCCCGACGCCTATCTGTCGGTCACCGAGGCGCTGCGCGCCGGCGGCTTCGCCAACAAGGCCCGCGTCAAGATCAAATGGGTCACCTCGGACGACTGCCGCACCCCCGAGGGCGCCAGGCGCCAGCTCGCCGACTGCGACGCCGTCTGCATCCCCGGCGGCTTCGGCGAACGCGGCGTGGACGGCAAGGTCGGCGCCATCACCTACGCCCGCGAGAACCGCGTCCCGCTGCTGGGCCTGTGCCTGGGCCTCCAGTGCATCGTCATCGAGGGCGCCCGCAACCTGGCAGGCATCAAGGACGCCAACTCCACCGAGTTCGACCAGGGCACCGCCCACCCGGTGATCTCCACCATGGAGGAGCAGCTCGACATCGTCGCCGGTGAGGGCGACATGGGCGGCACCATGCGGCTGGGCATGTACCCGGCGAAGCTCGCCGAGGGCTCCATCGTGCGCGAGACCTACGGCGGCGAGCCGTACGTCGAGGAGCGCCACCGTCATCGGTACGAGGTCAACAACCACTACCGTGCCGAGCTGGAGAAGAAGGCCGGTCTGGTCTTCTCCGGCACCTCGCCCGACAACAAGCTGGTCGAGTACGTCGAGTACCCGCGCGAGGTCCACCCCTACCTGGTGGCCACCCAGGCGCACCCGGAACTGCGCTCCCGCCCGACCCGTCCGCACCCGCTCTTCGCCGGCCTGGTGAAGGCCGCCATCGAGCGCCAGCAGGGGGAGTGAGCACCATGGCGTCACGCATTTCCGACACCCCGGAGGAGTGGGAGGTCACCGCGACCTCCACCCCCTTCCAGGGGAACAAGACCGGGGTCCGCACCGATCAGGTCGTCATGCCCGACGGCTCGGTCGTCAGCCGCGACTACCAGACCCACCCCGGGTCGGTCGCCATCCTCGCCCTGGACGAGAAGGACCACGTACTGGTCATCAACCAGTACCGGCACCCCGTCCGCGAGAAGCTGTGGGAGATCCCGGCCGGCCTGCTGGACGTGCCCGGCGAGAACCCCCTGGCGGCGGCGCAGCGCGAGCTGTACGAGGAGGCGCACGTCAAGGCCGAGGACTGGCGGGTGCTGGTGGACGTCTACACCACGCCGGGCGGCAGCGACGAGGCCGTACGGATCTTCCTCGCGCGGCAGCTGTCCGAGGTCGAGGGCGAACGCTTCGAGGTCTCCGAGGAGGAGGCCGACATGGAGCTGGCCCGGGTGCCCCTCGAGGAGCTGGTCCGGGGTGCGCTGGCGGGCGAGCTGCACAACAACTGCCTCGTCGTCGGGTGCCTCGCGCTGAACGCCGCGCTCGCCAGTGGCGGCGGCCCCGGCGCCCTGCGTCCCGCCCAGGCCCCCTGGCCGGCCCGCCCCTTCGAAGCGGAGTGACACCGGTCCCGCCGCGCGCCGGGGACGGGAGCCCGGCCCCGGCGCGCGGCGGGGGACCGGCTCGCACCGCCTGAGCGGAACGGGAACCGGAGGGGCCTCTCGCGGCCTCTCCGGCCCCGCTGCCACGCCCTGAGCCGGTGTGGTGATTTTCTGCATGGCGGGGGCAACCATCCGCCCCGGCTCCCGTCGCGCGGTGAACTACGCTCGCCTTCATCCGCGCACACCAGATGAACAGCGAACGGGAGCGTAGCCCGTGACACATCAGGCGGTGGAGCCCACGACCGCGGGGCCGAGCCCCCACCCCTTCACGGGTCGCGAACGCGAACTGGGCGCACTGTGCGACGACATCGTCAGCGTCGGGCTCCACACCCTCGCCGGTCAGCCCCTCCCGCACTGCCGGGTCCTGCTGATCGCCGGGGCGCCCGGCTCCGGACGCACCGCGCTGGCCGAGGAGTTCGTCCGCCGGATCGCCGACCGCTATCCCGGGGGCGTCCTGCGGGCCCGCCTCACCGAGTCCGGCGGCACCCCCGTGCCCGGTGAACGGGCCGCCCGGGATCTGCTGGCCGCCCTCGCCCGCCTCGGCACCGCCGTCTCCGTCCCGCCACCGGGCGCCGACGACGACACCGTCACCGCCGCGCTGCGCGACGCGCTGGCCCGGCGCGGCCGGCTCGTCCTGCTGCTCGACGACGTGGCCCACGCCGACCAGGTGCTGGACCTGGCGCCGGAGAGCCGTGACTGTCTCGTCGTCGCCGTCTCCGCCGGGCCGCTGACCGGAGTGCCCGACGTGCGGCCGTGCACCCTCGGCGGGCTGGACCGGGCCTCCGCGGTGGCGATGCTGGCCCGGTACGCCGGATCGGCGCCCCGGATCACGGTGGACCCGCGCGGCGCCGAGGTGCTGGCCGAACGGTGCGGCGACCTGCCGGCTGCGCTCACGCTGATGGGCGGCTGGTTCGGCGCCCACCCGAAGCTGTCGGTGCTGGACGCCACGAGGGCGCTCGACGCGGTCGCCGAGGCCGCGGGGTCCGGGGAGCAGGAGCCGCCGGCGGAGGCGGAAGGGGAGGATCCGGCGGAGGACGAGGGCCCGAGCGGACGGCCCCGTCCGGGAGCCGGGCACGGGCCCTCAGGGGCGTACCGGACGTCCGGGGCCGCCGGGGGGCACGCTGGGGTGCCCGAGGACCCGGACGAGGACGAGGACGACGGCCTGGAGGACCCGGACGACGGCGACAGCACGGACCGCGTCGGGGGCCGCACAGCTCGCGGGGACCGAGTGGACCGCGCAGCCCACGGGGATCACAGGGACTTCGAGCGCCGCACTGGCCACACTGGCCATGCAGGCCACACAGGCCACACAAGCCGCGCGGACCACGGGAGCCTCGCGGGCCACAGCAGCCCGTGGGTGGACCGGGACGGTGAGGACGGTCCGGCGGCCCCGCCCCGCGCCCGTACCCGCCCACCCGCCCCGCTGGTGCACACCTTCCGCCTCGTGCACGACTCGCTGGCGACCGCGCCAGCCCGGCTGCTGCGGCTGCTCGCCCTCGCGCCCGCCGGCTTCGTGGACCCGCAGATCGCCTCCGCGCTGGGCGGCTGCTCGGTGAGCACCGCACACGCGGCCCTGGACCGCTTCGTACGGCTCGGACTGCTGCGCGCCCTCGGCGGTGACCGCTACCAGGTGCCGGGCTGCCTCGATCCGCTGCTGCGCGCCGAGTTGGCCGCACGGGAACGCCCGGCCGACACGCTGCTGGCCCGCGCCAGGATGCTGGAGCGGCTGGTCCGCCAGCTCCAGGCCTGCCGGGCCGTGTGCGAGCCCGCGGGGTCACCGGCCCGCGACCGGATGGCGGAGCTGCCGCACGGGCTGCGCTTCACCCACCCCGCAGGGGCCCGCGCCTGGCTGGAGACGCGGCGGCCGGCGCTGCTGGCGGCCACGCGTACGGCGGTGACCGAGTCGCAGGGCGCGCTCGACACGCTGGCCCGGCGCCTGGTCTCGGCCCTGGCCCGCGCTTTCGACGCGCACCGGGAGCCCGAGGAGGCGGCGCCGGAGCTGTACCGCCTGCACGAACTGGTGCTGCGGGTGGCCGAGCGGGGCCGTATGCCCCGGGAGCGGGCCGCGGCGCTGCTGAACCTGGGCGACCTGGACGCCCGCAACGACCGCTTCGAGCAGGCTCTGGTGCGCTACCGCACGGCGCTGGACGCCGCACGGGAGGGCGGCGACGAGCAGGCGGCGGGCCGCGCCATGGAGTCGCTGGGCGCCTGCTACGCCGAGCTGGAGGAGTGGGAGCGGGCGGCGGACTGGTACGGCAGGGCGCTGGAGGCGCGGCTGGCCCAGGACCGGCGGGCGGACCAGGAGGCCGCAGCCCGGCTGCACGGCCGGATCGGTACGGTCCACGCCTGCGCGGGGAGCTGGGAGGAGGCACTGCGTGCCTGGCGGGCCGCCGCGGCGGCCTTCCGCAGGCTGCACGACCCGGCGGACCACGCCCGTGCGCTGGCGGAGGTGGCGCGCGTCCAGCAGCACGCGGAACGGCCGCAGGAGGCGCTGCGCACCTTCAAGCAGGCGCTGGCGGTGGCGTACCGGGCCGGGGAGGAGGGGCTGGCGGCGGCGCTGGAGCTGCGGACGGCCGAGGCCGCCGAGCGGGTCGGCGAGCTGCGCGCCGCCCGCCGGCACCGGGCGGCGGCCCGCCGGCTGCTGGGCGGGCGCGAGCCGGACACCGGCCCGGGGCTGCCCCTGCCGCGCGGGGCGGGCCGGAAGGGGGACGGTGACCCGCGAGGACCGCGCGGTCACTCCGCGGAACCGGGCGGTGCGGGACGGGGACGGGTGTCTCGCGGGTACGCGGCAGAGCGTGAGCGGGACCGCTGAGGGGCCTCGGCCGCCTCAGGAGGCCCCTGAGCCTCGCAACCTGCGAAACGTATAGCATTCTCGGAATAGATCGACTGTTTGTAAGGCTGGACAGGTAAGCGTCCTTAATTAGACTGGTTGAGCCGCGGTCCCGCCGGTGTTTTCGAGCATGTGCGACCCGGCGTCTTCCCCAGCCTTCTGCACCCCGAGTGAAGGACCGTGATCGACGTGAAGGTCGGTATCCCCCGCGAGGTCAAGAACAACGAGTTCCGTGTCGCCATCACCCCCGCCGGGGTGATGGAGCTGGCGCGGAACGGCCACCAGGTCTTCGTCGAGAAGGACGCCGGCGCGGGCTCGTCCATCCCGGACGGGGAGTACACCGCCGCCGGAGCGACGATCCTGGAGACGGCGGACGAGGTGTGGGCCACCGCCGACCTCGTGCTCAAGGTCAAGGAGCCGGTCGCCGAGGAGTACCACCGCCTCCGCAAGGACCAGACCCTCTTCACCTATCTGCACCTGGCCGCGTCCCGCGAGTGCACCGACGCCCTGCTGAAGGCCGGCACCACCGCCATCGCCTACGAGACGGTCGAGCTGCCCAACCGCACGCTGCCGCTGCTGGCCCCCATGTCGGAGGTCGCGGGCCGGATCGCCCCGCAGGTCGGCGCCTACCACCTGATGGCCTCCGCGGGCGGTCGCGGTGTGCTGCCCGGCGGTGTGCCCGGGGTCAACCCCGGCCGCGCGGTCGTCATCGGCGGCGGCGTCTCCGGCTGGAACGCCACCCAGATCGCCGTGGGCCTCGGCTTCCACGTCACCCTGCTCGACAAGGACATCAACAAGCTCCGCGAGGCCGACAAGATCTTCGGCAACCGGGTGCGCACCATCAGCTCCAACGCCTTCGAGCTGGAGCGGGCCGTGCTGGAGGCCGACCTGGTGGTCGGTGCCGTGCTGATCCCGGGCGCGAAGGCGCCGAAGCTGGTCAGCAACGACCTGGTGTCCCGGATGAAGCCCGGAAGTGTCCTTGTCGACATCGCGATCGACCAGGGCGGCTGCTTCGAGGACTCGCGCCCGACCACGCACGCCGAGCCGACCTTCCCGGTCCACGACTCGGTCTTCTACTGCGTCGCCAACATGCCCGGCGCCGTGCCGAACACCTCCACGCACGCGCTGACCAACGCGACCCTGCCCTACATCGTCGAGGTCGCCAACCGCGGCTGGCGCGAGGCCCTGCGCCGCGACCCGGCGCTCGCCAAGGGTCTCAACACCCACGAGGGCGAACTGACGTACGGCTCCGTCGGCGAGGCCCACGGCCTGCCGGTGCGTGACACGGCGGCGCTGCTGGGCTGAGCGCCCGCCGCGCGGGCCGCCGGGGCGGCAGGGTGCGGGATTCGGACAGAGTCCGCGCCCGGTCAACCCCCGGGGTCAACGTCAGCAACATCACGTCACCGTCCGGACCCCGGGGGGAGGGTCCGGGCGGTGACGTCGTCATGTCCGCATACAGTCATCCGACTCGCCGAGAACATCACCGTCCGACCGTTTTGCCCCCCGGTGAAACCGCCCGGACGTCACCCGGGAGCCTCTTGACACGACGGCGGTCGCATACCGACACATCGTGCCGTCTACGGCGGATTGTGTTGCTGCGGACCGCCGACACGCCATAGAGTCGCCAACCGTCGGCATGGTGTCACGCTGACTAGTCGAGAAATTTCCTGGTCACCTGAGGAGGTACGACGACTTGTGAACGAGTCGACATTTTCTCCCGGGGGTGGTCAACCAGGAGCGCCTGAACGCGGCCAGGGGTCCTTCGGTCCCACAGGGCCCGAGGGTGTCGGCTCCGTCGCTGTCCGCACCTTCGCGGCCCACCAGAACCCGACGCACACCATGACAGCCAACCAGAGCACGGACGGCCAACACGTGAACGCCACGGCCGGCGACGCTACGAACGGTCAGTCCGCCGAGCGTTTCGCCGACTACAGTGACCCCCACTACGACCCCAACTACGGCGAACTGCCCGAGGGGCACTTCTACGACCCGGACGCGGAGTACGAACCCGATCCGGAGTACGCGGCGACGCTCGCGCCCGACGCGGCACGCCAGCGCCGCGAGCGCATCGGCCCCACCGGCCGGCCGCTGCCGTACTTCCCGATCCCCGGCCCCGTCAACGAGCACGGACCGGCCAAGATCATCGCGATGTGCAACCAGAAGGGCGGGGTCGGCAAGACGACCTCGACCATCAACCTGGGCGCGGCCCTCGCGGAGTACGGACGGCGGGTGCTGCTCGTCGACTTCGACCCGCAGGGCGCCCTCTCGGTCGGCCTCGGCGTCAACCCGATGGAACTCGACCTGACGGTCTACAACCTGCTGATGGAACGCGGCCTGGCCCCCGACGAGGTGCTGCTCAAGACCGCGGTCGCCGGCATGGACCTGCTGCCCAGCAACATCGACCTGTCGGCGGCCGAGGTGCAGCTCGTCAGCGAGGTCGCCCGCGAGTCCACGCTCCAGCGCGCACTCGCCCCGCTGCTGAGCGACTACGACTTCATCGTGATCGACTGCCAGCCCTCGCTCGGCCTGCTCACGGTCAACGCGCTCACCGCGGCGCACAAGGTGATCGTCCCGCTGGAGTGCGAGTTCTTCGCACTGCGCGGCGTCGCCCTGCTGACCGAGACGATCGAGAAGGTGCAGGAGCGGCTCAACCCCGAACTCCAACTCGACGGCATCCTGGCCACGATGTACGACTCGCGGACCGTGCACAGCCGCGAGGTGCTCGCCCGCGTCGTGGAGGCGTTCGACGACAACGTGTACCACACGGTCATCGGACGCACCGTCCGCTTCCCGGAGACCACCGTCGCCGGTGAGCCGATCACGACGTACGCCTCCAACTCCGTCGGTGCCGCCGCCTATCGCCAGCTCGCCAGGGAGGTGCTCGCCCGGTGCCACGCCGAGTGAGTCTCCCGGCAGCCGACGAATTGTTCCGTACGACCGGTGGTGCCGCCGTCCAGCCCTCGGCACCCCAGCAGGACCCCCAGCAGAACGGCCGGCTCAACGGCGAGGCGGCGCCGGACCCGGACGGCGCGACGCCGCCTCCCGCGCCCTCCGGCGGTGCCAAGGTGCCCGCACCCGCCTCCGAGCCCGCCCCCCAGTCCGCCGGCGCCGAGCACGCCGCCACCGGTGACCCGCAGGGCGAGACCGGCGGCAGCGCAGCCGAACACGCGGGCCGGCGCGGACGCGGCACGGCCAGGACGGACGAGCAGCGCCCCGCGTCCCCGCCCCAACAGGCGGGTCCCGCACCGGCGGAACGCTCCACCCGCCGCACCGGCGCGGCCAAGTCCCGGCAGGCCACCGGCTCTCCCGCCGCGGGGAGCGGTGCCGCCCCGCGGCGCGGCCGGGCCGCCCGCCGCCCCAGTGGACGCGAGCGCCACGACGAGAAGATCACCGTGTACGTCTCGGCCGAAGAGCTGATGGACCTCGAACACGCGCGGCTCGTCCTGCGCGGCGAACACGGACTGGCCGTCGACCGCGGCCGGATCGTGCGCGAGGCCGTCGCCGTGGTGCTGGCCGATCTGGAGTCCCGAGGAGACGCGAGCATTCTCGTACGGCGGTTGCGCGGGCGCTGACCTGCTTGCCAGTACGCTGCCTGCGATGCCGACTCCGCCGTCCGACGACACACTCCGCAACCGGGGCCGCCGCCCGCTGGGGCGGGGCCCCGGAGCGGTGACCGAACCGGCACCCGCCCCCGCACCGCGACCGGCGGCCCCGGACCAGACGGCCCCCCGGCAGCCGGCTTCCGAACCCGGGGCCGTCGCACCCGACACGCACCCGGAGGCGGAGGGCACGGCCGAACCGGAGCCCGGGGCGGAGACGGACGCGACCGAAACCGGAGCCGGGCCCCGCACCGAGGCCGAACCCCGCACCGAGGCCGGCCCCGAGCCTGGAACCGGGGGCGATCCCGACACGGAGGGCGAGCCCGAAAACGAGGCCGGATCCGGCCCCGAGGCCGAACCCCGCGCTGAGGCCGTCCCCGAGCCTCGCACCGAGGCCGGCCCCGAGCCTGGAACCGGGGCCGATCCCGACACGGAGGGCGAGCCCGAAAACGAGGCCGGATCCGGCCCCGAGGCCGAACCCCGCGCTGAGGCCGTCCCCGAGCCCCGCACCGAGGCCGTGCCTCCTACCGACTTCGGGCCCCGCGCCGGGGCCGATCCCGACACGGAGGGCGAGCCCGAATCCGGCACCGAGCCCGAATCCGGCACCGAGGCCGAGCCCGGCACCGAGGCCGAGCCCGGGACCGAGGTCGAGCCCCACACGGAGCAGGAGCCCGGGCCCCATGCAGAGGGCGACCCCGAACCCGAGCCCGACGACGGCCGGTTCCGGGTGGTCCTCGACAACTTCGAAGGCCCCTTCGACCTGCTCCTCCAGCTCATCTCCAAACACAAGCTGGACGTCACCGAAGTCGCCCTCTCCAAGGTCACCGACGAGTTCATGGCGCACATCCGTGCCATGGGCCCCGACTGGGACCTCGACCAGACCACCGAGTTCCTCGTCGTCGCCGCCACCCTCCTCGACCTGAAGGCCGCACGCCTGCTGCCCCAGGCCGAGGTGGAGGACGAGGCCGACCTCGCCCTTCTGGAAGCCCGCGACCTGCTCTTCGCGCGGCTGCTCCAGTACCGCGCCTACAAGCAGATCGCCCAGATCTTCGCCGACCGCCTCGACGTGGAGGCCCGGCGGTTCCCGCGTACGGTCGGTCTGGAGCCGCACCACGCCGAGCTGCTGCCCGAGGTGGCACTGAGCGTCGGCCCCGAGGGCTTCGCCAGGCTCGCCGTCAAAGCCATGCGGCCCAAACCGAAACCGCAGGTGTACGTCGAGCACATCCACGCGCCGCTGGTCAGCGTCCGCGAACAGGCCGAGGTCGTCGTCGCCCGGCTGCGGGAGAGGGGCGAGGCGACCTTCCAGGAGCTGACCGAGGACGCCGATGACACCCTCACCGTCGTCGCCCGCTTCCTCGCGGTGCTGGAGCTCTACCGCGAACGTGCCGTCGCCCTCGAACAGGAGGAGGCGCTGGGCGTCCTGCTCGTGCGCTGGAGCGGGACCGACGACGCCCAGCCGCGGGTGACCGACGAGTTCGACCAGGAGCCAGGAGAGCGCAAGGATGAGTGACACAGCCCCGGCCGCCGAGACCTACGAGGTGCAGGAGGCCGCAGGCGAGACGGACGATCTGGTGCAGGACCCGGCGGCCGGTCCGCCGGCGGGCGCCTCCGCCGTCGCGGAACTCGACCTGAAACCGGCCCTCGAAGCCGTCCTCATGGTGGTCGACGAGCCCGCCACCGCCGAACACCTCGCCAAGGTGCTGGAGCGCCGGCCCCGCGAGGTCTCCGACGCGCTGCGGGAACTCGCCGACGAGTACACCGCCCAGGGGCGCGGCTTCGAACTGCGGCTCGTCGCAGGCGGTTGGCGCTTCTACACCCGCGGTGACTACGCGGACGCCGTCGAACGTTTCGTCCTGGACGGCCAGCAGTCCCGGCTGACCCAGGCGGCCCTCGAAACCCTCGCCGTCGTCGCCTACCGGCAGCCGGTCAGCCGCTCCCGGGTCTCCGCCGTACGCGGCGTGAACTGCGACGGCGTGATGCGGACCCTCCTCCAGCGCGGTCTGGTGGAGGAGGCGGGCACGGAACCCGAGACAGGTGCGATCCTGTACAGGACGACGCATTACTTTCTGGAGCGGATGGGCCTGCGCGGCCTGGACGAGCTTCCGGAACTGGCGCCCTTCCTCCCGGAAGCGGAGGCCGTGGAGGGGGAGAGCCCAGAAGGGATGCCGTCGTTCGAGGTAGACGACCCTTCCCCACACTCCCAGACGGAACATTGATGCGAAGCAGCGGCAGGAACACCGGCGGTAACCGAGGCGGCAAGCGGAGCGGCGGCCGGCGGGGCGGGCAGCAGCCCTCCCGCGGCGGCTCCGGGCAGCTGCGCCCCGAGGAACGCCGCTACACCCAAGGCGGCGGCAAGGCCGGAGCATCGTCCGGCGGACCCCGCAAGAACGTGACCAAGAGCGGCGCCCCCAAGGCACGCGCCCGCAAGCCCTCGGCGCCCGCGCGGCCCCGCGAGTACGAGGCCCAGATCGAGGAGCGCAACCGCGCCCGGCACAGCAAGCCCGCGGTCAAGCTGCCCAAGACCTTCGGGGAGCAGGAGGGCGAACGCCTCCAGAAGGTGCTCGCCCGCGCCGGGATGGGCTCCCGGCGGGCCTGCGAGGAACTGGTCGACCAGGCACGGGTGGAGGTCAACGGCAAAATCGTCCGCGAGCAGGGGCTGCGGGTGGACCCCGACAAGGACGAGATCAAGGTCGACGGGCTGACCATCGCGACCCAGTCGTACGTGTTCTTCGCCCTCAACAAGCCCGCCGGGGTCGTGGCGTCCATGGAGGATCCCGAGGGCCGGCAGTGCCTGGGCGACTACGTCCAGAACCGGGAGACCCGGCTCTTCCACGTCGGCCGTCTCGACACCGAGACCGAGGGGCTGATCCTGCTCACCAACCACGGTGAGCTCGCCCACCGGCTCACCCACCCCCGCTACGGGGTGCGCAAGACGTACCTCGCCGCGATCCAGGGCCCGCTGCCGCGGGACCTCGGCAAGCGGCTCAAGGACGGGGTGCGGCTGGACGACGGGTACGCGCGGGCCGACCACTTCCGGGTGGTCGAGAACACCGGCAACAACTACCTCGTCGAGGTCTCGCTCCACGAGGGGCGCAAGCACATCGTGCGGCGGATGCTGGCCGAGGCCGGGTTCCCCGTGGAGAAGCTGGTGCGGACCCGGTTCGGGCCCATCGCCCTGGGGGACCAGAAGTCCGGCTGGCTGCGCCGGATGACCAATACGGAGGTGGGCATGCTCATGAACGAGGTCGGGCTGTAGGACCTCATCAGGGGCCCGGCCGCCGGGGTGGGGCCCCGCTCACGGGGGGCCGGGGGCGGGAGCCCGGGTCAGGACCACAGCGCGAGGGAGAGGGCACGGCCCTCCTCGTCGCGCCGGACCTCCAGCATGCCGGCCACCGCGGACCGGTTGACCCTCCCCAGAATCCGCGGCTCCGGCTCCCACCGCACCCGCGCGTCCAGCCGCCGCTCGTCGATCATGAGGGCCATGACGGGCCCCACCGTCTCCCGGAAGCGCGCGTCGGCGACGGCCAGCACCCGCTCCTCGTCGGCGAGGCAGGGGATGAAGCCGTCCTCGGCCAGTACCCGGGGGGAGTAGGGACGGTCCGGGGCCAGCAGCCAGTCGTCCAGCGGGACCACGTGGAAGATCATGCTTCACTTGTACCGTCTCACTGGGCGGTCGGCCCGGACATCCGCCCGTGCGCAGTACCTACGCTTTCCCGGCCAGGTAACCGGCGTGCGGGAAGGAGCAACAGGTGGCGGGTCGAGCGGTGCGTGCGGTGCGGGGCGCCGTCCAGTTGGAGCGGGACGACGCGGAGCACATGCACGAGCGGGTCGGTGAGCTGCTCACCGCCGTGCTGGAGCGCAACAGCCTGACGGCGGACGACCTGATCAGCATCTGGTTCACGGCGACACCGGATCTGCACTGCGACTTCCCCGCTGCGGCGGCCCGCAGGCTGGGCATCGTGGACGTGCCGCTCATCTGCGCGCAGGAACTGGATGTGGCGGGCGCGATGCCCCGGGTGGTCCGTATCCTGGCTCACACAGAGACCGAGCTGCCCAGGTCCGCCGTCCAGCACGTGTACCTCGGCGCAGCCGCCGCACTTCGCAAGGACATCGCTCAGTAATGCGCACAGCCCTCGTGCTCGGGACGGGACTCATCGGTACTTCGGCGGCGCTCGCCCTGGCGGCGCGCGGGGTCCAGGTGTATCTCAGCGACCGTGACCCGGAGCGGGCCCGTACGGCAGCCGCGCTGGGCGCGGGCACGGAGGGCGAGCCGGAGCCTGGCTCCGCGGTGGATCTGGCCATAGTGGCGGTACCGCCCGCGCACATCGCGGAGGCGGTCTCGGACGTGCAGCGGCGCGGTCTGGCGCGCGGTGTCATCGATGTGGGCAGCGTCAAGGGCGGGCCGCGCCGGGAGCTGGCCGAGCTGGGCGCCGATCTGACCACCTACCTGGGCAGTCACCCGATGTCGGGCCGTGAGCGGTCGGGTCCGCTGGCGGCCACGGCGGATCTGTTCGAGGGCCGGCCGTGGGTGCTGACCCCCACGCAGGGCACGGACACGGAGGTGCTCAACCTCGCGCTGGAGCTGATCGCGCTGTGCGGGGCCGTGCCGGTGGTGATGGACGCGGAGGCGCACGACCGTGCCGTGGCGCTGGTGTCGCACACCCCGCAGCTGCTCTCCAGTCTGGTGGCGGCCCGGCTGGAGGAGGCGGCGGAGACGGATGTGCGGCTGTGCGGCCAGGGCATCCGGGACGTGACGCGGATCGCGGGGTCCGACCCGGGGATGTGGGTGGACATCCTGTCGGCCAACCCCGGGCCGGTGGCCGACATCCTGGCGGCGGTGGCCACCGATCTGGAGGCGGCCGTGGGGGCGCTGCGGGCGCTGGACTCGCAGGACGAGGCGCGGCGGGCCTCGGGGGCGAGGGGCGTCGAGGAACTGCTGCGCCGCGGCAACGCGGGGCGGGCGCGGGTGCCCGGCAAGCACGGTCAGGCGCCGACGCGGTACGAGACGGTCACCGTGCTCATCAGCGACCGTCCGGGGCAGCTGGCCCGGATCTTCGCGGACGCGGGTTCGGTGGGGGTCAACATCGAGGACGTCCGGATCGAGCACGCGACCGGCCAGCAGGCGGGTTACATGCAGCTGATGGTGGAGCCGGGCGCGGTCCCGGTCCTGGAGCAGGAACTGCGCGAGCGCGGCTGGGCACTGCGCCGGTAGGCCCGCCGCCGGGGCCGCAAGGCCGCCGGCCGGAAGGCGCCGCCGAGGCCGCGAACCACCCCGGGACCGCAGGCCGAAGCGGGGCGCCACAGCCCGCTGGGGCGGGTGGCGGAGCAGCCGGGGAGGGGGTGCCGTCCGGGGCCCCGGACGTGCGGCGAGGGCCGTCCGCCACAGCCGGTAGCCTTGTGCGGGGCCCCTGCCCCGCCCCGCGCCGTCGCGCGCCGAGAGAGCCCCACGACCACGAAAGGTGCCCACCACCGTGTCTGCGACCCCTGCAGCAGTGATTGTCGCCATCGACGGCCCCTCCGGCACGGGCAAGTCGAGCACCTCCAAGGCCGTCGCGGCCCAGCTGGGGCTGAGCTACCTGGACACCGGTGCGCAGTACCGGGCGATCACCTGGTGGATGCTGAACAACGGCGTCGACGTCTCCGACCCGGAGGCGATCGCCGCGGCGGCGGACAAGCCGGTGATCACCTCCGGCACCGACCCGCGCGACCCGGCCATCTCTGCGGACGGCGTGGACGCCTCGGGCCCGATCCGCACCCAGGAGGTGACGGCCGCCGTCAGCGCGGTCAGCGCGGTGCCCCAGGTCCGTACGCGGATCACCGAGCTCCAGCGGTCCATCGCGGCCGAGGCCGCCGACGGCATCGTGGTGGAGGGCCGCGACATCGGTACGACGGTGCTGCCGCACGCGGACCTGAAGGTCTTCCTGACGGCTTCCCCCGAGGCGCGGGCCGCCCGCCGCAGCGGGGAGATGAAGACGGCGGACGGCAAGCCCGTCACCGACCTGGCGGCCACCCAGCAGGCGCTGGCCGCCCGTGACAAGGCCGACTCCAGCCGTAAGACGTCCCCGCTGAAGAAGGCCGACGACGCCGTCGAGGTGGACACCACGGACCTGACCCTGGAGCAGGTCATCGAGTGCGTCGTCACCCTGGTAGAGAAGGCGGCGGCGGCCAAGGCACAGCCGTCGGTGGAGAAGGCGGCCAGGTGACGGACGGTTCGCTTCAGGCGCCCGGGGAGCGGGGTGCCGCCGTCGGGCGGGCGCTGGGCGTGGGGCTGATGTATTCGCTGTGGCGGCCCCGGGTGCTGGGCGCCTGGCGGGTGCCGGCGGCGGGCCCGGTCATCCTGGCGGTCAACCACGCGCACAACATCGACGGCCCCATGCTGATGGGGACGGCGCCCCGCCCGGTGCACTTCCTGATCAAGAAGGAGGCGTTCGTCGGGCCGCTGGATCCGTTCCTGCGGGGGATCGGGCAGCTGCGGGTGGACCGCGATGCGGCCGACCGCGGCGCGGTCATGCAGGCGCTGGCGGTGCTGGAGCGCGGCGGGGTGCTGGGGATCTTCCCGGAGGGCACCCGCGGCGGGGGCGATTTCGCCTCGCTCCGGTCCGGGCTGTCCTATTTCGCGCTGCGTTCGGGTGCCGCCGTGGTCCCGGTCGCGGTGCTCGGCAGCGCCGAGCGTTCCGGCCGGCTGATACGGGCGCTTCCGCCTCTGCGCAGCCGGGTGGATGTGGTCTTCGGCGATCCGTTCACCGTGGGCGACGGCTCGGGGCGCCGGACGCGGAAGGCGCTGGACGAGGCGACGCTGGAGCTCCAGCAGCGGCTGACCGGTCATCTTGACGACGCGAGGCGGTTCACCGGCCGCTGACCGTACCGCCACTTCCCCCGCCGGTCTTCCCGCACCATTGACAGCCCCTTCACGGAACCGCTGAACGACGAGGACGAGACGTCATGAACGACCAGATGCACCCCGCCGACGACGGCATCGAGCACGGCCACGGTGAGTTGGGTGACGCCGAGTTCGCCGAGTTCATGGAGCTCGCTGCCGAGGAGGGCTTCGACCGGGAAGAGGTGGAGGGCGCGCTCGGTGAGGCCGGGCACGGTCCGCTGCCGGTCCTGGCGGTGGTCGGCCGGCCGAATGTCGGCAAGTCGACCCTGGTGAACCGGATCATCGGCCGTCGGGAGGCGGTCGTGGAGGACCGCCCCGGGGTGACCAGGGACCGGGTCACCTACGAG
Organism: Streptomyces albus subsp. albus; assembly: GCF_000725885.1. Classification (GTDB taxonomy): domain Bacteria; phylum Actinomycetota; class Actinomycetes; order Streptomycetales; family Streptomycetaceae; genus Streptomyces; species Streptomyces albus. The sequence goes on along the minus strand of NZ_JODR01000025.1, from coordinate 91,051 downwards.
GCCGAGTGGGCGGGCCGCCGCTTCAAGGTGGTGGACACCGGCGGCTGGGAGCAGGACGTGCTCGGCATCGACGCGTCCGTGGCCGCGCAGGCGGAGTTCGCCGTCGAGGCGGCCGACGCGGTGGTCTTCGTGGTGGACGCCATGGTGGGCGCCACCGACACGGACGAGGCCGTGGTCAAGCTGCTGCGCCGGGCGGGCAAGCCGGTGGTGCTGTGCGCCAACAAGGTGGACGGCCCCTCCGGCGAGGCGGACGCCGCCTACCTGTGGTCGCTGGGCCTGGGCGAGCCGTACCCGGTCTCGGCGCTGCACGGGCGCGGTACCGGCGACATGCTGGACGAGGTCCTCAAGGTGCTGCCGCAGGCGCCCCGTGAGACGTTCGGCGACGTGGTGCTGGGCGGTCCGCGCCGGGTGGCCCTCATCGGCCGGCCGAACGTCGGCAAGTCGTCGCTGCTGAACAAGGTGGCGGGCGAGGAGCGGGTGGTCGTCAACGAGCTGGCGGGCACCACGCGTGACCCGGTGGACGAGCTGATCGAGCTGGGCGGCAAGACCTGGAAGTTCGTGGACACGGCCGGTATCCGCCGGCGCGTGCACATGACGGAGGGCGCCGACTACTACGCCTCGCTGCGCACGGCCGCCGCGCTGGAGAAGGCGGAGGTGGCGGTCGTACTGATCGATGTGAGCGAGTCGATCAGCACCCAGGACCTGCGCATCATCACCATGGCCGTCGAGTCGGGCCGCGCCGTCGTCCTCGCCTACAACAAGTGGGACACCCTGGACGAGGAGCGCCGCTTCTACCTGGAGCGGGAGATCGAGCAGGAGCTCGTCCAGGTGCGGTGGGCGCCGCGGGTGAACGTCTCGGCGCGTACGGGCCGGCACGTGGAGAAGCTGGTGCCCGCGATCGAGACGGCGCTGGCGGGCTGGGAGACGCGGGTGCCGACGGGCAGGCTGAACGCCTTCCTCGGTGAGCTGGTGGCCTCGCATCCGCACCCGGTCCGGGGCGGCAAGCAGCCGCGGGTCCTCTTCGGCACCCAGGCGGGTACCAAGCCGCCGCGGTTCGTGCTGTTCGCCTCGGGCTTCCTGGAGGCGGGCTACCGGCGGTTCATCGAGCGCCGGCTGCGCGAGGAGTTCGGTTTCGAGGGGACGCCGGTGCAGATCTCGGTGCGGGTGCGGGAGAAGCGCGGCCGGAAGAAGAAGTGAGAACCGGCCGTACGCCCGCTCGCTGCGGCGTACGGCCGGTGGGGCGCGCGCCCGCGTGCGCCGGTGCCGGCCGGGCGGACAACCGCCCGGCCGGTTCAGTGGTGGTGGCCGTAGCGCGGGGCCGGCGGCAGCGCCGGTACGTGCCAGGCGGGGGCGCGCCAGGGGGTGACCGGCGCGTCCTGCCGGCTCCAGGTGCCGGTTCCCGCGCCGGACGGTGTACCGAAGTCGAACCGCAGTTCTTCCTCGCCCGTACGGTCGCCGGGCAGCGCCCGGAAGAGTCTGCGGTACTCCGCGTACAGCGAGTCGTAGATGGGTGTCGCCCCGTCCGCGAACGTGCTGCGCGGCGACCGCATGCGGGGGACCGCGGGGGCCGCTGCCGCGGGGAGACGTCCGTGGCCGTGGGGGGCGGGATGGGCTCGGAGTGGCTCGTAATGCTGCACGTCTGCCCAACGACCGTGCGGCGTGCCGGATGCGGGCGCGGTCCGGGAATGACCTGATCGCCCGTTCTGCTGCCACTCGCCGCTCACGCCGCGGCCCCCCGCGGCCGGCGTGCCGCGGCTCATGTGCCCGCCAGCGGCATCGTGCCGGCGACCAGCACCCCGTCCGCCGCGGCCTTCTCCAGGGCCTCCCGCAGCAGGTCCTCGCGGGGCTGCTGGCCGATGGAGCCCACGGGGGCCGCGTAGACGACCACGGTGTGGTTGCGTGCCGCGGCGGTGCGCCAGCCCTCGGTGACGGCGAGCGGCTGGTGCGCCTGCCACCAGGCGACGGGCTGGGTGCCGGGGGAGGCGGGCGGCTGGAGCACGGCGTGCAGCTGCCCCATCGCCAGCAGCACCGACCAGCCCGTCACCGGTGGGGGCAGCTGTGCGACGTCCGTGACGGGGTGGAAGCCGTGCTCGATCAGCAGGGGGAGGAAGTCGTCGCCCGGCCCGTTGGTGCCCGGGCGGGCGATGGGGGAGGTGGGCTCCACGACGATCGCCGGGTGCAGGGTGTCCTCGATGAGGACCTGGCCGCAGGTCACGCCGAGCACGGCCTGCCGGGGGCCCGGCTCGGGCGCCGTCCCGACGGTCGGGGCGGCCTGGGCGGCGGACGACCGGGCCTCGGCGGTCTCCGCCTGCTGGTCGGCCTCGGTGAGGGTGCGTACGGCGCCCTGCAACTGGTCCTCGGAGACGGTCACGACCTGCGAGGGGATGCAGGCGGCGTGGGCGAAGGCGAGGACGGCCGTCTCCTCGCCGACGAAGAGCACCGTGCTGGTGCGCTCCGTACTGGTGTTGCCCCGGGAGCGGCACGAGGTGCAGTCGTACTCTCCTGGGGTGTTCTCGCCGGCGAGCAGCCTCTCGGCTTCGGCTTCGCCGATCTCGGCGCGTACGGCGTCGCTGACATCGAGCATGGGGGACACGGGAGCTCCTGGCTTTCGGTTCCTGTTCGCCTGGACAACGGACGATCTGTGGTCACGGTCACGCGCGGGCGGGCGCGGGTGTCCTCCGGCGGCCCGGATCCGGTGACGTACGAGGGGCGGGGCTTCACGCACCGTCAACAGATGGGACCTGCACCTGAGTTCGACTCGTGAAGTGACTCACAGTGGCGCCGCATGACTGTCAACTACTGTCCGGTGTGTACCGGTTTATGGGGTGTCTGAAAATCGCTGTTATAGCGGGTAACCGTGTGCTGACCTGCTGAGAAGAGGATCCGGTTTTAAATCGGGCGAGCCGCCCATACATTTCACGACGGTGCAACGCGCACCGCCCGGGACGGGCGGAGCCGAGTGCCGGCGCCCAACGCGCCGCGCCACTCGTCCGCACGGGGGAAGAGGGGGAACCCGGGATCGTGGAGAGGGTTTGATTTGTTCAAGCGTCGTACAGCAGCGGTGCTCACGGGTGCCGGTATCGCCGCCCCGCTCGCGCTGCTCGCCGCCACCGCTCCGACGGCCTCGGCGGCGTCGAACGACGGAGTGTGGGACCGCATCGCCCAGTGCGAGAGCGGGGGGAACTGGCAGACGAACACAGGGAACGGCTACTACGGCGGGCTCCAGTTCTCCGCCGGCACCTGGAAGGCGTACGGCGGCGGGGCGTATGCGCCCACCGCCGACCAGGCCAGCAAGGCGCAGCAGATCGCTGTCGCCGGCAAGGTGCAGCGCGCGCAGGGCTGGGGTGCCTGGCCCAACTGCTCGGCAAAGGCGGGTGCCTCCGGGACGCCCCCGCAGAGCACGGCACCGAGCCGGAACCAGAACACACAGCAGCCCTATCAAAACCAGCCACGGCAGCAACCGCAGCAGCAGCCGCAGGCCGGCTCGCAGCAGACGCCGGAGCGGCCCGTCACGCACCCCAACCGTGGCGCGGGGCGCGGTGGTTCCGGCAACTACACGGTCAAGGCCGGTGACACCCTCGGCGAGATCGCCGCGGCGCACGGCAAGGGCTGGAAGGACGTCTACGCCGACAACAGGGACGTCATCGGATCCGACCCGAACCTCATCGTGGTCGGCCAGAGGCTCCACGTCTGAGAACCGCTCCTCACAGGGAAGCCCATCCCACAGGAAGTGCGGCCCCGTCCGGCCTTGGTGCCGGGCGGGGCCGCCGCCGTGTGTGCGGCGGGAACGGGCGGCCGGGCCTGTGCGGCGGTGACGGGCGGCCGGGGGTGGAGGGTTCCAGGGCGGGTGCGCGGGGGAGGGGCATGAGGAAGGGCTGGGAGGTTCCGTGTGGAACGTCACAGGAGTGAAACCATTCAGAACTCTTTTGAAACAATTTGCTCAGTGCGCCCAACCTTCGTCGGTACTTAACGGTCTACCTCGGTGACAGGCGGACAGAGGGGGACTGACCGCGAAGTTGCCTGGGACTCGGGTGAAATGCACATTTCATTTCTGCTTCACAACGGGTACGCCATCGGGGGAACCGTCCGTACCACCTACAATCTGGCCCGCTGTCTGGCCGAGCAGCACGATGTCGAAGTCGTCTCGGTCTTCCGGACCCGCGACCGCCCCGTCTTCGACCCGGGGCCCGGCGTGGCGCTCCGCCCCCTGGTGGACGTCCGCGGGGGACGGGACCCGGCCCGGCTCGGCCCCGAACACGCGCTCCCGGCCCGGATCTTCCCCGAGGCCGACGGCAAGTACCCGATGTACAGCGCCCTGACCGACCGCCTCATCGGGGAACACCTGGCCGGCACCGAAGCCGACGTCGTCATCGGCACCCGGCCCGGCCTCAACGCACACATCGCCCGCCAGACCCGCCGCGGCCCCGTGCGGCTGGGCCAGGAGCACCTCACCCTCGCGACCCATTCCCGCCGCCTGAAACTGGTACTGCGCAGCGTCTACCCCCGGCTCGACGCACTGACCACCGTCACCGAGGCCGACGCCGCCGACTACCGCCGCAGGCTCCGTCTCCCCGGTGTCCGGGTCGAGGCCGTGCCCAACAGCGTGCCGGAACCCTGCGTCACCCCTGCCGACTGCACCAGCAAATGGGTCGTCGCCGCCGGCCGGCTCGCCCCCGCCAAACGCTACGACCTGCTGATACGGGCCTTCGCCAAAGTGGTGGCCGAGCGGCCCGACTGGCGGCTGCGCATCTACGGAGGCGGCCGGGAGCGGGGTGCGCTGCGCTCCCTCATCGACGAGCTGGGCCTCTACAACAACGTCTTCCTCATGGGACCCATCCACCCCATCGAACCGGAGTGGGCCAAAGGGTCCATAGCGGCCGTCACCTCCAGCCTGGAGTCGTTCGGCATGACCATCGTGGAAGCCATGCGCTGCGGCCTTCCCGTCGTGGCCACCGACTGTCCGCACGGCCCGGGCGAGATCATCCGCCCGGGCGTGGACGGGCAGCTCGTCCCCAGCGGCGACGAGGACGCCGTCGCCGCGGCCCTGCTCGGCCTCATCAACGACGACGGCATGCGCCGCCGCATGGGCCGGGCGGCACTCGCCGACTCCGCACGCTTCGACCCGGCCCGGATAGGGGCCAGGTACGAGTCGATGATGCGTGAGCTCGTCAGCAAAGGCAGCCGCGGGCTGCACCGCACCCGCGCCTCGCTGCTGAGCGGGGCCTACGCAGTCAAGGACGCGCTCACCGGCACGGGGCCGGGGGCGTTCCAAGGAGGACGCACAGCATGAGCGGCAGCACCACCACCCGCACCGAACCGGGCGCCGGGCAGCACGACGCGCCCGCGCCGCTCCCCACCGCCGCGGGGGAGCCGCACCACCCGCCCTCCGGGCGGACGGCGACGCCCCGCTCCGGCCCGGTCGCCGACTGCACCGCCGACAGCGCCGGGGGCCTGACCTTCGACGTGACCGTGCCGGCCGCGGACGCGCACGGCGAGGACGCCGGGCTGCTGCTGCGCCGCCGTCCCAGCCCCTCCGGCGAGACCGAGGAGGTGAGGCTCCCGCTGTCCCCCGTGCAGGGCGCCGCCCCCGGCACGCTGCGCGCGGCCCTGCCCAGCACCGTGCCGCTGAGCGAGGGGCGCTGGAACGTCTTCCTCGTCCTGCCCGGGGCGCAGCCGCGAAGACTGGCGCCCGGCGTCAACGACCTGCGCTCCCTGGTCGACCGTGTGCCGCAGGAGAGCCGCACCTGGCTGGGCGTGCGCATCCCCTACGCCACCAAGAACGGCAACCTGAGCGTCCGCTCCTGGATGCGCTGGCCGCACGCCGAGGCGGACTCCCTCCACGTCCACGACGGCGGACTGCGGCTGACCGGACGGCTCTACGGCGCCGAACTGGCGGCGAGTGCCGTGCTGGAGGCCCGGCCGCGGCGCGGCGAGCACAAGCCCGTCCAGACGCCGGTGACCGGCCAGGGCGCCGACCAGCGGGAGTTCACCGCCACGCTGCCGTACGGTCCGCTGGCCGGGCACCGGCTGTGGGACCTGTGGCTGCGTCCCGCCGCCGACGCGGAGGGGGTACGCGTCGCCCGCATCCTGGACGACGTACCGGACAAGAAACGGATCTTCACCTACCCCGCGCACCCGGTGGCACCGCCCGAGGCCGCGACGGAGGAGGAGACCGGGCTCGTGGCGAAGCCGTACTACACCCTCAACAACGACCTGGCCGTACGGGTCGACCGCGTCACCCCGTGACGGCGGCGCCCGGTCCGCACCGGGCGCCGTGTCCCCCGCCGTCCGCGGACAGCCCCTGACCGCGAGCGGTGCCAGACTCTGCGCATGCTGGAGACCTCGGCACGCCTGCTACGGCTGCTCTCACTGCTGCAGACACACCGCGACTGGTCCGGGCGCGACCTCGCCGAGCGGCTCGGCGTCAGCCCGCGCACCGTGCGCCGTGACATGGAACGGCTCCGCGAGCTGGGCTACCCCGTCCACTCCACCAGCGGCACGGCGGGCGGCTACCAGCTGGGGGCCGGCGCCCGGCTGCCGCCGCTGCTGCTGGACGACGAGGAGGCCGTCGCCGTGGCGGTGGGGCTGCGCGGTGCGGCCGGCGGTGCCATAGCGGGCATCGGCGACTCCTCGGCCCGCGCCCTGGCCAAACTCGAACAGGTGCTTCCGCACCGGCTGCGGCACCGTGTGGGCGCGCTGACCGAGGCCACCGTGCCCATGGTCGGGCCGCGCCGGGAGACCGCCGTCGGCCCGGAGGTACTGACCGAACTGGCGCACGCCTGCCGTGATAACCAACAGCTCCGCTTCCGGTACGAGACGCACCAGGGAAGCTCCTCGGGGCGCACCGTCGAACCGCACCGGCTGGTGACCACACACCACCGCTGGTACCTGGTCGGCTGGGATCTGGGACGGGACGACTGGCGCACCTTCCGCGTCGACCGGATCGTCCTCACGCCGCCGCACGGGCCGCGGTTCACACCGCGCACGCCCCCCGCCGAGGACCTGGCGGCGTGGGTGTCCCAGGGCGTGTCCACCCGGGTCTACCCCGAGCAGGTCACCGTGCTGCTGCGCGTTCCCATGGAGCGGGCGGCGGAGAGCATCTCGATGTCGGCTGGCACCCTGGAGCCGGTGGACGGGCACAGCTGTCTGCTGCGCACCGGCGGTCACTCCCTCCAGGCGGTGCTCGTCCACGTGCTGATGCTGGGGCACGACTTCGAGGTGCGGGAACCCGCCGCGCTGCGCGACCATGTCGCTGGCCTGCGCGACCGGCTGGACCGCGCGCTGGGGCCGAACCCCGCCCTGTGAGAGCGCACGCGAGGGCCCTTCGGAGTGTGTGCGATGACCCTTCGGTCACCTCTTCCGACAGTCCGCGGGTCGCCTTCCCTTACTGTTCGTGAATTCATGCCGCTTCCTTTTCGGCCGGGCATTCCGGTGGCCCGTACGGAATACGGAATCCGTCGAATTCACGGTGCCGGGAGGGCACGTACGGGTGACACCGGCAACGGGGCTCCGTGTACCGAGCGTTGTGACACAAGCGTGACGACCCCGCGGTGGAGGCGCTACTTCCGGCTGCCCGCACCGTGCGCATACGGTGGCCGCATGGCACCCGAATCCGCGAAGCAGCAACTGCCCGACGACGACCCGGAGTCCTATGTGGGGCTGGCCGCGCAGGAGGCCGAACGGCGTGCCCGGGAGCGCGGCTGGACCACCGTCCGTCAACTGGAGCCGGACGCGATCATCACCATGGAGTACGTCGTGGGGCGGCTCAACCAGGCGGTGCGGGACGGTCAGGTGGTGCGCTGCTGGCCGGGCTGACCCGTGCGCGGGGGAGTTACGCGTACGCGCACGGTACGGGGGCGTACGCCCCGCGTGCGGGGTGACGGCGGACCGGACGTGCCACCGTTGTGCCGGACGCCCGGGGAGGGCGAGGGAGAAGGGCCGGGTCAGTAGCGGGAGGCGGGGGCGTGCGCCTCGTCCGCCGTACGCGGCAGCGCGGTACGGGCACCGTTGCCCGGTTCCTGGGCCGGCACCCGGGAGCCCACCAACTTGCGGGTGGAGACGGGCTGCCCGGCGGGGGAGGGCGAGCTGGAGGAGACGGGTGCGCCCGCCGTCATGAAGCGGTCACGCAGCGCGAGGAGGAAGGCCTCCACCCGGGCGATGGCGGGCTCCCCCCAGGGCAGCCCCAGCAGGATCAGCAGCCCGGCGGCCCAGCCCAGCAGGACGTCGCTCACCCAGTGCGTACCGAGGTAGACCGTCGTGGCGCCCACACCGAGCGCGAAGACGGCACCGATGACCGAGAGCCATCTGCGGGCCCGGGGGGTGGTGGCCAGATAGGCGAGGATGCCCCAGGTCACGACCGCGTTGGCGGTGTGGCCCGAGGGGAATATATCGCCGCCGGACCACAGTTCGGCCGAGCCGATCTCGGTCGCGTAGTGCGGTCCCAGGCGGCCCAGGCCGATCTTGACTGCGCCGACCGACGCGTTGAGCGTCAACAGGGCGAACCCCAGTGCCAGCAGTGGGCGCAGTGTGCGCTGCCGCCAGGAGCGCCAGCCCAGCCAGGCGGCCACCAGCACGGCTGTGGGGCCGCGCTGTCCGAGCACCACGAAGGCGTCGAGGAAGCCGTGCACGGCCGGCCACTGCTTGTACGGGCGGAAGAGCATGACCTGCCAGTCGAGCTGGACGAGCCATGTCGTGCCCAGGACGGCGACCACGATCGCCAGATAGAGGGCGACCGTGACGCTGAACAGACCCAGCCGGACGCGACTCATCCGCGGGAACGGGCCGCACGGACGGTGCGGCTCCTGCTCCAGCCGGGAGAAGATTCGGTCGGTACGCACCTAATCGAGATTACCGCGCGTGAAGAGCGCGTTCGGCGAGGGCGGGCTCTTCGTGATGCCGATGTGATGTGCAAAAGGGCGCGCCCCGGGCTTAGGTTCTGTTTATCTCGGTCGATTCCCGGGCCGATTGATTGCACCGTCCAACCCGCGGAGCGACTTTCGTCACAGGCGGTCCGCTGTATTCGCCGTCATTCCGCCATTCCTGTCATTCACCGTTGCGTCGCACGGATTTCGCCGTGCCGCCCGGCGTGGTTCGGCGACGGCGGCGGGCCCGGCCATGGCCGTCACGGCGGGCCCGAGCCGTTCAGCCACCAGGCGCCGTAGACAGCGGAACCGGCCGCCAGCGTGCCCAGCAGCACGGCCGCGTGTGCCGTGCGGCGCCGGGCCAGCCAGGCCGCGGGCGGGACGAGCAGCGGAAACGCGGGGAGCAGCAGCCGCGGTTTGGAGCCGAAGTAGCCCTTGGCGCACAGGGCGAGTGTCACCACGATGCCCGCGTACACCAGCAGCGCCGGCGGCTGCCGCTGCCTCACCGCCAGCACGTACAGCCAGATCACCAGGGCGACCCCGGCGAGCAGACCGATGCCGCCGACGACCGTGCCGGTCAGGTTCTGCCAGATGAAGACGGCGAACGCCCGCCCCCCGTCGAAGCCGTTGCCCCACTGGCCCTGGACGTCCAGGTATCCGGTGACGCTCCCGGTCCTGACTCCCACCCAGACGAAGTACCCGCACCAGCCCAGCGGGGCCAGCAGCAGTCCCGCGGCCATCCGCCGGTCCGGTCCGCGCCGCTCGCGCCGCAGCGTGAGCAGCGCCGCGATCCACACGGCGGCGACCACGGCGGCGCCCACCGGCCGGGTCAGCCCGGCCAGTGCCGCCAGCGTGCCCGCCCACACCCAGCGGCCGGTCAGCACCGACCACAGCGCCCACGCGGCGAGCGCCGTGAACAGCGACTCGCTGTAGGCCATCGACTGGACCACACCGACCGGCAGCGCCGCCCACAGCACCGCCAGGCAGATCCCGGCGCGCCGCCCGTGCAGCCGCTCCCCGATCAGGTACAGCGCCCAGGCGGCGGTCAGCGAGGCGATCCAGCTCACCAGCAGCCCCGCATCGGCCGCGGACAGCGGCGAGGCCTCGGCCAGGCCCCGCTCCAGCCCCGGCAGCAGCGGGAAGAACGCCAGATCGGAGTGGACGCCGCCGTCGGGGAGCCGCACCTGGTAGCCGTACCAGCCCTCGGCGATGCGCGTGTACCACAGCGAGTCCCAGCGGGCCGTCAGCAGGGTGTGGGCGTCGGCCCCGCGGACGGCGCTCCACAGCGCGAGCACGGCCAGGCCGAGCGCGCGGACTCCCGCGTACGCCAGCAGGGCGGCGGCGGGCCGGCGCCACGCCTTCGCGCGGACGTCCGGGGAGACGCCCCCACGTGTCGAGGGGTGGCCGGGGTCGGCGAGGTCAGTCATCCGGACGATTATTGGCCACCGCGGAGCCGGTCCGGACAGCGGGACGCAAACCGTACGTGACCAGGCGGCATGCGAAAACCGCAGGAAATCCGCCGCCATACCCGGGCGCGTACCGGGCAGATGCACCCACGGCCATCCACTCGTTGAATGGGGGAGAGGTGGACGCCCGCTACGACTCGCGTACGCTAACCGGAACTCGCCCCTCTTCCACCGGGCCGGAGCCGACGCCGTACGGGCCTCGCGGGCAGACCACCGCGCCCGGACAGCCGTCCCCACCCCAAGGCTCGCCCGCGGGTGCGAGAGCAACAGGAGGTGCGTACATGCCTGGGACGACCACGGCCATATCACGGCAGGCGGCGGACGTCCCCGAACCCGGAACCGGCCGGCGGCGGACGAAGGCGGGTCCGAACCGGTGGGTCGTGCTCGTCGTCCTGTGCGCCAGCCTGCTGCTGGTCGCCATCGACGCCACCGTGCTGCACGTGGCCGTCCCCGCCGTCTCGGAGGACCTGCGGCCCGGTTCCATCGAGCTGCTGTGGATCGTGGACGCCTACCCGCTGGTGTGTGCCTCCCTGCTCATCCTCTTCGGCACGCTCGGTGACAAGGTCGGCACCAGACGGGTCCTGCTGTGCGGGTACGCGCTCTTCGCCGTCGCCTCCGCGCTGGCCGCCTACTCCCAGAGCGCGAGCGTCCTGATCGGCGCCCGCGCGCTGCTCGGCGTCGGCGGCGCCATGATCATGCCGGCCACCCTCTCGATCCTCCGCCAGGTCTTCCCCGACCGCCGCGAACGGGCGCTGGCCGTCGGCGTGTGGAGCGCGGTGGCCGCGGTGGGGGCCGCCGTCGGTCCCCTGGTGGGCGGGCTGCTGCTGGAGCACTACTGGTGGGGTTCGGTCTTCCTGATCAACCTTCCGCTGATGGCCGTCAGCCTCCCGCTGGGCCGCTGGCTGCTGCCCGAGTCCGTCAGCGGCAGCGACGGCCCCTGGGACGTGCTGGGCGCCCTGATGGCGGCGGCCGGCCTGTTCGGCGTCATCTTCGGCGTCAAGCAGGCCGGCGGCGGTGAGGGGCTCAGCCCGCTGTGCTGGCTGCCGCTGGCGGCCGGTGCCGCACTGATCGCCCTGTTCGTCCGCCGGCAGCGCCGCCGCCCGCACCCCCTCATCGACTTCGGCAGCCTCACCCGGGCCGCCTTCGGCACCTCCGTGGGCTGCATCGTGCTGACGGTGCTGGCGCTGGTCGGCCTCGCCCTGATCGCAGCCCAGTACCTCCAGCTCGTACTGGGGCTCTCCCCGCTCCAGACCGGGCTGCGGCTGCTGCCGCTGTCGGTCGCCGCCATCGCGGCCGGACTGCTCGGCTCCCGGCTGCTGTCGCTGCTGGGGCCGCGCCTGATGGTCGCGCTCGGCTTCGTGGCCACCGCCGTCGCCGTGCTCTGCCTGACCGGGGTGGGGCAGCACGACCGGCCCGGCCTGCTGGTCGGCGGCTTCGTGCTGCTGGGCTTCGGGCTGGAGACGACCCTGTTCGGCTGCTACGAGTCGATGCTCAGCGAGGCGCCGCCCGAGCAGTCCGGTGGCGCGGCGGCCGTCGGCGAGACCGCCTACCAGCTCGGCGCCGGCATCGGCATCGCCCTGCTCGGCAGCGTCATGAACGCCGCGTACGGGCCCGGCGTGCGGGACGCCGCCGGCCGCTCGGGCATCCCGGCGAGCGCGGGCGCGGACGCCAGCCACTCGCTGGGCGAGGCGTACGAGGTCGCCGGCCATCTCGGCGGCGGCGCGGGCGAGGCGCTGCGGGCGGCGGCGCGTTCCTCCTTCGTGACGGGGCTGCACGTCACACTGCTGGTGAGCGCGGTGCTCCTGCTGGCGGGTGCGCTGGCCGCGCTGCGGCTGCCGCGCCGGATGGACGGTGCGCAGCCGGAGCCCGGGGACGAGGGGGAGCGGGGCGCCGGGGAGGCGGACGCGGGCGGTGGCCGCCCCTTGTCGGAGGGCGTTACCCAGTCGTAGCGTCAGCCGGACAGCCGTGATCGTTCCCTTCCGGAGGCGCCGCCCATGAGCACGACGTCAGCGTTCGACGCGCACGACCCGCTGGGGCTCGACGACCTGCTCGACGACGAGGACCGTGCCGTACGCGACACCGTGCGGGCCTGGGCGGCCGACCGCGTCCTGCCGCACATCGCCGACTGGTACGAGCGCGGCGAACTGCCCGGCGTCCGCGAGCTGGCCCGTGAACTGGGCTCCCTCGGTGCGCTGGGCATGTCCCTGACCGGGTACGGCTGTGCGGGGGCCAGCGCCGTCCAGTACGGTCTGGTCTGTCTGGAGCTGGAGGCCGCCGACTCCGGCATCCGCTCCCTGGTCTCCGTCCAGGGCTCGCTGGCCATGTACGCCCTCCACCGGTTCGGCAGCGAGGAGCAGAAGCAGCGGTGGCTGCCGTCGATGGCCTCCGGCGAGGTCATCGGCTGCTTCGGCCTGACCGAGCCCGACCACGGCTCCGACCCGGGCGGCATGCGCACCCACGCCAAGCGTGACGGCTCCGACTGGGTGCTCACCGGCCGCAAGATGTGGATCACCAACGGCTCGGTGGCCGGGGTCGCCGTCGTCTGGGCCCGCACCGACGAGGGGATCCGGGGCTTCGTCGTCCCCACCGACAGCCCGGGCTTCTCCGCCCCCGAGATCAAGCACAAGCTCTCCCTGCGCGCCTCCGTCACCAGCGAACTCGTGCTGGACGAGGTGCGGCTGCCGGCCGACGCGGTGCTGCCCGGCGCACAGGGGCTGCGCGGTCCGCTCAGCTGTCTGAGCCATGCCCGCTACGGCATCGTGTGGGGCGCCATGGGCGCGGCCCGTACCTGCTTCGAGGCGGCGCTCGGCTACGCCAAGGAGCGGGAGCAGTTCGGCAGGCCGCTGGCCGGCTTCCAGCTCACCCAGGCCAAGCTGGCCGACATGTCGGTGGAACTGCACAAGGGGCTGCTGCTCGCCCACCATCTGGGGCGGCGGATGGACGCGGGGCTGCTGCGGCCGGAACAGGTCAGCTTCGGCAAGCTGAACAACACGCGGGAGGCGATCGAGATCTGCCGCGTCGCCCGGACCGTGCTGGGGGCGAACGGGATCTCCCTGGAGTACCCGGTGATGCGGCACAGCACGAATCTGGAGTCCGTGCTGACGTATGAGGGCACCGTGGAGATGCACCAACTGGTGCTGGGCAAGGCCCTGACGGGCGTGGACGCCTTCCGGGGCTGAGCCTTCCGGGGCGTCTGCGGGCGGGGGCGGGGTACGCGGGCCCGCTCCCGGGGGCGGAACGGTGAAGGGGCGGGACCGGGGGGCGGGTCCCCTCCCTTCCGCCGTCCCGGCGTGGGGCTCAGCTCTGGTTGAAGAAGCCGCCGGGGTCCCGGCGGTCCTCGCTGGTCACGACGCTGTAGTCGGGAGGCGTCAGCAGGAAGACGCGGTTGGCGACGCGCTCGATGGAACCGCGCAGCCCGAAGGTGAGCCCGGCGGCGAAGTCGACGACGCGCTTGGCGTCGCCGGGGTCCATGGCGGTGAGGTTGACGATGACCGGCACCCCGTCGCGGAACAGTTCGCCGATGCCCCGCGCGTCGCGGAAGCAGTCCGGGCTGACCGTGGCGATCTTGGTGCCCTGGCCGTGCGCCGTCTCGGCGGTGACCTGGACCCGGGGGTCGGTGACCCACGGGTCACGTGCGGCGTCCCCGGGCTCCGGCCCTCCGGCCGGGCCGTCGTCCCCGTCGGCGTAGTCGTAGTAACGCATCTCGCTGTCGTCGACGAGGCCCAGCCAGGCACTCGCCTTGCGCACCGATCCCATGGACGCCTCCTTTCCTCTGCGCGGTGTCCCACTGTTCCTGGCGCTCCGCTGCGGGTCCGCAACACCTATGGTCGTCCATGATGCTGATGGAGCGCCAAGCGGATACCCATAGCGTCCGGGTTTCGTGACGGTACTGGTGCAGAACATATGGCGCTCTATCAGGAATGTTGTACAGAACGACCGGTGACGGGGACGGAATCAACCGCCTTGTCCCGTTTCCGGCCGGTTTGGCTTGCTGCCAAAGACCCCCGAGCGAGCGACTCCCCGCGCACAGTTCCCGGTTGACCCGGCGTCGAACCAGGTCTCTCTCCTCCCCGCTCCGCCCCGTCTCAAACGGCGGACCTCACACGGCGCGTCCGAAAGCGGCCCTTGCCGGACTCGAAAACCGATGCGAATACTCCATGCAGCGTTTGTCAGGAGCACGCTTTGATTTCCCTGATCGGGAGGAAAAGTGAGGATCAAGCGCACCACAGCGGACACCGGCACGGACCACCGCAGACGTAACCGGCTGATCGCCGCCGCGACCGGTCTGGTGGCGGTCGGGGCCCTCGTCGTACCGGCCACCGCCTCCGCACAGGCTCCGTCCCCCCACACCTACTCGGCGACCCAGCTGAGCGCGGCCGGCGACGCCGTGCGCTCCGCCGACGTGGCGGGCACCGCCTGGCACGTCGACAAGGACAGCGGCACGGTCGAGGTCACCGCCGACAGCCGCGTCTCCAGCGCCGACCTGGCGCGGATCCGGCAGGCCGCGGGCAAGAACGCGGGTGCCCTTCGGATCGAGCGGGTCAAGGGGACGTTCAAGAAGTACGTCTCCGGCGGGGACGCGATCTACGCCGGCCAGTACCGCTGCTCGCTCGGCTTCAACGTCCGCAAGGGCGACACCTACTACTTCCTGACCGCCGGTCACTGCACCGAGGGCGGCGGCAACTGGTACACCGACTCCGGGCACTCCACCCTGATCGGTCCCACCTCCGGGTCGAGCTTCCCCGGCAACGACTACGGTCTCGTCCGCTACAGCTCGAACGTCGCCCACCCGGGCACGGTCGGCAGCGTGGACATCACCGGCGCGGGCAACGCGACCGTCGGACAGACCGTCACCCGGCGCGGCAGCACCACCGGTACCCACAGCGGCCGGGTCACCGCCCTCAACGCCACGGTCAACTACGGCGGCGGCGACATCGTCTCCGGGCTGATCCGCACCACGGTGTGCGCGGAGCCCGGTGACAGCGGCGGCCCGCTCTACGCGGGCGGCACCGCGCTCGGTCTCACCTCGGGCGGCAGCGGCAACTGCTCCAGCGGCGGGACGACCTTCTTCCAGCCGGTCCGCGAGGCCCTCGACGCGTACGGTGTGAGCGTCTACTGACCCCCTCTGTACGCCGCACGATCGTGTGCCCGTGCACGCCCCCTGGGTGCGTGCGCGGGCACACTCGTGTTTCCGGTGCGCAGAACCGTTCGAAGAAGCGGCGCCGAAATCCGGTCGGGGGACAGCGATTACCGGCCAGGTCTACACCTCACCGCACGAACATGCGGTGTCGCGCGGGGTGTTCGACGGGGTGGACGTCGCGGACACGAGGGGATGTTCGGCACCTTGACAGGGCGACCGAACTTCCGGTCGGGTGACGCGATTCGAACCTTGTGCGAGTGCTCGGCGCCTCGCAATACTCGGCGGCACAAGTTGGCATGGACGCGACTTCTTTTCGGGTAAGAGGCCCGTGTCCGCACTTCCTCCGGGACCGCCCACCACCCTCGGGCGGCCCAACCCCCCACTGGAGGTTCCACGTTGTCACAGCACCGACGCGTACCCAAGCGCCGTATGGTCCTCGCCGGCGCGGCAGTCGCCGCACTCGCCGCCGGGGCACTGACGGCCACCACGGCCAACGCCTCCCAGGAAACCCCCACCGCCAAGACCCTCTCCGCGGACTCCGCCGCCCGGCTCGCCACCAAGGTGACCTCCCAGATCAAGGGTGACGCGGGCTCCTACTACGACGCGGCGGCCAGGAAACTCGTCGTCAACGTCACGAACCAGGCGGCCAAGGAGAAGGCCGAGGCGGCCGGCGCCCGGGCCAGGATCGTCGAGCACACCATGGCCCAGCTCGACAGCGCCAAGGACGCCCTCACGGCGAAGAACATCCCCGGCACCGCGCGCGCCGTCGACGTCAAGACCAACAAGGTCGTCGTCACCGCCGACAAGACGGTCAAGGGCGCCGCGCTGGCCAAGCTCCAAAAGGCGGTCAAGGCCCAGGGCGGCAAGGCCGAACTCAAGCGCACCGACGGCAAGTTCACCACCAAGATCGCCGGTGGCGACGCGATCTGGGGCAACGGCGGCCGGTGCTCCCTCGGCTTCAACGTCACCACCGCCGACGGCAAGCCCGGCTTCCTGACCGCCGGACACTGCACCACCGCCATCTCCAGCTGGTCCGACAGCCAGGGCGGCCAGGAGATCGCCAAGAGCGGCGACGGCAAGTTCCCGGGCAACGACTACGGAATCGCCACCTACACCGGTGACACCGACCACCCCAGTGAGGTCAACCTCTACGACGGCGGCACCCAGGCCATCTCCGGTGCCGGCGAGGCCCAGGTCGGCCAGAAGGTCACCCGCAGCGGCAGCACCACCCAGGTGCACGACGGCACGGTCAAGGCCGTGAACGCCTCCGTCACCTACCCGGAGGGCACCGTCAACGGGCTGATCCAGACCGACGTGTGCGCGGAGCCCGGCGACAGCGGCGGCTCCCTCTTCGCCGGCGACAAGGCGCTGGGCCTCACCTCCGGCGGCAGCGGCGACTGCTCCTCCGGCGGCGAGACCTACTTCCAGCCGGTGCCCGCCGCGCTCGACGCGCTGGGCGCCAAGATCGGCTGAGGCCGGCCCCGGCACAACCGTGAACGGCGCCGTGACGCGCGGCGGCGCCACCCACCCCCCACAGCGGAACCCCCCGGACACACGTCCGGGGGGTTCCGTCGTTCCCGCGGGAGGAGCCCCGGCTCGGCACGTCGGCACGGCCCGGCGGCTCCGGCGGCTCGATCAGGGGGTGGCTCAGCCCAGCTCGGCCGCGACCAGCTCGGCGATCTGCACCGCGTTGAGCGCGGCGCCCTTGCGGAGGTTGTCGTTGGAGAGGAACAGCGCCAGACCGTGCTCCACCGTCTCGTCGGCACGGATCCGGCCCACGTAGCTGACGTCCTCGCCCGCCGCCTGGAGCGGCGTCGGGATCTCGGACAGCTCCACACCCGGTGCCCCGACCAGCAGCTCGGCGGCCCGCTCGGGGCTGATCGGACGCGCGAAGCGGGCGTTGACCTGGAGCGAGTGGCCGGTGAAGACCGGGACACGCACACACGTGCCGGAGACCTTGAGGCCGGGGATGTCCAGGATCTTGCGGCTCTCGTTGCGGAGCTTCTGCTCCTCGTCCGTCTCGGCCAGACCGTCCTCGACGATCGAGCCGGCCAGCGGCAGCACGTTGAAGGCGATCGGCCGCTTGAACTTGTCCGGCTCCGGGAAGTCCACCGCGCCGCCGTCGAAGGTCAGCCTGGCCGCGTCGTTCTCCACCGCCTTGCGGGCCTGTCCCTCCAACTCGGCGACGCCCGCCAGGCCGCTGCCCGAGACCGCCTGGTACGTCGCCACGACCAGGGCCGTCAGCTGGGCCTCCTCGTGCAGCGGGCGCAGTACCGGCATCGCGGCCATCGTGGTGCAGTTCGGATTGGCGATGATGCCCTTGGGGCGCGTCCGGGCGGCCTGCGGGTTCACCTCGGAGACCACCAGCGGCACCTCGGGGTCCATCCGCCAGGCCGAGGAGTTGTCGATGACGACCGGGCCCTGCGAGGCGACCTTCTCGGCGATGGCCTTCGACGTGGCACCGCCCGCGGAGAACAGCACGATGTCCAGCCCGGTGTAGTCCGCCGTGGCCGCGTCCTCGACGGTCACCTCACCGTCCTGCCACGGCAACGTCCGGCCCGCGGAGCGGGCGGAGGCGAACAGGCGCAGTTCGTCGACCGGGAAATTGCGCTCGGCCAGAATCTCGCGCATCACTGTGCCGACCTGACCGGTGGCTCCGACAATCCCGACCTTCATGGGGCTCCTTCTGCTGATCGCGCGGCCATGATCCCTTGGGCGTGGCCGCGCCGGTCCGTCCGTGTCCCGCGTGCCCCTACCCTGCCGGGGCCCGGGTACGGGACGCCGGCGGTTTGATTTCGGTCACAGACGACCCGGCCGGACACCGTGGCGCCCGGTCCGGCCACCCCTGGCCGGGTGCGGCTACGCGCGGGGCGTGCGCAATCCTGCGGTCAGCCCCCGCAGACAGCGTACGGCGATCGCGGCCGGACCCCGCTCCGGGTCGCCGGGCTCCGCCTGGGTGGTGGCCCAGGTCTCCATCGCGATCCGCATGGCCGCGTTGGCCGCCGCCGCCGTCATCCGCAGCTCCAGCGGGTCCGTGCCCGGCCGGGCGAGCCGCTCCAGCACCGGGACCAGTGCTTCCTCCGTCTCGGCGTGCACCCGCAGCCACACCGAGCGCAGCGCCGGATCGCCGGGGACGGCGCGCAGCAGTCCCCGGGTGCTCTCCAGCGCCTCGGCCTGGAACGCCGCGTGCGGCCCTTCCGGGGCCAGGGCGGAGCGCACGGCCCGCTCCAGCGCCTCGGTCACCGACAGCCGGGCCGGGGCGGCGGCCAGATCCGCCAGCCACTGGTGCACTCCGCCGGTCAGCAGCGGGGTGACCGCCTCCTCCTTGGTGCGGAAGTAGCGGTAGAAGGTGCGCAGCGAGACCCCCGCCGCCTTGGCGATGCCCTCCGCCGTGACGCCCGCCGCGCCATGGGCGGAGAACAGTGCGGCGGCGTGCCGGGCGATCTCCCGCTCGGTCTCGGCCTTGCGGCGTTCGGTGAGGGAGGGACGGGTGGTCATGGTCCGAAGCGTACGACAGCCCTGGAGACGCAATACACGTTGCGCCTTCATGGCACGTTGTGCCACACGGGCGTACCGTGGCAGCGACAGCATCCACAACAGCAGAGCAGTGGAAGAAGGAGCAGCCATGAACCGCTTCGACGGCCGCAAGGTCCTCATCACCGGCGCGGGCTCCGGCATCGGCCAGGCCACCGTCCTCCGGATACTCGAAGAGGGCGGCACCGTCGTCGGCGCCGACATCTCCGAGAAGGGCCTGGAGAAGACCGGCGCCCTGGCCGCGGAGGCGGGCACCGGCGGGCGCCTGACCACCGTCACCGTCGACATCTCCGACGAACAGTCCGTGCGGGACGGGATCGGCGGCGCCCTCGACGGCCTCGGCGGACTGGACGTCCTCGTCAACGCCGCCGGCATCCTCGACTCCCGGCACACCGAGACGATGACCCTGGAGTTCTGGAACCGGATCATCGGCGTCAACCTCACCGGCACCTTCCTGATGACCCGGCAGGCGCTGCCCGCACTGCTGGAGAGCGGCAAGGGCGTGATCGTCAACTTCAGCTCGACGTCGGCGTCCTTCGCCCACCCCTACATGGCGGCCTACGCCGCGACCAAGGGCGGCATCCAGTCCTTCACGCACGCCATCGCCTCCGAGTACAGCAAGCGGGGGCTGCGGGCCGTGTGTGTCGCGCCCGGGTCCATCGCGTCCGGGATGACGCACAACCCCGGGCTGCCGAAGGACACCGACTACGAGCTGCTGGCCAAGCTCTCGCCCGCGCTGGGGGAGGGCTTCGCCGGACCGGAGACCGTCGCCGGTGCGATCGCCATGCTGGCCAGCGACGACGGTGCCTTCATCACCGGCACCGAGCTGCGCATCGACGGCGGCACCCACATGTGAGGGCTGCCCTGGGGAGGGCGGCCGGTGCGCCGTCGCCCGGCCCGCGCCCGGCCCCCGGCGGGGAGCGGCGGGGGCCGGCGAACCGGGGGCCCGCCCGGGCGGGGACGGCCGGGCATGTTCAGGACCCCTTGGGGCGGGTCAGGTCGTAGAAGACCGAGTCGCCGACGGCGACCTTCGTGAAGTGCTTGCGCACCCACGCGCTGATGCGGGAGGCAGTGCCCGAACCTCCGGGGTCGCCGCCGGGCCCGCCACCCGAGCCGGCGATGAAGTAATGAATCCGCCCTTCCTTCACGTACTCCTCGAAGCGCGCGAGCGTGGGGTACGGATCACTCCCGTTGAAACCGCCGAGCGCCATCACGGGCCTGCCGGTGGCGAGCTGGTAACTCGCGGCGTTCTGGGAGCCGGTCGTGGCCCCCACCCAGGTGTACCTTTCCGCGTCCTCCTCCAGCAGCTTCTTCGCCCTGCCGCTGACCCGGCTGCCGTCGAGGAGACCGCCCATGCCGCCACGGCCGGGGCGGGCATGCCCGTCGGTGGACCTCCCCGGGGCCTGTCCCTGTGCGTCGCCCCGGGGAGCCGCGGGAGGGCCGCCCGTGTCGCCGTCGGCCTTGCCGTTGCTGCCGTGGCCGCCTGGGGTGCCTCGCGGGGGCTGCGGACCGCCGCCCCCGCCAGGACCGCCGCCCCCGCCAGGACCGCCGCCGGCGCCGGGGCCGCCCCCGGGGCCGGGGCCGCCGCCGGGACCACCGCCCGGGCCGCCCCGCGCGACGGCGGGGCCCGCCGTGACGATGGAGCCGCTGTGCGGGGTGGCGACCGTGTTCAGCGTGTACGCCGTCGGCCCTGCGGCCATCGCCACCAGGCCCAGGCCCGCCACCGACCAGGACACCCACCGGGGCGAAGCCGTCCGCCGTGAGACCCATGGCTGTGCCGCCAGCGCCACCGCGGCGAGGGCGCCGGCGGCGGGCACCGCCCAGCGCAACCACGGCAGCCAGCCGTCGGCGCGGCCGAGCAGCACGGCGGACCAGACCGCCGTGCCCGCCACCGTCACCGCCAGCGCCGCCGAGGCCGCCGGACGGGCACGCCGCCGCCACAGAAGCGTCCAGCCCATCGCGACGAGGGCGCAGATGTAGGGCGCCAGGGCGATGTTGTAGTACTCATGGAAGATCCCGGACATGAAACTGAAGGTGGCCGCGGTCGTCAGGAGCGCACCGCCCCAGATCAGGAACGCGGCGCGCGTCGCATCCGTACGCGCGGCACGGCGCGTCACGACCAGCCCTGCCGCCAGCAGGATCAGCGCGGCGGGCAGCAGCCACGCGATCTGGCCGCCCATGGAGTCGTTGAAGAGCCTGCCGAGTCCCGTCGGTCCCCAGCCGCCTCCGCCGCCGGGTCCGCCCTTGCCGGGGCCACCGCCGACACTGCCCGTCTCGTCACCGGTGAGGCGGCCGAGGCCGTTGTAGCCGAGGGTCAGCTCCAGAAAGCTGTTGTGCTGCGAGCCGCCCATGTACGGGCGGGAGCCGGCGGGCCACAGCTCGGCCAACGCGACGTACCAGCCGCAGCTGACCACCATGGCCAGCCCGCCGAGCAGGAGCCGGCCCGAGCGGTGCAGCGGGCGGCCGGGGGCGCACACCAGATACACGAGGACCAGCGGCGGGAGGATCACCCATGCCTGGAGCGTCTTGGTGAGGAAGGCGAGGCCGAAGCAGACCCCGGCCAGGACCGGCCACTTGGTGCGGGTGTCCTCCAGCGCGCGCAGGACACAGGCGATCGCCGAGACCGTCAGCAGGCACAGCAGTGCGTCCGGATTGTTGAAACGGAACATCAGGGCCGCGACCGGGGTCAGGGCCAGCAGCGCACCGGCCAGCAGACCGCAGCCGTGTCCGAAGCGCCGCCGCACCGCCGCGTACAGCACAGCCACCGTGCCCACCCCCATCAGGGCCTGGGGCACCAGGATCTGCCAGGAGCCGAGTCCGAAGAGGCGTACGGACAGCGCCATCGGCCACAGCGCCGCCGGGGGCTTGTCGACGGTGATGGCGTTGCCGGCGTCGAGCGAGCCGAAAAGCATCGCCTTCCAACTGGCTGCGCCCGCCTGGGCGGCAGCGGCATAGAAGGAGTTGGCGTACCCGGAGGCGCCGAGGCCCCACAGGAACAGCGCGGCGGTGGCTGCCAGCAGGGCCCAGTAGGCGGCGCGCTCCCGGCGCGGGAGCGGCCCGGCGGACCCGGACGACGACGCGTCGGCGGAAGCGGCCCGGCCCCGGGGGAGCGGGTGCGCGGAGGTGTGGGCGGTGGTCATGCGCGGGTCCGTTCGTCGTGTCCGGCCGGACCGGGGGCGGGAGCGGCAGGGGGAGCCGTGGGCGCGGGCGTGTCCGTGGCCGGGTGCGCGGACGAGGGCCGTGACGCGGGCGCCGGCCGCGCCCTCCCGGGGCGGAAGACCCAGATCCGGAAGAGGAGGAAGCGCACCACGGTCGCGGCGAGGTTGGCGACGACGAGGACGGCGAGTTCGCTGCCGGGCGAGGCGCCCGCGTCGGCGGCGTCCAGCGCGGCCAGCGAGCCGCTGGTCAGTGCCAGCCCGACGGCGAACACCACGAGGCCCTGCGCCTGGTGCCGCACGGCACGCTCCCGGCCGCGTACGCCGAAGGTGAGCCGGCGGTTGGCCGCGGTGTTGGCGAGGGCCGACAGCAGCAGCGCCGCCGCGTTCGCCACCTGGGGCTCCGTGCTCGTGCGCAGCAGCGAGTACAGCGCGAGATACAGCAGTGTGCTCACTGCCCCGACGGCGCAGAAGCCCAGGAGCCGGCGGGCGAGACCGCCCGGCACACCGGCCAGTTCCCGGTCGCGCGGATCGTCGCCGAAGGGGCGGCGCAGCCGTCCCAGGGGCAGCGCCCCGGTGGCCAGCGCCCGCCCGATGCGCCATACGCCCTTGAGGTCGGCGACGGCGGTGGGGACCAGGTCGACGCGGCTGTCGGGGTCGTCCACCCAGTCCACCGGAACCTCGTGGATGCGCAGTCCGGCGCGCTGGGCGAGGACCAGCAGTTCCGTGTCGAAGAACCAGCCCGTGTCCTCCACCAGCGGCAGCAGCAGCGTGGCGACCTCGCCCCGGATGGCCTTGAAGCCGCACTGCGCGTCCGAGAAGCGGGCGGCCAGCGAGCCGCGCAGGATCAGGTTGTAGGCCCGCGACACGACCTCGCGCTTGGCGCCCCGGACGACCCGGGAGCCTGCTGCCAGGCGGGTGCCGATGGCCAGGTCGGAGTGGCCGGAGATGAGGGGTGCCACCAGCGGCAGCAGCGCGTTGAGGTCGGTGGAGAGGTCGACGTCCATGTAGGCGCGGACCGGCGCGTCCGAGGACTCCCAGACGGCGCGCAGCGCCCGGCCCCGGCCCTTTTCCTCCAGCCGTACGGCCCGCACTTCGTCGTAGGCGCGGTCGAGAGCCGCCGCCACCTGGGGGGTGCGGTCCACGCTGGCGTTGTCGGCGACGGTGATACGGAAGCCGTAGGGGAAGTTCCCGGTGAGGAAGGCGTGCAGGCGCCGGACGCAGGCTTCGAGCCCGGCCTCCTCGTTGTGGACGGGGACGACCACGTCGAGCACCGTCCGCGAGGGCGGGAGCGCGGGCAGGTGGTGCCGGGCCGGCAGGGCGTCACCGTCGGGCAGCGTCCGCGTGGCGGGTTCCACCACCTCGCCGGGAGCGCCGCTTGCGCCTGGGCACCCCGGGATGGGAGTGATGTCGGTTCGCATGGCGGCGACACTCGCGAACTGCGCTGTCAGCCCTTTGTGCTGAAGCTGTGCCCCGCCTGTGAGTTGCCTTCCGGCGCCGCCGGGGCCCGCCGGAAGCGGTCGGACACTTCTCGGAGGGGGCCGGGAATCCGCCGGGCCGGGGCGGGTGCCTCCGGGACACGGGCAGGCGTCCGCCGGCGCGTCCGGCTGCTCCCCCCGACGCGGAGAAGGGTCAGTCCACCGCGGGCAGCTGACCGTCCGGTGCGGGCGGTTGCCCCTGGGCACCGGCCGGCCGCCTGCCCGGGGCGGCACGTTCCCCCGGTGCGGGCGAGCGGCCGTCCGGCACGGGCGGTTCCGTGTCCGGGTCGGGCAGGCGGACGGTGAAGACGGTGCGGCCGGGTGCGCTCGTCACCGACACCTCTCCTCCGTGAGCCGCCACGACGGCCCGCACGATGGCCAGGCCCAGCCCTGTGTTGCCGTGCGTGCGGGAGCGCGAGGGGTCGCCGCGTGCGAAGCGCTCGAAGATGTGGGGCAGGGTCTGTCGCGGGATGCCGGGCCCGTCGTCCTCGACCTGCACCGCCACGCCGCCGCCCGCTGCCGCCCGGCGGACCCGCGCCGTCACCACCGTGCCCTCGGGGGTGTGGGTGCGTGCGTTGGCCAGCAGGTTCACCAGCACCTGCTGGAGCCGGGACGCGTCGCCGCGCACCAGCGTCGCCTCCCCGGGCAGATCCAGCCGCCAGCGGTGCCCGGGGCCCGCCGCCCTGGCGTCGCTGACCGCGTCCACCACCAGCGGCGACAGATCGAGCGTACGGGTGTTCAGCGGGCGTCCGGCGTCCAGCCGGGCGAGCAGCAGCAGGTCCTCGACCAGGTCCGTCATGCGCCTCGACTCCGACTCGATGCGGGAGAGGGCGTGCCGGGTGTCGGGGCCGACGGGTTCGCCGCCTCGGTGGGTGAGTTCGGCGTAACCGCGGATCGAGGCCAGCGGGGTGCGCAGCTCGTGGCCGGCATCGGCGACGAAACGGCGTACCCGCATCTCGCTCTCGTAGCGCGCGGCCAGCGCCGAACCGACGTGACCGAGCATCCTGTTGAGCGCGGCGCCCACCTGGCCGGCCTCGGTGCGAGGGTCGGTGTCCTGTTCCGGTACCCGTTCGCGCAGCACCACCTCCCCCTGGTGCAGTGGGAGGGCGGAGACGCGTTTGGCGGTCTGCGCCATGCGGCGCAGCGGACGCAGGGCCATCCGTACACTGGCGGCGCCCGCGATTCCCGCAGCGACCAGCCCCGCCGCCGACACGCAGACCTCGACCACCACCAGCGTGCTGAGGGTGTCCTCGACCTGCGCGGTCGGCAGTCCGACGAGCAGGGTGCCGCCGTCGAACGGCTGGGAGATCATCCGGTAGCCGCCCGCGTGCGGCACGTCCACGCTGTGCGGCGCCCCGTCGAGGGGGACCTGTCCGAGCGCGCCGGTCTGCTCGCGGGTGAGCCGGCGCGCGTCGATCCGGGGTTCGCCCGCGGTGGTCTCGCTTTGCACGCTGATACCGCCGTGCCGGACGCCGCCCTCGCCGCCGTCCGGTACGACGGCGCCGATCGTGCCGACGGGCTGGCCTCCCATGGTGAGGAATCGCAGGTCAGCAGCGTGGGGTGGCTTGTTGACGCCCGGCGGCCCGGGGCCTGCCGCGCGCCGGGCGACATCGGAGAGCTGGGTGTCGAGCTGGCCGAGGAGGTACGAGTGCAGGGCGATCGTGGTCACCGCACTGATGACGGCGGCAACCACCGCGATCAGTGCGACGGAGGAGACGACCAGCCGGGTCCGCAGCGAGCGGGGTCTGCGCATGGCGGGCGTCAGCTCTCCGGGGGCGCCGGTGCGGCGGCCTTGAGGACGTACCCGGCACCGCGCCGGGTGTGGATCATCGGGGACCGTCCGGCGTCGATCTTGCGGCGCAGATAGGAGATGTACAGCTCGACGACGTTGGCCTGGCCGCCGAAGTCGTAGTGCCATACCCGGTCGAGGATCTGGGCCTTGCTGAGCACCCGTCGCGGATTGCGCATCAGGTAGCGCAGCAGCTCGAACTCGGTGGCCGTCAGATGGATCTCGTCGCCGCCGCGTGTGACGTCGTGGCTCTCCTCGTCCAGCACCAGGTCCCCGACGACGAGCAGGGAGGAGCTCCGCGCGGCGGCGGCGCCCGCCCGGCGCAGCAGCCCGCGCAGCCTGGCGACGACCTCCTCCAGGCTGAAGGGCTTGGTGACGTAGTCGTCACCGCCTGCCGTCAGCCCGGCGATCCGGTCCTCGACCGCGTCCTTGGCGGTCAGGAAGAGCACCGGCACCTCCGGGGCCTCCTGCCGCAGTCTGCCGAGCACGGTGAGCCCGTCCATGTCGGGCAGCATCACATCCAGCACCACGGTGTCGGGGCCCCAGTCGCGGGCCGTGCGCAGGGCGGAGGTGCCGTCCCCCTCGGCCCTGACCTCCCAGCCCTCGTAGCGCAGCGCCATCGACAGCAGTTCGCTCAACGCGGGCTCGTCGTCCACGACGAGCACCCGCACCGGTCCGCCGTCCTGCCGCCGCAGCCCCTTGCGGCCGGGCGCGGGCGCGGAGACGGCCCGGGTGGGGGAGGGGGGCAGGGCGGGTGTGGGCGGGGAGGCGGCGCGGGGATCGCTCATGGAGGCCAGGCTGCGGTGCGTCGCTGAGAGCGGGCTGTGTGCCGCCTGTGAATCGGGTGAGAAGCGAACGGGCTCCGCGCCGGTCCCCGGGGAGTGCCCACGGCTCGGCGCTCACTCCTTCGGTGGGCACCACTCGTGGCCGGATCGGAGCGGCCGTTCCCGCTGCTGGGCCAGTGGCGGAGCCACCGGAGCCCGTGCGGAGCCTGAGCTCAGGCGGGGGGAAACCGGGCCGAGGCCCCGTTCGAGGGCGGGGCCGGAGGCGTCATTCGAATAAAAGTTCGATGGCTGGTTTATTGTGGTGCTCGGACAGAGAGGGGGGAGGCACAGGCGCGGGAGGTGACACACGGATGCACGGCTTCACACACCTGCACACGGCCTCCGGCTTCTCCATGCGCTACGGCGCCTCCCACCCGGAAACCCTCGCCGACCGCGCTGCCGCCCGCGGCCTGCCCGCACTCGCCCTGACCGACCGCGACACCCTCGCGGGAGCGGTCCGCTTCTCCCGGGCCTGCGCCCGCAACGGCGTCCGCCCGGTGTACGGCGTGGACCTGGCCGTCACACCGCCCGGAACCCCGCAGGGGGAACGGGGCGCGTCCCGGGGGCCGGGGGACCCGCGCGGGGGAGCGGCCGGGCACCAGAGCACCCCATCGCACCGCCGGACCCCGGCCAGGGGCGGCAGCTTCATCGACGAGTCGGCCCCCCGCGCCGTCTTCCTCGCCCGGGACGGCGCCGGTGGCTGGGCCGAGCTGTGCCGCATGATCACCGCCGCGCACGCGGACGGTTCCGACAGGCCCCTGCTGCCCCGTGACGCGCTCGGCGGCGAGGGGGTCGTCGTCCTGCTGGGTGCCGACTCGGACGTCGGCCACGCGCTCGCGGCCGGCCGCCCGGACCGGGCCGCGGCCCTCCTGGCCTCCTGGCGCGAGCGGTACGGCGACGCGCTGCGCCTGGCCGTCACCGGTTCGGGCCCGCTGCGGGAGGCCGCCCGGATGCTGGGCCTGGCCGCTCAGGAAGGTGTCGGGCCGGTCCTGACGAACGCCGTCCGGTACGCCGATCCGGCGGCGGGCACCGAGGTGAACGTCGCCGACGTGCTGGACGCGGCCCGCCGGCTCGTCCCCGTCGATCCCCGGCGGGGGCTCGACAGCGGGGAGCGCTGGCTGAAGGGGACCGAGGAGATGGCCCGGGTGGCGGAACGGATCGCGGAGGCCGCCGGGTACCGGCGGGCCACCGCGCACCGTCTCCTCGCCCTCACCGAGGAGACCGCCGATGCCTGCCGGGTGGACCCGGAGGAAGATCTGGGGATCGGCCGGGTCCACTTCCCCGAGGCACATCTGGCCGGTACCGGCGGCCACACCGCAGCGCGGGCCCTGCGCTCCCGCTGTGCCGCCGCGATGGTGACCCGCCGCTACGAGCGGGACGAGCGGCGCTGGCGGCGGCTGGACGAGGAGCTGGCCATCATCGAGTCCCTGGGCTACTCCTCGTACTTCCTGACCGTCGCGCGGATCGTCGAGGACGTCCGCGAGCTGGGCATCCGGGTCGCGGCGCGCGGTTCGGGCGCGGGCTCCTTCGTCAACCATCTGCTGGGCATCGCGCACGCCGACCCCGTCGAGCACGGTCTGCTGATGGAGCGGTTCCTCTCGCCGCGCCGGGCCGAGCTGCCCGACATCGACATCGACGTGGAGTCGGCGCGCAGGCTGGAGGTCTACCGCGCCATCTTCGAACGGTTCGGCGAGGAGCGGGTGGCCACCGTCGCCATGCCCGAGACCTACCGGGTGCGGCACGCCATCCGGGACGTGGGTGCGGCGCTGGGCATGGACCCGGCCGAGGTGGACCGGCTCGCCAAGGCGTTCCCGCACATCAGGGCGCGGGACGCGCGGGCGGCGCTGGCCGAGCTGCCGGAGCTGGGGCAGGTT
This sequence comes from Streptomyces albus subsp. albus, assembly GCF_000725885.1. Taxonomy (GTDB): domain Bacteria; phylum Actinomycetota; class Actinomycetes; order Streptomycetales; family Streptomycetaceae; genus Streptomyces; species Streptomyces albus. The sequence continues at coordinate 62,930 of NZ_JODR01000025.1, read as the reverse complement.
GCCGAGGAGGACCACGGCGACCACTTCTGGGACCTGGTCGAGGCGCTGGACGGGCTGCCGCGCGGAGTGGCCATGCACCCGTGCGGGGTGCTGCTGTCGGACTCCTCGCTGCGGGCCCGTACCCCGGTGGTGCCCACCAGTGGGGAGGGTTTCGCGATGGCGCAGTTCGACAAGGACGACGTGGAGGATCTGGGGCTGCTGAAACTGGACGTGCTGGGGGTGCGGCTCCAGTCGGCGATGGCGCACGCGGTCGCCGAGGTGGAGCGGGCCACGGGGGAGCGGATCGATCTGGACGCGGTCCCGGAGGGCGATCCGGCCACCTACGAGCTGATCCGGGCCTCGGAGACGCTGGGCTGTTTCCAGATCGAGTCGCCGGGCCAGCGGGATCTGATCGCACGGCTCCAGCCGGAGACCTTCCACGATCTGGTGGTGGACATCTCCCTGTTCCGGCCGGGCCCGGTCGGTGCCGACATGGTGCACCCCTTCATCGAGGCCCGGCACGGGCGGCGCCGTATCCACCATCCGCACCCGGATGTGGCCGAGCCGCTGGCCGAGACGTACGGGGTGGCCATCTTCCACGAGCAGGTCATCCGCATCCTCTCCCGGCTGACGGGCTGCGACCGGGGCCGTGCCGACGAGGTGCGGCGGGTGCTCAAGGACGACGAGCAGCGGCCCGCCGCGAAGGCCTGGTTCGAACGCGCCGCCGCCCTGCGGGGTTTCTCCGCCGAGGCGGTCGCGCACGCCTGGAAGATCGTGGAGTCGTTCGGCTCGTACGGTTTCTGCAAGGCGCACGCGGTGGCGTTCGCCGTGCCGACCTACCAGTCGGCATGGCTCAAGGCCCACCGTCCGGCCGCCTTCTACGCCGGTGTCCTGGAGCACGATCCGGGGATGTACCCCAAGCGGCTGCTGCTGGCGGACGCGCGTCGGCGCGGGGTGCCGGTGCTGCCGCTGGACGTCAACCGGTCGTCCGTCTCCTATCGAATCGAACTGGAGTCTGAATCCGGACGGTGGGGGCTGCGCCTCGCCCTCGCCGAGGTGCAGGGCATCAGCGAGGCCGACGCCGCCCGCATCGAGGCCGGGCAGCCCTACGACTCGCTCGGCGACTTCTGGCGCCGTGCCCGCCCCTCCCGCCCGGTCGCCGAACGCCTCGCCCAGGTCGGCGCGCTGGACGCCTTCGCCCCCGGCGGCAACCGGCGCGACCTGCTGCTGCACATCGCCGAACTGCACCGCGCCCAGCGTGCGGCAGGGGCGCGCGAAGGACAGCTCACCCTGGGGGAGGCGCCGGAGCAGGACGGGGCCGGCACCACGGCCCGGCAGGCCGACCCCGTCCATCTGCCCGACCTGGACAGCGGGGAGCGGCTCGGCGCCGAACTCGATGTCCTCGGCATGGACACCTCCCGCCACCTGATGGCCGACCACCTCGCCTTCCTGCGCGAACTGGGCGCCCACTCGGCCCGCAGCCTGCGCTCGGTGCCGCACGGCGAGACGGTGCTGATCGCCGGTGCCAAGGCGGCCACCCAGACGCCGCCGCTCGCCTCGGGCAAGCGCGTCATCTTCACCACCCTGGACGACGGCACCGGCCTGTCCGACCTCGCCTTCTTCGAGGACTCGCACGCCGCCTGCGCGCACACCGTCTTCCACTCCTGGCTGCTGCTGGTGCGCGGCACCGTCCAGCGGCGCGGCCCGCGCAGCCTCACCGTCGTCGGCTCCGCCGCCTGGGACCTGGCCGAACTGGTCGAACTGCGCCGCACCGGCGGCCTGGCGGCGGTCGCGGCCCGGCTGGCGGAACCGGCCCCCGGCGCCCGTCCCGGCGCCCCCGGGGACGGCGCCGGTGACGGCGGAGCAGATGCGGGCCCCGGCCGCACCGTGCGGGTCGCCCCCGGCTACGAGATGCACCCCTGGGCCGATCTGCGCCCCGCCGGTGAGCAGGCGAGCTCCCCCAAGGCGCTGCGCAAGCTGTGGCACTCCAGTTCGGGGAGCGCGGGATGACCGGCGACCGGACGCGGACCGGGGACGGGCCGCACGTGCTCTACGTCCACTTCGACGGCCTCGGGCCCGCCACCACCGAACGTTACGAGGCGCTCCTGGCGCTGCTCACCGACATCACCCCCGTCGTCCAGGCGCTCCCGCCCGACGCCGCGCTCGCCGATGTACGGGGCGCGCTGCGGTACTTCGGGCGGGACGCGGCCGAACTGGCGCAGCTCGTACGGCTGCGGGCGCTCGCCCTGCACGGCACCGACTGCACCGTCGGGGTCGCCGCCTCCCCGCTGCTCGCCCGGATGGCCGCACAGGCCGGGGAGCCGGGGCAGGTCCGCGAGGTGCGCCCGGAGGAGACCGCCGCCTTCCTCGACCGCAGACCGGTCGCCGCCCTGCACGGGGTCGGCCCCGCGACGGCCCGCACCCTGTGCGCGTACGGGCTCGACAGCGTCGGCCGCCTCGCCGCCGCGCCGCCGGCCACCCTCCAGCGCATCCTCGGCGCCGCGCCGGGACGGCGGCTGCACGAGCGGGCGCGGGGCATCGACCCCACGCCGGTCACCCCCACCGCGCCGCCCCGCTCGGCCACCGCCGAACACCGCTTCGAGCGGGACGAACTGGATGCCGCGCACCGGCGCAGCACCCTGCTCGCCCTCGCCGACGACCTGGGGTTCCGGCTGCGTGCCGAGGGGCAGGTGGCGCGGGCCCTCACCCTCACCGTCCGCTACGCCGACCGCTCCGCCACCACCCGCACCCGCACCCTGTCCGAGCCGACGGCGCACACCCCCGCGCTGGCCGCCGCGGCGTACGCCCTGCACGACGCGCTCGGTCTGCAACGCGCCCGGGTGCGCGGCGTGGCGCTGCGTGCCGAGGAGCTGACCGCCGCCGAACTGGCCGCCCGTCAGCTCTCGTTCGACGTACGGGAGGAGAAGGCCCGCCGGGCCGAGGCGGCGGCCGACCGCGCCCGCCGCCGCTTCGGGACGGCCGCGGTCCGCCCGGCGGGCTCGTCCCCGCCCCGCGCGGCGTAGGCGGTGGCCCGCGCGGCGTAGGCGGTGATCCGCGCGGCGTAGACGGTGGCCCGGCCACAGCGAGGCGGGTCGTCACCCGCGGCCGGGGTCCCGGGCCCCGGCCGCGGGTGGCCTCCGCACGGTGTCAGCCGACGGCCCGGCCGAGGTCCCACACGTACAGACCGTCCTCGCGGGAGGAGGTGACGGCGACCGGAGTGCCCGAGATCTCGGTGACGGTCTGCAGATGGCCGGGGAGCGGGGCACCCAGCTGCCGGCCGGCGGCCAGGTCCCACACGCGGCTGGTGCCGTCGTTGCCGCCGGTCACCGCGAGGGTGCGGCCGGCCACCCGCGCCGTTCCCATCGTGGAGATCCGGTCGGTGTGACCGGCCAGGGGCTCGCCGAGCGGCTCCCCGGTGTCGAGGTCCCACCGCTGGAGGACGTGCTCGTCCCCGCCGGCCGCCACTATGCGGCGCCCGTCCGCCTCCACCGCCGCCATCGCCCGGGGAACCGGCTTCGCGCCGGTCAGGGACGGCCCCCACTGCTGCCCGCTCAGCAGGTCCCACACCTGGACGAAGTCGTCGTGCCCTCCGGTCACGGCGACGGGCCGGCCGTCGAGGAAGCCCGTGCCGAGGTCACCGTTGTAGCTGACCTCGGCCGTCATCACCTGTTCACCCGTGCCCGGCTTCCGGACGATCAGCCGTCCCTCCTCGGAGTTGCTGACGAGAAGAGGCCCGGCGTCGCAGTGCAGGGCCGCGAGCCCCGTGACGCCCAGCTCGTGTCCGGTGAGGGTCCCGCCCACCTGACGGCCGGTGTGCGGGTCCCAGAGCCGCACGGCCCCGCCCATCGTCTCCAGTTCGGGGCCGGACAGGTCGAACCGGCCGCCGCCCGTGACGACCAAGGGGCGTCCGTCCAGGTGTACGACCGTCAGCTCGGAGGCGATCTCGTACTCGTCCGCCTCCCAGCGCGGCCGTTCCCCGTCCTCCTCCTCGTCCCAGTCCTCGTCCCACTCGCCGACCTCGTGGTACCACGCCTCGTCGGGGCCGGCGGAGGCGAGGTCCAGCGGACGCCGCGTGCACTCACCGGCGGCGAGGTCGCACACCCACAGCGTCGCGGAGGTGTCCACGTTGACGGCGACGGGCACCCCCTCCAGCTCCAGGACCGGCGTCGTGTCGTGCCGGCCGTGGGAGTGGCCGGCGTACTGCGTCATCAGGCGCTCATCGAACATGGACGGACCCTAAAAGCCGCCACTGACAGGCGAGTTGACGCGCCTGTCAGCTCCCGGGGTCGGAGCCGGACAGTGAACCGCCGCGATGCTCCGGGCCCGGGGAACGGCCGACTCGGCGGCCGTTCCCCGGACCGCGCTCACGCTACGCAGAACTCGTTGCCTTCCGGGTCCCGCATGACCCACCAGTGTCCGGCCGGCCCTTGGTCCACCTCCTGGACGCGGGCCGCCCCCAGGTCTTCCAGCCTGGCCAGCAGCTTGTCGAGACCGCCGCGTTCGCTGTGGATGTCGAGGTGCAGGCGGTTCTTGCCCTGCTTGCCCTCGGGTACGTCCTGGAAGAGCAGGCGCCGGCCGCGGCCGACGCCGCTGGTCTCGTCGAACGGGTCCGCGGGGTGGCGGATCGCGGCGTAGCCGCGGAAGGTCTTGCGGCCACGATGCTCGACGACTGCTTCCTCGCCGAGGTGCCCGGCGGCCAGCAGTTGCTCGACGAGAGCGCTGGGGTCCTCCACCTCGTACTCGAGGGCCGCAGCCCAGAAGTCCGCGAGGGCCCCGCAGGACTCACCAAGGACGCCGGGTGGCAGATCGGCGTGTCCCGCACCCTGCCCCACCCCGCAGCCGCCGTGTGGGACTTCATCAGTGGCCCCGAAGGCATCGCCCTCTGGCTCGGCCCCGGCGCGGTCCTCATCCCGGAACGGGGCGCCCCCTACCGGACGGCCCAAGGAGTGACGGGCGAGGTGCGCGGCCACCGCCCAGCGGAGCGCATCCGCGTCACCCACGGCACCACCACGGTCCAAATCGCCCTCGCCCCCGCAGCCGCCGGAGCCCGCACGACGCTCCGCTTCCACCAGGAGCACCTGGCGAGCGCCCAAGAGCGCGAACGGCAACGGGCGCACTGGCAGCAGGTCATGGACCAGGTCGCCATCGCTCTCGACCGGCGGTGACAACGTGTGCGACACCTGACCGGAGGCCGGCACACACCAAGACGCCGGTCTCCGGCCCCGCCCGGGCGCCGCGCGCTCGGGCGGGGTCACGCTGTTGCGTCGAGCCGTGGGGTGAGGTGAGCCGGGCCGGGTCACCGAGAGCTGCTCAGCATTGCTTCAGCTCGTCCAGCAGACCTTTCAGGGTCCGCTCGCGCCCGGCGTCCGGTTCGTCGGCGAGAAGCCGGTGGCCCAGCACAAGGCAGAGTGCGCGGCCTCGCTCGTGGCGTTCGTCGCTCCACTCCCGCAGCCGTTGCAACCCGGCGCGGACAGCGCCCATGTCACCCGTGAACAAACCCAGTCCGATACCGGCCAGTGCCGGGCGGCTCACTCCGGTGAAGAAAGCACCCGACTCGAAGGGTTCCCGCACGCAGGACATTTCCGCTACACCGCTGCGCTCCATCTGCTCCACGACGCAGTCCAGTTCAAAGTGCCCCGCCAGCAGTTCGCCGAGGCGCACCCCGGCCCACGGCAGCAGGGACTCGTCCTGCCGGACGGTCGGGTGGGCGTCGCTCAGCGCCTGGGTGAGCATCTCTCCGGCCCGGTCCGGTTCGTCGTGCCCTGTGAGCAGGTGGCCGAGCAGATATCGGGCGTAGCCGGTGAATACCGCATCGTCCGAGGCCAGTACGTGTGTCAGTGGCTCCTCCACCTCATCCCGCGCCGCGCCGCTGTACAAGAGGTGGTGACCCAGCAATACGTGCGACAGGTCGTCTTCGAGCCGGCCGGGAGTGGCCTGGGACACGGCTTCGGCCAAAGCTGTCCGTGCGGTGCCCTGGTCCCCGGTCAGGTGGGCGGAGACTCCGCGCAGTACGGGACTGGCGGCGAGGGGATCGTCGGGGCCCAGCGAGTCGAGTGCCGCATACAGTTCCATTGACGGCAGACAGGCGGCCAGCGGTCCGAGCCACGGGTCCTCACCTCCGGCGACCTGCGCCAGTGCCTTCAGGAAGGTTTTTTCACCCGGACCGCTCTCGACCAACTCGATACCGGCGAGGGCCGCGGCGGCAGCTCCGGCCTTCGCTGTCCGGCCCGACGCAGCGAGTGCCCGCAGCCCCTCCCGGGCTCCGTCGACATCACCTGCCCGGTAGCGCTCCGTCTCACGTGCCACCTCGTCCGGCATCGGTGCCACCGGGTCCGGCGGCAGCGGAGTCGGTGAGGAGATCACGTCGCTGATGGCGGTCACGGCTACCTCCGTAGACGTCCGGGACAATGGCGGGCCAGTGTGACAGGCGGGAGCGACAGCCAGGGCGTTTCCTCCGGATCGCGGCACCACCGCGGAGGATTCCGCGCTGCCGCAGGCGGGGGCGGATCACCCGGGTGTCAATGCCTCGGCGGTCAGGACGACATCCGGCGTGCTCCTCGGAAGCGCCGGTCCTTCCGGAAACTGCTCGTGCAGGTCTTCCACGGCGTGCCGGTGCGGTACTCGAACACGGTCCCGCCGGTTGCCAGCCGGTGCTTCCGCCACCGCTCACCCCGTCCGGGAGTCCGGTGCGGCAACAACGGCTCGATGCCTGCGCACTGAACAACAGTCGGCGACACGTCCGGGCCGGCGATCAGCTGTCCCGGGAGCGGGTCTGCTCCTTACCGTCGGTCGCCTGGGACCCGTCAGCGGTGTCGGGGGCCGGCATGGTCGCGGCGGAGTGGAGGATCTGCCGGATGCCGAACCGGAAGCGTTCCGCGAAGTCGACGGACATGAAGTCCTCCACCACCGTGCTCAGTCCGGGGAAGCGCCGCTCGTCCACGTTCGCACGGAGGCGGTCGCGGTCGCCGGCGGGCGCGGCCTGTTCCTCCTGGACCAGGCCCAGGGTGAAGTAGAAGAGGTTCCAGGCGGTCCAGGCGGCCGTCCTGCGGGTGGGGCAGCCCCGCAGGAGGGCGGTCATCAGGCGGTCGGTGAAGGCGAGGGTCCGCACTTCGGCGGGGAAGGCGCCCGCGACGAGCAGGGCGCCGTCCCGGTGCCGGAGTATCGCCCGGCGCAGCCGCTCCAGGAGTTCGGCCGCCTGGTCGTCCCATTCCTCGGGGAGGTCCTCCAGTTCGACCTCTCCCATGACGGCCTCGGACATGGTGTCCAGGAGCCGGTCCTTGGTGCGGATGTGCCACATGACGGTGTTCATGCTGACGCCGAGTTCGGCAGCGATGGCCCTGGTGGAGAGCTTGGCGACGCCGCCCCTGTCGAGTACGTCGAACGCCGCGCCGACCACCTGGTCGAGCGTGATCCCGACCTTGACGCGGCCGGCGGTTTGCTTCTTGGTCACTGAACAAGTATACCTGCGGTAGTTCTCTTGGTCAGTGATAGAGAGGTGGGCGTATGGGCAAGAACGTCGTCATCGTCGGCGGCGGGCCGACGGGCATGTGGCTGGCCTGCGAGCTGCGCCTGGCCGGCATCCCCACGGTCGTCCTGGAACGCGAACCGGAGATCGACCCGCACTCCAGGGCGCTGACGGTCCACCCCCGGACGATCGAGACCTTCGCCCTCCGCGGCGCGCACCGGGACCTGCTCGCGGAAGGCGGCCGGATACCCAGCGGGCACTTCGCCGTCCTCGACGACCGGCTCGACTTCCGGGCACTGGACACCGATTTCCCGTTCACCCTCGCCCTCCCGCAGGCACGGACCACGAAACTGCTCCAGGACCGCGCCGTGGCCGCGGGCGCGGACGTACGGCGCGGACACCGGGTGACCGACTGCACGGAACACGACGACGGCGTCACCGTGTCGGTCGAGGGCCCGGACGGTGCCTACACGCTCGACGCCGCGTACGTGGCCGGGTGCGACGGCACCCACAGCCTGGTGCGCCGGTGCGCCGGGATCGACTTCGAGGGAATTTGGTTCACCGCACTCGGGGCGCTCGGCGACGTGGTGCTCGACGACCCGCCGCCCGGCCCCGTCACCAGCGCGTGGACACTGCGGGGCACGCTCATGATCGTCCCGCTGCCGGGCGGTCTGCACCGGATCGCCGTGCACTCACCCGAGGATGTCCGCAGCGACTGGCCCGGCGAACTCACCCTCGACGAGTTCCGCGAACGGGTCCGGCGCGTCACGGGGACCGACCACGGGATGCACAGCCCCGCGTGGCTGTCCCGCTTCGGCAACACCAGCCGCCTGGCCCGGCACTACCGCAAGGGCCGTTTCCTGCTGGCGGGGGACGCGGCACACCAGCACATGCCCGCGGGCGGCGTCGGCCTGAACGTGGGCGTGCAGGACGCGATGAACCTGGGCTGCAAGCTGGCCGCGACCCTCCGGGGCCGGGCACCGGAAGGGCTGCTCGACACCTACCACGCGGAACGGCACCCGGTCGGCGCCGACACCATCGAACACACCCAGGCCCAGACCGCGATCATGATGAGCTTCTCCCCGCAGGGCAGCGCGCTGCGGTCCCTGCTGGGGAAACTGATCGCGGAACGGCCGCAGTTCCGCGACGCCCTCGCCGAACGTCTCTCCGGGCTGTCCGTGCGCTACTCACCGCCCGGCCGGGCACATCCGCTCGCCGGCTGCCGGGCCCCGAACCTGCCGCTGTCGGACAGCACGCGCCTGTTCGACCTGCTCCAGGACGGCCGTCCCGCACTCGTCGACTTCGCCCGCGCCGACGGCTTCCGCGCAGACGAAGCCGTCCCTGCCGGCGCCGCCCGCCATCTCACCCTCCACCGAAGCCCTGGACCGCTCCCGCGGTCCCGCGCGGCGTGGGCCGGTGTCAGCGCCGTCCTCGTCCGGCCCGACGGATACGTCGGCTGGGCCTCGGACGAGACCGATGCCGCCGCCCTCGCACACGAGACCCGGGACGCGCTCGCGGAACTCCACGGCTCCCACCCCGAAAGGCACCACGCATGAAGCACCGCACCACCCCCGAGGGCCACCCAGGCGCCCCGGGCCCCACCACCCCCGAGAGCCACCCCGGCTCCCTGGGCCCGGCCGGCCGGGCCACCCCGCCGGCCGGTCACCACCGCACGGCGCGGGCGGCGTCCACAGCGCTGCGCGCCGACTCTCCGCCCGGCCGCTGTGCCGACTCTCCGCCCGGCCGCTGTGCCGGTTCCCCGCCTGGCTACGGTGCCGGTTCTCCGTCCGGCCGCTGTGCCGGCTTCCCGTCCGGCCGCCGCCCCGGCTCTCCGTGCGGCTCCGGCGAGCGGGGACGGGGGCTCTCGCGATGAGAGACACGGCAGGCAGCACCGTCCGTCCCGCCGCGGCCCTGTTCGCCCTCACCCTGACGGTCTCGTCCGTCCTGCTGGGCAGCACCATCCTCAACGTGGCGCTCCCCACGATGCAGACCGAGCTGGGCGCGAGCACCACCGAACAGCAGTGGTTCCTCAACGCCTATACCCTCACCTTCGCCGGTTTCCTGCTCGTGGCCGGGAACGCGGGCGACAGATGGGGTCTCAAGCGGCTGCTCGTATGGGGGTCGGCGGCCTTCGCCGTGACCACGGCGGTGGCCGGGTTCCTCGACTCGCCCCTCGCGATCATCGTCCTGCGCGCGCTCATGGGCGTGGCCGCCGCCACGATCATGCCCACCACCCTCGCGGTGATCCTGCGCATCTTCCCGGCCGGGGACCGGGCACGGGCCATCGCCACCTGGGCCGCAGCCTCCGGCCTGTCCATCTCGCTCGGCCCGCTGCTCGGCGGAGCGCTGCTGAGCGCGGACATGTGGTGGGGCTCCGTGCTGGAACTCGTCGCCCTCTTCGCCCTCCTGGGCCTCGCGGCGACCCTGGCGTGGATCCCCGCCATTCCGGCGAGCGGCCGTGGAGAGCTGCGCATGACGCCCGTCGCCGGCTCCCTGGCGGGCATCGGGCTGCTCGTGTTCGGAGTGGTCCACGCCACCGACGACGGCTGGGCCTACCCCGGCACCTGGCTGCCCGCCGCGGCCGGTGTCGTCGTGCTGGCCGGTCTCGTCCTGGCCGAGGTACGTCATCGCGAACCGCTCCTGGACGTGGGACTGTTCCGGCACCCCTCGTTCACCGTCGCCGCGGTGGCGCTGACCCTCGGCTCGTTCGTCGTCTTCGGCTACCTGTACTTCACCACGTTCTACCTCCAGATCCTGCGCGGCTACTCGCCGTTGCGGACCGGGCTGCTCCTCATCCCCCTGTCCGCCGGGCTCGTGGCCGGCGCCCCGCTCTCCCGGGTGGCGACCGAACGGTTCGGGGCGCGGACGACGATCGCCACCGGGATCGCCCTCATGACGGCCGGATGCGCCTGCATCACCCGGCTGGGCGGCCACACCGCCGCCGGCTGGTTCGTCGCGGACGCTTTCGTGCTGCAACTCGGCTTCGCGCTCGTCCTGGCGCCCGGCACCACCCTGGCCTCCTCCTCGGTGCCCGCCGAACGCGCGGGGGCGGGGTCGGCGCTGCTGAACACGCTCCGCCAGCTCGGCAGTGCGCTGGGCGTCGCGGTCCTCGGATCCGCCCTGTGGTCCCGGTACTCGGGGGCGGTCCTCGACCGGCTGACCGGCTCCCCGGCGGGTGTGCGCCGGGCGGCGGCCGAATCGCTCGCCTCGGCGCTGGCCACGGGTGACCGCACGGCGACGGAGGCCGCCGAAGCGGCGTTCCTCGGCGCGATGCACGTGACCGCGCTCGTGGCCGCCGGGGTGTGCGGGGTCGCCCTGCTCGTGACGTTGTGCGTGCGCACCTCGTCCCGCCGCGGCAGGACCGTCGCCGCGCGGACACCGGAGCCGCAGCGGGCCGGCGCCGACCGGGGCGCATGACGCCACCGGCCCGGGCCCGGTGAACTCCGGCCCGGGCACGGCCGTCCGCGTGCCCCGGCCCACACCGGTCAGGGCCGGACGCCTCGTTCGCGTCCGGCGGCGCACCGCCCGGCCCGGGCCCGTTGTCAGTGGGGGATGCCACCATCCGGACATGGCTCGCTCCGACGATTCCACCCGTCCCGGCCGGGACACCGACCCCGGCTGGGCCGGTATGACACATGACGACTGGCGTGCGGCGGAACCGGTTCTGGCCCGGCTGGCGGCAGGCGCCGACCCCCGCCGGCCGGGCGCCGTTCCCGGGGAGCCGGACTGGACCCCGCTGCACGCAGCCACCCGGGCCGGCGCCCCGGCCGGGGTGCTGGTGGCCCTGCTGCGGTACGGCGCGGAGCCGGATCCGGCGGACGCGGAGGGCTGCACCCCGCTGTGGTACGCCGTGTGCCGGAACGACGAGGAGGGCGCCGCCGCTTTGCTGGACGGCGGCGCCGACGGCTGGCGCCCCTGTCTCGACGGCTGGTCGCCGGGCCACCTGGCGATGACCCTCCCCGCCCTGGCCCCGCTGTTCGCCCGGCTGCCCGGCGCGGTGCTGCCCGGCGCCGCGGAGCGTGCGGCCCAGGCGGAGGCGGACCGGCTCATCGACGTGATGCGGGCGGTCGAGTACACGGAGGGGTGCGGGGTCGCGTTCGTGGCGGGCGTGACCGAGGACGAGCTGATACGCCGGCTGGGCGCCGACCCGGCCGGCTTCCCGGTGCTGGGGCCGGGCTCGTACCCGTGGGACGAACCCGGGGACGACGACCTGGACGAAGACGACGAGGACGACGCGGACGACGAGGAAGAAGAGGGCGGGGACGGCGGTGTCGGGAACTGGGTGGGGGTGAGCGGGGTGGAGGGCGGCTGTGTCGTCGTCCAGCCGGCCGGGTTCACCCCCGGCAGCGAGGACTTCCTGGTGCGGGTCTCCTCCGGTACGACGGCCTACGGGGTCTACTTCAACCCCAAGGGCGGCACATTCGGTTCGCTCGCCCGGGACGGGGAGGTGGTGCGGCGCGAGGAGATCGGGCTGTCACCCTTCGCGGGGGACCCGCCGGAGTTCTACCGGTTCCGGTTCTGGCGCACCGGCGCCGGCGCCCCCTACGACGCGGCGTCCCTCGCCTACGCCTGCGCCGCGGCGGGCGTGCGCCCGACGGACGCGGAGCCGCTGAACCGGCGGCCGAGGCGCTGGGTGCGGATGCGCTGAACGTGCGCGCCGCCGTGGCGTCGGGCCACGGCGGCGCGCTTCCGGCCGGGGGCGCAGGGAAGCCTCCCGGCGGCCGGCGCTCTCACGCGGCGGGCTTGAAGCCCCGCAGGCGGAGGCTGTTGCCGACCACGAAGACCGACGAGAAGGCCATCGCGGCGCCCGCGATCATCGGGTTGAGCAGGCCCGCCGCGGCCAGCGGCAGAGCCGCCACGTTGTAGGCGAAGGCCCAGAAGAGGTTGCCCTTGATGGTGCCCAGCGTCCGGCGGGACAGCCGGATCGCGTCGGCCGCCGCCCGCAGGTCGCCGCGGACCAGCGTCAGGTCGCCGGCCTCGATGGCCGCGTCGGTGCCGGTGCCCATCGCCAGGCCGAGATCGGCCTGAGCGAGTGCTGCCGCGTCGTTGACGCCGTCCCCGACCATGGCGACCGAACGTCCCTCGGCCTGGAGCCGCTTGACGACGTCGACCTTGTCCTCGGGCATGACCTCGGCGATCACGTCGTCCGCGGCGATGCCGACCTCCGCGGCCACCGAGGCGGCGACGGCCCGGTTGTCGCCGGTGAGCAGCACCGGGGTGAGGCCCAGCTCCCGCAGCCGCCGGATGGCCTCGGCGCTGGTGGGCTTGACCGCGTCGGCCACCTCCAGCACGGCGCGGGCCCGACCGTCCCAGGCCACCGCGATGGCGGTGCGGCCGGCCTGCTCCGCCGCTTCCTTGGCGGCGGCCAGCGGGGCGGGGAGTTCCAGCGACCAGTCGGCGAGCAGCTTCTCCCTGCCGACCAGTACCGCGTGGCCCTCGACGACGCCCTGCACACCGAGTCCGGGCACATTGGCGAAGTCCTCCGGCGCCGGAAGCGCACCGACCTCGCGTTCGGCCCCCTTGGCGACGGCCTGGGCGATGGGGTGCTCGGAGGCGTTCTCCAGCGCGCCGGCCAGCCGCAGGACCTCTTCCCGGCCGGTGCCGTCGGCCACGTGCGCGGCCAGCAGGGTCATCTCGCCGGTGGTCACCGTGCCGGTCTTGTCGAGGACGACGGTGTCCACCTTGCGGGTGGTCTCCAGCACCTCCGGGCCCTTGATCAGGATGCCCAGCTGTGCGCCGCGTCCGGTGCCGACCATCAGCGCGGTCGGGGTCGCCAGGCCCAGGGCGCAGGGGCAGGCGATGATCAGTACGGCGACCGCCGCGGTGAAGGCCGCCGTCAGCGAGGCGCCGCTGCCCAGCCAGAAGCCGAGGGTGGCCACGGCGAAGGCGATGACGACGGGCACGAAGACGGCGGAGATGCGGTCGGCGAGCCGCTGGGCGGCGGCCTTGCCGTTCTGCGCGTCCTCGACGAGCCTGGCCATCCGGGCCAGTTGGGTGTCCGAGCCGATCCGGGTGGCCTCCACGACCAGCCGCCCGCCCGCGTTGAGGGTGGCGCCGGTGACGTTGTCGCCGACCGACACCTCGACGGGTACCGACTCGCCGGTCAGCATGGAGGCGTCCACGGCGGAGCTGCCCTCGACCACGGTGCCGTCCGTGGCGATCTTCTCGCCGGGGCGGACGACGAAGCGGTCGCCGACGGCCAGCTCCTCGGTGCGGACGCGCACCTCGCGGCCGTCCCGCAGGACGGTGACCTCCTTGGCGCCCAGTTCCAGCAGCGCCCGCAGGGCGGCGCCGGCCTTCCGCTTGGAGCGGGCCTCGAAGTACCGCCCGGCGAGGATGAAGGCGGTGACGCCGGCGGCGGCCTCCAGATAGATGTTCCCGGCGCCGTCGCTGCGGCTGATCGACAGCTCGAACGGGTGGGTCATCCCGGGTTCGCCGGCGGTGCCGAAGAACAGCGCCCACAGGGACCAGAGCATCGCGGCCGAGGTGCCGACCGAGATCAGGGTGTCCATGGTGGCGGCGCCGTGCCGCAGGTTGACCCATGCGGCGCGGTGGAAGGGCCAGGCGCCCCAGACGACGGCGGGGGCGGCGAGGGTGAGGGAGAGCCACTGCCAGTAGGTGAACTGGAGGGCGGGCACCATCGCCAGGGCGATCACCGGGACGGCCAGGACGACGGAGCCGATCAGCCGCTGCCGCAGGGTGCGCAGTTCGTCGGCGCCGTCCCCCTGCGCGTTCTCCGCGGTGCCGCTCTCCTGCTCGGGGCCCGGTTCCGCGCGGGCGGGGGCCGGCGGGGTGGCGGTGTAGCCGGTGGCCTCGACGGTGGCGATCAGGTCGGCGACCTCGATGCCCTCGTCCATGCTGACCTTGGCCTTCTCCGTGGCGTAGTTGACGCTCGCGGTGACGCCGTCCATCCGGTTGAGCTTCTTCTCGACGCGGGCGGCGCAGGAGGCGCAGGTCATCCCGCCGATCGCCAGCTCGACCTCGGTGGTGCCCGCCGTGGTGCCGCGGGCGGTGTCGCTCGTGGTGGTCATCGCTCCTCCTGTGCGGCCCGGCCTGTCAGGGTGTACCCGGCGGCGTCGACGGCGGCGGCGATCCGCGCGTCGTCCGGTTCCTCGTCGCTGGTGACGGTGACGCGGCCGGTGGACAGCTCGACCTGGACGGTGCCGACGCCGTCCAGTGCGCCGATCTCCCGGCTGACGGACGCCTCGCAGTGGCCGCAGGTCATGCCGGACACCTCGTAGACGGTGGTCACCGGCTGCGCCGCGGCCGTCTCGGTGGCCGCCTGGGAGTGGCAGCTTCCGGTGGGGGAGCAGCAGGAGCTGGTGGCGGTGGTGTCCGACATGGTTCCTCCAGTCAAGAGTGGCGCGTGCCCTACTGTGTCATACCCGCTGGGGGTATCGGTAGCGCTGGCTCCATGTATACCCCCACCCCGTATTCGACGCAAGCGGCGGGCGAGGTTGAATCTGTACCCCCTAGGGGTATCGTGTGCTGCGTGTTCGCCCGATGGAGGCGGCACCCCGCAGGGATGCAGGAGGGGAAACATGAACACCGCGCTCAAGATCGCCGGCTTCGCTGCCGCGCTCGCCGCCGTCTTCGGGGCCGCCTACGGGGCCGGCAAAGCGGCCGGACCGCTGGACGACGGCTCCGGTGGCGACGGCGGGCACGGCACGCACGCCGGGCGCCAGCCGGGCACGCCGGGCACGCCGGGCACGCCGGGCACGCCGGATATGGGGTGGCCCGCGAACACGGGGCGGAAGCGGGCGGGCCGGGGTGGCCCGGCCTTACGGGGCCCGTCCCGGGGTACGTCCCGCACCTCCCGGCGCCGGGGGTGCACCCCGGGGGTACCGGCGCCACGGCTGCCGGCCGGTGAGCGGAGGGGGTGGGGCGGGGCGGGTGCGCGGCGCGTGAGGGGGCGCCGGGCCCGGGGGGGCGGGTCCGGAGGTGGCGGAATTTCGTCCCGTCCCGGCACTGGCCAACGTTCTTACTCGTGCGTAAGTTGACGGCGAGTCACCAGCTCCGCTCCCACCCCCATCCCTCACCGCTGAGGAGCCGGAATGAAGCTGAAGCTGTCGGCGCCGTCACTCGCCCGCCTCCGTACGACGGTGGCCACCGTCGCCCTGGCCCTGGCGGCGGCGCTCGCCCTCCCCACGGCCACCGCGACCGCCGCACCCGCCGCCGCGGCGGCCGGCTGGAACGACTACACCTGCAAGCCGTCCGCCGCCCACCCACGACCCGTCGTCCTGGTCCACGGCACCTTCGGCAACTCCGTGGACAACTGGCTCGGCCTGGCCCCCTACCTGGTCAAGCGCGGCTACTGCGTCTTCTCCCTCGACTACGGGCAGCTACCGGGCAGACCCTTCTTCCACGGGCTCGGCCCCATCGAGAAATCCGCCGAGCAGCTGTCCGCCTACGTCGACAAGGTGCTGGCGGCCACCGGAGCCGGCGAGGTGGACATCGTCGGCCACTCCCAGGGCGGGATGATGCCCCGCCAGTACCTGAAGTTCCACGGCGGCGCCGCCAAGGTGCGCGCCCTCATCGGTATCGCCCCGAGCAACCACGGCACCACGCTGAGCGGACTGGCGAAGCTGGCCGACCAGTTCCCGCCGGTCGGGGACGTGGTGGAGGAGATCGGCCCCGCCCTGCTCCAGCAGAAGGAGGGCTCCGACTTCCTCGAGAAGCTGAACGCGGGCGGCGACACGGTGCCCGGCGTCGAGTACACCGTGATCGCCACCAGGTTCGACGAGGTCGTCACGCCCTACCGGACGCAGTTCCTCGACGGCCCCAATGTGCGGAACGTCAGGGTCCAGGACCTGTGCCCGCTCGACGTCTCCGAGCATCTGGCCGTCGCGCTGACCGACCGGGTGGCCTGGCACGAGACGGCGAACGCACTCGACCCGGCCCACGCCACCCCCACGACCTGTCTGTCGTGACCAGGCCGCCCGGACTGCCGGCTCACCCTTCCGTGTAGATCTTCCGGGCGTACGACGGTCCGTAGTACTCCTCCAGGAATTCCAGGGACTCACCGGACCGGTCCAGGGCCTTGGCCAGCCGGGCGCGGTTCGGCAGCGCGTCCGGCTGCCAGGTCTGCGGGTCCCAGGTGCCCGAGCGCAGGAACGCCTTGGAGCAGTGGTGGAAGATCTCCTCGATCTCGACCACCAGTGCCAGCCTGGGGCGGTTGCCGCGGGCCACCATCCGGTCGAAGAACGGCGCCTCGCGCACGATGCGGGCCCTTCCGTTGATGCGGAGGGTGTCGCCGCGGCCCGGCAGGAAGTAGATGAGCCCGAGGTGCGGGTTGGTCAGCAGGTTGAGCATCCCGTCGATGCGCTTGTTGCCGGGCCGGTCGGGGAGGGCGATCGTCCGCTCGTCCAGGACGAGCGTGAAACCGGGCGGGTCACCCTTGGGGGAGACGTCGCAGCTCCCGTCGGCCGCCGAGGTGGCGATGAGGCAGAACGGCGAGTGTGCCAGCCACTCGCGGTCGAGCCGGTGCAGTGCGGTCCGCGTCTTGTTGAGCGCGTGCGGTGCGGGTTCCCCCACCAGGGCGCGCAGTTCCTCCTCGCTGGTGACCTCCACCATGGGTTCGTCTCTCATCGGCGCTCCGCTCCTCTCGTCGCAGGGCAAGGAGCGTACGCCGGTTGGGGAGCGCGCCGCTTCCCCCGCCGTCGTCAGGGGGAAGCGGCGCGCCCGTCGGGGGCCGGGTCAGCCGCGGGACCGGCCGGCGCGGCGGCGGGCGGTCACGAACAGCAACCCGGCGCCGGCCGCGAGGACGGCGGCACCACCGATGGCGAACGGCGCGGTGTTCCCGTCACCGCCGGTTTCGGCCAGATCGGCGCTCCGGGCGCCGCCCTGCGGTGCCGGGCCGTCGGTGTCGGCCGCGGCCTCGCCCGGTGCGGTGCCGTCGTGGTCCTGGTGAGGTGCTGCCTCACCGTGGGTGGCGTGGCCCGGCGTCTCGCCGTTGTCACTGCCGTCACCGCCGTGGCCGCTGTGGTCCACGGTGGACTTCGCCCTGCCCGCCGCGATCTGCTGCTCGTCGGGGGCCGCGGGGGTCTGCTGTCCGGCCGCCGTGCCCTTGCCGCCGAACGTCACGTCGGAGCAGGTGTAGAACGCCTCGGGGCTGTCCGAGCGCTGCCAGATGCTGTAGACGAGGTGCCGGCCGGACCGCTGGGGCACCGTCGCGTCGATCACGTAACTGCCGTCGCGCAGCTGGGGGTCGGTCGCCTTCGCGAACGGCTTCGCCTCCAGGTCGGACCACTTGAGCGGCTTGGACGGGTCGTAGCCGTCCTTGGTCAGGTACAGCTCGAAGGTGCCCTTGTGCGGGGCGGTGGCCTTGTAGCGGAAGGTGTGCTTGCCGGCCTTCATCGCCGTGGCCGGCCAGTCGGTGCGGGCCAGGTCCAGGCCCTTGTACTTGTCGCGGCCGGCGCTGCACAGCTTGCCGTCCGGGATGATCTGCCGGTGCTTGCCGGCCGCGTCGGGGATGTTGACCTCGTTCCAGTCGTAGAACGCCTGCTTCCCGCTCGCCGCGACGGCCGCCTTGCACGCCGCGGACCTCGGGCTCTCCGGACCCTCGGCGAAGCAGGTGGAGACCCGGCTGACGGGGTCGGCCATGGACCCGTGCGCGGCGGCGGGACCCGCCGGCGCCACCGCGAGCGCCAGCGGGACGATACCCAGCGCGACGATTCCTGCGGCCGTGCGGCGAACGGTCATGGTGAGTGGCTCCTCGATGGGGGACGTGGGAGCCGGGGCGGGCCCGCGGCCGGCCGCCTCCCCAGCGGCCGGGCCCGAACCCGCCCCGGCGACCAGCACGCTAGCCACGCCGGGGCCCCGGATCGCCGGTTTCGGGGCTCTCCCCGGCATCCTTAGGGCTCGCTTAAGGAGCGCCTAAGCGCCCCCACAGCTAGGAGCGGGCCAGCAGTACCGCCGCCGCCGTCAGCAGTCCCAGCGCCACGGCGGCGACGCCGTGTCCGAGGCGGTGGTCCCGCAGTACGGGCAGCAGCCGGTCGGCGGCGTACCGGCCCGGTCCGGCGAGGGCGAGGCAGGCGGCACCGGCTCCCAGGACCACCGCGTACTCCACGCCCTCCGGCGCGAAGAAGCCGCCGTCCCAGGTCACCCCGACGGCGTTGATCATGGTGCCGAGGACGGCGGCCCCGGCGAGGGGGGTGAACAGCCCGACGGCGAGACCCAGCCCGCCGAGGGTTTCGGTGAGCCCGGCGACCAGTGCCATCGCGCGTGGCGCCGGATAGCCGACCGAGGTGAAGAACTGCGCCGTTCCGTCGAGGCCCTTGCCGTCGAACCAGCCGAAGAGCTTCTGCGTGCCGTGCGCGGCCAGCGTCAGACCGAGCACCAGACGCAGGACCAGCAGTCCGGCGTCGTGACCGGGCCGGGTGAGGGCCGCACCCGGGGCGGGCAGCGGCGGAGAGGGGGAAGGGGTGGGAGAGGCGGGAGGGGGTTCGAGCGTGCCGTGGGGGGTGGGCATGGTGTCGGCTCCCTACGTCGGTTCGGACCGAGTGACGAGAGGCGTACGTACGCTCCAGCTGTCCTCGACCGTAGCTATTGGTCTGGACCTGCACAACGGTATGCGTGCGATCTGTCACACATGGAACCGTCGGCAGGGTGCGAAGCGTTCTTTGTGATGCGCTTTTCCGCCAAACGCCGCGAAACGTGGCCGGGCGGGAGCGGCACAGGACCGACGACCGAGGACGACCGGGAAGGCCCGGCGAAAGGGGGCGGACCGTGAACCTGGTGGATCTGCTCCTGATCCTCGCCGCGCTCGGCTACGCCGGCTCCGGCTTCCGCAGAGGACTGGTGGCCGGCCTCGTCTCGCTGGCCGGCTTCGTCGGCGGCGCCGTCGTCGGCGTCTGGGCGCTGCCCTACGTCCTCCGCCTCGCCGAGCGGGGCACCACCACCGCCACCGTGCTCGCCCTCCTCACCGTGCTGGCGCCCGCACTGGCCGGGCACGCCCTCGCCGCACCGCTCGGCTGGCGGCTGCGCCAGGCGCTCAGCCGCACCCCCGCCCGCTGGGTGGACGGCATCGGCGGCGCAGCCGTCAACGTCGTGGCCGTGCTCGTCGTCGGCTGGATGGCCGGCAGCGCGCTCGCCGCCTCCCCCTCACCCGCGCTCAACCAGGCCATACGCGGCTCCAGCCTGCTGGAGGGCGTGCACGAGCGGATGCCCGACAGCGCGGCCACCTGGTTCAACCGCGCCACCGGGGCCCTCACCACGGCCGGCTTCCCGCCCGTCTTCAACCCCTTCGAGCACGAGCCCGGCGCCTCGGTGCCCCAGCCCTCGGGCGATTCGGTCACCCGGGCGGCCACCGTCGCCGCCCAGCGCAGCACCGTCAAGGTCGAGGGCGTCGCCGCCGTGGACGGGGGACAGCAGGGCCAGGAAGGCAGCGGCTTCGTCTACAGCCGCGGACATGTGATGACCAACGCCCACGTCGTCGCCGGGGTCGACTCGCCCACCGTGCGCGTCGGCGGCACGGGACGCCCCTACGCGGCGCGGGTCGTCCTCTTCGACCCCGCCAAGGACATCGCCGTCCTCGACGTGCCCGGACTGCCGGCCCCGGCCCTGCGCTTCGCGGGCGAGGCCACCCGCGGCGACCAGGCCGTCGTCGCCGGCTACCCGGAGAACGGCGGACTGGACCTGCGGGCCGCGGCGGTGGCCACCCGCACCCCGGCCCGCGGCCAGGACATCTACGGCGACGAACTGACCACCCGCGACATCTACGCCATCCGCTCCCAGGTCCGCCCCGGCAACTCCGGCGGACCGCTCCTGACACCCGGCGGGAGGGTGTACGGCGTCGTCTTCGCCCGCTCCACCACCGACCCCGGCACCGGCTACGCGCTGACGGCCGACCAGGTGCGGGACGCCGCACGCCGCGCCGCGCACGCCACCCGGGCCGTGGACACCGGGAACCGCTCGGCGCTGTGACGCGCCGCCGCCGGACGCGTCGGCGGACGGCGGGCCGACGCCTGGCGGCGACCCCAGCGGGCCGGGCCACGGCGGCGCCCGGCATGGCCCCTCGGCGGCGTCCGAGCGCACGGCGGTGCAGGGTGCGCCGCGTCCGGCCGGTCCCGGTGGGGGAGAATCGCGGGGACGACCGCTCGCCCTCCGGAGGTCCCGTGCCGCCGCAACCCGCCGACGCCCTGCGCCTGACCATCGACACCGACGCACCCGAAGCACCGTACGAGCAGGTGCGCGCCCGTATCGCCGAGCTGGCGCGCGCCGGGGAGCTGCCCACCGGCTACAAGCTGCCCACCGTGCGCGGGCTGGCCGGGGAACTGGGCCTCGCCGCGAACACCGTGGCCAAGGCGTACCGGGCGCTGGAGACCGACGGCGTCATCGAGACCCGGGGCCGCCACGGCACCTTCGTCGCGGCGGCGGGCGGCGCCGCCGAACGGGAACTGGCCGAGGCCGCCCAGACCTTCGCGGCGCGCGCCCGGCGCCTCGGCACGGACGAGGACGCGGCACTGGCCGCGGCCCGCGACGCCCTGCGCGCCGCCTACGGCACCTGACCGTCCGGCGCGGGGGAGACGCGGGCGGCGCCCCCCGCCCGGTCCCCGGCTCACAGACGTGCCGCCGCCTTGGTGACCGTGGTGCGGAAGGCGTCCACGGGAGCGTGCTCCAGCGTGCCCATCTGCGCCCAGCGGACCACCGTCACCTTGGCGCCCTTGCGGACCACCGCGAACAGACTGACGCCGTGCTCCGACTGCGGCGGTGCCGTGTGCACGCCGTAGACGTGGGCGCTGTCACCCGCCTCCACCGTGCCGTAGTCGTCCCAGGAGGCCGAACTGCCCGGGTTGTCCCGCAGCCAGTCGGCCGCACAGTTGGCCGCACGCCCCTCCAGAGTGCGGGCGAGCTTGCCCGCCGCCGTCTCCGACGGGGCCGTCACGCCGACCTGCGACGCGTGGGTGTCGTACTCCGTGTGGAAGAGGCGGTGGTAGGTCTTGCCGGCGTCGGGCACCGCCCCCTCCATGCAGAACTGCTGCGGGTCGGGCAGCCCCTTGGTGACCGGCCCCGCGTGCCACGGCGAGGTGGCGTGCGGCGGCAGGTCGTCCGCCTCCAGGAAGCCGGGGGCGGCGCTCGCCGCGCCGGCCGGGCTCACCGTGAGAGCGAGGAGCGGAAGGGTGACGGCCGTGATGACGGCCGCGCCGGTACGGGTACGGGTGCGCATTGGGAGTCCTCCCCCGTGTGCGGGCTGTTGGTCGGAACAGCTGTGGCACCGAGGAAGACAGCCGAGCCGCGGGGATGGTTGTCCGGTGGCGCCGCCTCCGTCCCCGCCGGCGGCCCGGCGCACCGATGGGCCGCCGCCCCAAGCAGGGCCTTCACAGGTAGAGACCGGCGCCCTCGCGCTCCTGGCCGGGGACGTTCGCCGGCGGCCTGCCCTTCTTCAGCGCGTACAGCTCGGCGAGGGTGGCCCCGTCCCGGCCGATGCCCTCCTCGGTGCCGAGCCAGGCGACGGACTCCCGGCGGGTGAGGGGGCCGACCTCGATGCGGGCCAGGCACCGCCCGGGCCGCACCACCGCCGGATGCAGCCTCTCCAGATCCTCGTTCGTGGTGACGCCGACCAGGACGTTGCGGCCCTGCCCCAGCAGCCCGTCGGTGAGGTTCAGCAGCCGGGAGAGCGCCTGGCCCGCCGCGTACTTGGCCTCGCCGCGGATCAGCTCGTCGCAGTCCTCCAGGAGCAGCAGCCGCCAGCGGCCGGTCTCCGACTCGGAGTCGTCGGCGCCGATGGCGATGTCCATCAGATAGCCGATGTTGTTGAACAGGTGCTCGGGGTCGAGGACGCAGTCCACCTGGCACCAGTCGCTCCAGGAGCGGGCCAGCGTCCGCAGGGCGGAGGTCTTGCCGGTGCCGGGCGGCCCGTGCAGCAGCAGGAGCCGGCCGGAGATGTCTTCCGGCCGCACCCGCATCAGGTCGTCCATGGCGGTGGCGACCGGCGCCGTGTAGTTGCGCCGCACCTCGGCCCAGGAGCCGGCGCTGATGGTGCGGGAGGTGCGGCGCGGCCCGCGCATGGGGGAGTGGTACCAAAAGCCCATGGAGACCTGGTCCTCCTGGGGCTCGGGCTCGTCCTCCGCGCCGTCCACGGCCTGCTTGAGCTGCTGCTCGGCCATCTCGTCGGTGACGGCGGTCACCGTCACCTCCGCGCCGCGGCTCCAGCGCGAGACCCGGACCGTCCAGCCCTCGCCCTCGGCGAGGACGGAACCGGAGTTGTCGTCCTTGGCCTCGCGCAGGATGCGGGCGCCCGGCGGCAGCAGGGTGCAGCCCTTCTTCACGCGGTCGACGGTGTGGCTGCGCGAGTAGGGCTGTTCCCCCAGGGTGAAGCGGCCCAGGAAGAGGGCGTCGATGATGTCGCCGGTGGAGTCGCTGTCGTCGATCTGGAGCCGGGGAACCAGCGCCCTCTCGGGCGCGGTGGGCTTCGGGACCGCGGGCTGCTTCCGGTCGGTACACATGACGGCCATGATCCGGCATGGTGGCCGGGCCCGCACGCGGGTTTCGCGGCGCGCCACCCGCGCGCCAGGGGAGGTGAGCGAGCCCCTCGTGTGCGACGGACGACCGGTGAACTGCCGCCACTGTGTCCGGTTCTGTACTGCTTCGTGGGGTGTCGGCGGTGTGACGGGGCGGCTACCGTGTTCGTCAACGGCCTTGTGGGGCAGGTGAATGCCGTGACCAGGATGCACGCACGCCGTAGTCGGGAGATAGGGTTACTCTGCCCGGGCCGGGTGCCCTCGTACGGGTGGGGAGTGACATGGAACAGATAACAGTCGGCAGCAGGGCGCGAGTGCCCGCGATCAAATGCGGCACTGGCGCGACGAGTTCGCGCCTCGACCGGCACCTCTCCGTGCTCGCCGGACCCGCCGTCCCACGGGTCGAGGCGGAGGAGGCGACGACGCTGATGCGTGAGATCACGCAGCGCGACGCCGTGCGGAGCAGGGCGACGAACCGCGGTGCGCGGGTCTCGCTCTTCGCCCCGCTGCGGAAGCTGCGCCGTTCGCTCTTCGGCGAACACGGCTGACGACGGCCGCCGGACGGCTTGTTCACGGACAGTCCGGCGGCCTTCTCCCCGAGCCCTGGGCGGCTCTCCGCCGCCCCGCCCGCCCGCACCCGGCTCCCCGACTTCCCTTCCCTCTCTTGACGGCCGGTTTCGTCCCGGTCAGTCCGGTTTCTCCCCCTCCGGCCGTTCCCGGTACTCCCACCCACCCGCTACCGGTCGCGTTGCCCCCCTCATCCCGTTCTGTCCGGTTCAGTCCGTCACGTTCTCCAGGGTGAC
This sequence comes from Streptomyces albus subsp. albus, assembly GCF_000725885.1. Classification (GTDB taxonomy): domain Bacteria; phylum Actinomycetota; class Actinomycetes; order Streptomycetales; family Streptomycetaceae; genus Streptomyces; species Streptomyces albus. The sequence continues at coordinate 39,222 of NZ_JODR01000025.1, read as the reverse complement.
GGAGAAGGCGAACCGGTCGCCGCGGTAGTGGATGCGGACCACGTCCACCACCTCGCCGTCCCCGTCGTAGGTCACCCCCGTGTAGTGCAGGATCGGGCTCAGCAGCGGCACCTGGAGCAGCCGCGCCGTCTCCGGGTCGGCCAGCCGCGCCTCGACCGTGTCGGTGATCCGGCTGATGCGCACCCCCACGCCGTCGCGCAGCACCTTCGTCATCGGCCAGCCCCGGCGCAGATCCGCGGGGTCGATGTGCTCGGCGACGTCCGCGCGGATCAGATTGACCGCCCAGTTGGTGGGCTCGCCGCCCTCCCTGTCGTGACGGAGTCTGCGGTAGGCCACCACCTCGGGCCGGCCGGGGAAGTGCTCGGCCAGCTCGGCGGGCACCGGTTCCGGGCCGTACCCCAGCAGGGTGGTGGGCTCTCCGGACTGCTGGGCCACGATCGTGTCGACCGAACCCAGCAGCCGCACCGGCCTGGCGCGGCGGGCCTCCGGTTCGATGAAGGTGCCGCGCCGCCGGTGCCTGCTGATCAGCCCCTCCGCCTCCAGCTCCTTGAGGGCCTGGCGCATGGTCAGCACGCTGACGCCGTAGTGGCCGGCCAACTGGTCCTCCGGCGGCAGCCGGTCGGGGGCCTGCGGCGGCCGGCCCAGTATGGAGGCGCGCAGCGACTGCGAGACCTGGTACCACAGCGGCAGCTTGCGGTTCAGCTCGACGGAGTCCGGGGTGAACAGCGGCGTCATGGCGTGCCTCCGCGGGTGGGGGTGGCTCCTCCCCGGCCCCGGACGGACCGGGGAGGGCCGCCGGTGGCCGTCAGGGGGCCGTGAAGTGACGTTCAAGACCCTGCCACACCGCGTCGTAGTCCCACTGGAGGTGTCCGGCCTCGGCCGCCTGCCGGGTGAGACAGACGGGCCACCGGGTCTCGAACATGAACGCCAGCCCGTCGTCCACCTTCTGTGGCGCCAGTTCGGCGGCCGACGCCCGCTCGAACGTCTCCCGGTCGGGGCCGTGCGCCGACATCATGTTGTGCAGCGAGCCGCCGCCGGGGACGAACCCCTCGGCCTTGGCGTCGTAGGCGCCCTCGATGAGACCCATGTACTCGCTCATCACATTGCGGTGGAAGTACGGGGGCCGGAAGGTGTCCTCGCCCACCAGCCAGCGGGGGGCGAAGACGACGAAGTCCACCCCCGCCAGCCCGGGGGTGTCGGAGGGGGAGGTCAGGACGGTGAAGACGGACGGATCCGGGTGGTCGTAGCTGATGCTGCCCAGGACGTTGAAGCGGCGCAGGTCGTAGACGTACGGCACGTGGCTGCCGTGCCAGGCCACGACGTCCAGCGGTGAGTGGTCGTAGACGGCCTTCCAGAGGTTGCCGCAGTACTTGGTCACGACCTCCACCGGCCCTTCGATGTCCTCGTAGGCGGCGGTGGGGGCGTGGAAGTCGCGGGCGTTGGCCAGGCCGTTCGCCCCGATCGGGCCGAGGTCGGGCAGCGTGAAGGGGCGGCCGTAGTTCTCGCACACGTAGCCGCGCGCCTGCTCGTCCAGCAGTTCCACGCGGAAGCGCACCCCGCGCGGGACGAGCGCCACCTGGCCGGGCTCGGCGCTCAGCAGGCCGAGTTCGGTGCGCAGCAGCAGCCCGCCGCGCTCGGGGACGATCAGCAGTTCGCCGTCGGCGTCGCCGAAGACCCGGTCGGTCATCGAGGCGTTGGCGGCATACAGGTGCACGGCCATGCCGTCGCGCCGCCGCACGTCGCCGTTGCCGCCCAGCGTCCACAGGCCCGCGAGGAAGTCGGTGCCCGCGGGCGCGTCGGGCAGCGGGCTCCAGCGCAGCCGGTTGGGATCGGGGACGGTTTCGTCGAACGGCGCCGAGCGCAGGTCGCCGTTGCCGGCGCGGAGGAAACGGGGATGCGCCGCGGAGGGGCGGATGCGGTACAGCCAGGAGCGGCGGTTGTGGGCGCGCGGCTCGGTGAAGGCGGTACCGCTCAGCTGCTCCGCGTACAGGCCGAGGGGGGCGCGCTGCGGCGAGTTGCGGCCGAGCGGCAGCGCGCCGGGTTCCGCCTCGCTGCTGTGCTCGTTGCCGAAGCCGGTCAGATAGGTGAGCCCGGCGGCCGTCTTGCGCGCCCGCTCCCGCTCGGCCGCGCCTGCCGTCCGGGAAGTGCCGGTGGTGCTGGTCGTGCCGGTGGTGCTCGTCGTGCTGTCGGTGCCCTGGCCCATCGCCAACTCCCGCCGCATGAAGGAATCCTGTGCAAGACCATAGGAATGCCGCCGGGTCCCGTCAACGCACCGGCCCGGCGCCCCCTCGGGGAGTGCGCGGCCGGAGTGGTCCCCCACACGGTGACGCTGTGCTGACAGCGTGCTGACCCGACAGTAGGTTTGCTCTCATGAAGGCACACGACGGCATGTTCCTCGACGGCTCCTGGCGGCCCGCCCTGGGCTCCGGGACGATCGAGGTCACCAACCCCGCCGACGGCACGGTGCTGGGCGCCGTGCCCGCCGGTGACGGACAGGACATCGACGCGGCCGTCTGCGCCGCCCGCGCGGCCCTCCCCGGCTGGGCCGCCACCGCACCGGCCGAACGCGCCGCGCTGCTGGAGGCGCTCCAGCGGGCGCTGACCGGCCGGCGCGAGGAGATCGCCGAGACCGTCACCGCCGAACTCGGCTCCCCGCTGTCCCTGTCGCGGAAGGTGCACGCCGCCGTACCCCTCGCGGTGTGCGGCAGCTACGCCCGGCTGGCCGCCGAGTACGCCTTCGAGGAACGGATCGGCACCTCGCGCGTGCTGCACGAACCGGTCGGCGTCGTCGGCGCCATCACCCCCTGGAACTACCCGCTCCACCAGATCGTCGCCAAGGCCGCGCCCGCGCTCGCCGCCGGCTGCACCATGGTGCTCAAGCCCGCCGAGGACACCCCGCTGACGGCCCAGTTGTTCGCCGAGGCCGTCGCGGAGGCGGGGCTCCCCGCGGGGGTCTTCAACCTCGTCACCGGACTCGGCCCGGTCGCCGGGCAGGCACTGGCCGAGCACGACGGCATCGACCTGCTCTCCTTCACCGGTTCGACCGCCGTGGGCCGCCGGGTGGCCGCCGCAGCGGCCGGCGGGATCAAGCGGGTGGCGCTGGAGCTCGGCGGCAAGTCGGCCAACGTCATCCTGCCCGGCGCCGACCTGGCCAAGGCCGTGAGCGTCGGCGTCGCCAACGTCATGTCCAACTCCGGCCAGACGTGCAGCGCCTGGACGCGGATGCTGGTGGACGCCGACCGCTACGACGAGGCCGTCGCGCTGGCCGCCGAGGCCGTCGCCAAGTACGTCACCGGCGACCCCCGCGACGAGGCCACCCGGGTGGGGCCCCTCGTCAACGCCAAGCAGCACGAGCGGGTGACCGGCTACATCCGGCGCGGCCAGGAGGAGGGCGCCCGGCTGGTGGCCGGCGGCGCCGAGCCCCCCGAGGGCCGGGAGCGCGGCCACTACGTGCGGCCCACCGTCTTCGCCGACGTCACCCCCGAGATGACCATCGCGCAGGAGGAGATCTTCGGCCCCGTCCTGTCGATCCTGCGGTACCGGGACACTGAGGAGGCGCTGCGCATCGCCAACGGCACCGTCTACGGCCTCGCGGGTGCGGTGTGGGCGGCGGACGAGGACGAGGCCGTCGCCTTCGCCCGCCGGATGGAGACCGGCCAGGTCGACATCAACGGCGGCCGTTTCAACCCGCTCGCCCCGTTCGGCGGCTACAAGCAGTCGGGCGTCGGACGCGAGCTGGGCCGGCACGGTCTGGAGGAGTACCTCCAGACCAAGTCCCTCCAGTTCTGACCGCCCGACGCCCCTGGAGCCCTTCATGGTCCGTGCCGCCGTCCTGCCCGCCGTCTCCGCCCCGCTCGACGTCACCTCCATAGCCCTCCCCGAGCCGGGGCCCGGCCAGGTGCGGGTGCGGGGGCCGCACCCCGATGGAGTTCTGGCCGTGCCCGCCGGCCGCTGGGGGCGGGGCCCGTCGCCGGGTGCTCGCCCGGGACCGCACCACGTCGCGTGCCGGCCGGACCGCGGGCGCGGCTAAGCGATCGCTCACCTGCGCGGTAAGCTGGCCGGATGACGACGGTGGAGACCGATGAATCGTTCGGCGGCGTCACCCCGGACGCCGCCCGCAGGCTCCTGCTGGGTGCCGTGCAGGCGTTCGCGGAGCGCGGGTTCCACGCCACGACCACGCGCGACATCGCCGGCCGCGCGGGGATGAGCCCCGCCGCCCTGTACATCCACTACAAGACCAAGGAAGAGTTGCTCTTCCACATCAGCAGGGTCGGCCACGAGCGCTCGGTGGCGGTGCTGGAGGAGGCCGTCGAGGGGGTCACGGACAGCGGGGAGCGGCTGGCCCGCGCCGTGCGGGCCTTCGTCCGCTGGCACGCCGAGCACCACACCACGGCCCGCGTGGTGCAGTACGAACTCGCCGCGCTGGAGGCGGAGCACTACGAGCGCATCGTGGTGCTGCGCCGGCGCAGTGAGGAGATCCTGCGCGGAGTGCTGGAGGACGGCGTCGCCGTGGGGGCGTTCGACATCGCCGACATCCGCGGTACGGCGCTGGCGGTGATGTCGTTGTGCATCGACGTGGCGCGCTGGTTCAGTCCCGCCGGGCGGCGGACGCCGGACGAGATCGGCGCGCTCTACGCCGATCTCGCCCTGCGCATGGCCGGCCACCGCGGCGCGGCCTCCCGGTGAGCCCGGCGGCGGGTCACCAGTAGTAGCGGCTGAGGCTGTCGGCGACGCACACCGGACGTTCGCCGCCCTCGCGTTCCACCGTCACCCGCGCGGCGACCTGGACGCCGCCGTCGGAGGCCTCGCTCACATCCGTCAGCGTGGCGCGGGCCCGCAGCCGGGAGCCGACCGGCACCGGGGCGGGGAAACGCACCCGGTCGACGCCGTAGTTGACGCCCATCCGCATGCCTTCGACGCGCATGATCTGCGGGACCAGGGCGGGCAGCAGGGAGAGGGTCAGATAGCCGTGCGCGATGGTGGAGCCGAAGGGGCCGTCGGCTGCGCGCCGCGGATCGACGTGGATCCACTGGTGGTCGCCCGTGGCGTCGGCGAACAGGTCGATCCGCCGCTGATCGACCTCCAGCCAGTCGCTGCTGCCCAACTCCTCGCCGACCGCCTCCTTCAGCTCGTCGGCCGAGGTGAAGACCCGGGGTTCCGCCATGCCAGTGACCTCCCGCGCGTGGTGCGTCCTGCCGTTGCCGAACAAGCGATTGCTCAGTCGCCGGTCAGCATGCCAGCCCGCCCGGTCCCGGCGCCAGCCCCCTCCTGTCGCCCGCGCGTGCGCCGTCGCGGGGCGGGGACGAGGAGCGCACGGCCCGTCCCGGCGCCGGGCGCGAATCCGGTGCCCGCCCCTTTCCGCGCCGGTTGTTTCCGGGGCCCGCCGTTTCCCGCGGGCCGGGCGGCGCCGCGTCGCACCGTGTGGCCCGGACGGTGCGACGCCGGGGGAGGGGCGACGGCTTGGCCGGGCGCCTGTCGCCGCCGCCCGGCCACCGTTGCCGGTCCGGGAAGGCGCGGAGGGGCGGCCACGGTCGTTGCCGCGTGTCCGGATTCCCTGAGCCGTGCCGCGAAGACCGCGCCGACAGGCCGCGGGTCCGGAGCCGCGGGCGTGCCGCGAAGACCGGGACGGCCGGTCCGGCCGGCGGGCCGCGGGGCCGTACGGCGGGCCGCAGGAAGGCGTACGAGGGCCGTACGGCGCCCGTGCGGGTGCCGTACGGCGGCCTTGGTGAGGGTGCCCGTGCGCTGCGGTCGCATCCGGGCGGCTCCCGAGGGGCCGAGCCCGGCCGCGTCCGGGCGGCGGGGTTCGAGGGAGGGGAAGAGGGTGTGGGGGAGGACCGGGTGGTCGGCCAGGGCCTCCTCGGGAGCGGTGCCGGCCCTTCGGGTCGACACCGCTCGGACATGCGTCGGGGGATGTGTCGGAAGGTGTCCTCAGCCCTGGGAGGGCAGCGGGGTGCTGAATCCCAGCCGGGGACCGGTGCCTTGGCGGCGCGGGGTGCGGGCCTCACGCCGGCCCGCGGGTTCGGTACGGACCTCCGTGCGGGTGCCCGTATCCAGTCGCAGCCCGCGGCGCTGCGGCGGAGTGGCGCGGACGTCCATCACGGAGATCATGCGGCGCAGCACATCGGCGAGCCTTGGGGTCGGCGGCTGTGCCGGGTCGCAGTGCAGCAGCGATCTGCCGCCCCACGTTCTGCGGTGCCACTCGTCGAGGGCCGTCGGCTGTCTGATGCCCTCGCGCTTCTCCCGTTTGCGCCGGGCGGCGACCTCGGACTCGTAGGCGAGCCAGACCGCGCGGGCCTCCTCCAGCTCCTCCAGCGCCGCGACGAGGAGCGCCGGGTCGGGTTCCCGGTCGTCGGGGTGGAACCCCGCGTTGCGGCACAGGTGTTGCCAGGTGGCGCGGTGCCCGTAGGGGGCGAACCGCTCCAAGCACTTGCGCAGTGCCTGCCGCCGCTGCGACGGGTCTCTGTCAGGATCACGGACTTGTCGGGCGAGCGCTCTGAAACCGGCCAATCATCCCACCTCCGGCGGAGAGGACCCGTGTCGTCGGGGATGTGACGTACGGCCCCGCGCCGTGGATCCGTCTCCGGCGATGCTGTTTCCGCGCGGACAGCGCGCAGTTGCTTCGGCGTGGCGGATTACCCCGGAAAACGCCCGCTATTCCTCCAAGGGGGGCATTACCCGCCTCATCGGACGCAGCCGCTCCCGGGCTCTCCGCCTGTCACGCGTGCACGCCGCCGCGCGCCGCACACATACGCAGAACGAGCCCTGGCGCGCTGCCGTTCCCGAACGGGCGCGACAGTCTCGTGCGGATCGCCGGGCACCCCTTCCGCAACGACATACCGACTGGTTAGTCTGCCTGGCGGGCGTGGGTCCGCCGGGGCCGTCCCGCGCCGTCAAGAGGCCCGAACGAGCCAGAGGACCGGGAGGCGCAGCCCATGGAGTCGTTGCGCGACAGCACCGTCGTCGTCACCGGAGCGGGCAGCGGCATCGGCGCGGCCCTCGCCCGCGGATTCGCCGCGAGGGGCGCCACCGTGGCGGTCAACGACATCGACCCCGCGGCGGCCCGGGCCGTCGCCGGGGAGATCGGCGGCATCGCGGTGCCGGGTGACGCCGCCACCGTCGTCGGCCCCGCGCGAGAGGCACTCGGCGGCACCGTCGACATCTTCTGCGCCAACGCCGGCGTCGGCCACGAGGGCGGCCCCGAGGCGCCCGACGAGACGTGGCAGGCGGCCTGGGACCTCAATGTGATGGCGCACGTCCGGGCGGCCCGGGCACTGCTCCCCGACTGGCTGGAGCGCGGGCGGGGCCGGTTCGTCTCGACCGTCTCGGCGGCCGGGCTGCTGACCATGGTCGGCTCGGCGCCCTACAGCGTCACCAAGCACGCCGCCTACTCCTTCGCCGAATGGCTTTCGGTCACCTACCGGCACCGCGGTGTGGCCGTCCACGCCATCTGCCCCGAGGGCGTGCGCACCGACATGCTGGAGAGCACCGGCACGGCCGGGGACATCGTGCTGCGGCCCGGTGCCATCGAGCCCGGGGCCGTCGCGGACGCGCTGTTCGCCGCCGTCGCCGAGGAAAGGTTCCTCGTCCTGCCGCACGCCACCACGCACGCCAACTACGCGGCGCGCGCCCAGGATCCCGACGCCTGGCTGACGGGGATGAACCGCCTCCACCAGAAGGTCGAGCGCAGCACCCCGCGCACCGGGGCGCCGCCGCAGCGACGCACCGGCGCCGCGGCGGAGGGAGAGCCGGTATGAGCGCGCGGGCGGTCACCTACGAGGACAAGCCGTGGCTCGCGCAGCTGACCCCCGCCCAGCGCGCCCCCGTCACCCCGCCCGAGACGCTGCTGCACACCTTCCGCGCGGCGGTGCGCGATGTGCCGGGGAGGGCCGCCCTCGTCTACTTCGACGGGCGGCTCGACTACGCCGAGCTGGACGCGCTCTCCGACTCCGTCGCCGCCCATCTGGCCGCCCGCGGCCTGCGGCGCGGCGACCGGGTGGCCCTCATGCTCCAGAACACCCCGCACTACGTGCTGGCGCTGCTCGGCGCCTGGAAGGCGGGCGGGGTCGTCGTCCCCGTCAACCCGATGTACAAGGAGCGGGAGGTCTCCCACGTGCTGGCCGACGCGGAGGTCTCCGCGCTGGTGTGCTCCGACCGCGCCTGGGAGCGGATGCTGCGGGCGAGTACCGCCGGCAGCGGGGTGCACACCGTGCTGACCGCCTGTGAACGCGACCTCCAGACCCGCGACGACCCCCGCGTCCTGGACTTCGAGCGGTGCGCACCCGCCGACGACGCCACCGATCTGCTCGCCGCCGCACGCGCCGGCGGCAAGGCCCCCGCCGGGCGTACGCCGGCGGGCGCCGACATCGCGCTCATCAGCTACACCTCGGGCACCAGCGGCACCCCTAAGGGCGCCATGAACACCCACGCCAACCTCTCCTACAACGCGGCACGGCAGCGCGCGGGCGGCGCCGTGCCCGAGGGCGCGTGCGTCTTCGCGCTGGCGCCGCTCTTCCACATCACCGGCATCGTCGCCCAGTTCGCCGGATGCCTCGCCCATCACGGCACCCTCGCGCTCGCCCACCGTTTCCATCCCGGCGTGGTCCTGGACGCCTTCCTGGAGCACCGGCCCGCCTTCACCGTCGGGCCCGCCACCGCGTTCATGGCGCTGGCCGCACAGCCGGACGCCGGCCGCGAACACTTCGCCTCCTTCCACCACATCGCCTCCGGCGGCGCCCCGCTGCCGCCCGCGCTGGTGGAGAGGTTCCGCGCCGACTTCGGCCCCTACCTGGCGGGCGGCTACGGCCTGACGGAGTGCACCGCACCCTGCGCCTCGGTGCCGCCGGGCAAGGAGGCGCCCGTCGATCCCGTCTCGGGCACCCTGGCCGTCGGCGTGCCCGGACCCGACACCGTGGTGCGCATCCTGGACGAGGAGGGCAACCCCGTCCCCTTCGGGCAGCACGGCGAGATAGCGGTTCGCGGCCCCCAGGTCGTCCCCGGCTACTGGCGGCGCCCCGAGGAGAGCGCCGCGGCCCTGCCCGGTGGCGAACTGCGCACCGGCGACGTGGGTTTCATGGACGAGGGCGGCTGGCTCTACGTCGTCGACCGCAAGAAGGACATGATCAACGCCTCGGGCTTCAAGGTCTGGCCCCGCGAGGTCGAGGATGTGCTCTACACCCATCCCGCCGTCCGGGAGGCCGCCGTCGTCGGTGTGCCGCACCCCTACCGCGGCGAGACCGTCAAGGCGTACGTCAGCCTCCGCGCGGGTGCCGTGGCCACCCCGCCGGAACTGGCCGCGTACTGCGCCGACCGGCTGGCCGCCTACAAGTACCCGCGCGAGGTCGAGATCCTGCCCGAGCTGCCCAAGACCACCAGTGGCAAGATCCTGCGCCGGGAGCTGCGCACCCGGTCCGGGAGCGCATGACCGGACCCGCACGGCCGCTTCGGTCACGGGACGGCCCGGACCGCGCCGGCGGCCGGCCGCACCGCGGCGGGCGCGGCCGAGGAACGACGAGGAAGGCAGGTGGCGGCCATGACGACCAGGGCCGGCAGAGGACGTCCGGAGGGCGCGGACGCGGCTCAGGCGGCGGATGCCGCACAGGCGGGCGGCGGGGGCGGCCCCGCACCCGTGCCGCAGCGGCTGATGGCCGCGGCCACCCGGCTGTTCGCCGAGCGGGGCTTCGACCGCACCTCCGTCCAGGACATCGTGGAGGCGGCCGGTGTCACCAAAGGCGCCCTCTACCACTACTTCGGTTCCAAGGACGATCTGCTCCACGAGATCTACGGCCGGCTGCTGCGGCTCCAGCAGGAGCGGCTCGACCTGCTGGCCGGCAGCGAGGCCCCGGTGGCCGAGCGGCTGCGCCGGGCCGCCGCCGACGTCGTCGTGACCACCATCGACAACCTCGACGACGCCATGATCTTCTTCCGCTCCATGCACCAGCTCTCGCCCGAGAAGCAGAAGCAGGTGCGTGCCGAGCGGCGCCGCTACCACGAGAGGTTCCGCGCCCTGATCGAGGAGGGGCAGCGCAGCGGGGAGTTCAGCGACGCCACCCCCGCCGACCTCGTCGTGGACTACCACTTCGGTTCCGTGCACCACCTCAGCAGCTGGTACCGGCCCGACGGCCGGCTCACGCCGCAGCAGGTCGCCGACCACCTGGCGGACCTGCTGCTGCGGGCGCTGCGGCCATAGGGCCGGACCGCTGTCCGTACCCGACGAGAGGACATCCCCCGTGCAGGCATGGCGCGTCCACACCAACGGCGAACCGCGCGACGTGATGCGGCTGGAGGAGATACCCCGGCCCGAACCCGCCCCCGGGCAGCTGCTGGTGCGGGTCCGGGCCGCCAACGTCAACTATCCGGACGCCCTGCTGTGCCGGGGCGAGTACCAGGTGCGGCCCCCGCTGCCGTTCACGCCCGGGGTCGAGCTGTGCGGCGAGGTGCTGGCCGGTCCGCGCACCGGGGAACGGGTGCTGGGACAGCCCGCACTGCCCTGCGGGGCCTTCGGCGAGTTCGCGGTCGTCACCGAGGACAGCGCGCTGCCCGCGCCCGGGGCGCTGGACGACGCCGAGGCCGCCGCGCTGCACATCGGCTACCAGACCGGCTGGTTCGGTCTGCACCGCCGCGCCCGCCTCCAGCCGGGCGAGACCCTGCTGGTGCACGCCGCCGCCGGGGGTGTCGGCAGCGCCGCCGTCCAGCTCGGCAAGGCGGCCGGGGCGCGGGTCATCGGCGTCGTCGGCGGACAGGCCAAGGCGCGCGCGGCCCGCGAGCTGGGCTGCGACCTGGTCGTCGACCGGCGGACCGAGGACGTCGTCGCCGCCGTCAAGGAGGCCACCGGCGGCAAGGGCGCCGATGTGGTGTACGACCCGGTCGGCGGGGACGCGTACGCCGCCTCCGCCAAGTGCGTGGCCTTCGAGGGCCGCATCGTCGTGGTGGGCTTCGCCAGCGGTGCCGTGCCCACTCCGGGCCTCAACCACGCGCTGGTCAAGAACTACTCGATCCTCGGCCTGCACTGGGGCCTGTACGCCCGCAAGGACCCCGGGGCGGTGGCCGGCTGCCACCGGGAGCTGACGCGGCTCGCGGACGAGGGCCTGATCCGGCCCCTGGTGAGCGAGCGCGTCCCGCTGGAGCGCGCGGCGGACGCGGTCCAGCGGGTGTTCGACGGCACCACCACGGGCCGCGTGGTGGTGCGGCCCGGGTGACGGACGCCGGGGTGCGGCCCGTCGGTCAGCCGACCGCGCGGGCCGCGGCACGGCCCGCCGTACGGCCGGAGAAGAGGCACCCGCCCAGGAAGGTGCCCTCCAGGGAGCGATAGCCGTGGACGCCGCCGCCCCCGAAGCCGGCGGCCTCCCCGGCGGCGTAGACGCCGGGCAGCGGCTGCCCGCTCCCGGTCAGCACCCGGGAGGACAGGTCGGTCTCCAGTCCGCCGAGCGTCTTGCGGGTGAGGACGGAGAGCCGGACGGCGACCAGGGGCCCGGCGGCCGGGTCCAGCAGCCGGTGCGGGGCCGCGACCCGCACGAGACGGTCGCCCAGATAGCGGCGGGCGCCGTGGATTGCGGTGACCTGGAGGTCCTTGGTGAAGGGGTTGCGGATCTCGCGGTCCCGGGCGGCGATCTCGCGGCGCAGCGCGTCGGGGTCGATCAGTCCGTCGCCGGTCAGCTCGTTCATCCGCCGGGCCAGCGCGGCCGGGTCGCGTTCGACGAGGAAGTCCACGCCGCGCTCCATGAAGGCGCGGACGGGGCCGGGTGCACCGGCGCGTGCCCGGCCCAGCACGTCGCGCACCGAACGTCCCGTCAGGTCGGGGTTCTGCTCGGAGCCGGAGAGGGTGAACTCCTTCTCGATGATCTTCCGGCTGAGGACGAACCAGGTGTAGCCGTACCCGGTGCGCATGATGTGGTCGAGCGTGCCGAGGGTGTCGAAGCCGGGGAAGAGGGGGACGGGCAGCCGTTTGCCGGTGGCGTCCAGCCACAGCGAGGAGGGGCCGGGCAGGATGCGGATGCCGTGCCGGGCCCAGATGGGGTTCCAGTTCTCGATGCCCTCGGTGTAGTGCCACATCCGGTCGCGGTTGATGATCCGCCCGCCGGCCCTCTCGGTGATGCCGAGCATCAGTCCGTCCACGTGCGCGGGCACCCCGGAGAGCATCTTGCGCGGCGGAGTGCCCAGCCGCTGCGGCCAGTTGGCGCGGACGAGGTCGTGGTTGCCGCCGATGCCGCCCGAGGTGACGATCACGGCCTGGGCGCGCAGTTCGAAGGCGCCGGTCACCTCGCGGCTGCTGGCCGTGCCGCGGGGCGCGGAGCTGGGGGCCAGCACCTCGCCGGTGACGGTGTCCACGGTGCCGGCCGTGCGGGACAGTCCGGTCACCCGGTGGCGGAAGCGCAGCTCGACCAGGCCGCGTGCGGCGCCGGCCCGCACCCGCCGCTCGAACGGTTCGACAAGTCCGGGCCCGGTGCCCCAGGTGATGTGGAAGCGGGGCACCGAGTTGCCGTGCCCCGCCGCGTCGTAGCCGCCGCGCTCGGCCCAGCCCACGACGGGGAAGAACCGTACGCCCTGGCGGTGCAGCCAGGACCGCTTCTCCCCGGCGGCGAAGTCCACGTAGGCCTCGGCCCAGCGGCGTGGCCAGTGGTCCTCGGGCCGGTCGAAGCCGGCGGTGCCGAGCCAGTCCTGCCAGGCCAGGTCCCGGCTGTCCTTGACGCGCATGCGGCGCTGTTCGGGGGAGTCGACGAAGAAGAGTCCGCCGAAGGACCAGTGGGCCTGGCCGCCGAGGGACTGTTCGCCTTCCTGGTCGAGGAGGATGACGTGCCGTCCGGCGTCGGCGAGTTCGGCCGTCGCGGCCAGGCCCGCGAGCCCGGCACCGACCACGATCACATCGGCGTCGTACGCCATGCTGTCACCCTTTCGTACCCGTGTACGGGCCTGTGCGCGGAACCCGTGCGCCACCGGCGCGCCGGGAACTGGTGACCGGAGAGTAACCTTCGGGCCGGGCGCCGCACACCCCTCGTGCCCGGCCGGCGTGGGCCGGGGTGTTTGGATGGCCGTATGACGGAGCAGGGGCGCTCGGCGGACGAGCTGCTGGACATCGTGGACGAACAGGACCGTGTCGTCGGGCAGCGGCGGCGCGGCGAGGTCTATGCGCGCCGGCTGCGGCACCGCAGCACCGCCATCCGGGTGCGGGACGAGCGCGGCAGGATCTTCGTCCACCGCCGCACCCCCACCAAGCTGATCTTCCCCGGCATGTACGACGTGGTGGTGGGCGGTGTGGTGGGCGCCGGCGAGGACTACGATTCGGCGGCGCTGCGGGAGGCCGAGGAGGAACTCGGCGTCAGCGGACTGCCGACGCCCGAGCGGCGGCTGAAATTCCTCTTCGAGGCGCCCGGGTTCTCCTGGTTCCTCCAGGTCTACGAGGTGGTGTGCACGCTGCCGGTCCGGCCGCAGGCCGAGGAGGTCGACTGGTGGGACTTCCTGGAGGAGGACGAACTGGAGCGCCGGCTGGCCGGCTGGGAGGCCGGGAAAACGGTCGTGCCCGACGGGCTGGAGTGCCACCGCCGGCTGTCCGCGCGGTGACTCCCCGGGCCCGGCCCCGGCGGCAGGCGCCGCAGGTCACGGCGTACGGTTGAGCCATGCGCGACCGGATCTCGGGGACCCTCCGGCTGTGGTTCTCCCCCCAGCGGCTCAGGGAGGAGGGCACCACGCCCGACTACCGCTTCTCGCTCGCCAACGAGCGGACGTTCCTCGCGTGGATCCGCACCTCGCTCGCCCTGGTGGCCGGCGGCATCGCGGTCGACCAGTTCCTGACCGGGCTGCGCTGGGGCGCGCGGACGACGGTGGCGATCGTGCTGCTGGCGGGCGCCGCGCTGTGCGCCGTGCGCGCCGTCAACCACTGGGTGCGCTGCGAGCGTGCCATGCGGCGCGGCGAGGACCTGCCCGCCTCGCGCTTCCCCGTGCTGCTGGCCACGGGGACGGCCGCCGCCGCCGTGCTCGTCATCGCCGTCGTCGTGCTGGGCCTGGCGGGCCGGTGACGGGCGGGCTGCCGGCCCACGACGGACCGGCCGGCCGCGGGCAGGCGGACGGGACGCCCGAGCCGGCGCGCGGGACGCCGTCGGAACCGGTGTGCGAGACGCCGCCGCGGGACCCCGGCGTACAGCCCGAGCGCACCTGGCTGGCCTGGCGCCGTACGACGCTCACCTACGCCGTCTCCGTGGGGCTCGCCGCCCGGGTCGCCGTCGCCGAGCACTCGGCGACCGCTGTCGCCGCCGCCGCTCTCGGCGCGGTCGCCTGGGCCGCACTGCTGCTGACCGCGCAGCGGCGGCGCCGTGGCCTGGCGGTCAGGCAGCCGGCCCCGATGGACGCCGTCCAGGTCATCGGCACACTTGCGAGCGTGCTGGTGCTGATCGTCGTGGGAGGGATGCTGCTGTGAACAGCCGAGACACCGGAACCCGGCCCCTCGTCGTCGTCATGGGGGTGTCCGGCTCCGGAAAGAGCACCGTCGGCGCGTGGCTGGCGGACACCCTCGATCTGCCCTTCGCCGACGCCGACGACTTCCACCCGCGGCGCAACATCGAGAAGATGTCCGCCGGTCTGCCGCTGGACGACGCCGACCGGGCCCCCTGGCTGGACGCGATGGCCGACTGGCTGGGCCGGTACCGGGAGGGCGGCGCCGTCCTCGTCTGCTCGGCCCTCAAACGCCGCTACCGGGACCGCCTGCGCCGCTCGTCCGGCCGGCTCTTCTTCCTCCACCTGGCGGGCTCCTACGCGCTGATAGCCGAGCGGATGTCCCGGCGCGAGGGCCACTTCATGCCGCCGGGGGGGAGGGCGGACGGCCGGCGGGGGAGGGCTCACAGGTGTGCGGTATGCCGCTTTCCGCCCTGAGTCCGATGACAGGCGCCCGTTCCGCCCCCTAGCCTTCGTCCCATGCCGATGAGTGACAACGAGCCGCTGTTCGTCCGCGACGAGCGCTACCGGAACGGCTATGTCCTCAACCACCGCAACCCCTCGGGCCTGGCCCTGATCATCGTGTTGACGGTCGGCGTGCTGATCCTGACCGCCGTCGCGCTCGCCTGACGCCACGTCCGGTCCCCGGGCCCGGCGGCGCCGTCCGCCCTCCCCGACGGTGTGGCCCCGGTCTCCGTCGCTCCCTCTGGACTCCATACCGACTAGTCGGCATGATCGGATGCGACCGAAGCTGAAGGAGCGCGCACCATGAGCGAACAGAATCCGCCCGGCCTCGATCTGGCGCGGCTCGCCACGCATCTGGAGCGGGAGCGCCCGGGGCTGGTGCGGGGACCGTTGCGCGCCGAAGTGGTGCACGGCGGCCGGTCGAACCTGACCTACCGCGTCACCGACGGCACCGGCCGCTGGGTGGTGCGCCGTCCCCCGCTGGGCCATGTGCTGGCCACCGCGCACGACATGGCCCGCGAACACCGCGTCATCAGCGCACTGCGGTCCACCCCCGTGCCGGTCCCCGAGACGGTGCTGCTGTGCGAGGACCCGGACGTGCTCGGCGCCCCCTTCTACGTGATGGAGCACGTCGAGGGCACCCCGTACCGCACCGCCGCGCAGCTCGCCCCGCTGGGCCCCGAACGCACCCGCGAGATCGTCCTCGCGCTGCCCGGCACGCTGGCCGCGCTCCACGAGGTGGATCCGCAGGACGTCGGCCTGGGCGACTTCGGCCGGCCCGAGGGCTTCCTGGAACGGCAACTTCGGCGCTGGACCAAGCAGTTGGAGGCGTCCCGCAGCCGGGACCTGCCCGGCATCGACGCGCTGCGCGACGCGCTCGGCAGCACGCTGCCCGACTCGCCCCGGCCCACCGTGGTGCACGGCGACTACCGCCTCGACAACGTCCTGGTGGACGCCGACGACCGCATCACCGCGGTGCTCGACTGGGAGATGTCCACCCTCGGCGACCCGCTCACCGACCTGGGCCTGCTGGCCATGTACAGCGAGCGGCAGGACGTCCCCGACTCGCCCGTCAGCACGACCAGCGGCGCCCCCGGCCACCCGTCCGCCGGTGAACTGGTCGAACGCTACGCCCGGCTCTCGGGCCGGGACGTGTCCCGGATCAACTGGTACACCGCCTTCGCCTACTTCAAGCTGGCGGTGATCCTGGAGGGCATCCACTACCGCTTCACCCTGGGCCGGACCGTCGGCGCCGGCTTCGACCGGATCGGCGAACTCGTCCCGGTCTTCATCGACAACGGGCTGACCACTGTGCGGAAGGGCTGAGGCAGGCGATGGACTTCGCATACGACGCGCGCACCGAGGAACTGCGCGAGCGGCTGCTCTCCTTCATGGACGAGCACGTGTACCCCGCCGAGCCGGTGGCCGAGGAGCAGCGTGCGGCCCTCGACTCGCCGTGGCGCACACCCCAGGTGGTGGAGGAACTGAAGGCCACCGCACGGAAGCTGGGCCTGTGGAACCTCTTCCTCCCCGACCCCGAGTACGGTGCCGGGCTCACCAACCTCCAGTACGCGCCGCTGGCCGAGATCACCGGCCGCAGCCCCCAGCTGGCCCCCACCGCCCTCAACTGTGCGGCGCCCGACACCGGGAACATGGAGCTGCTGGCCCAGTTCGGCTCGGCGCGGCAGCGTGAGCGGTGGCTGGAGCCGCTGCTGGCGGGCGAGATCCGTTCGGCGTTCGCCATGACCGAGCCGGAGGTGGCCTCCTCGGACGCCACCAACATCGGCACCCGCATCCGCCGGGAGGGCGACACCTACGTCGTCACCGGCCGCAAGTGGTACATCTCCGGCGCCATGCACCCGGACTGCGCCGTCTTCATCGTCATGGGGAAGACCGATCCGGACGGCGAGGATGTACGCCGCCAGCAGTCCATGGTGCTGGTCCCGCGCGATACGCCCGGCGTCGAGGTGCGGCGTGCCATGACGGTCTACGGCTACCAGGACCACTACCACGGCGGCCACGCCGAGGTGGTCTTCGACGACGTCCGGGTCCCCGCGGAGAATCTGATCGGCGAGGAGGGCGGCGGCTTCGCCATCGCCCAGGCCCGTCTCGGCCCGGGCCGCATCCACCACTGCATGCGGCTGATCGGCATGGCCGAGCGCGCCATCGAGCTGATGTGCCGCAGGGCGCTGGAGCGCACCGCTTTCGGCAGGCCGCTGGCCGCCCAGGGCGTGGTCCGCGAGTGGATCGCCGACGCCCGGGTCCAGGTGGAGCAGCTGCGGCTGCTGGTGCTCAAGACGGCCTGGCTGATGGACACCGTCGGCAACCGCGGCGCCCACACCGAGATCCAGGCCATCAAGATCGCCACCCCGCGCGCGGTGGTGCGCATCATCGACGACGCCGTCCAGCTGCACGGGGCCGGCGGGGTGTCGCAGGACTTCCCGCTGGCCGAACTGTGGGCGGCGGCGCGCACCCTGCGGCTGGCCGACGGCCCCGACGAGGTGCACCAGCGGTCGCTGGCGCGCCGGGAGTTGCAGCGGTACGCCTGAGCCGCGGCCGGCCCGGAACCGAACCTTCCGGGCCGGTTATCGTGTGTGACCGATAAGTGACGCTGTGGAACGGATGCTGACTTGACGTGATCGCTCAGGTCCGGTTGGGTGATCGGCGACCATGACTCCTCCACCACCCCCACTCACCTTCCGCCGCCCCGGGGACGGCAGGCGGCCCGATCCCGCGCTGGACGACGCCCCGTTACGCGCCGCACGGGACGCCCTCTCACGCGGCGACTGGCTCGAAGCCCGCGGCCTCCTGCTGGAGACCGGCCGGGACTGGGACCTGCGCGGCCACCGCGTCCTGTGCCTGGCCGCGGCGCCCGCGGCCGAGAGGCGGGCCCGCGAGTGGCTGCGGACCGAGGCCGGCAGCCAGGACGCCGCCGTGCTGCTGGCCTGCGCCATGGCGATACGGGCCACACGCGGCGCGGGCGACGCTCGCGTTGCCCGCGAGGCGCTCCAGACCGCCGCCCGCGCCGTCCCCGACGATCCCACCCCGTGGCTGGCGCTGCTCCTCCTGTACCGCGGGACGGCGGCACCGCAGGAGTGCCACCATCCCTTCGGCGAGCTGCACGCACGGCATCCCGAACACCACCACGCCCACCACGTGATGACCGCGCTGCTGGCCGAGGCCGGCCCCGGCGTCTACACCTTCGCGGCCGACGCCGCCGAACGGGCCCCCGCCGACTCGCCGCTGGCCCTGCTGCCCCTCGTCGCGCACGCCCAGCGCTTCCGGGTGCTGGCCGCGGACGGCGCCGTGCCCGCCGACCCGACCGCCGCCGGCCACTGGCACGGCCGGCACCCGCGGCGCATCGTCGAGGCGGCCTTCAACTGGTGGCTGGAGTGGGGCGCCGAGGACCGCAGCCCGCGCCGGCTCATCGACCTCAACCACCTGGCCTACGCCAAGTTCCACGAGGGCCGGATGGCCGAGGCCGCCGCGCTCTTCCAGCGCATCGGCCCGTACCCGACCCCCGAGCCGTGGTCCTTCTCCGGCAGCGAAGCGCACCGGGCCTTCCGCGTCGCCCTCCGCACGGCGCTGCGCGCGGTGTGACCCGGTGGCGGTGCACCGGCCGGCTCAGTGCCGCCGCACCGGCCGCCTGCCCTGCGGCTGTTCCGGCTCGGGACGGTGCGGCTGGGGGCGCAGCCGGCGGGTCTGCGGTGCCGAGGACGTGAGGGTGAACGGTTCCTCGCAGTGGCACAGCTCCAGCGGGCTCCCCTCCAGCAGCGTGTAGGTGACCGACGAGTCGGTGATCTCCACCCGCAGCCGCCGGCCGCGCACCTGCACCACGAACGCGAGCCTGCTGAGCTGCTCGGGCAGCGTGGGGGAGAAGTCCAGGGTGCCGCGGCGCAGCCGCATCCCGCCGAACCCGGCGACCAGCGCGATCCAGGCCCCGGCCAGCGAGGCGATGTGCAGCCCGTCGACGGTGTTGCTCTCCAGATCGGCCAGGTCCATCAGCGCGGCCTCGCCCACGTAGTCGTAGGCGAGCTGGAGATGGCCGACCTCGGCGGCGATCACCGCCTGGCAGCAGGCCGACAGTGACGAGTCGCGGACCGTCATCCGCTCGTAGTAGGCGAAGTTGCGGGCCTTCTGCTCCAGGTCGAAGGCGTCACCCCGCTTGTACAGCGCCAGCACGAGGTCCGCCTGCTTGATGACCTGTTTGCGGTACAGGTCGAAGTAGGGGAAGTTCAGCAGCAGCGGGTACTGGTCGGGGCGCGTCGCGGCGAAGTCCCACATCTGGTGGCCGGTGAAGCCCGCCGACTGTTCGTGCACGCCCAGGTCCGCGTTGAACGGTATGGCCACCGCTTCCGCCGCGTCCCGCCAGGCCGCGGCCTCCTCGTCGTCCACGCCCAGCGCCGCCGCCTGCCCGGTGTGCCGCTCCACGACGTCGGCCGCCGCCCGCAGGTTCAGCTGCGCCATCATGTTGGTGTAGAGGTTGTCGTCCGCGACGGCGCTGTACTCGTCGGGGCCGGTCACCCCGTCGAAGTGGAAGGTGCCGTGGTGGTCGTGGTGGCCCAGCGAGTGCCACAGCCGGGCCGTCTCGACCAGGATCTCCACCCCCGTCTCCCGCTCGAACTCCTCGTCGCCGGTGGCCGCGACGTACCGCACGACGGCGTCCGCGATGTCCGCGTTGACGTGGAAGGCGGCGGTGCCCGCGGGCCAGTACGCCGAGCACTCCGAGCCGTCGATCGTCCGCCAGGGGAACGCCGCGCCGCGCAGGCCCAGTTGACGGGCGCGGTCACGGGCCGCCGGCAGTGTCTCCTGCCGCCAGCGCAGCGCCTCGGCCACCGAGTCGGGCGAGGTGTAGGTGAGCACCGGCAGCACGAACGACTCACCGTCCCAGAAGGTGTGCCCGTCGTAGCCCGAGCCGGTCAGCCCCTTGGCCGGGATGGCCCGCTTCTCCGCCCGAGCCCCGGCCTGGAGGACGTGGAAGAGCGCGAACCGCACCGCCTGCTGGATCTCCGCGTCGCCGTCCACCTCCACGTCGGCGCGCGCCCAGAAACCGTCCAGGTATTCCCGCTGCTGCTCCACCAGCCCCTGCCAGCCCTTGGTGCGGGCCCCGGCGAGGGCGGCGTCCACCTGGTCGCGCACGGCGGGCAGCGAGCGGACGCCGGACCAGCCGTAGGACACCAGCTTCTCGACCCGCAGCCGCTCGCCCCGCCTCAGCTCCGAGGTGACGGTGAGCCGGGCCACGTTCTGCCCGCTCTCGCTGGAGGTGGCGGTGGTGCCGGGGCCGTGCACCACGTGGTCGGCGGCCGAACCGACCCGCAGCCCGCTGCGCTCGGTGCGGTGCACCAGCCGCAGCCGCATGTCGTCCGCGAAATGCTCCTCGGGGATCAGCACGTTCTCCAGCGCGGCGGCCACCCGCGGGTCGCCGCCGCTCTTGCGCGGCAGCTGCTCGTTGGCGACCAGCTCCGACTGCACGACGATGCGCACGTCCGAGTCCAGCGGCTCCACCTCGTAGGCCACCGCGGCGATGGCCCGCTGGGCGAAGGAGACCAGCCGGGTGGAGGTCACCCGCACGGTGCAGCCCGCCGGGGAACTCCATTCGCACACCCGGCGCAGCAGCCCCGTCCGCAGATCCAGCACCCGTTCGTGGGAGCGCAGCTTGCCGTACCGCACGTCGAACGGCTCGTCGTTGACCAGCAGCCGCATCACCTTGCCGTTGGTGACGTTGATGACGGTCTGGCCCGACTCCGGGTAGCCGTAGCCGGCCTCCGCGTACGGCAGGGGGTGCAGTTCGTGCACCCCGTTGAGGTAGCTGCCGGGCAGCCCGTGCGGCTCGCCCTCGTCCAGGTTGCCGCGCCAGCCGATGTGCCCGTTGGAGAGGGCGAAGACCGACTCGCTCTGCGGCAGCACGTCGAGGTTCAGTTCGCTCTCGCGCAGCGTCCACGGCTCCACGGCGTACGCCGACTGACTGATCACCGCTCACCTTCCCCGGAAGCGTCCACCAGGTCCCACAGGTCCTTGACCACCACATCCGCGCCGTGCGCGCGCAGCGCACCGGCCTGGCCGGTGCGGTCCACCCCGACGACGTGGCCGAAACCCCCGGCGCGGCCGGCCTCCATGCCGGCCAGCGCGTCCTCGAAGACGGCCGCCTCGCCGGGGGCGACGCCCAGCTCGTGGGCGGCGGCCAGGAAGGTGTCGGGACGGGGCTTGCCCGGCAGCTTCCGTTCCCTGGCCACGATGCCGTCGATACGGGCGTCGAACCGGTCCGCGATGCCGACCGCGACCAGCACGTCCCTGCAGTTGGCACTGGAGGAGACCACCGCGGTCCGCAGCCCGGCGGCGCGTACCGCGTCCAGATAGCGCACCGAGCCGTCGTAGGCCTCGACGCCCTCCTGGTGGATCTTCTCCAGCAGCAGCTCGTTCTTGCGGTTGCCCAGCCCGTGCACGGTGCGGCGGTCGGGCGGGTCGTCGGGCGTGCCCTCGGGCAGTTCGATGCCGCGCGAGGCGAGGAAGGTGCGCACCCCGTCGGCGCGCGGCAGCCCGTCCACGTACGCGTCGTAGTCCGCCACCGGGTCGAAGGGGCGGAAGCCGGGCCCCTCGCGTTCGCGGAGGAAGGCGTCGAACGTCTCCTTCCAGGCGGCGTCGTGGACGACGGCCGTCTTGGTGAGGACACCGTCGAGATCGAACAGGCAGGCGCGCACGCCGTCCGGCAGACCGAGCTTCGTCATGCGTGCCGGGTCCCCTGGCAGGGGGGACGACATGCCTGTCAGTCCGGTTTGCCGCCCGGCTGGCCGGAGGGCCGCCGCCCGGGGCGGGGGAGCGGTACCTCCCACCGGATGCGGGTACCCGGGCCGGCGCCCTCGCCGGTGCCCGGCGTCACCGTCAGGGTGCCGCCGAGCAGCTCGGCGCGCGAGCGCATGTTGGCCAGCCCGCCCGTGTGCGGCCGGCCGGCGATGCCCACCCCGTCGTCGGTGACGGCCAGCGTGAGGGCCGCGCCCACCGACAGGGTGACGTCCACCCGGCGGGCGTGCGCGTGGCGGACGATGTTGCTCAGCGCCTCCCCGAGGACGGCGCTCACCTGTTCGGCGGCCTCCGCGGGGACCTCCGTGTCCACCGGGCCCTCCATCCGCAGGGCGGGCAGGAAGCCCAGCCGGTCCGCGGCGTCGCCGACGGCCTCGGTCACCGTGCGGCGCAGGCCGGCGCCGGCCCCCGCACCGCCGCCCCCGTCCTGGCCGGAGGAGCGCAACGCGAAGATGGTGGACCGGATGATCTTGATGGTCTCGTCGAGGTCGTCCACCGCGCGGCTGACCCGCTCGGCCGCCTGCGGCCGGTCGATGAGCCGCGCCGCGCTCTGGAGCGTCATCCCCGTCGCGAACAGCCGCTGGATGACCAGATCGTGCAGGTCCCGGGCTATCCGGTCCCGGTCGTGCAGCAGCGCCAGCTGTTCCGACTCCGCCCGGTGCTGCGCCATCTCCAGCGCGAGCGCCGCCTGCGCCGCGAAGTCCGACAGCAGCTCCACCTCCGTCTGGTCGTAGGGCGGACGCCCCTTGAACCGGCTCAGCCGCAGCGCGCCCGGCGCGTGCTTCTGCGCCAGCAGCGGCACCGCCACCACCGGGCCGTGCTCCCCGCTCCCGGACGGGAACGCCCGGGTACGCGGATCCCGCCCCACATCGGCGGACACCGCCGGCTCCCCGGTGCGCGCTGCCAGCCCCGAGAGGGTCTCGTCCAGGGGCACCACCGCGCCCGACTGCTCCTCGGCCAGCGCCCCGACCGCCACCACGACCCGCAGCCCGTCCACGGCGCCGGGCCCCTCACCCCCGTCCGGCAGCAGGACGCACGCCGCGTCCGACTGGGCCACCTCCAGCGCCCGCCAGGCGATCAGCCGCAGCACCTCGCTGGAGGGCGCCCCGCTCAGCAGGAGCCGGGTGATGTCGCTCAGCGCCTCCAGCCACTGCGCGCGGCGCCGGCTCTCCGCGTACAGCCGCGCGTTGTCCACCGCCACGCCCGCGGCGACCGCCAGGGTGGTGACGACCGCCTCGTCGTCGGCGTCGAAGTCCGCACCGCCCCGCTTCTCGGTCAGATACAGATTGCCGAACACCTCGTCGCGCACCCGCACCGGCACCCCCAGGAAGGAGTGCATCGGCGGGTGGTGCGGGGGAAAGCCGCGACTGGCCGGGTGCGCCGTCAGATCCGACAGCCGCAGCGGCTCGGGGTTGCGGATCAGCTCGCCGAGCACACCGTGCCCGGACGGCAGCGGCCCGATGCGCGCCGCCTCCTCCTCGGAGATCCCCACCGGCAGGAACGTGGCCAGCCGCTGCCCCTCGCCGACGACGCCCAGCGCCCCGTACCGCGCGTTGGTGAGGGCCAGCGCCGCCTCCACGATGCGGCGCAGCACCTGCGCCAGGTCCAGCTCCCGGCCGACGCTGAGCACGGCCTCCAGCAGCCCGTGCATACGGTCCTGAGTGGTGCGGGCGGCGTCCAGCCGGATCTGGAGCTCCTCCAGCAGCTCGTCCAGCCGGAAATGGGGCAACTGCCCCCGGTACACACGGTGCTGCCCGCCTCTGTCACCCTCCGCCATGCGCACCTCCGTACGCCGTACGACAGCGGGGTCCCCGTGCGGCCCCCCGGGAACCGGCAAGTCTACGGGCCGGCCGACGTCAGGTCGCCCGCCGCCGACCCGGGCTCACCGTCCCGCGCACCGCCGCCCGCCTGGCCGGCGTCCGCACCGTCCCGGGCGTGCGGGACGCCGGATGCCGCGGGGGAGCCGGACGCCGCCGGCCGGGCGCCGCGACGGCGGTCCATGTGCCGCCACTCGGGCCGCAGCCCGGCCAGATTGGTGGTCAGGAAGTACGCCGCGCCGCCCGCCAGCAGCACCGGGACCAGCCCCCAGGCGGCGACCGCGGCACCGGCCACAAGGCCGCCCAGCGGTATGCCGGCCCAGGCCAGGGAGTCGCCCAGGGCGTTGACGCGGCCCCGCAGCCCGGCGGGCACCCGCTCGAAGTTGACCGCGCCGAGTATCGGGTTGAGGAACCCGGCGCCGAACCCGCTCAGCGCGAACACCGCCAGCACCACGGCCATCGGCACATCGGCCGCCAGCACCACGAACCGGGGCGCGCCCGCGAGCAGGAAACCGGCGAAGAAGACCGGGCGGCGGCGCATCCGGTGCCCGACGGCCGCCGCGACCAGGCTGCCGGCCACCGCCGCCGCGCCCAGCGCGCTGTTGGCCGTTCCGATGGCGCCGGGCCCGTGGCCCGTCTCCCGCGCCCAGACGGGCAGCAGCAGCGTGGCGAACGCCGCGTCCAGCAGATTGGTGACCCCCACCATGACCACGACGGTCAGCAGCAGCGGATCGCGGCGCAGGAAGCGGAACCCGTCGGCGAGCCGCCGCCAGTAGCCGTCGCCGTCGGCCTGCACGCCCGCGTCCGGGACCGCCTGCGCGCCGGTGCCGTCAGTGCCCGCGCCGGCGTCCTCCGCGCTCGTGGCGGGCCCGGCGCGCTCGTGGCGGGGCAGACAGCAGGCGATCACGGCGGACCCGGCGGCGAAGCAGCAGGCGATGACCACCAGCGCCGTGCGGGCGCCCAGCAGCGCCACCACCGCGCCGCCGGCGGCCGGGCCGACGGTGGAGGCCAGGCGCTCGGTCACCCCGGCCAGTCCCGCGGCCCGCTCCAGCGGCACCCGGGCCCGCTCGGCCGCGAGCGGCACCAGCACCTCCTTGGCCAGGTCGCCCGGCCCGCGCGCGGCCCCGACCAGGGCGACGAGGACCAGCAGCAGCCCGAAGGAGAGGGTGCCGGTCAGCTGGGCGGCGACGACGGCGGCCACCGCGGCGGCGCTGAGGACGTCGGCGGTCCAGGAGACCGTACGCGGCCCGGCCCGGTCCACCAGCGGCCCGGTGAACGCCTTGACCAGGACGTAGGGGGCCATCTCGCACAGCGACACCACTCCGGTGCGGGCCGTGCTGCCCGTCGTGACCAGCACGAACCACGGCAGCGCGATCGCCGAGACGCGGGTTCCGGTCAGCGCGACCGCCATCCCCGCCAGTACGCCCGCGAGCGGCCGGACGCTCCGTGCTCCCGTGCCGCCCCGGCGGCCCGCCGCGGTCACCGTGCCCCCGGGGTGTCCGTCGGGCGGGTGCGCGGGGGTCTCCGGTCGGGGGCGGTCATGGCCGCAGCCTAGAGGGCCCGCCCCGGCGGGTACCGAACGGCCCCTGGTCAGCCGACGGCCCGTGCACCACCCTGTGAGGGCGTCCAAGGAGGTCCAGTGCCGGAGTCTGTTCGTGTGTTCCTGCTCGACGACCACGAGGTGGTGCGGCGCGGGCTGCGTGACCTGCTGGAGGAGGAGCCGGATCTGAGCGTCGTCGGGGAGGCTGGCACCGCCGCCGAGGCCCTCGCCCGCGTGCCCGCCGCCCGCCCGCACGTGGCCGTGCTCGACGTACGGCTGGGCAGCGCCGGCCCGGACGGCGACCACCAGGGCATCGAGGTGTGCCGCGAGCTGCGGGCCCGGATGCCGGAACTGGTGTGCCTGATGCTCACCTCGTTCGACGACGACGAGGCGCTGCTCGACGCCGTCATGGCGGGCGCGGCCGGCTATGTGCTCAAGCAGATCCGGGGCGCCGACCTGGTCGGCGCGATCCGCACGGTGGCGGCCGGCGGCCGGCTGATCGGCCCCGAGGCGCGGGCCCGCGCGCTGGCCCGTGCGCAGGCGGGGGAGGGCTGCCCGGCGCCGCCCGAGCTGGCGCGGCTGACCCCGCGCGAGCGGGAGGTGCTGGCCCTCATCGGGGAGGGCCTGACCAACCGGCAGATCGGCGAGCGGCTGTTCCTCGCCGAGAAGACGGTCAGGAACCGGATCTCGGTCATCCTCGGCAAGCTCGGGGTGGGGCGGCGGGTGCAGGCCGCCGTGCTCGCGGAGCGGCTCGGCAACGTCACCGAGTGAGGCGGCTCGGCGCAGTGGGGCGGCTCCCCCGGCGGGACGGGGTCAGCGGCCCCCGCGCAGCCGGTCGAGTTCGCGGCGCTCGCGCTTGGTGGGCCGGCCGGCGCCCCGCTCGCGGCGGGCCACGACCGGGACCTCGACGGGCGGAGGCGGCGGCGGACTGTGGTCGGCGTAGCACTCGACGGCGACGGGCGCTCCCACCCGTTTCCTGATCAGCCGCTTGACGATCACGATGCGTTCCCGGCCGCCGTGCCGCAGCCGCACCTCGTCCCCCACCCGCAGGGCGTGGGCCGCCTTCACCCGCTCGCCGTTGACCTTGACATGGCCGCCGCGGACTGCGGTGGCCGCCTGCGAGCGGGTCTTGGTCAGCCGAACGGACCAGATCCAGCTGTCGACGCGTACCGACCCTTCGTTCGCCGTCATGCCCCCGACTGTAGGGGAGCGGGACGCGGCTGTGCCCCGCTCGGCGGTCCCGCGGTGGCACTCACCCGGCGAACCGGCACGCAGGAACGGACAATGCTGGCATATGGACTCCTCGTCTGCGGACCGTGCCGCCCCACCACCCGAGCCCGCTCACCAGGAACCACTGGAGCAGCTCCACCGGGCCGCCCTGCGCACCATGGCGCGGGCCAGGCACCGGGCGCGGGTCCGGGTCGCCGAGTCGGCGCCCGCCGCCCAGCCCGGGCACCACACGCGGCGGCAGACCGGCGACCCCTTCACCTACGACGGCGCGGAGACCGCCCCGCCCAGCGACGTCGCGGTCCTGCCCGGACTGCCCTCCTGGCTGCCCGCCGTCCTGGGGGTGCTGCGCGGCAGCTCGACCGTGCTGCGGCCCGAGTACGGGCCGGACGGGACGGCCGAGGACTTCACCGTCGTCGGCGCCAACCACTTCGAGCTGAGCGGTGTGCAGCGCGGCTCCTACGACTTCCTCGGCAAGCTGCTGTCCGAGACCCGGCCCGGCGTGCGGGCGAGCGGCATGTACGACGTCTACCGCGCGGCGCTGGAGGCGCGCGGCCCCGTCTCCAGCGACACCATCGACCACGTCGACGTCGTCAACGGCGTACTGCAACGCGCCCGGCTGCGCGGCACCGTCACCCTGCTGCCCGACGAGCACCTGCTGCTGACCAACTGGGAGCCGGTCGGCGAGGCCCGGCTCAGCCGCCGCATCCAGCAGCGCGGCCGGAT
The DNA here is from genome assembly GCF_000725885.1 of Streptomyces albus subsp. albus. Taxonomy (GTDB): domain Bacteria; phylum Actinomycetota; class Actinomycetes; order Streptomycetales; family Streptomycetaceae; genus Streptomyces; species Streptomyces albus. The sequence continues at coordinate 12,228 of NZ_JODR01000025.1, read as the reverse complement.
GGGCTGGGCCGAATGGGACCTGGTCACCGGCCGGGTCCGCTGGTCCCAGGGGATGCGTGACCTGCTGGGGCTCCAGGCACCGCTGCCGGAGGGCGTCGAGGACACCAAGGACGTGGCACCGACCATCGCCTCGGCCCGGGAGGTCGAGGCCGACGTGCGGACGGTCGCCGGGCTGCTGGACCCCGAGGACCTGCCGGGCTTCGCCCGGGACATGCGCACCCTGCTGGCCGGCGGGCAGCTCCCCGACCGTGAGGTGACCGTCGTCGTGGGCGGTGAGCGACGGCTGCTGCGCTGGGTGGCGCACGCCCAGCCGGAGGACGCCGGCGTCCCCGAGTCGCTGCTGTTCGCCGCGCGGAACATCACCGATCAGGAGGCGCGGCTCAGCCGTGCGCTCGGCGACGCCGAGCGGGCCCGCCGGGAGGCGGAGACCGAGCGGCGGGTCTCCGAGACGTTCCGCAAGGCCCTGGTCCCGCCACTGGGCCGGCTCAGTCCGTGGTGGATCGACGTCAGCGCGGCCTACGTGCCGTCCGAGTCCGGGGTCGGCGGTGACTGGTACAAGTGCCGCGAGCTGCCCGACGGCAGGGTGCTGCTGGCCGTCGGGGACGCCTCCGGCCACGGGGTGAGCGCGGCCAGCCGCGCGCTCCAGCAGCGGTCCGCGCTGGCCGGGCTGGCCTACACCGACGAGGACGCCGCCCAGCTGGCGACGGCCCTCGGCGAGGTCGTCTACCACGACTATTACGGCAGTCTCGACACCACCGCGACCTGCGTGGTGGGGCATCTGCACCCGGACGCCCGCGTCTTCCGCTGGGCGAGCGCCGGACACCCGCCGCCCATCCTGGTGCGGGACGGTGAACCGCGCCTCCTGGAGGCCGCGTACGGGCTGATGCTGGGCGTCCTGCCGGACGCCCCGTACGAGACCAACCACACCCAGCTGCGGGCGGGCGACCTGCTGCTGATGTACACCGACGGCGTCGTCGAACGCCGCGGCCGGGACCTGGACGCCGGCACCGAGCTGCTGCTGGACGCGGTGCGCGGCTGCGTACGGCACAGCGGCTCCGGACCGGAGGTGATGGACTGCGTGGTCCACCACGTGCTCGGCCCCGAGGCGGAGGACGACGCGACCATCCTGGCCGTCCATGTCTTCTGACCGGGTCTGCGGGGTCCGGGGCTCCGGGGCTTCGCGTTTCGCGGTCTGCGCGTTTCCGGGTTCCCGCGTTTTCGGGGTCTCCGGGGCTCCGGGTCTCCATTGCCTTCCGGCCTCCGGGCGTCGGACGTTCTCCGGATGCCGGGCGGCGGCCGTGTCCGGGGTCAGCCGGCCGGCCGCCGCGCCGGCGGGGGAGGGCCGGGCGGCGGGGTGCGGCCGTACGTGCGGGGCGTGGCGCCCCGGCTGGGTGTGTCCGGGCGGGCGTGGTGCCCCGGCAGGGTGCGTCCGGGCGGCGGCTCACTGCGGGTCCGCCTTGCCGCGTTCGTACCGGCGCAGCCTGCGGTAGCCGGTCAGCTCGCCGTCCGCGTCCAGCGTCATCTCGTAGGAGCCCAGCATGCTCACGCTGTCCGGGATCTTGCGCAGCTCGACGACCTCCACCCGCAGGATCCAGCCGCCGTCCTCGTCTCTGCTCACGGACGAGACCGTCTCGGCCTCCAGCCCGGTCAGCTCCTCGATGGCCTCCCGGGCCGACCGCAGCACCTGCGCGGTGCCGGGCCCCTTCTCCCGCGCGTTCCCCCTCGCGTTCCCCTTCGTGGACGTGCCGGTCCTCTTGGAACCCGTGCTGCCGGCGGCGCTCTCACTCATGTGCGGTTCTCCTCCCTCCCCGGCGGTGCGGGGTACGTCGGTGAACCGTGCGGGTGCCCGCTGGACGTCGAGTGAACCGGGGCGGACCGGGTACCCGGCCGGCGCCGTGAGGGAGGTCCCGTGATGCGCGTGCGGGCTTCAGTTCTCGCCGCGGAAGATGTGGGACTCCGGATCGCGGTCGTCGGACGGGGCGTGCGGACCGTAGTCCATCGGGCCGTCCGGGCGGCGCGTCGGCCGGCCGGCGAAGACGGGTGCGCCGCGCCGCTCGCGGGCCTCGTTCTCTCTTCCGGTGCCCTTGCTCTGCTGCACCTGTGCTCACCTCCATGCTCGACTGGCCACCGGGTCCCCCACCGCCCACCGCCCGAAACGGTCACCGCCGGACAGACCCGTACCGAGGAGTCGCGATGGCCCACCGCCCCGACGTGACCGAACTGCTCACCGACCAACACGCCGAGACCGAGCGCCTTCTCGCGGCCTACGAGGCGGCCCGCGAGCCGGAGCGCCGCGCCGCCCTCGCCGACGCCGTGGTCACCGCACTTCAGCGGCGGGCCCGCGCCGAGGAGGACCTGATCGCCCCCGTGGCGCGCCGGGTGCTGCCCGAGGGGGAGCGGCTGGCCGGCGCGGTGGCCGGCCAGCAGGCGGCGGCCGTGCGGGCGGCGCGTCGGCTGCGCGGCACCGGCGACGGTCCCCCGGCCGACGGCGCCGCCGCACTGCTGCACGCCCGGCTGACCGAGAGCGCCGGGGCGCAGGACGCACTGCTGGCCGGGCTGCGCAAGCGGCTCGGCGGCCGGGAGCGGCGCCGGCTGGGTGAGCAGGTCGCCCGGCGGCTGTCCGGCGCGGAGCCGGTGGGAGGGGGCGCGCAAGACCGCCGGGTTTGACCCTTGGCCCAAGGGCTACCCGTTGCGGCGCCGCGGTCCCGCCCGCTCCCCAGGGCGCCCCCGAAGACCGACAACAGGCCGCCGGAGCCGGGCAGTTGACCGCGTCCCCATACGTCCTCATATGCCAAGACAGCCGACCGGAGCTGACCCACAGCCGATCCGGCTGACCGACAGCTGAACCTCAGCGCCAAACGACATCGAAGGAGGCCGTGCCTCATGACTGTCGCCACGGCACAGCAGCAAGGCGGCGGCACCGGCAATCTCTACGACGTCCTGGAACTCGTCCTCGACCGGGGACTGGTGATCGACGCGTTCGTGCGGGTGTCCCTCGTCGGCATCGAAATCCTCAAGATCGACGTCCGGGTCGTGGTCGCGAGCGTCGACACGTACCTGAAGTTCGCCGAGGCCTGCAACCGCCTCGACCTGGAATCCGGCCGCAACAAGAGCCCCGGCCTGCCCGACGTGGTCGGCCAGGTCACCGAGTCCGGGTCCCGGGGCAAGACCAAGGGCGCGCTCAGCGGCGCGGCACAGACCGTGTCCGACGTCTTCCAGCAGGCGCGTGACGAATCCCAGGACAGCGGCAGCCGGCGGCGCACCACCACGCGCCGGAAGGAGGAGCGGGAGTGAGCACCTACGTCTACGGCATCACACGCACCCCGGCCCCGCCGCTGCCCGACGGCCTGACCGGCGTGGGCGACCCGCCCCGCCCGGTCCGGGTGCTGGAGCGCGACGGGCTCGTGGCGCTCGTCAGCGACGCCCCCGACGACCTCAAGCCCAAGCGCCGGGAACTCCTCGCCCACCAGCAGGTGCTGGCCCAGGCGAGCGCGGAGCGGCCCGTGCTGCCGATGCGGTTCGGCAGCGTCTCGCAGGACGACGCCACCGTCGGCGCGGTGCTCGCCGAACGCGCCGGGCACTTCCGCGAGCGGCTCGACGCGCTGGAGGGCAAGGTCGAGTACAACATCAAGGCCAGCCACGACCAGGAGGCCGTGCTGCACCTGGTGATGGCCGACAACCCCGAGCTGCGCGCCATGAGCGAGGCCAACCGGGCGGCCGGCGGCGGCACCTACGAGCAGAAGCTGCAACTCGGCGAGAAGGTCGCACAGGCCGTGCAGGCCCGCGAGGGCGAGGACGCGGCCCTGCTGCGCCGCGCGCTGGAGCCGCTGGCGGCCGAGATCAGCGAGGGGCCCGACAGCATGGGCTGGCTGGCGAACCTCTCCGTCCTGGTGGACCGGGAGGGCGCCGACGGACTGCTGGCCGCCATTGAGGAGCTGGGCACCTCGGCGCCCCAGCTGGACCTCAAGGTCAACGGGCCGCTGCCGCCCTACAGCTTCGTCGAGAAGTCCGACGCCGCGGCCGACGCGACCGCCTCGGCGGGTGCCGCGCGGGCCGGCGGCTGACGGGTGCGCGATGGGCCTGATCAGCGAACTGCTGCTGCTGCCCGCCGCACCGCTGCGCGGCACCGCCTGGGTGCTGCGGCAGGTGACGGCCGAGGCGGAGCGGCAGTACCGCGACCCCGCAGTCGTCCAGCGGGAGCTCGCCGAACTGGAGCGGGCACTGCTGGCCGGCGAGATCGACGAAGCCGAGTTCGACCGGCGTGAGGACGAGCTCCTCGCGCGTCTGGAGAACAGGAACCCATGGACATGAACAGCAGACTGACGGCGGCGCTGGCCGTGGCCGGGGGCTATGTGCTGGGCCGGACGAAGAAGGCGAAGTTCGCCTTCGGCGTCGCCACGATGGTGATGGGCAGGCGGCTCCAGCTCGGCCCGCAGGCCCTGGCCCGGCCGGCCACCGAGCAGCTGTCCAAGAACCCGCGGTTCAAGGAGCTGGGCGACCAGCTGCGCGACGATCTACGCGGCGCGGGCAAGGCGGCGACCGGCGCCCTGGTCAACCGCCAGGTGAACGCACTGGCCGACCGCCTGCACGAGCGCACCCTCGGCATCCGCGACCAGCTCGCCGGCTCCGGCGCGCGGGAGGAAGCCGAGGGCGCCGGTGCGGACGGCGCGGAGCCGGACGGTGCGGACGACGCGGCCGAGGAGAGCCCCGAGCAGCGCCCCGGCCAGGACGCGGAGCAGGAGCCGGAGTCCGCCGCCTCGACGGCGAAGAAGACGGCCCGGGGAACCGCCGCGAAGAAGGCCCCGGCGAAGAAGGCCCCGGCGAAGAAGACCCCCGCCAAGAAGCCCGCGGCCAAGAGGACCGCCGCGAAGAAGACCACGGCCGAGACGACCGTGCCCGGCAGGACCGCGGCCAAGAAGACGGCCGCGAAGAAGTCCGCCGCCAAGCGCACCGCGGCCAAGCAGTCCACAGGCCGGCCTGCCGCGAAGAAGACGGCGGCCGGCGGACCGGCGGCCAAGCGGACCGGCGCCAGGACCGCCGCGAAGAAGACGGCGGCCGGCACCCGGAGCGGTGGCACGAAGGGAGGCCGGAGCCGTGCCTGACACCAGAACGCGCGCAGGAGGCGGCACCTTGCCCGGCGGGCTCGACACCGAGGCGGCCGACCGCCTCAGGTCGGTGGCCCGCGACCTCGCAGAGGCGGAGGCCGAGCGGCTGCTCACCGGGCTCGGCCGCAGGCTGGGCAAGGTCACGGGCAAGCTCAACGACGTGGCCGAGGGGAACAGCCCCGGGCCGGGCGAACTGGCGCTGGGCACGGGCCGCAGGATCGCCGACGGCAAGGGCCCGCTGCGGGCCGCGGTCGAGACGGGCGGCGGCCGGCTCAAGGACAAGGCCGTCGAGGGCGTCAAGGGCCTGCTGGACAAGGCGGGCGGCGGACGCGAGGGGAGCGGTGACCGCAAGCCGGTCGTCATCCTGGAGCACATCGACGTGGGTGTGCCGGTGAAGGACGCCTACGACCAGTGGACGCGGTTCCAGGACTTCAGCTCCTTCGCCCGGGGCGTCCAGGACGTCACCGTCGCCGACGATGCCACTTCCGACTGGAAGGCCAAGATCTTCTGGTCCTCCCGGAGCTGGCGGGCGACCACCACCGAGCAGATCCCCGACCGGCGCATCGCCTGGACGTCGGAGGGTGCCAAGGGCAGCACCAAGGGTGTGGTGACCTTCCACGAGCTTGCGGACGACCTGACGCGTGTGGTGCTGGTCGTCGAGTACTACCCGCAGGGCTTCTTCGAGCGGACCGGCAACCTGTGGCGCGCCCAGGGCCGCAGGGTGCGGCTCGACCTCAAGCACTACGCCCGCCATCTGTCGCTGCGGGGCGGTGCCGACGAGGGCCGGCGCGGCGAGATCCGCGACGGCGAGGTCGTCGTCGGCCACGAGGAGGCGGCGGCCGGGGAGGCCGGCGCGGACGAGGCGGACGAGGCGAGCGGCGAGTCCGGCACGGACGACGCCCCCGAGGCGGAAGCGGAGACCGAACCGGAGGCCGGCCCGGAGGACGAACCCGGCAGCGACCCGGAGGCCGAGGCCGAGGAGGAGCCCGGCTACGAGACGGACGACGGCCCGGGCGACGCGCTCGACGACGAAGCCGAGGACGAGCCGGAGGACGTCTACGACGAGGATCAGGACGAGGCCGGGACCGAGGACGAGGCCGAACTCGCGGACGAGGACGACCCCGAGCCGGCAGACGACCCCGAGCCGGAAGCCGAAGACGAAGCCGAAGACGAAGACGAACCCGAGGACGAAATCGCGCCCGAACCCGAGGACGATGCCGAGGGCGAGCCCGAGGACGACGACGCGTACGCCGTGGCGGGTGAGCGGCGGTGAGCACCCCCATGCCCGGCACCGGACGGCTTCCGGAGCGCTACGACGGCGGAACCAGCGGCGCCAACCTCGCCGACATCCTCGAACGGGTCCTCGACAAGGGCGTGGTGATCGCGGGGGACATCCGCATCAACCTGCTCGACATCGAGCTGCTGACCATCAAGCTGCGGCTGATCGTCGTCTCCGTCGACAAGGCCAAGGAGATGGGCATCGACTGGTGGGAGACCGACCCCGCGCTCAGTTCCGGGGCCCGCCGGGGCGAACTGGCCGAGGAGAACAGGCGGTTGCGCGAACGCGTCGCCGAACTGGAGGGGCAGGAGCCCGCACCGCGGGAGGTGACAGGCGATGACCGGTGAACTGCGGTACGTCTACGCGGTGGTGCCGCCGCTGGCCGAGCCGTTGCCCGGCGGACTGCGCGGAGTGGCCGGCACCGTCCCCCGTACGGTCGAGCACGCCGGGCTGGCGGCCGTCGTCAGCGACGTGGCCGAGGCCGACTTCGCGGAGGAACCGCTCCGCGCCCACCTGGAGGACCTGGCGTGGCTGGAGCGGACGGCCCGCGCCCACCAGGCCGTGGTGGACGCTCTGACGGCGCTCACCTGCCCGCTGCCGCTGCGGCTGGCGACCGTCTACCGCGACGACGACGGCGTACGGCGCACCCTGGAGGAGGGCCGTGAGCGGTTCGGCGCCATCCTGCGGCGGCTGGAGGGCCGGGTCGAATGGGGGGTGAAGGTCTACGCGCGGCCGGCGCCCGCACCGGCCGCGGCGTCCGGCGCGTCCCCCGCCAGCGGGCGGGAGTTCCTGCGCCGCCGCCGTCAGCAGGTCACCGCGCGGGAGAACGCGCTGACCGAGGCGGAGGAGCTGGGCCGCACGCTGCACGCCGCGCTCAGCGCGGAGGCCGAGGACACCCGGGTGCACCCCGCGCAGAATCCGCAGCTGTCGCAGATGCCCGGCCAGAATCTGCTGAACGCGGCGTATCTGGTGCCGCGCGAGCGGTCGGACGCGTTCGTCTCCCGGGTCGAACAGCTCGGCGGACACGACCCCGCGGTCCGGGTCGAGCTGACCGGGCCGTGGGCGCCGTACTCGTTCGCGTCGGCCGACGACCCCGGGCACACCGGCGGCCCGGGGCGGAGCGAGGAGCGCCCGGCCGCGGAGCGGTACGGGCAGGACGGCGCCCCCGAGCGGCACGAGGAGCACGCCCGTGACGGCGCCGTCCGCTGAGCCGGTGCCGACCGCGCAGTCCGCGCCGCCCGGCCCGGTCGCGGTGGACTCCCAGGAGCCGCTGGCCCGCCGCCAGGTCTCCCTGGTGGATCTGCTGGACCGGCTGCTGGGCACGGGGGTGGTGGTCACCGGTTCGCTCACCCTCGGCATCGCCGACGTGGATCTGGTGCGGATCGATCTGCGGGCGCTGATCAGCTCCGTCAACGAACGAGTCCCCTCGCCCTGGGAAGGAGGGCAGCCGCTGTGAGCCGCCGCATCGACTTCGACCCGGACTCGGTGGAGCGCGATCTGGCCGCGCTGGTGCTCACCATCGTCGAACTGCTGCGCCAGCTGGTGGAGCGGCAGGCCCTGCGCAGGGTGGATGTCGGCGACCTGAGCGAGGAGCAGGAGGAGCGCATCGGGATGACGCTGATGCTGCTGGAGGACCGGATGGAGCTGTTGCGGGAGCGGTTCGGGCTGACCCCCGAGGAGCTGCACTTGGATCTCGGGCCGCTGGGTCCTCTGCTGCCCACCGACTGAGACTGTTAGACCTCCCGTATGAACGACGCCTTCTCCTCTTCCATGGGCCAGGGCTGGGAACAGTTCGCCGATCTCGCCCTGGCCTTCGTCCTGACCTCGCTCATCGGCCTGGAACGGCGGGCCAAACGCAAGAGCGCGGGGCTGCGCACGCACGCGCTCGTGGGAATCGGCGCCGCCTTGTTCATGCTGGTGAGCAAGTACGGGTTCGCCGATCTGGCCGGCGCCGAGGACATCTCGTTCGACCCGTCGCGGGTGGCGGCCCAGGTGGTGTCCGGCGTCGGCTTCCTCGGCGGCGGGGTCATCTTCGTCCGCCGGGACGTGGTGCGGGGCCTGACCACGGCGGCGATCGTCTGGGTCTCGGCCGCCGTCGGCATGGCGTGCGGCGCCGGTCTGCCGCTGCTGGCCATCGCCGTGGTGGTGCTGCACTTCGTCACCGTGTGGGGCTTCACGAAGCTGGGTGATCATCTGCCGGGTGTGGAGCCCAGCCATCTGCGGCTGACCTACCAGGAGGGGCAGGGGGTGCTGCGGACGGCGCTCGCGTTGTGCACGGAACGTGGGTTCGCGGTGACGGAGACGGACGCCGAGCAGTCGAGCGAGATGCGGCCCGAGCGCACCCAGCTGACCCTGGCCGTCTCCGGGAAGGGTTCCGTGCCGGAGCTGGTGGCCGAGCTGATGGCCATTCCGGGCATGATCGCGGTCAACGGCCGGGCGGCGGCCTCGACGGGGGAGTGACCCGCCGGACGGGCACGAGGCAGCTTCTCACCCACCCCTCTCGCTCATGCGTTCGAAAACGGTGGGGATCAGCACGTTTTCTCCCGCCCGCCAGGGAAACCCCGGAAGACGACACCGCGAGCCGAAGGGGGCTGAGCACATGAACGCGGACGTCACCCAGACGGCCATGAATCTGGCGGCGGGCGACCATCTGGTGGGCCTGGTGCCGTTGATCCTGGGCTTTCTCATCGTGATCGCCCTGATCTGGGCGGTCTGGCTGGGAATCCGCCTGCGCAACCGCGAGCCCGAGCCGCCGGAGCCGGAGGACCAGCCGCATCTGCCTCCGGAGGGGCCCGTCGAGGAGGTCACCGGGAACCGGGAGCCTGACGAGATGCCGCGGGACGGGGTGCGCCGCCTGCCCCATGACGGTGTCCACGACTACGGCGACCGGGAGGACCACCCGGGCCGGCCGCCGCGCCGCAAGAAGTGGGAGCCCGGCAAGAGCGGCTCGTTCGGCAGCGGCGGGTCCGGCTGATCCCGGCGGACCACCGCACCCGCCCTCCCTTCCGGCGGCCGGCCCGGCCCTTCCGGCCCGCGGCCCCGACCCCGATCCGTCAGGTCCACCAGGTCCGCCGCCGGGAGGATGAGCGGCAAGCACCGGCCGTCCACGTATGTGGGCGGCCGGTTGCGCGTGGGCGGCCCCTGTGCCGTTCAGGGGCTGAGCAGTGCCTCCAGCGGGCCGGTGATGTCGGCGCGGGTGGGCGGTGTCGCGCTCGCCAGGGACTGGAGGAGCAGGCCGTCCAGGATCCGGGAGAGGGCGCGTGCGGTCCGCTCGTCCGTGTGGACGGCCAGCACCTCCCGCTCCGTCTCCGCGTACAGCAGCGCCGCCTCCCGCAGTTCGGGTCTGCGCATGGCGACCGAGGCCAGCTCGAAGGAGAGCACGAGTTCCGCGCGGCTCTCGCGCAGCTGGGTCTCGACCAGATCGGCCAGTGCCTCGACCAGTTCGGCCCGCGAGAGCGTCCCCAGCTGCGAACCCCACCGCTGGAGCCGGTGCGCGTAGCGCTCGGACAGCCGGCGGATCGCCGCCTCCAGCAGGTCGTCGAGGGTGGCGAAGTAGTAGGTGGTCGAGCCGAGCGGTACGCCGGCCTCGCGGGCGACCGCCCGGTGGCTGAGCCCGGCGATGCCGCCGTCCAGCAGGATCCGTTCGGTGGCGGCCATGATCCTCTCCCGGCGCTCCGGGTCGGCGGGCCCTCGCTTGGCTCCCATCGGATCTGCCCGTCCTCCATTTATTCGGTTTCGGGTTGTCCGGAATTTTGTGTACTGTAGTACACGGATCTATGTACGGTCGTACACAAAAAACGATACGGCAGCACGAGGAACGGAGAAGCGCGCCGCCCTGTCGGTGGCCGCCGGCTTCTTCGCCGCCGCCGCTGCGCGGCGCGCCGGCCGGCGCCGGCTCATCCCCGGCGGCCTGGCGCTCGCCGCGCTCGGCTTCGCGGCGATGACCGCCGTCCCCCTCGGGCACGGCGTCGCCGTGGTCGTCGGCGCCTTCTGCCTGGTCAGCCTGGGCGTGGGCACAGTGATGACGCTGACGAACGACATGGTGCTCTCCGCCGTGCCGCCGGAGCGGGCGGGCGCCGCCTCGGCCGTGTCCGAGACCGGTATCGAGCTGGGCGGCGCCCTCGGCGTGGCCGTCCTGGGCAGCGTGCTGTCCTCCACGTACCGGATGGGCCTCGACCCGGTCGAGGGAGTGCCGGCCCGGCTGATGGCCACGGCGCGCGAGACGCTGGGCAACGCGCTCGCGGCTGCCGCACGGCTGGGCGGCGAGGCGGGCCGCACCCTGGCAGCCGAGGCACGCACGGCCTTCGGCCACGGCATCCAGGCCACCGGGCTGGCCGGCGCGGTCCCGCTGGCGGTCGCCGCCGTCGTCGCCTGGCTGCTGCTGCGCCCCGGGTCCGGCGAGACGGACGAGGGCGAGGCGGCGCACGCCGAGGACGGGACGCGGGAGCCCGCCGCCACCCCGCACGGCTGAGCGCGCTCGCGGACGGGGCCGGAAAAACACCCGTCCTGGGGACGGAACGCTGCGACGAACGGCCCAAGCCGCCCGCGTGCCGCGTCGGCACACCCCCGCACAGCCGCCGCGCGGACGCACGATCGTGCCATGACTCAGGCCGTACGAAAGAGACGGGCGGCGGCCCCGGTGGCCGCCCTGCTGTGCGCCGTGGTGCTCGCCGGCGGTACGCCGCAGGCCACCGGAGCCGCCCCCGCGCAGGGCCCCGCCGAGGCCGCGCAGCCTCTGCCGGACCGGATCGGTGCCCTCTATCGGGAAGCCTCCGTCGCCGCCGCCCGCTACGAGGCCGCCCAGCGCAAGGCCGCGGCCCAGCGCGCGGCCGTCGAGCGCGCCGGACGGGCCGTCAGCCGGGGCGAGCGGCGGCTGGAGGACCTGCACCGGCAACTGGGCGCCGTGGCCCGCCGGCAGTACCAGCAGGGCGGCTGGGCCCCCAGCACCCGGCTGCTGCTGGCCGGTTCGCCCGAGACCCTGCTCGACCGGCTCCGTTCGCAGCGCCAGGGCGACCACGCCTTCCGGCGGCTGCTCAGCAGCACCCGGGTCCTCCAGCGGCAGCTCGTGCGGGACCGGGCCCGGGAGCGGACCCAGTGGGACAGGCTCAAGGCGAACGCCGCACGGCAGCGGGAGGCCAAGCGCACCGTGGAGCGGCGGCTGGCCCAGGCCAGGCAGCGGCTGCGTCAGGCGCGGGCCGACCGGGCGGCGCGGGCCGCGGGTCCCATCTCGCGGGCCGCCTTCCAGGCCGATCCGGCCGGTACGTCGGGCGGCTGCGCCTACAGCCCGCCGCCCAAGGGGCGGGCGCACGGCGACGAGAAGTGGGTGGCGCCGGTCAGCGGCTACACGCTCTCCGCGGGTTTCGCCTCGGCCGGCCGCCGCTGGGCGCACAACCACACCGGGCAGGACTTCGCGGTGGGGGTCGGCACCCCGGTGCGGTCGGCCGGCGCGGGGACCGTCGTCAAGACGAGCTGCGGCGGGCCGTTCGGCAACCAGATCGTCGTCCGCCACCCCAACGGCTACTACACCCAGTACGCGCACCTCTCGCGCATCCAGACCAAGGAAGGCGCCCAGGTGCGGGCGGGGGAGCAGATCGGACTGTCCGGCAACACCGGCAACTCCACCGGTCCGCACCTGCACTTCGAGGTGCGGCTCACCCCCGACATCGGCTCGGCCGTCGATCCGGTGCCCTGGCTGCGCAACCGCGGCGTGGACGTGTGAGCCCTTCCCTCCGGGGCCGGGCGGGGTCCTTAGGTTCTAGTAGTCGTCGCAACACCCCAGCTCAAGGGGTGCGATGGATTTCGAGATCCGAGCGGACCGGGCTCCGCAGGGGCGTAAGAAGTTGT
>NZ_JODR01000024.1 GCF_000725885.1 Streptomyces albus subsp. albus | reverse complement strand
GACCGTTGGAGGCGCCGTCCTGATTGACCGCACTCCCCCGCACCACCGCCAGCACCCGATGACCCAACCGCCGCGCACGCGACAGCCGCTCCACCACGACCATGCCCGCGCCCTCGGCGAGGCCGAAGCCGTCGGCACCGTCCGCGAACGCCTTGCAGCGGCCGTCGGGGGCCAGCCCGCCCTGCCGGGAGAACTCCACGAACATGCTCAGGCTCGGCATGACGGTCACCCCGCCCGCGAGGGCCAGTTCGCACTCGCCCTGACGGAGCGCCTGGCACGCCTGGTGCAGCGCCACCAGCGACGACGAACACGCCGTGTCCACCGTCACCGCCGGACCCTCCAGCCCCAGCGTGTACGCCACCCGGCCCGAGGCCACACTCCCCGTCGTGCCGGTCAGGACGTAGCCGCCGGTCTCCTCTCCGGCCTCGAAGGCACGCGGACCGTAGTCCATCGTCATCGCGCCGACGAACACGCCGGTGCGGCTGCCCCGCAGCGACGCCGGGTCGATGCCCGCCCGCTCCAGCGCCTCCCACGACGTCTCCAGCAGCAACCGCTGCTGCGGATCCATCGCCAGCGCCTCACGCGGACTGATCCCGAAGAAGGCGGCGTCGAACTCCGCCGCCGAGGCCAGGAAACCGGCCTCGCGCTGGTAGTAGCGGCCGGCGCCGCGCCCGTGCGGGTCGTAGGCGCCCTCGGTGTCCCAGCCGCGGTCGGTGGGGAAGGCGGTGACCGCGTCGGTCTCCTCACGCACCAGCCGCCACAGCTCCTCCGGACCGTCCGCACCGCCCGGGTACCGGCAGCCGATGCCGACGATCACCACGGGGTCGTCCGGGTCGGCTGCCTGCGGCCCGGCCGCCGGCAGCTCGTCGTCCGCGGCGCCCGCGGCCGGCTCGCCCGTCACGAGGGTGTCCAGGTGGGCGGCGACGGCCTCGGCCGTGGGGTGGTCGAAGACGAGAGTGGTCGGCAGTGCCAGTCCCAGCGCGGCCCGCAGCCGGTTGCGCAGGCCGACCGCCATCACCGAGTCGAACCCCAGCTCCTTGAACGGGCGCCGCGCGTCCAGCGCGGCGGCACCCGGCCGGCCTGCCGCGGCAGCGGCCTGCGTTCGCACCAGGTCGAGCAGCCGGCGCCGCCGCTCGGCGGCCGGCAGGGCGCGCAGCCGCGCGGCCTCGCCGTCCTCCTCGGCACCGACCCCCTCGGCCGGGCCGGCCTCCCAGCGCTCACCGGCCTCGTGCACGGCCCGCGTCAGCTGAGCCGCGCCCTCCCAGGCGGGGGCCTCGTCCGCCGCGCGGAGCGCCGCCCAGTCCGGTTCGGCACCGCGCACGTACAGCTCGGCGAGCGACTGCACGAACCGTTCGGGGGTGCCCGCGCCGCGGCGCACCGTCTCCTGCACCACGAGCTGCTGCCCGTCGTGCTCGGCGGTGGTCTGCACGGCCGCCGTCAGCACCGGGTGCGGGCTGATCTCGACGGCGAGCCGGTGGCCGTCGGCGACCGCCGCGGCCACGGCCTGCCGGAACCGCACCGTGCTGCGCAGGCTGCGGCACCAGTAGTCGGCGTCCGTCGGCCGGCCGTCCAGGAGCCCGCCCGCCAGCGACGAGTACAGCGGCACGGTGGGGGCCGCCGGCCGGATCGGCGCCAGGTCCTCGCGCAGCCGGGGCACGATCGCGTCGATGTGCGGCGAGTGCGCGGCCAGGCCCACCTCGATACGGCGTGCCTGCACCCCGTCCTCGGTGAACCGGGCCAGCATCTCGGCGGCGGCGTCGGCGTCCCCGGAGACGATCACCGCGGCGGGGCTGTTGACCGCCGCGACGGTGAGCCGCCCCTCCCAGGGCGCCAGCCGCTCGCGCACCTCCTCCTCCGGCAGCAGGACGGAAACCATCTCGCCCGCCCCCGCCAGCGTGGCCTGCGCCTTGCTCCACAGGGCCACGACCCGCGCCGCGTCCTCCAGGCCGAGCGCGCCCGCGACGTGGGCGGCGGCCACCTCGCCGAGGCTGTGCCCCACCACCGCGTCCGGTGCGATCCCCGCCGAGCGCCACAGTTCGGCCAGGGCCACCATGACGGAGAAGAGCGCCGGCTGCACCACGTCGGCCGTCTCCAGCGGCGGCGCCTGCGCGTCACCCCTGAGGACGGCGGTCAGCGACCAGTCGGTCCACGGCTCCAGCGCCTCCTCGCAACGGCGGATCGCCGCGGCGAACACCGGTGAGATCTCCAGCAGACCGGCGGCCATGCCCGCCCACTGGGAGCCCTGCCCGGGGAAGACGAACATCAGGCCGCCGGACACCGCCTCACCCGTGACCGCGCCCGGCACCGGCCGCCCCTCGGCCAGTTCGCGGGCGGCGGCGGTCAGCTGCTCCTCGTCGGCGCCGAGCAGCACGGCGCGGTGGCCGCGGCCGGTGCCGGCTCCGCGCAGCGCCTCGGCCACGGCACCGGCCGTCCAGCCGGAGTGCCGCGTCACGTGCTCGTGCAGCAGCCGGGCCTGGGTGTGCGGCGTGCCCGGGCCGCGGCCCGACAGCGGCCAGGCGAAGGGCGCCGAGGTGAAGGCCGCGGGCGTGGCGGCAGCTGAGGTGTCGGCGGCGGAGCGCGGTTCGGGCGTGTGGTGATCGGACATCTCTTCCCCCGGTCTCAGGCGTGGACGCTGCGCGTCGGTGCGTGCTGCGCTGTGGTGACGCGCCAGTGGGCCGCCACGTACCGCAGGCACGCCTGGCGGTCGGTCTCGGCGAGGACGGCGCGCCAGCCGTCGGGGACGGGGCGCCAGGCGGGCCAGAGCGACAGTTCGGCGTTGTCGTTGGCCAGCACGGTGTAGCGGCCTTCAGGGTCGTCGAACGGACCGTCGGGCATGGCGGAACGGCTCCTGTCGGGCAGGTGGTGGACATGGACGCGGTGCGTGCGGCGGGCCGGCCGCCTCCCGTCAGACGACGGGGCCGGTGACGCGGTGCTCGGGCCCGCTCAGCAGCGCGGCGAAGGCGCGGGGGGTCGGGTTGGCGAACAGGTCGGCGAGGCGGAGGGCGGCGCCGGTGGCCTTCTTGACGCGCTGCACCAGCTGCGCGCCCAGCAGGGAGTGGCCGCCCTCGGTGAAGAAGTTGGCGTCGGCGTCCAGCCCGGCGGTGTCCAGGAACTCCCCCCAGACGCGCACCAGTGAAGCGGTCAGTTCCTCATCGGCGGCCGGCTCACCGCTGCCCTCGCCGCCGTCCGCGGGCCGACCGGTGTGTTCGGCGGCGAGCCGCTCGCGGTCGGGGTGCCCGTCCTTGAGCGGCAGGGCCTCGACGGTGACGAGGGCCTCGGGTACCGCGGCGGCCGGGAGGGTCGCGGCGCAGTGGGCCAGCAGCAGGTCGGCGAGCGCGCGGTCGTCGCGGCCCGGCCCGTCGGCGGCCACCACCCAGGCGGTCAGCACGGCGGTGTCCGAGCCGTCCGGCGCGGGCACCGGCGCGGCAGCGGCGGCGGCGACCTCCGGGCGCTCCAGCAGGGCGAGTTCGGCCCGGCGGGCGGGGGTGGCGCCGAACACCTCCAGGGTGCCGTCGGTCCGCCAGCGCGCGGTCTGAGCCGTCAGCCGGGGTGCCCCCTCGTCGGCGAGGGCCAGCCGCCCGCGCAGTCCGGGCGGCAGCGGCCGGGCGTCGGGGCCCGTCACGCTCGGCGCCGCCCCGGCCAGCGGCTGCCCGCCCATGCGCTGGGCGCCCTCGGCGGTGGTGACGCGGCGTACGGCCACCCAGTGCGGCTCGCCCTCCGGCCGGTAACCGGTGTGGACCTCGGCACCCTCGGCCAGGAGCCGCGCGGCGACGGCGGGCGGCAGCGGTTCCCCGGCGACGAGCACCTTCCGTCCCGTCAGCGGTCCCGCCGCACCGGGCAGGTCCGCCGCCCGGTGCGGGGTGCACAGCAGGACGGCGGCGTCCTTGGCGTCGTCCGTGCCGGCCGCGGTGCCGCCGCAGGCCAGCGCCAGGAACAGTTCGGTGGTGCTCTCGGGGCTGCCCGCCGGGGCGGCCCAGCGCACCGTGGTGCCCGGCCCGGCGCCGACCGCGCGCGCCAGCCCGACGGCTGTGGCGGCCACGCGCCTCGCCACGGTGGCGGCCGGCGCACCGGACGCCTCCCCCTCGGCGGGGGCGGCCCCGGTGTCCTGGCGCAGGGCGCGCAGGGCGGTGACGGCGCCGGCGGCCCGCTCGTCGTCGAGCGCCGGGGCCTGCTCCGCGGTGACGTGCCGCCACAGTGCGGCGTAGTCCAGGTCGCCCGCGCGGGTGCGCACCGCGATCCGCTCGGGGGCGGACTCCGCCGTGCGGCGCACCGCCTCGTACAGGCTGTCCGGGCCGTCGGCCGGTTCTGCGGCGGGCACGGCACTCCGGTCCGCGCCGCTCCAGCAGGAGAGCCGGCCCACGGGCGTGTCCAGCTCCTCGGGGAGACGGGCGAGGAGTTCGTCGTAGCGGGCCACCAGGGCGGTCACGTCGGCCGCGTCCAGCACCTGGGTGTTGAACAGCACGCTGAGCAGAGCGGTGTCCGCCGACTCGGACGCGAAGAACTCCAGGTCGTACTTGCTGGTGCCGTTCTCCACCAGGCGCTGCACGGCGGGCAGGCCGGCCAGCGTGAAGGTGTTGCGGAAGTCGGTGGGCACGTAGTTGAAGACGTGCCGGAAGAGGGTGTTGCGCCAGGCGGGCCGGTCGCCCCGGTCCTGCGGCAGGAACGTCTCGGCCGGTACGTCCGGGTGGGCCAGCGCCTCGAAGAAGGCGGCACGCACCTCGGTGGCCACCTCGCGCACGGTACGGTCCGCGCCGAGCCGCGAGCGCAGCGGCAGCATGTTGACGTGGTAGCCCACGGCCTGCTGCGAGGCCGTGTCCCGCGTGCTGGCCGGCACCCCGACCACCAGGTCGGGGCCCGCGCCGTGCAGGGCCAGCGTCAGGTAGTAGGCGCTCAGCAGCACCACGGCCTTCGGCGCCCGCAGCGCACGGCGCAGGCGGGTCACCGCCGCGTCGGCCTCGGGCGACAGCACGTGGTGGTGCACGTCGCCGGCCAGCGTCACGGCCGGGTCGCCGTCCTTGTCGCACCACAGGCCGAGCCCGTCCGCGCGGTAGCCGTCCAGGTGCCGCTTCCAGAACTCCAGGCTCTCCGCCGACGGTTCGCGCTCCGGCAGCCACAGCCCCTCGGCGAAGGTGTCGGGCAGCGAGGCGCCCGCGGCGCGCGCCTCGTAGGCCGTCACCAGGTCCTGGAGCACGACCCCGCCCGACATGGCGTCGAACACCAGGTGGTGGGCCACCAGGCAGACGGTGTCCCGCTCCGTGCCGCTGAACAGTGCAGCGCGCAGCAGCGGGCCGCCCTCCAGGGCGAACGGCTGCGCGATGCAGCGCCGCAGCCGTTCCTCGCCCACGGCCGGCTCGTCCTCGACGCGGTGCACGTCGAGGGTGATCTCCACGTCCTCGCGCACGTCCAGTTCCAGGCCCCGCTCGCCCACCCGCGCGACGGTCCGCAGCGCCCGGTGCCGGCGCACCACGTCGTCCAGCGCGCGGTGCAGGATCCCGGCGGAGAGCCGGCCCGTCACCTCGAAGACCACCGACAGGTTGTTCACGGCGGTCTTGGGCACCAGCGTCTCCAGCAGCCACAGATCGTTCTCGCGGCGCGTCGCACTGCTCGTCATCAGGACAGCTCTCCGTTTCCGCGGGCCACCCGGCCCCGTCCGTACGAGGCGGGCTCGCCGGGCTCCTCACCGCGCCAGGCGGGCGCCGGCAGGTCGGCCCGCGAGGCCACGCCGAGTTTCCGGTATGCCTTGGTCAGGTGCTGCTCGACGGTGCTGACGGTGATGAACAGCCGTCGGGCGATCTCCCGGTTGCAGTAGCCGGCCGCGGCGAGCGCGGCCACCCGCGACTCGGCGGGCGAGAGGCCCGCCAGCCGCAGCGGCGCGGTACGGGACCCGCCGGGGCGCGGCGCCGCGGCGTCCCGCCGGGCCGGCCCCGGGGCACCGCCGGCCGGCCGCGTCGCGCCCGACGGCGCGGGGGCGACCGGCGGCACGCCGGCGGCGGGGACCGGCCGCACCGGGGCGGCCGGGGACGCCGGGGCGGCGGCCGGGGACAGGGCGCCGAGGCCCTGCAACGCCTCGGCCAGCGGGGAGCGTCCGGCTCCCGCCTCCGGGACGGGCGACGCGGTACGGGCCAGCGCCCGAAGCGCCCCGGCCGCCGTCTGCCGCCGGGGCAGTCTCCGCGCGTGGACCGGCAGCACGATCCGGCCGGTGCCTGTGCCGGTGCCTGTGTCTGTTCCTGTGCCGGTGGTGGGGAGGGGGGAAGGGGTGGTGCTGTCGGTCACTTGGCATCACCGGTCAGAGCGCGGACAGTGCGTTTGTGCAGGATGTCGCGGAGGGAGAAGTCCATGCCCTCCTTGCGGGCCCGCGAGGCGAGCCGGGCCGCCAGGAGGCTGTCGCCGCCCAGGGCGAAGAAGTCGTCGTCGAGGCCGACCCGTACGACGCCGGTCAGCTCCCCCACCAGGTCGCACAGCGTCCGCTCGGCGGCCGTGCGGGGCTCCGCGTAGACGGTGCGGGTGGAGAAGTCGGGCGCGGGCAGCTTCTTGGTGTCGAGCTTGCCGTTGGTGGTCAGCGGCAGCGCCCGCATCAGCACCACGGCGGACGGCACCATGTAGTCCGGCAGCCGGCTGCCGGTGTGCTTGAGGATCTCCTCCGGCTCCGGGCTCTGGCCCGCCTCCGGCACCGCGTAGGCGACCAGCCGCGCCCCGCGACCGGGGTCCTCCCGCACGGTGACCGCGGCGTGGCGCACGGCGGGATGACCGGCGACGGCCGCCTCCACCTCGCCCAGCTCCACCCGGTAGCCGCGCACCTTCACCTGGTCGTCCAGGCGCCCGAGGAACTCCAGTTCGCCGTCGGGGCGTTGCCGGACCAGGTCTCCCGTCCGGTACATCCGGCTGCCCGGCGCACCGTAGGGGTCGGCCACGAACTTGGCCGCCGTGAGCTCGGGCTGGTTCAGATAGCCGCGCGCCAGCTGCTGACCGGCGATGTACAACTCGCCGGTCCGCCCCGGCTCCACCCGGTTCAGCTCCGCGTCGAGCACGTACAGCCGGGTACCCGGCGTCGGCCAGCCGATCGGCACCGCCCCGGGCTCCACCCCGTCCCCGGGCGCCACCGTGAACACGCAGCAGCCGACGGCCGCCTCGGTGGGGCCGTACTCGTTGACGACCTGCGTACCCGGGTTGGCACGGCGCCAGTTGTCCAGCGCCGTCCCCGTCAGCATCTCCCCGCCGACGACGAGCTGCCCCGAGGGCGAACAGTGCGGTGCGGCGTCCCGCAGCAGCGCCAGGTGCGAGGGCGTGACCTTCAAGAACGTGGGCGAGGGAACACCGTCCCCGGGGCGGGCGTCGGTCAGATCGGTGATCCGCACGGTGCCGCCCGCCGTCAGCGGCGCGTACAGCGTCGTGACGGCCATGTCGAACGACACCGACGAATGCAGCAGGGACAGCCCGCCCACACTCGGGTAGCTGTCCCGCGCGTACGTCAGATACGCGCTCAGCGCCCGGTGCTCGACCACGACCCCCTTCGGCCTGCCCGACGAGCCGGAGGTGTAGATCACGTACGCCGCGTCCCCGGGCCCGCGGAGCCGCACCCGCTCCTCGTCGAGCAGCGGACCGTCACCCTGCGCGGCGAGCGCCTCGTCGAACTCCGGGGTGTGCCAGCGCCACACGGGAGGCCCGTCCCCGTCCCCGTCCCCGGTCGGCACCGGGACGGCACCGGCCGACGCCGAGGTGAGGACCACGCGCGCCGCCGAGTCGGACAGCACCCACTCGACCCGGTCGGCCGGATCCTCGGGGTCCACCGGGACGTAGGCGGCACCCGTCTTGAGAACGGCCAGCACGGAGACGACCAGTTCGACCGAACGCCCCAGCAGGACCGCGCACACGTCGCCCGCACCCAGCCCCTGTCCCGCCAGCAGCCGGGCCAGCCGGTTCGCGCGTGCGTCGAGCTGCGCGTACGTCACCTCTTCACCGTCGACCAGCGCGACCGCGTCGGGGGTACGCGCCGCCTGCCGCTCGAAGGAGTCCGGCAGGATGACGACCTGCCCGGTCACCGCCTCACTCCCCCTTCGCGCGCAGTATCGCCCCGGCCGCCGCCGCGGCGTCCGGGGAGCGCAGAAGCTCGTCGTGGCTCGCCTCGAACCGCAGCTCCTTCACCGCCTGCCGCGCCCCCGTGCTCGACCCGGCCGAGGTGATGGCGGTCGCCTCGCCCCAGCCCCGCGAGGGGTCCAGCTTCCGGGCGGCGGCCAGGTAGGAGACGTACGCCCGGAAGAGGCCCAGCAGTTCGGCGCCCAGGTCCTCGTCCAGACCGAGCCGTTCGAAGGCCGCGCCGCCCGCCTCCTCGTACAGCTCGATCAGCCGGGCGCTGACCGTGTCGAACTCCTCACCGTGCTCGGCCCGCACCTCCTCGGCCCGCGCCAGCAGCTGCTGCTTCTCCTCGGCCGACAGCACGGACATCATCTCCGTGACCTTGCCGAAGTCCCGGTACAGGCTGAGCGTGTTGGGCATCTCCGGATCGAAGAGGAGGATGCGCGGCCTGCTGCCCTGCGTCTTCTCGATCTCGTCGACCAGCTCGGCGGCGAAGACGCTGCCCACGCAGTAGCCCAGCACCGTCCCGACGGGCTTGCGGCCCTTTTCGGGGTACTCCCGCCACCACGCCAGATAGTCCTCCGTCGTCAGCATGCGGCGGTAGCTCTCCGCCGGCGGGACCGTCTGCCAGACCGCGACCGGTTCCGACAGGAGGCCCACCAGATCCCGGAAATTCGCCTCCAGCCGTCCCGTGACGTCGAAGTCCACCGCGAGCACGGTTTCCTCCTCGGGACCGTCACCGATTTTTGCCCAATTATTAACGGCCTCGGTCATCTTCTCTGCTCAACTCCCTGCTCTCGCGGGCCAGCACCGGGGCCAAACGCTAGTGCCCGCCCAGGCGGCGGAGAACCCCTATTTTTCCGCCTTGGAAATGTCGGCGATCCGCGGCCTGACCAGCGACACCAAGTCATCCGGCCTGAGCCCGATCGACCGGTCCAGCCGCGCCGCGTTGAAGTACACCTCCCGCGGCAGCAACAAGGACGGATCGAAAACCACGGACAGCTCGTCCGCGAAGGAGAAGGGAATGATGCACCCGGACTGGCAGCCCGTCAGTTCCTCGGCGACCGAACGGTCAGCCATCCGGACGTCCACCGCTCCGAATTCCCGCCGCAGTTTCCGGTAGTCAACCCGCCGGTCACCGGGCAGTACCGCCACCACATGCCGGTTCTCGCGCTCATGCCTGACATGCACCACCATGCATTTCGCGGCGCTGGCGAGCGGATGCCCGCGAAGGACGCTCGCCCGCTCCGTCCGGCCCTCGGCACGGTGATGGATGACGCGATAGTCCACCGACGAATCGACCAGCACCTGCATCAGACGACGGTACGTCGAATTATTCATTCCCTCACCCGAGACGGTCGCACACGGCCGCACCCGGAGAATCCCTCCGGGGGTTTCCCATGCGACACCGGGATTCCCGTCCCGGGCAAGGATTCACAGAAAGAAAAGGGGTAGGAAAAGGGCGGCGCACGAAAGACCGCGGAAACCGGGCCGGGGGCCAGGGTTCGGGACGGTCGGGGGCCGGGCGGTCGGGGTTCGGGGCTGGGGCCAGGGTCCGGGTCCGGGGCCGGGGCCGGGGGCCGGGGTCAGGATTCGGGACCAGGGCGGGGTCCGGGGGCCGGAGCCGGGGTCAGGAATTGGGATCGGGGCGGGGGTTCGGGGCCTGGGTCGGGGTCCGGAGCCGGGGTCCGGGGGCCGGACGGTGTTCCGGCCGGCCCCCGCCCCGCACGCACCGTCAGTCGTGCGCCTCCCGGTCCTCGGAGCCCGTGACGGAGGGCCCCGGCGCCGGGGCGTCTCCGCCGGGCGCGCCTTCGCCGAGCCGGCCCGAGGCGTAGGCCACTTCGCCGGGCGTGTGTGTGACGCCCGCCCCCGCGTCGATGGCGGGACCGGACGGCATGCCGGGCGCCGGCTCCGAGGGACCCGCCGCCGGGGACGCCGCTGCGGGAGCGCTCCCTGCCGTGGGCGCCGGGGCTGCGGCAGCTCCGCCGGGCACGCCCGCGGCAGTGGCCCCACCCGGAGCGGCGGGCACGTCCGAACCTGCGGACACTTGCGAACCGACCGGCGCTTCCGAAGCGGTGACCACTCCCGAACCGGTGGGCGCACCGGCATCGCCTGACGCACCGGTACCACCGGGCACGCCGCCGCCGGCGGTCGTCCCCGTACCGGCGTCGGCACCGCCGCCGGCCCCAACACCGGCACCGCAGCCCGCACCGCCACCGGCATTTCCGGCACCGCCACCGGGGTCGGCCGACGCTCCGGCACCGGCGGAGGCATCAGCGGAGGCAGCGACGGAGGCATCGGCCGTTGCCGCAGCTTCCAGGGCGGCGGACGCACCGGCACCGAGACCGGCACCGGCACCGGCACCGCCGGTCGCGTTCACCGCCGCGGCGCCCTCAGCGGCTCCCACCGCGGTGAGCCGGGCGGCGCGGTCGAGTTCGCGGGCGGCCCAGTCGGTGAAGTCGAGGCCCGCCTCCTGGGCGGCCTTCCGCCACACCTCCTCCCGCCCCTGCGGAACCCGCAGCCGCAGCAGCAGTTGGCTGGTCGCCGCCCGTACCGCGGCCCGTCCCGCCCGGATCTGCGCCCGCAGCGCGTTGCGGGACCACTTCTCCTCCAACGCCCGCCCGAGCCAGTACGTCTGCTCGTCGGCGGGCAGGGACGCCACCTCGGCGTGGTGCTGGAAGCTCAGTCCGTCCCGCCGGCGGGACAGCGGGACGTTCCGGGCGACCCAGGCGTAGTTGCGCAGCGTCTGGTAGTCGAGGGACGACTCCTCTATGCACCGGCGGTACCGATTGGAGAAACGTTCCTGCCCGTACACCAGCCAGTCACCGAGCCACCATGCCGAGGAATTCGCCACGACCGAGACGTAATCACCGAGACGGCTCCAGGAGTCGAACGTGATCCCGTCGGAGATCGACATCCCGATCTCCGATGTGCGCACGCCCCGGAATTCGAGCGGGCCGCCCCACTCGGATACCTCCGAAGGTCTCTGTCTCCGCGTTTTCGCAGGACCACGCCGTGCCAATGTTCCCGTGCTGTACTCGTGCCGGTCGCGCATGTCACCGTAACCTTCCGTTCCATACCCGTTCCATCACCGTCCGGGTGGCGCAGCCGGTGGGCGCGGAACCGGAAAACCTCTCCGGAACGCGCCCCTCCGGCACTCGTGGCCCGATTCACGACGAGAACTCGTGGGGGCTGTCCTGGTCCTGGGCGGTGCGCTTCCGGATCACTTCCAGCACCTCGGCCGCATGGTCGTCGAGGAAGAAATGACCGCCGGGGTAGAAGAGCACCTCCGCCTCCCGCCGGGTATGGGCGTGCCATGCTTCCGCCTCCGCCCGGGTCGTCAGCGGATCGCTCTCCCCGCTGAATACCGTGACCGGGCAACCGACATCGGCACGGCTGCCTTCGTAGGTTTCCACCGCCTTGTAATCGGCCCGCAACGCGGGCAGGAACATCGCGAGGAGTTCCTCGTCCTCCAGCAGCATCGGATCGGTGCTCCGCAGCCTTTTCAGATGGGCCACGATCCCCTGGTCGCTGCGCAGATGAATGTTCTCCGTACGGGGACACGAAGGTGCCCGGCGCCCCGAGGCGAACAGCCGGTGGGGGCCCCGCTCGCCGCGGTCCTCCAGCCGGCGCACGACCTCGAAGGCGAGCAGCGCGCCCATGCTGTGCCCGAAGAAGGCGTAGGGCTTGTCCAGCCAGGGACCCAGGGCGTCGTCCACAGCGGCGGCCAGCTCGGCCAACGAGGCGACCGGCGGCTCATGACGCCGGTCCTGCCGCCCCGGGTACTGCACGGCCAGCACCTCGATGTGGGGCGCCAGCGTGCGGGCGACGGAGTGGTAATAGCTGGCCGATCCGCCCGCGTGCGGGAAACACACGAGCCGCGTACGGGCCTCGGACGCGGGCCGGTAGAGACGTAACCAGAGTCCGGAGTGGGGGGACGGGGCCACGGAAGAGCACCTCCGATCAAGCCGGGCGGCCATGCCGCGCAGCATCGTGCGCCCCGGCGGGGCGGGGCGGCGAGCGAGAGGGAGAGGGGGAACCGCTGGGCGGACGGCGCTAGAAGGGAGCGCCCCCGCGCGCGGCGGGCGGCGGAGCCGAGGACGGCGCCGGCCGGAGAGGACAGGTGCGCCGTACGGCAGGCCGCAGGCCCGGACGCGGACGGAAACAGCGGTCGGCACGTGGGCGGATACGGCAGCCGGCATGCGGGCGGCCGAGTCCCGTACGGCAACAAGGACGGACACACGGGTGCGGCAGCACCGCAGAACAGTCGCTCACCTCGGCCGGTGGGCGAGCCGGGGACCGTCTGACGAGGACCGCCCCCTGGCACCGGTTCGCCCGGAAAGACACCCCGTTCCCCCTTTAGTGGCTGACCGCACCGTGACGCAAACGGTGAGCGCCCTTGCCCCCGTCGTCGCTGGTGATCGCGGTCGACGGCGCACACACCGGCCGACCACCATCACAGTCGGCGACCGAGGCTACCTATTGAGTGACACGAGGGTCAACGACCAGCAGCATCAGGGTCGTTGCACCGGGACGTTCCCCGTCCCACCCCCCGCAACGGCGACGACCTCCCACAACAGCCCCCGATCCCGTCCCGCCCGCCGACAAACGGCCAACGCCGGTGACATATCTCACCGGAATCTCCCACACCCGCGCACGGCCCCTGCGCCGGCGGCGCCGCCTCGGGCCGCCGCCGCTCGCCCCGGGGCGAGCGCCCCGCGGCGCGGGAAGGGCCCCGGCGCGGTGGCCGGGGCCCTTCGGGTGGTGCGGATGCGGCGGGTGGCGTACGGATGCCGCGAGTGGTGCGGGTGCTGCGGCTGCCGCGTGTGCTGGGGGTGGGGTGTCAGTCGGAGCAGGTGGAGCAGGAGCAGCAGCCGCTCTTGACCCGGACGTCGTCGATGACCGGGCCGTAGGCGCCGGTCGCCGAGGTGCTGGCGAACGACAGCGTCGTGGTGGCACCGGTGGCCACGAACGTCACCTGGCGCCCCACGTAGCCCATGTTCGCGCGGGTCTTGCCCGTGGTGTCGAACGAGAAGTCCTGGAAGTTCTGCCCGTCGATCAGGACCCGCCCGGTCCTCAGCCCCTGGTTGCCCTCGGGGTTCCCGGCGAGCGCGTAGGAGACGGTGTAGGTCTTGCCGGCCGTCGTCCTGATGGTCTGCGACACCTTGCCGGGACCGCCGCCGTTGAGGTCGACCGACTGGTCGCCGTCGGCCGCCTGCCAGAAGCCCTTGCCGATGTGGTCCACCGATCCGCTGTCGACCGACCACGGGCCGATGGTCTGCCCCGCCTTCAGCGCGTTGAAGGAGTTCGCGGGCGCGACCGGGTACTCGAAGCTGCCGTCGTCCAACGCGGTCGGTGCCGCCAGCGCGGCGCTGGGCGCCAGCGCGAGCAGGCCGGCGGCGGCGACGTCGTGACGTACGCGCGTATGGCCACCATGTGTTCCTCCCGGAGAGAAGGGGTTCGAGAGTGCTGGTGGAGCACATGCAGTCTGTTGCGCGAACCACCCCCGGACCAGGTGAGGGAGACGGCGCCCGGAGGTGAGGCCACCGGCACACCTGCCGTCGCGCGCCGCTCCCCCACCCCGGCACGCGGCTGCGAATCCGGCCACGTGTGAAGGCGGCGTCTTCGGGCCGGGCAGCGGCCGGCCCTCGCACCGGGCGGGTCCTCGCATCGGGTGGGTCCTTGTAGCAGGCGGCTCCCCGCATCCAGGGCGCCCCGCGCACACGGGCGGCTCCTCTCACCCGGGCGATTCCTCGCACACGGGCGGCTCCCCGCACCTGGGCCGGTCGCACCCGCGACCGGGCCCCCTGGACTCCGGGGGGAATTCCAGGGGGCCCGGCACTTGTTCAGGGGCCGTCCGCCGTCAGCGGAGCTTCCACCTGAAGCCGTCGCCGTTCTGGCACGGCTGGATGTTCAGCCGCGCGTCGACCGGCTTGACGTTCGGACCGTGCACCACCGCGAGGCACTGGTGGTTGCTGGCGTAGTTGTGGATCCAGAACGTCGACTTACCGCGCGGCTCCAGCCACCACAGCTGGTTGTCCTGCTTGGTGCCGTCGCAGTGGTACTCCGAGACACGCGTACCGCGGGGCTGGCCGCCGAAGTTCGGCAGGTCCATGCACAGCCCGTCCTTGCGGTTCCTGATCTGGAAGAGGTCGGTGGACCGGGGTCCGTCGCCCTTGTACTTCACCTCGAAGTCCCAGATCTGGTTGTCCTTGTCGGTGTCGCGGCAGTGGAACTGGTTGACCGGACCGTCCGGCTTGCCCTTCCCGAAGTTCGGGATGTCGGCGCACAGGTTCGACTCGAGGTTCCTGAGCAGAACGTGCTTCTTGTTCGCGTAGTTGGCCGAGGCGGCGCGGAACACCGCCAGTTCCTTCCGCTTCTTCCTGGGCTTCTTCTTGTCGTCGTCCTCCTTCTTGACCTCGTCGGCCTCCTTGGCCGAGTCCGAGGGCGGCGGCGGAGGCGGAGCTGTCTCCTCCTCCGCCTTCTCCTCCTTCTTGGGCGATTCTTCCTTCGCCTTCTTCTTCTCGGCCTCCGGCGACTTGGGGGCGTAGACCCCCGGCCGGCTCCGTCCGTCGTCCGGCGGGAGAACCCGGTCCGACTTCTGCTCGGCCACGGCCGCGGGCTTCGTCTCGTCCTCCCGGTGCGCACCGATGATCAGCAGCGGCACCGCGATCAGCAGTGCGCCGCCGATGCCCGCCGCGGCCAGCAGCGCCTTCGTGGGACGGCCCGAGGGGGGTTCGTCCCCGCCCGTACCGGTGTCGCCCCTGGACGCGCCGGGCGGGCTCCCGCTCCCCGTCGCGATCAGGGAACCGACAGCGGCGTCGCTGTTCTCCTCCACCTTCTTGCGGGTGGACGCCGACGTCCTGGCCGGCTCCCCGTCCGCCTTGACGGACTCCCCGGTCACGCCTCCGGCAGGTCTTCCGGCGGCTCTTCCGGCTGGTCTGCCGACCGGCTTCTCCGCCGACTTCTCCGCCGGTTCCTCCGCCGACTTCTCTGCCGGCTTCTCCGCCGACTTTTCTGCCGCCGGCTTCTCCGCGGACTTCTCGGCCGGTTCCCCGGCCGGCCGGGCCGGGGCGGTCCCGGCGGAAGCGGACTCGGACGAGGACGCTTCCGCCACGGACGAGGACGACGTCATCACGACCGTCGGCTCCCCGCCGTCGCGCTCGTCAGCATGTCCGGAGACATCCGGCTTCTGCGTACGCCCGGAGTCCGCGTCGGCGGACGACCGTGGACGCAGTGACGTGGGCTCCGGCCGGGCGTTCGTGCCACGCATCGTGACAGCACGCCGCACCTGGGGCCCTATCAACCCCTTCTTGTCCTCTTGTGGCATCAAGTCTCCGTTCCTGTTGGGCCAGTTCAGTCGGATGGCGGGCGGCCCACGGCCCGTTCCAGCGATCCCGTGCACAGCCGCGGCCAGCCGGAGCCGCCCGGCGCCACGGGGCGGGCGCGCAGTGCCTCCTCCAGCCGGTCGAGCGCCGCACGGTCGTCGGCGTCGAGTTCCGCGCCGACATGGCGGGCCTGGATGTCCGGCCCGGTGTGGGGAACCTCGCGCAGAAGGGTCAGCGGCGCACCGCCCTCCTCACGCACGTCGAGCACCCGCAGCAGGGTGCCCGGCGGGAACACCACCTCGTCCCGGGCCTTTCCGGCACCGGTCCGGTCGGTGAGCTGGCGCACACGGCGCCCGGTCACCGACCACACGGCGTACTGCGCACCACCCGGCCGCTGTGCGCCGGTGCCGAGAGGCAGCACCGGCACCGGGGCAGGGTCGCGCAACAGGACGCCGGGTTCCATGACGCCGCCGTCCGGCCCGTCCGTCTCCCCCGCACCGCGGAGCGCGATCCCGCGGTACGACGGCATGCGGCGCAGTCCGGAGGCCACACAGGCGGCGTACGGCAACAGCCGCTCCTCCCCCTCGTGCAACGCCCGCGTCAGCTCCTCCGGGCTCAACGGGCCCTCGGTCGTGTGCAGATAGATGTGCAGCGCGATCAGGTCCGCGCGGGCCGCCTCCTGCTCCTGCCCGCGCAGCACGGGCATCCGGGACAGCAGACGGGCGACGGCGGTGCCGTGCCGGTCCCACTCGCCCTCCGCGAGTGCCCGGAACGCCTCCCGCTCGGCCTGGGTACTGCTGTGCCCGGGCCGGAACGGCGCCGGCAGCAGGGGGCCGAGCCGTACGGGGGGACGGCTCGGTGCCGGCGGCGCCGCCGGGGTGGCCGGCTCCGCCTTGGCGGGCGCCTCCCCTCCGGCGGGCGGCTCTGCCGGGGTGGGACGCCGCGTCCCGGGCGCGGGGCGTGCCGGGGGCACCGGATCGCTGGGGGGAGGAGGAGCGTCCGACGCGGTGGGCGTGCCGCTCGCCGTGGGCACGGCGGACGCCGTGGGCGTGGGACGCGGCGGCGGAGGAGCTGCCACGTCCCCGGGGCGCCCAGTTGCCGGGGACGGCGCGGGCGACACCGGTCCCTCCCGACCGTCAGTGGACGGTGCCTTCCACCGTGCACCGGCGGGCTCGGAGCCTGCCGGCCGGCGGCCGGTGGGCGCCGGGCCGTCCCGCCGGGCGGCGTCGGGCACCCGGCTCTCCGGCCGGTGTCCGTCTGGAGGGGTCGGCCGCTCCGGCCTGAAACCGGTAGGTGCCGGGCCCTCCGACCGGGTAGCGCCGGGCGCCGGGTCCTCCGGCCGGGGTCCGGCTGGAGGGGTTGGCCTCTCCGGCCGAGAACCGGTGGGCGCCGGACCCTCCGACCGGGCAGAGCTGGGCGCCTGGCCCTCCGGCCCGGGCCCGGCAGCCGGCCTCTCCGGCCAGGAGCCCGTAAGCGCCGGCGCCTCCGACCGGGCAGAGGGCGTCTGACCCTCCCGCCGGGGCCCAGCAGGAGTCGGCCGCTCCGTCCGGGAACGCGCAGGCGCCGGGCCCTCCGACCGGGGTCCGGCTGGAGGGGTTGGCCTCTCCGACCGAGAACCGGTGGGCGCCGGACCCTCCGACCGGGCAGAGCTGGGCGCCTGGCCCTCCCACCGGGGTCCAGCAGAAGTCGGCCGCTCAGGCCGGGAACCGGTGGGCGCCGGGCCCTCCGACGGAGCGTCCGGTATGCGCCGCTCCGGCGGGGCAGGACGCTCCGGCGCACCGGGACGCCGGGACCGCTCGGGTCCCTCCCCCTCCGGCGCGATGCCGGACGCGGGGGCCGCGTCCGGAGCGGCGCCCGGCACGTCCCTCCTGCGCTCCGGGGCGTCATCCGGCCCCGGCCCAGGCGCGGTACGCGGCGGTCGCGGAGGCGCGGGCTTCGTCGCTCCACCGGACTGTTCGAGCCCGTCCGTCCCGGGCCGCCCGGACGCCGACCGTTCGGGTACGGAGCGCTCCGGCGCGGGCGGCACCGGGCCCGACGGGTGGACACCCGCAGGCGTCGGCCCCTCCGGCCGTGCGGAACGCTCCGGAACACGGGGGCGTCGAGAGTCCCCGGGCCCCTCGCCCTCCGGCGCGGCGGGTTCCGGACGCTTCGGCGGGACGAAGTACTCGGGCCACTCGGGCCGTCCGGTGGACGACGGGGCCCGCATACGTGACGGTCCCGGACCGGCGCCCGGCTCGGGCGCCCGTACCGGGCCCTCGTCCGGACCGACGTTGCGCGGTTCGGACGACGGCTTGCGCGAACGCTCCGGCACACCGCCGCCGGACCGTTCCTTCTCCGTATTTGACGGCGCGTCAGGCGCGGAGTCGCGTCCGGCGTCGGGTGCCGTGCCACTGTCCCGGTCGGCGCCCGGCGCGGGGCCCGGTGGCACCTCACGGTCGGCGTCCGGCACCGTGCCGGTCCGCGAACCGCGCGTGGGCCCCGGGCGCGCGGTGCCGCCGCCGGGCCCGGGCGTGGGCTCGGCGGGCGGCGTGGACGGGCGCACGTCCGGGCCCCCCGGCCCCGAGGACACGCTCATCATCGGCGGGCGGACGGGAGCCGGCGGCGGAACCGGGTCGGGACCGGACGGGGCCGGGGCCCCGCCCGGCGACGCGGCCGACTCGCCCGCCGGTGCGGGCGGTTCGGCCGACGGCTCCGCCCGACCCCCGGCGGCACCTGCGGCGGAATCCGGGTGCCCGGGCTGCCTCGCTGCGGGGGCGCCGGGTGCCGTGCGCTGTGTGGGATCGGGGCTGCTCGGCTCCTCCGGACCACCCGGAGCTGGCTGGACGGGCTCCGCCGTCGGATCGCCGGCAGTCTGCGGCCCGGTTGCGCCCGGCCCACCGGACGCGTCCGTCGCCGACCCGGCCGCGCCAGGCCGCGCGGGGCCCGAGCCGTCGGGATCGTCCGGGACACCCGGAACGGGACCGAACGCCGGGGGACGCTCAGGGGCAGGCGGGACAGGTCCGGCCGGACGACCGGGCCCCTGCCCCTGCGGGCGCGAGCCCGCCGGGCCGCCGGACGGGGCGGGCGCACGGCCCCGCCCACCGGAGCGACCGGCCGCCGGCCCACCGGGCACAGCAGAACCACCCGGCGCACGACCCGACCCCGGGCCCCCACCCGGGACATGCGGAATTGACCCTTGATCGGCACCCGGAACCCGCGGACCGGACACACCCGGACCACCGGGCAGGTCGGGCACACGGTCCGGCCCACCGGAGCGCCCTGCCGTCGACCCACCGGGTACGGCGGAACCGCCCGGCGCTCCGCCCGACTTCGGGCCCCCACCCGGAACTCGCGGAACCGGCCCCCGATCAGCACCCGGAGCCTGCGGACCGGACACACCCGGACCGCCGGGCGCCGGGAGACGTCCGGGAGGCGGAGTGCCGAACGCGCCGGGCCTGCCGGAGTCCCGCGGACCCGGCTCCGCCGGGCCGGCGGGGGCCTGCGGGCCAGGCGTTGACGGGCCGTCAGGAGTGTGCGGACCGGGCACCGTCCTGCCATCAGGGGCCTGCGGGCCGGAGGCGACCGGACCACCGGCTGCCCCGGGTCCGGCAGTTGGCCCAGCCGCACCAGGCCGCCCGGAACCGGAACCACCGGGCCGATCCGGGCCACCGGGAACCGGACCGGAGGCCGGAGGCCGACCCGCCGCCGGAGGTCGGCCAGAGGCCGGAGGCCGACCCGCTGCCGGGGACTGACCCGGCACCGGCGGACCGGATGCCGCCGGACGACCGGCATTCTGCGGGCCGGAACCTGCCGGACCGCCAGGCACTCGCGAAGGCCCAGCCGGACCACCAGCACCCTGCACACCCGGCTCCATCGGGCCAACACCCCGCGAACCGGACACGCCCGGCCGACCGGCACCCCGCGAACCGGGGCCCGCAGGGCCGCCAGGCCCCCGCGAACCGGAACCCGCAGGACCACCAGACCCCCGCGAACCCGGCCCAGGCGGACCGCCAGGCCCCCGCGAACCCGGCCCAGGCGGGCCGGCAACACCCTGCGCCCCCTCCCCCGCGGGGGCGCCAGGCACCCGGGGAGCCGGGCCCGTCGGGCCGCCGGGGGTTCGGGCGGTGGGCCTTGACGGGTGGGCAGGGCCGTGGGGGCCGGGGCCGGCGGGGGGTGTGGTGCCCGGCGCGGCGGAGTTGCCCCGTGCCGCAGGCGGCGGGGCGGACGCCCCCAACGGCGTGGCGGGGGCGCCGGGCGGGGCCGTCGCAGACGCCGTGGGCGGCGGGGGCGCGCCGTGGCCGGCGAGGGGCGTGCCGGATGTCGGAGGCGCGCTCGGCGCGGCGAAGGGCGTGCCGGGGGCGGAAGGTGCGGCCCCCGAGGGGGCGGGACGGGACGCGGACGCCCGGCGGGGCGTGAAGCGCAGGGTGCGCACGCCGTGTTGCGCGGCGAGCGCCCGCAGCGCCCGGCCGCCGTCCGTCGCGGTGCCGTGGACGTACAGTCGCGCCCGTCCGCGCAGGTCGGGGCCCAGGCCGGCCAGGACCCGGGAGAGTTCCGGCCACAGGGAGGCGTCGATCTCCTCGCCGGGGCGGCCCACTTCGATGGCGGGTCCCTCGGCGTCCACCTCGCGGGTCTTCGGGTGCGGCGGCGCCATCGTGTCGGGGCCGGTGCTCTCGCCGTCGGTGATCCACAGTCCGGCGCGGGTCACGGTGGCCCGCCATCGGCCGGAGAGCCGGACCATGCCCTGTTCGACGTTGGCCTGGCCGGGTACGGGCGGGGTCCAGCGGAGCAGCCGCGGGGCGGGCGCCGGTTCGCCCTCGCGGGCCGGGGCGCACAGCACCGCGTCGACGAAGGGACGCCACCGGGGGGCGCCGTCGACGCCGACGAGTACGGCACGTGCGGTGCCGCGTTCCGAGGGGGCGCTGGGGGTGAGCAGCGGCATGCCGGTGTAGACGACGATCTCGCTGTCGAGCATGTCGGCGGCCGACTGGCCGATGCGCAGGATGTCGCGGTGGCTGCCGGGGGCGAGGCGGACGCGGGAGCGGAGGGAGGCGGGCAGTGCGCCGAGCACCTGGCGTACGTCGGTGGCGGAGACGTCCCCGCCCTGCGGCACGCCCACCAGGACGGTCGGGCCGCGGGGATCGACGGGCACCGAGTAGGCCAGGTCGCCGCGTTCCGGCTCGGCCGCGTGCGGGGAGCGGGCCAGCAGTCCGGCCGGTATCTGGTGGATGACGCAGCCGCTGTCGGTGCGTTCGGGCACCTGCTCGATGCCGTCCTGCCAGGCGGGTGCGGGCTGGCGCGTGCCCAGGGCGACGGGCCGCGCCCCGGGTGAGAAGCTCCACCAGCCGCGGGCCCCGGGCGGGTCGGGGCGGACGAAGAGGGAGCCGCCGGGGACGATCTGGACCTCGCCGTCCGGGGCGATCACCTCCAGTTCCCAGGCGTCCGCCACCCGCCGGGCGACGGAGGGCCGTTCCGGCAGGTCCTCCCCCGCGCCGGACATGACGAGCCGCACCGTGCGCGTGCCCTCCCCGCGTACGGTGTCGAACACTTCGCTCAGCCGCGGCCAGAACTCCTCCGCCGAGGCGCCGCCCGGGCCGACCGCGCCGGTGACGACGGTGGTGATGCCCTCTTCGGCGCCGAGCAGGTCGGACAGTTCGTTGACATCGGTCTGGCTGATCGTGGTGTCGTGGGCGGCGCGCAGCAGGACCAGCGCACCGTACTCCTCGGCGAGCAGCGGCGCGCCGTTCTCCGGTTCAGTGGCGTCGGCGTCCTTCGGCGGGGCGGCGGACGCGGTGGACCGCCCGGCCGCCCGCTCCGCTTTGCCCCGACCGCCGAACCACCACGACCGGCCACCGCCGGAACGGCTCACGTCGTCTCTCCTTCGTACCCGCCCCGGCCGGTGCGGCGCACAGACCCGGGTTCTCGTTTCATGACGCGGTCACCTGGTCGGTCCTCGTACGGGAGCGAAGTGACCTGCCACTCCAGGAAGCTTGGAGTGTACGGAGTGAAGATGGCGGGCGGATGACCGGAGTCCGCCGACGGCCGCACACCTACAGCTTCCACTCGTGGTCGTCACCGCCGCGGCAGGGCTGGATCTCCAGCCGGGCGTTGATGTTGGCGACGCCGGCCGCGCCCTGCACGTTCAGACACTGCTGTCCGCTGCCGGAGTTGTGCAGCCACAGGCGGCCTCCGCCGCGTTTCTCGGCCCACCACAGCTGGTTTCCCTTGCCCGCGCACGCGGTCTCGATCACCAGGGTGCCTGCCGGCAGGCGTCCGGAACCGGACAGGTCCATGCACCTGCCGTCCGTGCGATTGCGGATCTCGAAGAGGTAGGCACCGCCGGAGCCGCCGCGCCGCCCGTGGCGGACGAAGTCCCAGCGCTGGTTGTCGGGGGAACCGCCCGCGCAGGTGTCCACGTTGACCGGTCCGTCGGGCTGTCCGGGGCCGGTGCCGGGAATGTCGGCGCAGTATCCGTAGAAGGCGTTCTTGATGCGGACGTTCTTGCGGGTGGAGTAGTCGGTGCCGGCCGACGACACCGTGCTGTTGCTGGACCCGCCGCTGTGGCCCGGAGACGTCTTGGTGCCCTGCCCCGCGTCGGGCGCTCCCCCGGAGGCGGGGTGCCCCTCGCCGCCGTGTCCGGCCCGGCCGTTCTCGGTGCCCGCAGCACCGTCGGACTTCTTCGCACCGTGCTTGCCGTCGTCACCGTGCTGGCCGTCCTTGTCGCCCGGGTGCTGCCGGCCGTCCTCGGTGCCCTTGCCGTCCGCCCCGTCGGCTCCGGGCCCGGTCGGAGCTGACGCGTGCGGGGCGTTCCCGGTGCGCGCGGCGGGCTTCTTCTCCTCGTCGTCACCACCGCCGAGGAGGAGGAAGGGTACGGCGATCAGCAGCGCGCCCACGACGGCGAGTCCGGCCAGCACCGCCTTGGGCGGACGGCCCCTCGGGGGACCGCCGGCGGGGCCCGGGTCGCTTCGGGTGGGCGGAGGCGGTGACGTCGCCGTGGCCACCGCCGCCGCCCCGGCCGCGGTCCGGCCCGTGGCCTTCGTCGTCGCGGAGGCGGCGAAACGCGCCGCAGGCGTCGTCGACTTCGCTGCGGATGCGGCCGACTTGGCTGCGGGCGTGACCGGTTTCGCCGCAGGTGTGGTCGGCTTCCCCGCGAGGGTGGTCGGCTCGGCCGCAGATGCGGCCGGTTTTGATGCGGACGCTGCCGGCTCCGTCGCGGGCGTGGCCGGTTTCGGCGCGGGTGCGGCGTGCGTGGTGGCCGTGGTCGTCGCGGTGCTCGCGGTCCTCGGGGCGGTGGCGGGCGCCTTCGGCCGCGCGTCGGTGTCGGCCCCCGGGCCGGGGGCGCTGCCGGGCGCCGGCGCGGCAGCCGGCCCCGACGCCGGTCCGGACGGCGCTCCCGTGGCGCTCCCCGCAGCAGGCTCCGTGATCGCGCTTCCCGTGGTGGCGGGCTCCGTGCGGGGCGCGGTCGGGTCCCCGGTGAGGACGGCCGCCACGTCCACCGTCGCCCCGTCGATCCTCGTACCGCCGCGCAGGCCGTCACCGTCCCGTCCTGCCCCGGGAGAGGTGGGCTCGGCGGGGGCGAGTTCCCCGGACGGTGCGGCCACCGCATCGGTCAGGGTGACGGCGCGGCGCACCACGGGGCCGGCGGGCGGGGCCTGCCGGCGACGCGCGCTGTCGGCCGGGTCGGTCACCGGCTCTCCCCGTCATCGGCGTGCGGAATCCCCTGCGTGCCCGGCAATTCCGCACCGGCCGCCGCCGTACCGCCGCCTGCGGCACCCTCCGCCGCGGACGCCGCGGACGCCGCGGACATCGTGGACGTGTCCGGCACGGTGCCGGTGTCCGGCACCGCATCCGTCGTGGCCGTCCCCACCGTGGCCGTGCGGGCCGCCCCGGGCTCCTCCGCCGAGGGCTCCTCGGACTGTTCCGCAGCGGCGGCCACCACGTCCGCCAGGCCGTCCGTGGTCATCACCATGCTGACCGCGGCGGAGCTGTTGATGCTGAGGCTGTGCCCCTCCGGCAGCCGCTCCAGCAGCGCGGGCACCCGTACCCGCTCGAACCCCAGGCGGCCGGCCGCGTGCAGGTACAGGGGCGAGGTGTAGACGGGGACCACCGGGGTGCCGTCCGGCGCCGAAGCGCTGACGGGCTCGCCGTCCGCCGTGACCAGCACCGCCACCTCCGCCTTGGCGAGGGCGGCGGTGACGTCCTCCGCCGGGCCGTAGCCGGTGGTGGCCAGCTGGATGGCGGCGTCCACGTCGTCCTCTGGTTCGGGCCAGCCGAGCGCTTCCGGGGAGGGCCGGTAGTTCTCGTTGTCCTGCCACTCCACGATCTCGCCGTCGTCGTCGGAGCGCCACTGGCCCACCACGGCCCAGTCCGGCGGCGGGCCTTCGCCCTGCCAGGCGGGATCGGTCAGGTACAGCCAGTGGTTCGGCGCGAGCTTGGCCGCCTTGACGAACTCCTCGGGCGGTTCCGGTACCGCGTCGTCGGACATCGCGGTCGCCGTCTCGTCGCCCGCGGGGGGTGCGGACGCCCCGGCGGCGTCCGGCCCGGTCTCCGCGGCGTCCGGCCCGGTCTCCGGGGAACCGGTCGGCGGCTCGTCCGTCTCCGAGGGGGTCGCCGTGGCGGAAGCGCCGTTGTCGCTCATGCTGTCCTCGCTCACTGGGCCGGCTGGCTGACTGCTGGAAATGCTCGGCATGGTCGGTGATACGGGCGCGCCCCCGCGGGCCACCCAGGGTGCCCGCCGCGTCCCCCGAGGCATCCCGTGCCCCGGTACGCCCGGCAGCCCGTGACTCGCTCACCGGGACGAGCCGGGACACCGGGGCGCGGACACCGGGACGAACCGGTCTCCGGACCTCGGGCAACTGATCGAAGAGATCAGACATGCGCATCATCCCTGCGCAGGCGCCCTTACGTCCACCAACTGAGGTGTTCTTGAGGGAGAGGCCACCTCCTCCCGTCACCACGTCCGGTGCCTTCTCCACCGCCACGGTTAGACGGTCGGAACGCGGCCCGGGTTCTCGGGAGGGGCGCCGATCTGCTCGACAACCTCCCGGGCGGGGGCCGCCGCCCCGGCCAGGTACCCGTCGCCGTCCCGTACCAGCAGGACCGAGCGGTCGGCACCGACGCCGTGCTCGGCCACCACTCCGTCCGGTCCCGCGACGGTGACGGCGACGCCCAGCCGGCGGGCGACGGCAGCAGCGAGGGCCGCATCCAGAGCGAGCGCGAGGTCGGGATCGGAGGTGCCGTCGCCGTGGAGGGCCGCCCGCAGCCGGAAGCGCTGCACCGGGGTGAGCGTGAAGCGGGCGAGCGGCAGCTGGTTGCCGCGCAGGATCGCCTCCGTCTGCTGGGCCAGCTCGATCCGCACGCCGGCCGCGGTCAGCATGTCGACGGGGACCTCCGCAGCGTCGTCCAGCGGCGGCAGGTCCGTGTGCGGCAGGTCGTCGTCGGTGACCTGTTCGGCCGCCCAGTCGCGCAGTTCGCCCTCGGCGACCGGCGGTTCCACCCCGGCCTCGCGCAGAGCCTGGGTGAGCGCCGTGCCGAAGGCGTCGCCGGTCCCCTCGGCTGCGCGCAACTCGTAGGAGGTGCGTCCGAGCCGGGCGGTGGACGGTCCGGAGCGTACGTAGTGGCGGTCCGCCGCCGTGTCGCGGCCCGTCCCGTCGTCACCGGCCGGCGTCGGGGCGTGGCTCTCCTCGGAGGCCGTCCCCTCCCCCGCGTCGTGCGTCCCGGATGTGACGGCTCCGGGGGCGGGCGCGACGGGTGCGGCATGGAGGGTGGTCCCGGACACGGTGAGGGAGTACGGCAGAGCCCGGTAGCCGGGGGGCAGCGGGCGGACGTCCCGCACATCGACGCGTGCGAAGTCCGCAGCCGTCAGCGGGTTCCCCGCGGGGTCGGGCTCCAGCGCGATGGTGGTCCGCCCCGTCACCGGGTCCGTGTGGAACGTCGGGGTGCCGTACGCGGCCCACATCGGATGGCCCGCCAGTGCGGCACCCAGGCCCGGCAGGGAGTGCTTCAACGGCTCACCGGGGCGGGGCCGGGAGCGGGGGACCATGAGGACGACGGGATGGCGTTCCGGCAGGACGGCGAGCGTCGGCTCCCGGTACACCAGCTCGGCGATGTCCTCGTGGGGTGCGGGAATGCCGCGCACCTCCACCCGGGTGTCGTCGTGCCGGTCGGCGCGGAAGAGCCAGGGCCGGGTCTGCGGGTCGTCGGCGTGCCAGGGGGCCGGGACCGTGGAGTGGACCACCAGGGTTCCGTCGGGTGCCCGCCGCAGCAGGGTGAGTACGGTCAGGTCGATGTCGAGGGCGCCGGCCGGGCGGCCGGTGACGTCGCGGCCGAGCACCGAACCGCCGTTCCTGTCCGTGAGCAAGGTGGTGGCCGCACGGGCACCGTTCTTCTCCAGGTGGATCTCGGCCAGTTCGCGTACCACACCGGGGTTCTCCCGGCCGCCGGCGAACGCGAGCAGCGCGTAGTGGCGCAGGGTGGCCCGGTGGGCCGGGTCGGGGGCCGCCAGGTGCAGGACGCGCGCGGCGTACCTGTCGATCTCCTGCTCGCCGCCAGTGTCGTGAAGACGGCGCAGCATGTCGTCGGTCTTGATGTGGGCCCACAGCATCCGTGACCGTTCCGCGTCGCCGATCGGCGCGTTGCCGGGCAGGCCGAGGGTCCAGGCGGTGAGGGCGTCCACGTCGGGTCGGCGCATGACGGCCGAGACGGTGTCGGCCAGGGCCGGGAGCGGGACGTACGCGGACAGCGTGGTGCCGGGGGCCTGGGCGATCCGCTGCGCGGCCCGCACCAGCACCTCCCTCATGGCCGCCCGGTCCAGCTTGCGGTCCGGTGGGGCGTGCCGCGCGTGGTCGGCCCTCGCCACCCATGTGAACAGGCTGACGGTGAACAGAGGCATGCGGCGCAGTTCGGGGTCGTTGCGCAGCATCCGGTCGAGCGCCCCCGCGCCGTGCAGCAGGACCGGGTAGGCGGTGTCCTGCTCGATCCGGGTGCCGAACAGGTAGCGCAGCAGCCGGACCAGTCGCAGTGTCCGCTCCCGGACGTGGCCGGGGGCCGGACCGGGACCACTGTGCAGTCCGGCCGTGCGGGCCAGGTCGTCCAGAGCGGTTCCCTCCGGCTCGGCCACGATCCGTTCCAGGCCGAACTCGCCACCCCGGATGTCGTTGTAGACGAGGACGACCGGGCCGTCGGTGTCGCTGAAATAGCGGACCCGGCGCCGGGCCGCGTACGTCACAGGGCGCCGGCCGCCGGTGCCGTTGGCGTTCCACTGGGCCTCGGCGGAGACGGCGAGCGGGTCGGGCACGTAGGGCGGCGGCCCGGAACCGCCGTGATACCCCTCGCCGTTCTGCTGCGCACCGAAGCAGATGATCTTCACCAGTGGGTCCGCGTCCCGCTTGGCGCGCAGACTCGGCCGCCGCCCCAGCGCCCCGGTGGACCAGGGACCGCTGGTGACCGCTGTTCCGCCGCGCAGCTCCCAGTAGGTGGCGCCGGGGCCTCCGTGCTTGATCTCGAAGTACGGCGTGGCGCCGGGATGGTCCCGCAGCCAGGGCAGTGGGACCGGCCGGCTGATCGAGTGGGTGGCGGAGTCGTAATGGGCGAAGTGCGTCATCGAGGCCGCTTGCAGTGCCAGCAGGGTGCGGGAACGCAGTTGGGCGGGGTCCTCGGCCAGCGAAACGGACAGATGACCGGTGGAACGGTGGTCCCGTCCGATGACGGGCAGGGAGACCACCCGCTGTTCCCACTCCGCGCCCCCCGGCAGCGGCGCCGGCGGCAGGGTCGGATCGCTGAGCAGCCAGCCCCCGATGATCCCCTGGCCCTCGGTGACGTCGACGCCGATGCCCAGCCGGCCGGGCTGGTCCGGCAGGAACCCGAAGAGTACGAAGCCGCTGGTGGACCACACTTCCCGGCCGAGGCCGACGGCAGTGCCGCGCGACAGAAGCGTATCCCCGGCCGCGGCCAGCGACACGAGCATCAGCAGCGGTACGCCGCTCGGCAGCTGCCGCAGCACCGGGTCCATGGGGAGCAGTTCGCTCACGATCTCGCGCCGTGCCTCGGCCACGAACCCGTTCCGGCCGCGCACCGTGACCGTTTCCAGGGTGCCGTCGGCCACCAGCGTGTACGGTGTCGGGCCGCCGCTCCACCCCGCGGGGATGGGCGCCTGGAGCGAGACGGTGCCGTCCGGCCGCCGGATCGCCAAGTGGGCGGTGTTCACGTCGATCGGCACGTTCATCGGCCGGTCGGTCCAGTTGATGCCGCTGACGCCGTTCGGAGTGGTGAAGCGCATCCCGGCGTCGAGCGCACCCCGCGACAGCAGGTGGAAGGCGCCCAGTTGAGCGAGACGCCTGGCATGCGCCGTGGCCGGGTCGGCCGCCAGCCGGAGGAGTTCGGTGTACTCGGCCGGGCCGACGGGGGCGTTCGCGTCGAGACTGAACACATACCGCGCGAGCGCACGCAGATCCAGCGGCCCGCCGCGCAGCGCGGGGACGCCCGCGCGCAGGGCGTTGAGCCGCCGCAGGGCCCCCAGTGCGGCCGGGCGCGGCTGTCCGTAGAGCTGCAGCATGATCGCGTGGTAGTGCGCCTCCGCGTCATAGGCGGTCGTGGGCCCGGGTGCGGCGGGCGGGTTGGCCCACGGCTGCCCGGTGCTGTGCCCGGGGGTGGAGAAGGGCGCCGGTGCGCCGCTCATCCAGCCGCGCACCGTCAGGCCGCCGGGGCCCTGGGCGGTCAGGGCCGTTCCGGCCGGGACGTAGGCGCCGCGCTCCCAGGCGCGCAGGGCGGCGAAGCTCTGGGTCAGGGTGTACCGGGACAGTTCCAGATGGGTGCCCAGCTGGCCGGCGGCGGCGACCATGGCGAACGGCAGCGCCTGGGTGAGGGGCATCCCGGGTGGGCTGTACGAGGCGACCAGTGGCCGCAGACGCTCCCACGTCAACGGGGAGCGGTCGCCCTGGGCCGCCCGTACGCCGTCGAGCAGGCGGAAGCCGGACAGCAGCGCTTCGAAGGCGGCGGTGTCGTCCTCCAGCCGCGGCCCGTAGACCAGCCGGACCGCCCGCACCCAGCGCAGCACGTCCTGGCCGCGGCTCCGGTCGCCGGTGACCCTGCGGGCCAGCCGGGCGAGCTGGGGGGAGGTCGGTTCGGGGCGGAACCCGGCCCACCAGTCGCCCTCGGCGAGTCCGAACCGCGGTCCGGCGTGGCTGTCGGCGGGCAGGATGTGCGGCTCCCGGCCCAGGCCGGAGGTCCACACCCAGCGGTCCCAGGCGTTGGCCATCAGCTGGCCGGCGATCGGGTGCTCCAGCGGGTCGTGCGGGGGCGGCCCCGCCACGTCGGCGCCCAGGACGACGGCGGCGGTCTTCCTCGGGAGGGCGATCAGGTCGGGGTCGGCGGCGAAGAGGTAGTCGAGCACGGCGTTGTAGTCGACCGCCGCTTCCGCACCGTTCTGGAGCCCGAGCCGGGCCGAGGCGGCGTCGCCGCTGAGGCCCACCAGGTACGCCTTGTGGAACGGCAGAGCGAGAGGGGCGCTCTCCGGTACGACCAGCCCTGCGGGGCTGCGGTACTGCTGGGACCACAGCATGGTCGTGTACGCCTTGACCTCGGGCAGCAGGCCGTAGGTGTTCTGGCGGCCGTCCCAGTCCCGGGCCGGGCGCGAGGAGAAGCCCACGGGATCGCCCTCCTCGGGCTCCGTGTGCTTCACCCGGCTCACCTGGTCCACCAGCACCCGCCTTCCGTCCAGGGCGGGGATGTCCCTGTTCCAGTGGATCCGTCTCGGCAGATGCCCGGGGTCGGCGAGGAGGCTCAGGGCGCGGCGCGCGGCATCCACGGTCTGCCGGACGCGGGCGTGTTCTTCCCGTGGCACTTCGGGGAACAGGTCGATGGCCGTGCGGACGGCCCCTTCGAGCTGACGGCGGAGACCGTCGGGCAGCGGGATGCCCAGGGCGTAGGCGCCCAGCGCCGCGGCGAGGTTGTGTGCGTCGTACTCGGACAGCGGTCGCCTGCTCCGCCGTCCGGCGCTCGGCATGCCGTCCTTTGCCAACGCCAGGAACGGGGCGAGTTCCCGCACCACGATGTTGCCCAGGATGCGCCCGACCGCTCGGCGCAGCACCTCGTCGGAGAGCGGGACCGCCGACTCCACGGCCCGCTGGTAGGTCTCGCGGCTGAACTCCGCGAGTTCATACAGGACGTCCCTGATCTCCTCATGGGTCATCAACTGGTCGGTGATGCCGTAGTGCCGCAGTTCCTCCAAGAGCAGGGGGACCGCCAGGCGGCCCTGGTCGGTGTCCAACTCCCGGTAGTCCTCCATCCCGACGGTCTCGTACTGGCCGACCGTCCGTCCCCGCGATGTCCGGCCGGTCAGCGCAGCGGTCAGGTGTTCGCGCACCGTCGGTGTGTCCTCGCGGACGACGTCGAGGAAGTTCTCGGGGAACCGCTCTCCGAACATGTTCTGGTAGACGGTCAACGTCTGGGTCATCTTCTCGGCCGCCGCTGCGGTGATCTCGTCGTGGTGCCCGTCGAGGAACTCACGGATCCGCCTCCCCATGCTCAGCAGCGTGCGGTCGAACGGGTGCCGGGACGCCACCGGCAGCATGTTCTTGACCAGTCCCGCACCGGCCATGCCCCTGGCGACGCTGACCAAGTCGTTGGCCGGCGTGGCGGTGACATGCCCGAACAGCAGCCAGCCGTAGCCCCACATCTTGTCGACGTCCGGAACGGCCGAGAGGAACGGCATGAGTTCTACGGGTGCCTCGTGGCCGGTGGTGTCAACGACGAACTGCTGGGCGAGCCAGCGGCCGAATGCCTTCCCGGCGAAGAGCATCGGCATGGTCATCGGCAGCGTCAGCCGCCGCGCAGCAAGGTCCTGGAGACCTCGCAGGCCGACGGCGGGAACGCCATCGGTGGGCTGCACGTAGACACGGCCGTTGTAGCCGGGAGGGTGGGGGAAGATCCTGGCGCGCTTGCCGCCCTCGGCCACCTCCCAGCCGGGCAGGCCCTCCAAGAGGGACTCCAGCGGCACCCCGCCCGGGTAGTTGTCCGCGAGGCTCAGGCGCTGCCTCAACTGTGTGAGCTCGGCCATCCCCTCTTCCAGCGACTGCCGCCGCTCGCCCGGGAGGACGGCCATCGCGTCGACGACGATCTCACCGATGGAGAACCCCGCTGGGAAAGGTTGACGCGCGCCCTGCGGAACCTCGGGCCTGCTGGTGATGTCGAAGAGTTCATTGGTGTCGGGAACGCGCCAGAAGGCCGTTGTGTCAGCCACCAGCGACAGGCCGGGGCCCCACGCCAGCGCCATCCCCTGGCGCACCTCCCCGCTGATGGCGAACACGTAGCGTTCCTCGGCCTCCAGGCCGACGGCGCCGTAGTCGCGCCCGGTGGGGCGGTCGACCACCGCGTGGGCCGGGGACGAGGACTCGGGAACCTCGGGCAGCGCGTCCGCCAGGACGTGTCCGGCCCGGTCGACCACCACGGCCCGCGCCTCGACGGGGGCGAGGTCGGGCGGGGTCGCCGACACGCGGCGGCCCTCGGCCGCCGCCGGGTCCACCGCCACGACGCCGTTCCGCCCGCCCAGGTGGTAGGCGGCCCACGCGTGCCCCAGCTCGCCGCCCTGGCGCCGCGCCAGCACGAGCGCCGCCGCGCCCGGTCCGGCTTCTGCCACCGCGCGCGCCACCGCGTCCCAGCTGCGCACCGGGCGCCAGCCCGGTCCGGCCACCAGCTTGGAGGCCGCCGCGTCCGGACCGGGGAGTGCCGCCGCGTCGTCCACCGTGCCGGCGACGCGTACTCCGCCCGGGTACAGCGCGTCGCGCAGGCCGGCCACCAGCGTCAGGCACCGCCGCACGGTCAGGGCGCTCACCGGGAGGGTTTCGCCCAGCCGGCGTGCCACCCCTTCCAACTGCCGCCGGGTGAGCACCGGGCGGGCCGCCTGGGGGGTGGTCAGCCGCCGGGCCGTGGCCGCCCGCTGGTCCGCCGCCGCGTCCCGCACGGTGCCGTCCTGCGGCGTGG
This sequence comes from Streptomyces albus subsp. albus, assembly GCF_000725885.1. Lineage (GTDB taxonomy): Bacteria > Actinomycetota > Actinomycetes > Streptomycetales > Streptomycetaceae > Streptomyces > Streptomyces albus. The sequence goes on along the minus strand of NZ_JODR01000024.1, from coordinate 80,804 downwards.
TGACGGCCGTCTCCTGGGCCGGCGGCGTCACCTCGACGGACGGCACCGGCATCTCGGACGCCCAGCCGTGCAACGGTCCGGGGGTGAAGGGCAGATGGACGGTGCCGGCCCCGGTGCGCAGGACGAGTTCGACGGGCCGCCGCGCACGGTCGGTGGCGCGGGCCGCCGCGTCGAGGGCGAGCCGGATGTCGGCGGGGAGGACGGCGGCCCCCTGGACGTTCAGTGCCTGGTCGGGGTCGGTGCCGTCGAGGAGGGCACGGCGGACGGCGGTCAGCGTCCGCCACGTCCCGGGAGTCGCCTCACCGGTGTCCAGCCACACCTGGACGCGCGCGTCCTGCTCGGCGAAGGTCCCGGCGAGCCGGTCGCCGAACTCCTTGGAGGACAGCGCCCGCCAGTCGTGCAGGCCGTGCCCGGCGAGGGCGGCCGGGATGTCGTAGACGCCCGGCGACGGGCGGGCCGGGCCGAGCCCCAGACCGAGCACGTCCTCCAGGGTGGGCCGCAGCACGGCGTTGCCGGTGACCCAGCGGGTGCCGTCCGGGCCGCTGACCTCCAGCACGGCGTGCGCGGTCACCGTGAAGCCGAGGACGCCGCTGTCGTCGGGCTCGCCCTCACTGTTCTCGGAGGCGGGCGTGCCGTACTTGAGGACCTCACGGCGGAAGCTGGTGCCCCCGGTGGCGTGGCCGGCGCCCATGGTCTCGCCCGCCACCGGGACGGTCCCGGAGAGGGAGTCGGTGTTGCCGCCGGTCAGCCCGCCCGTGAGCGGGGCGGTCACCGACGGGCTGACGGTGCGGCTGCCGGTCGTGGCGTAGGTGCTGACGGTGGTGCGCAGCCGCTGGGAGAGCACCTGTCGGCTGGTGGTCTCCACCTGCGGCCGGTAAAGGGCCAGTTTGATCCCCGCGGAGCCGCCGGAGGGCTCGTCTCCGGTGAAGCGGGACGCCTGCGCGGGCGTCAGCGTGATCCGGCCGCGCCGCACGAGGTCGCCGAGCCGGCGCATGGTGGCCTCGGCGGAGGTGGCCGTCTTCGGCAGGTGCTCGTGGCGCAGCTCAGGGTCGACCTGGCGCAGCGCGTCGGCCAGTTCCTCCATGGCGTCGAAGTCGTACACGGTGACCGGACCGGCCGGGTTCCACCGCCCGGTGCCGGACAGCCGCCGGCGTTCCGCACCGGCGGGCGACGCGCCGCCTACGCCGGCCGCCGGGGCGGCGACGGGCCGGGGGTCGGCCCGGTGGACGTCCGGTGTGATCAGCACCGGCGGCGGCGCGGGCAGCTCGGGCGTCCCGTCCTCGTTGCGGCGCGGGGCCTCGCTGCCGGGGAACCGCAGCGTGACGGTGACGGGAACGACGGACGTGCCGGAGGCGTCCGACGGGGACGCCGGGGCGGGGGTACGCGTGGTACCGGTCGTGGTGGTGCTCGCGTCCCGGCCCAGCGCCCGGTCCATCCAGCGGGTCAGCCCGGCCGTGTCGGCCGCCGACAGCGCGCCGTCGAGGAGCCGCCGCGTCAGCTCCCCCAGCGAGGCGATGCGGTTGCTCAGGAAGCCCAGCGCCGACTCGTCCAGCCGGCTGGAGGTGACCTCGACCCGGTACTGGTACGCCACCTGGAACTGCGCGGCGGGCCGGAAGGTGCGCGGCCACTCCTGGTGGTTGCGGGTCACCGTGCGGGAGACGCCGCGACTGCCCGTACCCGTGAAGGACGCCGAGGCACCGGCGCTGCCGGTCCGCTCCGTGCCCGGCAGCAGCGTGAAGCCGCCCGTGCCGCCGAGTGTGAGGGTGAACCCGGTGCTGCGGGACAGGCTGTGGGTGAGCGCCGTCCCCGCCGCGGAGTTGATGTTCTCCAGCCCCACCAGAGGCAGCAGCACGCCTTGCAGCGACGCCAGGTCGGTGCCCGGTGCGGGGCGGGCGTTGAGCGCCACCTCCACCAGGTGCAGGCCGGTGCGGCCCCGGTAGGGGAAGTGGAAGCGCCGCCAGTGGCCGGACCCGCCCGCGGCCAGTGCGCGCAGACCGGTCAGGGCGCCCGCCTCCGCGATGCGCGCGTCGAGCCCGCGGACGTGCCGGCCGCGCCCCGGGGTGAGGGCGTCGGGTGCCTCGCGCTCCACGGCGGCGCGGATCGCCTCGGTGAAGTCGTCCAGCGAGCCGGCCGGCAGCGCGTCGGGCACGGTGGCCAGCCCCAGCGACCGGCCGCCGGAGCGGGCGAAGTACCGCGGCAGCAGCCGGTCCATGGGCAGCGCCGACGGTTCCAGCCCGGCCAGCCGTGACAGGTGCGCGTCCAGCCGGACCAGGCTCTCGGGGAGCCAGAAGACGACACCGCCGGGAACGGTCACGGTGTACGCCGCCGAACTGTGCGGCCCCACGCCGACGGCGTTGGCGACCGCGTTGCGGTGCCCCTTGCGCAGCAGTACGACATAGGTGGCGTCCGCCCGGAAACCGTGGAACGGGTTCTTCGGGTGCGCGGTGGTGCTGATGCGGTCGGTGAAGGCAGAGTCGGTGTCCGTCCGGCCGCGGCTGACGGCGAGATTGCGGCCTCCGCTGCCCGAGACGCTGCCGGGGCGCCCGCCGCTGTGCGAGCCGGTCACTCCCGTGGAGACCTGTTCGGAGTGGCCGGAGGTGGTGCCGCGCCAGGCGGAGTCGGTGGTGGTGAGGTCGTTCTCGGCCCAGGTGGAGCCGTCCGGGTTCGCCGCGAGGTGGCCCACGCCCTCGTGGACCGCGTTGTGCAGGAAGCCGCGGATCTCGCCCTGGAGTTCGGTGCCGAGCAGTGAGCCGGCGGTGTCCGCGTCGATGATGTGGCCGCCGCGGAAGATCTGCGGCGCACGGGAGATCAGGCCGGTCGCGGACAGGCCGGCCCGCAGCACCTCCTGGACGGGGCCCTCAACGTCCGTCACCGACGTGCCGACGGTCATGTCCTTGAGCCGGCGGGCGGGTTCGCCGAGGGCGGTGAGGACCGAGGGCAGGTGGGTGAGCAGGTCGGAGCCCTGCGCGGCGGCCCAGCGCAGGATGCGGGCCAGCGGGCCGGGCTCGCCGTCCTGGGCGGCCTGCGGGTCGAGGCCGGCCAGCAGTTTACGGAACACGCCGGTCAGCGCCCCGCTGCCCATCGCGACGTTGACGTGGGCGACGCCGGGCAGCAGCAGCGCGTCCTGCGGGCGCAGACCGGAGGCGTCGGGGGTCATCCGCGCCTTGCGGAAGTCCGCGTCCGTCGCCCGCCGGACGGTGACCGGGCCCAGCGGGGCCGCGGGGGCGTCGAGGGTGCGGGTCAGCGGGAGGGCGACGGAGACGATGCCGTCCTCGGGCGCGAACGTGGCCAGCGGGACGTCGCCGTTGCCCGAGAAGACGTTCATGACGAACGTGCCGGGGATGTGGAAGACCCCGAGCCCGGACTGCGCGTAGGTGAGCATGTCGAGGCTGTGGGAGGCGGCCGTCCCGGAGGTGTCGCCGGTGAGCTGGCGAGTGGCGGAAGCGCTGGTGGGGATGCCGCCGGCCACCGTCCAGTCGTGCGGGGCCGGGCCGCTGACCTCGGCGGAGAAGTCGCCGAACAGCGACTGGCTGGAGCCGCGCGACTCGCTGCCGACGGTCGCCATGCCGTTGGCGTTCATCACCGACCAGCCCGGCAGGTTCTTCACGTGCCGGGGCGAGGTGCCGTCCGCCGGCCGTACGGACAGATCGGCACCGACCCGCCACACGCCGTGGGCGAGGGGAAGGTCGAAGTGGAGCGGGTGGCCGCCGTCCATGATCGAGCCGAGAGCGCCGCGCAGCCCGATCTGGGACCTGGCGAGGGTCAGCTTGCGGGAGTTGGCCAGCCACGCCGTGAGGATCGCGTTGTCGTCGCCCAGCCACTCCAGGCGCTGCCGCTGTGAGGGCGGCAGGAAGCCCATCGTGCGCAGCAGTGTCTCCAACTGGTCGAAGAGCGGCGCGGTGCCGGTGACCTTCAGCGGGGTGGCGTTGACGCCCAGCGACCGCAGGGCCGCCAGCTCGGGCGGCAGGTGGCGTTCCTCGCCGGGCGGGACGGGGGTGCCCGCGGCGTCGGCCATGGTCGGCACCCGCATGGACTGCCCGCCGGGGCTGTGCAGTTCGACGGGCTCGGTCCGGCCGCCCTTGGGGAGCACCAGCACGGCGGTGTAGGTGATGTCCGCGTCCGTCAGCAGGTGCGGGTTCTCGCTGACGAGGCTGAACCAGTCGTAGGCGGTGCCGCCCGAGTTGAGGGTGCGGGTCCGCTGGTGCTTGTAGCCGCCGCCGAAGACGAAGTTGCCGTCCGGGCTGGGGGCACCCTGGAAGGTGGTGGTGAGGGTGAACTCCGCCTTCTCCGCGTTGGTCACCGTCAGTGCGGTCTTGGCGCCGATCAGATGCAGCAGGTCCGTCTCCAGGACGCCTCTGGTGCTGCTGCGCGCCAGCGCGTCCTGGCTGAAGGAGTTGATCCGGGCTGAGACCTCCAGATAGCCCAGCGGCTCCCCGGCGCGGTCCAGCAGGATCGGCGAGGGGTAGGCCGAGGCCAGCATGAGCATGAGGCCGGTGCGCCGGTCGTTCTCGTCCAGGAACGTACGCAGTGCCGCGGCGGACTCGTCCGACATCCGGCGCAGGTGCGGGCGCAGTTCGTCCGCGGCCACGAACGTGTCGAACAGTTCGGAGGGGTTGCGGACGGTGTCCACCCGGTACAGCGGCAGTTCCTCGGTGACGGTCCGCGGGTCCGCCGGGATGTCGTGCGGGGAGACCGGGCCGAAGGGGCGCGGCGGCATGCCCTGCGTGAGGTAGTGCGGGAACCACGCGGTCAGCCGGCCCGGCGAGGTCTCGGGGCGGCTCCAGTGCTCCTCCGCGTGCGGTGACGGCGCCGTGGGAGCCGGCGCGGGCACGGCCGTGAACTGCCAGCGCATCCCGTACTCGAAGGCGTGCGAGGGCTCCGAGGAGAACGCCAGCGCGGACATCGCGGTGTAGTTCTCCGGGATCGTCACCACGACGCCCTGCTGGTTGTGCGTCAGCGTGAACTTCGGGGTGAACGTCTGCGAGCCCACCGCCGGATTGCGCACATCGACGACGGGCCAGGTACGGCCGTAGGACAGTGGCAGGCTCCGGACGTTCCCGGTGGTGAGGGTGTCACTGGTGTCGACGCCCGTCCGGTTGCGCTCCTCGACGTTGACGCGCCGCCCCTCGTCGGTGTCCTCGGACATCGTGGGGGCGGGCCGGTGGCCGAAGAACTCGACCCGCGCCGACACCTGGTAGCTGCGGCCCCGGTAGGTGACGGTGCGGGACATGCCCTTGGGGCCCAGCAGGTGCGGCAGCGCGTCCAGCAGTCCGTCACCGTCGTACTGGGCGGCGATGTCCTGGCCGAGCGCCTCGGCGCCACCCGTGTCCTGGGCCTCCGGGTCGGGGGCCGGCTGCTGGAGGGCGGCCCGGGCACGGACGGCGCTCCCCAGTCGCTCGTGCAGCCAGCGGACGGCTTCCGCCGGGAACGGCATGACGTGCACGGCGCCCTGGAGGCCACGGTGTCCGTGGCCGAATCCCGCGACGAGCGCGGAGCGGGCCGGATCGGTGGACGCGTCGGTGTCCGGCTGCCCGTTCGGGTCGGGGTTCGGGTCCGGGTCTGGGTCCGGGCCCGGGTCCGGGTCCGGGTCCGGGTCCGGGTCCGGTGCAGGGTCCGGCTCCGGTGCGGGGTCCGGGTCGGGGCCCGGGGCCGGGGCGGGGTCGGTGGGGGCGGTCGCCGACGGGGCCGGCAGCGTGTCCAGGCCGACGGAGCCGGCGGGCTCCACACCGGCCGGGTCCTGCGTGGCCCGGTCGTGCGCGGTGTTCGTGGTGCGACCGGTGTCCGTGGAACCGTCGGCGTCCGTGGTGCGACCTGTGTCCGTGGTGCCGCCGGGGCCCGCGGCCGGCGACGAGGGCGGGGCCGGGAGCGGGACCGCGGTGGGGTGCTGTGCATCCGCTTCGTCCCCCGCGGGCGTGCCCGGCAGGGCCGGTGCGGTCGCCGTCTCCGGTGCGGCCGATGCGGTCGGCGCCTCGGCGGGGCGCTCCTGCGCGGTCGCCGCCGGGGCGGCGCCCCCGTAAGTGGCGCCGAGCGCGCTCGGTGCCGGGGCCGGGTCGAACGGCACGGTGGCCGGCAGGAGGTGGTGCGGCTTGGTGAGCGCCCAGTCGGAGACATTCGGCCGTCTCCCCCACGCGTCCGGCGCGATGCAGACGGTGAACCTGCGGGAGCCCGGGTGACGGTGAATGCCGGTCCGGCCGTAGGTGGCCCACACCCACCGGCCCGAGTTCCGCACGGCCTGCCCGGCCGCGGTGTCCACGACGGGCACCCCGCCCGGGGGCCGGGCGCCGTCGCCTATCAGAAGGATGTCAGCTTTGGGGGAGGTCTCGTGCACCGCGGGGTCGCGGAAGACCAGTTCACCGAACTCCTCCGGCGGCACCGTGGCGCCCAGGTGGCCGCCGTCGAAGACATACAGGAACGGCGCCGGACGGTCCTTCGCGTACCAGGGCGCCGGGACGGTGCCGACCTCGACGAGCTGCCCGTCCGGCCCGTGGTCCAGCAGCGTGACGACGCTGGGGTCGAAGTCGCCGTCCAGCCCGGCCGAACCATGGCGCAGGTCCCGGCCGTTGACCGCGCCCGAGCCGTTGCGGCCCAGTGTGCTGTCCGACAGGGCGCCCTGGCTCTCCAGGTGGTAGGCGGCGATTTCGGGGAGGGTGAAGCGGCCTGCGGCCAGCGCCTTGCCGGCCAGCTCCACGGCCTCGTCGAACCGCGCGGGGTCGGGGCGGTCGAGGTGCAGCACAGTGGCGGCGAACCGTCCGGGGTCCTGAACGGTGTCCAGCAGTTCCCGCAGCCTGACGTCGGCCCACAGCATCCGGGACAGCTCCGCCTCGCCGACCCGCTCCCCCGGCCCGAGGTCCAGGAGCGCGCGGGCCGCCGCCTCGGCCATCGGCGTCCCGGCGGCGGGCAGCCTGCTCAACGCGGCCACCACATGTGGCAGCGCGACGAAACGGGTGAGAGGACGCGGACGGGCCTGCCAAGCCGCGTCGGCCCAGCCGAGCACGTCCCGGATCCGCTCGGGGGTGACGGGCGCGGCGGAGGCGGACGCCGGGCCGAAACCGAGCACGACCCTCTCCAGGAGGTCGAGGGTGAACAGGCGGGCGCCGTCGCGGTTCAGCCCGGGGTCGCGTTCGCGCATGAGATCGAGTGCGCCGATGCCCCTGAGCAGGTCCGGGTAGTCGGGCCGGTCGTCGATGTCGGGGTCGGCGAAGACCTCGCGCAGCGCACACACCAGCCGCAGCGCCCGCTGCCGGACCGCCTCGGTGGCGGGACCCGGGCCGTGGTGGAGTCCCGCCATGCGGGCCCGCTCGTCGAGCGCGGCACCCTCCGGCTCCGGTTGGAACTTCACCAGCTCGGCGCCCTCGCCGCGCACGTTGCTCAGCATGACGACGGTCACGGGGCTACCCAGTTTCGCCGACACGTCAATCTTGAGGCGGGGCGCGTACACCGTCGCCCCGTTTTGGTTGGCCACCCGCTGTCCGACGGGCCTCACCGCGAGCGGGTCGGGCACGAACGGCAGCGGACCGACGGTCTCCCCGGTCACGACACCGCCGATGCCCGGCCGTGCCGCGGAGAAGCAGATGATCAGCGCGCGGTCCGGCAACGACGGGAGGCGGGAGAACCAGTGGGCCAGGGCGTGGGCGTGCTCGCTGCCGCTCATCCTGAGCGGCCCGTCCACGCCCTCCCAGGCCACGGAGTCCGGCAGGCCGTGCTGGGCGGCGAAGCCGGTCCGGCCGATCTGCCAGGGCACGTTGCGAGGTGCGCTCATCTTGCCGAGCTGGGTGTCGTAGGTCATGTACGAGGTCACCGACGGCAGCAGCATGGCGTTCGCCAGCCGCGCCCGGCCGCCGTCAGGGTCGATGGCCGTGTCGACCGAGACGAAGCCGGTCATCCAGCCGTCCGCCGTGGCGATCGGGAAGATGTCCACTGCCCGCTCCCAGTCCGGCCGCGCTGTGTACGGGCCCGCCGGGTCCGGGACGCTCAGCACGAAGCTGCCCCGCGGCCGGCCCGGCTCGTCGACCAGCCCGAAGACCGGGCCCGAGGTCCCTGACGGCGGGAGCATCACCGCGGGGACGCCGCTGGTGGCCACCACGTTGCGGTCGAGCCTGGTGGCGACCGTCGAGGGTCCGGTGACCGAGCGGGCGAAACCGGGGACCTGCATGGCCACGGGAACGTCCCACGGCTGGGCCGACAGCACCTGGTCGAGGGCCAGCAGTTCGGCCAGCACCTCGGCCGGCACGTCACGTTCGAATCCGGCGCGGCCCCGCACCCGGACCTGCCGCCCGCCGGAGGCCACCAGCAGGTAGGCACCGGGCCGGCCCGGTGCCATGGCCCACAGCGCCGGGCCGACCTCGCCGACGGTGCTGCCCTGCGACTCGTCCGTCCGCACAGCGGTGCTGGTCATGTCGAGGTCGGCCGGGACGAGGGTGTCGGTCCAGTTGAGTCCGCGCCGCCGGCCCTGCGCATCCGTGAGGCGGAACCGGTCGTCCAGCGCGCCGCGCCGCACCAGGTACAGCGCGGTGAGCCCCGCGAGAGAGCGGGCGTTGTGGCCCTCCGGGGTGGATGCCAGCCGGTACACCTCGGCGCGCTGTGCGCCGGTCACCCGCTCCTGCGGGGTGAGCAGCAGGACGCGGCGGACGAGCCGGTCCATGTCGAACGGGCGGTCGCGCAGTTCGGGGTCGGCCGCCCACAGCGCCTCGATCCGGGCCTGGGCGAGCTGCTGCTGCGGCGAGGGACCGGCCGGGAACGGCGCGACGTAGGGCTGGGCGGTGCGGTGGTCCGCACCGCGCCGTTTGCCGCCGCGGCGTACGGCACCGCGCCGTCCACCGTCGGGGCGCCCTCCGGAGGGCCGGTCGTCGTGGGCGTGCGCGCGCCGTGCGATCCCGAGAGCCCCACCACGGGGGCGACCGCTGTAGGAGGAGCCCGGGTCGATGACGGGGGTGCCGGCGGGAGGCGCGGCGAGGGGCACGGAAGCTGCCGGGTCGGCGACGAGGCGGGGGCTCGCGTCGCTGCCCTCGTAGTGTTCGGTACCGGCCGCCGGGCGGCCGGATTCGGTCACCCCGCTGCGGTAGAACAGCTCGATCTCCCACGTGGCGTCCTCGGGACCGATCCCCGGCCGCAGCCCGCGCCGGACCGTCTGCCCATCAGCCCGGTGCTGGGACCAGGCCAGGGTCATCCGGACACCGAAGGCGTGGGCCAGCAGGTGGGGGAAGGTGTCGCCGACGTCGGTGTGCCAGCGGTTGCCCCAGTCGAGGACAGCGGAGCGCAGACCGGCCAGTTCGGTGTCGGTCAGCGGGGTGTGCCGCAGCACCAGGTCGCGCATCTCGCCCAGCAGTCCGTGGGCGCTGGGGAAGCGGCTCTGGTCGGGTACGGCGACTCCCAGCCCGGTCAGCCGGGTCACCAGTTCCACCTCGTCCATCGTGTCCACGTCTGCGGCCGGCCCGTCGGGCGCGGTGCTGCGGTACTGGAGGACGATCTCGACGGGGAGCCGGTCCTGGTTGCGCGTCAGGTAGTCGGCGATGAAATCGCGCATGGCGCCGAGGACATGGCGGTCCGTCCGGCTGGGCGTCCCTCCCCTCGCCAGTTCGGTGCGGACAGCGCCGGGGTCGGACAGCCAGGCGTGCGCGTCCCGGTCGTCGGCGGACCGGTCGGGCCGGGAGAGGGCGGGCAGGCGGTCCCGGACCAGCAACGGGTTGCCGGCCAGGAACGCGTGCAGCATGCAGTTGCCGTCCCCGGCCACCGGCAACGGCCGTCCCCGGGCCCAGCCCGGGGTGCTGCCGACGGGCACCGTCATGATCGGCGCCGTGGCCGGCCGGACGGAGGCCGCCGCCGTCGTGGCTGCCGCGGTCGCCGCCGCGCTGGGCGCCGTCTGCGCGGATGTCGCCGCACTCGGCGCCGTCCGGGCGGATGTCGTGGCCGTCGAGTCCGTGACGGCGGTGGACGAGGCTGCGGTGGCCGACGTGTCCGTGACGGCGGTGGACGAGGCCGCCGTGGCCGATGTGTCCCCGACCGCGGGGGACGTGGCCGCCGCCGGTGCGGGCGTCACCGTCGGCGACGGCGAGGGGGTGGTCTCCGCGGAACCGGCCACCGTCGCGGGCGTGACGGGCGCCGTGGAGGGGGCCGCCGACGGGGAAGCGGCGAGCGCGGGCGTGGTGCCCGTCGTCCCGGGCGTCTCCGCTGCCGGGAGTGTCGCGGCCGGCGGTATCCGGCGCTGCCGCTTGGCGGCCGGTGCCGTACGGGCCGACAGTGCCGGGCGCTTGGCCCCTGCCCGGGGACGGGGACGGCGCGGCCCGGCACCGGTGGTCCGGGCGCCTTCGGCGGTGGCCGGGCCCGCGGTGAGGATGTCGGTGACGGTGCGTTGCCGGCCCCAGGCGTCCGGGGACAGGGCGATGGTGGCCCGGCCCTCCTCGTCGACGAGGAAGTCCATCCGGCCATACGCGGAGTGCGTCCTGGCGTCGGTGCTCCGCGTGACCGCGTCCAGCACCGTCTCGACCCCCGCACCCGTCGTCTCGGGGTCGGTGACCGGCAGCAGGAGGACGATGTCGCCGTCGTGCGGGCGCGCCGGGTCGATGTGGACGAGGTGGGCGACGTCCTCCGCCGGGACGCGGCCGGACAGCAGTGCCTCGCCCAGGGGTCCGGCGACCCTGACCACCCAGGGTTGCGGCCCGCCCCGCCGGTACCAGGGGGCCGCCTCGGTCTCGTCGAAAATGAGGCGCCTGTCGGGTCCGACGCCGACGACGGTGACCTCGCTCGGGTCGAGGTTCATGGCGTCGAGGCGCACGTCCAGGTCGCGGCCCACAGGTGAACCGTCGGGACGGCGGATGATCCGCTCCGGGGTCAGCACGCCCTGCGTGGCCAGGTGGAAGGCGCCCAGCCGCACGCTGCTGCCCAGGTCCACCTCGGCGTGCGAGGCCCGCTCCAGCAGGCGCAGCAGCCGGGGGCGCTGCGCCGGTTCGGGGGCGCCCAGGTGCAGGACGCGGGCGGCGAAGGCGTCCACGTCCCAGCCGAAGTCGCGTACGGCCCTCGCCCCGCGCCGGTCCAGTACGAACCCGGCCAGCACCGCGAGGCTGGGCACGGCGGCCATCTCGGGCGCCCGCGCGGCGTCCAGCAGCACGGCGCGGTGCGTCTCGGTCACCACGGCGTCGGGCGGCAGCAGCAGGACGTGGCGGGCCACCGCGTCCAGGTCGAACGGGCCGCCCTCCAGCGCGGGAACGTCCTCCCGCAGCGTGTCCAGCCGCTCCAGGGCGTCCCGCAGTTCGGTCCGGCCGGGTTGCGGCGCAGGGCTCCGGGTGCCGGCCGGGGCCGGGGTCGTGCCCGGGCCGAACGGCACGCCCTGGTTGACCGGCACGGTGCCGCCGCTTCCGGCCGGTGCGGGCTTCGGCCGGCCCTTGCCGCCGGGCGGGCCGGACGGTTCCATGACCACGACCGGCGGGAGCGGCGCGGGCCGGGTCGGCTCCGGGGGCGGGGCCGTGCTGGTGCTCGGGGTCGGCCGGGTGGTCCGGAAGTCGAACACGCGCGGGTTGCCGGAGCCACGCGGGACCGCCGCGAGGAAGTCGCCGCCGCGCTCGTACAGGACGATGGCGTTGCCGCCGTCCTCGGAGGCGGTGCCGAAGGTGTCGATCGTGCCGTTCTCGTGCACGAACGTCACGTGCAGGTCCATGCCTTCGGCGACGAGGCGGGCGGCGAGCATGGCCGTGTCCCGGTTCCAGCGGCGGGCGGCCCGCAACTGCGCGCGGACCAGGTCCCGCACCTGGTCGGGTGTCGGCCGCAGGGAGCGGGGCAACCGCCCGCCGTCGCGTTCCAGTTCGCGGCGCAGGCCGTCGGGCAGCGGGCTGCCGAATCCGGCCTCTTCCAGTTCCTCCGCGGTGTAGGTGGCGCGCGGGTCGAGCCGGACGTCGGCCGGCAGCGTGGCGGTGTCCAGCAGTTCGGCCAGGTCGTCGACGACCCCGAAGCCCTCGCCGGTCCGCGGGTCGGCGCCCAGGGCGACGGCGACGGCGGAGTAGAAGAGGTTGCCGTCCCCGATGCCGGTCCTGACCAGGTCGTAGACGAAGCCGTCGGGGTCGGTCAGCGTCCGGTGGTCGGTGGCCGCGTCGAACTTGGGCTGGTCCTTGTAGGTCGCCTCGTCCAGTCCCTCCCAGGTCCACGGGCGGGTGGCGTGTGCGGTCAGCAGGGATTCGTCCACCGGGGGCTGCGGCTTGGGCGGGGGCGGCGGCCCCTCGGCCACGGCGCGCGCCTCGACGCCCTGGAAGTGCCCGTCGGCCAGGTACAGCACGACACGCTCGGCGTCGTCGGCGAGCGGGCGGCTTGGATCGGGCGGGAAGTCCTGGTAGGTGCCGTCCTCCCTGACGACCCGGACCCCCACCCCGTAGCGCCGGGCCGCGAGCGCGGGCAACAGGTCGGCGGCGCTGTGGTTCCAGCCGGTCTCGTCGGCGGCGTCGGCGGCGCGCCGCAGTTGGGCAGCGGCGAGCCCGCGGCGCTGGTCGGGGCTCAGCGGCTGGTAGCGCCGGTCCGGGGAGGGCCGGTCACCGGCCGAGTGCGGGATGACGCCGAGGGCGTCGAACTCCCTGCGCTGCGGGGTGTCGGTGCCCAGGTCGAGGGCGGCGGCGTCCAGTTCGGCGGAGGTGAAGGTGTCGGTCTCGTCCGGGGAGAAGTAGGCCAGCAGCGGCGACTCGGGCGGCAGCGCCTCCACCGTGTCGGCGAACGCGCGGCGCAGCGCGGCGGCGTCGAGCGCGGTGCCGTCGGTGTGGGTGCGGGCGGCGGGCAGCGCCTGCTGGAGGGCGCGGAAGAAGGAGTTGTCCGCCCCGACGTCGCGCAGCCGGTGGGTGGTCCCCTCCGGGGAACGCAGGGCGGGTACGCCGTCGTCGAGTGCGGTCACCAGGGCGTAGCGCGGCGGGTCGGCGGGCGGCTCCTCCCGGGACGTCCCGTCCTCGGTGCCCGGACTCTGCTGGGTGCCGGTGCTGGTGCCGGGACCTGTGCCAGTACCCGTTGTGCCCGTGCCGGTCGTACCCGTGCCGGTCGTACCCGTGCCGGCCGTGCCGGAGGCAGCGGTCCCGGTGGTCCCGGAGGCGGTCGTGCCGGGCACGGTGGTCCCGGGCGCGGCCGTACCGTCTGCGGTGGCGGTCTCCGCGACCGTGGTGACCGCCGTGGCGGCGGCTTCCTTCTCGGGGTCCTCGGGGTCCTCGGGGATCGTCTCCAGCCCGCCCGGCGTCAGCTTGGGCGGCACGGGGGTGTCCGCCAGGTCCGTCACCGTCGGCTCGGGCACCCCGCCGCGTGTCGGGACGGCGCCCTCCTCGGCGCTCGGCGGGTCCTCGGGCAGCCGGTACCACCGGGTCAGCCGGTCGGTCTGGGCCCGCAGACGGTGGAGGTTCGCCGCTGCCTGCTCGGCCTTGGTCTCCTGCTCGGCGATCTCCGTCAAGCGTGTGTCCAGGGCCTGCACCGCCGACCGGTACGCGCGGGCCGCGGCGTGTGCGGCGTCCCGCGCGCTCGCCACACTGCCGTCCGCCGCGGCGCGCCGGGCGTCGAACTCCCGCCGCGCTTCCGCCGCCAGCCGGTCGTGCTCCGTACGACGGATCGAGGCGACCAGGGCGTTCGCCTCGTCCAGTGCCTGCCGGGTCGTCTCGATACGGGCTTCGGCGGCGGCGCGTTCCGGTGCCGGGGTGGTGTCCGTCAGGCCGTGCAGCAGGCTGTCCCGGTGGTCCTGTGCCGCGCGGGCGGCCCGGTCGAGCGCGGAGCGCAGCGTGCCGGCCACCGGGTCCGGGAAGTCCGCGGGCGGCTGTCGGAGTGCCACGCGGGCCGCGGCCATAGCCGCACGGAAGTCCTGGCCGGCCGCTGTCCGTTCCGCCCGTGCGGCCCGTTCGGCGAGCCGGCGTTCCTGCCGGGCGACGGCGCGTGCCGCGCGGGTGGCCTCGACGGTCTCCCGCAGGTCGGGCAGGTCGCGGCGCAGCTCCCAGTACTTGCCGTCCTCGTCGGCCCAGGTCTTGGCCGCGTCCTTGACCTTGTCCCAGGCCTTGGCGACCGTCTCGGGGAAGTTCTCGTCGGTGATCAGCCCGAGCTGCCGGGCGACGTCCTCACGCACCCAGGCCACGACGTGCGTCTGTGCCTCGACGGCCTGCGGGCCCGGCTTGACGCCGCCGAGGGAGCCGAACAGGTGCTTGCGGACCCACTCGCTGCCCGACGAGTCCTTGAACTGCCGGTGGACGTCGGCGACGCTCAGCCAGGCCGTGGGGATGACGAACGCGAAGACCCGGCCCGTGCTGGTCTTCACGTTGACCTGGCGGGCCTGGTCGTTGGCGGTGACCCGCCCGTCGCTGTCGGCGGTGTCGGCGCCGGTGCCGGTTGCCCCGGGGTTGGCCGTGCCGACGCTGTCGGACTTCAGCGCGGGGGCGCCGCCGAGGACGGTGTTGTGGTCGCCGCCCTGGGAGGTGGTCGCGTTGTCGCTCTGGGTGACACGGGTCGAGGACTCCATCCGGGCGCCGTCGGCCACCGCGAAGAGCCGCGCGCGGGTGAAGTCCGGCCGGGAGAACACCTGGAGCAGGCCCTCGGAGCGGTCCGAGAGGGCGTTCTCCACCAGTCCGCTGGTCTCGTAGCCGGCGTCGCTGGAGGCGTGCTCGAAGAACGCGGAGAGGGCCCCGGGCCCGTGGGCGTCCTCCAGCACCTGTGCGGAGCCGGTGCCCTCGGCGGTCAGCGGCGTGATCCGCGCGCGGCGCAGCGCCTCCTGGAGCTCGTCGCCCGACAGGTTGCCGGACAGGTCGGCCAGCCGGTTGTCGTACGCCTTGGCCAGGGCGAGGGTGCTCGCCGCGAGGACGTTCTCCGCACCGATGAGGTTGCGGACGTGGAAGCCGTTCTCCGGCGGGACGAACGGGCCTCTCGTCCCGTCCGGCAGCGTGACGGAACGCCAGGGCAGCAGGATGCCGCCGCTGTCCTCCTCCGGCCGGTGCAGCGGACTGTCGTCCGCCGTGAGGATCCTCACCGCGGGCGGGGTGTCGGCGATCTCCGGCGGGGCCAGCGGGTCGGTGCCGTCGTTCGGGGCGCCCGGCGTGGCGTCCGGGCGCATCAGGCTGAGCGGCACGATCTCGCGCTGGCTGCCGGCCTCGCCGCTCTCCTCGATGCGCCGGGCCGGACGGCCCCAGCCGTCCTCGCCCCGTTTGCGGCCCACTTCCATGGTGAGGCGCAGCCGGTAGCGGGTGGCGAACTCGGCGTGCGGTTCGCTGGTGTACGAGGTCCACAGCCGGCCGCGGACCCGGGTGTCGCTCGCCGCGATGTTCTGCCGGTTGGAGCCGGTCTCCGTCAGGGACGGGCCGCTCATGGGCGCGACGGCGTTCCCGGTGTGGACGCCCTCGTTGACGATCGTTCCGGCGTCACTGCCCCGGCCCGTGCCGAAGGCATCGCTGAAGCTCTCGACGGCCCACCGGTGGTCCTCCAGTTCGGTGCGGGGCCACAGTCGCACGAACTCCGGCTCGCCCACGGGCTCCAGGCGCGCCCGGATGCGGACGTCCCGCCCGCCGACGCGCAGCCGCTTCCAGCCGGCGCCGCGGATCCGGCCGGTCACCGAGGAGCCCGTGCCCGTCATCTCGCGGCGCAGCGCGCGGGTGACCCGGGAGGAGGTCAGCCGCAGGACCGCCTCCCGGCTGTCCTCGTCGAGGCCGAGCTCGTCCAGACGCCGCTGGAACCGCTCGACCACCTCGGTCGTGTCGAGCGAGTTGACCGGGTAGGTGGCGAACGGGGCCTTGCGGAACCACCGGGGCTGGAGCCACCGGCGGGCCGCGTAGGTGGGGCCGCCCCCCAGGTCGTCGCCCTCGATGAGGCCGAGCTGGTGGGCGGTCCGCTCGGGCAGGTGGCCCAGCCAGCCGCCCCGGACCGTGAGGCGTTCACCGGCCCAGTCGTGCAGCCTGCGCACGATCGCGCCCAGTGGCGAGAGCAGACCCGAGGAGCGTGTCTCGGCGGCCACCTCGTGCTCGGCGTCGCCGTTGGCCAGCACCTGGTGACCCTGGTCGACGCGGTTGATGTCGGAGGTGACGGTGCGGGTGACGGTGCCGGTGGAGCTGCGGTTGCGCCACCAGGGCCGCCACACCGCGCCGTAGCTGCCGGTGACTCCCGGGCCCTGCTGGTGGGAGTGGCCGTAGACGAAGGAGATGCCGGCCTGCTGTGTGAAGGACTTGCTCTGCGCACCCGACGCCTTGGTGGAGCCGCCGAGCGTCATCTCGGTCTCCATCGGCTGCGGCCGGGTGAGCGCGCGCAGATTGGTGATCCGCATCCGGTGGACGACGGTGGCCAGCCAGTCGATGTAGGGGCCCTTGCCGAACAGTCCGGTGGTGCGGGATCCGGTGGCGCCGGCGTTCTGGTCGGCGTTGGCCGTCAGGTACTGCGGCTGTCCGGGCCGGACGGCGGCGTCGTGCGCGGGGGCGCCCTCGCGGGTGAGCTGCCAGCGGTCGTGGGACGCCTTGGCCAGGACCCGGTCCACGACGCCCCGGTCCTGCTTGGGCGCCACCACGGAGAGCGTCTGGTGGGGCAGCCCGTCCAGCGGGCCCGGACTCCAGCCGCTCTCGGTGGAGGCGTCCAGCAGCTTCCTGGCCTCGGTGCGGGTCATCGGCCGGGAGACGACCGGGTTCGGGTCCAGGTAGGGGTTGTCGGCGCCCGGCGCGTGGGGGTCGGTGGCCGGGGAGTGGTCGGCCGGGACGCTGAGCAGCACCTTGCCCCGGACGGCGGGGACCGCGGCGTTGCCGCCGATGATGTCGCCGCGGCCCTTGGGGCCCATGACGAACAGCTGGGTGCCGAGGATGCCGAAGCTGACGAGGCCGCGCAGCAGGCTGCGGGGCCGCCAGTAGCCGCCGGTGCTGACGGTGAGCGCCAGGTCGTAGGAGTACAGGTTGCCCGGCTTGGTGGTGATGGCCATCTGGTCGAACGTGGCCGTCGAGCCGTAGGCGGACTCGTCGCGCGTCTGCCAGCCGGCCTGGTAGCCGCCCTGGCCGGTGAAGGCGTGCGCGGGGAACCCGATGTTGTCGGTGGTGGTGTCGCGCAGCGACCCGACCGCTTCGAACCCGAGCTCGGCCCCCTGGACCCCGTACCGGGACTCGTCCAGTCTGGTCGCGCCGGGCGCGCTGTGGCGCAGGATGGTGTCCGTCGGGGACACCCAGGTGCGGTTGGTCAGTTCGGCGTCGATCCAGATGTAGTAGTAGCCGCGGCTGAACCGGCCGGGGTTGACCAGGCCGATGCGCAGACCGGTGCGGCTCATCGTCTCCAGGTTCCCGGCCATGCTGTGGTGCGAGAGCGCGTTGACGACGGTCAGCGTGTTGTGCAGCACCATCTGGTAGTGCGCGTGGTCGCGCCACCGCTTGTCGCCCGGGTCCCCGAGGTCCTCCCAGCGGGCGACCATGTTCGGGTACTTGTCGGCGACGGCGGTCAGCACCTGGCGGGTGAAGGAGTCGAGCCGGGTCCGCTCGGCGAAGGTGACCGTGGGACTGTCCGCCGCCTGCGCGGTGGCCTGCTGCTGTGCGGGCAGGTCCGTGCCCTGGGTGCGCGCCGGGAACTTGCGGCTGTAGCGGCCGTCGGCGAAGAGGAACTGCACCGGCCGGGACATGCCGAGGGTCGGCGGGTTGTCCCGCGTCAGATAGGCCGGGGCGAAGGGTTCGGTGCGGGCGAAGGCGTTCTCGTCCTCCATCCCGGCCAGCCGGCGCGCCTCGGTGCGCGTCATCCGGTCCAGGCTCCAGGTGGTGAACGGGGTCGGATGCGCGTCGCCGGTCTTGCGGACCCAGACGGTCTTCTCGACCCGGTAGAGGTCGGTGGTGACGTTCTTGGCCCGGCCGACGGAGCGGACCGCGCCCGAGCCGCCGGTCATGGCCGAGCGGCCCCGGACGTGTCCGATGCGGGCACTGGGCCCGAGCTGGATGCGCAGCTTGAGGTGGCTGAGCAGGTCCAGCAGACCGCCGAGCGACGGCGTGTTGAAGGTCGGCCCGACGACGATCGTGGCGTCCGCGGAGTGCGCCTTGGTCTGCTTGCGGGTGTTCTGCACCGTCAGGAAGGCCGAGTCCCGCAGCTCCGCCTTGTCGGTCTCCGTCGCCAGTACGGCCCGGGTGGGCACGACCCGTTCGACGATGAAGGCGCCCAGCGGTGTCTTCTTCTTGTCGTCGGCGAACAGCGGGTTGCCCGGCACCGCGGACCGGGCCAGCCGTCCGGCGATCTGGTGGAAGTTCCCGGAGGAGAAGAAGCTGCCCAGCTCGCGGTAGGCCGAGGAGTCGGGTTCGGCGCCGATCCGCCGCACCGCCCAGTCGCGGATGTGCGCGACGGGTCCGAAGTCCTCGGTGATGACGAGCCGGTAGTCGGATTCGGGGCCGAGCCTGAGCGTTCTGGGGGTCCGGCCGGGCTTGGTCCCGGCGGTCGCGGACTCCGTGAGCCGCGCCTTGAGCCCGTGGCGCACACCGAACGCGAACTCCACGTCCGCAACGGCTGTCCGTGCCTCCCGGGCCCGCCATGAGGTGCCCAGCACGCCCGGCTTGGCCGGGCGCGGCGGCTCGGCGTCGGTAATGCGCACCTCTACGTAGGCGTCGTCCAGGTACAGGTGGGAGGTGTCCAGCCCGCGGACCTCGGCCACGTTCAGCACCTGGTCCTGCGCGGAGTAGGCGACCTCGCGCAGGCGGCCGAAGCGCAGGCCGATCCGGCCCCATGCGGAGAAGAGCGAGGACTGGGGTCCCAGCGGTGCCGTCGGGGCGAACTGGCGGGTCTGGCCGACCGTCTTGGACCCGCCGACGGTGGTCTGGGCGCGCTGCGCGTTGTCGACCTTGGTCGGCGAGGCGCCGTCGGTGAACTTGGTCCACTCGCCGTAGTTGCGGATCCGGATGTGCACCTTGCGCACCAGACCGGACCGGGTGCGGTAGACGAACTCGCGGCCGTCCCCGGCGAAGGTCAGCGGACGCTCCCGCATCGCCCGCTGGATGCGGCGGAAGACGGACTCGTCGGTGCCGCCGCCGCGCACCTGGTGGCGCTCGGAGATCTCCTCGCCCGAGGCGTTGTCGGGGCCGTGCGCCTCCATCCCGATGTCGATCTGCTCGGTGATCTGCTCCCAGCCGCGGATGTGCACATCGCTCTGGCCGAAGGCCATCGCCATGGAGGTGCCGTCGGACTCGTCCCCGGGGAACGGCAGGAAACCGTCGACGTAGCCGGGCATCCGGGTCTCGTCGGTGAAGGTGCTGGGCCGGTGCACCTGCGGCGGCGGCAGCATCTCGGTGTCGATGCGGGCCGGGCGGCGCTCGTCCAGCTCCTCGTCGATGCGCGCCCCGGCCGGCCGCGGGCGCGGGTTCTGGCCGGGCGGCGGGGTGGTGCCGAGCGTCGAGGGCGGCCCGGAGGGCGGCGGCGGGGTGGCCGGCGGGGCCGGGGCCAGCAGCGCGGTTTCGAGGGCGGAGGGCGTGGTGTCGAAGAGCGGCGTGCCGTCGCCGGTGGCGGGCCGCGGGGGATCGACGACCACGGTCGGGCGGGAGGAAGAGGAGGGCTCCGCGTCCAGGGGCAGCGACACCGGTGGGGGGATGCGGACCTGCTCCAGCGTGCGGGCGCCGGACCGCCGGAGGGCGGCGGCCGTGGGGCTCGCCCCGGTGACGGGCGAGGGGTGCAGCGAGAAGACCGGCGCCGTGCCGCCGTCCGTGTGCTCCCCGAGGGGGAACTCGGTGGAGTACACGCCGCGTCCGATGCGCTGGGCCAGGTCGTCCGCCACACCGGGTGCGAAGCGGTCCAGTTCGGAGACGGCCAGGAAGACCGGGACGGCCGGGTCGAGAACCAGCAGCTCCGGATCGTTGGCCGCCAGCTCGATGAACTCCCCGGCCGGTATGCGCCGGGTCACTCCGCCGTACGTCACGAAGAGGTGGCCCGCATCGGTGCGGTCCAGCTCCGCGCGGATCACGTACGGGTCGGGTGACGTGGTGCCGCCGGTCTTCCCGTGCCACGGCGCGTCCACCGTGCCGCCGGGTACGTGGACCTTCGACAGGTCCACGGTCGCGTTCCCCGCCCGGGTGCCCAGCAGGTTCCGCCCGCCCCCGGAGGAGCCGGGTGCCGACGGGGGGATCCGGGTGGCCTCGGACAGGGCTCCTTCGGTCTCCAGGTGGTAGGCGGCCACCTCGTCGGGGACGGCGCCGTCGCGGCCGACCGCGTACGCGTGCGCCGTCAGCGTCCGCGCTCTCTCCCGTGCCGCGTCGTCCACGGCGGACGGGTCCAGGTGCAGCACCCGGGCGGTGTAGGCGTCGAGCCCGGAGCCGAGCGCGTCCAGCGCCTCCTCCGCCTTGACCCGGGCCCAGAACATCCGCGACCGCTCGTCCTCCCCCACCTGGTCCGGGCCGGACAGGCGGAGCAGGTCGGCGGTCTCCTGTGCGGCGTCCGCCCCGCTCAGCCAGGCCGCTGCCCGGCCCAGTGAGCCGGGCAGCGTCACGAAGTCGGCCAGCTTCGTCCGCCGCGGTGCGACGGCTGCCTCGGACAGCAGTGCCCGGAAGTCGTCCCGGCGCGGTTCGGTCCGCCCCGACGGCAGCTCGGCGACGACGGCCCGCCGGAACAGGTCCAGCGTGAAGGGTCCCGCCTGGGCGAAGCGGGGATCCTCGCGCCACATCCGCTCCAGCGCGCCGGCGCCGCGCAGGAGTTGCGCGTAGCCGGGGTCGGCATCGACGTGGACGTCGTCGTCGATCTCGTTGCCCAGGGTCATCCGCAGCGCCCGCACCAGGTCCAGGGTCCGCAGCCGGGCTTCCGCGGAGGCCGGACCGGTGCCGGCGTGCAGCCCGACGACGCGGGCCCTGCGGTCCAGCTCGGCGGTCTCCGGCTCGGGGAAGAACTCGCCGTAACTCCCCCAGCGCCCCCGCGGGTCGGTCACCAGCACCCGGACGTGCTTCCCGTTCACCACCGAGACGGCGGAGCGGACGGTGGCGGCGCTCACCTTGTGCCGCATCTCGTTGGCGTAGTGCTGGCCCTCGGGGATGTCCCGGAGCGGGTTGGGCGTGAAGGCGCCCGGATTGTTCCGCCCGTAGCCGCTTCGGGGCGGCAGGGCGCTGTCCCCTCCGGAGCCGGACTGACACGTCACCAGGCCGAGCCAGTCGTCCTTGGTCCGCAGGAGGTTGCCGAAGCTCTTGCTCTTCTTCAGCCACTTGGCGCCCGCCCCGCCCCGGGCACGGTGGGTGCCCCCGCCACGGGTGGCGAACGAGGTGGAGCCCGCCCCGCCGTGGGCGGCGAAGAACGCCTTGATCCGCCCCCGGGACGCGGGCTCCAGGGTGAACTCCTTGGAGAACGTCCCGGTGGCGAAGTTGTAGTGCACGTACTGCGTGATCCGGTCGAGGAAGCGGTACGCCTCCTCGCGGACGGCCATCTCGTGTGGCGGGAAGGAGGTGCGGCCGATCTGGAGGCCCGTCGTCGCGCTGGCCAGCGGGGAGGACGCCACCTCGTCGAACCAGGACTCGTCGCTGTCACTGTCGGGCAGCATGCCGGGCTGGACGGCGAACCAGTCGCCCACCGGGCGTCCGGACTCCTTGAAGACCGCGAGGGCCAGCCGCTCGCCGTCCGAGGTGACCGTCAGCCGCGCGTCACCGCTGTGCGCCCACACGGTGCGGCCGGTCCGGTCCGCCAGCAGCCGCGCCAGGTACTGGTCCCCGTCCCCGGCGAAGGGCACGGCCAGCACAATCGGCGCGTCCGCCGGCAGCGCGGCCAGCTCGGGGTCCTGCAGGACCCGCTCCACGAACTGCTCGGCACCCATCCCCCGCATCCCGCCGTGGGGGGCCGGAACGCTCACCCGGCCGTCCCGCATGGAGGCGCCCAGCAGATACGGCTTGGGTCCCTTGGCCCACCGCGGCGGCGTCGAGGAGAGGATGTCCGGGTAGGCGCCGTCCGGCCGCTCCTGGAGGAGACCGACGGTGCCGGTGTACAGCGGCTTGGCCGGCAGATCCGTCCAGTTGAGGCCCGGGGCGGGCGTGCCGTCGGCCGTGCTGTGGCGACGCTCGCTGAAGAGGGCCGCCTCCCGCTCGGCGTAGTAGGCGGTCAGCTCGGCCAGGCTGCCCGCCCGGCCGTTCATCATGGCCAGGCCGACGAACGTGTACAGGTTCCGGCGCATGGCACGGCTGAGCGGTGCGCCGTCACCCAGACCCAGAACCCGCCGGACGAGGCGGTCGGGGCGGAATATGCCGCTGCCGTACTCGGCCTTCCCCAGCTCCTCCAGGTGCAGCACCGGCGCCGACAGCGGATCAATGGCGACCTGGACGGTCACCGGGCCCTCCGTCGCCCCCTGCGGCGCCCGGCCGCCCAGTTCGACGGTGACGGGGAAGTCGTCGACGGTCGGCCCCTTGGTGCCCGCGCCGAGCGTGGTCAGCGCACGGCCGAGGTGGTGCCTGAAGAGCGCGGCCACGGCATCGGCCCGCTGCTGGGCGAGCGGCCCCGTGCCGTGCGCGGTGATCACCACCGGGCTCTTGGACAGCCACGCGCGTTTGTTGCGCACTCCCGTCTGCGCCGTACGGAAGGCCAGCCGCTCGACGGCCGCCTCCCGGGCAGGGGAGACCGTCGCGGACTGCCCGTCGAAGGTCACCATGTCCGACGTGGGCAGCACGGAGGGCCCGGAGGACGGCGAGGCCGCGGGCGGGGCGGCAAGCGGCGTGGTGGCGGCTTGCTGCGTGGTGGCGGCCTCCTGCATGGTGGCGGCCTGCTGCGCGGTGGCGGCTTGCTGCGTGGTGCCGGCCTGCTGCGTGGTGGCGGCCGGTGGAGCGGTCTGCGCCGCCGGGGCGGGCGCCGCAGGCGGGTCGCCGACCGGCACGGTGCGCACCCGGTCCGCGTCCAGTCGGGCCGCCAGCGCGGTGACCCCGGCCGGGGACAGCGGCGCCGAGAGGGCCGGTGCGGCGGGGGTCGTGTCGGCGGTGGACGACGGATCGGAGGCGGCGTCGGCACCGAACGTGTTCCGGGATATGGACTCCAGGTGCTGCTCACCGTCCCGCCGGTTCGCCGGCGGCGAAGGCAGGGCGTTCGTCGCAGTGGTGTCCGCCGGTGTGGCGTCCGCCGTCGCGGCGGTGGCCCCGGGCACGGCGTCGGGCTCGGGCACGGGTGCCAGCGCGTGGGGCTGCGGCTGGTGGGTGCCCTCGGCACGGTCCCAGAACGCCCGGAAGCCCTCGAAGACCCAGTTCTCCTTCCGGGGCCCGGCGAGCTGGTTGGCGGGCCGCGCGTGGACGGCCTCGGGGTCGGGCCCGTACAGCCGCTCCAGCAGCGGCAGCAGCGCCTTCTCGTGCTGCCGGACCCAGGCGGCGCCGTTGTTCCGCCACTGCCTGGTGTACCCGTCGCGGCCCGCGTTGGTGCCCAGATAGGCATTGGTGAGCTGGGCGAAGAACTCGTACTCGTTGAGGGACGAGTAGTTGGGCTTCCTGCGCTTGCCTGAGGGGTCGTGCAGCGGGCCGTCCGGCCAGACCGCGGCGTCCCCCTGGCCCAGTTTGGCCTGGTAGATGTCGTGGACGAGCTGCTTGTCCGCGTCGGTCAGTCCGTACTGGTGGACGAGGTGGGCCACCTCGTGCGTCGTCGAGGAGTAGCCCTCCGGCTGCGAGCGCCGCTCCGTCCGCACGGAGGTCACCTCGCCGAGCAGGTTCTCCTCCGTCACCCCTGCCGTGCGGGTCGCTGCGCCGCGCACCTCTTCCCAGGGGCGCCCGTCGGGTGACCGGGCTCCCGCGAGGTGACGGAACGCGTCCAGCGTGGTGAGCGCCTCGCCCTTGGGCACCACGGCGACGCGTGCGCCCTCCTTCAGCAGATTCGCCGCCACATCCGGGTCGCGCAGCATGCGGGCGACCTGGGCCTGGACCTCGTGCCGCGCCGAGACCGGCTGGTCCACCCCTGCGGGGACCTGCACCATCAACTGGGCGGCGGTCTCGGCGAAGTCGGCGGGCCGAAGCGTCTGCCGCAGCGCCTCCACCAGTGCGGGGTCGGACGCCAGGCGCTCGCGGTCGGCGGGCGGGAGCAGCGACAGTTCCCGGGCCCGGTCGGCCTTCGCCATCGTGGGCAGCCGCGATGCCAGCTCCGCCACGGGGTCCACGGACACGGCGGGAGCGGGGACGTCCTTCGCGGCGGGGGTGTCCTCGGCCGGGGGCGTGTCCTGCGCGGGGCGTGTGTCCTGAGCGGGGAGCGTGTCGGACGTGGGCGGTACGTCACGTGAGACGGTCTCGGCGGCCTGTGCGGGAGCCGGGCCGGGGTCGGCGTCGGGCGTGGTGGTCGTGGTGGTGGGCCGGGCCGGGGTGGGTGTCGTCGGGACGGACGGGAGGTCGCCGGAGGTGGTGACGGTGGGGGCCGGCGGGAGCGGGGCCGACGGCTCGGTGGCCGACGCCGTACGGACGGGGGCGACGGGGCCGAGTCCGAGGGCGGCGCGGAGCGAGGTGGCGAGCGTGACGCCGGAGGGCGCGTCCGGCCCGTTCGTCAGCAGATGGTCGGCGACCTGCCGCACGGCGTCCCGGTAGGGGGCCCCGGCGTTGCGGGAGTCGGCCAGGACGGGGGCCGACGTCGGCGGCAGCACCAGGGCGACGGCCGTGTCCCAGGCCCGGTCCACGTCCGCCTCGGTGGGCTGCGGCGTGTAGGTGGTCTGGGGTGTCGCGCTGCGGGCCCCGGCGGTGTCCGTCGTGGTCTGCTGCGGAGCCGTCGTCGGGCGCGGATCGCCGTTCAGCGCCGCGCTCTTGAAGTCCGCGTACGCCCCCTCCCACATCCGCAGGGACGCGTTGGCCGCCACGGTCTCCAGCACCACCGGCCAAGGGCCGGGCTGCGCCATCAGCCAGCGTGCCTGGTCGACCGGATCGAGCGCGGCGACGGATACGGGGTCGCCGTCGCGCACCGCCGAGTGCCTTACCGCATCCGGGGTGATGCCCGCCTCGCGCAGGGCCGCCGGGCTGACGAGGGCGTCCGGGGCGTGCAGCTTCGCCAGGTCCTGGGCGAGGGCCTCCGGCAGGTCCTCGGTGGTGAGCTGCTGCGCGATCCACGCGCGTTGAGTGCCGTCCCGGTGGACCTGGGGCGGAGTGTGGCCGGTGCCGTCGGGTGCTGTGGCGTGTGGCGGGACGCCGAGGTCACGGAGTCGGGCAGCGGCGTCGATCAGGTCGCCGTGCGCCTGCTGGGCGCGGGCCCGGGCCTCGTCGAGCGCCGCGGCGGAGTCGGTGCCGTCGGCTGGCTCCTCGACGGCGCGGGTGGCGTCGGCGTACGAGGAGAGCGCGTCGGCGTACGCGGTGCGGGCCTGGGCGAGGTCGGCCTGGCGCTGGGCGCCGGGGGTGTTGGTCCCCGGCGCGTGCGGAGCGGTCTGCCCTCCCGGGGTGTTCGCCGGGGTGCCGT
Organism: Streptomyces albus subsp. albus; assembly: GCF_000725885.1. GTDB lineage: Bacteria > Actinomycetota > Actinomycetes > Streptomycetales > Streptomycetaceae > Streptomyces > Streptomyces albus. The sequence goes on along the minus strand of NZ_JODR01000024.1, from coordinate 55,523 downwards.
TCTGCTGGCCGGGGTTGCTCTGCTGGCCGGCGTTGCTCTGCTGGCCGGCGTTGTTCCGGTGTCCGGCATCGGGCTGGTCGGTGCCGGTGAGTTTCGGGTCCTGCTGCGAGACGGTCGGCACGGAGGGCGGACTGCCGGTGTGGCCGGGGGCGTTGAGGCCGGCCGGTGTGTTGACTCCGCCCGGGGTGCCCAGTCCGGTCGCGCCGTTCAGGGCGCCGGGCACGTTCAGGGCACCGGGCGTGTTCAGGCCACCCGACGCGTCGAGTGCGGCAGGGTCGAGCAGGGAGTTCGGGGTCTTGAGGTTGTCCGTCGCGGTGCCCGGAGCCGTCGGGGACATCCCCTTCAACACCGGCGGGAGGCTGCCGTCCGAGGTGTCCGACAGGCCGGGGTCGGCGACGTTCATGACCGTCGGGTCGTCGTAGGTCACCGACCCGTTCAGGTACTCAGGGGACTTGAGGTGGTCCGGTGACTTGAGGTGCGCGCTGCCCCCGGTGCCGGTGCCATTTCCGGTCAGCGGCATGTTCGTCGGCAGCGTCGAGGCGGTTGTCACCGAGGTGTCGGAGTAGACGGAGTCGGCGTCCGACAGCGACTCGGTGTCCGAGGTGTCCGGGGTGTCGAAGACACTCGGCGAGGACGAAACATCGGAATCGTCCGACTCGTAGCCGTTGTCGGTGGTCGTGGTGCCGGGGTCGCCGCTGGTGACGGGCGTCGGGGGCGGCGGTGTCGACGGCGGGGTGACGACGGGCGGGGGCGGCACGGGTGTGTTGCCCACCGTCGAGGGCGGTGTGGCGGACGTCGGCGGGGGTGTGAACTTGGTCGCCGCGGAGTCTGTGGTGGTGGTCCCGGAACCGCCTCCGGCTTCCCTGCTGAGGCGGTCCAGCAGGATCTGCGAGCTGTTCTGCTGGAACTTGGTGAACAGATTGCCGTCGGGGTAGAGCTTTTTGTGGATGCCGTGGTAGCCCTGCTCCAGGGGCTTCGCCATCAAGAGTCCGGACGCCCCGCTGAGGCCGGCCCCGAGGGCGGACATCGCGTCCCCCTGCTGGAGCACGACCGCCACGGCCGCGGTCTCACCGGCGCCCTCGGCCACGAAGGACGAGGGAAGGTCGTACGCCGCGTTGTTGGCGTTGTGCCGGGTGAACGGATTGTTGAAGCGGATCTCGAACTTGCCGAAGATGTCCTTGTCGAAGTTGGTCTTGAAGTAGTTCGACAGGTGGTTCTTGAGGTTGAACGCCCCTTTCGCCAAGTGGCCGATGAAGAATCCGGCAAGTCCGCCGACAGCCCCGGAGAGGCCGACGTCCTTCCAGTTGACCTTGTCGGCCCCGACCTCCGGGGCGTTGATCGTCATCGTCAGCAGCTGGGCGGCCAGATTCTGGATGGCCTCCTCGAACGCCTCGGACAGCGAGGGGAACGCCTGGACGTACCGCAGAAGCCGGTCGATCGCGAAAAGGATCGCCAGCCTGGCCCGCATCCGGGCCAGGATCATCTCCGAGACCGAGGCACCACCGGTGAAGACGGCGATCGCCTCCAGGAGCGCCAGCTCCAGGATCAGCCAGAAGACCTCCATGATGATCTCGAAGTGGGCCTGCTGGATCTGGACGGAGGCCTTGCCCCGGTCGTCGGTGAATATCTCCAGCTGGCCGATGAACTGCTGGAGGGTGTCGTTCCCGTTGCGGTTCACCAGCCCAGAAAGAGATTGTTCGTAGGCATCGGCGACATTCGGCGGAAGATACCGCTTGCCCCGCTCGATCGAGTCGAGAATCTCGAATCGGAGGTCGCGCATTCCGGCGGCGAGGTCGGTGTACGCGTTCCGACTATCCCATGCCAGACCGGCCTTCGCCTGAAGCGGCTTCTCGCCGATCAGGACGAAGAGCATCTCGCTGACTTCTTCGGGATACTCGATGTCGAACATTCAGCGCTTCCCGTGGTCACCGCTGTCGTCGTAGTTGCCGACGTTCGCCTGGGCGTTGTGGATCTCGTCCTGGACCGTCTTTTGGACGTCTTCGATACTGCCCAGGCTCTGCCGCACCGCCGACTGCAATCCGGTGAGGAGCTCCCCCAGAGAGTCGATCACTGCCCGGCAGCTCTCGATCTGCTGCTTGTCCTGGTCCTCCGTCTTGTCGTGGAAGTCGTCGTCCACGCCGTTCCAGCCGCTGGTGGCCTGCACCGTGCGCTCGAAATCGGTGCGCATCTTCGTCGGCACACCAGCGAGCCCGTCCAGCTGCTGGATCGTCTCCCGCAGCCCGACTGGGTCCGCCTGGTAGTTGTTGTGATAACCGCTCACTGGCCCTTCCCTTCCTCGCTCAGTCGATGTCCTCGTCGATCTCGTCGCGCAGCCGGTTGCGGCCCGAGCGGCGGGCACCGTTCTGGTTGCCGCCGTCGAGCGCCGAGCCGAAGATCCGGTTCCAGTCGAGGTCCAGTCCGCGGCGGACCGATCCTTCGGGGCCGGGCCGGGTGAAGGGCGCGAAGGTGTTCATCACCCGCTGCGCCATCTGCGCCCGCCCCTGCTGGACCGCTTCCATGATCGAGGCGGCCAGTTGAGGTCCCGTCATGTTCTGGTGCTTGTTGTCGACGAACTTCAGCCCCGTCAACTCGCCCTGCGGTCCGACGGTCGCCTCCACCACACGGTCCTTGGAACGCACCGTCGCGGAGGCCTGACTCAGATCCGCCTGCGCCCGCGCGACAGCGGCCTGGGTGGCCTCAAGTTCGGCCATGGCCTGGTTGATGCGCTCCTGCAACGGCTCGGACAACAGAACTCCTGTTCAAAGAGAAGAGATTGCCATAGTGCTGCACGGCGGGCGGCAAAGCCACCTCCCGACCTCTCGGTGACGCCTCGGACACCCGCTGCGACCAGCACAAAACCTCGGCTGGGAGCTAACGTCCGATCACCGCCGGCGCCCCGCCCTCATCGGTGCCCCACACGTCGTCGTCCTCCGGTTCCCAGACCTCGCGTTCGCGGTCGCTACTTTCGGTCTCCGTCTGCCCGGGGCCGCCGGCGCCGCCCATCGGCGGCAGGAACGGGTTGGCGCCGCTGGTGCTGACGGTCTGCCGCTCCTCGTAGCCTCCCTTGGCACGCGGAGCCGCGCCGGGACGGCGGTTGCTGACCACCTCGCCGGTGTCGATGACGTTGCGGACGCGTTCCGAGGGACCGTCGCTGCCCTTGCCGCCCGCTCCGCCCATGCCGCCCATACCGCCCATCGGCATACCCCCCATGGGCATGCCGCCCATACCCGCGCCGCCGACCATACCGGCGGGCAGCGGACCGCTGTTGAGCGGGGTGCCGCGGCCCATGCTCTGCGCCTCGCCGCCGGAGCCACCACCCAGGGACGGCTCGCGGTAGGGCGAGTCGTCGTACAGCTCCTCCTCGTAGGAGGGGTCGCCGTAGTCGTAGGAGGGGGTGTTCAAGGAGCCGTAGTGGCCGCCGTTGAGCTGGTGAGAGCCGGGGCTGTAGTCCGGGAAGGCGCTGTCGGGGTCGTTGAGGTAGCCCGTGGTCGTCGTGCCGTCCGGGCTGGTGATCGAGGTGGCGCCGGTGTCCGGGTCCACCCGCGAGATGCTGCCGTCGGGGTACTCGGTGACGACCTGGCCCTGCGGGTCCAGGTGGACGGTGCTGCCGCCGGGGCCGTTGAGCAGGTCACCGGCGTTGAGCGGTCCGGAGTACGAGCTGCCGTCCGGCCTGGTGACGGTGGCCATCTGGGTGTGCGGGTCCACCACGACCTTGCTGCGGTCGGGGTACTCCGTCACGACCCGGCCCTGAGAGTCCAGGTGGGAGGTGCTGCCGTCGGGGTTGGTCAGTGAGTCGTCGCCGTTGACCGGCCCCGAGATGTCGGGACTCAGGTGCTGTCCCAGTCCGCCGCCGTCATGCGTGAGATGGCTGAGATCGCCACCGTTGAGCTGACGGCTGAGCCGCTGCTGTTTCTGCTGATACTCCTCCTGCTTCTTCTCCTGCTCCTCGCGGATCTGGTCCTGTTTGGCCTCCTGCTCGGCGCGGACCTGGTCCTGCTTCTGCTGATACTCCTCCTGCTTCTTCTCCTGCTCCGCGCGGATCTGGTCCTGCTTCTTCTCCTGCTCCTCGCGGATCTGCTCCTGCTTGGCCTCGGCCTGCGCCTGTTTGGCCTCTGCCTCCTTCTCCTTCTCCTCCTGCTTCCGCTCCTGCTCCTGGCGGATCTCCTCCTGTTTCTGCTGCGCCTCCTCCTGCTTCTTCTCCTGCTCGGCGCGGATCTCCTCCTGCTTCTTCTCCTGTTCTGCGCGGACCTGCTCCTGCTTGGCCTCGGCTTCCGCCTGTTTCTTCTCCTGCTCCGCGCGAATCTGGTCCTGCTTGGCCTCCTGTTCTGCGCGGATCTGCTCCTGCTTCGCCTCGGCCTCCGCCTGTTTCTTCTCCTGCTCCTTCTCCCGCCGGTTCTGTTCCGCCCGCTGCTGGTTCGCCTGCTGGATCTGGAACGCCTGGGCCTGCTTCTGCGCCTCTTCCTGCTTCTGCTGGTAGGCGTCCTGCTTGGCCTCCTGCGCCTGGCGGATCTCCTCCTGCTTGGCTTCGGCCTGCGCTTGTTTGGCCTCGGCCGCCTTCTCCTTCTCCTCCTGCTTCCGCTCCATCTCGGCCTGTTTGGCCTCTTGCTCCTTCTCCTTCGCCTCGGCCTTCGCCTCGGCCGCCTTCTCCTTCTCCTCCTGCTTCCGCTCGATCTCCGCCTGCTTGGCCTCGGCTTCGGCCTTCTCCTTGGCCGCCTTCTCCTCGGCCTCCTTCTTGTCCCTCTCGTACTTCGCGTCCGCCTCGGCCTTCTCCTTGGCCGCCTTCTCCTCGGCGTCCTTCTTGTCCTTCTCGTACTTGGCGTCCGCGTCCGCCTTGTCCTTCGCCGCCTTCTCCTCGGCGTCCTTCTTGTCCTTCTCGTACTTGGCGTCCGCGTCCGCCTTGTCCTTCGCCGCCTTGTCCTCGGCGTCCTTCTTCTCCTTCTCGGTCTTGTCCTCCTTGAAGGATTCCTCCAGCCCCTTGTCGCTCTTGGTGCTGATGGAGCCGAGGTCGAAGTGGGACGTGCCCCACGCGGTGGCCAGATTCCGCAGCGCCGTCTCGGCCGGGTCGATCAGCTTCTCCTTGACCGATTTCTCCCAGCGGGCGACCGCCTCGTCCCCCACGTTCTTCCAGGTGTCCAGCTCGGTCATCGGGCCGTGGGACTTCTTGTTCCGGTCGATGGCGTCCGAGGTGAAGTCCGAGGTGGGGGTGTAGGTCCAGTGGCCGGGGGTGCTGCCATAGGCGCTGTAGACGCCGGGAATGTAGTCGGCGTCCACTTGCGTGAGGTTGTTGTACCAGGAGTTGTCGGCGATCTCAGACAGCAGATCGACCAGCCACCGCAGCGGGTTGCCCTCGTAGAGGCTCCAGTAGTCCCACTTGTCGCGAAGGTACTCGGCCTCCTTCTTCAGCGCGGCACCGGCGGACCTGAGCGCATTGCCCGGTTTCGAGGTTGTCGCCGTGGCTTCCATGTCGTCGGCGTAGTGGTCGTACCGCCGCCTGAGTTCATGGATGAGGTCCCAGAAGACACCGGCCGCCTGACCGAGCCACGCGTCGTTCTGCTCGGTGCCCACGCGGGCCAGCCACTCGTCCATGGTGTTCTTGCTGTTGTAGAAGAACCTCGCCACCCGGTCGAAGGACTCCGCCACCATGTCGAACGACTGGAGACGGACACCCTTGGTGATGTCGATCGGGTCGGCACCGCCCCAGCTGTAGCCGAGGGTTCCGTTCTCCTTCTCCAGCAGGTCGTGCAGCGCGTGTCCGGTCCCGTAGGAGTACTGGGTCAGCGCGAGGGTGTTCCAGACCGGGCCGTCGTCGCTCGGCTTGAAATGGCCGTCCTCGAGCTCCTTGCCGTAGGCGCTCTTGATTTCACCCCCCACGACCTCGCCGCCCACCGGCTTGCCGTCCGCGATCTTGGCACCGATGAGTGTGAACCGCGCTTTGTAGTAAGTGACTCCCTCGTAACCGCCCGCGGTGTAGAAGGGGATGACGAAGTCGGTGTTCTGGATGTCCCAGCCGGCGTTGTCCACCATCCAGTCGTACTCGTGCCCGGTGACGGACTCGACGCTGCCCTGCTTGGTGACCTCGACCCTCATCTGCTTGATGCCGTGGTTGCCGACGATCTCGTCGAAGAGGGAACTCCTCGGCGGGGGCTCGTACCCCGTGAAGAGCGTGATGGCCTTCGCCCAGTAGTCGTCGTACTCGGTCTTGTCAGGCTTCTCTTCGGCCATGGCGGGACTCCATCAGCGGGGGATCATCGAGCGGGGGCGGCGCAGCCGGGACAACAGGCGATAAGGCAGCCGCCCGACGGGGCGGGGTCAGTGGCTAGTCGTCGTCATCGTCGTCGCCTCCGCCGCCACTGCTCTCCTCGTCCGGCGGCGTCGTGAGGTCGGCCTCGACGTCCTCGTCCTCGAAGATGTCGAACAGCTTCTGGCCGTCGATGGCGTCCAGGCTCTGCCCCTGCGTCTTGAAGAGGGTGTCGATGGTCTCCTCAAGGGCGGATTCGATGTCCTTGAACAGGTCCATGTGGCTGCTGATGATGCCGTCGAGTACCTGCACCATCTCCACCACGGACTCGTTCACCTTCTTCCCGTGGGTACTCTCGTCACCCGCGAGATTCCCGATCGCGAGCGGTACGGGCGTGCCGAAGGGAAGGCCGGGAATGGGCGCGTCCTTGTTGTTGAGAGTTTTCATGGCGGGAGCCATGGGGTTCTCGCCGTCCTCCGAGATCGCCTTGAGCAGGTCCCGGAAGGCCGCGATGTCATGGTTCTTGAAATTCTGGAGCCATTCCTTGTTGAGCTGCGTCGCGGGCTGATTTCCCTCGGCCATGTCCTTGCCTCTCTCCGCGCACGGTCAGGATGACGAGAAACGGGCGACCGCCCCACATGGTGGTGTGGAACGGCCGCCCCAACAATGCCGGGTCAGCGACCGGACCTGACCTCCTGCCAGCTCTGCGCCTGCTTCTGCTCATTCTTCGTGTAGAGCTCACGAATGTGGTCCAGCGTCTTCGCATTGTCTTCGAGCCACTGGCCCATGTTGTGGACGGCGTTGTTCCACGCGGCCTGCTTCCGGTCGTAGACCCTGCGGTCGTCACCTTCCCAGGAGTTCTTCAGAGGCTGGAGCTCGTCGTTCAGATCCGCGATGATCTTGCTGATCTGACGCGTCGCGAGGCGCATCTCCTCGACCGCGTTGTCCACGTGGCTGTAGCTGACGAAGATGTATCCATCAGACATGTTTTCCGACATCGGTGACCTCGTCTCGCTGGATGGCTGTCGGGGGTTGGTTCTTGCGGTGAACTCATCCGCGGGGGGCCGGAGGGGACCGGCCCGCACGGTCACTTGCCGGCGGTGCTGCCCATCAGGTTGTCGAAGATGGTCTGCGACTGGTTGTACGCCTCGTTGATGGCCTCGTTCGACGCACCCTGGGTCAGCCCCTGGTCGCGCAGGGTCTGGTTGAGCTGGTCGATCATGGCCTGGAGGTTCACCGAGATGATCTCCGCGTGTTCGTCCCAGGAGTCGAGCAGTCTCTGGTAAGCACGGCCGTCGCTGCCCTGGAGGGCCGACACCAAGCCGTGCTTGGTGTCCTCGACTTCCTGACGACGGCTCTGGACGGCCGAGAAGGCCATCTCGAGGGCCTGGATGCCGTTCCGTGTCGCCTGTTCCTCTGCCCGCTGCATGCCCGACATGAGCCTGCCCCTTTCCGGTGGATTCTCACCGCCAGGCCCGATTCCTGGCGCGGCTTGCGTCACAGGATGCGGATGCACCGTCATCCAGTTGCTTGTTCGAACAAGGATGGTATGAGGATCGTCATACGCGGGCAACGCCTACCGGCAACAAGGCGGTTAAGCCGAGGTTGCGTCATACTCCTGCGTACAGACGGCGGTTGGCCGATGACGATGCGTCCTCGACGTTCCTCAAATCTTCCTCAGATGTCGATATGCCGATGGATTGGATGCGTCAGCGCTCGACTTGGTTCTCAGGTTTCTCGTTGCCCGGACCACACGGCGGAGTTACTGCCTTCGCCCGGCCGGCCTTGGCCGCCGAGGACGTCAGGTCCGGGCCCGTGGGCAGCATCGACAGCAGGGACGAGGGAAGCCGCTGCGCCTGCTTGGCGTTGTAGCCCAGCGCTTCGAGGGCGTCGGCCGTCGGCACCCGGTACTTCACGCCGTTGTCCGTCACCAGGTAGACGGTGCTGCCCACGTTCGTGCCGCCCGCGCCCAGTGCGTGGACCAGCGCACCGCCGCCCGGCGGCACCACGATCCGGTTGACCGTCGTGCAGGCCGGTGTCAGCCCTTCCGAGGTGGCCTGAGCGGCGCGCCCGATGCTGTCAGGGTCAGCCAGGGCCACGCTCACCCTCGTGCCGTCCTTGTCCGAGCGGACGCCCACGCAAGGGGACTCCCCGGGGCCCGGCGCGACGGCCTTCGGCGGCTTGGCGGGCAGGTCCGTGCGGGTGTCCCCGCCCTCAGCGCCGGGCGCCAGGTGCCCGATCACGGCGTCGGCGCCCACGGGCACGGCGTTGACCGCACCGTCCGCGTACGCCTTCTTCTTGGTCTCCGGGTCGCCGAGCAACAGCGCCGCCACGGTGGCGTTGACGGGGGCCAGCCCCTCCTTGTGGAGCACGTAGTAGCGGGCGCTGCCACCGGGCGCGGACGCCCGGAAGACCTGGCCGATCCGCGTCTTGCCGCCGCCCAACGTCGGGCCGGGGCGTCCGCGCTGCGGTACGTCGGGGGCGGCCAGGTCGGGGCCCGGGGGCAGCGAGTTGAGCAGCGCCGCGGAGACGGGGAGCGAGCCGCGAGACCCGTAGCCGAGCGCTTCGCGGGCGCCGCCGGCCACGTCCAGGCGCAGCTTGCTGCCCTGCCACACCAGGTACTGGGCCTTGTCGGGTCCGGTGACCAGCAGCCCCTCAGAGCGGCCCAGGCCCCTGCCCCCGATGTCCTTGCCGACGGCCAGCGCCGTGGCGGTCCGGCCGTCGCCGTGAGCGGAGCACACCTGCCACGGGCCGGTGGACAGGGCGTCGCCGGCCGGCAGGTCGTCGGGGGCGCCGGGGATGCCCACGGGTGCGCCGTGCGCGGTGCCCTTGAGTGAGTTGCTGCCGACGGAGGCGGTCTTCATGTCGGCGCCGAGCAGCAGCCGCGCGGAGGTGTAGTTGCGCACCGGACGCAGCCGCTCGTCGAGGTAGAGGTAGCGGCCCCCGGTGTCCTTGTTGACCACCAGCGTGCCCTGCGCCCGCCAGGAGTTCTTCGTACCGGGCTTGAGCAGCCCGAAGACGAAGGAGCCCGCGGCGATCAGGAGGGCGATGATGACGCTGATGGCGACGCCGCGGTTGGTTCTGCCCTGGGGACTCTCGGGGGCGTCGGGGTCGGCGCGCAGCATGCCCGAGGTGAGCCGCCCCATGATGAACATGTGGGCCTGGACCTGGTCGCGCTTGGACTGCACTGTGCGTTCCTCCGGTTCGGGCCGTCAGCCGTTCAGTCCGCGCAGGGCGCTGTAGACGCCGAGCACCCACAAGGACAGCGGCAGCAGGGCGATCGCGGTCGCGGAGTGCAGGATCTCCGCCGCCCGGCCCCAGTACGGGACCAGTCGCCTGCCGGGCACGGTCCACGAGGCGATGATGATGCCCGCGGTGGCCGCCAGCAGACTCGCCGCCAGCAGCAGCCTGCTGTCGGGCGAGTAGGTCACGGCGCTGAAGAGGACCAGCATCAGCAGTCCGCCGGCCCCCGGGACGAAGAGGGAGAGCCGCTGCCAGACGTTGCCCAGGCCGCGTCCGTGCAGCAACAGCAGCAGCGCGAGCACCACCGACATGATGATCTCGGGGAGCTCGCCCTCGTGGGTGAGCACCGCGAGACAGACCGCGCACACCGCGCCCACCGCCCCGTACAGCGAGCTCATCCAGCCGTCGGCGAGCACCGCGCGGGCGGAGACCACGGAGGTGGAGTGCGGCTCGATGCCTTCCTGGAGCTGTTGGGCGTTGGTCGGCAGCGGCGGCATCCGCAATCCGGACATCCGGAAGGCGAGGGAGGGGACGAACGCCCCGAGCAGGACGGCGACCAGGGCCAGGATGCCCGCCACGTGGGACGGTCCCAGGTCGGTGACGACCATGAGGGCGCCGGCCAGGGTGCCGAAGACCATGACGACGGCGAGGCCGAGGAAGAGTGCCGCGAAGGCGGCGACGGCGGCGAGGGCGACGATCGCGCCGCCGGCACCCGCGGCGCAGGCGGCCAGCAGCCGGGCGCCGAGCACTTCGTGGCTGTGCGGGCCGCCGAGGTCACCGCCGGGCAGCAGCCAGCCGGCGAGGGCTAGGTAGGGGCCCACCATGATGCCGAGGGCGGCGCCGGCGGCGGCGTCACCGACCGCGCGGCTGGCCGAGCCGGCGCCGGCTATCAGCAGCAGTCCGGCGGCGGCTGCCGCGAGGGCGCGCAGTCCCGAGGAGCCGCCGGGCAGGGCGAGGATGACCGCGCCCGCGAGCAGGGCGGTGACGGCGAAGCCGCGCAGCAGCCGGGTGCTGGCCAGTGCGCTCCAGCCGTGGGGCCGCTCCTGCATGGTGGTGGATATGCCGTCCACCAGGTCGTCGAGGTGGACCTCGGGGAGGGCGTCGATGCGCGGCCGGAGGAAGAGCGTCTCACCGTCGCGCAGGTCGTAGGAGTCGAGGGTGCGCTCCTCGTCCATCGGCTCGCCGCCGAGGCGTTGCAGCACCCACCCGCCGTGGTCGATGCCGTTCTCCGCGAGGTCGTCGCCGCCGTAGGCGAGGACGGCGGGCAGCAGATCGACCACCGGCACATCGGAGGGGACCGCGAGGTCCATGCTCCTGGTCGGCGCACGTACGGTCAGACGGCACAGGCCGGCCACCTGGTTGTCGGTCATCGGGCTGGCTCACGCTTCTTCCGGGGGTCTGCACGGGGGTTCCCGAGGTTCCGTCGACCACGAAGTGATGCGGGAGGGTGACTTCGTCGAAACGCCATCACATGCGTGTGTCCAAACGTCTCCGGATGGGTGCACATTACTTGCCTGGTCCGGGAACTGGTATACCGGGTATGCAAAGTTGCATTTCCGGTCGTCAGTGCGGACGCGTCGATGCGCCCACGGACCGAGGGCGTTCCCCCGATGTTGCCCCGCCCGTGAGGAGACCTTTCGTTGAGTGTGGTCCTGTTCCGCCGACCGGCGCGTCGGCGCGGCCCCGAAATGCCGGACGGCGAACTGAAGCTCCAGGAACCTCCCACACTGCCCGAGGTGGTACCGGACAGTTCCGCCGTCTGGACCTATCTGCCCATGGCGCTGATGTCGGTCTCCATGATGCTCATGCTGATGAGACCCGGTATGAGCGGTGGCCGCAGCAGCCATTTCATGTATCTGGCGATGGGCCTGATGGTGCTGTCGTCGGCGGCCATGATGCTCGGCCAGATGATGCGAAAGGCGAGCGAGCGCAAACAGCGACTGAAGGGTGAACGCCGCGACTATTTGCGCTACCTGACACAAATTCGGCGCAAGGTCCGCAATGCGGTGGTCGACCAGCAGAAAGCGCTCGCGTGGCGGCATCCGCCGCCCGGCGCACTGTGGCAGCTGGCGGGCACCACGCGGCTGTGGGAACGCCGGCCGCAGGACGAGGACTTCGGCGAGATACGCGTCGCGGTCGGGGACCAGAAACTGGGCCTGCGGCTGACCCCCACCGCCACCACCCCCGTCGAGGACCTGGAGCCGCTGTCGGCGCACGCCCTGCGCAGCTTCATCCGGGCCTACTCCACCGTTCCCGAACAGCCCATCGCCATCTATCTGCGGGCCTGGGCACGGGTGCTGTTCCGCGGGGACGAGGAGCGCATACGCTCCCTGGCCCGCGCGATCGTGGCGCAGCTCGTCACCTTCCACGCCCCCGACGACGTATGGGTCGCCCTGTGCGTCTCCGACGAGCGACGGGCCGACTGGGAATGGGTGAAGTGGCTCCCGCACAACCTCCATCCGCAGGAGAACGACGGAGCCGGCCCGGCCCGGATGTTCGTGTCGGCCTTCAACGAGCTGGAGGACCTGCTCGGCGCCGAATTCATGGAACGGCCGACGTTCGACCCCGAAGCGCCACCCGGTCGTGACGAACCGTTCACCGTCATCGTGCTCGACGGCGGCACCGTGCCGGCCCGCCACCGGGTGGACGGGGCCGGCTTCCGCAACGCCGTGGTGCTGGACCTCACCGGCGCGCTCAGCTGGCGGCCGGGGCGGGTCACGCTGCGGTTCGACGTCAGCGAGGACTCCTTCGAGCTGGTCCGCACCGACCGCGAACGCAAGGAGCAGACCACCCGGCTCGGCCGCCCCGACACCCTGGGGACGATCGGTGCCACGGCGCTGGCCAAGCGGCTGGCCCCCTACCGGATGGGCATGGGCGGCGGCGACTCCTCCGAACCGCTCTCCTCCGACGTCGAACTGACCACCCTGCTGGGCATCTCCGACCTGTACCGGCACGACCCGCAGACCCTCTGGCAGCAGAGCACCGGGTCCAACCGGCTCAAGGTGCCGATCGCGGTCGGCCCCGACGGCAGCCCCGTCGAACTGGACATCAAGGAGTCCGCACAGGGCGGCACCGGCCCGCACGGCATGCTCATCGGCGCAACCGGCTCCGGCAAGAGCGAACTGCTGCGCACCCTGGTGCTGGCCCTCGCGCTGTCGAACTCCTCGGAAACCCTCAACTTCGTCCTGGTGGACTTCAAGGGCGGCGCCACCTTCCTCGGCCTGGACGAACTGCCCCACGTCTCCGCGGTCATCACCAACCTGGCAGGTGAGGCCGCGCTGGTCGGCCGTATGCAGGACGCCCTGCACGGCGAGCTGATCCGCCGCCAGGAGCTGCTGCGTGCGGCCGGCAACTACACCTCCGCGCTGGACTACGAGAAGGCGCGGGCCGCGGGCACCCCGCTGGAGCCGCTGCCCAGCCTGTTCGTCATCGTCGACGAGTTCAGCGAACTGCTCTCCGCGCACCGCGAGTTCATGGAGCTGTTCGTGATGATCGGACGGCTCGGACGCAGCCTCGGCGTCCATCTGCTGCTCGCCTCGCAGCGGCTGGACGAGGGGCGGATGCACCAGCTGGAGAGCCACCTGTCGTACCGCATCGGTCTGCGCACCTTCTCCGCCATGGAGAGCCGCGGCGTGCTGGGCGTCCCCGACGCCTACCAGTTGCCGCCGCAGCCCGGCAGCGGCTATCTGAAGTCCGGTGTGGAGGCACTCACCCGGTTCCGCGCCGCCTACGTCTCCGGCCCCTACCAGCAGCGCCGCAGCCGGGCCAACCAGGCCCGGGTGGCGAGCCAGACCGTGCCGTGGACGGCGAGCTACGTGGTACCCCGTCAGGTACCCGACCTCCCGGAGCCCGAGCCGGAGCCGGAGGAGGAGACCGGCGACACCCTGCTGTCCGTCGCCGTGGAACGGCTGATCGGCGCCGGCCCGCCCGCCCACCAGGTGTGGCTGCCGCCGCTGGACCTGCCCGCCACCCTCGACCAGGTGCTGCCGCCGCTGACCCCCCATCCGGAACTGGGCCTGACCACCGTCGACTGGCCGATGCGCGGGCGGCTGACGGTGCCCGTCGGCATCGTCGACAAACCCTTCGAGCAGATCCGCGACCTGCTGACCGTCGATCTGTCCGGCGTCGGCGGCAACGTCGCCGTCGTCGGCGGCCCGCAGAGCGGCAAGAGCACCATGGTGCGGACGATCCTCACCGCGCTGGCCCTCACCCACACCCCGCGCGAGGTGCAGTTCTACTGCCTGGACTTCGGCGGCGGCACCCTGGCGCAGCTCGCCGACCTGCCGCACACCGCCGGTGTCGCGGCGCGGCTGGACTCCGAGCGGGTGAGCCGGGTGATCTCCGAGGTCACGGCGCTGCTCGCGGACCGCGAGCGGTTCTTCCTCGACCACGGCATCGACTCCATGGCCACCTACCGCCGCCGCCGGGCCGCGGGCGAGTTCGCGGACCAGCCGCACGGCGACGTCTTCCTGGTCATCGACGGCTGGTCCACGGTCCGCCAGGACTTCGACCGCTACATCCAGACCTTCGCCTCCATCGCCGCCCGCGGCCTCAACTACGGCGTCCACCTCATCGTGACCGCCGCCCGCTGGGTGGAGCTGACCGCCGCCGTGCGCGACCAGGCGGGCACCCACCTGGAGCTGCGGATGGGTGATCCGATGGACTCCCAGATCGACACCCGCCGCGCCGCCACCGTGCCGCGCATCCCCGGCCGGGGGCTGACCCGGGAGGGCAAGCTCCACTACCTCACCGCGCTCCCCCGCATCGACGGTGCGGAGTCCGCCGACGACCTCGCGGACGGGGTCGCGAGCCTGGTGGCCGCGGTCAAGGAGAGCTGGCGCGGCCCCAACGCCCCGCGGGTGCGGATGCTGCCGACCAAGCTGCCGGTGCGGGAGCTGCCGCCGGCCGGCGGCGACTTCCGGGTGCCGATCGGCCTGGAGCAGGAGCGGCTGTCGGTCGTGTGGCACGACTTCAGCGAGAGCCCGCACCTGGTCGTGGTGGGCGACACCGAGAGCGGCAAGACCAACCTGCTGCGGCTGGTCGCCAAGGCCATCACGGAGCGGTACACGCCCGCCGAGGCGCGGATCATGCTCGTGGACTACCGCCGCGACCTGGTCGAAGCCGTGCCGGAGGAGTACCGGCTGGGCCACGCGGTCTCGCTGGGGGCACTCAAGGACCTCCTCGACGGTGCCGCCCGTGCCGTGCAGACCCGGGTGCCGGGGCCGGAGATCGCCCCGGGCCGGATGAAGCAGGCCGACTGGTGGTCGGGGCCGCGTCTGTTCATCCTCGTCGACGACTACGACATGCTGGGCGCCGGCATCGGCAACTCGCCGTTCGACCCGCTGCTCAACCATCTGGCCATGGGCTGGGAGGTCGGCATGCACATCATCGTCACCCGCAGTGCCGCGGGCGCCGGTCGCGGTCTCAACGAAATGCTCATGCGACGGCTGCTGGAGGTCAACACCCCGGCCCTGCTGCTGTCCTGCCCGCCCTCGGAGGGCATTCTGCTGGGCAACATCAAGGGCAGGAACATGAACCCGGGGCGGGCCATCCGTGTCGCCCGCCGCAAGGCGACACAGGTGCAGACGGCGATGATGGACGACCCGGACGCGTGATCCGCCCGCCCAGAGGTCACTTCCGTCGAACGGTTCCGCCCCCCGGCTCCTTGGCCGGGGGCGGTTCCCTTTCTCACGGAGAATCCCGCATGCGTACTTTTCGCGGGGCACGGACGGAATCCTGCATTTCCCGTGATCGGGCCCGCGCTTTTCCGCACCTCACTCGGGCGGCCGTTCGCGTCCGGTTCACAGGAAGTTCACGCTTCCGTCCGGCGTGCCGCCCCGGGGACCACCGGCCGCGGGACGCGCCGGAATTCCCCTCGGCCCACGTCCTACGGGTGGGCGCTCCCGGGGCCACGTCCCGCGCGTGGCCGGTCACACGGCCGTGCCGCGCTCCTCCTCCCGGCCCGCCGGGCGCCAGCCCCGGGCCCGGCCACGCGGTATCACCACCGCCGCACCCGCGACCAGCACCACCAGCATGCCGCCCGCGCCCGCGATCAGCAGCGCACGGTTGAGCGGCTGGGGGGACGCCTCCGGCGGGATCTTCGCAGGCGGCGGGGAGGGCACGGAAGCCTGCTTGTCGGTCAGCACGGTGGTCAGCGCCCCGTACGGGTCCACCCGCGGCGGAAGGGCCGGGTACGACGCCGTGACGAGCTGCCGGGACACCTGCGCCGCCGTCATCCCGGGGTGCCGCGAGCGGACCAGCGCCGCCGCCCCGGCCACGTTCGCCGCCGCGAGCGAGGCCCCCGACCCGATGTAGTGCCCCGGGCCGCTGGGACCCACGCTGACCACCGCGTCCCCCGGAGCCGCCAGATCGGCGCCTCCCGTCTGCGGAGCGTTCTTCGGGCGGGTGCCGTCGGGGCCGTAGTCCATGACCGACAGCACCCCGGGCGCCGCCGCGGGCCAGTACCAGGGCGCCGCCTCCTCCGTCTCGCCGGTGGCGCGGTCCACCGGCAGCGCGTCCGGGGCGAACGGGGCGACGACCAGCGCGTCCCGCTTCGTGGCGTACTCCACGGCGGCAGTCAGCTCCTCCTTGCCGGTGGGCACCGCCCGCCCCACGTAGACGACCTGCGCACCGCCGTCGACCGCGGCCCGGATACCGTCCGCGAGCCGCTGAGCCGTCGGCCTGCCGCGCTTGTCGGTGCCGCGCACCGCCAGGATGCGGGCCGCCGGCGCGGCCCCGGCCACCCCCACGCCCTTCCCGGGCGCGGCGGCGATCAGGCCCGCGGCGAAACTGCCGTGCCCCACACAGTCGGTGTCCGCGGAGCCGACCGCGGTGACCCGGTCCTGGAGGGCCGGAATGTCCTTGCCGACCCCGGTGTCCACCACACCGACCGTCACGCCGTGGCCGTCCGCCAGCGACCAGGAACGGTCGAGCCCCAGCGCCTGCCGGGTCCACGTCTCCTCGCGTGCCGTCTCGTCCGACGCCCGCGCACACGGCTTGTCCGGCTCCAGGACGGCCGACAGAGCGGGCAGTTCGACGGAGTCGGCGGCGGCGGGCGGCGTCTGGGCCGCCAGCGGGACGGCGGCCAGCAGAGCGGCGGCCACCGCACGCCCCACCGGGCGGTGAGGGGAACGAGCACGTCGCATGGGCGCACGATACGCTCAGGACATCACCACGCGGTAACGTGCCGGACCGCCCCACGTGCGAAAACCGGGGGATCCGCGCGGACTGCCCGGACCGTGTGGCCCGTGTGCACCGCGTACCCCGCGTGGACTGCGTGGATACTGTCCCCCGTCAACGCGCACCACGGATCGAACTGCCGCGCTTCACCCCGGATATGGCTCCGCCATCGGTGCCGGAGGCACCTGGCTGCCGGTGCCACGGTTCCCGTAGCCTTCATCGCGTGCCTGTACCTCTCCCCCCGGCCTCCCCGCGGCCCGGGGTTCGAGGGGCCCGGCAGCGGCATCACAACAAGGAGGTCCCAGCGTGTCACGGCAGTTGCTCACGGTCGGTCCGGACCAGCCGGAGGGCTTCCGGACGATCGGCGAGGCCCTGGAGAAGGCCCGCGCAGGAGCGGTGATACGCGTGCGGCCCGGCCGCTACCGCGAGAACCTGACGGTGCGGACCCGCATCACCATCGCCGGTGACGGGGAGCGCGGCAGCGTCGAGATCTGCCCGCCCAGGGGCACCGCCGTGGTGCTCGTCGCCGACGCGGTGATGCTCACCGATCTGACCCTGCGCGGCGGCAACGAGGACCTGCCCGTGGTGGACGCGCCCCGCGGCCAGGTGGCCATGGACGGCTGCACCGTCGTGGGTTCTGGCTGGACGGCCGTCCTGGCACGCGAGAGCGGTTCGGTGGCCATCCGCGACTGCCGCATCTCCAACCCCGAGGGCGCCGGCGTGGTGGACACCGCGCCCACCGGCAGCGTCGTCGCCGACTCCGTCTTCGAGCACCTGGGCACCTCGGCGGTCGTCCTCGGCGAGCAGGCCCGCACCACCGTACGCGGCTGCCGGATACGCGACGCCCAGGGCAACGGCATCCTCGCCAACGGGGAAGCACAGGGCCGCGTGGAGGACTGCGAGGTGACCTCCACCGAGAAGCCCGCCATCGCGCTGGAGGGCAAGTGCTCCACCCACGTGCTGCGCACCCGGGTGCACGACACCTCGGTCGGCGTGTACGTCACCAGCAGCTCCCGGCCCGCCCTCGAAGAGATCACCGTCACCGACACCTCCGGCCCCGGCATCGTCCTGTCCTCCGGAGCCGACCCCGAGCTACTGCGCTGCGTCACCTCCCGCACCAAGGGCAACGGGCTCGCCGTCACCGAACGCTCCCGGGGCACCTTCCAGGACTGCGAATTCGACTCCGCCACCGACCCGGCGATCCGCGTGATCGGCTCCAGCGCGCCGCTGCTGACCGGCACCACCGTGCGCGAGTGCGCCGACAAGACCGCCTCCGTCCTGCTGATGGAGGGCTCCTCGGCGGAGTTCGACCGGCTGGAGGTGATCGACGCCGCCGGAGTCGGCATCTCCGTCCGCACCAACGCCAACCCGCTGCTGAGCCGCGCCCGGATCACCGACGCACGCGGCCACGGCATCGAGGTCACCGAGGACGGCCGCGGACGGCTGGAAGGGTGCACCGTCGAGGGCACCGAGGGCACCGGCATCCGCATCGCCGACGGCGGCGCCCCGGAGATCCGCGACACCACCGTGCGCAACACCGCACTGGCCGGAGTCACGATCGCCGCCGACGGCCGCGGCACCCTCCTCGACTGCGAGATCCGCTCCAGCGCCGCCGCCGGCCTCCACGTGGAGAGCGGCGGCGAGGTCACCGGGCACCGCCTCCACCTGTCCGAGGCCGGCGCCCACGGCGTCCTGCTCGCCGAGGGCGCCAAGGCCACCCTGGAGGCGTGCCAGGTCACCGCCAACACCGGTGACGGCATCCGGGTGGACACCGCCGAGAAGGTCACCCTGGGCGTGTGCACCGTGCGCGACAACCGCGGCGCCGGCCTCAAGCAGTCCCGCCCCAGCGACCGCCTCACCGTGGAGGGGCTGGACAGCAGCGGCAACGCGTCCCCCGACGCCTGGGGCGAGACCGCCGGCACGGGCGGCGCCGAATCCGGCCCCGCCGGCGGCGGACCGAAGAAGCCCGAGAGCCCGCTGGAGGAGCTGGAGTCGCTGATCGGCCTGGCCGACGTCAAGCACCAGGTGCGCACCCTCGTCAACCTCAACCAGCTCGCCCAGCGCCGCGCCAGCCTCGGCATGCCGGCCCCGCCGATGAGCCGCCACCTGGTGTTCTCCGGCCCGCCCGGCACCGGCAAGACCACCGTCGCCCGCCTCTACGGCGGCATCCTCGCCGACCTCGGCGTACTGCGCTCCGGCCACCTCGTCGAGGTCTCCCGCGCCGATCTGGTCGCCCAGGTCATCGGCGGCACGGCCATCAAGACCACCGAGGCGTTCAACGAGGCCCTCGGCGGTGTCCTGTTCATCGACGAGGCGTACACCCTGCTGTCCGACAGCAAGGGTTCGGGCGCCGACTTCGGCCAGGAGGCCATCGACACCCTCCTGAAGCTGATGGAGGACCACCGCGACGACGTGGTGGTCATCGCCGCGGGCTACACCGACCAGATGGACACCTTCCTCAGCTCCAACCCCGGACTGGCGTCCCGCTTCACCCGCACCATAGAGTTCACCAACTACTCGGTGGAGGAACTGGTCACCATCACCGAGTCCATGTGCGAGGCCCACCGCTACGAGCTGGACCCCAGCACCCTGGACGCCCTCGCCCGGCTGTACGAGCGGATGCCGCGCGACTCCACGTTCGGCAACGGCCGCGCGGCCCGCCGCGTCTTCGAGGAGATGGTGGACCGGCAGGCGTTCCGGCTCGGCTCCATGGACAACCCCGCGGAGGCGGACCTGTCCCTGCTGCTGCCCGCCGACGTCGCCGACGACGAGGCGGTCAGCGGCGGCGACTCGGCACGCAGCTCCCAGGACCTGCTGGCCGAACTCGACTCCATGGTCGGCCTCGCCGCCGTCAAACGCGAGGTGACCGACCTGGTGAACCTGCTGGAGGCCACCCGGCAGCGCCGCGCCGCCGGCCTGCCCACCCCGAAGATCAGCCACCACCTGATCTTCTCCGGCCCGCCCGGCACCGGTAAGACCACCATCGCCCGCCTGTATGCGGACCTGCTGCACTCCCTCGGCGTGCTGAAGACCGGCCAGCTCGTGGAGGTGGCCCGCGCCGACCTCGTGGGCCGGTACGTGGGCCACACGGCGCAGCTCACCAAGGAGGTCTTCGAACGCGCCTTCGGCGGGGTGCTGTTCATCGACGAGGCATACACCCTCACCCCCGAGGGCTCGGGCTCCGACTTCGGCCAGGAAGCCGTCGACACCCTGCTGAAGCTGATGGAGGACCACCGCGACGAGGTCGTCGTCATCGCCGCGGGCTACACCGCCGAGATGCGGCGCTTCCTGGACTCCAACCCGGGCCTGGCCTCCCGCTTCAGCCGCACCGTGGAGTTCGAGCACTACTCCGCGGACGAACTGGTCACCATCATGAACATGTACGCCACCAACTCCGGCTACGACTGCCCGCCGGAGACCCTGGAGGCGCTGCGCCGCTACGTGGAACTGATCCCCCGCGACCGTTCCTTCGGCAACGCGCGCACCGCCCGCCAGCTCCTGGAGTCGATGATGACGCGGCAGGCCCGCCGCATCGGCACGATGAACGCCCCCGGACTGGAGGACCTGCGCCTGCTGCTCCCGGAGGACCTCCCGACGTCCTCCCCCCAGCCGGCGGGCTGACCCCCGCACCGCCGAGGGAGCGCGCGTCAGCGGACGGGCGCGCACTCCCCGGGGCGGCCGGGGACCCGGTGGCTCAGGCGGAGGTCTGCGCGGGATCGCCGACGTCCTGACCGCCGGCGACGGCAGTGCCGGCCGCCTCCCCGGCGGCACCACCTTGGCCCGCGTCCTCCCCCGGCCGGCCGGGGATGTCGGCGTCTTCCGCCGGCTTCGGCTGCTCAGGCTGCTCCGACGGCGCTGACGGCTCCGATGACGCTGACCGCTCCGCCGAATCCTGTTGCTCCGCCGTGAGGATGAACGCGAAGAGCTCGTCCTCCGACCGCGTCCGCCAGCCACCCTCGACCCGGGCGTTCCACTGCTCGGCGATCCGCAGATGCTCGCGCCAGGCGGCCTTGTTGCGCATGATGTTCGCCCGCAGGGCGGGCAGATCCATCGCCGTGAGGTTCCACGAGTCCGAACCGCCGCACAGGGTGTCGGAACGGATGGTCACGGTGTTCCCGATCAGCGCGGCGGGGAAGTTGGCGCACACCCGCGGACGGTGTGCGTACGCACCGCAGCGTGCGTGACCGGGGGCTATCTCCATCAGGAACACGCACCCCTCGGTCACCGGCCGGTGCTTGAGACGGAGATCGAACTTCGGGCCGCCCGGCCGGAGCCGGAAGTCACCGTCGTCCTTCTCCTTGAGGGCGACGAACTCCCGGGGGTGGAGAGCCATTCCGGTGGCCAGCCTGCGGATGTCGGCGACGGTCACATTGACGGTGTACTCCCGGCAGCAGCGGCCCTTGCAGGACGCGCAACCGGCGAGATTGGCTCCCGAGCCGCTCATCCGACGACCTCCTCGGGCCAGGGGGTACCGGCCTCACGGGCCGCTTGCGCCTCCAGCAGATAGCGCTGGAAGTCCACGATGCCGGGCGACTCCTCGGCCTTCTCCACCAGGGCGTTCCAGCGCGCGACGGTCTCGAACCAGTGGTCGCGGTCGGCGGCCCACCGCCGCTCCGCCCACGCCAGCCCCGCCGCATCGAGCGGATACCCGGGCCGCCCCGGCGCGCTGTCGCCGGCGTCCCCCGCCGCGTCACCCTGCGCGGCATCGTCCTGCACGACATCCTCTCCGCCGTCCGCCGCCGCGTCCGGCGTGCCGTCGCCGCCGACACCGGCGGTGCGGCCGGGGACGGCGGGGAACATCCGGCAGGAGACGGGCGCCAGCTCGCCCAGACCGCAGCGTCCGGTGCCCTCCAGGGTGCGGACGTGGAAGACACAACCGTGCGCGGCGTTCGCGATCCTGACGTTCACCCGGCGCCGCGCGTTGTCCAGGACGACCCCGGTCGGGTCGTTGGCGGCGGCCGGGGCGGTCTGCGTGAAGTGCCACGGCTCCAGGGCGAGCGTCCGCGAGATCCGGACGATGTCCGCGCCGGTGACCAGGCGCGGCCCGCGGTAACAGAGCTGCTTCGCGCGCAAGGACTGCCACTCGCCGTCGGTACTCGGGGTGCTGTCCGCTGTCAAACCTTGCTCCCCTTACATCCGTGTCCTGGGGCCGACCGGTTCCACCGGTGTCACCAGGGCGCTACGGGCCCGGCGCGTCCCAGGTGGTCGCCAGCGCAGCGTAGTCGATCGTGTGTACGCCCAGCCGCCCGGGCAGACCCCGGGGAGACGGTGGGCACGCACTCCTCTACTCCAAGGCGCCGAGGGCCACTTCGGCGGCCTCGGCGATGAGGGCGTCGTCGTGCTCGGCATCCCTGGTGTCGCGCCGGGACATGATCGCGAGCGTGATCGGATCCCCCTTGGGAGGCCACAGGACGGCGATGTCGTTGCGGGTGCCGTAGCCGCCGTTGCCGGTCTTGTCGCCGACCTCCCAGCCGCGCGGAGCGCCGGCGCGGATGAGCTTGTCGCCGGTGGTGTTGCGCTTGAGCCAGTCGGTGAGCACCTCCCGCTTCCTGCCGGGGAGAACGTCACCGAGAACGAAGGCGCGCAGATCGGTTACCAGGGCACGGGGTGTGCTGGTGTCGCGGGAGTCGCCGGGGGTGCCCTCACTGAGCTCGACCTCGTACCGGTCGGCTCGTGTGACGCGGTCACCGATATCGCGCAGCGCGTCCTGGAGTCCCTTGGGTCCGCCGAGTTCGCGGAAGAGCAGGTTGGCCGCCGCGTTGTCGCTGTAACGGACGGCCGCGTCACACAGTTCGCGCAGCGACATGGTGGAGCCGACATGCTTGCGGGCGATGGGCGAGTAGCCCTCCAGGTCCTGGGGACGGACCCGCACCCGCCTCTCCATCTCGCGCAGGGAGTTCCGCTTCAGCACCGTGCCGGCCAGGAACGCCTTGCAGGTGGAACAGTAGGCGAAGCGTTCGTCCGCCCGGTGGGCGATCGAGCGGCGACTGCCGGTGTCGAGGGCGTAGACACCCAGCCGGGCGTCGAACTTCCGCTCAAGCCGGACGAAAGCGCGCCGCGCCTTCTCGGCGGCAGCGGACGCCGAGGGAGAACCGGACGACTTGCGCGGAACGTCCTTCGCGTCCTCGGTACCGCACCCGGCCAGGGGCAGCACCGCGAGCCCGGTCAGCATGGTGACCGCGGAACGACGGGAGACAGCACTCTGCATGGTGTGACGCCTTTCAGGAACCGGACGGGGAACGCCCGGAGGGATCCACCTGTTCGCCGCACAGGGCGTGAGGCGAGCAGAACAGCAGAACACCGAGATCGGCATGTACAACGACTGTGCGATGGCCCCCGAGCCGACACGCGCCGAGATGCTGCACGCCATCGAGACGTTCCTGGAGGCCCGGCAGCCCAGTGAGACCGCGCTGCTCTACTTCAGCGGGCACGGCGAGTACTGCGAGCAGGACGGCCAGCTGTACTTCCTGACCCGGGACACCGACCCGGCCGACCTGCCCGGTACGGCCGTTCCTGCGGAGTTCCTGGAGCGCATGCTCCAGTCCTGCCGGGCGGCGTCCAAACTGGTGCTGCTGGACTGCTGCTCCAGCGGGTCCGTCGTCCAGGGCTGGACCGCCAAGGGTCCGGAGGGAGACCCCGACCGGCCGGCGCCGAGCACCCTGCTGCGACCGACGGGCGTGTACTTCATCACCGCGTCCGACGCACTGCAGACAGCCTCTGCGATGGCGCCGCCCGGCTCCCGTCTCGGCACCTCCCGGTTCACAGGGGAGATCGTCGAGGGGCTGCGCAACGGCCGTATCAAGGAGGGCGGCTGGATCACCCCCGACGACCTCTTCCACTACCTGACCACCCAGATGGTCCGCCTGGGCGTACCGGAGGAGCAGCGGCCCACCAAGTCCACGATCAGGGCGACCCGGACCCTCCCCTTCGCCCGCTCGGTCGCACGGCCCGTGCACATCCCCGCGTTGCCCGACGACACGACCGATGCCGGCCGGCGCTCCTCCACGCTGCTGAAGGCACGCAAGGCGGCGGAAGCCGACGAGCGGGACGGGGTGGACCCCCAGCGGCTGCTGCGGTATTACGCGGACTGCCTCACCGCCCAGTCCGCAGCCGGGATGCGGCCCGACCGGGACAGCGGACGGGACTCGAAGTACTTCCTGCTGACCCAGGGCGAAGAGATCATCCAGTCGGGCTGCGGGCCGCACATCGTCGCACCCGGTTCCCTGTCGCGACCACAGAACAAACGGAGCAGGGCGGGCACCGAGGCCGGGAACAAGCAGGAGTACTGGTACGGGTACCCGGCGCTCACTCTGCCCGCGCGGAACGGGGGACGCGGGCGGCGCGCGACGGTGGACGTGGCACCGCTGCTCATCCAGCAGATGGATCTGGCGCCGGACGAGAATGGCCGGGACGTGCTCCGTCCCAGCGGTGTGCCGTCGCTGCACAGCGGTGTCGTCTCGGAACTTCTGGACGCGGACGACGCCGCCGAACTGATGGCGCACTGGCAGCCGGCCTGGCAGGAGGGCAACACCGCCCAGATGCTGCTGTCCGTCAGGGAGTTGCTGAACAAACTGGGGATGGCGGAACTCGAACCCCTGGACCCCTCAGCGCTCAGCGGCGACTCCGTCATGCAGGCGTTGCGCCCGGGCGCGCACAACGCCGCCGTACTCCTGGTCCCTTCCGGCGCGGAATCCATGGCCACGCAGGCGTTGGTGGACAATCTGCTGCAAATCTCCTCGCGGGCCGATCAGATCGCGGGCACGGCTCTGGAGGCGCTGCTGAACGGCGGCGGCCCGCAGGCACCGAGCGCGGCCGGGGCGGACCCGGTGATGCCCGTCACCCCGGGACCGTGCAACGAGAGCCAGGAGCGGGTGATCTCCTCCGCGATGACGCAACCGTTGACGGTGGCGACAGGGCCGCCCGGCACGGGTAAGAGCAAGGTCGTCACGGCAGTCGTCACCACCTGCGTGGCTGCGGGGCAGTCCGTCCTGGTTGCTTCCACGAACAACGAGGCCGTGGACGTCGTCGCGCAGCGCTGCGACGAGATCGCACCCGGTCTGCTGATGCGGACAGGCAACGCGGAGGCACTGGAGCGGGAGGCAGCCAAAGTGGAGCGGCTGCTCGCCGAACCGCCCGGGGCGCCGCCGCGCGGATCTGCCACCGTTCGCGGCGAGTTGCGCAACACCCGGAAAGCGGCCGACCTGCTGCGTGCGGAAGCGACGGACCGGGTCGTCGAGGAACGACGACTGCTGGAGCTCCTCCGCGACCGGGAGGAGCGGGCTGCCGGCCTTGGACTGCCCATCTCCTTCCTCGAACGGGTCTGGGCCGCGGACGCGGACGGCCCGGCACGGATGAGCCGGTGGACGGAGAAGGCACGAAGCGCGGCCCGGGCACGCTGGTGGCAACTGGGAGCCTGGCGGCGCGGGCGCGCGCTGGCCGCGCTGCTCGCGGCGGGGGCGGGACCCTCCGACGAGGGCGCGGCCGGGGCATCGCCCCCGTGGGAGGAGCGACCGGCGGCGCCGAAGCTGCTGGAGTCCCTGGCCGGTGCGGTGTCCGTGGAGCGGGAGGTCCGCGAACTCGTCCGCAAGCACGGGGAATGGGACGAAGGAGGGCTCAAGGAGTCCCGGGTGGCGACGGCGGAGGCGGTGTCCGACCTGTCGGCGGAACTGTCCCGCGCCCTGTCCGCCGAGACACTTGCCCGGGCCACCGCGCTGATGAACCAGCGGCTCCAGGCACTCCGCCGCAGGTCCGGGTTCCAGAGAAGCCAGAAGAACCTGATGGCACACATCAAGGGCTGGGCCGTCAGCACCCATTCGGTGCGCCAGCTGGAACTCACCCCGAAGCTGTTCGATCTCGTGGTGATCGACGAGGCGAGCCAGTGCTCCATCCCGTCGGTGCTGCCGCTGCTGTTCCGGGCGCGCAGAGCGCTGATCATCGGTGACCCCATGCAGCTCGGGCACATTCCCGGTGTGCCACCGCAGCAGGAGCGGCAGGCACGGGTGCGCGCCGGGCTCAGCGCCGCCCAGCTGGAGCACCGCCGTCTCACCTACCACCTGTACTCCTCGTACCAGGCGGCCGAACAGCACGGCGACAGCGCACTGCTCCTCGACGAGCACTACCGCTGTCATCCCCGGATCGCGGACGTCGTCAACGGCCACTGCTACGGAGGCCGTCTGCGGGTGCTGACCGACGTGCGGCAGCAGGTTCCGGCGTACGACCCGACAGGGGCGGCCGATCCCGCGCCGGTCCTCGGCTGGGTCGACGTACCGTCCGGGGAATCCGCGCGCGGGAGCGGCGGACGGTCCTGGCGGAACACGGTGGAGGCCGAGACGGTCAGGCGCGTTGTCGACGGACTGCTGGCAGGGCTTCCGCCGGACGCGAAGGTGGGCGTGGTCACCCCGTTCCGGGCCCAGAAGGACGCCTTGGCACAATTGTGGCGGGACGACAGCCGGGTCCGGGTCGGCACCGTCCACACCTTCCAGGGCGGAGAGCGCGACGTCATGGTCCTCAGTCCTGTGGCCTCGCGCAACACACCGCCGGGGACGACGCACTGGGTCGCCAGCCAGGTCAACCTGTGGAACGTCGCGGTGACCCGGGCCAAGTCACAGCTGATCACAGTGGGGACGCGTGCCTTCTGGCAGGAGCAGAGCGGCGTGCCGGCGCTCCTCGCCGCACGTTCGGCGCCGCTGGGAGCAGGCGATGACGGCACCACCGGCGAGAGGGGCGCGCCAGGCCCGGTGGCCGAGGCCCGTGAGGAACTCGCCGACCGCCTTCAGCAGTACCTGAGCGAGCGAGGCATCACCGACCTGGAGCGGGCCGCGCTCGTCGGCGGTCACCGGGTGGATCTGCTGTTCACCGACGCCGGGGAGAACACGGCAGTGCTGATCGACCCGGGCCCGGGCCCCGGTGAGGAACCCGCCCGTCACCTGCGGCTGGCCCACGCCCAAGGTGACCTGCTCACCGGGCTGCCGTCCGGAGGGCACGGGGCCAAGCCCTGCCCGGTGAACCGGACGGTCCGGGTGCCCGCCTGGCGCATCATGAGAGGCGGATCCGCACTGGCCCCGCTGTTCGACTGAGTTGCGAACAGGGCTGCCGGCCCCCGGCTGTGGGAGCGGCAGCCCGCTCAGCCGTCGGTCAGGCTCCGTACGACATACGTCATGTGCTGGAGGTTCCCCATCTGCAGCCATTCCTTCGGCCCGCCCGTGCCCTCGCCTGTCGAGAGCGGGCCGTTCGCGCACTCGCACAGCCATTGCTCACCCGGTCCGGCCCCCGCTCCCCGGAAGCCGGGCAGCTGGGTGATCCGGCGGGCCGCAGCGCGGTTGACGGCGATCCGGTCGGGTCCCCGGGTCAGTGTTTTGAACAAGAGGTACGAACTTTCGGTGGTGTAGCGGAGCACGCCCCAGGCCGGAGCGCCCTTCCTCCCGGGGTCCGGGGCTTGTGCGAGAGCACTGGCGGGCTGCACCCCGTAGTCGCCGTAACAGAGCTCCGGGGCGTAGGCCCTGCCCGACGTACGCACCTCGCGCCACATCCACCAGTCGCCCCGAGGCTCCTCCCACGGTCCTTCCTCCAGCATGTCGGCGGTGACCGTGGGAACGCCTCCTCCGAGCAGGGCGGCACTCCGCCAGTCGGCCAAGGGCATCAGCGCATCAAGGGCGCGTAACGCCTCCTTGCCGGCGTCGGACCGGACGCTCGGCACCGCTCCCATGTCGACCAGGAGGTCCAACGGCAGCTCAGGTCCGGCCCGGGCCAGCAGACTCCGCACGTCGTCCCCTGACCGGCCGTCCCATTCCCCCGTGACCCGCACACGGATTCCCAGGCCGCGCGAACCACGCCGGGCCGTCACCACAGCGGCCGTCTGCTGCGCCTCGGCCCTCTCCGGTCCCGTCACCGGACGCAACAGCCCGAACTCGCAGTACACGGACAGCGCTTCGGCAAGGGCCTCGGTCTGGTCCTGCTCACCGAAGGGGGCGTCGATCCAGCCACCGTGACGGCTCTTGGCGCTCGCCGGATCGACGTATTTGCCGACCGCCGTGGCCAGCGTCTTCGGGGTCCCTCCGGGGAACGGCGGCAGATTCCACAACGGCCTGATCACGGCCCGGACGTCTCGTGACAACCGCTCGAAAACCGCGGTCGCGTGCGCCCGGGCCGGCAGAACGGGAACGTACAGCGGTCCGGACATCGCGGCCCCCTCGGCACCGTCCGTGCGGGTCCCTTGTTCCCAGAATCCGTGCACCCCGCGACCGACGGAAGAGCGCGATTTCGGCCTGCCCGGCCGATGTGTGCCGGTGCTGGGCGTCAGCGCGATCTCCCGGTGCGACGCTCCCCGCTGCTCCCCGCTGCGAACGGTCACCGGACGAGTCAGGTGGGCCCGTGGTTGCCTACACCGGATTCGCGCCTCCGGGCTCCCGTCCAGGCTCGGCATTCATGGGCAGGGAGCCAGCCGAGTCCGCAAGGCACGGTGGGCGTCGGTCGGCTCGCCCCCGGGACGGCAGTTCCGCGACCGCGCGAACTCGCTGCTCCGCCTCGCGAAGGCATACGAATCAAGCCGCTGGACGAACGGATCCCAAGAGAAGGGGATCAGTTCTACCCGGCGGAAGGCATAGAGCCGACACCGCCTGCAGAAACGCGTTCCGTCCCCCACCGCAGGACGTCGAACGTCAGGAAATGGGGAACCAGGTCGAGAGGCGCTTGGCGATGACCGGTACATCGATGTTGTCCTGCGCAACCTCCTCGACGAACGGGCCGGCAATGGAAACGTGTGGCGGGACAGTACCGGCGCTGACGCCGTTGAACCGCAGGAAGACGCGCATGGCGAGCCAAGCGGTGCGCTTGTTGCCGTCGATCAGCGCGTGATTGCGGGCGACGGAGTGGAGAAGTGCCGCAGCCAACCCACCCGAACAACAAAACCGCAGTTCAGACGTCCTTCGCGGCCAGTTCGAGGATCGCGACGCACTCCATGTGGTGCGTCATCGGAAAGGGATCGCCCTGGACGAGGCAGGAAAAAATCCAGGTCAGAGGCAATCTGTCCGCCGGTTGTCCCACGTACGGGAGCCCGGAGCGTCAAACGAGCGTCACGCCAAACAATTCATCGTCGCGCTTCGCGACAGGCCGCCCGCACCCGAACCGACGACACGCTGGCCGTGACGGGGAAGAGTGCAACGGCCGCCGCGCTCTCAACGCGCCGTCCGGGAGCTGGTACCACCAGGCCGCACGACGCATCGACGCATACACCCTCGATGCGGCCACCACCCCGCCCCAGATGCGCCTCAGCAGCCGCCGCGCCCTGGCCGACCTGACCGCCACCCGCACCCGCTGGACCCGCGCCACCCAGCCCCCACCCGCTGCGACCGGACACGCCCGCGAACCGTCCGCTCCCTAGGCCGGGCCTCCCGTGTGCACCACCGCCCCAACAGCACACCCGCTCCCCACCACCGCGCGCTCCCTCCGCCAGGAGCCGCGCCTGTGACCCCGCGCACAGAAGAACCGCACCCGCCGTGCCCTCTCCGTCCGAAGCCCGCATCCATCTCGACCTGGCCCCCACGCGCACCGACGCCGTCACCGCCACCCTCACCGGCAACGGCACCGTCCTGGCCCACGGCGTACTCACCTCCTACGGATTCCGGGAAACCGGACCGGACACTCTGATTCTCGCCCGCATCGACCACGAGGAGCCCTACTACGCCGCACAGGCGGCCAAGGCCCTGGAAAATGCAGGCATCCCGGCCACCCCGTGCCCTGGTGCACCCGTGGCGAGGTCCGGGAAGTCTCAGCAGAGGCGCAGGAGATCTTCGACGACATCGGATCCGGCCGCCTGGTCATCCACCAGCACGCCGAGGACGGATGGACCACCGTCGCGGTCGGCACCTGCCGCAACGGCAAGAGCGTCCACCTGCACGGCGAAGACCATCTCCGGACCATCGAGACCACCTACGACACACCCGCCGAGGCCCTCGAAGACTTCAAACGCCGGCACGACGACGCGGTCCGGCCCGGCCCCGCCCCCGCCACCACTACCGAGGAAACCGCCCGCCTCGTGCGAGCGGGCATCCACCCGGCCAAGGCCCAGCGCCCGCACGACCCCCAGCCAGAGACCTTCCGCACCGCCGGCCCGGGCGACCACGAGGCCCTCCTCGGCCGCTTCCTCGACGACCACCGTGACCGGGACCGCTACCGCCCGTCCCCGGACGACGCCACATACGCCGTGCTCGAAAGCCAAGCCGGCGTCCGGAGTTCATCCACGACGCTGATCCACGCGAGACCGCCTGGACCATCGCCGAGTACACCTCACCCGTCGGTGAACGCCTCTGGCACGCCACTGCCACCGCCACCACACCGCCCCAGCTCCTGGACACGCTGCTGACCAGCCTTGCCGACAGCGACACCCCCGCCCCTGACAGCGCACTCACCGCGAAAGCCGTCGCTGTGACCATCCGCGCCCTGGGCGACACCGACTGGACACCCGCCGTCGACGATCGCCGGATGCGCTGGAGCGCGCCCGGCAACAGCGGCGGCGTGGAGTTCGACGCCCACGCCGCCCAGTCCCCGACCCGCCCGATACCCACCTGAGGAGGCCACCAATGCGCCAACTGCATCGATGAGGCCGAAGGAGACGTCGATCACGCCATGGGATGCGCTGAAAGTCAACCGACCGTCCACAGCTGACGCACAGGCGACAGCGCAGAATCTTCACCCGAGCACGGAGCAACTGCTCGCTTCTGGCCGAGACGCCATCCTTCCGAGCGGGATTGTTCGGTTCGGGTGGAAGGGTATGAACTCCCGAGAATGACACGAGATATGGGGGCTGGTCTCCGGGCGGCCTCCTGCGGGCACCTATTCGTCGGTTGTCACGACTACTTCCCGCAGATGTTCCTCGAACAGATGGACAGCATCAGAAGGCGAGGCGTGGGACAGTTCTTGATCAGGGATGTCCTCCTCCAGTCCCCACTCGGTATTGAAGGTGAGAGACGCTTCTGTCGGCACGACGCGACTACGAAGCCACGTGACGAAGGTGGCTGCATCTGCTGACGTCGCTTCTTTGATCGCCACGCCCGGAGGGGAGGGCCGAGCGCTGCATTCGAAAATCTCCTGGTCCAGAGTGAACCCGAAAGTCATCCATGTTCCGAGCGGCCCCGGCCCTGAATCGTACCGGTCAACGCGCACGAACTCCCCAGCTCTTCGTTCCTGAAGCGCCTCGGGAAGTTGCTCGAAAAACCCGTCCCACTCTTCACTGCGTTCGGGGCTGAAGACGTACATGGTGCGGAGCTGGGTGACATCGATCTCTGGCATAGGAGCACCTCCACTGTTCGCTGCATTTCTACTCAAGGCACGTATCGCGCGTAGCCTTTGACGCCATAGGCCGCCATCATCACACGCCAGTAGGGGGCAGACTCTCTGTTGTTGGTCACCGTCTCGACTCCCCTCATCTCCTTGTTGCGCGGGTCCCCCAGTGCCGCAGCGTACCTCCGTAGTTCCACACGGTCCTTCTCGTAGAGGAAGTCCTTCTTCCCGTCGTTGTGACTCTTTCGCAGGTCTTCCACTCTCCGGTAGCACGGCTCATCAGGTCTGTTCACGAACTTGGCCTCGACCGCCATACCGTCCGTCGCCCGGAAGCCGTCCACCATGAGAGTGCTCCGGGGACTGATCCCTTTCGGGATCGGCACTTCATACTCGGGGTAACCAGCAATCCTCTTCTGGTAGGCGACCTCCGCAGGCTTTCCGCCCGAGATGTGGCCTTCATTCAACGACTGCAACCAGGTGCGGAAGTTCTTCTGTTCGCCGGGTGAAAGCCGAGGGAAGCGGGGGTCCGGCGGGTTGGGCGGGCCTATTGGCGGGCGGCGGGGCTCTCCAGGTTTCGGAGCGCCGAAAGCGGCGGCCGGCACCAGGGTGGGGACGCGGACCAGGGGGAGGGGGAAGCCGGGGAGTCCGGGCAGCGACGGCCCGGGATCGGGGCGCGGAATGACCACCCGCTTCTGGGAGTGGTCCAAGGCAGGTGCCACATGCGCGAGCCGGGTGATTGCCGCGTCGCCGGAGACCTTGTCGTGGAGGCCGCCGTCCTCTCCGTTGCCGCCCCAACGAGGGTTGTCCAAGGGGTTCCACGAACCCCCGCCGAGGAGTGGGTCACGGTCCAGCGCTTCCTGTCCGCGGCAGCTTTCGATGTGGTCGGCGTAGGCGTCACATGCCTTTGCGAGAGTGGCGCATGCTGCCGGAAGGTTGGCCATCAGCTCCGTATCCTCCGAGACCGTGTCGGGAGGTTCGCTGTCCTGGCCGATGAACCTCTTGAAGAACTTCTCGATGGCGTCGGCGGTAAGACCCTCCTGGCCGAGATTGGCTCCGTACCAGCACCCCTGCGCCTCATGAAAGGCATCGACGAGCAGCCGTTGCGCCGCACGCCACGTTCCGGCCACTCTGCGGAGCTTGCCAGGGTCTCCGCGGAACTTGTCGTTTTCGACCCAACGGTCCCACTTACCCGTCTCGCCCGTAATCTCGGGCAGTTCCTCCCCGCTGCGGCTGGGCCGAGGGCTGCAATCCATGGGAGACGGCTGTGGCGCGACCCCCATGGAAGGGCTGTCCGTAGCCTGGAGCAGCCGCCTGGCGGTGTCGTCCTCGTTCTTGAGGAACTCCACAGCAGTATCGAGCAGAGCCCCGGCACCGCCGCTCATCACCAAGGAGACGAAGCTGAGCTTGTCCACAACGGTACGCGCCGCCTTGTTGTAGCCGGTCGCGAAAGCGTTGCCCGCATCGTCGTCCCCCGCCATACCGCGCTGCTCCGACAACTCCATGACAAGCGCGTCCAGCCCGTTGTACGTCAGGTCACGCAGCTGAAGCATCCCCCAGGAGGAGTCGATCAGCTGCCCTGTCGTTATTCTCAGCTGCTCTTTCCGTCCCGGCGGCTCCTGCCTGCCGGGACGGTAGTCACCGTCAGGTGTCTGATTGAGCCGCATCTGAACGGCCCGTTGTGCCCCCGCCTCTTTGTGCTGAGCCCACTCCTCCTCGAACGACACGCACCGCCCCCTGCTCGTACCTCTCCCCCGGTTCGCAAGAACTTCCGAGTGTAGCGACGTGGTTACGGGCGTGGCAGCTGGATTGGTGGCGGTTGCACATGGGGCCAGGTGCGGACGATCCGTCCGTCGTCGGCTCGCCTCCCCCTCGACAAGCGAGTTCACGTCGATTTCCCGTCGGGCTGCCGGTGACGAAGGTGGGCCTTCACCAACCTGTCTGCCGCGTACGGTGATGGAAAGCAGGGAGGGTGCGCAGCTCGCGGCCCGTCAGATGGGTGGTGCGTCGGGTTTGGTCCCGGGGTACGGCTGCTTAACACGAATTCCCCGGTTGGCCAAACCGGGAAATTCCTCGCACCGCCGGTACTCCACCGCCATTTTCTGCACGCCACACCGGAAGGAACCGCTTCAAGGACACACCACCTCGCGCGCAGCGCCCACCGCGGAAGAAGCACCGGTCAAGCCGCTGCATGGCTGACACGGAACAGCTCCATCGCACGCTCCAGAGCCCGCTCGGTGCGCAGCTGCACCTCCAGCTCGCCTGTGCCGTGGTGGCCCAGCCCTGTCACGTCCCGGGTGAAGCCCGGGACCAGGCCGACCTTGTCAGGATCGGCCTTCAGGTAGACGAGGAGCTTGGTCCGCTGCGGCGGGCAGACGCAGGCGAGGTTCCGCAACCGCCGGTAGGCGGTGTACTGCCGGCGCCGGACCCTGGTGACACCGTCTCCCAGACCGAGCAGTGCCCGGTCGACCGCCTCGGCCAACCCGGCCACCGTGCCGCCCGGCCTCAGGCTGGAAGAGGACCCGGTCGCGCATCGCGGCTCCGCTTGCCGACGCCCGGAACACCGGTGGCCGAGGCCACAGTCTCCAGGCCGAAGTGCTCGCTACCGAAGTACCGGTAACGGACGAGATCGATGTTGTGCCGGTGCTCGCGGACAGCGTGTGCGTCATAGCGGGTGAAGTCGCCGGCCACGCAGATCAACCGCGGTGCGCTCCACAGGATCCGGGATGCGGCGGAGGCCCCGAGCCGGTCGCGGACCAGCCGCCGGAAGGCTCCCCTGTGGGACATGAGCCAGGCCATGTAGTAGAGGCCCTGGTTGATCGCTCCGGCATCGGTGCCCCGCTTGTACTCGACGATCACGGGAGCGTTGTTCTCATCCAGCCCCAGCGAGTCGATCCGTCCGCCATCGAGGCAGTCGAGTACGTACTCGCTCGCCAGAAGCCGGACCCCCAGCAGCGTCTCCATATGGGCCTCGACAAGGCGCTGCACGTCCGCCTCGGCCTCAGCACGACGCGGCATGACCTCGGTCATGCCGCTCTCGGTCGTGTGGAACAACTTCAGGCCCGGCACCTTCCCCTCCTCGGCTCGGAGGGCTCCAACACCGGTCAGGGGCCGGATTGTTTCCGCAGAAGGCCGGGGGGGGGACGTGAAGATGGTGTGAGAGCCTGCCTACGCTCGTACCAGGAGGCACGTATGCCCCCGAGCCCCCGAGGGGTCGCGCTTCCCCCATACGTCCCCCACGACTCGGAGGACCACAGGAGGAAGACGCGTTTCCGCAGGTCAGTCCCCGTAGCTCAGTGGATGGAGCAGGCGCCTTCTCAACGCCCGCCTCAATTTGAAGAGCAGCACTCCTCCCAGCCTGCGGAGTGCAGGCGCCCTGCGTTATGAGGCCCGGCAGGCGCCCTGCGCGCTGGGCCTCCCCGTACTCTCGTCAATCAACCAGGTAGTGGGCTTCGATGCAGGGACAGTAGAGTCATACGGCTCCCCCAACCGGCTTCAGCACGTACCGGCGGAAGACCGCGGCGATGGCGCGGCGGACGCCGCGCTTCCGGTCGTCGGCGTTGTTCCG
This sequence comes from Streptomyces albus subsp. albus, assembly GCF_000725885.1. Taxonomy (GTDB): domain Bacteria; phylum Actinomycetota; class Actinomycetes; order Streptomycetales; family Streptomycetaceae; genus Streptomyces; species Streptomyces albus. The sequence goes on along the minus strand of NZ_JODR01000024.1, from coordinate 21,021 downwards.
TGACCGGACGAGGGTCTGGGTGACCACCTGGTCGATCTCCTCGACCAGGTTCCGCTCCGTGATGGTGACGCCGAGCGGTGCGTGATCGTGGATTATCCGCGACAGGACGCCCACGTGGTCATCGTCCAGCACGACAACGGCTTCGTCGGGGTGTTTCCCCGGCATCCCAGATGCGCGGGCGACCCGAAGCGCTTCGGACAGGAAGCCCAGGGCGTTCTGGATGATCCGGCCCCGCAGTTGCTTGATCCGCTCCCCGAGCGCGGTGTACTTCACGGACCCCGGTGCACCCCCTGTCGAAGACGGACCCTGACGGAAGTTTCCAATTGCCAACGAGAAGGGTAGAGGGGATATCACCTCGTTAGCCCGTGCGCGCATGGGCCCCTGCCTCTCGCGCACGGGCCGATCAATACCGGCCCACGTAGCAAGCGGCACCAAACGCGAGCGCCGGCTACCGGGGCCGCGAGGCCACTCGGCGATTGAGGACGCAGAGGACTCCAGCTGCACCGCCTCGCCCTCAGAACCGCAGGACGGGAGCCGGTGAGAGCAGAAAGAAGGAGGCGACGGTAGCGGTCGCCTCGGAGGACCGAGCCACGCAGCGACGGCTAAGCCCTCCCCCGTGCGGGCGCGGGGAGCACCACGTACTGGGCGGAGCCCATCCGTGCCTCGTGGGACCAAACCTGCGGGCGCGGGGAGCACACGTTGTAACGCGCGAAGTACGGCCGTATGTGGGGACCATCCCCGCGGGCGCGGGGAGCACAGGGCGCGACGTGGGGTTTTACTGCGGGTGGGGGCGGGTTTTACTCACTTTCGCCGAGTCGGGCATATGGGGCATCTGTTTCTGGGCGGGTTATGTGCGTCGGAAGCGGCGGCGTTGGGCTGCCTTGCTCCAGCCTCGCGGTGGGGTATCGGGAGCGGCAGCCGGCGCACTGGGGGTGGTGGTGGGGCGGTGGAGGAGGGTGAGTCCCTCGTGGTCGATGGGGTGCCAGGGGTGGCTGTGGGTTTCGAAGGCGAAGCCTTGTTCGTTGTCGGTCTGGTAGGCGAGGAGTGCGCGGCCTTGCCCGGCGTACTGGCGGACTTCGTCCCACAGGATGCTCCGGATGCGGGCGGAGGGGGCACCGAGGAAGACGCCGGGTGAGAGTTCGAGAAGCCAGCGGGTGAGGAAACCGCGGAGTCCGGCGGGGCAGGTGGTGAGGATGATGACGGTCACCAGAGGGGCTCTTCTCCGTGGTTGCGTCCGCTGTCGATGTGGACGTCGCCGTCGGTCTGGACAGTCATGCGGTCGGCGTCGGGTTCGGCACGGGTGGAGCTTCGTTCCTCGTAGTTGAGGACGTGTTTGATGTCACGGACGCAGCGGTCGAGGAGGGCGGTGCTGTTGATGCGGTCGCGTAGGGCGCGTCGGGTGCGGGTGGCGACGTCGTCGCTGCCGTGGGCTGCCGCTTCGAACGCTGCGGGGATGGCGATGTCGGTCTTGTACAGGTCGGCGATGTCCAGGACGAAGGAGCGTTCGTGCCCGGAGTGGACGAAGCCGAGGGCGGGTGAGCAGCCCAGGGCGGTGACGACCGCGTGGGCGATGCCGTACATGCACTGGGCTGCTGCCGTCACGGCCTGGTTGGGTACGTCGCCTGCGGAGAAGTCGCCGTGGTGGTACTCGCGGCGCCGCCAGGGCACGCCAGTGCGTGCGGATTCCCGGCGATAGCACTCCTTGACCCGGCGGCCCTCCATGTTGAGGAGTTCTTGGCGGGTGCGTCCGGCGGGGTCGTCGTCGGGGAAGCGCAGCCGGTACATGGCGCGGGCGACATCCAGCCGGGTGCGCCGGTTGGCCCATGCGGTGGCCTGGGCTTCGGCCAGGGCGGAGGAGCGGGTGAGGGCGCGGCCGGCGGCGTAGAAGCGCACGCCGTGTTCGCCGACCCACGCCACGCCTGCGCCGCATTCGCCGAGGACGGACATGGCCTGGTGGGTGATGCGGGTGCCGGGTCCCAGCAGAAGGGTGCCGATGGTTGCCGCGGGGATGTGGGTGACGCCGTCGGTGTCGGTGGCGGTGATGGCGTTGTCGTCGCGGTGGACGGTGCACCGCTCCAGGTAGACGAAGGAGATGCGGTCACCGACGCGGGTGAGTTCGCGGGGTGTGGAGGTTGTCCGGCGGCTGATGGTGGTCATGGTGGGTCACTGTTCGGGAGCGAGGGTCATCAGGCCGCAGCCGTAGGCTTTGGCTTTGCCCAGGCCGCAGGTGAGGGTGCGGCGGAGGGCGTCGGGGTCGGTGATGCGCAGCCGGCCGTCGTAGGTGACGCGGACGAGCCGCACGTCGGTCTTGGCGTTCCGGGGGGCGTCGCCTTTGCGGAACTGGTGGGGCACCTTGTTGTGCACGATCACTTCGTGCTCATCACCGGGGTCGTCTTTCTGTCCGGGCAGCAGGCGCCGGCCGGCGGGTTTGCGGAGGATTTCGAAACCGGCTTTCTCCTGCCGTTTGAGCAGCCACCGCACTTGGTGCCTGAGAGTGAGGTGGGCGGTGCGTTTTCTGGGGGTGTTCGGGTCCGAGGGTTTCCGGATGTGCTGCACGGGGTTGGCGGTGAGGCGGAAGCTCCAGGTGTCCCCCGCTGTGAGCCGGTCCAGGAAGTCTCCGTAGGCGTAGGTGGTCCACCCGGGCTCGTCCAGGGTCGGCCATCCTGCCTGTTCGACCAGGTGGGTCAGGTCGGGGCGTTGTGGGCTGACGATGAACAGGTCGGCTCGCCCGGCAGGTGCGTGGTCGACGCGCCACAGGACGCGTGGGCCGCCGCCGTCCTCGCGTGGTGGTGCGGTGGGGAAGGACATGTTCACCGCCCCGTGCATCTGGTGCGGGGAGGCGAGGAGTCTGTGTGTGCCGGAGCGGCCGGTGTTGAGGCGGAAGCGGGTCAGGTACATCAGCTCGTCTCCGGAAAGCTTGGTGGTGCGTCGCCCTGCCGGAGCGGGTGCACGATCAGCACGGTGTCCTTGCGGAACCGCTTGCGCCGCTGGAGGGCGCATGGTGACGCGCTGCGCGGCTGGAACATCGAGGACAAGACGCACCGGGGCGAACAGGCGCTGTCCGCCATCGCCGAGCGCCGTTTCCGGGACCTGCATGCCACGGCTTCAACTTCGCGCGGCTGCGCTCCACCACCCTCGCTGACAACGAGGCCGTCCGACTGCCCGTGCTGCCGTGCAAGCCGAAAGGCACCCGTCAGCAGAGGGAGCCCTCTGGGACTTCCGGCCCCATCAACCGGCACGCACATGAAACAGCTGAAAGGTCATTCGCGCAGGTCAGCAGGCATCAGCCACTCATCACTGCGGTCACCGCCTTCACTGGTCTCTTCCGCGACATCTGATCAGCACGACTCAGTGGGTCTGCGCTCAGCGTCGTCTGCCCTCGGCGCCCCGTCGATGCTCGCCACCTCGACAGGGTCTGACCTGCCCGACAAGGCGCCTGACACCCCATCAGAACGAGCGTCAAATGAGCGTCACGAGCGTCATTTCAGCGTCAAGATATCGCCCGTAACGCCCGTACCGCACATAACGCGCACGCACAAAACCGCAGTTCAGGCGTCCTTCGCGGCCGGTTCGAGGATGGCGACGCACTCCATGTGGTGCGTCATCGGGAACAGATCGAAGGCGCGCAGGAAGCGGGGGCGGTAGCCGGCTCGGGTGAAGTAGGCGAGGTCGCGGGCGAGGGCGGCCGGGTCGCAGGCGACGTAGGCGATGCGGCGGGGGCCCAGTGCCGCCACCGACTCGACGATGCCGCGGCCCGCGCCGGTGCGGGGCGGGTCGAGGACGACCAGATCGGCCTCGGTGATGCCGGTGCGCGGCAGGACCTTCTCGACCTTGCCCTGTTCGATGCGGACACGGGGGAAGTCCGCGAGGTTCTTGCGGGCGTCGGCCACCGCGCGCTTGCCCGACTCGATGCCGAGGACGGCACCCTTCTCGCCGACGCGGTCGGCGAGCGCGCCGGCGAACAGGCCGACTCCGCAGTACAGGTCGATGGCGGTCTCGCCCTTGCGCGGGGTGAGGCCGCGCATCACGGCGTCCACGAGGAGTTCGGCGGCCTGCGGGTGGACCTGCCAGAAGCCGCCCTCGCCGACGCGCCAGGTGCGGTCGTCCGCGCGTTCGCGGACGAAGTCGCGGCCGTGCACGCGGTGCACCGCGCGGTCCTTCTCGCCGACGCGCAGGACGGAGACCTCGCGGTTCAGCTCCACCAGGGGGAGGCGTCCACCGGGCCGCGGGGTGAGGACGACCTGGCGGTCGCCCGAACCGGTGGCGGCGATGGCGTCGACGGAGGCGATCTGCGGCCAGGTGCGGGTCTCGATGCCCAGTTCGTCCACGCCGGGCGCGGCGATCAGGCAGTGGTCGATGCGCTGCACCTCGTGGGAGCGGTGCTTGAGCAGCCCGGGGTGGCCCTCGGCGTCGATGGTGTAGTGGACACGGGTGCGCCACGCCGGCACCTCGCCGGGGGCGACCTTGTCGCCGGGGGCGGGCTCCACCGTGCCGTCCCAGGAGACGTCCTCGGGGGTCATCCCGGCGAGCCGCGCCAGTTGTTCGGTCAGCACCTCGGCCTTGAGGCGGCGCTGGGCGCCTGGCTTGACGTGCTGCCAGTCGCAGCCGCCGCAGCGGCCGGGGCCGGAGAAGGGGCACGGCGCCTCGATGCGGTCCTTGGCGGGCTCGATCACCCGTACGGCGTCGGCGCGCAGGAAGCGGGAGTCGGTGCGGCCCTCGGTCACTCGGGCGACGACCCGCTCGCCCGGCAGCGTGTGGCGTACGAACAGCACCTGTCCCCGCTCGGTGCGGGCGACGCAGTGGCCGCCGTGCGCCACCGGGCCGATCTCGACCTCGTACTCCTCTCCCACCAGGGAGGGAGCGGGCTGCTCGGACGCGCTGGCTTCGGGCATGAGGGGGTGACTCCAGGTGACGGGGGTGTGGCGCCGGGCCGGGCAGTCGGCTCGGAACCGGAAGGACGTCGCGGACGACCGCAGCCGCCGAGTCTACTTGGCCGGTGGGACAGCCCCCACCGTCGTCCCCTGTCCGTCCTGTCCCCCTGCCCGCCCTATCCGCCCTATCCGCCCCGTCCGCCCTGTCCGCCCTGTCCGCCCTGCGCGGGGCAGTCGGCCTGTGCTGGACAGTCAGCCGCCCTGCGCCGGGCGGCCGGCCCCTGCCGGGAGGCCGGCCTCTGCCGGGCAGCCGCCCTGCGCCGGGCGGCCGGCCCCTGCCGGGAGGCCGGCCTCTGCCGGGCAGCCGCTCTGCGCCGGACGGCCGGCCCTTGCCGGGACGCCGACCTCTGCCGGGCAGTCGGCCTGTACCGGACGGGTGCAACCGCTGGCTGTGCCGGACGGGCATACCGCCGGGGCACCGGCCTGCCGCCCGGTGCAGCCCTCATCGGGCCGCACCCCCATGAGGCGCCCGCACCCTCCCAGCACGGCGGGGCGTGCCCGTGAGGGCTATTTGCCCCGCTGCCGCAGCAGGGCTCCCCCGCCGCCGCGGCCGTCGCCGCCGTCCTTGCCGGACTTGCGCGGGGGGATGACGGGGCCGCGGCGGACCGAGCCCGGTGCGTTCCACTGTTCGCGCCTGCGGGCGCGGCGTTTGGCCAGTTCGGAGGATTCCAGCTGGTAGGGCACCGAGGTCACCATGACGCCGGGCGTGAACAGCAGACGGCCCTTGAGGCGCAGGGCGCTCTGGTTGTGCAGCAGGTGTTCGTACCAGTGGCCGACCACGTACTCGGGGATGAAGACGCTGACGACGTCGCGGGGCCGCTCCTGGCGGAGCCGTTTCACGTAGTCGATGACGGGCCGCGAGATTTCCCGGTAGGGGGAGTCGAGGATGGTCAGCGGGATGTCGATGTCGCTCTCGTCCCACTCCCGGCGCAGCTGTTCCGTCTCGTCGTGGTCGACGTTGACGGTGACGGCCTCCAGGGTGTCGGAGCGCATGAGACGGGCGTAGCGCAGGGCCCGCAGCGTCGGTTTGTGGAGCTTGGAGACGAGGACGAAGGAGTGCACCCGGGAGGGGCGCAGCCGGGGCTCGTCCGTCTCGTCGGCCGCGAGTTCCTCGGCGACGTGGTCGTAGTGGCGGCGGATGGCCGTCATCACCGCGTAGAAGAGGGCCATGCCCACGAGGGACACCCAGGCACCGTGGGTGAACTTCGTCACCAGCACCACCACCAGCACCAGGCCGGTCAGGAAGGCGCCGAAGGTGTTGATGGCGCGGGAGCGGTGCATGTGGCGGCGGCGGGCCGGGTCGGTCTCGGTGGTCAGCAGACGGTTCCAGTGCCGCACCATGCCCGTCTGGCTGAGCGTGAAGGAGACGAAGACGCCCACGATGTAGAGCTGGATGAGGCGGGTGGAGTCGGCGTCGTAGACCACCACGAGTATCGCGGCGGCTCCCGCGAGCAGGACGATGCCGTTGGAGAAGGCGAGCCGGTCACCGCGGGTGTGGAGCTGCCGCGGCATGTAGCGGTCCTGCGCCAGGATGGAGCCGAGGAGCGGGAAGCCGTTGTAGGCGGTGTTGGCCGCCAGGAACAGCACCAGCGCGGTGGCCGCGGCCAGGAAGACGAAGGGTGCCGTGCCGTCGCCGAAGACCGCCGCGGCGACCTGCGAGATCACCGGGTTCTGGGTGTAGTCCTCCCCCGCCGGCCGGCCGTCGATCAGCAGGTCCTTCGCCGGGTTCTCGGCCATCTTCACGTGGGTGACCAGCGCGAACGCGATGATGCCGCAGAACATGGTGACGGCGAGCGCGCCCATCATCGCCAGGGTGGTGGCCGCGTTCTTCGACTTGGGCTTGCGGAAGGCGGGCACGCCGTTGCTGATGGCCTCCACGCCGGTGAGTGCCGCACAGCCGGAGGAGAAGGCCCGCAGCAGCAGGAACGCCAGGGCGAAGCCGGCGATGCCGTGCTGTTCGGTGTGGATCTCGTAGTCGGCGGTGGGGGCGCGCATCTCGTCGCCCAGGAGGAGGCCGCGCACCAGCCCCCAGATGATCAGGGCGAAGACGCCGACGACGAAGCAGTAGGTGGGGACGGCGAACAGCTTGCCGGACTCGCGTACACCGCGCAGGTTCATCAGGGTCAGCAGGACGATGACCGCGACCGCGCAGAACGTCTTGTGCTCGACGACGAAGGGGATGGCCGAGCCGAGGTTCTCCACCCCGGAGGAGATCGAGACGGCGACGGTCAGCACGTAGTCGACCAGCAGCGCGCTGGCGACGGTCAGTCCCGCTCTGCGTCCGAGGTTGGTGGTCGCCACCTCGTAGTCGCCGCCGCCGCTGGGGTAGGCGTGCACGTTCTGCCGGTAGGAGGCCACCACCGTGAACATCAGTACGACGACGGCCACAGCGATCCACGGACTGTAGTTGTACGCGGAGACCCCGGCGACCGAGAGGACCAACAGCACCTCACCCGGGGCGTACGCGACCGAGGAGAGCGGGTCCGAGGCGAAGACAGGGAGGGCGACCCGCTTCGGGAGAAGCGTCTCGCCCAGTCTGTCGCTGCGGAGCGCCCTCCCGAGGAGGAGTCGTTTCGGTACGTCGGTCATCCTGGACACGCAGAGGATCGTATGCGGTCAGTCGTGCGATGCTGAGACGGCCCGCTGTACGGGATGAAGGGACGGGCGTTGCACATTGTGATCATGGGCTGCGGACGAGTAGGAGCGGAGCTCGCGCAGACCCTGGAGCGACAGGGCCATACGGTGGCGGTCATCGACCGGGACCCCACCGCGTTCCGGCGCCTCGGGTCGGGCTTCGGCGGGCGCCGGGTCACAGGCATCGGCTTCGACCAGGACACCCTGCGCGAGGCCGGGATCGAGGAGGCCGGGGCGTTCGCCGCGGTCAGCAGCGGTGACAATTCCAACATCATCGCGGCCCGGGTGGCCCGTGAGATGTTCGGCACAGCGCATGTGGCCGCACGGATCTACGACCCGCGCCGTGCCGAGGTCTACCAGCGCCTCGGCATCCCGACGGTGGCGACGGTGCGCTGGACGGCGGACCAGATGCTGCGCCGGCTGCTCCCCTCCGGTTCCGAACCGCTGTGGCGGGATCCGAGCGGGGCCGTGCAGCTGGCCGAGGTCCACACCTCGGCGGCATGGGTCGGCCACCGGGTGAGCAGGCTCCAGGAGGAGGCGGGGGTACGCATCGCCTTCCTCACCCGGCTGGGCGAGGCCATACTGCCGACCGCCGAGACGGTGCTCCAGGAGGGCGATCTGGTGCACGTCGTGATGCGCACCGAGGACGTCGCCCGAGTTGAGGAAGTCTTTGCCGTGGGGCCGCAGTCGTGAGCGCCGCAGCCCCGGCGGCCGGGCCGCAGACGACCACGGAGCCCGCGCCCTGCCGCGTGGGCGCGGAAGCGAACAAGAGGAACACAGCATGAGGGTGGCGATTGCGGGAGCCGGCGCTGTGGGCCGCTCCATCGCGGGAGAGCTGCTCGAGAACGGGCACGAGGTGCTGCTCATCGACAAGGCCCCGACGGCGATCTCCGTCGAGCGGGTGCCGCAGGCCGAGTGGCTGCTCGCGGACGCGTGCGAGATCACCTCGCTCGACGAGGCGGCGTTGGAGCGCTGCCACACCGTGATCGCCGCGACCGGTGACGACAAGGTCAACCTCGTCGTCTCGCTGCTCGCCAAGACGGAGTACGGCGTTCCGCGCGTCGTGGCCCGGGTCAACAACCCGAAGAACGAGTGGCTCTTCAACGAGTCCTGGGGGGTGGACGTCGCCGTCTCCACGCCGCGGCTGATGTCCGCGCTGGTGGAGGAGGCCGTCTCCGTCGGCGATCTGGTGCGGCTGATGCGGTTCTCGCAGGGCGACGCCAACCTGGTGGAGCTGACCCTGCCGCCGGAGTCGACACTGGCCGGCACCCGGGTCGGGGACGTCGACTGGCCGGAGGACACCTCCCTGGTCACCATCATCCGCGGCAACCGGGTGCTGACCCCCGACCGGGACGACGCGCTGGAGGCCGGTGACGAGCTGCTGTTCGTGGCGGCCCCCGCACGCGAGGAGCAGCTGGAGGAGCTGCTCTCCGCCCGGTCCTGACCGGACCGGACGGGTCTGGCGGGCCTACCCGGGTCCGCGGGCCTGGCGGGCCACGATGCACCGGGGCCGGCGCGGCCGGTCCCGGTCACCCGTGGGTCCGCCGTCCTCACCGGCCCCACGGGGCCGTCGGCCCCGCAGCCGCACCACCCCTGCGGGCACACGAGCCGCCCTGCGGACGTACCAGCTCCACAGCCGCACCAGCACCGCGGACGTACCAGTCCCACAGCCGCACCAGCCCCGCGGGCGTCCGTCCGCCCGCCGGGGCGCCGTCAGTCCTCCGGTACCAGCGCGACCCACACCTGGCCGCGTGCGAAGGGCAGCCGCTGCCCGTCAGGGTCGGTGAAGGTGGTGCCCTGCTGCGGGCCGGGGCGTGACCAGCGTGCCTCGTACGCCTTGCCGTCGCGCAGCACCCGGGCCCTGCCCGAGCCGACCGTCCCGGTGAACGGGGTGATGCTGCCGCCGCGGTCGCGGAACCGGGACGCCCGCACCGCGACGTGCTGGATCACCACCGTCGCGGGCGCGAGCCGCGTACCGCCGTCCGCGGTACGCGCCGGGGTGCCGTCCATCACGACGAGCCAGCGGCCACGGTCCGCGGACCAGGTGAAGGTGAACCTGGCGGCCGGGTACCCCACCGTCTCCTCGCGGGTCTCCCGGCCGCCGCCGGGCGGGTCGCCGAACCGGAAACCGATGTCGCGGGGTGCCGAGGCGGCCGGTGCGGCCCTCGCGGCGGTGCGGGCCTTCAGATAAAGGTTGTGCGGAGCCCGCCGGCCGCCGTCCCGTACGAAGCCGTCCGGCAGCCGTGCGGGCGGCAGCAGCTCCAGCGGCGCCGCCTCCAAGGCGGGCAGCAGCTTCCGCTGGGCGCCGGAGAACGCGAGCGCGGGACGGCCGAACTGGTGCAGCAGCTCGATGTCGGACTCCCGTGCGCTGCGGACCGGGCCGACCGTCGCGGGGATGTCGGAGGCGAAGACGGCCAGTATGCGGCTGAGTCCCGCCTCCACCTGTTCCGTGTAGACGATGTCGGCGTGGTCGAGCCCCGTCTGCGGGCGGGCCGCGGCGACGTTGTCCACCTTCACGGCCAGTACGTGATCGCCGCCGTCGTCCTGCCCCGTGAAGGGCGAAGCACCGCCCAGGCCCTCGTCCTGGGAGCGGCACCCGGGGAGGGCCGCCCCCGCCGTGACGGCCACGGCCGCCGCCAGCACCGCCCTGCGCGGTGCGCCTCCGTACGCAGGGCGCCCTGCGGGCCCCCACCGCCTCCGCCCGGCCATCCGCACCGCCTCCCGCTGTCCGTCCGCTCCGGATCCTTCCCCTTCCGGCAGCGGACCTCGCGGACGACCGTCGGTCTTCGGCCATCCGCATCCCCGAACACCCCGGGACGGCGCGTACGGGCCCGGGCGCGGCACCAAGCGGCGCAGGGCGTGCGCCGAAGGAGCGGGCGCAGGAATGCGCGGCAGCGGAAGAGGGGAGCACCGCCGGGTACGGCCCCAGCGGCGGTGACGGCCCGACGGCCCCAGCGGCGGTGGCGGCCCCACGGCCTCAGCGGCGGTGGCGGCCCGAGCTGCCGGCTTCCGCCGAGGCGGCCTTCGCAGCCGCCTTGGCCGCCTTCGCGGCCTCCTCCTCCGCCTCCATCTCGGCGAGGACGTTGATGGGCGCGGGCGCCTTCGCCAGGAAGATCCAGGTGAGGTAGACCGCCAGCAGGAACGGCGGGATTTTCAGGACGACCGTCACCCAGCCGAACTGGGTGGTGTCACCCCAGAAGTAGAGGGGGAAGAGCACGGCGGACTTGCCGAGCAGGATGAAGCCCCAGGCGTAGCTGGCCTTGGTGTAGGCCTTCTTCCGTCCGGGGTTGCGCTTGCGCCAGGAGAGGTTCTCCTTGAAGACGGGCCCGAGGACGAGTCCGAGCAGGGGCACCCCGGCCATGGCCGTGATGATGTAGGCGAGGGCCAGGCCGAGCGTGTAGAGCATGCCCGGCAGGTAGAAGTCCTTGGCGTTGCCGGTCATCATCGCGAACAGCACGCCGAAGCCGACGCCGAAGATCCCGCTGAAGGCGTGCTTGACGGTGTCCTTGCGCAGCAGCCGGACGACGACCATCACGGCGGAGATCGCCAGCGCGGTGATCGCGGCGGCGTGGATGTTCTTGTTCACCGTGTACATCGCGATGAACACCAGACCGGGGAGGGTGGTCTCGATCAGTCCCCGGACGCCGCCGAACGCCTCGAAGAGGGCGGCCTCCGTCACGGCCCGGGAGCCGGTCTCGGGGGCCGCCGAGCCGTCGGTGGCCGGCTGTGCCGGTTCCGTCTGCTTGTCGGGAAGGGTCACCCGCTACTCCTGTCCGAGGGGTCGCAGCTCGTATTTGGGGTTGAACATCACGGGACGGCCGTGGCTGGTGGTGATCCGTCCCCAGACGATCAACTTGCGGCCCGGCTCGATGCCCGCGATGGAGCGGCGGCCCAGCCAGACGACATCCAGCGATGCGGAACCGTCGAACAGTTCGGCTTCCAGCGTGGGCACCCCGGCGCGTGGCCGCAGTGTCACGGTGCGCAGCGTACCGGTGACGCGCACCATGTCGCGGTCGGTGCACTCGGCGATGCGTTTGCAACCCTTGTCCTCGGCTTCCTCGCGCAGTTCCGCGGAGCGCAGATCCTCCTCGGAGGAGGAGAGGCGTTCCAGGAACCGCCGGAACCGCCCGCTTCCCGTCGCCCGCTGCTCTCGGGTGGCGCCAGTCATAACGGCCAGGGTACCCGTCGGGGACTCTCGCTATTTCTCGAACCGGTACCCCATGCCGGCCTCGGTGACGAAGTGCCTCGGGTGCGAGGGGTCGGCCTCCAGTTTGCGGCGCAGCTGGGCCATGTAGACCCGCAGGTAGTTGGTCTCGGTGCCGTACGAGGGGCCCCAGACCTCCTTGAGGAGCTGCTTTTGGCTGACGAGCCGGCCGGGGTTGCGGACCAGGACCTCCAGCAGGTGCCATTCGGTGGGGGTCAGCCGGACGTCGCCGCCGTCGCGGTGCACCTTCTTGGCGGCCAGGTCGACGGTGAAGGTGTCGGTCTCGATGACGCCGGCGCCGTCGGGCATCCCGGTGGGCGGCTCGGCCCGGCGGACGGCGGCGCGCAGCCGGGCGAGCAGTTCGTCCATGCCGAACGGTTTGGTGACGTAGTCGTCGGCTCCGGCGTCGAGGGCCTCGACCTTCTCGTCGGAGGTCTGCCGGGCGGAGAGCACCAGGATCGGTATGCGCGTCCAGCCGCGGATGCCGCGGATGACGTCCACGCCGTCCATGTCGGGCAGGCCGAGGTCGAGGATGACCACGTCGGGGTGGCGGTCGGCGGCGAGCCGCAGGGCCGTGGCGCCGTCGTGTGCGGCGTCGACCTCGTACTTGCGCGCCTTGAGGTTGATCACGAGGGCGCGGACGATCTGGGGTTCGTCATCGACCACGAGCACCCGGTGCATGGCTGTTTCCTCTCGGTTCTTCCGTTGTGGCCGCTCACGCGCCGGAGCGCTGCGGCTGGGGTGGTGCGCCGGCGCGGGCGGGGTTGCGCGGGCGGACGGGTGAGCGCCCGTGTGCCGCACACAGGGTGAGCACCATGGTCATGCCGCCGCCCGGGGTGTCCTCGGCCTCCAGGGAGCCGCCCATGGCCTCGGCGAAACCGCGGGCGACGGCCAGGCCCAGGCCGACGCCCGCGCCGCCCGGTGCGTCCCCGTAGCGCTGGAACGGTTCGAAGATCCGGTCCTTGTCGCTGTCCGGCACGCCGGGACCGCGGTCGGTGATGCGCACCTCGACCCGGTCGGCGAGCGCGCTGGCCTTGATGAGCACCTTCTTGCCGTCGGGGCTGTACTTGACGGCGTTCTCCACCAGATTGGCGACGGTGCGCTCCAGCAGCCCGGGGTCGACGGCCACCAGCGGCAGCGCCTCGGCCACGGCCAGCCGCACACTGCCCTCCGGCACCCCGGACAGGGCCTTGGGCACGACCTCCTCCAGGCTGATGTCCTTGATGATCGGCTTGACGGTCCCGGTGTGCAGCCGGGACATGTCCAGCAGATTGCCGACGAGGTTGTCCAGCTTGTCGGCGCCCTCCTCGATGGCGCCGAGCAGTTCCGCCTCGTCCTCGGGCGACCACTGCACGTCGTCGGAGCGGAGCGAGGAGACGGACGCCTTGATGGCGGCCAGCGGGGTGCGCAGGTCGTGCGAGACGGCGGCCAGCAGTGCGGTGCGGATGCGGTTGCCCTCGGCCAGTTCGCGGGCCCGCTCGGCCTCGCCCAGCAGCCGCTGCCGGTCCAGGACGCCGACGGCCTGCGCGGCGAACGCGGCGAGCACCCTGCGGTCCTCGGCGGGCAGCACCCGGCCGGAGAGCACGAGCATCATGTTGTCGCCGACGGGCATGTCCGTGTCGCCGTCCCGGGGCCCGGCGAGCCGCTTGCCGCCCTCGACGGTGCCGACGCTGCCCGCGCACGACCAGGGGGAACGCTCGTCGGCGCGCTCCAGCAGGGCCACGCAGTCCATGGCGAACGTCTCGCGGACCTGCTCCAGCAGGGCCTCCAGGCTGGTGCCGTGCGCGCCGTGGCCGTGCTGTGCCTCGCCGCGCAGCACGCTGCCCGCCAGCAGGGAGAGGATCTCCGACTCGGCGCGCAGCCGGGCCGCCTGCTGGGTGCGGCGGGCGGCCAGGTCCACCACGGAGGCGACGGCGACGGCCACCCCGAAGAACACGGCCAGCGAGACCATGTTGCGGCCACTGCTGATGTTCCAGGTGTGGACGGGGTCGGTGAAGAAGTAGTTGAGCAGCGCCGAGCAGACCGCGGCCGAGGCAAGTGCGGGCGCCAGCCCGCCCACCATCCCCGCGGTGACGGTCAGCACCAGGAAGAGCAGCACGTCGTTGGCGAAGCCGATGTCCGGCTCCAGGGCGAGCATGAGGGCCGCCAGCAGCGCCGGGGCGCCGAACGCGGTGAGCCAGCCGGCCACGAGCCGGGACCGGCCCAGCCGCGCGGCCCGCGCCACCGGGAGGCCGCGGCCCTTGGCGACCTCCTCGTGGGTGACGATGTGCACGTCCAGGTCCGGCCCCGAATCGCGGGCGACGGTGGCCCCGACGCCGGGCCCGAACATGTACTGCCACGCCTTGCGCCGGGAGGAGCCGAGCACGATCTGGGTGGCGTTGACGCCTCGTGCGAACTCCAGCAGCGACTGGGGGATGTCGTCCCCGATGACGTGGTGGTAGGTGCCGCCCAGGTCCTCGACGAGGGACCGCTGGACGGCCAGCTCCTTGGGCGAGGCGGAGGTGAGGCCGTCGGCGCGGGAGATGTGGACGGCCAGCAGCTCGCTGCCCGCGCCCTTGGCCGCCATCCGGGCCGCGCGGCGCAGCAGGGTGCGGCCTTCGGGGCCGCCGGTGAGGCCGACGACGATCCTCTCGCGGGCCTGCCAGGTGCTCCGTATCCGGTGCTGGGAGCGGTACTGCTGGAGGTATTCGTCCACCCGGTCGGCCGTCCACAGCAGGGCCAGCTCACGCAGGGCGGTCAGGTTGCCGGGGCGGAAGTAGTTGGAAAGGGCGGCGTCGACCTTGTCGGGGGCGTAGATGTTGCCGTGCGCCATGCGGCGGCGCAGGGCCTGCGGTGACATGTCCACCAGTTCGATCTGGTCGGCCCGGCGCACCACCTCGTCCGGCACGGTCTCGCGCTGGCGCACCCCGGTGATCGCCTCGACGACGTCGCCCAGTGACTCCAGGTGCTGGATGTTGACGGTGGCAACCACGTCGATGCCGGCGGCGAGCAGTTCCTCCACGTCCTGCCAGCGCTTCTCGTTGCGGGAGCCGGGCACGTTTGTGTGGGCCAGCTCGTCCACGACGGCGACGGCGGGGCGCCGGGCGAGCACCGCGTCGGTGTCCATCTCGGTGAGGACCGCGCCACGGTAGGTCACCTCGCGGCGCGGCACCTGTTCCAGGCCGTGCAGCAGGGCCTCGGTACGCGGCCGGTCGTGGTGCTCGACGAACCCGACGACCACGTCGGTACCCCGCTCGACACGGCGGTGCGCCTCGGCCAGTACGGCGTAGGTCTTGCCGACCCCGGGCGCCGCCCCGAGGAAAACCCGCAGCTGTCCCCGCCGCGGTCGCGCTCCAGACGACATGCCCCCATTGTCGCCGCAGGAGAACCGTTCCCCCGCCGGGAGCGGTGGCCGGGGCGTCAGGGTTCCGTAAGGATCAGGAGCCGCCCGGCGCGGCGCTGCCCGACCGGGCCGCCGCGGGGTGCTCCACCAGGACGCCGTCCGCCAGTTCCACCACGCGGTCGGCGAGGGCGAGCATGGTCTCGTCGTGGGTGGTGACCAGGGCTGTGACGGGCTCGGTGCCCTCGCCCTCACCGCGCACCACGGCGCGCAGCAGTTCCATCACGTCACGTCCCGTGGCGGCGTCGAGCTGGCCGGTGGGCTCGTCGGCGAGCAGCAGCGCGGGACGGTTGGCCAGGGCGCGGGCGACGGCGACCCGCTGCTGCTGGCCGCCCGACAGTTCGCCGGGGCGCTGCCGGGCGTGCTCGCCGAGCCCCACCAGGGACAGCAGCAGGGCGACGCGTTCCTCACGCTCCGCGACGGGCATCTGACGCATGCGCAGGGGCACGCCGACGTTCTCCGCGGCGGTCAGGACGGGCAGCAGGGCGAAGGACTGGAAGACGAAGCCGATCCGGTCGCGGCGCAGCGCCAGCTTCTCGCGCTCGCCGAGGGCGGCGAGGTCCGTGCCGTCGAGGGCGACGCGTCCGGCGTCGGGGGTGTCCAGACCGCCGGCGAGACCCAGCAGCGTCGTCTTGCCGGAACCGGAGCGGCCCCGGACGGCGACGAGTTCACCGCGGGCGACGGTGAGGGAGACCCCGCGCAGGGCGTGGACGGCTGTCGGGCCGCGCCCGTAGGTGCGGTGCACGTCGGTCAGTTCGATCATGGGGGGCGCCGCCGGTATGGCGCCGGGCGCCGTCTGCTGTGTCAACGTGCCACCTGTGCGGGGGAGTTCCGAGCGGGACGGTCGGCGTCAGTATGGCGACGGCACGGGTGTCCGGGCAACGGCCGCCCGCGGTGCCACCCCGGCGCATCCGTTCGCCCGTGCGTACCCGTCCCGGCCCTCGTCCGGCCCGCCGCAGCGACGGGCAGGCCGCCGGGCCGGGGCCCGGCGGCCTGTGGGGTGCGTGGGCGGGCCGCTCACGCCGGCCTGCCCACGCACCCGCGGCGTCCCGCCCGGGGAGGTCAGCGGGACTTGGCGGTCTCGGCACGCAGTGCGGCGTTCAGTTGCAGCACGTTGACGTGCGGCTCACCGAGGATGCCGGCGGTGCGGCCCTCGATGTGGTCCTCGACCAGCTTCCGCACCGTCCCCTCGGAAAGCCGGTTGGCGCGGGCCACCCGGGCCGTCTGGAGGCGGGCGTAGGCCGGGGAGATGTGCGGGTCGATCGCGGAGGCGGACCCGGTCACGGCGTCCGGCGGGACGGCGGAGGCCGGCACGCCGTTGTAGGCGGCGATGCGCTCCCGTGCCTCGCGCACCGACTTGGCCAGCCGCGGGTCGTCGGCGCCGAACTGGCTCGACCCGGTGGCCCGCGGGTCGTAGCCGGACTGGGAGGGCCGGCCGTGGAACCACTGGCGGCCCGTCCACTTCTGCCCGATGAGTGCGGAGCCGACCTCCTTGCCCGCCACTTCGACGGGCGAGCCGTTGGCCTTGTCGTGGAAGGCGGCCTGGGCGACGCCGGTGACCGCCAGCGGGTAGAGCACGCCGCACACGACGGTCAGGACGAGCAGGGCGCGCAGCCCGGCCCACACGAGCCGGCCGGTGCCGCGGAGGGATGCGTTCATGGTTCTCAGCCCACTCCGGGGATCAGGGTGATGAGCAGGTCGACGAGTTTGATGCCGACGAACGGCGCGACGAGCCCGCCGACGCCGTAGACGGCGAGGTTCCGCCGCAGCATGCGGTCGGCGCTCATCGGGCGGTAGCGGACCCCGCGCAGGGCCAGCGGCACCAGCGCGACGATGATCAGCGCATTGAAGATCACCGCCGAGAGGATCGCGGACTGCGGCGAGGACAGCCGCATGATGTTGAGCGTGTCCAGACCGGGGTAGGCGACCGCGAACATCGCCGGGATGATGGCGAAGTACTTGGCCACGTCGTTGGCGATGGAGAACGTGGTCAGCGCGCCACGGGTGATCAGCAACTGCTTGCCGATCTCCACGATCTCGATGAGCTTGGTCGGGTCCGAGTCGAGGTCCACCATGTTCCCGGCCTCCTTGGCGGCGGAGGTGCCGGTGTTCATGGCCACGCCCACATCGGCCTGGGCGAGTGCGGGGGCGTCGTTGGTGCCGTCGCCGGTCATGGCGACGAGACGGCCACCGGTCTGCTCGCTGCGGATGAGGGTCATCTTGTCCTCGGGGGTGGCCTCGGCGAGGTAGTCGTCGACGCCGGCCTCCTCGGCGATGGCCTTGGCCGTCAGCGGGTTGTCACCGGTGATCATGACGGTTTTGATGCCCATGCGGCGCAGCTCGGCGAACCGCTCGCGCATGCCGTCCTTGATGACGTCCTTGAGGTGGATGACGCCGAGCGCCCGCGCCCCGTCCGCGTCCTCGATGCCGACGACCAGCGGGGTGCCGCCCTCCTGGGAGATCCGCTCGACCTGCGTGTGGAGCTCGTCGGTGACCTGTCCCCCGCGTTCCCCGACCCAGGCGCAGACCGCGCCGGCCGCGCCCTTGCGGACCCGCAGCCGTACGCCGTCGGGGCCGTCGGCACCGGAAGCGGCGCCAGTGGCGGGGAGGTCCACGCCGGACATCCGGGTCTGCGCCGTGAACGGCACCCAGTCCGCGCCGGCCAGCTCCCCCTCGTGCCGCTCGCGCAGCCCGTACCGTTCCTTGGCCAGGACGACGACGGAGCGGCCCTCGGGCGTCTCGTCGGCGAGCGAGCTGAGCTGCGCCGCCTCGGCCAGTTCCGCCTCGGTGGCGTTCCCGACGGGTACGAAAGCGGCGGCCCGGCGGTCGCCGAGGGTGATGGTGCCGGTCTTGTCGAGCAGCAGGGTGGACACGTCGCCGACGGCCTCCACCGCGCGGCCGGAGGTGGCCAGCACGTTGCGCTGCACCAGCCGGTCCATGCCGGCGATGCCGATGGCCGACAGCAGCGCCCCGATGGTGGTGGGGATGAGGCAGACCAGCAGCGCGGCCAGCACTGTGAGGGACTGCTCGGCACCCGCGTACAGCGCGAACGGCTGGAGGGTGACGACGGCGAGCAGGAAGACGACGGTCAGCGAGGCCAGCAGGATGTTCAGCGCGATCTCGTTGGGCGTCTTCTGCCGCGCGGCGCCCTCGACGAGGGAGATCATCCGGTCGATGAAGGTCTCGCCGGGCTTGGTGGTGATCCGCACGACGATGCGGTCGGAGAGGACTTTGGTACCGCCGGTCACGGCACACCGGTCGCCGCCGGACTCGCGGATGACGGGTGCCGACTCGCCGGTGATCGCGGACTCGTCGACGGAGGCGACGCCCTCCACCACGTCACCGTCGCCGGGGATCAGGTCGCCGGCCTCGCACACCACCAGATCGCCGACGCGCAGTCCGGTGCCGGGGACCCGCTCCTCGGTACCGTCGTCGGTCAGCCGGCGGGCGACGCTGTCGGTCTTGGCCTTGCGCAGGGTGTCGGCCTGGGCCTTGCCCCGGCCCTCGGCGACGGCCTCGGCGAGATTGGCGAACAGGACGGTCAGCCACAGCCAGGCGGCGATCGTCCAGCCGAACCAGTCGCCGGGGTGGGCCACGGCCAGCACGGTGGTGACCACCGAACCGACCTCGACCACGAACATCACCGGCGAGGTGATCATCACTCGCGGGTCGAGTTTGCGCAGCGCCTGCGGCAGGGACCGCACCAGCTGACGCGGATCGAACAGTCCGCCGCCGACGGTTCCGCCCGGGCGCCGGCCGTGCGGGGAGGGGTGGTGCTGCGAGGAGGGGCCGGACGGTATGCCGTCGTGGCTCTCCTCGCGTACGGGTGTTGCTGTGCTCATCGGGACAGTCCCTCCGCGAGCGGTCCCAGCGCGAGGGCGGGGAAGAAGGTGAGACCGGTGATGATCGTGACGGAGCCGACCAGCATGCCGGAGAAGAGGGGTTTTTCGGTGCGGAGCGTGCCCGCGGTGGTGGGCACGGGGGTCTGGGAGGCGAGCGATCCGGCCAGCGCCAGGACGAACACCATGGGCAGGAAGCGGCCGAGCAGCATGCACAGCCCGATGGTGGTGTTGAAGAACGGGGTGTCCGCGCCGAAGCCGGCGAAGGCACTGCCGTTGTTGTTCGCCCCGGAGGTGTAGGCGTACAGCACCTCGGTGAAGCCGTGGGCACCGATGTTGGTCATGGCTTCCTTGCCGTCGGGCAGGGCCATGGCCAGCGCGGTGCCGCCGAGCACCAGGGCGGGGGTGATCAGGATGTAGGAGGCCGCGAACTTGATCTCGCGGGTGCCGATCTTCTTCCCGAGGTACTCGGGGGTGCGGCCGACCATCAGTCCGGCGATGAAGACGGCGACCACCGCCATGATCAGCATGCCGTAGAGGCCGGAGCCGACACCGCCGGGCGCGATCTCGCCGAGCATCATGCCCAGCAGGGTCATCCCGCCGCCGAACGCGGTGAACGAGTCGTGGAAGGAGTTGACCGCGCCGGTGGAGGTCATGGTGGTGGAGGCGGCGAACAGCGAGGAGGAGCCCTCCCCGAACCGCTGCTCCTTGCCCTCCATGGCGCCCCCGGCCAGCTGGGCCGCCGTGCCGGGGTGTGCGTACTCGGACGCCGTGATGACGAGGACGGAACCGAGCCAGATGATCCCCATCGCGGCGAGGATCGCGTACCCCTGCCGGACGCTGCCGACCATCGTGCCGAAGGTGCGGGTCAGCGAGAACGGGATGACGAGGATCAGGAAGATCTCCAGCAGGTTGCTGAGACCGTTGGGGTTCTCGAAGGGGTGCGCGGAGTTGGCGTTGAAGAACCCGCCACCGTTGGTGCCCAGTTCCTTGATGACCTCCTGGGAGGCGACGGGGCCGCCGGGGATGTGCTGGGTGGCGCCCGAGAGGGTGTGCACCTCGTGCATCCCGGAGAAGTTCTGGACGGCGCCCATGGCGACCAGGGCGAGGGCGCTGAGGAAGGCGACGGGCAGCAGGATGCGCACGACGCCGCGCACCAGGTCGGCCCAGAAGTTGCCCAGCTCTCCGGTGCGGGCCCGGACGAAACCGCGGACCAGCGCGATGGCGACGGCCATCCCGACGGCCGCGGAGACGAAGTTCTGCACCGCCAGGCCGGCCATCTGCGTCAGGTGGCCCATGGCCGACTCGCCCGCGTAGGACTGCCAGTTGGTGTTGGCGACGAACGAGGCGGCGGTGTTGAACGCCTGGTCGGGGTCGATCGGGGCGAAGCCCAGCGACAGCGGAAGCTTGTCCTGGAAGCGCTGCATCGCGTAGAGGAACAGCACGCCCACCACGGAGAAGGCCAGGACGGACCGCAGATAGGCGGGCCAGCGCATCTGCGCACCCGGGTCGGCGCCGATGCAGCGGTACAGCAGCCGCTCGACGCGCAGATGTCTGCCGGAGCTGTAGACGGCGGCCATGTAGTCGCCGAAGGGCCGGTGCACCAGCGCGAGGGCTCCGACGAGCGCGACGAGCTGGAGCACGTCAGCGAGGGTCTGGTTCATCTCGGTGCTCAGAACCTCTCCGGGAACAGCAGGGCGAGGGCGAGGTATCCGAGCAGGGAGACGGCCACGACCAGGCCGACGATGTTCTCGACGCTCATAGCTTCTCGACCCCCTTGGCGATGAGCGCCACCAGCGCGAAGACGGCGAGCGTGGTGGCGACGAAGGCCAGGTCGGCCATCGTGCGCTCCTAAGTGGTGAGTCGGTGGGATGCGACTCCCACAGAAAAACCCCTGTTCGGAGCGCGCATAGCACCCGTTGACGCGCCCCATACGCGCCCCCGCACGCTCTTGATGACCCCCATACGCCCCACCCCCGTTCGGCCCGCCCCCATCGGCCCCCATGACCGCGCCCCGCACCCCGCACCCCGCAC
>NZ_JODR01000023.1 GCF_000725885.1 Streptomyces albus subsp. albus | reverse complement strand
CGCGTCAACGTCCTGTGGGCCCTGATCCGTGACCGACGGCGCTATCAAGTCATGCCTCCAGTGACTACGGCCGCTTGACAACAGCATTAGGAAGCGTCGGGGGCGCCGCGGGTGGCGAGGAGTTCCAGCGTGTCGATCACGCGGTTGGAGAAGCCCCACTCGTTGTCGTACCAGGCGACCACCTTCACATGGCGCCCGTCCACGCGGGTGAGCGGTGCGTCGAAGACCGCGGAGGCCGGGTTGCCGGTGATGTCCGAGGAGACCAGCGGGTCCTCCGAGTACTCCAGGATCCCGGCGAGCGGCCCGGCCGCCGCGGCGCGGTAGGCCGCGCGCACCTGCTCGGCCGTCACCTCTCGGGAGACGGTGGTGTTGAGCTCCACCAGCGAGCCCACCGGCACCGGCACCCGGATCGAGTCGCCCGACAGCCGGCCGTCCAGAGCGGGCAGGACGAGGCCGATCGCCTTGGCGGCGCCCGTCGTCGTCGGCACGATGTTGACGGCGGCGGCGCGGGCGCGGCGGGCGTCGCGGTGGGGGCCGTCCTGGAGGTTCTGCTCCTGCGTGTAGGCGTGCACCGTGGTCATGAACCCGTGCTCGATATCGGCGAGTTCGTGCAGGACCGCGGCCAGCGGCGCGAGCGCGTTGGTCGTGCAGGAGGCATTCGAGACGACGGTGTGCGCGGCCGGGTCGTAGGCGTCGGTGTTGACGCCGTAGGCCAGGGTGACGTCGGCGCCGTCGGACGGTGCGCCGACGAGGACCTTCCGCGCGCCCGCGTCGAGGTGGGCGCGGGCGGCCTCGGCGGAGGTGAAGCGCCCGGTCGCCTCCAGCACGAGGTCCACGCCGAGCCCGGCCCACGGCAGCCGCGCCGGCTCCCGCTCGGCGAGCACCTTGATGCGCCGTCCGTCGACGACGAGGGTGTCGCCGTCCACCGTCACCGGACGGCCGAGGCGGCCCGCCGTCGTGTCGAAGGCCAGCAGCCTGGCCAAGGTGGCCGGCTCGGCGAGGTCGTTGACGGCGACGATCTCCAGGTCGCTGTCCCTCTCCAGCAGGGCGCGCAGCACATTGCGCCCGATGCGGCCGAATCCGTTGATGGCGATACGCGTCATGGTGAGCTGTCCCTTCGTTCCTCGGTCCCCCTCGGGGGACCACCCCCACGTTCGCGCGCCGGCTCGGGCCCGGGACAGTGGCACGATCGCCATGGTCCGTAAGTATCGTGCCAGGGCCGCACCCGCACGGCAGGCCGCGCCCCGCCGCCCCGCGCGCTGCCCGCGTGCGGCTATGCGCCCCGGGTGAAGGTGCGCCGGTACTCGCCCGGTGTCACGCCGAGGAGGTGCCGGAAGTGGAACCGCAGATTGGCGCCGGTGCCCAGCCCGACGTCGGCGGCGATCTGCTCCACACTCCGCTGCGAGCGCTCCAGCAGCTCGCGGGCCATATCGACACGGGCGCGCAGCACCCACTGCATCGGCGTGTACCCGGTGTGCTCCGCGAAGCGCCGCGAGAAGGTCCGCGGGGAGACCCGCGCGTGGCGGGCGAGCACCGCCAGGGTCAGCGGCTCGCCCAGCCGGTGCAGCGCCCACTCGCGGGTGGCGGCGAAGCGCTCGCCCAGCGGCTCGGGCACGCTGCGCGGCACGTACTGGGCCTGGCCGCCACTGCGGTACGGGGCCGCCACCAGACGGCGGGCCGCGTGGTTCGAGGCGGCCACCCCGAGGTCACCGCGCAGGATGTGCAGACACAGATCGAGACCGGAGGCGGCACCGGCCGAGGTCAGGACGCTGCCCTCGTCGACGAACAGGACGTTCTCGTCGACCCGGACGCGCGGGTGCTTCGCCGCCAGGGCCCGCGTGTAGTGCCAGTGCGTCGTGGCGCGTCTGCCGTCGAGCAGTCCGGTGGCGGCGAGCGCGAAGGCACCCGTGGAGATCGCGGCGAGCCGGGCACCCCGTTCGTGGGCGGCCACCAGCGCCTCGACGACGATGGGCGGCGGGTCCTCGCGGTCGGGGAACCGGTAGCCGGGGACGAAGACGATGTCGGCCCACTCGAGCGCGCCGAGTCCGTCCGCCACGTGGTACGACAGGCCGTCGCCGCCGGTCACCAGGCCGGGCGCGGCACCGCAGACCCGCACCTCGTAGGGCATGCTCGCGCGCGTGGTGAACACCTGCGCCGGAATGCCGACGTCCAGCGGTTTCGCGCCCTCCAGCACCAGAACGGCGACGCGTCGCAGGCGGGAGGAGGTCATGCGGCTCAGCGTACGAGCAGGCGGCGGGCACGGTTCACCGGCCCGCTCCCGGCGGCCGGGTGCCGGCGGGTGCGTTCATCGGGCCCCGGCCCAGCGGCGCAGCGCCGCCTCCAGCCGCGTCCGGGCGCCTGCGTCGGAGGGTGCGCCCTCCTGCGTCGCGGCCCAGACGACGACACCGTCCGGGCGTACGAGCAGGCTCGGCGACGACGGGGCGGCAGCGGGATCGGCCACGTAGGCGATCCGGTGCTCCAACGGGCGCACCGCTGCGGCGAAGCGGCTGTCGGGTGACCGGTCGACGAGGACGAAGCGGCCGTCGTGCGCGTGGTCGGCGAGCCGGCCGCCGAAGGTCAGCTCGACGTTCCCGGCGAGCGATCCGACCGGGGCCGCGGCCTCCTCGGCGGACTCGCAGACGTCGTAGCGCTGCATGATCCCGGAGGTCAGCGCCACCACGCGGTTCATCGCCCCCGGCACGGTGAACAGTTCGTCGCGGACGACGGCGCGCAGCCGCGCGGTGTGCTCGTCCCCGCGCAGGAGGGCGACCTGCGCCCGCGTCCAGTCCAGGACCCAGGCCGCGACGGGCCGGCGTTCGCTCTCGTAGGTGCCGAGCAGCCCGTCCGGGGCCCAGCCCTGGATCGTGGCGGCGAGCTTCCAGCCGAGGTTGACCGCGTCGCCGAGGCCGAGGTTCAGGCCCTGTCCGCTGAACGGTGCGTGGACGTGCGCGGCGTCGCCCGCGAGAAGTACCCGGCCGTGCCGGTACGTGCGCGCCTGCCGTGCGTTGTCCGACCAGCGGGTGGCGCGGCCCCGCAGACCCGTGAGGGTCACCTGTGTGCCGGTGACCTCCCGTACGGCGCTCTGCAACTCCTCCAGCGTGACCGGCGCGTCGCGGTCGGCCGGCTGCGGCCCGAACCGGGCGACGAGGATGCGCCCGGGAACCGGCCCGTAGGAGTGAACACCGCGGGGCGTCCAGGTCCATCCGGGCCGCAGTCCGCTCGCGTCCTCGAAGTCGGCGATGGCCTGGTAACCCACCATCTGCGGCTCGGTGCCGTCGAATGCGATGCCGAGCTGTTTGCGGAGCACGCTGCGCCCGCCGTCGGCGGCGACGACCCATCCGGCCGTCATGTCGCCCTCGCTGGTCTCCACCACGACATCGGCGTCATCCGTCAGGTCCGCGCCCGCGGAGCGCACCCCGCGCACCTCGATGCCGCGGCGGATCTCGACGCCGAGCCGGGCGCAGTGCTCCGCCAGCAGGGCTTCGAGGTCGCGCTGGGGCACCAGGACGCCGTTCGCCACCGCCGTGTGCGCGGCCAGCAGCGGGTCGTCCTGGTCGACGAGGTCGTCGCGGAACAGCATGCCCGCGAAGTGCCCGACGACCGGGAAGCGGCGGAAGGCCCGCTCCAGCCCGTCCAGCCGGCCGTCCTCGTCGCCCCCGTTGTCCGCACTCTCCCGGGCGAAGGTCTTCGCGGACGCCAGCAGGCGGCGCTGCACGCTCTCGGCGGCGGGCAGCAGACCGCGGCGGTCGAGTATCGCGGCGCTGGCGACGTTGACCGAACCGGCCTTGATCGTCGGATCGGGCTCCTCCAGCCGCTCCACGACCCTCGCCCGCACTCCCCGGAGCGCCAGCTCGGCGGCGAGAAAAAGTCCGGTGGGCCCCGCCCCGACGACGAGTACATCTGTGTGTCGCATACCGACTCCCTGGCACCTGACTCGATTAACTTACTCAGTTAACTTACCCGGTAAGGCTAACTCGGTTAAGGTACTTTTGCCGCATGCCGAAACGAGGGGACCGCGGCGGAGCGCGGACAAGGGCCCGCATCGCCGAAGTCGCGACGGAGCTGTTCCTGGAGCGAGGGTTCGAGGAGGTGACCATCAGCGAGGTCGCCGCAGCCGCCAGCGTGTCCAAGGTGACAGTCTTCGCCCATTTCGACCGCAAAGAGGACCTGCTGTTCGACCGCCTCCCCGGCGCCGTCGAGCTCGTCCGCACCGTGGTGCGTGAGCGCCCGGACGACATCGATCCCGTCGAGGCGTTCCGCCGGCAGGCGCTCGCACTCGCCGCCGAACGGCACGCGCTGTCGGGGCTCGCCCCCGGCGCCGACGCGTTCTTGCGGACCGTGCGGGCCTCACCCGCGCTGCTGTCACGGCTCCGCGACTTCGAGTACGAGATCGAGAGCGCACTGGCCGCCGAACTGGAGGCCGACGCCCGCTTCCACGGCGACAGCGCGCTGAGCGCCGCCCTGCTCGTCGCCGCCTACCGGACGGTCGCCGTGGAAACAGCACGGGCACGGCTGGCCGGCGGCGACCTCGACGAGATCAGTGCGGCGCACCAGGACCGGCTGGAGCGCGCCTTCACACTGCTGAGCGCCGGCCTGTCCCCGCGCTCCCGGTGAGAGGGTGTTCCGTACGCCCTCGCGCGGGTGCGCCTCGCGGGCGAGGGACTCGGGCGCGTGCGGGGCGCCGGCGGCCCCCGCTGCCGCAGGTGACCGGGGCCGCATATGCTCACCGTCATGACTGACCGGAGCACCGACGGACTCGATCCCGAAGACCGCAAGATCGTCACGCTGGCGCGCAGCGCCCGCGCCCGCAACGCCGTCCCGGAGGGCGCGGCGGTACGGGACGAGACCGGACGCACCTACGTGGCCGGCTCGGTCGCGCTGCCCTCGCTCCAGCTGTCCGCGCTGCGTACGGCCGTCGCCATGGCGGTCGCCTCGGGCGCCACGTCCCTGGAGGCCGCGGCCGTCGTCTCCGAGGCCGGGCAGGTGCCGGCCGAGGACCTGGCGACCGTACGGGACCTGGGCGGCCCGGCGACCCCGGTGCTGCTCGCGGGCCCGGACGGCACCGTCCGCGAGACGGTGACGGCGGGCTGAGACCGCATGCGGGGACGCGGCCGGGGCGTGCCGCCGCATCGGGGACAATGGGCGTCATGAACGCTTCCTCCGCCGCCAGCGACACCGAAGGCCGCCCCGCGGGCGAGACCCCCTACCGTTCGGGGTTCGCCTGCTTCGTCGGCCGCCCGAACGCGGGCAAGTCCACGCTGACCAACGCGCTGGTGGGCACGAAGGTCGCGATCACCTCGACCCGCCCGCAGACCACCCGGCACACGGTGCGCGGCATCGTCCACCGCCCCGACGCACAGCTGGTGCTGGTGGACACCCCGGGTCTGCACAAGCCCCGCACGCTGCTGGGCGAACGGCTCAACGACGTCGTGCGCACCACATGGGCCGAGGTGGACGTCATCGGCTTCTGCGTCCCCGCCGACCAGAAGATCGGCCCCGGTGACCGGTTCATCGCCGGCGAGTTGGCCGAACTGCGCAAGCGCACCCCGAAGGTCGCCGTCGTCACCAAGACCGACCTGGTCAGCGGCGACGCCCTGGCCCGGCAACTGGTCGCCGTCGACCAGCTCGGCAAGGAGCTGGGCATCGAGTGGGCGGAGATCGTCCCGGTCTCCGGCACCGAGGGCACCCAGGTGGAACTGCTGGCCGACCTGCTGGTGCCGCTGCTGCCCGAGGGGCCGCCGCTGTACCCGGACGGCGACCTGACGGACGAGCCGGAGCAGGTGATGGTCGCCGAGCTGATCCGCGAGGCGGCGCTGGAGGGCGTACGGGACGAGCTGCCGCACTCGATCGCGGTCGTCGTCGAGGAGATGGTGCCCCGCGAGGGCCGTCCCGCCGACCGGCCCCTGCTGGACGTGCACGCCAACATCTATCTGGAGCGGCCCAGCCAGAAGGGCATCGTCATCGGCCCCAAGGGCAAGCGGCTCAAGGAGGTCGGCAGCACCTCGCGCCGTCACATCGAGGCGCTGCTGGGCACACCCGTCTACCTCGACCTGCACGTGAAGGTCGCCAAGGACTGGCAGCGCGACCCCAAGCAGCTGCGCCGCCTGGGCTTCTGAGCGGCGCCGGCGGGGCGGGCCCGCACCGGTCCCGCCCCGGCATCGGCCGGTCGCCCGCTGTCGGACCGCTGGGATACGGTCACAGGGTGACCGACGAGACGACCACCCCTTCGCTCACGCTCGACGACGTCCGTGCCGCCGCCGCCCGGATCGAGGGCGCCGTGCACCGCACACCCGTCGTGCGCTCCCGTACCCTCGACCGGCTGGTCGGGGCCGAGGTCCACCTCAAGTGCGAGAACCTCCAGCGGATCGGCGCCTTCAAGTTCCGCGGCGCCTACAACTGGCTGGTGCAGCTGACGCCCGAGCAGCGGCAGCGCGGCGTGGTGGCCTGCTCGTCCGGCAACCATGCGCAGGCGGTGGCGCTGGCCGCCCGCGAGTTCGGCACCAGCGCGGTCATCGTCATGCCCGCGGACGCCCCCACCGCCAAGCTGGACGCGACGGCCGGGTACGGCGCCGAGATCGTCACCTACGACCGCTACACGGAGAACCGCGAGGCCATCGGCGAGAAGATCGCCGCCGAGCGGGGGCTGACGCTCATCCCGCCGTACGACCATCCGCGCACCATCGCGGGCCAGGGCACGGCCGCCCTCGAACTGCTGGAGGAGACCGGCGAGCTGGACGCGCTGCTCGTCCCCGTGGGCGGCGGCGGGCTGGCCGCCGGCTGCGCCACGGTGGCCAAGAGCCTCCATCCGGGCATGCGGGTCCTCGGCGTCGAGCCGGAGGCCGGCGACGACACGGCGCGCTCCCTGGCGGCGGGCGAGCGGGTCGGCGTCGAGGTGCCGCGCACCATCGCCGACGCCCTGACCGCCACCACCCCGGGCGCGGTGACCTTCGCGATCAACCAGCGGCTGCTGGACGGCGTGCTGGTGGTCGGCGACGACGAGCTGCGCACCGCGATGCGGTTCGCCCTGGAACGGCTCAAGATGCTGGTGGAGCCCGGGGGCGCGGCCGGCCTGGCCGCCCTGCTGGCCGACCGCGTCGACCCGCCGCCCGCGCGGGTGGGCGTCATCATCTCCGGCGGCAACATCGGCCTGGAGCGGTTCATGGAGGTGATGGGCGGGTGACGGGTCAGCGGCGGCGCTTGGGCACGGGGATGCGCATCAGGTCCCGCGCTGCGGTCAGTTCGCCCTCGAAACCGGCTTCCCGTGCCTCCGCCGCGAAGAGTTCCGTGTCCTGGTAACGCTGGGAGAAGTGCGTCAGCACCAGGTGCCGCACCCCCGACTCGGCGGCGACCCGGCCCGCCTGATAGGCCGTCAGGTGACCGGCGACCTCGGCCAGTTCCGCGTCCGCGTGCAGGAACGTCGACTCGATGACCAGCATGTCGCAGCCATCGGCCAGCTCGTAGACCCCGTCGCACAGCCGGGTGTCCATCACGAACGCGAACCGCTGCCCCACTCGCGGCTCGCTGACGTCCGCCAGCCGCACCCCGCGCAGTTCCCCGTCCCGCTGGAGGCGGCCCACGTCGGGGCCGCCGATGCCGTGCGCCGCGAGCCGGTCCGGCAGCATCCGCCGCGCGTCCGGCTCCGTCAGCCGGTAGCCGAACGCCTCGATACGGTGGCTGAGCCGCCGGGCCTCCAGGGTGAACGGCAGCTCAGCCCCGGACCCGCCGCCCGCGATCACGCCGGGCGCGGTGATCGGCGCCTCCCGCAGCGCCACCGTGTCGTGGAACGGTGTCGCATGGCGCAGCCGCTCGAAGTAGGCGCGTCCGCTCGCCGGGAAATGGGCCGTCACCTCGTGCGGCACCCCGTCGAGGCTCATGTGCTGGATCACGCCGGGCAGGCCCAGCGTGTGGTCACCGTGGAAGTGCGTCAGACAGATGCGGGTGAGGTCGTGCGCGGCGACGGACGTGTGCAGCATCTGCCGCTGCGTACCCTCGCCGGGGTCGAACAGGATGCCTTCGCCGTCCCACAGCAGGACGTACCCGTTGTGGTTACGCTGCCGCGTGGGCACCTGGCTCGCGGTGCCCAGCACGACCAGTTCGCGCAGCGACAACTTACGTCACCCGGGGGGCCATTCGAGCCCGCGACCGCCCAGGACGTGCGCGTGCGCGTGGAACACCGTCTGCCCGGCGCCCGCGCCGGTGTTGAAGACCACGCGGTAACCGACACCGGGGCCCTCGCCGTCGGCGGGGGTGATCTTCTCCAGCGCCGCGACCTCCCCGGCCTCGCGCAGCACGTCGGCGGCCACCTCGGGCGCGGCGGCGGCCAGGGAGGCCGCATCCGGGTAGTGTGCCTTCGGGATCACCAGCACGTGCGTGGGGGCCTGCGGGTTGATGTCGCGGAACGCGACGGTCGTGTCGGTCTCCCGCACCAGCGTCGCGGGCACCTCACCCGCGACGATCTTGCAGAACAGGCAGTCCTGCTGCGGTTCTCCGTTGGAAGCCATGCCCGGATGGTACCCGAGCCCCCTCCGCGCCCGGACGCCCCGACGGGCCGTCACCAGCCCGGATCCCGGGCGGCCCCGCAGCGACGACTTCGGGCACTCCGCCGACGCTTCGGACGGTGGCGCCCGCCCCACCGGCAGAGCGCGAGAACCGGCCGCACCGCGCACGGCCGCCGCCCCGCCGCCCACCGTCGAGGCGGCGGCAAGAGACGCGCCCGCAGGCCGGCCCGACGAACCGTCACCACGGCCTTCCACCGGCCCGCTCCACAGCCGACGACACCGGACGCCCACCGACACCTAGGGCGGTTGGAGCCCGCCCGCTCACCGACAGAGCGCGGAAACCGGCCGTACCGCACACGGCCGCACCACCACCCACCGTCGAGGCCGCGGCAAGACACGCGCCCGCAGGCCGGCCCGACGAACCGTCACCACGGCCGCCCACCGGCCGCTCCACAGCCGACAGCCGACGACACCGGACGGCCCGCCGACACCCCGTCCACTCAGCCCCGCCCACCCGCCGACGGAGCGCGAAGACCGGCCGCACCGCGTACGGCCGCTGCCCCACCACCTACGGCTGGGGGCCGAAAGGCCGCGCCCGCAAACCGGCCCGGCGGCGTGGGGAGCGCGCGTCACGGCGCGGACTCGCGGCAAGTCCGAAGGCAGGCCCCCCGCGGGTGCGGGGGAGCACGCGAGGGGATACCGCTGCCCGCCCGGAGCACCGGGGTGGCACAGCGTTGCCGTACGGGGCGTGCGCGGGAGCACTGGCCGGGCTGTTCCGCCGGTGCTCCCCGCTCACCGCCAGCGTGGGGAGCGGGAAAGGATCAGCGCGGCGGCTGCCGTGCCCGCCGTGGAGGTCCGCAGCACGCTCGGTCCCAGCCGGAACGGCGCCGCCCCCGCCTCGGCGAACATCGCCAGCTCCTCCGGGGACACCCCGCCCTCGGGGCCGACCACCAGCACGATGCCGCCCTCGTCGGGCAGCGGCGCCGTCGCCAGCGGGGTGCTGCCCTCCTCGTGCAGCACCGCGGCGAAATCGGCGCCCCGCAGCAGCTCGGCGACCTGCTGCGAGGTGGCAGGTTCGGTCACCTCGGGGAACCGCAGCCGCCGCGCCTGCTTGCCCGCCTCCTTCGCCGTGGCCCGCCATTTGGCCAGCGACTTGGCGCCGCGCTCGGCCTTCCAGCGCGTCACGGCCCGCGCCGCCGCCCACGGGACGACGACGTCCACGCCCGTCTCCGTCATCATCTCGACGGCCAGCTCTCCCCGGTCCCCCTTGGGCAGGGCCTGGACGACCGTGAGCCGGGGCCGCGGCTCGGCTTCCGCGCGGACCTCCCGTACGGCGACCTCCAGCCGGTCCTTGCCCTCGGCGGCGGTGACCGTGCCGAGAGCGCCGGTGCCGGCGCCGTCGGTGAGCACGACCTCCTCCCCGGGGCGCAGCCGGCGCACCGAGACCGCGTGCCGCCCCTCGGGGCCGTCCAGCACCACGGTGCCCTCGCGCAGCAGCGCGGGGTCGGCGAGAAAGACCGGGGCCGTCATGCCAACGCCTCCCGTGCCGCATCGAGCTCGGCCACGAGTACCTCCACCAGGTCTCCTGCCGCCAGTTCCCGGGCCAGTCGGTGGCCCTGCCCCGCCCACAGCGCCATCGCCTGCGGGTCACCGGCCCCTGCCGCCGCCTTGCGCAGCCCCGCCGTCAGCCGGTGCACCTGGGGGTAGGCGGCGGGTGCGTACGGGCCGTGCTCACGGATGAACCGGTTGACCAGCCCGCGGGCCGGGCGCCCGGAGAACGCCCGGGTCAGCTCCGTACGGTCGAAGGCCGGATCGGTCATGGCCCGCTTGTGCAGCGGATGGGCGCCGGACTCGGGGGTGACCAGGAAGGCGGTGCCCAGTTGGGCGGCGGTCGCGCCGGCCGCCAGCACCGCGGCGATCTGTCCGCCGCGCATCAGTCCGCCCGACGCCACGATCGGCAGCCGCACCGCCTCCCTCACCTGGGCCAGGAGCGTCAGCAGGCCGGTGCCGCCGCGCGTGCCGGCCGACGGATCGTCTTGGTGGGTGCCCTGGTGGCCGCCCGCCTCGATGCCCTGGAGGCACACGGCGTCGGCGCCCGCCTCCTGCGCGGCTTGTGCCTCGGCGACCGACGTGGCCGTCACCATCGTGCGGGTGCCCGCCGCCGCGAACCGCTCCAGCACCTGGCGGGAGGGGCAGCCGAAGGTGAAGGAGACCAGCGGCACGGGGTCGGCCAGCAGGATCGCCAGCTTCTCCTCCCACGCGTCGTCGCCCGGCCCCTCCGTGCCGCCCGGCTCCACCCCGTACCTGGCCGCCTCACCCGCCAGGTGTGCGCGGTAGGCGTCCACCGCCGCGGCGTCGGCCGTGGCGGGCTGCGGCAGGAAGAGGTTGACGCCGAAGGGCCGGTCCGTGAGCCGGCGCAGCCGTCCGATCTCCTCCGCCATGGCCTGCGGCGTCTTGTACCCGGCGGCGAGGAAGCCCAGGCCGCCGGCCTCGCCGACGGCCGCCGCCAGTTCGGGGCACGAGGCTCCGCCCGCCATCGGTGCCTGGACGACGGGATGCGGGATCGGATCGGTCAGCTCGCGGAACGCGGACGGCGGGGTGGGCATGCCCTCATCCTGTCACGCACCGCCGCCGCCCCTCCGGGGCGTTCCCGAACGGGCGGACCCGCACCTCCGTCGGGCCGGCCGGCCCGACGAGGGCGGCCGTCAGCGGCCGTTGAAAGCGTCCTTCAAGCGGGAGAACAGGCCCTGCTGACCGGGCTGGAACTGGCCGGTCGGCCGCTCCTCGCCGCGCAGCTTGGCCAGCCGGCGGAGAAGTTCCTCCTGCTCCGGCTCCAGCTTGGTGGGGGTGGTCACCTCGACGTGGACGATCAGCTGGCCGCGACCGCCCCCGCGCAGATGCGTGACGCCGCGCTCGTGCAGCGGGATGGACTGCCCGGACTGGGTTCCGGGGCGGATGTCCACCTCTTCCATGCCGTCCAGCGTCTCCAGCGGCACCTTCGTGCCGAGCGCCGCCGCCGTCATGGGGATGGTGACCGTGCAGTGCAGATCGTCCCCGCGGCGCTGGAAGACCGGGTGCGAGTTCTCGTGGATCTCCACGTACAGGTCGCCCGCCGGGCCGCCGCCCGGGCCCACCTCGCCCTCCCCGGCGAGCTGGATGCGGGTGCCGTTGTCCACGCCCGCGGGGATCTTCACCGTGAGGCTGCGCCGCGAGCGCACCCGGCCGTCGCCGGCGCACTCGGGGCAGGGGGTGGGCACCACGGTGCCGAAGCCCTGGCACTGGGGGCAGGGCCGGGACGTCATGACCTGGCCCAGGAAGGAGCGGGTGACCTGGGAGACCTCACCGCGGCCCCGGCACATGTCACAGGTCTGCGCCGAGGTGCCCGGCGCCGCGCCCTCGCCGTTGCAGGTGTTGCAGACGACGGCGGTGTCGACCTGGATGTCCTTGGTGGTGCCGAAGGCGGCCTCCTCCAGGTCGATGTCGAGGCGGATCATGGCGTCCTGGCCGCGGCGGGTGCGCGAGCGCGGGCCGCGCTGCGCCGCGGTGCCGAAGAAGGCGTCCATGATGTCGCTGAAGTTGCCGAAGCCGCCGAATCCGCCGGCGCCGGCACCGGCCGCGCCGGAGCCCGGGTCCCCGCCCAGGTCGTAGACCTGCTTCTTCTGCGGGTCGGAGAGCACCTCGTAAGCGGTGTTGATCTCCTTGAACCGCTCCTGGGTCTTCGGGTCCGGGTTGACGTCCGGGTGCAGCTCACGCGCCAGCCTGCGGAACGCCTTCTTGATCTCGTCCTGCGAGGCGTCGCGCTGTACGCCCAGGACCGCGTAGTAGTCCGTCGCCACTTATGACTCCGCCAGGATCTGTCCGACGTACCGTGCCACTGCGCGTACAGCTCCCATCGTTCCGGGGTAGTCCATGCGGGTCGGTCCGACCACGCCGAGTTTGGCGACTGCTTCGTCGCCCGAACCGTAGCCGACCGAGACGACCGATGTGGAACTCAGTCCCTCGTGCTGGTTCTCGTGCCCGATGCGGACGGTCATTCCCGGGTCCTTGGCCTCGCCGAGCAGTTTGAGGAGGACGACCTGCTCCTCCAGCGCCTCCAGCACCGGCCGGATGGTGAGGGGGAAGTCGTGTCCGAAGCGGGTGAGATTGGCGGTACCGCCGATCATCAGCCGCTCCTCGGTCTCCTCGACCAGGGTCTCCAGCAAGGTGGCCAGTACGGCCTGGATCGTGCCCCGGTCGTCGGTGTCGAACGACTCGGGCAGGTCCTGCACCAGCGAGGGCACTTCGGTGAAGCGCTCCCCGACGACCCGGCTGTTGAGCCGGGCCCGCAGATCCGCCAGCACCGTCTCACCGATCGGCGCCGGGCAGTCGATCATGCGCTGCTCCACGCGTCCGGTGTCGGTGATCAGCACCAGCATCAGCCGCGCGGGCGCCAGCCCCAGCAGCTCCACGTGCCGCACCGTCGAACGCGTCAGGGACGGGTACTGCACGACGGCGACCTGCCGGGTGAGCTGCGCCAGCAGCCGCACCGTACGCCCCACGACGTCGTCGAGGTCGACGGCGCCGTCGAGGAAGTTCTGGATCGCGCGCCGCTCCGGCGGCGACAGCGGCTTGACGCCGGCGAGCTTGTCGACGAAGAGGCGGTACCCCTTGTCGGTGGGGATGCGCCCCGCGCTGGTGTGGGGCTGCGCGATGTAGCCCTCTTCCTCCAGCGCCGCCATGTCGTTACGGACAGTGGCCGGTGACACCTTCAGGTTGTGCCGTTCCGTGAGGGCCTTGGAGCCCACCGGCTCCTCGGTGCCGACGTAGTCCTGGACGATGGCGCGGAGCACTTCCAGCCGGCGCTCGCTGAGCATGTCGCACACCTCCCGTCCGGCCGCTGGTCCGGAACCCGTTCCCTGGCGGTCTTCGCTGGCACTCTTCCTGCCGGAGTGCCAAGTCCCTGAGCCAGTGTACGGCCGGTCACCACGGCCAGGGCAAGGGCCGCCTGATCGCTGCCTCGACGGTACCGCGCGGCGGGGAGAAGGGCGCCGCTCCTGCGCTGCGGTTAGCGTCGTCGTATGCAGGCGCATGGGGACGGCCCCGCGGCGGCCGGGCGGGAGCCCGCCGGCGCACAGGACGCGGAATGGGAACGGCTCGCCGCCGGAGTGGTGCGGCGCCGGCTGCCGCGCTGGGACGCGACGGTGGGCGCCGTCGCGGGCGGTGACGGCGCACTGGTGATCGACACGGGCGCCTCACTGCGGGAGGGCGCGGCCGTCCGCGCCGGCGTGACCGGGGTACTGGACCGCCGGGTGGCGTGGGTGGTCCTCACCCACCCCCACTTCGACCACGTCTTCGGCACCGCCGTCTTCGCGGGCGCACAGGTCTACGGCGCGGTCGGGGTGGACGCCCTGCTGGCCCGCGGGGCGCGAACGCTGCGCGACGACGCCGTCGCCAACGGGCTGCCGGAGCGCGAGGCGGCCGAGGCGGCCGACGTCCTGGTACGGCCGCACCGCACGGTCAGCGGCCGGCTGACCCTCGACCTGGGCGGGCGCGAGGTCGTCGTCACCAACCTGGGACCGGCCCACACCGAGCACGACCTGGCGGTACTGGTACCCGGCTGTCCCGACGTCGTCTTCTGCGGCGACCTGGTGGAGGAGTCCGGCGAACCGCAGGCCGGGCCGGACGCCCGCCCCGCACGCTGGCCCGCGGCGCTGGACCGGCTGCTGGCCCTCGGCGGCGAGGAGGCGCTGTACGTGCCGGGGCACGGCGCCGTCGTGGACGCCGCGTTCGTCCGGGCACAACGGGACGAGCTGGCCCGCCGGTTCGCATAGCAGAATGTGCGCATGCGCAGCCGTTACGACAACCCGGACCTGACCCCTCCGTGGAAGCGGAAGCAGGCCGTGCCCGAGGTGCCCGCCGAACGGGACCTCGTGGTGGAGGAGGTCACCACGGGGTTCTGCGGTGCCGTGGTGCGGTGCGAGAAGACCGCCGAGGGACCGACCGTCACCCTGGAGGACCGCTTCGGCAAGCACCGCGTCTTCCCCATGGCACCCCGCGGCTTCCTCCTGGAGGGACGGACGGTGACGCTGGTTCGGCCCGCCGGCGGCGCCCCGGCCGCCTCCGGCCCCCGGCTGACGGCCTCAGGCTCCCTGGCCGTACCGGGCGCCCGGGCCCGGGTGGCACGGGCGGGCCGCATCTACGTCGAGGGCCGGCACGACGCCGAACTGGTGGAGAAGGTGTGGGGCGACGACCTGCGCATCGAGGGCGTCGTCGTCGAGTACCTGGAGGGCGTGGACGACCTGCCCGCCATCGTGGAACGCTTCGCCCCCGGGCCCGGGGCGCGGCTGGGCGTGCTGGTGGACCACTTGGTGCCCGGCTCCAAGGAGTCACGGATCGCCGCGCAGGTGAGCGGCGAGCACGTGCTGGTGGTCGGGCACCCCTACATCGACGTCTGGGAAGCGGTGAAGCCCGCCTCCGTCGGCATCGCCGCGTGGCCGCAGGTGCCCCGCGGCACCGACTGGAAGCTGGGCGTGTGCCGGGCCCTGGGCTGGGAGCCGAACACGGGCGCGGCCTGGCGGCGCATCCTGGGCGGCGTACGCACCTACAAGGACCTGGAGCCCGCGCTGCTGGGCCGCGTCGAGGAACTGATCGACTTCGTGACGGCACCGGACGCGTCGTGACACCCACAGCCGGTTGAGTACCTGTACTCATGTGCGGGCACCTGCGCTGTTCCTACGTTGGAGGGGAACACGGCACGCGACCACCTCGCGTGTGACCTAGCACAGGGAGTTCCAATGGCAGGCTTCCGCCACCAGGGCATGACGGCACGGGCGCTGTGGCTCAACCCGGCCTCACTCACCTATCTCGCGGTGGTTGTCGCGACTGTCCTGTTCACAGCCGGCGACGTACTGCTCAACACCTCCCCCGACGCCTCGCTCGCGGGCGTATGGATGTTCTTCGCCACGGCGCCCCTCTCCCCGGTGCTGCTGCCGCTGGTCCCGGACAGCAGCTGGCTGGCCTTCGTGGTGGTCGCCGCCGCCGCGCTGGTGCAGGCCGCCGTGATCGGCGCCGTCTACCACGCGATACGCGGCCGGCTGCGCCCCGCGGGCGGCCCGGCGGCCTGACCGCCGGCCTGGGACACGCACTTCCCGGGGCCCACCGGCCCCGGGCACGGGGGAAGGCCCGGCGGGACGCACGACGGGGGGCGACCCGGCGGGACGCCAAAACGGGGGACGGCCCGATGGGGCCGCGTACGGGGGACCGGCCCATGGTGGCCGGACAACGGGGGACGGGGGACGGGGGATGGCCGACCGGGCCGAACAGGGGGACGGGCCCGGCAGGCCGCACCACGGGGGAACGGACGGGCTGAACCGTCCACATCACGGGGGAACAGGCGGACCCGACCGTCCGCACAACGGGGAAACGGACGGACCCGACCGTCCGCACCACGGGGGACGACCTGGGGCCGCCGCAACGGGGGACGGCCCAGGGGAGGGCGGTGGCCCGGCAGACCTGTCTGCCGGGCCACCGCCCGCTCGCGCGGGGTTTTCCGCGCGAGCGGGGACAATGGACGAATGCCCTCCGCACTGCCCGATGGCGAGCCCGTGCCCAGCGACGGCTCGCTCCCCCCGCACGCCCTGGCCGGCAGCGACCGGCGCCCCCTCGGGATGTATCTGCACGTCCCCTACTGCGCCACCCGCTGCGGCTACTGCGACTTCAACACCTACACCGCCACCGAGCTGGGCGGCGGCAGCGACGGTGTCCTCGCCTCGCGGGACACCTACGCCGGCACGCTGGTCGAGGAGATCCGGCTGGCCCGCAAGGTGCTGGGGGACGATCCGCGCCCCGTCGAGACGGTCTTCGTCGGCGGCGGCACGCCCACCCTGCTGCCCGCCGCCGACCTGGGCCGCATGCTGGCGGCCGTCCGGGAGGAGTTCGGCCTCGCCGACGACGCCGAGGTGACCACCGAGGCGAACCCGGAGTCCGTGGACGCGGCGTACCTGGCCGAGCTGCGGGAGGCGGGCTTCAACCGGATCTCGTTCGGCATGCAGAGCGCCCGCGCACACGTCCTGCGGATACTGGAGCGCACGCACACCCCGGGGCGCCCCGAGGAATGCGTGGCCCTGGCCCGTGCGGCGGGGTTCCGGCACGTGAACCTCGACCTGATCTACGGCACGCCGGGCGAGTCGGACGACGACTGGCGGGCTTCCCTGGAGGCGGCCCTGGGCGCCGGCCCCGATCACATCTCGGCGTACGCCCTGATCGTGGAGGAGGGCACCCGGCTGGCCCGACGCATCCGGCGGGGCGAGGTGCCGATGACCGACGACGACGTGCACGCCGACCGCTACCTGATCGCGGAGGAACGGCTGAGCGCCGCGGGACTGGAGTGGTACGAGGTCTCCAACTGGGCGGTGGCCGGCGACACGGCCGCCCGGTGCCGCCACAACGAGCTGTACTGGACGGGCGCCGACTGGTGGGGCGCCGGCCCGGGCGCGCACAGCCACGTGGGCGGCGTCCGCTGGTGGAACGTCAAGCATCCGGCCGCCTATGCGCGCGCCCTCGCCGAGGGCCGCTCCCCCGGCGCGGGCCGTGAGGTGCTCTCGGCGGAGGACCAGCGCATCGAACGGATCCTGCTGGAGCTGCGGCTGCGGGAGGGCTGCCCGCTCGACCTGCTGGCCCCGCAGGGCGCGAAGGCCGCCGAGCGGGCCCGCGACGACGGACTGCTGGAACCGGACGCCTACGAGCGGGGCCGGGCCCGCCTCACCCTGCGCGGCCGGCTGCTGGCGGACGCCGTGGTGCGCGACCTGGTGGACTGACGCGGACACCGGGACACGAGCCGGCGGACGGGATGCGGATGCCGGGCACGAGCCGGCGGCGACCGGACGCGGATGCCCGGGCACGGTCGGGCGGTCAGCCGGACGCCGGGGCTTCGTCGGGAGCTGGTGAGCGCAGGACGAGCATGGCCAGGTCGTCGGCCGGAAGGTCGGGCGCGAACGCGTAGACGGCCCGCCGCAGCCGCTCGGCCGTGCCCGTGGCGTCCAGACCGGCGCAGTCGGCGAAGAGTGCGGCCAGTCCGTCGCCGTCGTCGAAGAGCTGCCGGCCGCGGCGGCGCTCGGTGACACCGTCGGTGACGCACAGCAGGGTGTCCCCGGGGTGCAGCGTGCACGACTGGCTTTCGTACGCCGTCTCCTGCTCGACCCCGAGCAGGAGCTGCGGCCGGGCAGCCGGGCGGACGGTGCCGGAGGCGTCCCGAACCAGCGGCAGCGGGTGTCCGGCGCAGGTGAGGGTGCAGTCCACCAGGCCGTCCCGGAAGGCGAGTTCGCCGTAGACGACGGACAGGAAACGGGCCTGCTCGCCCACCTCGCGGTTGAGCCGGTCGAGGGTCTCGGGGACCGAGTAGCCCTCCCGGGCGAGGAGCCGCAGCACGGGCCGGGCCAGCCCGGTGACGACGGCGGCCTCGGGACCGCTGCCGCACACGTCGCCGAGGGCGAACCGCCAGCGCCCGTCGGGCAGGCGCAGCAGGTCGTAGAAGTCGCCGCCCGCCCAGGTGCCTTCACCGGCCGGCTCGTAGACCAGTGCGGTGTCCAGGCCGGGCACCGCCACCTCCTCGCGGGGCAGCAGACCGCGCTGGAGGATGCGGCTGATGTTGGCCTGGAGGGCGTAGCGGCGGGCGGAGAGCACCGCGAGCGCCACCCGGCGGGCGAAGTCCTCGATGAGGCCGAGCACTTCGTCGGGCAGCCGTGCCAGCCCGGCGCGGCCGATCATCAGCGTGCCGACCGAGCGCCCGCCGACGACCAGGTCGCAGCGGACCGCGGCGCCCGGAGTCCTGCCGTCACGTGCCGCACCGGCCGACGGCCACGGACAGGCGACGGCCCGGCCCGGCAGGGTGCGCGGCGCCGTGGGCGGCGGGAACTGGAGGAGAGCGGCGCGCAGTTCCTCGATGCGGCTCTCGTGGGCGTGCCAGACCCGGGCGAGCCGCGGCAGCCGGGAGCGGTCGTCGTCACGCAGCCACACGGCGCACCAGTCGGCGAAGCGCGGCACCACCAGCTGACCGGCCAGGGAGGCGACCTTGTCCTCGTCGGTGTGCCCGGCCAGCAGGTCGGACGCCTCGGCGAGGAAGGAGAGCGCCCCGTTGTCCGTCCACTCCCGGCCGGCGTCGGCACCGGGGGCGGCGCCGGGGCGGAGGGCGGGGGACGTTGCGGGATGTGCGGGCCGTTCGTCGGAGGGCCGGGCCTCCAGCGGGTCCGGGAGACCCTCGTCGTCGGGGGCGGGAGCGAGCTGGAACCAGACGGCCTTGCGGTCCCGCCGGTAGTTGATGCCCCACTCCTTCGCGAGCGCGCCGACGAGCCGTAAGCCGTATCCGTGGCCGTCCTCGCCTCGCGCGGCGACCCGCCTTGCCGGGTGCCGGTCGGCGACCTGGGCGTAGACGACGCCGGCGCCGAACCGGCACTCCAGCTCGACGGAAGTGCCCGCGTGCACCACCGCGTTGGTGACCAGTTCGCTGATCAGCAGGACGGCGTCGGCCGCCGACCCCGCCGAGGCCCCCCACTCGTCGAGCGCAGCGCGGGCGAAACCCCTGGCCGCCGCCGCGGCGAGTGCGTTGCCCGGCAGTTCCGTCCGCACGACGTGCGCCAGTCCGCAGTGTCCCCCGCCCCCGCCCCCGTCACCGTCCACCGTGTGCGTGTCCCCGTGTCCCATGACGCCCCCGCCTCCCCGCTGTTGCCTGCGCGCCGCTCGGCGCGGTGGAGCGACGGTAGAGCAAGGGTGACAGAAAGGGCAGGCACATACGCGTGGTGTCACAAAAACTGTGGCCGGAATTCTCCCCGGCTTTCCCCGCCGACCCGGTCGGTCCCGGCCCCCGGCCTTACCCGTCCGGCAGCCGCCCGGGCCGCCGGGGCACCCCGGCGGTTGACACGGCGCCGCCGCCGGGTACCGTGCACGATTTCCTGACCACTTCGAGAATCAACCAACAGAGCGAAAGCGGAAGTCAACGGGGACGATGAGTACGGGACCCACAGGGCGTACCAGCACCGCACCACTGTCCGGCGCCGCCGCGCACGACGCCGGAATCCTGCTCGTGGACGACATGGAGGACAACCTCGTCGCACTGGAGGCGGTACTGGCCGGCCTCCAGGTGCCGCTCGTGAGCGCCAGATCCGGCGAGGAGGCCATGGCGGCACTGGAGCGGCACGACATCGCCCTCGTCCTGCTGGATGTGGCCATGCCGGGCATGGACGGTTTCGAGACGGCACGGCGCATCAAGCACCGCGAGCGGACCAGGGACGTGCCGGTCGTCTTCCTCACCGGCGACCAGCAGGCGCCTGCGGGCAAGCTGGCCTTCCGCGGCTATGCGACCGGCGTGGTGGACTATCTGGCCAAACCGTTCGACCCGTGGGTGCTGCGCACCAAGGCGACCGTCTTCCTCGACCTGCACCGCAAGAGCCGCCGGCTGCACCAGTTGGAGGAGGAGCGGTACCGGCTCGACGACTTCGCGCGCCGCCTGGAGGTGGTGGAGAGCACACTGGCGGCCGACGGCGGCACCGACGCCGCCCGGCTCGCCCGTGACGTGGCCTCGCTGGCCGACGCGCTGGACGGTCTGCGCGGCGTCTGAACGGCCCGCGCCCCGCGCCGGACGGGCGACGGGACGCGGGGTGGGAGCGCGACCGGACACGAGCCGGAGGGCGACCGGACACAAGCCGGAGGGCGACCGGACGCGAGCCGGCTGGTGGGGCGGGGGGCGCCGGACGGGAGGGCGCCCGACGCGGGCGAGGGCAGGGCCGGACGGAGAGGCGCCGGGTGCGGGCGAGGGCGCGCGGGGTCAGCGCTCGCGCGTCCCCTCGTACATCTCCTCGATCAGGTCGCCGAACTTCTTCTCCACCACCGGCCGTTTCATCTTCAGGCTGGGCGTCAGCTCGCCGTGCTCGATGTCCAGGTCACGCGGCAGGATGCGGAACTTCTTGATCGTCTGCCAGCGCTGGAGGCCCTGGTTCAGCTCCTCGACGTAGCCCTCCACCAGCGCCCGCACCTGCGGCGATGCGACGATCTCCGCGTACGGCTTCCCCTTGAGGTCCTCCTGCTGCGCCGCCCAGCCCGTCACGGCCGGCTCGTCGAGGGCGATCAGCGCGGTGCAGAAGTTCCGGCCCGCGCCGTGCACCAGGATGTTGGAGACGTACGGGCAGAGCGCCTTGAAGCGGCCCTCCACCTCGGCCGGCGCGATGTACTTGCCGCCCGAGGTCTTGATGAGGTCCTTCTTGCGGTCGGTGATGCGCAGGTATCCGTCGTCGGACAGCTCGCCGATGTCGCCGGTGTGGAACCAGCCGTCCTCCTCCAGCACCTCCGCGGTCTTGTCCGGGAGCCCGTGGTAGCCCTGCATGATGCCGGGGCCGCGCAGCAGGATCTCGCCGTCGTCGGCGATCCGCACCTCGGTGCCCGGGAAGGGCTTGCCGACCGTACCGGTGCGGAAGTTGTCGCTGCGGTTGCAGAAACTGGCCGCGGACGACTCGGTGAGGCCGTACCCCTCCAGCACGGGGATGCCCGCGCCCGCGAAGAAGTAGCCCAGTTCCGGGGCGAGCGCGGCCGAACCCGAGACACAGCCGACCATCCGGCCGCCGAACGCCTCGCGCAGCTTGCTGTAGACGAGCCGGTCGGCGATGGCGTGCTTGACCCGCAGCCCGGCGGGGACGTCGGCCACTCCCGTCCGGCGCTGGTTGTCCTGCGCCGTCCTGGCGTACTCGCGGGCCACCTCGGCGGCCCACAGGAAGATCTTGTACTTGGCCGGGCCGCCGGCCCGCGCCTTCTGCGCCACTCCGTTGTAGACCTTCTCGAAGATCCGCGGCACCGCGCACATCTTCGTCGGCTGGACCACCGGCAGATTGTCGATGATCTTGTCGACGCGGCCGTCCACCGCCACGACGTGCCCCGAGTCGATCTGCACCGAGATCAGCATCTTGCCGAAGACGTGCGCCAGCGGCAGCCACAGGTACTGCACGTCGTCGGCGTTCAGCAGACCGGAGAGCGGCACCGCCTTGGCCATGTAGGACCAGGCGTCCTGCGCCAGCCGGACGCCCTTGGGCCGGCCCGTCGTGCCGGAGGTGTAGATGAGGGTGGCCAGCTGGTCCGCGCGCAGGCCGCGCACCGTCTCGGCGATCGCGTCCGGGTGCTTCTCGCGGTAGGCGGCGCCCCGGCGCTCCAGCTCCGCGAAACCGAGCACCCAGCCGTCCTCGGTGTCC
Organism: Streptomyces albus subsp. albus; assembly: GCF_000725885.1. Lineage (GTDB taxonomy): Bacteria > Actinomycetota > Actinomycetes > Streptomycetales > Streptomycetaceae > Streptomyces > Streptomyces albus. The sequence continues at coordinate 96,049 of NZ_JODR01000023.1, read as the reverse complement.
TCGGCCCCGGGCTCCCCGTCGAGCAGCACCACATGCGCCAGCTCGGGCAGTTCGTCCCGGTGGGCGCGGACCTTGGCCAGCTGCGAGGCGTCCTCGGCGATCAGCACCCTGCTGCCGGAGTCGGCCAGGATGTAGGCCGTCTCGGAGGCGTTGGTGCTCGGGTAGACGGTCGTGGTGGCCGCGCCCGCGCACAGGATCCCCAGGTCCGCGAGGATCCACTCGATCCGCGTGCCGGAGGCGATGGCGACCCGCTCCTCCGAGCGGATCCCCAGGTCCATCAGCCCCGCCGCGATCGAGAAGACCCGCTCCGCGGCCTCGCGCCAGCTGTAGGAGCGCCACTTGTCCGGGCCCTCGCCGCCCCCCGGCCGGATGACCGGGTATCGGTAGGCCTCCGCGTCGGGGGTGGCCTCGACCCGCTCCAGGAAGAGGGTCGCCACGGAAGGCGGCCGGTTGTCGATCAGGGACTGTGTGTCGCTCACGCCATCCTCCGGGGCCCGCATCCTTGCGTTCTGCGTCCTGCACGCCGCGCGGCCGTGCGTCCTGCGATCCGCCGTGCGCCGCGCTCGGCCATGTGCGCGCCGCGTCCGGCAGGCGCGGCCCGCGCTTATGACTCACGAGTAACTACTGAGCAGTGATCAGACTAAAGGCAGCAGCCCCCTTACGTAAGGGGGCTGCTGCGCGGAACATGCCGGGAACGGAGCGTGACACCGCCCTCCCGCCCGGGAACGGCTACTTCTTGCCCTTGCCGCCCTCGCCGCCGCCGTCGTCGGTGGACAGCGCCGCGATGAACGCCTCCTGCGGCACCTCCACCCGGCCGACGACCTTCATCCGCTTCTTGCCCTCCTTCTGCTTCTCCAGCAGCTTCCGCTTCCGGGAGATGTCACCGCCGTAGCACTTGGCGAGCACGTCCTTGCGGATGGCGCGGATCGTCTCGCGCGCGATGACCCGCGCGCCGACGGCCGCCTGGATGGGCACCTCGAACTGCTGCCGCGGGATCAGCTCACGCAGCTTGTTGGCCATCCGGGTGCCGTAGGAGTACGCCTTGTCCTTGTGGACGATCGCCGAGAACGCGTCCACCTTGTCGCCCTGGAGGAGGATGTCCACCTTCACCAGGTCGGCCGCCTGCTCGCCCGTCGGCTCGTAGTCGAGCGAGGCGTAACCCCGGGTACGGGACTTCAGCGCGTCGAAGAAGTCGAAGACGATCTCCGCCAGCGGCAGCGTGTAGCGCAGCTCCACCCGGTCCTCGGACAGATAGTCCATGCCCTGGAGGCTGCCGCGCCGCGACTGGCACAGCTCCATGATCGCGCCGATGAACTCGCTGGGCGCGATCAGTGTGGCCCGTACCACCGGCTCGTGCACCGTGGCGATCTTCCCGGTGGGGAATTCACTGGGGTTGGTCACCACATGCTCGGTGCCGTCCTCCATCTCCACGCGGTACACCACGTTCGGCGCCGTGGCGATCAGGTCCAGCCCGAACTCGCGCTCCAGCCGCTCCCGGATCACCTCCAGGTGCAGCAGCCCCAGGAAGCCCACCCGGAAACCGAAACCGAGCGCCGCCGAGGTCTCCGGCTCGTACGTGAGGGCGGCATCATTGAGCAGCAGCTTGTCCAGCGCGTCCCGCAGCTCCGGATAGTCCGAGCCGTCCAGCGGATACAGCCCGGAGAACACCATCGGCTTCGGGTCCTTGTAACCGGGCAGCGGATCACTCGCCCCGGCGGACTGCTGGGTGACCGTGTCACCCACCTTCGACTGGCGCACATCCTTCACGCCGGTGATCAGATAGCCGACCTCGCCGACGCTCAGCCCGTCGGCCGGCGTCATCTCGGGCGAGTTCGCACCGATCTCCAGCAGCTCGTGCGTGGCGCCCGTGGACATCATCCGGATCCGCTCACGCTTGCCGAGCCTGCCGTCGACGACCTTGATGTAGGTGACCACACCGCGGTACGCGTCGTACACCGAGTCGAAGATCATCGCGCGCGCCGGGGCATCCGCCACACCCGTGGGCGGAGTGACCTGGCGCACCACCTCGTCCAGCAGCTCCTCGACGCCCTCGCCCGTCTTCGCCGACACCCGCAGCACGTCCCCCGGCTCACAGCCGATGAGGTGCGCCAGCTCCGCCGCGAACTTGTCCGGCTGGGCCGCGGGCAGGTCGATCTTGTTGAGCACCGGGATGATCGTCAGGTCGTGCTCCATCGCCAGATACAGATTGGCGAGGGTCTGCGCCTCGATGCCCTGGGCGGCGTCGACCAGCAGGATGCACCCCTCACAGGCGGCCAGCGAACGCGAGACCTCATAGGTGAAGTCCACGTGGCCGGGGGTGTCGATCATGTTGAGGATGTGCGGGGTGCCCGGATCGTCCGTGGGCGCCCAGGGCATCCGCACGGCCTGGGACTTGATCGTGATGCCCCGCTCGCGCTCGATGTCCATGCGGTCGAGGTACTGCGCGCGCATCTGCCTCTTGTCCACGACGCCGGTCAGCTGGAGCATCCGGTCGGCAAGCGTGGACTTGCCGTGATCGATGTGCGCGATGATGCAGAAGTTACGGATCAGCGCCGGGTCGGTACGGCTCGGCTCCGGCGCGTTCGTTGGGGTCGCGGGCACGCAGTGTCCTGTCGGTTCTGGCCTGTCGGGTTCTCGGGGCTACGTCCACGGGGCGCCGGACGGCGCCGCCGTGAGAGGGTGTGTCGCACACCATGGTCCCATGCGCACGGGGGACCGACCGGATTGGGAGGGGCCCGCACCCGGCTGGTAGCCTGGGCGACTGTGCCTTATGGCACTGATGCGGTGCCCGTCGGCACCTGTGTGTGAAACTCCGAACCGCAAAGGCTCTTTCGTGGCGAACATCAAGTCCCAGATCAAGCGGAACAAGACCAACGAGAAGGCGCGGCAGCGCAACAAGGCCGTCAAGTCCGAGCTGAAGACCGCGATCCGTCGCACCCGCGAGGCCGTGGCCGCCGGCGACGCCGCCAAGGCCACCGAGGCCCAGCGTAACGCCGCCCGCAAGCTGGACAAGGCCGTCAGCAAGGGCGTGCTGCACAAGAACAACGCCGCCAACAAGAAGGCCGCGCTGGCCAAGCACGTCGCCTCCATCCAGGGCTGACCTCCGCACAGCCCGACGGGTCCACGACCGGCTCCGGCACCATGAGGCGGGCCCTCTCTCATCCGCCGTACGCCCGAGCCACCGCTTGAGACCTCACCACTCCGCGCCGCACGCGGCCTGCGTTCGCCACGCGGGTGCGGCGCACCACACAGCACGGAACCGAAGGCCCCGCCCGACCCCTTCCCCAGGGTCGCGGGGCCTTCGGCGTTGCCGGAAGCGTTGGGGCGCGTGCGTCGAGTGCCGTTGCGCGCGGCGGGGCGGGCCCGGCGTCTGGGAGGCGACGGTCGCGCTCGACGGGCTCGACAGCTACGCGGCGGCGTGGTGGTGAGGGCTGCCGCCGCTTGCGGGGGCGGCGCCGGGGAGCGTCAGGTGCACCATGGGCGGCGGGCCCCGTCCCTTGACCCAGGGCCTGCCCCGCCAGGTGGCTGGTCAGCGGGCGCGGGCTGCGTTCGCGATGGTGACGACCGCTTTCTCCAGCGCGTACTCCGGATCGCTGCCGGCTCCCTTGACCGCGGCGTCCGCCTCGGCGACGGCGCGCAACGCGGTGGCCACACCGTCCGGCGTCCAGCCCCGCATCTGCTGCCGCACCCGGTCGATCTTCCACGGAGGCATGCCCAGCTCACGGGCGAGATCGCCCGGCCGCGCACCACGCGGCGCCCCCGCCAGCTTGCCGATCGCCCGCACGCCCTGGGCCAGTGCGCTGGTGATCAGTACCGGTGCCACTCCCGTGGCCACGGCCCAGCGCAGCGTCTCCAGTGCCTCGGCGGCCTTCCCCTCGACCGCCCGGTCGGCGACCGTGAAGCTGGACGCCTCCGCCCTGCCCGTGTAGTAGCGCCCGACCACGGCCTCGTCGATCGTGCCCTCGACGTCGGCGGTCAGCTGCGCACACGCCGAGGCCAGCTCCCGCAGATCACTGCCGATCGCGTCGACCAGTGCCTGGCACGCCTCGGCCGTCGCCGACCGCCCCAGCGTCCGGAACTCTCCCCGGACGAAGGCCAGCCGGTCGGCGGGCTTGGTCATCTTCGGGCATTCGACCTCACGCGCCCCCGCCTTGCGCGCGGCGTCGAGCAGTCCCTTGCCCTTGGCCCCGCCCGCGTGGACGAGGACGAGGGTGATCTCCTCGACGGGCGCCGCCAGATACGCCTTCACGTCCTTGACGGTGTCCGCCGCGAGATCCTGCGCCGCCCGCACCACGACGACCTTCCGCTCCGCGAACAGCGAGGGGCTGGTCAGCTCGGCGAGAGTGCCCGGTTGGAGATCGCCGGGCGCCAGATCCCGCACGTCCGTGTCCGCGTCTGCGGCGCGCGCCGCGTCGATCACCACACGCACGGCCCGTTCGACGAGCAGCTCCTCCTGGCCCACCGCCACGGTCACGGGGGCGAGGGGATCGTCCGAGGTCTTCTTCCGCTTACCAGCCATCGCGAACAGCATCCCACGCCCCGCCGACACCCTGCCCCGCCCTCTCCCCGGCACCGGTCCGCGGGCGGCCCCCGGGACCGGTCCGCACGGCAGCCCCGGGACCGGCCCGCGCACACCGCGCCACCCGTCACTGGGACAATGCCGAGGTGAGCGACGTACGGCATGTACTGGTGCTGCCCGACCGGGACGCGGCCGAGGAAGTGGCCGCCGAACTGGAGGCGCGCCTGGATCTGAGCGAAGAGCCGGAGCTCGTGCGGGACGCGCTGGCCGGCGAGGACGACGCCGAGGACGCCCAGTGGCTGGTGGTGCTCGAAGATCCCGACGGCCTCCACGACCCCGCCCTGCTCGACTCCCTCGCCGCCGCACACGAAGGCTGGCTGGAGCGCGACTGACCCCGCCCCCGCCCGGCCGGCGGCCACCCGCCGCGGATGCCGGGCCGCCACAGGACGGAAGGGAACGGCGACGGGTCCGCCCGGCCCGTTCCGGCGCCCCGGCCCCCTGCCCGGAAGCGGGGACAGGCGGCATCGGGGCGCCGTCGTCCGCCCCCGGACTGCCACGCCGCGTCACCACGGCGGGCGTCCCGTCGGGCCTGTCCACGAGTGCCAGCTCCCCGTGCCGGTCCGTACGCGCGACCAGCACCCCGGCCGCGGCCAGCGTCCCCAGCGTCTCGCGGGCCGGATGCCCGTAGGGGTTGTCCGACCCGGCCGAGACGAGCGCCACCCGGGGCCGCAGACGCCGCAGCAGCTCCGGGTCCTGGAACCGGGACCCGTGATGGGCGACCTTCAGCACATCGACCCGGGGCAGATCGGGGCGCTGGGCCAACAGGGCCTGCTGCGCGTCAGGTTCGAGGTCACCCGGCAGGAACACGCTCAGCCCTCCCGTGCGGACGAGCAGGGTGACGCTCGCATCGTTGGCCCCCGCCCCGCCCTCCTCCGACCCACCGCCCCAGCCGGCACTCCCTGTCCCGCCCACGTTTCCGGCCGCGCTGCCGCCCGGGGCGCCGTTCCCCCCGACGGTGCCGGACGGTGGCAGGGGCCATACGACCTCCCAGCGCAGATCCCCGTTCCGGCCCCGCTCCCCGGCGTACGCGGCGGTCACCGGTACCCCGGCCTCCCGCGCCGTCCTGCGCACGAACGCGGCCTGGTCCGCCGGCTGCGCCAGCCCCGTCGTCCGGATCTCCCCCACTCTCCGCCCCCGCAGCACACCTGGCAGCCCCGCCACATGGTCGGCGTGGAAATGGGTGAGCACCACCAGCGGCACCGACCGCACACCCAGCCCGCGCAGGCACCTGTCCACGGCGCGGGGCTCCGGGCCGGCGTCCACCACCACGGCACCGCCCCCGCCGCCGCGCCCCGCGTCCGCCGCGAGCACCAGGGCGTCCCCCTGCCCCACGTCGCAGGCCACCACCCGCCAGCCCACCGGCGGCCATCCCGTGAACGGCCGCACCAGAGGCGCCGGCCGCACCAGCGCCACCAGCAGTGCGAGCGCGCCAACGGCACACAGCCACGGCCTGCCCGGCAACCGCAACCGGACCACGACCAGCCACAGCACGACCGACACCACCGCAAGCCCCAGCGCCCCCGCCCACGAACCGGGCCAGCTCATCTCCGCACCGGGCAGTGACGCACCCGTCCGCGCGATCTCCGCGATGGCCTCCACGGGCCAGCCCGCCAGCCACGCGCACCCTTTCGCCACCGGCATCCCGAACGGCGCCGCCACCAGCGCCGCGAACCCGAGCACCGTGGCCGGTGCGACGGCGAACTCCGCCAGCAGATTGCACGGCACCGCCACCAGGCTCACGTGCGCGGCCAGCACGACGACCACCGGCGCACACACCGTCTGTGCCGCAGCCGCGGCTGCCAGCGCCTCCGCCAACCGCCCCGGGCACCCTCTGCGCCGCAGCCCCGCCGACCAGCGAGGCGCCAGCGTCAGCAGGGAGCCGGTGGCCAGCACGGAGAGCAGGAAGCCGAAGTCCCGAGCCAGCCAGGGGTCGTAGAAGAGCAGCGCCAGCACCGCGGCGGCGAGCGCGGGCAGCAGCGACCGCCGCCGCCCGGTACCGATCGCCCAGACGGTGATCAGCCCGCACGCCGCCGCCCTCAGCACGCTCGGCTCCGGGCGGCACACCACCACGAAACCCAGCGTCAGCAAGGCCGCCACCACCGCCGTGGTACGCAACGGCAGACCGAGCCGGGGCGCCAGCCCCCGCCGCTCCGCCAGGTGCGCGATCCCCGGCGGACCGATGAGCAGCACCAGCAGGATCGAGAGGTTGGCCCCGCTCACAGCCGTCAAATGCGTCATGTCGGTGGCGCGGAAGGCCTCGTCCAGCTCCGGGCTCAGCCGTGAGGTGTCCCCGACCACCAATCCCGGCAGCAGCCCTCGCGCGTCCTCCCCCAGGCCATCGCTCGCCTTGCGCAGCCCCGCCCGCAGCTCTCCCGCCGCCCGCTGCACCGCAGTCGGTCCGGCCATCACCTCGGGCGGCCCCGGGCCCGCGCGCAGTACCGCCGCCACGTCCTGGCCGCCCGGCCTGTCACCGGCGGGGGGCATCATTTCCGCCCGCATCCGCAACCGCGTGGAAGGCAGCAGCCGCAGCCACGCCGTGCGCGTACGCGCGGTGGCCCCGTCCGTCCTGACCAGCAGCAGCACCGGTGTCCGCACCCGGGTGCGGACACCGCCCGCATCCGTGAGGGTGTCCGCCTGGGCGCGCACCATGATCAGCCCCGACGACTGCTGTGCTCCCCGCACCCGCGGCCTGAGCGCACGCGGGTCCTCTTGCACGGTCACCTCCACCGTCGCCGCCGCCCGGCGCTGCGCCAGCTCGGGCAACGGCCCCCTGTGCAGATCCGCCGCATGCAGGGCGGCGGTGCCGCCTGCAGCCGCCGCGCACAGCAGGCTGACCGCAGCACCTGCCAGCAGCCTCCGGTCGCCCAGGAGGCCTGTTCGCCGGGTCGCGTTGCGCGCGGCTCGCGGGGCTGCGGACGGTGCCGGTGGCGGCGCCGCTGCCGACGGTGCCCCCTGCCCTTGCGCCGCCGCCGCTGGCGGGGCCGGACCGGAGGAGTCGGACACCGCTCCCGGCCCGCTGGACGATCCGGGCTGCCCTCCCCGCACCACCGGGACAACTGGCGCCTCCGGGGCAGCCGAAACCGCTGGAGCCGCCGCAGCCGTCCCAGCAGCCGCAGCCGTCGCCCCAGTGTCGTCCCGGCTCATCCTCACGAACGCCGCGCCCAGCAGAAGCAGTCCGGCGAGAGCGCATACGGCGGTGCCCATCGCCGCCCGCGTGCCCGAGGCGCCCAGGGCCAGGGCTGCGGCGGCCCAGGCCGCGAGCGCCGGTACGACCAGCCGCAGATCCTGCGGTTCCTCCTTCCCTGGCCCATGGTCCGCGGACTCCCCGGGTGGGAGCTCGCCACACGGGGTGGTCCCTCCTCCGGCGCCCGGGCCGCGTTCGCCGGTCGGCGCGCTGCCCGAAGCCCGGGTGTGTGCATCGGCGGACGGCCGCCGGACGTCCGGGCCGGAGAGCTGCCGGCGGCTCACGGCGTCACCATCGGTTTGATGTCGGCGAACCGTTTGTCGCCGATGCCGTCGACATCCTTGAGCTGATCGACCGAGGTGAATCCACCGTGCTGGGTGCGGTAGTCCACGATGTGCTGGGCCAGCACCGGGCCGACCCCCGGCAGGGTCTCCAACTGTTCCGGGGTGGCCGAACTGAGGCTGATGGGAGTACCCGGCGCACCACCTGCGCCGCCGGCCGCGGGCCCTGCGGCGGCCCCCGGTGCGGGTGCCGCGGCAGCCCCTGCCTTCCCCGGTTCCCCCACCACGATCTGTTCGCCGTCCACGAGCAGCCGCGCCTGGTTGAGGCCCTCGGTGTCGGCGCCCTTGCGGAGACCGCCCGCCGCCTCGATGGCATCGGTCACCCGGGAGCCGGCCGGCAGCCGGTGGATGCCGGGCTCGCGCACTTTCCCCGAGACGTCCACCACGAGGCGTTTGCCGGGCGAGGCCCCTCCCGCAGCTCCGGGGCCGCCCGGGCCTCCGGGGGCGGGGGCTCCACCGGGCACAGGCACTGGGGAGCCGTCCGGACCGGGCTGCCGGGTCGCGCCCTCCCCGGGCGCGGCTCGCGGCGTACTCGGCACGGCGACACCCTGGGGCCGCCCCGTCCAGAAGTGGTGCACCGCGAAACCGATCCCGACCAGCAGCACCAGGACGACCGCGATCAGCGTCTTGGGCTCGATCCCGCACCGCAGCCGCAGCCAGAGCGGCAGCCGGTCCTCCAGCGCCAGGGACCACCGCTCACGCAGCGGAAGCCGTGACCGTTCCTCGTCCTCCCCGGCCTTCCCCTTCTCCTCGGGTCGCTCCGCGAAGAAGCGCTCACCCAGGCGGCCCGCCAAGGCGCCGTCGGCATCCCCGCCGTCACCATTCGACGCGCTCCGGTGCGGAGCCGCCACCCGGATCTCCACCGGGCGGGGCTCATCCTCGGCCGGCCGTGCGCCCTGCTCCTCCTCGTCCCCAGGCCCGGCCATGGCACCGTGCTTCCCCGCAGGCCATGGAGGAGCCTGCACAGGGCTGCTCAAGGACCCTGATCCCCGGAGCGGTTCGGCACCGTCCGGTGCCGGCGCGGGATCGCCCCGCAACAGGACTGCCGCGCTGGGCGTACCCGGCAGCGGCGACGGTCCCCGCATCGCCGTACGCTCCCGCCGGGCACGCTCCTGGCTGCGGCGCACCGCTTCGCGTGCCATGGCGACGGCCTCGGCGCGGGGCGGGGCGGGCGTGTCCGGATCGGGCACGGGTCGTTCGACAAGGGGCCGGGTCCTGGCCGTGGGCCGGGGCACGTCGGCCTCATCAGCAGGCGGCTCGGCGAGGAGTGATCGGGCGCGCGTGGCGGCCGTGCCGGGGCCCGGCACCGTTCGTCGCGTGCGACGCTGCAGCCGATGCGCTCCCCGGCGGCCGGGCCCCGTACCGGAGTTGGCCCTGGGCCCCCGGGGCGGGCGGCGCGACGGCAGCCGCCGAGTCCCCCTTCTTCCGGCCCCGACCCCGCCCTCGGCCCGGGCCGAGGGCTCTACGCCCCCGGGCCCCGGCCCCACGTCACCGTCAACGTCACCGCCCCAGTCCCGTTCCCCGCCCTCCTCCCCCGGAAGACAGGTACCGCCGCCGAGGCCCGCTCCCCCACCGCTCCCGGCTCCCGCTCCCCCGTCGCGCGAGGGCGGCCCCAGTGGAGAAGAAGGAGGGGCCGACGGAGACAGGGCCGGGCCGGCCCTCTCCCCCTCAGCGGCCACCAGCCCTGCCCGGCCCCCGGTCCCACGACCCGCACGTGCTTCCACTCGCTCGCTCATGGAAAGGACCGTAGGCAGTCCCGCACGAGTGCAATGATCTTGCTGAATTCCGGTGGATAGCCCGCGAGTTGTGGAAAACCCGCTCACTCACCTGAGTGACAGCACGGCTCCCAACAGCCCCGGCCCGGTGTGGGCGCCGATCACAGCACCGACCTCGCTGACGTGGAGCTCGCGCAGACCGGGAACGCGTTCGCGGAGCCGCTGGGCGAGCTGGTCCGCGCGTTCGGCGGCGGCAAGGTGGTGCACGGCGATGTCCACCCGCGCCTCCCCCGCCCGCTCCAGGACGATCTCCTCCAGCCGGGCGATGGCCCGGGAGGCCGTGCGGACCTTCTCCAGCATCCCGATACGGCCGTCCGCGATCTCCAGCAGGGGCTTGACCGCGAGGGCCGAACCCAGCAGCGCCTGGGCGGCGCCGATACGGCCGCCCCGGCGGAGGTAGTCGAGGGTGTCCACGTAGAAGACCGCCGAGGTGCGTTCGGCGGTCTTGGTGGCGGCGGAGACGGCCTCGTCCAGGGAGCCGCCCGCCTCGGCCGTCTCGGCCGCGGCCAGGGCGCAGAAGCCGAGGGCCATGGCGACCACCCCGGTGTCGACGACCCGCACCGGTACGGGCGCGTCCTTGGCGGCCCGTGCCGCGGCGTCGTACGTCCCGGAGAACTCGGCGGACAGGTGCAGCGAAACGATCCCCTCGGCGCCGGAGCCGGCGGCGGCCCGGTAGGCGCGGGCGAACATGTCCGGGCTGGGCCGCGAGGTGGTGACGGGGCGGCGCTCGCGCAGGGCGGTGGCCAGTGAGCGCGCGGAGATCTCGGTGCCCTCCTCCAGCGCCTCGTCGCCGAGGACGACGGTCAGCGGAACGGCCTCGATCCGGTGCCGCCGCAGCGCCTCTGGCGGCAGATAGGCGGTGGAGTCGGTGATGATCGCGAGGCGGCCGTGCATGGAACGGAGGGTATCGGGCGGGTGAAGGGGGCCGGTCAGGAGGCACTCCGCGGGGGGCGCTTGCCGAACGGCTGGGCCGAGCGCCGTCGGTCGGCCGTCGGGTCGGTCAGCGACGGGTCGAGCTGCTGCCCCGAGGGGCCCAGCTCGGGCTGCGCCGGCCGCTGACGGGAGAACGACGCTGAGGACGGCGAGGAGGACGACGAAGAAGACGGCGACGAGGAGGACGAGGAGGCGGAAGAGTGCCCCGTGGCACCGTCCCCCGGGGTGCCGGCACCGGGTGCCTGGCCGGGGGCCGGCTCGGAGACCCAGTGGCGGAGTGCGCCCGTCTCGATGTCGATCCGCCCGCGCAACTCGGCCAGCTCCTCGTCGTCGAACTGGCGTGCGCGGTCCTGGGCCGCGAACCGGAGGGCGTCGGCGGACTCCTTGATGTGCCGCATCCGCTCGCGGGCCTCGGGCAGCCGGGCGGCGAGCCGCGCGCGGTCGGGCTCGCGCTCCATCAGCAGCCGCAGTTCGCCGTCGAGCCGGCGGGCGTGCTCGTGGAGCTGGTCGAGCAGGCTGACCGCCTCGGAGAGGCCCGGATCGGCGGAGGCGCCCGCTTCCAGGGCGGCGCGCGTGCCGTCGATGGAGGAACGCAGCTCCAGCCGGATCCGCGCCGCCTCGCCGACCGGCCCGGGCTGCGCCGAGCGCGCCTTGAGGGTGGTCTCCTCCACCGTGCGCCGCACCTGCGCGCCCGTACGCTCCACGCCCCGTTTGACGGCCCGCACGGTACGTACCGTGGCGATACCGCCGAGGACGAAGAAAGCCAGCAAGAGCACCAGCACGATGACGACTCCGACGTCCACAGGTCGCTCCTCGGGTCCGTTACTGGCGGCGTCTGTCGTTTCAGCGTAAACGGGCGGGGGCGGCTCAGGGTTCCGAGTGAACCCTGAGCCGCCCCCGTTACATCCCGTAAGGGCTGCCCTTCCCGGGCCGGCACGGCCCGGGAAGGGCCCGGTTCCGGTCTCAGGCCGGCACGATGTTGACCAGCTTGGGAGCCCGGACGATCACCTTGCGCACCTCGGCGCCGCCCAGCGCCTTGACGATCGCCGGCTCGGCCAGCGCCGCGGCCTCCAGGTCGGCCTCCGACACGGAGGGCGAGACCTCCAGCCTGGCCTTGACCTTGCCCTTGATCTGCACGACGCAGGTGACCGTCTCGTCCACCAGGTAGGCGGGGTCGGCGACGGGGAAGTCCCGGTAGACGACCGTCTCGTCGTGGCCCAGCCTGCGCCACAGCTCCTCGGCGATGTGCGGGGCCAGCGGGGCGACCAGCAGCACCAGCGTCTCGGCCACCGAGCGCGGCACCTCGCGCAGCTTGGTGACGTGGTTGTTCAGCTCGGTGATCTTGGCGATGGCCGTGTTGAAGCGCAGCCCCGCCATGTCCTGGGTGACGCCGTCGATCGCCTTGTGCACGGCACGCAGGGTGGCCTCGTCCGGCTCGGTGTCGACGACGGTGACCTCGCCACTCGCCTCGTCCACGACGTTCCGCCACAGCCGCTGGAGCAGCCGGAACTGTCCGACGACCGCTCGGGTGTCCCAGGGCCGGGAGACGTCCAGCGGGCCCATGGCCATCTCGTAGAGGCGCAGGGTGTCGGCGCCGTACTCCGCGCAGATCTCGTCCGGCGTGACCGCGTTCTTGAGGGACTTGCCCATCTTGCCCAGCAGCCGGCTGACCTTCTCGCCCTGGTAGTAGTACGCGCCGTCGCGCTCCTCCACCTCGGCGGCCGGTACGGCGATCCCGCGCGCGTCCCGGTAGACGTACGCCTGGATCATGCCCTGGTTGAAGAGCCGGTGGAACGGCTCGGAGGACGAGATGTGCCCCAGGTCGTACAGCACCTTCGACCAGAAACGGGCGTACAGCAGGTGCAGCACGGCGTGCTCCTGGCCGCCCACGTACAGGTCCACACCGCCGTGCGGCATGCCCTCGCGCGGACCCATCCAGTAGCGCTCGGCCTCCGGGTCGACCAGCCGCTCGTCGTTGTGCGGGTCCAGGTAGCGCAGCTCGTACCAGCAGGAACCGGCCCAGTTGGGCATGGTGTTGGTCTCACGGCGGAAGCGCCGCGGCCCCTTGCCGTCGCCCAGGTCCAGGGTGACGTTGACCCACTCCTCGTTGCGGGACAGCGGGGTCTCGGGGGAGGTGTCGGCGTCGTCCGGGTCGAAGGTGCGCGGCGAGTAGTCCTCGACCTCCGGCAGCTCCAGGGGCAGCATCGACTCGGGCAGCGCGTGCGCGATGCCGTCCTCGTCGTAGACGATCGGGAAGGGCTCGCCCCAGTACCGCTGCCGGCTGAACAGCCAGTCGCGCAGCCGGTAGTTGACGGTGCCCTCGCCCAGTTCGTGCTCCTCCAGCCAGCGGCGCATCCGCTCCTTGGCCTCGGCCACGCCCAGGCCGTCCAGGCTGATGCCGTGGTTGGCGGAGTTGACCAGCGTCGCGTCGTAGGAGCTGAAGGCGTCCTGCCAGGCGGCCGGGTCCAGTCCGCGGCCGTCGGTGGGTTCGACGACACAGCGCATCGGCAGCTCGAAGGCGCGCGCGAACTCGAAGTCGCGCTGGTCGTGCGCCGGGACCGCCATGATCGCGCCGGTGCCGTAGCCCATCAGCACGTAGTCCGCGATGAAGACCGGGACGCTCTCCCGGCTGACCGGGTTGGTGGCGTAGGCGCCGGTGAAGACACCGGTCTTGTCCTTGGCCTCGGCCTGGCGCTCCACGTCGGACTTGGCCTCCGCCTGTGCCCGGTAGGCGGCGACGGCCTCGGCGGGCGTCGCGTAGCCGCCGGTCCACGCCTCACGCGTGCCCTCGGGCCAGACGTCCGGCACGACGGAGTCGACCAGCGGGTGCTCGGGGGCCAGCACCATGTAGGTGGCACCGAAGAGGGTGTCCTGGCGGGTGGTGAAGACGTCGATGTGCTGGTCGCCCAGGGGGAAGGCGATACGGGCGCCCTCGCTGCGGCCGATCCAGTTGCGCTGCTGGAGCTTGATGGCCTCGGGCCAGTCCAGCTCGTCCAGGTCCTCCAGCAGCCGGTCGGCGTAGGCGGTGATCCGCATGTTCCACTGGCGCAGCTTGGCCTTGAAGACGGGGAAGTTGCCGCGCTCGGAACGGCCGTCCGCGGTCACCTCCTCGTTGGCCAGGACGGTGCCCAGGCCGGGGCTCCAGTTGACCGGGGCGTCGGAGGCGTAGGCCAGCCGGTACTCGCCCAGCAGGTCGGCCCGCTCGCGTTCGCTCAGCTCGTGCCACGGCCCCCAGCCCTCGGGGGTCTCACGGGCGCCGGAGGCGAACTGCTCGACCAGTTCGGCGATGGGGCGGGCCGCTTTCGCCTCGGGGTCGTACCAGGAGTTGAAGATCTGGAGGAAGATCCACTGGGTCCAGCGGTAGTACTCGGGGTCGATCGTGGCGAAGGACCGCCGCTGGTCGTGGCCCAGGCCCAGGCGGCGCAGCTGCGCCTTCATCTGGACCATGTTGGCCTCGGTGGAGACGCGCGGGTGGGTGCCCGTCTGGACGGCGTACTGCTCGGCGGGCAGGCCGAACGCGTCGAAGCCCAGCGTGTGCAGCACGTTGTGCCCGGTCATCCGGGAGTAACGGGCGTAGACGTCGGTGGCGATGTAGCCCAGCGGGTGCCCGACGTGCAACCCCGCACCCGACGGGTACGGGAACATGTCCATGATGAACTTCTTCGGGAGCGCCGTCCGGGCCGGCTCACCGCCCAGCGGACCGTCCCCCGGGTTGGGCGCCTCGTAGGTGCCCTGCTTCTCCCAGAAGTCCTGCCAGCGTGCCTCGATGTCGGCGGCCAGCGCCGCCGTGTAGCGATGGGGGGCCGCGGTCTCGGCGGCGGTGGTCGTCTCGCTCATCGTCCTCAAAGCTCCATCGGTCGTCTCTGCCCAGCGCTCCTGAAATGAAAAAACCCCTCGCACAGGAGGGGGAGCCGCGCCGATTCCGGTCCGCCTCCGTCACGGAGGGGCCGGCGGTGGTTCAGCGCGGCTCGCTAAGCAGAAGGCGTACGGCACGCATAGGGCACAGGGTACCGCACACCCCCGGACCCCCATCCTGGAGGCGACCGACCCCTGGGGGCGGCTCCATGAGAAACGGAAGAGGCGAGGCAGTCGCGCTCTGCGCGGTGCCTCGCCTCTCACTGCTGTGGAGCTAAGGAGAATCGAACTCCTGACCTCTTGCATGCCATGCAAGCGCTCTACCAACTGAGCTATAGCCCCGAGTGCTGGTCCGCCGGGGTTTTCCCCGCGGCGGCTCCGCCAGCTTACACGGGGTGCACCGCCTTCTGCCAAATCGGTTCCCTCACCGCTGCGGCCCGCGGCCCGGGCGGCCGGTCGGGGCGCAGGCCGGCCGGTACTGTCGGGCCCGTGAGCACGTTGCTACAGACCGCCGAACGCACAAGGTCACAGGCGCTCCGGGCACATCTGCTGCGACGGCCGGTCACGCTCGCCGCGGCCCTGTGCATGGTCTCCTTCGCCGCCTTCTGGGCGGCCCAGCGCACCGCCGACGTCTCGATGATCGACCTGATGGTCTACCGCGCCGAGGGCTGGGCCGTACGCGACGGACGCGATCTGTACGCCATGCGCGCCACCGCCGCGGAGCTGCCCACCACCTACCCGCCGTTCGCCGCGCTGCTCTTCCTGCCGCTGACACTGCTCGACGTGCCCGGGATGCGGGCTCTGGCGACCTTCGGCAACCTCGGCCTGCTGCTGGCGGTGATCCATCTGACGCTGCGGCTGCTGGGCCGCCCGCTGCGCGCCCCGCGTGCCGCCGCCACCTTGCTGATCGCCTCGGCGGCCGTGTGGTGCGAGCCGGTGTGGACGACGCTGCGCTACGGGCAGATCAATCTGCTGCTGGCCGTCCTGGTGCTGTGGGACCTGACCCGGCGCAGCGGGCACCGCTGGGCGGGCGTCGGCATCGGGGTGGCCGCGGGCATCAAGCTCACCCCCGCGCTCTTCGCCGTCTTCCTCGCCCTGTGCGGTCTGGTGCACGGCTGCCGGCTGCTGCGCCGCACCGGGCGGGCCGCCGCCCTGTGGAACCCCTGGCTGCGGCAGGCGGCCGTCGCCGCGGCGGCGTTCACGGCGACCGTGGCGCTGTCCGCGCTCGTACTGCCGCACGACTCGCGGCGCTTCTGGGGCGAGGCGGTCTTCCAGTCCGGCCGGGTCGGCCGGACGGAGATCACGGACAACCAGTCGCTGAGCGGCGCCGTCGCCCGGCTGCTGCACACCGGGGACCCCGGCTGGGTGTGGGCCGTCGTCGCGCTGGCCGCCGCCGTGCTCGGCCTGGGCGCAGCCGTGGCGGCTGCCCTGGCCGGCGAGCGGCGCCTGCCGCACGCGCCCGCCTGGGGGGCCGTCGCCTGCGCCGTCACGGCGCTGCTGATCAGTCCGATCTCCTGGTCGCACCACTGGGTGTGGTGCGTGCCGCTGCTGCTGTTGCTGGGCGCCGACGCACAGCGGCACGGCTGCCGCCGCCGGCTGGGCGCCGCGGCGGTGGGCGGCGTGGTCTTCTTCTCGTACGCGCTGTGGTGGGTACCGCGCGACGCGGACGCGGCCCGCGCTCCCGAACTCGACCAGAGCGCACCGCAGATGCTGCTGTCCGCCGCCTATCCGCTGGCCGGGACGGCGTTCCTCGTCCTGACGGCGGTGGTGGCGCTGCGCGCGCTGCGCCGCCGGCACACGTCACCGGAGACGGGGACGACGCCCGCGGCGGCACCCGCGGCTCAGGCCGTGGCGAAGGAGTAGAAACGTTTCAAGGTGCAGTGCGCTTCGAGCAGACGACCGTAGATCGGCTCACCGTCCAGCTCACGGTAGGTCTCGATCGGGTCGCCTTTTATGATCAGCGCCCGCGCACAGTCCTCGCACCAGTACTGGTACGCGGTGTTGACCGGCTCCATGTCACGCACGATCGGGGTGCCGCTGCCGCACCAGTCGCACTTCCTGCTGTGGGCACCCATCGCTCACTCAGCTCCAGATATGGCCGCAAGCCGTGCACACGTAGGACACTCCTCCATTGTCGCCGAGCACTTGGGCGACGTTCGCCGAACCGCAGGACGGGCACTGGAGGTTGCCCGAAACCTCACCGGGACGCTCCAGACGGGGTGGGAGCCGACGGGGCGCGTCTTCGGCACCGTCCGGGCCGAGGTCCGTCGCCGACATCGCACTCGTCCCTCCCCTTTTGGCCTGCCCCCTCCCAGCCGTCACGATTCTGCCACGTTCCGCCGTCCGATCTAAGGCCCGGTCAGCGATCTTCGGCGGAAGCGTGCGCCCGTTCCGTGTCAGAGCGTTTACCCCGTCCGCGCCCGGTTCAACAGCCCGGCCACCACGCGGTTTCGCGCTCCCGCGGCGGAGGCGGCGGCAAGCGCCCTCCCGCACCCGATGCCGGACGGCACCCCGGCCATCCGTCACCCGTTCGAGGGAAGCGGAGGCGAGTGCGCAACCCTCCACTCTGTGACGGAAGCTGACGGCCCGTCGGGCCCAATCGGCCCGCAGCGGCCGGGTGTGGACGCGCCGTCAGCGCACGTCCGTGAGGCGTCGGCGACCGGCTGCGTTTTCCCAAGGACGCCGCTTCGGCGGCTGCTTCGAGGGGGCTGCCGTGGTGCGGCGCGGGAGAGCGGGCACGGGGCCGCCACCGGTACGGAACCAGGGGCGGCAAGAAGCGGGCTCATGCCGATACACAGAAAACGAGGCGGCTCACGTTTCCGTGAGCCGCCTCGTTTCTCGTTTCTGTGGAGCTAAGGAGAATCGAACTCCTGACCTCTTGCATGCCATGCAAGCGCTCTACCAACTGAGCTATAGCCCCGCGCTCCGGCGCCGGAGCGCCGCGAACGAGAAGTAGCTTAGCCGGTGACCGGCCGAAATGAGAAATCGGCCGCCGGGGCCCGGCCCGGCTCAGTCGTCGTCGCCGAGCACCGGCTCGGGCAGGCTGCCCGCGTTGTGCTCCAGCAGACGCCAGCCGCGCACCGTCTCGCCCAGTACCGACCAGCTGCAGTTCGACAGCCCGCCCAGGGCCTCCCAGGTGCCCGACGGCAGGCCGATGAGCCGTCCGATGGTGGTGCGGATGGTGCCGCCGTGGCTGACGACGACGAGGGTGCCGCCGTCCGGCAGCTTCTCGGCGCAGCGCTCCACGACGGGGGCCGCGCGGTCGGCGACCTCCGTCTCCAGCTCGCCGCCGCCCCGCCGGACCGGCTCACCGCGCTTCCAGGCGGCGTACTGCTCGCCGTAGCGGGCGACGATCTCCTCGTGGGTGAGCCCCTGCCAGTCGCCCGCGTACGTCTCCCGCAGCCCCTCGTCGTAGGTGACGTCGAGCCCGGTGAGCGCCGCCAGTTCGGCGGCGGTGGCGACCGTGCGCCGCAGGTCGGAGGCGACGATGGCGTCCGGCCGCAGCGCGGCGAGCAGCCGCGCCGAGCGCCGCGCCTGGTCGAGCCCCGCATCGGTCAGCGGGATGTCCGTGGTGCCCTGGAAGCGCCGCTCCAGGTTCCAGGCCGTCTGGCCGTGCCGCCACAGGACGATCTTGCGGTTCCTGACCGCTCCCGTGCCGTTCAGCGCACACCTCCGTCCAGATCATCGCCCTGTCCGGCGCCCGCCGCCGTGGCGCTCGCGTGCTCGGCGGCCTTGCCGCGCGTCGCCCGGGCGTCCTCGGGCAGCTCCAGCTCGGGGCAGTCCTTCCACAGCCGCTCCAGCGCGTAGAAGACCCGCTCCTCGCTGTGCTGGACGTGCACGACGATGTCGACGTAGTCCAGCAGGACCCAGCGGCCCTCCCGCTCGCCCTCACGGCGTGCGGGCTTGGCGCCCAGCTCCTTGAGCAGCCGCTCCTCGATCTCGTCGACGATGCCCTTGACCTGGCGGTCGTTGGGCGCGGAGGCGAGCAGGAAGGCGTCGGTGATGGCGAGCACGTCGCTTACGTCGTGGGCGACGATGTCGTGTGCGAGCTTGTCGGCAGCCGCCTGGGCGGCGACGTTGATCAGCTCGACGGAACGGTCCGTGGCGGTCACAGGCAAGGCTTTCGGATCGGAAACATGTCGTATTCCAGGGTCTCACGGCCACGCGGCGGGCTTCAGCCCTTATCGGCACGCCCGGCAGACCCCGGCGGGCAGGGGACGGTCCACGGCCGGTGGCCGGCCGCGGACCGGGCGGGACCGGGGCCGGTCACCCTTCGTAGTCGGCGCCGAGGATCACGGTGACGTCCGTGTTGCCGCTGCCGTCGGCCTTGCGGACGGCGCTGCCGGGCAGGCCCAGTGTCTTGGCGACCTCCACGGCCTTGTCCCGCTGGGCCGCCTTCACGTACCCGACCACCGAGGTGGCGTGCGTACCGCCCGTGCCGCCCTTGACGACGGTGTAGCCGGCGTTCACCAGGGCGGCGGAGGCGGCGTTGTCCAGGCCGGGCTTGCCCGTGGCGTTCTTCACGCTGACCCGGGGGGCGGCGTCGGGGTCGGAGTTCTTGACGCTGCCGCCCAGGACCTTCCCCACGACCTGGTCGCTGACCTGCTCGCTCAGCGTGCCGTTCGGCTGCACGGGCAGCACCTGGGTGCGGTAGTCGCCCTTCTTCACGTGGGTGGCGAGTTTTGCCAGCGAGGCGCCGAGCTGGGACTCGGAGAGCGAGGGGTCGGGGATCTGGCCGAGCGACTCGACGGTCTTGGTCGCGGCGCCCGGATCGGTGGAGATCTTCTTGAGGACGGCCTGCATGACCTGCCCGAACCGGGCGAGCTGCTTGTCCTGGGGTTCGCCCTGCGCCCGGTAGGTGGCGTAGGCGACGGCGGTCCGGCCGTTCAGGCTCTGCTCGGCACCCTGTTCGACCAGGGGCGCGGCACCCTTCTTCTTGCCGGGCACGGTGGTGTCGGTGTCCACGTCGATGCCGCCGACCAGTTCGACGAGGTTCTCCAGGAATGGGGTGTCCAGGCGCCAAGTGCCCTCGATGTCCGCGCCCAGCAGTGTGTTCAGCGCGTCCCGGGTGGGGCCCGCGCCCTGGTCGTCGACGGACTTGCCGAGCGTGGTGGTGGTGCCGTTCTCCGTGGAGACGGCCAGGGAATTGGGCAGCAGCACGGTGGTGCCCTGGCCGGCGCCCTCGTTGTCCACCAGCAGCGCCGTCGAACTGGTACCGCCGCGCTCGCGCAGGTGCACCACGATGACGTCCCGCTGGGTGCCCGCCGCCGCCTGGCCCTTCTCGTCCCCGCCGCCCAGGCCCGGCAGCATGCCCGCGTACCACAGGTAGCCGACGCCGCCCGCCACGACGAGCGCGAGGACGACGACGAGCGCCACGACGCGGTTGCGGCCCCGGCGCCGGGCCTCCTCACGGCGTTCGGTGCGCGACTCGGTGAACTTGAGCCAGTCGATGACGTCCTCGGAGTCGTCGCTGGACTCCTCGACGAAGGAGAACTGCTCGGTGCGGTAGTCGCCCTCTTCCCCCTGCTGCCCCGCCGTCTCCTCCCCCTGGCCGCGCTCTCCCCCGGCGGGCTGCTCCCCCGCGGGCCGGCCGGCGCTCCGCTGACCGGGTACATGCGGCTGGGCAGCGTACGGCCCGGCGGTGTGCTGCGCGGGCTGCGGCTCGGCGGTGTGCTGCGCCGGCGCGGTCTGCTGTGCGGCGTACGGTCCCGGGTCCTGCGGCGCGGCGGCGTACCCCTGTTCGCCGTACTGGCCCTGTCCGGGCAGCCACGCCTGCTGCTGGGCCGTCTGCGTGGCCTCGTGGGTCCCGTGCTGCTGCGCTTGCTGCTGACCGTAGGCCGCCGGGTACGAGGCGGCGTCGTACGGGCTGTAGGAGGCGGGGTCCTGGTAGGTGCCGTGCGGTGCGTAGGCGCCGCCCTGCTCCCCGGTGCCGCTCTGCGCCGCGTACGGGTCGTAGGCGCCCTGGTCGTAGCCGCCCTGCTGGGGTGGCTGCGCGGAGGCGTACGGGTCGTAGGCGCCCGTGCCGGGGCCGTAACCCTGTCCGCCGGGGTGGGAACCGTCCTGCGGCGTCTCCTGCCGGTAGACGGGCCTGCCGTACTCGTCGTAACCGATGATCTCCGGCTGACGTCCGTACGGGTCGTATCCGTAGCCGTCGCTCACGCCCGCGACTCCCCCTCCGGGCCGCCCGTGTACAGCGCGCGCTTGCTGATGTAGCGCACGACGCCGTCGGGGACCAGATACCAGACCGGGTCGCCGCGCTCCACCCGTGCCCGGCAGTCCGTGGAGGAGATGGCGAGCGCCGGCACCTCCACCAGGGAGACGCCGCCCTGGGGCAGCCCCGGGTCGGCCAGCGCGTGCCCCGGCCGGGTGACGCCGATGAAGTGGGCCAGCGAGAACAGCTCTTCGGTGTTGCGCCAGCTGAGGATCTGCGAGAGGGCGTCGGCACCCGTGATGAAGAACAGATCCGTCTTCGGGTTGGCCTCGGCCAGCTCGCGCAGGGTGTCGATCGTGTACGTCTTGCCGCCCCGGTCGATGTCGATGCGGCTGACGGAGAACTGCGGGTTCGACGCCGTCGCGATGACCGTCATCAAATAGCGGTCCTCGGCGGGCGAAACCTTCCTGTGGCTCTTCTGCCACGGCTGCCCGGCCGGCACGAACACGACCTCGTCCAGGTGGAAGCGTGCGGCCACCTCGCTCGCGGCCACCAGGTGACCGTGGTGGATGGGATCGAAGGTGCCACCCATCACGCCGAGCCGCCGTTTAGCGGTGCCGGGCACAGAATCCTCGCCGTACTCTCCCATGCGGGCGGACTCTATCCTTAGTCGTCCGGGTGTCGTCCTGCGGCCGGTGGCCCGGCGCCGGGGCGGGTCCGCTCAGCGGTCCCGGTTGAAGCGCGTGGTGATCCACAGCAGCAGGAAGAGCGCCACGAGCGCGCCCCCGCCCGTCAGATAGGGGCTGAGGCTCTCGTGACCGCCCTCGCCGTGCTCGCCCCCCGAGGCGAGGGTCAGCAGGGCGTCGTGTGCGGTGCTGGGCAGAGTCATCGTCGGCGAAACCTATCCCGTGAGGCGCGGACAGTTGGCGTACCGCACATCCCCTCCGCACTGGGTGTGCGGCGTGAAGCTGTGCAGGCACATCGTAAGCGGCGCCCCTCGCGCCCCTCACTCCGACTCAGCCCACACGGGCTGAGTCGTCGGGGGCGGACGCAACGGGACGGCCCCGCTCCGCGTCCCACCCTCTAGTGTGGACAGCCCAGTCGAGGAGGGGGAACCACCATGACAGACGGCACGGGCGGTACGGAGCGCCTGCCGGGCCGCGAGAGGCGGCGCTTCCCGGGCATCTCGTCCCGGGCGTACGAACACCCGACCGATCGCTCGGCACTGGTGTCGCTGCGCAAGCTGAGCGGCTTCGACACGGCCGTCAAGGCGCTCAGCGGGCTGCTGCCGGAGCGCAGCATGCGGCTGCTGTACCTCTCCGACTCGGTGCGGGTCAGCGACCAGCAGTTCGCGCACCTCAACGCGATGCTGCGGGACGCCTGTTACATCCTGGACCTGGAGAAGGTCCCGCCGATGTACGTCACCCAGGACCCGAAGCCCAACGCGATGTGCGTGGGCATGGACGAGCCGGTCATCGTGGTCACCACCGGCCTGGTCGAGCTGCTCGACGAGGAGGAGATGCGGGCGGTGATCGGCCACGAGGTCGGGCACGCGCTCTCGGGCCACGCCGTCTACCGGACGGTACTGCTGTTCCTGTCGAACCTCGCCGTCAACATCGCCTGGATCCCGCTGGGCAGTGTCGCGGTGCGGGCGCTGATGGTGGCGCTGCGCGAGTGGTTCCGCAAGTCGGAACTGTCCGCCGACCGGGCGGGGCTGCTGGTGGGTCAGGACCTCCAGGCGTCGATGCGCGGCCTGATGAAGCTGGCGGGCGGCAACCACCTGCACGAGATGAACGTGGACGCGTTCCTGGCACAGGCCGAGGAGTACGAGGCGGGCGGCGACGTCCGCGACTCCGTCCTGAAGATCATGAACGTGATGCCGCGTTCGCACCCGTTCACCACCGTGCGGGCGGCGGAGCTGAAGAAGTGGGCGGCCAGCCGCGACCACCAGCGGATCATGGACGGCCACTACCCCCGGCGCTCGGAGGACAAGGACGCCTCGATACGGGACTCCTTCCGCGAGTCCGCCGACCACTACTCGGAGTCGGTGCGCACCAGCAAGGACCCGCTGATGGGCATCTTCCGCGACATCGCGGGCGGCGTCGGGGACGTGGGCAGCAAGCTGCGCGACACCTTCACGGGCGGCCGGAACCCGGGCGGCGGCCAGGGCGGCTCCGGCGGCGGCGCGAACGGCAGCTCGAACACGGAGAACTGAACCCCCGCCGACGGCCCGCCCCGCGGCACTCCGCGGCGCGGGCCGTCACCGTGTACGCACACCGTGTACGGCCCCGCGCTGTCGAGCCCGTCCGGACGGCGGCGCCGCGGCAGGCGGGCTGCTCAGCCCTCCTGGCGGGCGGGGTGCGCCGGCTTCGGCTGGGCGTCGGCCGCCAGCAGGCCGCACATCGAGGCGGTGGACCTGCCCCGCGCGAACGGGTCGGTCCCCGCCTTGCCCGCGTCCTTGGCCCGCTCACCGGCCAGCAGGGGGCTGAGCGTGTCCGAGGGGTCCTCGCCGCAGTTCATCGGCCCGACCCGCATGGAGACCTGCCGCAGTGAGACCCGGTGGTCCTGGAGGTCGGAGCGCTCGATGTGGAAGCGCACCTCCCGGCGTACGGAGAAGAGGGAGGCCGCCTTGTCGGCGTCCTTCCCCCGGCCGGCTTCGGTGGGGCGCAGGGCGTAGACGAAGACGTGGTCGGCGGTGACCTCCAGCGCGTTGGTGGCGACCTCCTGGGCGGTGAGGGTGCCCCGCACCCGCACCTGGTCGCTGGCCAGTACGGCCCTGGCCCGGTCGAAGCGGACCATCCAGGCCGTCGCCGCGTGCTTCCCGTCGTCGCGGGGGTCGTTCACGCTGCGGTCGAACTGCCGCTGCTGACGGGGGGCGAGCAGGGCCCGGACGGGCTGCACGGCGCCGGTGAGCACCTCGGGGTCGATGGAGCTCTCCACGATGTAGTCCTTGGCCGCCAGCAGCGCGGCCTGGACCTGGCTCTCGGAGAAGTGGTCGCTGCCCCGGACGGGGGCCGGCAGCGTCACCCCGTCGGCCCCTTTCGCGAAGCGCGCGGCCGGGCTGTGCGCGAACAGATCGGCCGGGGTGGCGCCCGGTACGGGATCGACGGGCGCCAGCGGCATGACCTCGCTGCGCAACGGTTCGTCACCGGCCCGCGGCGGGGTCCGGTAGGGGTTGCGTATGCCCATGTAGATGGCCGTGCCGAAGGCGATCACGATGAGCAGCACCAGGACGAGGCCCTGCCGGGAGAAGCCCAGCGCCGCCCGGCCCTCCCGCTCGGCATCCGAACGGGCGCGGACAGCGGCGTGCTCCTCGTCCTCCAGCCGTTCCTTGGCGGAGAACTCCTGGAGCCGCGCAGCCTTGATGAACGACTCGTCGAACACCAGTGATCGGTATTCGTCGTCGCCCCCGGGAGCCCCGTCGGGCATCCCGTCAGGAGGATCCACTCGCCCGGCCATAGCACCAGGGTAGGACCGGGCGGGGGAACGCAGACGGCGTGGTCCCGGACAACTTGCCGGATGGCCGGCGGGCTGTTCTCCTACGCCGGCCCGGCCGGTCCGCCGAGGGTGGCGTGGACGGACCCGGCGGTGCGCGCGGACGGACGCGGCGGTCCGCACCGACGGCTCCGGCGGTGTACGCGGTACGGCGACCGGCGTGCCCCGGTGTGCCCGCTGACGCGGGGTCCTCAGCCGCCGGGGGTGCCGGCGGAGACGCTCGGCAGCGCGTCCGGTTCGCTCGTCGGCTCCACACCGCTGGTGGCGGGTGGCGGCGCGGGCTCCTGGCGCTGGTTGGAGGCGCCGCGGTAGACGGCGGAGAAGGCCAGCGCCACCACGCCGATCCCCATCACCACGGCGAGCACCCAGGCGACGGGCCGCTGCCAGCTGCGGTGGCCCCGGTAGGGGCGTCCTCCGCCGCCCGCGCGGGGGCCGTGGGCACCGTGCAGGTAACCGAAGTCCGCCCCGTGCTCGTAGGCCGGCTCCAACTCGGGGGGCACGCCGTGCGGGCCGTACTCGCGGTACTCGGAGCGGTCGAAGCGCCCCTCGTCCTCCGGGTCGTCGTCGAAGCAGGGCTCGTCGTCCGCCGGATCGTCGGGCGGGAAGTCCTGCTTGGCGCGGGCGTAACCGGCGCTCTCGTCGAGGAGGCGCTGGCTGTCGCCTTCCGTCAGCTCGGCGTGGGACTGGGCGGAGGCGAGTATGCGCTCGGCCGCGCTGGGCTCGTGGACCTCGGCCGCCCGTACGAAGTCCTCGTCGAGCACCACGGACGCGAACTCGTCGTCCGCTGCCCCGTGGTCGCGGTACTCGGGCTCCTCGCCGTCCGGGAACGGCTGACCCCCCACGTCGTCCGGCACGCGATCCAGCGTAGACCCAGGCGGGCGATTTGGGCAGGGCCAGCGGAAATCGGGCGGGAAATCCCTCCCCCACCCCGCGGTGCCGGCCCCGCCCCGCCCGGTGCCCCGGGGTTCAGCGGCGGATGTGCCCGTCCCCGGTGACCACGTACTTCGTGGAGGTCAGCTCCGGCAGTCCCATGGGGCCGCGGGCGTGCAGCTTCTGCGTCGAGATGCCGATCTCCGCGCCGAAGCCGAACTGCGATCCGTCGGTGAACCGTGTGGAGGCGTTGACCATGACGGCGGCGGAGTCCACCAGTGCGGTGAAGCGGCGGGCCGCCGCGGTGTCGGTGGTGACGATCGCCTCGGTGTGGCCGGAGGAGTGCGTCCGGATGTGTTCGACGGCGGCGTCCAGCGAGGGGACGACGGCGGCGGCGATGTCGTAGGAGAGGTACTCGGCCGCCCAGTCGTCGTCGGTCGCGGGCACCACCGTCTCGCCGCCGGCCTGCTGCCACGCCTTGTCCCCGTGCACGGTGACGCCGGCCTGGGCAAGCGCGTCCAGGGCGCGCGGGAGGAAGGCGTCGGCGATGCCCTCGTGCACCAGGACCGTCTCGGCGGCGTTGCAGACGCTGGGCCGCTGGGCCTTGGAGTTGACGAGGATGGCCAGCGCGGTCTCCAGGTCGGCCCGCTCGTCCACGTACACGTGGCAGTTACCGGTGCCCGTCTCGATGACCGGCACCGTGGACTGTTCGACCACCGTCTTGATCAGCGAGGCGCCGCCGCGCGGGATGAGGACGTCCACCAGGCCGCGGGCGCGCATCAGCTCGGTGACGCTCTCCCGGCTCTGTCCGGGTACGAGCTGGACGACGTCGGCCGGCAGCCCCGCCTCGGTCACCGCGTCGCGGAGCACCGCCACCAGCGCGGTGTTGGAGGCGTGCGCCGAGGAGGAGCCGCGCAGCAGCACGGCGTTGCCCGACTTGAGGCAGAGGGCCGCCGCGTCCACGGTCACGTTGGGGCGCGCCTCGTAGATGATGCCGACGACCCCGAGGGGGACGCGGACCTGGCGCAGTTCCAGCCCGTTGGGGAGCGTCGAGCCGCGCAGCACCTCGCCCACCGGGTCGGGGAGGGCGATCACGTCCCTCACGTCCGAGGCGATGGCCGCGACCCGCTCGGGGGTGAGGGTGAGCCGGTCGACGACCGACTCGGGGGTGCCCGCGGCGCGGGCCGCCGAGACGTCCTCGGCGTTGGCGGTGACGATCTCGTCGGTGCGCGCGGTGAGCGCGTCGGCGATCGCCGCGAGGGCCGCGTCGCGCAGGGTGCGGGGTGCCGGAGCGAGGTCGGCCGCCGCCGTCCGCGCGCGGCGGGCCGCTTCGAGGACGGGGCTGTCCGTGGTCTGGGGTGCGCTCATGGCGCGCATGGTAGCCGGGGCGCGTGCGGTGGCGCCCCGGCGTCTCACGGGCTGCGGGACGCCTCCGGCAGCCGCCTACGCCGGGTGCTGCGGCCCCATGCTGGGGGCTGCGGCCCCATGCCGGGGGCTGTGCCTCCGGTGATCAGTACCGGCCGTACCGGCCATGCGTACCGGAATCACCACGGGCTGTGCGTCCCGGGGTCAGAAGGGGTGCACTCCGACCCGGCTGGCGGGCGGGGGGCCGTAGCCCTCGGCGACGCGCTGCTGGTAGGTCCGGCGGCCGATGACCTCCAGGCCGACGATCTCCCAGGGCGGCAGTCTCGCTGTGGACCGGTGTTCGCCCCACAGCCGCAGTGCCACGGCGGCGGCGTCGTGCAGGTCGCGCGCCTCCTCCCAGTAGCGGATCTCCGCGTGGTCGTTGGCGTACCGGCTGGTGAGCAGGAACGGGTGGTCGTGGGCGAGCTGTTCCAGCGCGCGCCGCACCTCGCCCAGCGGCGCCTCCTGGCCGGCGACGCTGAGCGTGATGTGCCAGAGCCGGGATGCGGCTCGTTCCTCGGGCTGGGGAGAAGACGCCATGTCGACGCTGGCCAGTCGTCTCACCGGTGGCCTCCTGGAGTGGTGCTGGTGTGTGCGGCGAGGAGGGCGCGTGCACGTGCGAGTGCACGTGCCGCGCGCACCGCCCGAGTCAAAGTTGACCAGTCCGGGCGCCCGCGCGGGGCGGTTTTGCCGAAGGTGTCCATGGAAAGGCTGGACTTTTTCCCCGCCGCCCGGGTACGGCACCGCCCACACGTACGAGCCGGCCGGTGTGCTCAGGGGCGCAGCACCACCAGATCGTCACGGTGGACGACCTCGCGCTCGTAGGCCGGGCCCAGCTCCCTGGCCAGCTCGTACGTGGAGCGGCCCAGCAGCCGGGGCAGCTCTCTTGCGTCGAAGTTCACCAGCCCGCGGGCGACCGCGCGGCCCTCGGAGTCGCGCAGCTCCACCGGGTCGCCGGCCGAGAACTCTCCCTCGACCCCGGCGATGCCGGCGGGCAGCAGCGAGGTGCGGCGGTCCACCACGGCGCGGACGGCGCCGTCGTCGAGGGTGAGCGCGCCGGTGGGCGCGGAGGCGTGCGCCAGCCACAGCAGCCGTCCGGCCGCCCGCCGCCCGGTGGGGTGGAAATAGGTGCCCGTCCCGCGCCCGGCCAGCGCGTCGGCGGCGTGCACGGCGGAGGTGAGCACCACCGGGATGCCCGCCCCGGCCGCGATGCCCGCGGCCTCCACCTTGGTGACCATGCCGCCCGTGCCCACCCCGGCACTGCCCGCGCTGCCGATGTCGATGCCCTCCAGCTCGGCCGGGCCGCGCACCTCGCCGATGCGCCGGGTGCCGGGGGTGGCCGGATTGCCGTCGTAGAGCCCGTCGACGTCGGAGAGGAGGACGAGGAGGTCGGCGCGGACCAGATGGGCGACGAGGGCGGCGAGGCGGTCGTTGTCCCCGAAGCGGATCTCGTCGGTGGCCACCGTGTCGTTCTCGTTGACGACGGGCACGGCGCCCATGGTCAGCAGCTGGTCGAGGGTGCGGTATGCGTTGCGGTAGTGGGCGCGGCGGCTGGTGTCGTCGGAGGTGAGCAGCACCTGGCCGACGCGGCGGCCGTAACGGGCGAAGGACGCGGTGTAGCGGGCCACCAGCAGCCCCTGGCCGACACTGGCGGCGGCCTGCTGGCGGGCGAGGTCGCGGGGCCGTTTGGTGAGGCCCAGCGGCGCCAGGCCGGCGGCGATGGCGCCGGAGGAGACCAGCACTATCTCGCGGTCGGGGCGGGCGGCGTGGGTGGCGAGGACGTCGACGAGGGCGTCCACCCGGTCGGCGTCCAGCCCGCCGGCGGCGGTGGTCAGCGAGGAGGAGCCGACCTTGACGACGACGCGGCGCGCCTCGGCCACCGCCCGCCGCTCCTGTCCCTCACCCTGGGTGACCGTCTGCTCGGTCCGCTGCCGCGCGGTGCCCGTCCCGCGCCCCTGTGCCGTCTGCCCTGCCACGCCCGTTACGCACCCCTCGTACCGTGCCCGCCGCGGCGTGGGACGGGGCGCGGCTGTGCGCCCGCGAACCGGTGTGTCCGCCACGGATCCTCCGTCGCAATCTACGTCAGCGCTGGTCCGGGACGCTCATCCGTTTCGCTCGGTGGACGGGTGAGGATGGTTACCTTTGACCCCGTAAGCACGTATCCCGGGCCGGGGAAGATTGTCACTTGACCCGCGGGCGGCATACGGTCAGGGGTCGACTCTGGCCACCGTCACCGGCCACCCCTTCAGCAGACCTTCGATCTCCATGCCAGGAGCCCAGCCCGTGCCCTCTGCCGGACTCTCCACACGACGCGCCGTGCAGCTCGCGGCGCTGCTCGCGCTGGCGGTGTTCTACACCGCACAGCTGGCGGGCGCACTGCTGCCGAACGTGCCCGTCTTCGTCACCGCCTCGCTGGCGGGCCTCGCGCTCGACCTGTACCTGACACACCAGCAGCCGGGGCTGCTGGCGCTCCTCGGGAAGGTCCGCTTCGACGTCACGACGAGACAGCTGCTGCGCGACATGCTGATCGTCATCGGACTGGTCCGGATCCCCGACGTCCCGCCGGACATCGAACGTCCGCTGACCCTGCTGCTGCTTTTCGTCTACGCCGCGCACTTCCTGTGCCAGGCGGTGGCCCAGCTCGTCCGCCGCAGCCGCACCCTGCCGGTCGTCACCCGCAACATCGACGCGACCGCGCTCAACCTCACCAACGCGCCCTCCCGGCTGCTCGCCCGGCAGCCCAGCCGCCGGCTGCTGCGCTTCTCCATCCCCGGCACCCTCGGGCTGATGCTCACCGCGGGCCTCTCCCAGCAGGAGTGGGGCCTGGTCGGCGTGGGCTGCTCGTTCCTGCTGTCGCTCGGCAGCGCCTTCTACCTGGCCACCTGGCTGCTGCCGAAGAAGCGCGCCAGGAGCGAGCAGGAGGTGCTGGCCTGGCTCGACAAGTGGCTGGCCGACTACCGGCCGACCGTCGGCATGTACTTCTCCGGCGGGACGACCAGCGCCTACCAGGCCAACATGTGGCTGGGCACCCTGGCGGACCTCGACGGCCGGCCGCTGATCGTGCTGCGGGAACGCTTCATGGTGCAGAAGATCGACGCCACCGACATCCCGATCGTGTGCATCCCCAAGGTCGCCCACCTCATGCGGCTGGAGCACTCCACGCTGCGGGTGCTGATCCACCCGGCGAACTCCGGCAAGACCTCCCAGGTGCTGCGCATCCCCACCATCAAGCACGCCTTCATCAACCACGGTGAGTCGGACAAGCTCTCCTCCTGCAACCCGTACGCCAAGGCGTACGACGAGGTGTGGGTGGCCGGTGAGGCGGCCCGCGAGCGGTACGCGCTCGCCGAGGTGGGCGTGGACGACAACGACGTGGTCGAGGTCGGCCGTCCCCAGCTGAGCCCCATCCAGCACGCCGACGAGCGGGCAGCCGCCCCCCGCAGCGCGTACACGACCGTGCTGTACGCCCCCACCTGGGAGGGCTGGGACGGCAACCCGGGCAACACCTCGGTGGTGCTCGCCGGTGAGAACATCGTCCGGCACCTGCTGGCCGACCCGAAGGTCCGCCTGCTGTACAAGCCGCACCCGATGACCGGCTCGGTCGACCCCCGGGCGGGCGCCGCCGACCAGCGCATCCGCGCCATGATCACGCAGGCCAACGCCGAGCGCGGCAGCGGCCGGCGCGACGCGGAGGCCGTGGCTGAGCTGGAGCGCCGCACGGCGGAGCTGGACCGGGTCACGACCACCGCGTTCCGTGCCAGTGCGGACGAGATGGAGCGGATGAAGGTCCAGGGCGCCCCGGAGGAGGGCAACGCCGACCGGGTGCGCGCCGCGACCGAGGCGTGGGAGGCCGCCTACTGGGCCTCCTTTCCCGAGTCGGAGCACCAGATCATCACCGGCCCCCGGCCGGCGATCTTCACCTGCTTCAACCAGGCCGACCTGCTGATCTCGGACGTCTCCTCCGTCGTCTCGGACTACCTGAGCAGCGAGAAGCCGTACGCGGTGGCCAACACCAGCGGGATGACCGAGGAGGAGTTCCGGGCGACCTTCCCGACCGTTCGGGCCGGTACGGTGCTCACGCCCGACGCGAAGCAGGTCCCGGCGCTGCTGGAGACGGTGCGCGATCCGGCCAAGGACACCCTGGTGCAGGCGCGCAAGGAGCTCAAGCGGCATCTGCTGGGTCCCTCCGACCCGCCCTCGCTGGTCCGGTTCAACGCCGCGGCGCTCAAGCTGGCCGCGGAGGCGGACGCCCGCAACGCGCGCGTCGCGCGGCGTACGGCCGAGATCCCCGGCCAGCGGGAGACGAACCAGGGGGCCGAGGAGTCCGAGCTGGAGGCGCCGGGTGCCGCCGACCCGGAGGACGCGGTCACGACGTGAGGACGACGCCGCGCCGCGCCGCCCCGTGTGAGGTGCGGCACAGCACGGTTCACTCGTTCGGGCGGCGCACGGTGCGTGTGACGGCGCACGGAAGCGCGTGAAGGTGTGGGGCCCCGGGAGGATGATTCGCCTCCCGGGGCCCTTCCGTATACCTGCGTCACACCAGCAACACGGCGGGCCGGGCAGGTCAGGAACCGGCTGAGTAGGAACGTCTTACATACCTACGCTCGCTTGCGGCCAGTCCGCCCCATCCGCCCGGAGGGACACAGTTGTCACGCCTGCAAGCCGCCGCACCACCCCTCGCCGCGCTGCTGCTCGCCGCGGGGCTCCCCCTCACCACGCCCGCCCACGCGCAGACCGCCGCCCCGCGCACCGGCCCGGTCTTCAACCAGCCGGACGGCACCCGTGCCCAGCAGCGCGCCATCCGCAGCGCCCTGCTGACCCGTATCAAGGGCGCCGCGCCCCGCTCGACCGTCAAGGTGGCCCTGTACCACTTCTGGGACGCCGGGATCGCGCGTGCGCTGGCAGGGGCGCACACCGCGAAGAAACGTCGCGTCAACGTCCAGGTGATGCTGGACGAGTCCAGCGTCAGCTCCATGCCCTCCAGCACGTCCTACGGGATCCTGCGCAAGGCACTGGGCACCGACCGGAGGAAACGGTCCTTCGTCGGGCTCTGTCCCAAGAACCGCTCCTGCCTGGGCGACCCGGCCGCCGGCGCCTCCATCGCGCACAACAAGTTCTGGCTCTTCTCGGACACCGGCGGCCTGAGAAACGTCGTGGTGCAGACGTCCTCCAACCTGTCGAGCGGCAGCTACAGCAAGTTCTGGAACGACGCGCTCGTCGTCGCGCACACGGGGACGTACACCGCCTACAGCCGGTACTTCGACGCCGTCGCCAAGGCCGACTGGCGCGCCTGGCGCTACACCCGCCGGACCGCCGGCCCCTACACCGGCTACTTCTTCCCGCGACCGCACGGCGGGGACACCGTGACCGGAATCCTCGACAACGTCACCTGCCGCTGGCGCGACGCACAGGGCGAGCACCGCACCGCCGTCCGGCTGGCCATGTTCAAGCTCACCCGGCAGGCCGTCGCCGACCGGCTCCGCTCGCTCCAGCGGCAGGGCTGCGCGGTGGACATCGTCTACGCGGAGACCGACAGCGCGGACAGCACCGGCTCCCCGGGCACCTGGGAGACCCTGCACCAGCCCGGCGGCCCCACCGTGCGGTGCCTGCACTACGACGACGACGGCGACCCGGGCACCTCGCGCCAGGTCGTGCACTCCAAGACCCTGCTGATCACCGGCCGCTACGCCGGTGCCCGGCGCGCACTGGTGTGGACCGGCAGCCACAACTACTCCGGCCCCGCCCTCACCAAGAACGACGAGACGCTGCTGAAGGTGGACTCGCCCGCCGTCCACGACGCCTACCTCCAGCGCTTCCGCGCGCTGCGGGCCTCGGCCGTCCCCGGCGTCCACGACGACACCCCCCGCTGCAAGGGGGTCAGTCCCCAGCCGGAGCACTGACGGCCGGACACGGGCAGCGCGCCCCGGGAGGACGGGCCCCGGGAGGACGGACCCGGAAGACGGCCCCGGAAAAGTTCCGGCCCGGCGGTGGAGTCCGCCGGGCCGGTCCGGAGTGCGCCGGGCCGGTTCCCGGTCAGCCCTCGAAGGGGTCGAAACCCTGGTACTCGTCCATGGCCTCCCGCTCCGCGCGTTCGGCCTCACGGTCGCGGCGGCGCTGGGCGGCGGGACGGGGAGCCTCGAACCGGTGGTCCTCGCCCCGGCGGCCGAGCATCTCGGCGCCGCTGACCATGGTGGGCTCCCAGTCGAAGACGACGGCGTTCTCCTCGTCGCCGATGGCGACGCCGTCACCCTCGCGGGCACCGGCCTTGAGGAGTTCGTCCTCGACCCCGAGACGGGCGAGCCGGTCGGCGAGGTAGCCGACGGCCTCGTCGTTGTTGAAGTCGGTCTGCCGCACCCAGCGCTCCGGCTTCTCGCCGCGAACCCTGAAGAGGCCCTCCTCGACGCGGGTCACCGTGAAGCCGGTGTCGTCCACCGCCTTGGGCCGGATGACGACGCGGGTGGCCTGCTCCACTGGGCGGGCCGCGCGGGCCTCGTCCACGAGGCCCGCCAGGGCGTAGGACAGCTCCTTGAGGCCCTGCCGGGAGACGGCGGACACCTCGAAGACGGGCAGGCCGCGTGCCTCCAGATCGGGCCGGATGATGTCGGCCAGGTCCTTGCCCTCGGGGATGTCCGTCTTGTTGAGGACGACCACCCGGGGACGGTCCTCAAGACCGCCGTAGCGGGCCAGCTCCGCCTCGATGACGTCCAGGTCGCTGACCGGGTCGCGGTCGGTCTCCAGGGTGGCGCAGTCCAGTACGTGCACGAGGACGGAGCACCGCTCGACGTGCCGCAGGAACTCCAGCCCGAGCCCCCGGCCCTCACTGGCGCCCGGGATCAGCCCGGGTACGTCCGCGATGGTGTAGACGCCGGCACCGGCGGTGACGACGCCCAGGTTCGGCACCAGGGTGGTGAACGGGTAGTCGGCGATCTTCGGCTTGGCCGCGGAGAGCACCGAGATCAACGAGGACTTGCCGGCGCTGGGGTAGCCGACGAGCGCCACATCGGCGACCGTCTTGAGCTCCAGCACCACGTCCCGGGCCTCGCCGGGCTCGCCCAGCAGCGCGAAGCCGGGCGCCTTGCGGCGGGCGGAGGCCAGCGCGGCGTTGCCGAGGCCGCCCCGGCCGCCGCGGCCGGCGATGAAGGTGGTGCCGGCGCCGACCATGTCGGCCAGCACCTCCCCGTTCCGGTCGAGCACGACGGTGCCGTCCGGGACCGGCAGCACCAGGTCCTTGCCGTCCTGCCCGGAGCGGTGGCCGCCCTCGCCGGGACGGCCGTTGGTGGCCTTGCGGTGCGGGCTGTGGTGGTAGTCGAGGAGCGTGGTCACATCCGGGTCGACGACGAAGACGACATCGCCGCCGCGCCCGCCGTTGCCGCCGTCGGGTCCGCCGAGCGGCTTGAACTTCTCCCGGTGCACGGAGGCGCAGCCGTGCCCACCGTTACCCGCGGCGACGTGCAGCTCGACGCGGTCCACGAAGGTGGTCATAGGGGTGTGCCTCCCGGCGTGCTGTGGCGAACGTGGTGATGGTGCTGTCTGTCATTCGAACGCACCGAGGGCGGACCCGCTTCCCGTACGTCACGCGACCGCGTACGTACGGAAGAGGAGGTCCGCCCTCGGAGTGAGTGAGTGTGCCGTCCCGCTGCTTACTGAGCAGCCGGAACGATGTTCACGACCTTGCGGCCACGGTGGGTGCCGAACTGCACCGCACCGGCGTCCAGCGCGAACAGGGTGTCGTCGCCGCCGCGGCCGACGCCCTTGCCCGGGTGGAAGTGGGTGCCGCGCTGGCGGACCAGGATCTCACCCGCGTTGACGAGCTGACCGCCGAAGCGCTTCACGCCCAGGTACTGCGGGTTGGAGTCGCGACCGTTCCGGGTGGACGATGCGCCCTTCTTGTGTGCCATCTCTCCTCAGTCCTTACTTCTTGGCCGGGGCGGGGATGTCGGTGACCTTCAGCGCGGTGTGCAGCTGGCGGTGGCCGATGCGCTTCTTGTACCCGGTCTTGTTCTTGTACTTCTGGATCCGGATCTTGTCGCCCTTGTGGTGGTCCACCACCTCGGCCTGGACCTTCACGCCCGCCAGGACCCACGGGTCGCTGGTGACCGCGTCACCGTCGACGACGAGCAGGGTCGAGAGCTCGACGGTGTCGCCGACCTTGCTGTCAGAAATACGGTCAACCTCGATGACGTCGCCCACAGAGACCTTCTGCTGGCGTCCGCCGGTGCGCACGATCGCGTACACGCGGAACTCTCTCTCGCTCGGAAAACGGAGCCCCTGACGCCAGCCGCCCACCGTCCGCGCGAGGCGCGGACCTGATCCATGAGGACTGGACGGCCTCTCCCACCGGAGCGGGAGGTAGTTGCTCAGGAGCGGCCTGCCCTGCATACGGCACGCCGACGCTCTAGGTTACCCCATCCGGCCCTGTGGCCTGCCCGGGGGCCGGGCCGGGCGTACCGGGGCCGGGCCGGGCGTACCGGGGCCGGGCCGGGCGTACCGGGGCCGGGCCGGGCGTACCGGGGCCGGGCCGTGTCCGGGGGCGGAACGGGCCGCCCCCGGACACGCGCCGGGTCACTCGTCGCCGGACGGTGCCGACACCGACGACGAACCCTCCTGCTCGGCGGCTGCCGTCTTCTTGGCCGTGGTCTTCTTCGTGGCCTTCTTGGCGGTCGCCTTCTTCGCCGTCGTCTTCTTGGCCGTCGTCTTCTTGGCGGCGGTCTTCGTCGCGGCCTTCTTGGCGGTCGCCTTCGTGGCCGACTTGGCGGTCTTCGCCGACTTCGCGGTCTTCGCCGACTTCGTGGCCTTGGCCGCCTTCTTGGCGGTCTTCTTGGCCGGTGCCGCGGCCTCGGCCTCGCCCTCGGGAGCCGGCGCAGCCGCCTGCTCCTGCTCCTGCTCGGGCACCGGTGCCGGAGCGGGCGCCGCGGCGGCGGCCTGCTCGGCGTCCGAGGCGGGGGCCGTCGTGGTGACCGAGCGGGTCACCCGGCGGCGCGGCCTTACCGGCGCCACATCGGTGACGACCTCCCCGCCGGTCTGTTCGGAGGCGGCGGGAGCCGGTGCGGCTGCCTGCTCGTCGGCCGGGACGACCAGGACCGCGGCGGTGTCGTCGGCCGCCCGCGGCGATCCGGCCGGAGCCGTCACCTTCCGGGTCGCCCGGCGCCGGGACCTGGGCCCCTGCGCCGCGGCTTCCCCGGCGGGCTCGGGCTGCCCCGCGGGCTGGGCGGCGGCACCCGTCACCGGGGCGGCCTCGGCCACCGGACCGGTGGCCGCCCCGGCTGCGGTCTCCGCCTGCTCCTCGGCAGCGGCGGCCTGCGGAGCGGCCGGTTCGACGACCTCGGCGGGTACGCCCGCCGCCCCACGCGGCGAGCCGGCGGGGGCACTGGCCTTGCGGCTGCCCCGGCGGCGCAGCCGGCCGCGGGCCGCGGTGGCGGCGGCCTCCGCCTCGGCGGCGCTGTTGAACAGCTCCTCGTCCGGGACGAACTCCACGGGCGCGGCAGGCGGCGCCGTCAGCTCGGCTGCCGCGGCGGCCGTCTCGGCGGGCTCCACCGCGGCTGCGGCGGGCGCGGTCGCGGGCGACGGCTCCGGCTCGGGCACCGGCTGGGCCGCGGCCTGCGGCCCCGGCCGGGCACCCTTGCCCTTGTCCCTGCCCTTGCCGCCCTCGGGCTTCTCCTCACCCGCGGTCCCGGGCTCGGCCTTCGCCTCCGCCTTGGCCTCGGGCTTGGTCTCGGCCTTCGGCTCGGGCTTGGTCTCGCCCTTGCCGCGGCCCTTCTTGCCCTTCTTGCCGCCGCCGGCGGGCGCGGTGGCCTGGTCCAGGTGGACGATCACGCCACGGCCGTTGCAGTGCACGCACTGCTCGGAGAACGCCTCCAGCAGCCCCTGCCCGACCCGCTTACGGGTCATCTGCACCAGACCCAGCGAGGTGACCTCCGCCACCTGGTGCTTCGTACGGTCCCGGCCCAGGCACTCCAGCAGCCGGCGCAGCACCAGATCGCGGTTGGACTCCAGCACCATGTCGATGAAGTCGATGACGATGATGCCGCCCAGGTCGCGCAGCCGAAGCTGGCGCACGATCTCCTCGGCCGCCTCCAGGTTGTTCCTGGTGACCGTCTCCTCCAGGTTGCCGCCCTGGCCGGTGAACTTCCCGGTGTTGACGTCGACGACCACCATCGCCTCGGTGCGGTCGATCACCAGCGAGCCGCCGCTGGGCAGCCACACCTTGCGGTCCAGCGCCTTGGCGAGCTGCTCGTCGATGCGGTACGTGGCGAAGACGTCGACGTCCGAGGTCCACTTCTGGAGCCGGTCGCTCAGATCGGGCGCCACGTGCGAGACATAGCCGTGGATGGTCTCCCACGCCTCGTCACCGCTGACGATGACCTTGGAGAAGTCCTCGTTGAAGATGTCCCGCACCACCCGGACGGTCATGTCCGGCTCGCCGTACAACAGCGTGGGCGCGTTGCCCTTCTGGGCCTTCTTCTGGATGTCCTCCCACTGCGCCTGCAGCCGCTCCACGTCCCGGCGCAGCTCGTCCTCGCTGGCGCCCTCGGCCGCGGT
This sequence comes from Streptomyces albus subsp. albus, assembly GCF_000725885.1. Classification (GTDB taxonomy): domain Bacteria; phylum Actinomycetota; class Actinomycetes; order Streptomycetales; family Streptomycetaceae; genus Streptomyces; species Streptomyces albus. The sequence continues at coordinate 58,923 of NZ_JODR01000023.1, read as the reverse complement.
GCGCACGATCACGCCCGCGTCCTCGGGGACGACCCGCTTGAGGATCTGCTTGAGCCGCGAGCGCTCGGTGTCCGGCAGCTTGCGGCTGATGCCCGTCATGGAGCCCTCGGGCACATAGACCAGGTAGCGGCCCGGCAGCGAGACCTGGCTGGTCAGCCGGGCGCCCTTGTGGCCGATCGGGTCCTTGGTCACCTGCACCAGCACCGGCTGGCCGGACTTGAGCGCCGTCTCGATCCGGCGCGGGCCGCCCGCCATGCCCAGCGCCTCGAAGTTGACCTCGCCCGCGTACAGCACGGCGTTGCGGCCCTTGCCGATGTCGACGAACGCGGCCTCCATCGACGGCAGGACGTTCTGCACCTTGCCCAGGTACACATTGCCGACGTACGAGGTGGACTGCTCCTTGTTGACGAAGTGCTCCACCAGCACGTCGTCCTCCAGCACGGCGATCTGCGTACGCTCACCGCTCTGCCGGACGATCATCTCGCGCTTGACGGCCTCGCGGCGGGCGAGGAACTCCGCCTCGGTGATGATCGGCACCCGCCGCCGGCCCTGCTCACGGCCCTCGCGGCGGCGCTGCTTCTTGGCCTCCAGCCGCGTCGAGCCCTTGATGGCCTGCACCTCGTCGGTGGGCTCGTCCTTCTTCTTGCGCGGCTCACGGACCTTGACGACGGTGCGCTCCGGGTCGTCCGAGGTGACCGTCTCGCTGGTGGTGGCCGCCTCCGCGTCACCCGAGCGGCGACGGCGCCGACGGCGACGCCGCGAGCTGCTGGTCGAGGGCGCACCGGCCGCGCCGGTCTCCCCCTCGTCGCCGCCCGCACCGGCGGCCTCCGGCTCCTCGCCCCCGGCCTGCTCGTCGGCCTCCTCGGAACGGGACTCCCGCTCCTCGGCGCCGGTCTGCTCCTCCTGCTCGGCCTGCTCCGCGAGCTCCCCGCGGCGACGGCGACGGCCGCCCCGGCGGCGACGCCGCGCCGGACGGTCGCCCGCGTGGGCCTCCTCGCCCTCGGTCTCGGCACCCTCGGTGTCGGCGCCCTCGTCCGTGCCGGTCTCCTGGGCGGTCTCGTCCTCCCGCTCGTCCCGGGCGGGGGCCTGCTCCGCCGGTTCGGCGCGGCGGCGACGGCGACGGCGCGAGGTGCCGCCCGTCTCCTCCTCGGCGCCCTCGGAACCGGTCGTCTCCTCGGCCTCGGTCTCCTCCGCCTCGTCCGCCTCGGCCTCGGCACGGCGTTCGGCCTCGGCCGCAGCGGCGGCGCTTTGCGGGGTCTGGAAGGCGGGCTCGGCGAAGACAGGTGCCTGGAAGACCGCCATGGGCGGCATCGGCCGCTTGCGGCGACCGCCGGGCGTCTCCTCCTCGGGCTCCGCAGCGCCCGCGGCGGGCTTGGCCGGCGCGGGCGGCGCCTCGAAGCCCTTGGCCACACGCGGACGGCCGCCCCGGCGCCGCTGGCCTGCGGGGGCCTGCTCCTGGCCGGCGGCCTCTTCCCGCGCGGCCTCCGCTTCGGCGGCCCCGGTCTCGCCCGCCGCCTGGTCGGACTCGGCGGCCTTGCCCGGCTTCCCGGCCTTGGCGGCCTTGCTGCCCTTGGCGGCCTTGCCGGTCGAGCCCTGCTGCTCCTCCGGCTGCTCGCCGGACGCGGCGACGGCAGCCGTGCCGGCGGCCTCGTCAGTGCTCTTGCCGGGCTTGCCGGCGCTCTTGTCCTCGGCGCCCTTGCGGGTCGCGCGCCGCCGGGTACGGGCGGGCGCCTCACTGGCGGGCGCCTCGCTCTCCTCCGCCGTGGCGGATGCAGCCGCCTCACCGGCACCCTCGGCCTCGGCAGCCGGCGCGGAGGCGGCACGGGTGGCCCGGCGCCGGGTACGGCCACCGGACGGGGCCTCGGCGGCTGCCTCGGCCGGCGCGGACTGCTCGGCGCCCTGGCCCTCCGCCGGCTGCGACGGCGTCTCCTGCGCGGCCTCGGCGCTCTTGCGGGAGGTGGCGCGGCGCCGGGTACGGGGCTTGGACTCCTCGGCCTCAGCCTCGGCGGCGGGCTGCTCCGCGTCCTGCGCCGGCTCCGCGGCGGGCGCGGAGGTGTCGCGGGTGGCCCGGCGGCGGGTACGGGCACGCGGCGCGGGCTGCTCCTCGGTGGCCGCCCCCTCCTCGGAGGTGGCCGCCTCCGCTGCCGGGGCGGCCGGCGCCGCCTTACGACGGGTGCGGGTCTTCGCCGTCCCGGCCTCACCGGCCTCGCCCTCGCTGCCGGAGCTCTCCTCGGCGGGCTCGGCCGGCGCGGGCGAACCGGCCGGGGCCGTCGCCTTACGGGTGGCCCGGCGGCGGGTACGGGGCTTGGGCTCCTCCGCAGCCGCATCGCCGGAAGGAGTGGTGGCGGCGGGCTCACCGGCGTCGGGCGCCGGGGTGGCCGGCACCGTCTGCTCCGCGCTCACCGGACCGCTGTCCGGCTCCGCGGGCGGGGGCGAACCGGCCGGAGCCGTCGCCTTACGGGTGGCCCGGCGGCGGGTACGGGCGGCAGGCGCCGGGGCGATGTCGGCGGCGGCCTCGGTGGCCCGGCCCGGGGCCTCGTCCTGGCCGGCCGGCTCGGGCTGCGGGGCGCCGGCCGCACTGTCGCGCACGGTCGCCGTCTCCTCCGCGGTGGCCCCGGCCGCGGCGGGCGGGCCCGCGGGACGGCTGGCGGCGCGGCGCCGACGGCGCGGCGGCAGGGTGTCGCTGGGGGTGCCCGGCGCATCTCCGGCCGGCTGCGGTGCCGAGGCGTCGCCGCCGCCGGCGACGGTGCCGGACTCGACGGCCGAGCCGCCGGGGTGGGCCGTCCCGCCGATGGCGGTCTCTGCCTCGTTGGATTCAGTTGGTTCGAGCATGCGGGCGGTTCTCCCGTCACGCTCCCGGGCGCCGTGCTCGTTCTGTCCGGGGCGGCCCGCCCGGGGGGCGGGGCGCTCTCCGGGGGCGCGGGCGCCGCACGGGAGCTGTTGTCTCACTCGCCGGTTCCGGCCCTCGGGGCCTGGCTTCGGCGAAAGTCTGCTGGTCGGTGCGCTCGCCTTCCGCACAGCGGCCCGGGTGGCTCCCTGGCGTGCGTCGGCGGCGGCGCGCGGCTTCGACGGCCGTCCTACGCGGCGCCGCCCGGCACCGTCGCGGCGCTGGGAACCCCGGAGCCGGTGGGCTCCGGGACCGCGTCACGGTCGGGTGCGAACGGGTCGGTCACCGTGCCGGTCTCCTCATCGAGCGGCCCCTGCGCCAGCCTGGTCACCGCTGCGGGGACCGGCGGCGCCAGGCCGGCCGCAGCGCGGAGACCGGACAGGACGTCGTCGGGTCGTACAGCAGGTGTTACGTGCCGTACTACCAGGCGCAGTATCGCACAGGCCCCCTCGCCCGGCCTATCGGTGACGGGAGAGGTGTTCGCCTCGTCACCCTGCGCGGGACCCGGACCGGCCGCGGAGAGCGCCAGGACGGCGGCGCGGGCGTCGAAAGTGCGCAAGCCCTTCTTCGTCTGCCGCTCCACCTCGACGGTCCCGGCCGCGAGGAACGCGGCGACCGCCTCCCGCGCCTCGTCGACACCGACCCCGTCGAGCCGCAGCTCCCACTCGGAGGCCTGCAGCCGGTCGGTGAAGTCGGAGCCGTGTGCCTCCACGGCGTCGACGATGTCGAGGCCGTCCGGCATACAGGCGTTGAGCTGGGCGCGCAGCTCCTCGGGGTCACGCCGCTGGACGAGGGCGATCTCCAGGTACTCGGCCTCGCTGCCGGTGCCGGTGGGAGCGGCGTTGGCGTAGCTGACCTTCGGATGCGGGGTGAAGCCGGCGGAGTAGGCCATGGGGACCTCGGCCCGGCGCAGCGCCCGCTCGAAGGCGCGCTGGAAGTCGCGGTGGCTGGTGAACCGAAGGCGGCCCCGCTTGGTGTACCGCAGGCGGATGCGCTGCACCGCGGGCGCGGGCGGCGGGCCTTCGGGCTGTCGCTTGCCCAGTGGTTCTCTCCTATGTGCCTGGGCGGCACGCGGAGCGGGCCGCCCCTGTCGGACAGGACGGATAGGTCGGCGGAAGTCCGCACCGGCCGGGCCGGCGCCCGCGCGGCGGAGCGCGGTGCCCGCGGCCGTTACGCGACAGCGGCCACCGGGCGCCGCCCGACGGACGCGTTGTGCGTTTGTGCGGATGATCCTTCTGTCCAGGGTACGCGGCTGCTCTACGGCAGCGGCTCCCGCTCCCGGGAGCGGGGCACCCCGAACAGGGCGCGCCGTATCTCCGCCCGCGCCGACCGGACCGATGCCCGCGCCGCCCGCAGGGCCGAGCGCACCGAATATCCGGCGGACCGCAAGGCGCGCCCCGCCGCACGGCAGGCGGCGGCCACCGGCTGCCACACCCAGCCGCGCAGCACCCGGCCGAAGGGGGCGAGCACGTGACGCCACAGGCCGATGAGCGGCGCCACCAGCAGCACGTACAGCACCCGCCCGGCACCCCGCAGGAGAAAGGCGGTCACCCGGCCGGTCACCCGCCAGGCCACCGCGGCAGCCGCGGCGATCTCCCGTACGACGAGGGCCAGGCCGCGCCCCGCCGGGGCCAGGACCCACCGGTACAGCGCGACGAGCGGCACGACGAGCAGGTACCGCCCCAGCAGGAGCAGGACGGCACCCGTTCCGCGGACGGCGGCCACCACCGCGCGCCCCAGCGGGACGAGCACATACCGGTGCAGGGCGGCGGCGGGGGCGGCCACCAGCCACCGCCACAGCCAGGCGAGGGCCAGACCGGTGCCCCGCCCGGCGGGGGCGAGCACATGACGCCACAGCAGCACGGCGGGCAGGACGAACAGGTACCGCCCCAGCAGCCCGCAGCCGCGGCCGACAGCCCGGGCGAGCGGCACCAGAAGACGGGTGTGCACCCAGGTGACGGGGACGACGACCAGCACCCGGCCGAGGAAGGCACCGGCGGCGGCCAGCCCCCGCCCCAGCCACCCGGCGCCCCGTCCCACCGGCAGCAGGACGTACCGCCACAGGGCGGCCCAGGGCCACACGAACAGGGCCGTCACCGTCCAGCGGAACACCACGGCCAGACCGCGGCCCAGAGGAACGACGAGACGGTGCCAGGTCCACCGTGCCGGTGTGACGAGGAGCACCCGGCCCAGCCAGGACAGGGCGCGGCCCACCGGGCCCAGGACGCCGCGGCGGAAGGCCCGCCCCGCGGCCACCAGCCCGTCCCACACCAGCCGCACCGGCAGCACCAGGACGAACATCACCACACGCACCGGCAGCCGTACGGCCACCGTCAGACAGCCCTCGGGCTCGTGCCCGCGCGGGCTCGGGGCGGAGGCGTGGCGTGGCTGGTATCCGGTCACGCCGTGGGGGACGCGACCGTCCGCACACCGGTTCGCAAGAGGCTGTGGCGATCCGGTAACAGCGCAGGCCGGCCCGGAGAGAGGCGGCCCCGCCCTCAGCCCTCGTTCAGCGGACGGGGCGTGAGGACCGCGAAGGGCGCCCCCTGCGAATCGGCCAGCACGGCCATCCGTCCCGCCACCATGTCGAAGGGCGCCTTGAGCACCGAGCCCCCGGCCGCGGTCGCCGTCGCCGCCGTCCGGTCGGCGTCGTCGACGGCGAAGTACACCAGCCAGTGGGAAGGGGTACCGGCGGGGACGCCCTCCGGCATGGCCTGCATACCGCCGACCTCCCGGCCGTCGGCCAGCAACGAGAAGTAGGTCTCGCCGCCGTCCTCCATGGGCGCGCTGTCGATGCCGAGCGCGGCCCGGTAGAAGGCGGAGGCCGCGGGCCGGTCGGTGGTGTTGAGCTCGTTCCAGATCATGGCACCGTGCTCGTTGACGAGACCCGCACCCGCGAAGTCACGCGGCTGCCAGATGCCGAACACTCCACCCGTGGGGTCGGCCAGCACAGCCGTCCTGCCGAGGTTCATCACGTCCGTCACCGGCATCACCGTCTGCCCGCCCGCGGTGACCACCGCCCGCACCGTGGCGTCCGCATCGGCCACCGACAGATACGTGGTCCACACAGTCGGCGGTGGCGGCCCCTCCCCCGGCGGCTCCGCCGCACTGATCCCGGCAACCGGCAGCCCGCCGGCCTCACAGATGCTGTAGCCGCCCCGCTCCGGAGGGCCGATCCGGCCGGACCAGCCGAACACGCGGCTGTAGAAATCCAGCGCCGCCTGCTGGTCCGGGGCGGCCAGATCGGTCCAGCAGGGCGTACCGGGCCGGTAGCCGGAGACGACCTCGGGCATCGTGCCTCCTCGACGGCGGGACGGGCGGCGCGAGGGCCCGACGGACGGGCCACCGGGCCGGCCGTCCGGCCGCGCCACACTCCCCTCCCAGGCTCCCCGCCCCCGGACGGTCCCGCCACTCGGCGCCACCACGCCCTTCCGGCGCCCGCCGGCCCGGCACCGCCGGGAGGTTGCGACAAGTGGGGCGCATCCGACGGCCGTTCGGCCCATGTTCTGCGCCCGGAACAGGTGATCACACACGCTGATAGTCGGACCGTCGGGCCATAGGCGGAAAGGATCATCACGCTTCCCGTCCGGGAGGCCACGTTCCTTGTCACGAGAAGAGTTGAGGAACACATGAGGAAGCTCGTCCGCAACGCCGCCACCGTCCTGATCGCGGCCGGTGTCGCCGTCTCCGTCGCCCCCGCCGCCTCGGCCGCCGGTCACGGCAAGGGCAACACCGCGCCGGAGGACGTCATCAACGTCTACGTCGGCCGCGGCGACGCCCAGTTCGCCAACGAGTTCGGCCCCGGCAACCTGGCGTCCAACTGGGTCCAGAACTCCAAGAAGGTCGGCGTGGCGGCCCAGAACGAGGCGATCCGCACGGGCGACATCAAGAACGTCGCGAAGGGCAAGGGTGCGAAGGCGCCGTTCGAGATCGAGGGCTCGGAGCAGGACCAGAACGAGGGCTGAACCGGGTCCGAGCGGTAGCGGGGGCCGTGGTGCCGCACACCACGGCCCCCGCCGGTCTCACTTGTTGACGACGGACAACGGCAACAGCTTCTTGCCGGTCGGACCGATCTGGATGGTCGTGTCCATCTGAGGCCCAGCGGCACGGATGACAGCTGCACAGCCGTCCGTCATGTTCCGCGATGCAGAAACCTTCGCCGCCATCCCCGCCGCACGCCGGCTGAGGCCGACTGTCCGAATGGCTCCGCGCCGGGGACGCGGCACGGCCTCCACGTAAAAGGAGTCGCCACAATGAGGCGGCCACATCGTCCAGTCAGTCCGACCCGGACCCCATTCGCGTAGACGACAACCCGAACGTCGTTCGAAATTTCCTCCGTCTCGGACCCTGGACCAATGCCGGAAGAAACCCGCGAATTCAAGCCAGTCATAGGCGGCAAGCGACTGGCAGGAGCCCGGAACGTTCGTGTGAGCCCCACACTTGGCGCTGACGCAGTCCCACACACGCTGCAGACGACGCCCAAGCGCCTCTTCCGCCGTCAGCGGTTCACCCGGGGCCACCCGCATTCCCGGCGCCGAGCGCCGACACTTCCGTCTCCACAGCCCGACGGGTGAGCCCTTTCCCCTTCGCGAAGAGGAATTCTTCGAGCTTGGCATCGGACAGGTACAGAAATTCCATAGCGTGCTCTCCAAACGCCGCGCCGCAGGACTTCTGACCGACAGACGGACGCGGCATATCCGAACATGCGACCAGGCGTTCAACTGACCGAGTGGTTCACCACAGTCAAGCTGAGACTCAATATGTCTTTCCGTGCAGGAGACAACAAAGCGACCCCCGCCTCTGCTCTGTACTCTCCGCAGCCGTGAAGACGTACGACGGCGGACCCGAGTGGACGACCTCAGCCCTGGCCCAATTGGAAAATCTGAAACGGGCGGAGGCTCTCCTGCCCGAGAACGCACCGCGTGCACTCCTCTCCGTCCGCCTGTCCGTGTTGACCGCGGACACGACGTCCCCTGTGCGACAGGAACTCGACCTGCGTCTCCTGGCCAGGCAGAAGGGGTATCGCGTCGTCGGCGTCGCCTCCGACCTCAACGTGTCGGCGACGAAGGTTCCCCCGTGGAGACGGAGGGAGCTCGGCGAGTGGATCAACAATCGGGTTCCGGAGTTCGACGCGCTGCTCTTCTGGAAGCTCGACCGCTTCATCCGCCGGGTGACGGATCTCTCCGCGATGATCGAGTGGTGTGAGCGGTACGGGAAGAACCTCGTGTCGAAGCACGACGCGATCGACCTCAGTACGACTCTGGGTCGGAGCATGGTCACGCTCATCGGCGGAATCGCCGAGATCGAGGCGGCGAACACCTCGACCCGCGTCACATCGCTGTGGGACTACGCGCGTACCCAGGACTCATGGCTCGTCGGCAAGCCGGCCTACGGGTACGTCACCACGAAAGTGGACGGGAAACCGGCACTCGCCATCGAGCCGTGCGCCCACAGGGCACTGCACTGGGCCCGGCGTATGGCGCTCAGAGGTGTGTCCGCCCGACGTATGGCCCGCTGTCTCGTCCGCTCCGGACTCATGTCGGCAGGTCTCACCACGTCGACTCTTCTCCGCCGCCTCCGTAACCCCGCGCTCATGGGCTACCGCGTAGCGGAGAACAAGCAGGGCGGGAAGCGACGGAGCCAGCTCGTCCTCGGCGACGGCGGCAAGCCGATACGGGTCGGCCCCCCGCTCTTCACCCACGAGGAGTTCCACACCCTGCAGGCCGCACTGGACCGCAGGGCCAAAGAACAGCCCACACGACAAGCGGGTGGAGCGACGCGGTTCCTCGGCGTACTGATCTGCGCCGACTGCTCGACCAACATGACCGTGCAGAGGAACCGGAGAAACGGCAGGACCTACAGCTATCTGCGGTGCGGTAAGTGCAAAGGCGGCGGCCTCGGAGCACCCGGCCCGCAGAACGTCTACGACATCCTCGTGGACGATGTGCTCCGCCTTCTCGGTGACTTTCCCGTCCAAGTCCGGGAGTACGCGCCAGGCGCCGAGGCTCGTGCCGAAGTCGAGCGGCTCGAAGAAGCCATCTCCCACTACATGACGGAGCTCGCGCCGGGAGGCCGTTTCACGAAGACCCGGTTCACTCGGGAGCGAGCGGAGAAGACGCTCGAAGAGCTCACGGGAAAGTTGAACGCCATCGACCCCGAGACCACCCAGGACCGTTGGATCCTGGTGCACAACGGCAGGACCTTCCGTCAGATGTGGGAAGCGGGCGGCATGGAGGCCATGGCCGAGGACCTGCGCCGCGTGGGTGTGACCTGCGAGGTGACCCGCAAGAAGGTCCAGGGGGTGCGCGCTCCGTCCGTGCAACTGCGGTTGAAGATCCCTCGTGACGTGAGGGAACGCCTGGTCATCAAGGGCGACGACTTTCCCGCAAGACGCTGACGAACCGGAGACATACCCCTCCGGGCAGCTTTTGCCGGTCTACGGACCACTGCCTTGCTGCGGTCGCCGGGCATGTGGACGAGGAGGAAGCTACGCACTCTCGCAGCTGTGCGCGTTGTCCGTGACAAGGGCCGGGAACGCCGAGAGGCGCCCGGACAGGTTCGTCCAGGCGCCTCCGCGCGCCCTCATACCCACTCGGCCGTCGAGATTTGCTGCGTGTCGGCAAGCGCCTCGCCCATTCCCCGGAGGGCGTCACCGCTGGTCAGGCTATTTCTTGACCGTGAGCGGGAGCAGCTTCTTGCCGGTCGGACCGATTTGTATGGTCGTGTCCATCTGAGGACACACCCCGCAGTCGAAGCAGGGGTCCCAGCGGCAGTCGGGGACCTCGGTCTCGTCGAGGGCGTCCTGCCAGTCCTCCCACAGCCAGTCCTTGTCCAGGCCGGAGTCGAGGTGGTCCCAGGGCAGGACCTCCTCGTAGGAGCGCTCGCGGGTGGTGTACCAGTCGACGTCCACACCGGTGCCGGCCAGCGCCTTGGCGGCCGATTCCATCCACAGGTCGTAGGAGAAGTACTCCCGCCAGCCGTCGAAACGGCCGCCCTGCTCGTACACCTCGCGGATCACCGCACCGATGCGGCGGTCACCGCGCGAGAGCAGGCCCTCGACGATGCCGGGCTTGCCGTCGTGGTAGCGGAAGCCGATGGAGCGGCCGTACTTCTTGTCGCCGCGGATCTTGTCCCGCAGCTTGCCCAGCCGCTCGTCGGTCTGCTCCGCGGACAGCTGCGGCGCCCACTGGAAGGGGGTGTGCGGTTTGGGGACGAAGCCGCCGATGGAGACGGTGCAGCGGATGTCGTTGGACTTCGCGACCTCGCGGCCCTTGGCGATGACGCGGGTGGCCATGTCGGCGATCTGGAGGACGTCCTCGTCGGTCTCGGTCGGCAGGCCGCACATGAAGTAGAGCTTCACCTGGCGCCAGCCGTTGCCGTAGGCGGTGGCGACGGTGCGGATCAGGTCGTCCTCGGAGACCATCTTGTTGATGACCTTGCGGATGCGCTCGCTGCCGCCTTCGGGGGCGAAGGTGAGGCCGGAGCGGCGTCCGTTGCGGGTCAGCTCGTTGGCGAGGTCGATGTTGAAGGCGTCGACGCGGGTGGAGGGCAGCGAGAGGCCGACCTTGTCCTCCTCGTAGCGGTCGGCCAGTCCCTTGGCGATGTCGCCGATCTCGCTGTGGTCGGCGGAGGAGAGGGAGAGGAGGCCGACCTCCTCGAAGCCGGTGTTGCGCAGTCCCTTGTCGACCATCTCGCCGATGCCGGTGATGGACCGCTCCCGGACCGGGCGGGTGATCATGCCGGCCTGGCAGAAGCGGCAGCCGCGGGTGCAGCCGCGGAAGATCTCCACGGACATCCGTTCGTGGACGGTCTCGGCGAGGGGGACGAGGGGCTGCTTGGGGTAGGGCCACTCGTCGAGGTCCATGACGGTGTGCTTGCTGACCCGCCACGGGACGCCGGAGCGGTTGGGGACGACGCGGGCGATACGGCCGTCGGGCAGGTATTCGACGTCGTAGAAGCGCGGTACGTAGACGCCGCCGGTCTTGGCCAGCCGCAGCAGCAGTTCGTCCCGGCCGCCGGGGCGGCCCTCGTTCTTCCAGTCGCGGATGATGTCGCTGATCTCCAGCACGGCCTGTTCGCCGTCGCCGATCACCGCGACGTCGATGAAGTCCGCGATGGGCTCCGGGTTGAACGCCGCGTGCCCGCCGGCCATCACGATGGGGTGGTCGACGGTGCGGTCGGCGGCTTCGAGGGGGATGCCGGCCAGGTCGAGGGCGGTGAGCAGGTTGGTGTAGCCCAGTTCGGTGGCGAAGGAGACGCCGAGCACGTCGAAGGCGCCGACGGGGCGGTGGGCGTCCACGGTGAATTGCGGGACGCCCTTCTCCCGCATGAGTTTCTCCAGGTCGGGCCAGACGCTGTAGGTGCGTTCGGCGAGGACGCCCTCGCGTTCGTTGAGGACCTCGTAGAGGATCATGACGCCTTGGTTGGGCAGGCCGACCTCGTAGGCGTCCGGGTACATCAGTGCCCAGCGCACGTCGGTCTCGTCCCACTCCTTGACGGTGGAGTTCAGCTCGCCGCCGACGTACTGGATGGGCTTTTGAACGTGCGGCAGGAGGGCCTCTAGCTGGGGGAACACCGACTCGACGGGCATCTCGGGCGCGCTTTCGTACGACGGACAGGGCCAGTCGTCCAGAGTAACGGTTGTGGCCGCGTCCCCCGGCTCGCTTCCTTCCGGTCCGTCTGCCCCGCCGGGGCCGTGGGGGCGGCGGGGCAGGCGGCGGGCCCTGGTCAGGCCGCTATGGGTTTCTGTGTGCGGATGGACTGCAGGAGTCCGACGGCGATCCAGACGGCGAACATGGAGGTGCCGCCGTAGGAGACGAACGGCAGCGGCAGTCCGGCGACGGGCATGATCCCGAGGGTCATGCCGATGTTCTCGAACGCCTGGAACGCGAACCAGGCGATGACCCCGGCGGCCACGATGGTGCTGTACAGCTCGGTGGACTCGCGTGCGATGCGGCAGGCGCGCCAGATGAGGATGCCGAGGAGGACGAGGATCAGTCCGGCGCCGATGAAGCCGAGTTCTTCCCCGGCGACGGTGAAGACGAAGTCGGTCTGCTGTTCGGGCACGAACTGTCCGGTCGTCTGGGTGCCCTCGAAGAGTCCCTTTCCGGTGAGGCCGCCGGAGCCGATGGCGATGCGGGCCTGGTTGGTGTTGTAGCCCACGCCGGAGGGGTCGAGGGCCGGGTTGGCGAATGCGGCGAAGCGGTTGATCTGGTACTCGTCCAGCAGTCCGAGCGCCCACACCAGGACGGCTCCGAGGGCGCCGGCCAGGCACAGGCCGATGATCCAGCGGTTGGAGGCGCCGGAGGCCAGCAGGACGGCGAGGACGATGAAGACCAGCACCATGACGGAGCCGAGGTCCGGCATCATCAGGATGACCAGGACGGGCAGGGCGGCGACGCCGAGGGCCTGGAGGACGGTGCGGTGGTCGGGGTGTTCCTGGTCGCCGGCGTCCACCTTGGCGGCGAGCAGCATGGCCATGCCGAGGATGACGGTGATCTTGATGAACTCGGCGGGCTGGACGGTGAAGCCGCCGCCGAGGTTGAGCCAGGCCCGGGAGCCGTTGATGGTGGCGCCGAGCGGGGTGAGCACGCAGACGGCCAGCAGCACGGTGACGCCGTAGAGCACGGGTACGGCGCTGCGCAGTCTGCGGTGTCCGAGCCAGACGGTGCCGATCATCAGGCCGATGCCGATGATCAGGCTGATGACGTGCCGGACGAGGAAGTACTGCGGGTCGCCCTGGTTGAGCTCGGTGCGGTTGCGGGTGGCGGAGTAGACGAGCAGTGAGCCGATGACGGCGAGCACGGCGCCGGACAGCAGCATGATCCAGTCCAGCCGCCATACGACGGAGTCGCGGGCGGTGAGCCGGTCCCACAGGGAGCGGCGGCGGGGGCCGTAGCCGCCGAGTGCGAAGCTGCGGGAGCTCATCGCCGCTCACCTCCGGCGAGCTGGCGGATCTCGCGGGCCGGCGGGGTGCCGTCCCTGCGGTGCTGCTGTCGTTGTCCCTCGTGGCGGGCGGCCTGGGCCTCGCCGCGGGTGTCGGGGGACTCGGCGGGGGTCTGTTCGCCGGGGGGCGCGCTGGGGCTGCCGGAGGGGGCGTCGGCCGGCCGCTCGGCGTTCTGGCCGCGGGGCTTCTTGTCGCGCTGGGGCACGATGGTGCCGTCCTTGGAGATCTTGGGCAGCTTCGCCTGCGGCTTGGGCAGCAGTGCCTTGCTCTTGTCGATGCCGCCGTCGGCGCCCACGCCGTACATGGCGTTGTAGATGTTGCGGACGGCGGGGCCGGAGGCGCCGGAGCCGGTGCCGCCCTGGGAGATCGTCATGACGACGGTGAAGTCGTCGGTGTAGGTGGCCAGCCAGGAGGTGGTCTGCTTGCCTGCGACCTCGGCGGTACCGGTCTTGGCGCGGAGTTTGATCTTGTCCTGGGGCCAGCCGGCCTCGCCGAACCGCCAGGCCGCCGAGCCCCGGGTGGCGACGCCCTGGAGGGCGCCGTCCATCTGGTGGAGGGTTTTGTCGCTGATCGGCAGCTTGCCGTGCGACGTGGGCCGGATCTCGTGCACCGACTTGCCGTCCGGGCTGACGATCGCCTTGCCGAGTGTGGGGTCGTGGAGGGTGCCGCCGTTGCCGAGGGCCGCGTAGATGGTGGCCATCTGGATGGGGGTGACGAGGGTGTCGCCCTGGCCGATGGAGTAGTTGATGCTGTCACCGGCGCGCATCTTCATGCCGGAGGCGCAGTTCTCCTTGGCGATCTTCTCGGCGTAGCTGGGGTTGCCGCCGCCGTTCTTCGCCTGTTTGCACCAGGCGTCCTTGTTGGCCTCCCAGTAGTTCTTCTTCCACTTGCGGTCCGGGACCCGGCCGGAGACCTCGTTGGGGAGGTCCACGCCGGTCTCCTTGCCGAGCCCGTAGTCGTGGGCCATCTTGTAGAACCAGTCGTGGGCGCCCTTCTTGGGCATGTTCCCGCCGTCCTTCTTCCACTCCTTGTAGGCGAGGCGGTAGAAGACGGTGTCGCAGGAGACCTCCAGGGCGCGGCCCAGGTCGATGTTGCCGTAGCCCTTCGACTCGAAGTTCTTGAACGTCTGTCCGCCGACCTCGTAGGACGAGGAGCAGTCGTAGTTGCCGTCGAAGGGGTAGCCGGCCTTGACGGCGGCGGAGGTGGAGATGACCTTGAAGATCGAGCCGGGTGCGGCCAGCCCCTGGATGGCGCGGTTGAGCAGCGGGTAGTTGGAGTTCTTCCCGGTGAGTTTGGCGTACTCCTTGCCGGAGATGCCGCCGACCCAGGCGTTGGGGTCGTACTCGGGGTTGGAGGCCATCGCCACGACGCGGCCGGTCTTGTTCTCCATGACGACGACGGCGCCGGCGTCGGCCTTGTAGTTGCGGCCGGTGTTCTTGTCGAACTCGGTGCGGGCCTTCTTCATGGCCTGGTCGAGCTGCTTCTCGGCGACGGCCTGGACGCGTGCGTCGATGGAGGTGACCAGGTTGGAGCCGGGCTTGGCCTTCTCGCTCTCGGCCTGTCCCATGACGCGGCCGAGGTTGTCCACCTCGTAGCGGGTGACGCCGGAGCTGCCGCGCAGTTTGCTGTCGTAGCTGCGTTCGAGTCCGGAGCGGCCGATCTCGTCGGAGGGCAGGAAGGGCGAGTCGCTGTCCTTGGCCTTCTCGATCTCCTCGTCGGTGACGGGCGAGAGATAGCCGAGCGCCTGTGCGGTGTTGGCCCCGTAGGGCGCGGGGTAGCGCCGTACGGCCTCGGGTTCGGCCTTGATGCCGGGGAAGTCCTCGGAGCGTTCGCGGATCTGGAGGGCCTGCTGGGGCTTGGCGTCGTCCGTGACGGGGATCGGCTGGTAGGGCGACCCGTTCCAGCACGGCTGGGGGGTCTTCGCGTCGCAGAGGCGGACCTTCTGGCGGACGGTCCTGGGGTCCATGCGGAGGACTTTGGCGAGGCGTTCCAGTACGGCCTTGCCGCCGTCGTCCTGCTTCATCAGTTCGGTGCGGGACGCGGAGACCACCAGCCGGGTCTCGTTGTCGGCCAGCGGCATGCCGCGCGCGTCGAGGATCGCGCCGCGTACGGCGGGCTCGACGACCTGCTGGACGTGGTTGCCCTTGGCTTCCTTCTGGTATTCGTCACCGTTGCGGATCTGGAGGTACCACAGCCGCCCGCCGAGGGTCAGCAGCAGTGACATCACCAGGATCTGGATGGCGATCAACCGGATGGTGACACGGGAGGAGCGGCCGGTCTCGGGGATGTTACTCACGGCGCGCAGCGCCTCCTTGGGGGGCGGTGGTCGGGCGACGGGAGGGCGTTGCTCACGGCGCGCAGCGCCTCCTTGAGGGGCGGTGGTCGGGCGACGGGAGGGGGCCGGGCGGGCGCGGCGCTCCCTCCGGCGGCGTCGGCGAGGTACGCGGGGCGGGGGCCGGGGCGGGGGTCCTCACAGGCGTTTGACCCCCTTGATCTTGCCCGCCTTGCCGCGTGCGGCGGCCAGGGTGGCCGGCTTGGCGTTGCGCGCGCTGCGCTTGCCGGCCTTGCCCATCTTCGGTGCCTTGCCGCCCTTGCTCAGCAGCCCGGTGCCGGAGGTGGTGAGGCCCGTTCCGGAGCCCAGCCAGCCGTAGGCGCGCAGGCCGCCGGTGCCGCCGGTCTCCGCGCCGATGGGGTCCTTCTCGCCGCGGCGCGCCAGCGCCATGATCAGCGGGACGGTGAACGGGGCGAGCAGCAGGTCGTAGACGGTGGCGGTGATCAGCAGCCCGGTGAGGCCGACCTGGCGGGCGGCGGTGTCGCCGACGAGGGCGCCGACGCCGGCGTACAGCAGGGTGGAGCAGATGGCGGCGGAGGCGACGACGAGCATCGGTACGGTCGCCGAGCGGTGGGCTCCGCCCTCCGGTTTGGTCAGTCCGGCCGCGTAGCCGATGAGGCAGAGCACCAGTGCGTAGCGGCCGACCGCGTGGTCGGCGGGCGGGGCGATGTCGGCCAGCAGTCCGGCGAAGAAGCCGACGAGGGCGCCGGCGGTGTGCCCGTAGACGAGGGCGAGGCCGAGGACGACGAGGAGCAGCAGGTCCGGCACGGCGCCGGGCAGTTGCAGTCGGGCCAGGACGGCGACCTGGACGACGAGGGCGACGACCACGAGAGCGGCCGTGAGCAGCATCCGGTTGACGTACACCACGTGGGGTCAGCTCCTGGGCGGGGTTTCGCCGCCGGGGGTGGCGGTCACGGTCACCGTGGGTGTGGGCTTGGGTTTCGGCGGCTTCTTGACCTTGAGGACATCGTCGCGCGGGTTCTGGCGCGGGGGTTGGACGACGATGCCGACCACGTCCAGCCGGGTGAAGCCGACGTACGGCTTGACGCGGACGGTGCGGGTGAGGGTGCCCTTGTGCCGTTCCACCTTGGTGACCTCGCCGACCGGTACGCCGGGGACGAACGGTTTGTCGTCGCTGGAGCCGAAGGTGACGAGCCGGTCGCCCTTCTTCACCTTGGCCTTGCCGTTGAGCAGTTGCACGCTGAGCGCGTTGCCGCCGCGTCCGGTGGCGAATCCGAGTTCGTTGCTGTTCTCCATCCGGGTGCCGACGGTGAAGTCGGGGTCGTTGGCCAGCACCACGGTGGAGGTGGCGGGGCCCACGGTGGTGACGCGGCCCACCAGTCCGTCGCCGTTGATGACGGTCATGTCGCGGCGGATGCCGTCCTCGCGGCCCGCGTCGAGGGTGACGGTCCAGGAGAAGCCCTGTGCCGCGCCGATCGCGACGACCTGGGCGCCCTTGACGCCGTAGCCGCCGGCGCCGGCGGTCTTGAGCAGTTTGTCCAGTTCCTTCGCCCGGGCGCGGTTGCGGTCGTCGGAGCCGAGTTCCTGCTTGAGCGCCGCGTTCTCCCGCTCCAGCCGGGTGATTCTGTCGTGGCGGTCACCCGAGTCGCGGACGGCGGCGATGGCGTTGCCGACGGGGTTGACCGCCGATGCCACGCCGCTTTCGACCGGACCAAGGACGGAGGCGGCCCCCTGCCGCGCCCCGTCGAGCGGAGACTGCTCGCCCCCTCTGAGGTCCACCGTGATCAGTGCGAACGCGATGGCGACCAGCAGGACGAGCAGCAGCCGGCTTTCTCGTGTGTCCCTCACGTGCGGCGGCCGTGCCTTTCTCGTGGGGCAGCCCCGCCGGGGCGGGGTGCGTGGCGGCGGCGCCACTGCCTTCGTACGACCCGCCGCGTGAACGGTCAGTTGTTGCGTACAGGTGTGCTGTGTGCCCGCCGGCCGGCGCCGGCAGCCCGCCGGTCAGCGACGCGGCTGGGCGTCGAGCACCTGCTGGAGTGCCTCGAACTCCTCGACGCACTTGCCGGAGCCCAGGGCGACGGAGTCCAGCGGGTCCTCGGCGATGTGGATCGGCATGCCCGTCTCGCGGCGGAGCCGCTCGTCCAGGCCGCGCAGCAGGGCGCCGCCCCCGGTGAGGACGATGCCGCGGTCCATCACGTCGCCCGACAGTTCGGGCGGGCACTTGTCGAGGGTGGTCTTGACCGCGTCCACGATCGCGTTGACCGGTTCCTCGATGGCCTTGCGGACCTCGGCGGCGGAGATCACCACCGTCTTGGGCAGCCCGCTGACGAGGTCACGGCCGCGGATCTCGGTGTGCTCGTCCTTCTCCAGGTCGTACGCCGAGCCGATGGTGATCTTGATGGATTCGGCGGTGCGCTCACCGAGAAGGAGGCTGTACTCCTTCTTGATGTGCTGGATGATCGCGTTGTCGAGTTCGTCGCCGGCCACCCTGATGGACTGCGCGGTGACGATCCCGCCGAGCGAGATGACGGCGACCTCGGTGGTGCCGCCGCCGATGTCGACCACCATGTTCCCGGTGGCCTCGTGGACGGGCAGGCCGGAGCCGATCGCCGCCGCCATCGGCTCCTCGATGATGTGCACCTGCCGGGCGCCCGCCTGGGTGGACGCCTCGATGACGGCGCGGCGCTCCACTCCCGTGATACCGGAGGGCACGCACACCACCACGCGGGGCCGGGCGAGATAACGCCGCTTGTGGATCTTGAGAATGAAGTAGCGGAGCATCCGCTCGGTGATCTCGAAGTCCGCGATGACGCCGTCCTTGAGGGGGCGGACGGCCACGATGTTGCCAGGGGTGCGGCCGATCATCTTCTTGGCTTCGGCGCCGACCGCGAGAATGCCGCCGGTGTTGGTGTTGATCGCGACGACGGACGGCTCGTTGAGGACGATCCCGCGACCCCTGACGTACACCAGCGTGTTGGCGGTCCCGAGGTCGACAGCCATATCACGGCCGATGAACGACATGTTGGTTCCCATGGATGCGTCTGGCCTTCCAAGTGGGGCGATGTGGTGTGCGGCTACGGAAGGATGTGGGTACGCGCCGCCATGCTCGAAGCGCGCGGGTTCCATCGTAGACGCGCTTGCTCGAACACGTAGAGACGGTTCCTCCGCCATTGTCGGGGGAAGTGGGAACGGCCACCGTAATGGTGACGTCGTGTCGGAGACGGCTGTTGAGTCTCTTCCGTCCCGGTGTTCGCTCGCGCCTCAGGCGAAACTCGGGAAGAAGATTTTCAGCTCCCGCTGGGCGGACTCCTCCGAGTCGGAGGCGTGAATCAGGTTCTCCCGCACGATGGTGCCGAAGTCGCCGCGCACCGATCCGGGCGGGGCCGCGATCGGGTCGGTCGGACCGGCCAGGGCACGGATGCCCTCGATCACCCGCTCGCCCTCGACCACCATGACGGCGGACGGCCCCGAGGACATGAACTCCACCAGCGGCTCGTAGAAGGGGCGCCCCTCGTGCTCGGCGTAGTGCTGCTCCAGCGTGGCACGGTCCAGGGTGCGCAGTTCCAGCGCCGCGATGGTCCAGCCGGCCTTGCGCTCGATACGGCCGATGATCTCGCCCATCAGTCCGCGCGCGACGGCGTCGGGCTTGAGGATGACGAGGGTGCGCTGGCTCATGGTGTGGTGCTCCTTGGCTGGTCGTGCGGACGGCTGGGGGCACCTCCCGGCCGAAGGCTGGGGAGGGCAGGCGCCGCCGGGCCGGGCGTTCCGACGCGGTCGTGGGCCCGGCGGTCAAAAGAGGCTACATGGGTGAGGGCAGGTGTCTCACACAGCGTCCGGCTCGGGGGCACGCTCGGTCCCGGCCTGCTCGGCGAACCGCGCCTTCGCCTCGTCGATCTTCTTGCCGAAATGCACCGAGGCCCACCACAGCGCCGCGAAACAGGCGCCGAGGAAAAACATCGTCGGGACGACGAAACCGCTGGCGATCAATGCGATCTGGAGCGCCCATCCGAGCTGCACGCCACCCGGCCGG
This sequence comes from Streptomyces albus subsp. albus, assembly GCF_000725885.1. Lineage (GTDB taxonomy): Bacteria > Actinomycetota > Actinomycetes > Streptomycetales > Streptomycetaceae > Streptomyces > Streptomyces albus. Next base: position 39,767 of record NZ_JODR01000023.1, on the reverse strand, counting down.
GTGAGGAATCCGCACAGCAGCACGCAGAGCACCATGGCGATCCCGCTGACCGTCCATACGGTGGTCACGGAAAGGTCACTCGTTCGCATCGCGACCAATCCGGCGAAACCGACGATGAAGAACTCGCCGATCAGCGTGGACGCACACAGGGTCCGCATCTAGCGCCTCCCTCGCAGCAGCAGCCGGGCCTCGCCGACCGTGATGACCGAGCCGGTGACCAGCACCCCGGCTCCCGCGTACTCGCCCTCCTCCTCGGCGAGGGTGACCGCTTCCTCCAGTGCCGCGTCCAGCCGCGGCTCGACCTGCACCCGCTCGTCGCCGAAGACCTCCACGGCGACGGCGGCCAGTTCGTCCACGTCCATGGACCGGTGGCTGGAGTTGCGGGTGACCACGACCTCGGCGAAGACCGGCTCGAAGGCCTCCAGCAGTCCGCGCACGTCCTTGTCGGCGCTGGGGGCGACGACACCGACCAGCCGGGAGAAGCCGAACGCCTCGCTGACGGCCTCGGCGGTGGCCCGCGCGCCGCCCGGGTTGTGGGCGGCGTCCAGCAGCACCGTGGGGCTGGTGCGCACGACCTCCAGCCGGCCGGGCGATGTGACGGAGGCGAACGCCTGGCGCACCACGTCGAGGTCGAGGGTGCGGGCGTGCTGCTGGCCGATGCCGAAGAACGCCTCGACGGCCGCCAGCGCCACACTGGCGTTGTGCGCCATGTGGGCGCCGTGCAGCGGCAGGAAGATGTCGGGGTACTCACCGCCCAGGCCGCGCAGCGTCAGCTGCTGGCCGCCGACCGCGAGCTGCCGGGAGACGACACCGAACTCCATGCCCTCGCGGGCGACGGTGGCGTCCACCTCGACGGCCTTCTTGAGGATGACGGAGGCGGCCTCGACCGGCTGCTGGGCGAGCACCACGGTGGCGTCCTGCTTGACGATGCCGGACTTCTCCGTGGCGATCTTCTCGGGCGTGTCGCCGAGCCGGTCGGTGTGGTCGAGGGAGATGGGGGTGACGACGGCGACGCTCGCGTCGATGACGTTGGTGGCGTCCCAGGTGCCGCCCATGCCGACCTCGACGACGGCCACGTCCACGGGCGCGTCGGCGAAGGCGGCGTACGCCATGCCGGTCAGCACCTCGAAGAAGGAGAGCCGGTAGTCCTGCTGGGCGTCGACCAGCTCCACGTACGGCTTGATGTCCTGGTACGTCTCGATGAACCGCTCGGCCGGCACCGGTGCGCCGTCGATGCTGATGCGCTCGGTGACCGACTGCACGTGCGGGGAGCTGTAGCGGCCGGTGCGCAGCTCGAAGGCGCCGAGCAGCGCCTCGATCATGCGGGCCGTGGTGGTCTTGCCGTTGGTGCCGGTGATGTGGATGGACGGGTAGGAGCGCTGCGGCTGGCCCAGCACGTCCACCAGGGCGGCGATCCGCTCGACCGAGGGGTCCAGCTTGGTCTCGCCCCAGCGGGTGGCCAGCTCCTCCTCCACCGCGCGCAGCGCCCGGTCCACCTCCGGGTCCTCGGGCCGGCCCGGCACCACGTCGGGCTGCGGGGGTCCGGCCTGGGCCCGCAGGGTGCGGCTGCCCGCCTCGATCACCGCGAGGTCCGGATCGCGGTCGGTCTCCTCCCCGACGATCTCCTCGAAGGCGTCGGGCGACTCGGCGCTGTCGAACGACTCGGAGGGCCGGGACGAGGAGGGGTCGGGTTCGTGGGGCTGGGGCTCGTCGCTCACGCGGACCAGTCTACGGAAGAGCACCGCGGCCCCGGGCGGGGCGGGCGGGTGCCGCCCCGCCCCGCCCGGGGCAGGGTGGCGGCGGCCCGGGGGCCTACTGGTGCTGCGCGGTGCGCTCCGCCTCGTCGGCGGCCTTCTGCAGGGCGTCGAGCACGGCGCGCGGCGAGGGCCCCTTGGGCTCGACGGCCTTGCCGATGGTGCGCTGCACCCGGGTGCGGACGGCCGGCCAGGAGCGGCGGCCCATCGGCTGGAACTCCGCGTCGGGCATCTGGTCGATGAACGCGCGCAGCGGCTTGCCGGCCGGCTCGCTGCGCAGGGCGCGGGACCCGGAGACGGTGACGGGCAGGGTGCCCTGTCCGGTGCCGTACCGGCGTACGGAGGTGACCTGGTAGAGGAAGTTCAAGAAGGCGGAGCACTCCTTGCGGCGGCCTCCGGCCCGGAACGCCATCAGCCAGTCCGACAGGCCCACCGGCGGGGCGGCGCCGCCGTTCTCCTTGGGGAAGGGGGCGTGTGCGCAGGGCACCTTGGCCTGCCGGGCGCTGCCCAGCAGCAGGGGGTGCGCGTTCATCATGGCGATCCGCCCCTTGAGGAAGCCCTCGTACGCCTTGGTACGGGTCAGCCCGGCGGGGTCGGGGCCGGCCAGTCCGTCGGCGACCAGCCGGGTGCGCAGCCAGGTCAGGGCGTGGACGTTCTCGCTCTTGACGAAGTCGTACCCGGCGGAGCTGGCGTAGCCGCCGTCCGCCGCCAGCATCCAGGCGAGGGCCTCGTCCTCGGCGGCCTCGGGTCCCATGGCCAGGCCGTAGGGGGTGTGCACCCCGGCCTTCTTGAGGGCCTGGGCGGCGGAGCGCAGCTCGGCCCAGCTGCCGGGCGGGCCGCTGAGCCCGGCCTTCTCGAAGAGGGCGGTGTTGTAGAAGAGCCGCGGGGTGCTGGCCAGGAACGGGATGCCGTACTGGGCGAAGTCGACCTCGCCGGCCTGGGCGAAGGAGGCGATGAAGTCCGCCTGGACGGGGATCTTGAAGACGTCGCTGGCGTGGTAGAGGTCACCGTCCTCGGCGTACCCGGCGAAGACGTTGCCCTGCGAGATGTCGGGCGGGTCGCCGTCCTTGACGCGCCGGGCCAGCTCCTGGTCGATCCGGGTGAAGGGGACGAGCTGGAGGTCCACCTCGATGTCGGGGTGTTTCCTGCCGAAGGCGTGGATGACGTCGTTCCACTGTTCGGTGATGCCGGAGCCGACGCTCTTGTCGTAGCTGGCGGCCAGGACGGTCAGCGTGCTCCGTCCGCTGCCGCCGGAGCAGCCGGTGAGTCCCACGCCGAGGCCGGCCGTGGCGGCGAGGGAGGAGGCGCCGAGGAGGAACTGGCGTCGATGCACTGGTCTTGCCACCCATGGTCGTACGATCGTTCAACTCCCCCGCGGTGGCAGATTGTGCCATGCAGGCATAATCTGCTGTCATGCCGGTCGCCCGTACCCCCGCCACCCCGCTCACCGAGCGGCGCAAGGCCGAGACGCGCACGGACATCGCCCGCACGGCCGCCGCGCTCTTCGTCGAACACGGCGTCCGGGAGACCCGTGCCGAGGACATCGCCCGCGAGGCGGGCGTCGCGCCGCGGACCTTCTACCGCTACTTCCCCACCAAGGAAGAGGCCGTCGCACCGCTGTTCGAGGCGGGGGCCCGGCAGTGGGTGGACGCCACCCGCGCGGCACCCGCCCGCCTCCCCCTCGCCGAGGCCCTCGCGCACGGCACCCGGGAAGCGCTCAGCACCGACGACCCCGCCAACGCGGAGTCGCTGGAGTGGGTACGGGCCCTGCTGCGGCTGGCCCACAGCAGCCCGGCGCTGCGCTCGGTGTGGATGGACGCCTACCACGCGTCCGAGACGGCTCTGGCGGCCGTGCTCGCCGAGCGGGAGGGCGCCCCCGAACGCGCCGGGTCCCTCCCGGTGCGGCTGGCGGCCGGCACGGCGGCGACGGCGGTCCGGGTGGCCGTCGAGACGTGGGCGGCCGGTGACGCACCGGCCGCCGGGCCCGAGGGCCCCGCGGCGCTCGCCGCGCGCTGCATCGCATCCCTGAGTGAATCCCCCTGGAGCACGACATGAACGATCTCAACGGCAAGACCATCCTCATCACCGGCGCCGCCCGCGGCATCGGCGCCGAGACGGCCCGGCAGGCCGTCGCCGCCGGCGCCCGTGTCGTGCTCACCGACGTCCTGGAGGAGGAGGGCAAGGCCACCGCGGCCGGGCTGGGCGAGGCCGCCCGCTTCGTCCGCCACGACGTGACCAGCGACGAGGAGTGGCAGCGCGTCGCCGACTACACCGTCGCCGAGTTCGGCTCGCTCGACGGCCTCGTCAACAACGCCGGCATCTCCACCGGCGCCCCGCTGGAGTCCGTCTCCACCGACTTCTTCCGCAAGGTGCTCGACGTCAACCTGACGGGCGTCTTCATCGGCATCAAGACCGCCGTCCCGGCGATGCGGCAGGCCGGCGGCGGCTCGATCGTCAACATCTCCTCCGCGGCCGGGCTGATGGGCCTGGCCCTGACCGCCGGTTACGGCGCCTCCAAGTGGGGTGTGCGCGGCCTCACCAAGATCGGCGCCGTGGAACTGGGCACCGACCGCATCCGGCTCAACTCCGTGCACCCGGGCATGACCTACACCCCGATGACGGCCGAGGTCGGCATCCAGCAGGGCGAGGGCAACTACCCCAACACCCCGATGGCCCGGGTGGGCGAGCCGCACGAGATCGCCTCCGCGATCTGCTTCCTGCTCTCCGACGCCGCCTCCTACATCACCGGCGCCGAACTGGCCGTCGACGGCGGCTGGACCACCGGCCCGACCGTCAAGTACGTCATGGGCCAGTGATCCACCAGGACGGCTGATCCACCGCCGCGGCCCCCTACCCCTTCCGGCCGCGGCGGAGGCGGGCACCCCGCCCGACGCGAGCGGCGGTGCCGGGCCCGGTTTCCACCGGTCCGGCACCGCCGCTCGTGTGCTGTGGTTCCGCGCGCGCCCTTCGGCTCACTCGCCGAAGGGCGCGGCGATGCTCAGCCCAGCCGCTCCAACTGCTGCTTCAGCCGCGCGATGTCGGCCTCCGCCGCCGCCTTGCGGCCCCGGATCTTGTCCACCACGTGGTCCGGCGCCTTGGCGAGGAACGCCTCGTTGGACAGCTTGGCGCCCGTCTGCGCCAACTCCTTCTCCGCCGCCGCCAGATCCTTGCCCAGCCGCTTGCGTTCGGCCTCCACGTCGATGGCGCCGGACAGGTCGAGGCTGACCGTGGCACCCGCGACGGGCAGCGACGCGGTGGCCTGGAAGCCCTCACCCGCGGGCTGGAGCCGCAGCAGCTGCCGGATGGCGTCCTCGTGGTCCGCCAGCGGGGTGCCGGCCAGGTCGAGCTCGGCGGGCACCTTCTGGCCCGGCTGGAGGCCCTGGTCGGCACGGAAGCGCCGCACCTCGGTGACCGCCTGCTGGACGGTGGCGATCTCCCGCTCGGCCTCGGCGTCCCGGAACCCGGAGTCCTTCGGCCAGTCGGCGACCACGACGGACTCGCCGCCGGTCAGCGTCGTCCACAGCTCCTCGGTGACGAAGGGGACGACCGGGTGCAGCAGCCGCAGCGTGACGTCCAGCACCTCACCCAGGACCCGGCGGGTGACCTCGGCGGGCCGGCCGCCCGCCGCGAAGGTGGTCTTGGACAGCTCCACGTACCAGTCGAAGACCTCGTCCCACGCGAAGTGGCGCAGCGCGTCGGAGAGCTTGGCGAACTGGTAGTCGTCGTAGTAGCCGTCGACCTCCGCCACGACCTCGTTGAGCCGGGAGAGGATCCACCGGTCGGTGGCCGACATCTCCGCCGCGTCGGGCAGCGGCCCCTCCACCGTGGCGCCGTTCATCAGCGCGAACCGGGTGGCGTTCCAGATCTTGTTGGCGAAGTTCCGGGACGCCTTGACCCAGTCCTCGCCGATCGGCACATCGGTGCCGGGGTTGGCGCCGGAGGCCAGGGTGAAGCGCAGCGCGTCGGAGCCGTAGGCGTCCATCCAGTCCAGCGGGTCGACGACGTTGCCGAAGGACTTGGACATCTTCTTGCCGTGCTCGTCCCGGACCAGACCGGTGAGCGCCACGGTGTGGAAGGGCGGCTCCTCCATCACGTACATGCCGAACATCATCATCCGGGCGACCCAGAAGAAGATGATGTCGTAGCCGGTGACCAGGACGTCGGTGGCGTAGAACCGCTCCAGGTCCGGGGTGCGGTCCGGCCAGCCGAGCGTGGAGAAGGGCCACAGACCGGAGGAGAACCAGGTGTCCAGGACGTCCGTGTCCTGGTGCCAGCCCTCGCCGGCGGGCGGCTCCTCGTCCGGGCCGACGCAGACGACCTCGCCCCCGGGTCCGTACCAGACCGGGATGCGGTGCCCCCACCACAGCTGGCGGGAGATCGTCCAGTCGTGCATGTTGTCGACCCAGTCGAAGTACCGGGAGGACATCTCGGCGGGGTGGATGCGGGTGCGCCCGTCACGGACGGCGTCCCCGGCGGCCTTGGCCAGCGGCGCGACCTTGACCCACCACTGCATCGACAGCCGCGGCTCGATCGTCGTCTTGCAGCGGGAGCAGTGGCCGACGCTGTGGACGTAGGGGCGCTTCTCCTCCAGGACCCGGCCCTGCTCGCGCAGCGCGGCCACGATGGCCGAGCGGGCCTCGAAGCGGTCCAGGCCCTGGAACGGGCCGTGCGCGGTGATCACGCCGCGCTCGTCCATGACCGTGAGCATCGGCAGGTCGTGGCGGCGGCCGATCTCGAAGTCGTTGGGGTCGTGGGCCGGCGTGACCTTGACCTGACCGGTGCCGAACTCCGGGTCGACGTGGCTGTCGGCGACGACGGGAATGGTGCGGTCGGTCAGCGGCAGCTTGATCTGCTTGCCGATCAGGTGCTTGTACCGCTCGTCGTCGGGGTGGACGGCGACCGCGGTGTCGCCCAGCATCGTCTCGGCGCGGGTGGTGGCCACCACGACGGTGTCCTCGCCCTCGCCGTACTTGAGCTGGACCAGCTCGCCGTCGTCCTCCTGGTACTCCACCTCGATGTCGGAGATGGCCGTCAGACAGCGCGGGCACCAGTTGATGATCCGCTCGGCGCGGTAGATGAGACCGTCGTCGTACATCTTCTTGAAGACGGTCTGGACGGCCCGCGAGAGGCCCTCGTCCATCGTGAAGCGCTCACGGGACCAGTCGACGCCGTCGCCCAGGCGCCGCATCTGGCCGAGGATCTTGCCGCCGTACTCCTCCTTCCACCGCCACACGCGCTCGACGAACTCCTCGCGGCCCAGGTCCTGGCGGGACTTGCCCTCCTCGGCGAGCTGCTGTTCGACCTTGTTCTGCGTGGCGATGCCCGCGTGGTCCATGCCCGGCAGCCAGAGCGCCTCGTGGCCCTGCATCCGCTTGCGGCGGGTGAGGGCGTCCATGAGGGTGTGCTGGAAAGCGTGTCCGAGATGGAGAGATCCTGTGACGTTCGGGGGCGGGATGACGATGGTGTACGGCGGCTTGTCGCTCTTGGCGTCCGCCTCGAAGTAGCCTCGCTCCACCCAGCGCTCGTACAGCTTCCCCTCTACCTCGGCCGGCGCGTACTGGGTCGGCAGATCTGCGGGAACGGTGCTGTGCGGCCCGGTCGCCTCCGGGCTCTGCTGAGTGTTGTCGGTCACGACCGCCAGTGTACGGGCGCCCGCCTGCCGGGCTCGAATCGGTTTGAGGACCGGTGCGGCAACCGTCGGTGCCATCCGTCACTATGAGCGGAGCGCATTCGACGAAGATGTTCACGGAGGGGAAGCGCCGCAATGAGCAACAACCAGCCCGGCCCGTACGGCGGGCAGCCAGGGCAGCCGGGTCCGTACGGCCAGCAGCCGGGTCCGTACGGGCAGCCGCCGCAGCAGCCCGGCGGTCCCAACCCGTACGGCGGCGCCCCCGGTCAGCCCGGTTACGGCTACCCGCAGCAGCCGGGCATGCCCCAGCAGCCGCCCGGCCAGCCGCCGAACCCCGGCTACGGCTTCCCCCAGCAGCAGCCCGGCATGCCGGGCCAGCCGGGCGGCCCCTACGGGAGCGGTCCCGGCCAGCCGGGGATGCCGATGCCGCCGCAGCCGCCGCAGAGCGGGGGCGGCAAGGGCAAGACCATCGGCATCGTCGTCGGCGCCCTGGTCGTGGTCGCCGCGGTGGTCGGCGGTGTGATCCTGTTCACCGGCGGCGACGACAAGGACGGCAAGGGCGGTTCGACGGTCGCCGACGACGGCAAGCGGTACAAGCTGATCACGCCGGAGACGGTGGCCGCGGAGTTCGACAAGAAGCCCGGGTCGGAGAACAGCTCCACGGGCGGGTTCAGCGAGTCCGACAAGAGCAAGTTCGAGCAGTTCGGCGTCAAGGACCCCAAGAGCGTCTCGGCCGCCTACGAGAGCGGCACCGGGGTCGACGCGAAGAACCTCAACTTCGGCGGCGTCTACGGGGAGATACAGAACCCGGAGGCGGTCGTCGACGCGGCGCTGCTGATGGTCGCCAAGGAGGCCAAGGAGGACCCGAGCACGGGTGGCGGCGGCAAGGCGGAGCTGGACGGCGAGCCGGAGGAAGTGCACCCGTCCGGGCTGGGCGACGACGCGGTGATGAAGTGCCAGAAGGTGAAGTTCACCGCACCGCCCGGCAGCACCTCCGGGATCAAGGGCTTCACCATGCCGTTCTGCATGTGGGGCGACCACAGCACCATCGGCTTCGTGGTGACGGTCGCCTCGGCCGACGTGATCAGCGGCAAGGACACACCGGTCGCCGAGGCCGGTGAGACGGCGGCCAAGGTCCGCGAGGACGTCCGCGTACCGCTGAAGTGACCTGATGCCGTGCCGCCGCCCGCTCGCGCGGCGGCGGCACGGAGACGCACGGAGCACACAGACGCTCGGCGAGGGGCGCCCGGCGGGAGACCGCCGGGCGCCCCTCGCCGTGCCCGCTCCCGCCCCCGCGAGGACCTTCCGGGCGCACCCGGACAACTCGCCGGGGCTTTTTCACGATTGCGTTCCCACCGGGCCCCGATTCGGCCAGCGGCCGGGTTTTCTCGTCGTGCATCCGTCAAGATGTGCGAGCGCGTCATGCACATCAACGGGAGGGAAGCGCCACCATGAGTCACCAGCAGCCAGGGCCCTACGGCCAGCCGGACCCCTACGGTCAGCAGCCGCCGCAGCAGCCAGGACAGCCCGGACCCTACGGTGGCGCTCCGGGCCAGCCCCAGCCGGGGTACGGCTACCCGCAGCAGGGGCAGCCCCCGCAGCCCGGTTACGGCTTCCCGCAGCAGGGCCAGCCCCCGCAGGGCGGGATGCCCTACGGTCAGCCGGGCCAGCCCGGGATGCCGCCCGGCCAGCCCGGGATGCCCCCGGGCCAGCCGGGGATGCCGGGGATGCCGATGCCGCCGCAGCCGCCGCAGGGCGGGGGCGGCAAGGGCAAGACCATCGGCATCGTCGTCGGCGCCCTGGTCGTGGTGGGGGCCATCGTCGGCGGGCTGTTCGCGTTCGGTGTCGTCGGCGGGGGCGGCAACAGCGACGTCGCCGACGACGGGCCGCACAAGCTGACCGTCCCCTCCCAGGTGGGCGAGTACAAGACCAGCTCCGGGGGGATGAACAGCTCCGGCGGGCCGGTGGGCGCCACCGACTCGGAGAAGGCCGAGGAGCTGGGCGTCAAGGACGCCAAGAAGGTGGCCGGCGGTTACACCAACGGTGTGGGCACCACGGGTAAGTCCATGAGCTTCAACGGCGTCTACGGCACCATCGACGATCCGGCCGGCACGCTGGACAACGCCTTCGCCAAGGCCGACGAGAACTCCAAGGACACCGGCGACAACGCCGGCGAGTCCGAGAAGGTCGAGTGGGAGGGCGACGCGGAGACGGTGGAGCCCGAGGGCCTGGACGGTGCAGTGATGAAGTGCCGCACCGCGAAGGTCACCGAGGGCACCACCAACATGAGCATCCCGATCTGCATCTGGGCCGACCACAGCACGATGGGCACCGTCCTGGGCGTGGACCTGGCGGCGGCCATGAAGGGCAGCGGTGACAGCCTGTCCACCGACGAGGTCGCGAAGTTCGCGGCCGACCTGCGGGCCAAGGCCCGGGTGAAGGCCTGACCCGTGTGAAGGCGTGAACCGGCCCTGCGCCGAAAAGCCGCACGGACATGAGAAGGGCCCGCCCCTGGGGGCGGGCCCTTCTCGTCGTGGCACCGGGTCCGCACAGCACAGGGGCCCGCATCCGGCGGCCGGCCCCGTGCGGGGCGGGAACGGCCGGGTCAGGCGCTCTTCTCGTGCCGCTGCTGGTCGCCGTTGCCGCGGGCGCGCGGGACGAGCGTGGGATTCACGTTGGAGTGCACCACGTCCTCGGTGATCACCACGCGCTCCACGTCCTTGCGGGAGGGCACCTCGTACATCACCGACTGGAGGACCTCCTCCATGATGGCGCGCAGCCCGCGGGCGCCGGTGCCACGCAGGATGGCCTGGTCGGCGATGGCCTCCAGCGCGGGCCGGTCGAAGTCCAGCTCCACGCCGTCGAGTTCGAACAGCCGCTGGTACTGCTTGACCAGCGCGTTGCGGGGCTCCATCAGGATCTGGAGCAGCGCCTCACGGTCGAGGTTGTGCACGGAGGTGATGACCGGGAGGCGGCCGATGAATTCCGGGATCATCCCGAACTTCACCAGGTCCTCCGGCATGACCTCCTCGAACTGGTTGCTCGCCTCGATCTCCCGCTTGGAGCGGATGGTGGCGCCGAAGCCGATGCCCTTGGCACCCGCCCGGGACTCGATGATCTTCTCCAGCCCGGCGAAGGCACCACCCACGATGAACAGCACGTTCGTGGTGTCGATCTGGATGAACTCCTGGTGCGGGTGCTTGCGCCCGCCCTGCGGCGGCACCGAGGCGGTGGTGCCCTCCAGGATCTTCAGCAGCGCCTGCTGGACGCCCTCGCCGCTCACGTCCCGGGTGATCGACGGGTTCTCGCTCTTGCGGGCGACCTTGTCGATCTCGTCGATGTAGATGATCCCGGTCTCGGCCTTCTTGACGTCGTAGTCGGCCGCCTGGATCAGTTTCAGCAGGATGTTCTCGACGTCCTCACCGACGTACCCGGCCTCGGTCAGCGCCGTGGCGTCGGCGATGGCGAAGGGGACGTTGAGCATCCGGGCGAGCGTCTGCGCCAGCAGCGTCTTGCCGGAACCGGTGGGGCCGAGCAGCAGGATGTTGGACTTCGACAGCTCGATGCCGTCGTCCCGTCCCTGGCCGTTCTCACCGGCCTGCACCCGCTTGTAGTGGTTGTAGACGGCCACCGAGAGAGCCTTCTTCGCGGCCTCCTGGCCGACGACGTAGCCCTCCAGGAACTCGTAGATCTCCCGGGGCTTGGGCAGCTCGTCCCAGCGCACCTCGGAGGACTCGGCCAGCTCCTCCTCGATGATCTCGTTGCAGAGGTCGATGCACTCGTCGCAGATGTACACACCTGGACCCGCGATGAGCTTCTTCACCTGCTTCTGGCTCTTGCCGCAGAACGAGCACTTGAGCAGATCGCCGCCATCACCGATGCGTGCCACGAGGAGCTTCCCCTTCGCCTGGGATCCGTCGGGTGGACGGACCGAGGTACGTGCTCTCCGACGGTACCTTGCCGGGCCGCCGGAATGGGCCCCCCTTGGAACGACCCGGCCGACACTTTCCTTGCCGTGGCGTGCCGTTCGGCGTCGTTCCAAGGGGACGCGGGTCGCCTGGACGGGGCCCGTCAGACTCCCACGGAGGACTTGCGGGTCGTGACGATCTGGTCGATCAGCCCGTACTCCAGGGACTCCTCGGCGGTGAGGATCTTGTCCCGCTCGATGTCCTTGGAGATGGTCTCGCGGTCCTTGGTGGAGTGCTTGGCCAGCATGTCCTCCAGCTGGTCGCGCATCCGCTGGATCTCGTTGGCCGCGATCTCCAGGTCGGAGACCTGGCCCCGCCCCGTCTCGCTGTAGGGCTGGTGGATGAGGATACGGGCGTTGGGCAGCGCCATCCGCTTGCCGGGGGTGCCGGCGGCGAGCAGCACGGCGGCGGCGGAGGCCGCCTGGCCCATGCAGACCGTCTGGATGTCCGGCTTGACGAACTGCATCGTGTCGTAGATCGCGGTCAGCGCCGTGAAGGAGCCGCCCGGGGAGTTGATGTAGACCGAGATGTCACGGTCCGGGTCCATCGACTCCAGGCACAGCAGCTGCGCCATGACGTCGTTGGCCGACGCGTCGTCGATCTGCACCCCGAGGAAGATCACCCGCTCCTCGAAGAGCTTGGCGTACGGGTCGTACTCGCGCACGCCCTGCGAGGTGCGCTCGACGAAGCGGGGGACGACGTAGCGGGACTCGGGCGCGATGCCGGTGAACTCGGCCCTCGGGCCCGGCTGAAGTGAGGTCATCGGGAGGTTCTCCTGGAGACGATCGGGTGGCTGCGGTCGGGGCGGGTGCCGTGCGGCGCTGTGGCGGGGCTCACGCGCCCGTTCCGCCGCCACCCGGGAGCTGGGCGGCGTTGCCGTAGACCTCGTCGATGAGGCCGTACTCCTTGGCCTCCTCGGCGGTGAACCAGCGGTCCCGGTCCGCGTCGCGGGTCCACTGCTCGACGGTCTGGCCGCTGTGCGCGGCCGACAGCTCGGCCAGCCGCTTCTTGGTGCGCAGCAGCTGCTCGGCGTGGATCTTGATGTCCGTGGCCGAACCCGCCAGGCCGGCGGACGGCTGGTGGATGAGGATGTCCGCGTTGGGCAGCGCGAAGCGCTTGCCGCGGGTGCCGGCGGTCAGCAGGAACTGGCCCATGGACGCCGCGAGTCCCATCGCGATGGTGACCACGTCGTTCTTGATGTACTGCATGGTGTCGTAGATCGCCATGCCGGCCTGGACCGATCCGCCCGGGCTGTTGATGTACAGGTAGATGTCCTTGTCCGGGTCGGCGGCAAGGAGAAGGAGCTGGGCGGTGATCTTGTTGGCGATGTCGTCGTCCACCGGCTGGCCGAGGAAAATGATGCGCTCGTCGAGCAGCCGGTTGTAGACCTGGTCGCCGAGGCCACCACCGAAGTTGGGCTCGCCGGCGGCGGAAGGCATCGGAAGCGTCACGTGTCCACCTGCTCGTGTCCGGACGGCCACACGAAGCTGGCCGTCACTGGGGTCTTCGTCTACTGGGGACCCTAACGCGCCGCCCGTCGGCAGCCATCCCGGTCAGAGGGCATTTCGCTGTGAGCGCAGGTGCCCCACCGCCCCGGGCGCCCGGGGCCCGGATACGGGCACGGGGGGCGCCGGGGCGTGCTCTCACGCGCCCCGGCGCCCCCCGTCCACGGGTCGGCTCAGGCGCTGGGTCAGCTCTCGGCCTTCTCGGCGCCCTCGGCCTTGTCGGCCGGCTTCTCGGCGTCGGCGGCGGCCTCGCCCTCGGCTTCCTCGGCTTCCTCGTCGTCGCTCATGTCGACGACCTCGCCGTTGGTGTCCTTGACGGTGACGGCCTCGACCACGGTGGCCAGGGCCTTGCCGCGGGCGACCTCACCGACGAGGACCGGCACCTGGCCGCCCTCGACGACGGCCTGCGCGAACTGGTCCGGGCTCATCCCGGAGGACTGGGCACGGCGCATCAGGTGCTCGGTCAGCTCTTCCTGGCTGACGTTGAGCTTCTCCTTGCTGACCAGCTCGTCGAGGACGAACTGGGTCCGGATGCCCTTCTCCGCCTGCTCCTTGAGCTCGGCGTCGAAGTCCTCCTCGGACTTGTCCTGCATCTTCAGGTACGCGGCCAGGTCCAGCCCGAGCTGGGCGAGCTGGTGGTTGACCAGGTTGTGCTTGCGGCTCTCGATCTCGTCCGCGAGGAGCTTCTCCGGGATCGGGACCTCGGTCAGCTCCAGCAGGGCGTCGAGGACCTTCTCCTGGGCCTGGGTGGCCTGCTCGTACTTCTTCTGGTCGGCCAGCCGCTTGCGGCTGTCCTCGCGGAGCTCCTCCAGCGTGTCGAACTCGCTGGCCAGCTGGGCGAACTCGTCGTCCAGCTCCGGCAGCTCGCGGGAGGAGACGGACTGCACCGTGACGGTGACCTCCGCCTCCTTGCCGGCGGCCGAGCCGCCCTTGAGCTCGGAGGTGAAGGTGGCCGAACCGCCGGCCTCCAGACCGGTGACGGCCTCGTCGATGCCGTCCAGCAGCTCACCGGAGCCGATGGTGTAGTCCACGCCCTTGGCGACGCCGTCCTCCAGGACCTCGCCGTCCACACGGGCTTCGAGGTCGATCTTGACGACGTCACCCTCGGCGGCGGCGCGCTCGACCGCCGTCGTGGTGGCGAAGCGCTCCCGCAGCTGCTCGACGGCCTTGTCGACGTCCTCGTCGGAGACGTCCACGGCGTCGACCTCGACCTCGATGCCCGAGTAGTCCGGGATCTCGATCTCGGGGCGGACGTCCACCTCGGCGGTGAAGGCCAGCAGCTCGTTGTCCTTCAGCTCGGTGATGTCCACCTCGGGCTGGCCGAGCACATTGAGCTCGCCCTCCTCGACGGCGGACTGGTAGAGCTTGGGCAGCGCGTCGTTGACGGCCTCCTCAAGCACGGCACCGCGACCGAAGCGCTGGTCGATCAGGCGCGCAGGGATCTTGCCCTTGCGGAAGCCGGGGACGGTGACCTGCTGGTTGATCTTCTTGTACGCCGCGTCGAGGCTGTCCTTGAGCTCCTCGAAGGGCACCTCGACAGTGAGCCGAACCCGGGTCGGGTTCAGAGTCTCCACGGCGCTCTTCACGGTCGGTCTCCTTGGGGGCTGGCATTGGAGGTCTTGCTGTACTTGGCTGCGCCCCGTATGCATGCAGACACGACACAGGCACGCGCGTCTTTCATAGTACGTGGTCGGGGTGGCCGGATTCGAACCGACGACCTTCCGCTCCCAAAGCGGACGCGCTACCAAGCTGCGCCACACCCCGTCGATGCGACACGTAGAGTACATGTCGTAGGATGCGGCACGTGCCGATCCGGCCCACGCGGGCGTAGCTCAATGGTAGAGCCCTGGTCTTCCAAACCAGCTACGCGGGTTCGATTCCCGTCGCCCGCTCGCACAGCACGGAGGCCCGGCCCCTTCCCGGGGCCGGGCCTTCGTCGTTCTCCTCCTCGCCCCGCCGCAGGTCACCAGGCTTCTGGATGCGGCAGCACCGCCCCCCGCCCTCCTCCGCAGGGGAAGGGCGCAGGACGGTACGGGAACACACACCGGGACCGCCCCGGAGCGCTCCGTGGCACCCCGCGGCCGGCGGCAGGCCGCGGAGACCGGGGGTCCGCCGGGCGGCCAGGCGGCCCTGGTGCCGGGCTTTCCGGGGCGCCGTCCCGCTCGGACACCCGAGCGGGGCCGGCCTCAGAGACTGATGTTGTTGATCGTGCTCGCGATCGAGTTGAGGAACCGGTTGATCGAGGGCGCCATGCCCGAGGAGGCGAGGAAGAAGCCGAAGAGTATGGCGACGATGGCGGGCCCCGGCTTGATCGACTTGCTGCGGATCATTACCACCAGGATGACCGCCAACAGCACGACTACAGACAGCGAGATGGCCACAACTGCTCACACCCTCATGGTCGGAACCTCACCCGGCCCGGGGGTCTGCCTCGTGGCCCACCCCCCTGCGCTACAGCGCGCACCCATCGTGCCACCAACTGCGCAGGGAGAGGAGTCGGCTGACCATCCGTCGGTCCCATGATCGGGTAAATCCTTGTCCGGGCACCAGGTGCCGGACCAGGACGTCGGGGCGTTCGGGAGCATTCCGGACCGGCCGCCGGGTACGCCCGTAATTCGGCCATCAATTCGGCTTGATCAATACCCTGCGCGGCATATGTGCACCACGTGCATTAGTCTCGGCACTCGGTGCCGCACCCCTCCCCCGTAGTGAATTCCTTGTGCAGACCTGTGAATTGTGGCCTCACTCACAGGCGGGCGCATAGCACCATCAAAACGGACAAGTCCTCGACGGCACGGTGGCCGCATACACCCCCTTTAGGGGGGACATCACACGGCAAACCGAACATTTTCCCACTGACCGTCAGCCGCGGTGCCCGACAAGGGGAATTAGCGCGCGCCGGAGCGGGAAGAAGCGCGGGTACGAGAATTTACGGCTCACACGTCGAAGCGCTATGGTGCGGCAGATGTTGCACGCTGGTTATGAGCGGGCGCCGCTCCCCCCCGTCCGCCAGGAGTCCCCCTCCGAGACGCCACCGGCGTCCACGGAGCAGCCTGCGAAGGCGCAGCCCCCCGCGGGGCACAAGAAACCAGCACCCAAGCAGCGGGACCCGTTCTTCGACAACGCGAAGTACCTGACGATCGTGCTGGTCGGCATCGGCCACGCATGGGATCCGCTGCGGGAGGACAGCCGTACGGCCGAGGCGCTGTACTTCGTCCTCTACACGTTCCACATGCCCGCGTTCATCATCATCTCCGGCTACCTGTCCCGGAGTTTCGAGGGCAAACCCAAGCAGGTGCAGCGCCTGATCACCGGCGTCGTGGTCCCCTACCTGGCGATCCAGTTCGTCTACACCCTCTTCATGCGGTGGGCCAACGACGACCCCGACCGCGAGTTCCACTTCCAGGAGCCCGGGTTCGCCCTGTGGTTCCTGTGCGCCCTGTTCATCTGGCGGCTGACGACCCCGCTGTGGAAGAACCTGCGCTGGCCCCTGCCGGTCGCGCTGGCGATCGGGGCGGCGGCCAGCGTGACGCCCTCGATCAGCGGCGACCTCAACCTGATGCGGGTCGCCCAGTTCCTGCCCTTCTTCGTGCTCGGCCTCCAGCTGCGTCCCCACCACTTCCAGCTGGTCAAGCGGAAGGAGGCCCGCTACCTGGCGGTGCCGGTGACGCTGTGCGCGGTCGCCTTCGCCTACTGGGCGGTGCCCCGGATGTCCAAGGCGTGGTTCCTGCACGACAAGGCCGCCGCCGACATGGGCGTGCCCTCCTGGGCGGGCGCCGTGATGTACCTCGCGCTGTTCGGCTGCGGTCTGGTGATGACCGCCTGCTTCATGTCCTGGGTGCCGCGCCGCCACATGTGGTTCACGGCGCTGGGTGCCGGCACGCTCTACGCGTACCTGCTGCACATCTTCTTCATCCAAAGCTCGCGGCAGTTCGACTGGTACGAGATGGACTGGGTGGACCATCCGCTCAGCCGGGTGGCCATCACCGTGCTGGCGGCCGTGATGATGACGGTGCTGTGCACCCCGTGGGTGACGCGGCTGTTCCGGTTCGCCATCGAGCCGAAGATGGACTGGTTCTTCAAGCGGGACCCCGGCGCCATGGCCCGCAAGCGGGAGTCCTCGCACCCCGCGGGCTCCACGGCCTCGCGGGGTGAGCCGGCACGGCAGCCGGTCTCCCACCGGAAGCAGTAGCCCCGCCTCCGCGCCCTCGCACCACGACGGTCCCCTCCGCCCCGCCCGGGGAGGAGGGGACCGTCTCATGTGCGGGCCCCGGCCCAGGGCCCCTGCCCAGGGCCCCGGCTCAGGAGGGCCGTCGCTCCTGCCGGGCCAGCAGGAGGCGGGCCGGAATCGTGGTGGCGGCCAGGGTGAGGCCCGCCACACCGGCCGCCATCGCCGCGTACAGCCCCGGCGGGATGTACGGGGGCGCCTGGAAGAGGCCGTCGATCATGGGGAAGAGGGTGACCAGGGCGATGGCGGTGCCCAGACCCAGTGCGGAGACCGCGACCAGGGCCGACTCCCAGTGCACCATCCGCAGCACCTGCCGCCGGGTCGCCCCCACCAGGCGCAGCGCGGCCAACTCACGGCGGCGTTCGGCGACCGTCATCACCAGGGTGTTGGCCGCCGCGACGGCGGCGAAGCCGGCCAGGACCGGGGCCATGGTGAGGTTCCCCCAGCGGTTGACGGCGCGGTCGCGGTCGGCCAGCTCCGTCCAGGACGACCTGTCGAGGACGTCGCCGCCCAGCCCGCCGAGCGCCTGCGCCACCCTTCCTGCGTCGGCGCCGGGTGCGCGGCGGACCAGCACCTGGCTGTCGTACGGGTCGCTCACGTGCCCGGCCAGGGCCGTGCGGGGCAGGGTGACCGCGGACAGTCCGGTGCCGCGGGCGTAGACGGCCACCACTTCGGGCCGCACCTTCGTGCCGTCCGGCAGCCGCATGCCCAGCCGGTCCCCCACTCCCACCCGTGCGCCGCGGGCCACCAGCCGGTCGACGGCGACGGTGCCCTTCCGCAGCCGGGCCAGCGAGCCCTCGCGTACGTCGAGGTCCTGGACGGCGGCCAGGGCGCGCCCGGCCCCTCCCGCGGTGCCGCCCGCGGCGACGCCCTGCGCCTCGGCGGTCTGCAGGAAGGTGCCGTCGGAGCGGATCTCGACCAGCACCGTGTCGCGCCGTACGGCGACGGCGGTGGCCACGCCCGGGGTGCCGGCCGCGCGTCCGGCCACCGTGCGGGGCAGCCCGGCGGCCTCGCCGCCGGGGACGATCAGGTGGTCGGCGCGCAGACCGGCGGTCTGCTGGCGGGAGGTCTGCCTGTCCTCGCTGGTCTGGAGGAAGACCAGCGTCGAGCAGAAGGCGAAAGCCAGCACCACGGGGGTGATCGCGGAGGCCAGCCGGCGGGCGTTGGCCCAGGTGTTGGCGGCGGCCAGGTGGGAGGCGGCCGATCCGGCGCGCAGGACGAGCCCCAGCAGTCCGGCGCACGCCTTGGCCACGTACTGGCCCAGCAGTCCGACCGCCGTCATCAGCAGCAGCACCACGGCCAGCGCCAGGTTCGCGGCGTCCTCGCCGCCCTCCTCGGCGGCGACCCGCGCCATGGCGAGCCCGCCGGCGAGGGCGCCCACCCCCAGGACGGTCCGGACGATGCCGGGCCGGAAACGTTCGCGGGTGGCCTCCGAGAGGGCCTGGCCGGGCCGGATGCGGGCGGGGCGGCGGGCCGCCAGCCACCCGGCGAGCAGGGCGGTGCCCACGGTGACGGCCACGGCGACGGCGGCGGGGCCGGCCCCCAAGTGGAGGGGGAGGGTCTCGGGCACGGCGTCGCGGTCGCGCAGCGCCCCGTACCACCAGCGGGCCAGGGCGCTCCCGGGCAGACAGCCCAGGACACCGGCGAGCGGGGCGACGAACAGCGTCTCGGTGGCGACGGTGCGGCGGATCTGGCGCGGGGTGGCACCGACGGCGCGCAGCAGTGCGAACTCGCGGCGGCGCTGGGAGACGGCCAGGGCGACGGTGCCGGAAGCGGTGAAGACGGCGGTCAGCGCGGCGACACCGCCGAAGGAGAAGCCGAGGGACTCCAGCACTTCCTTGCCGTAGCCGGTCTCCTGGCCGCTGTCCTCGGTGGTGCCCCGGTCGCGCCCGGTGCGGACGACGGGTCCGTCGCCGAGGGCGTCCCGCAGCCGCGAGGCCACCTGTTCGGTGTCGGCCCCGGGTGTGGTCAGTACGGCGAGCGCGTCGGCCTTGCCGGGGTGGCCGGCCAGTTCCCGGGCGCGGGCGTCGGTGAACCAGGCGACGGCGTCGTCCCGTCCCCGCTCCCCGTCCGCCACGATGCCGGTGACGTGGAAGGGGCGGTCGCCCTCGGCTGTGGTCAGGCGCACGGTGTCGCCGGGGCCCGCGCCGTGGGCGGCGGCGGTGGCGGCGGTCAGCACGACGTCGTGGTCCGTGCGGGGCGGGGCGCCCTGGTGCAGGCGGGCGCCGGTGAAGGCGGTGGCGCCCCAGCCGTGGCCTCTGAGCGCGGCGGCGGGGTGGCGGGCGTGGACGGTGACGGTGGCGTCGGGGACGACGCGGGAGACGCCGGGGATCCGCTGGGCCTTCCCGGTGGCGGGGCCGACCGCGATCCGGGCGCGATCGGGTACGTCCTCGGCGCTGTCCTCGCGGTCCTCGCCGCGGCCGGTCACCAGGTGGGCGCGCTGGTCGGCGGTGACCACGAGGGGCGCAGCCGCGTAGCGGTGCGGGGCGGGACGGGCGCGGGCTCCGGTGTCCGCGAGGAAACCGCAGGCCGAGATGATCAGGGCGGTGAGGGTGAGGGCGACGAACGTCCCGGCGAAGGAGACGGGGTTGAAGCGGACGGCCGCCCGCGCCAGCCCGTTGGGCAGCAGCGGGCCGAGCCGCGGCCCGAACCGTCGCCGGCCGCCGGGCCGCGGGCCGGGGGCGGTGTTCATGCCACGGCCTCCTCGGCGGGGTGCGGCGCCGGGTGCACGGGACGGGGCGGCCGGCCCGTGAGCGCGGCCATCCGGTCCGCGATCCGGGCGGCCGTCCGCGGGATGTCCCGCTCGTCGCCGCGGTCCAGGGTGCCGGCGATGGCGCCGTCGGCGAGGAAGAGCACGCGGTCGGCGTGGGCGGCGGCCGTCGGGTCGTGGGTGACCATGACGATCGTCGCGCCCGTGCCGTGGGGTCCCATCGGTTCGGGCGGGGCGTCCACGGCGGTGCGCAGCAGGGTGAGGATCTGCGCGGCGGTGCCGGTGTCCAGTGCTCCCGTGGGCTCGTCGGCGAAGATCACATCGGGTGCGGTGACCAGTGCGCGGGCGAGCGCCACCCGCTGCTGCTGGCCGCCGGAGAGCTGGTCGGGGCGGCGTGCGGCGTGCTCGCCGAGGCCGACCTGGGCCAGGAACCGGGCGGCCCGCGCCCGGTCGGGGCGGTGCCCGGCCAGCCGCAGCGGGAGCAGCACGTTCTGCTCGGCCGTCAGCGAGGGCAGCAGGTTGAACGACTGGAAGACGAAGCCGAGGCGGGTGCGGCGCAGGACGGTCAGCTTGTTCTCGTTCAGCGCCCCCAGGTCGGTGCCGCCGAGGCGGACGGTGCCGCTGGTGGGGCGGTCGAGTCCGGCGGCGCACTGGAGGAAGGTGGACTTCCCGGAGCCGGAGGGCCCCATGACGGCGGTGAAGCTGCCGTAGGGCAGGCTCAGATCGACACCGCGCAGGGCGTGCACGCCGCGCCCGTAGCGCCGGGTCACGCCGCGCAGTTCGACGGCCGCTCCGTACGCTCCGGGTCCGTACGGCGGCGTCCCCTGCCGCCGGGTGCGGTCGCGCATGCTGGTCTCCGTCCCTGGTGTTCTCGTCTGTTCGGACATGCCGAACGTACGGATCAGGGGTGTGGCGGGACCATCCCGCTCGCCGCCGTTCCCGGGGTGGGGACAGCCCCCGGGACCGGCCTGGGGGAGGCGGCCGGGCCGGGGCGGCGGCCGGGCCGGGAAGCCGTCAGTCGCGGCAGATGAGCAGCAGCGCCCGGTCGTCGTTGACGTCCTTGGCCACCGACTCGATCAGGTGCCAGGCGGCGCCGTGGAAGCTGGAGGCGACGTAGCGGTCGGCCTCGCCGGTGAGCCGGTCGATGCCCTCGGTCAGGTCCCGGTCGGCGGTCTCGACGAGTCCGTCGGTGAAGAGCATCAGCACGTCGCCGGAGCGCAGCGTGCCCTTCTCGGGGATGAACTCGGCGCCGTCGTAGACGCCCAGGAGCGGGCCCTCGGCGGCCTTCTCCTCCCATTTGCCGCTTCCGGCGTGCAGTTGCATCGCGGGCACGTGCCCCGCCGACAGCAGCTCGTAGTCGCCGGAGTCCAGGTCGAGGACGAGGTGGACGGAGGTGGCGAAGCCCTCGTCCCAGGACTGGCGCAGGAGGTAGCCGTTGGCGGCGGGCAGGAAGTCGTGCGGCGGCAGGGAGCCGAGCAGCCCGCCGAAGGCGCCGGACAGCAGCAGGGCGCGGGAGGCCGCGTCCATGCCCTTGCCGGACACGTCGGTGAGCACCAGTTCCAGGGTGCGGCGCCGGGGCCCGGTGCGGGTCGCGACGACGAAGTCGCCGGAGAAGGACTGGCCGCCTGCCGGGCGGAGCGCCATCTCGTGGTGCCAGCCGGCCGGGAGGGCGGGCAGCTTGCTCTGGACGCGGATACGTTCCCGCAGGTCGAAGAGCATCGTTCCGCCGCGCCGCCAGGGCACCCCGACGCGGCTGCGGAACTGGGCGATCAGCAGCCCGGACAGGCCCGCCGCCGCGACGACCAGGATGGTGCCGGGGGTGACCCGGCCGGCGCCGTCCTGGAACTGCCACGGCTCCAGCAGCAGCGACTCGACCATGAGGGCCACCGCCGCCGCGGCGTACAGCGCCAGCAGGCTGGCGGGCCGCAGCAGCAGTCCGCCGGCGATGATCGGCAGCACCAGCGCCTCGGGGGCGCACCACAGCGGAGCTATGACGGTGCCGCAGGTCAATGCCGGGATGGTGAGCAGCAGTCCGGTCAGCGCGACCCAGTCGGAGGCGCCGCCCCGGAAGTAGTCCACGGCGGATTTGCGCAGGTTGGTGCGGACCCGGTGCCAGGTTTTGAGTACCTGGTGCGTCCGGGCCGTCGCCGATGTGCGTCGTGCGCGGCGTTCCGCCATGCTCAGGGAGCCTAGCCACCGCTCGGTTGCCCGTCGATTCCCGCCCGCTCGGGCGGGGGCGCGCGCGACGCCTCCGGGCGTGCGGGGTGGCGCGGCGGGCGGGAAAAAACGTTCGCTCCGTCACGTCGTGCCTGCTAGGCATGGCCGTATGACTATTGAGCCGCGGGTACTCCAGCCGTCGGAATGGGATGCCTGGCACAGCGCGCTGGTGAGCGCCTTCGCCGGTGAGAGCACATCCGAGGAGCGGGAGCTGTACCGCTCGCTGACCGAGGTCGAGCGCTGCCTGGGGGTGTGGGACGAGGACCGTCCGGTGGCCACGGCGGGGCTGTTCTCGCTCCGGATGACGGTGCCCGGCGGCGCGCTCGTCCCGACGGCGGGCGTGACGATGGTGAGTGTGGCGCCCACCCACCGCAGGCGGGGCATCCTGCGGTCGTTCATGCGGCGGCAGTTGGACGACGTGCGGACGGCGGGCACCGAGCCGCTGGCCGCGCTGACGGCGTCGGAGGCACCGATCTACGGGCGGTTCGGGTACGGCCTGGCGGTCCGTTCGCTGGCGGTCCGCATCGACACCGGCCGGGTCCGGCTGCGGCTGCCCGCCGCGGTGGCCGCCGAGGCGGCGGAGCTGCGGCTGCGGCAGTCCGACGAGGCGGCGTCGCTGCTGGCGGAGTGCGAGTCGGTGTACGCCCGGGTGCTGGACCGGCGCCCGGGGATGCTGGAGCGGCGCCCGGGGTTCGAGCGCGAGCGCCTGCTCGACCCCGAGCGCCGGCGCGAAGGGGCCTCGCCCCTGCGCTGTGTGGTGGCGCTGCGCGACGGCGAGCCGGTGGCGTACGCCCGCTACGCCGTCAAGGCGGACTGGACCGAGTCGGACGCGCCCGCGGGCGAGGTCCGGCTGCGGGAGCTGGAGGCGCTCGACACGGCCGGGTACGCGGCCCTGTGGCGCTTCCTGTTCGACATCGACCTGACGACCTGGATCGTCGCCGACAACCGGCCCCTGGACGACCCGTGGCAGCACCTGGTGGACGACATCCGCCGCTGTCCCACCCGGCTGAACACCGACTCCCTCTACGTGCGCCCGGTGGACGTGGGCGGCGCGCTGGCCGCCCGCACCTACGCCACCCCCGTGGACGTGGTGCTGCGGGTCGAGGACGAGTTCTGCCCCTGGAACACCGGCAACTGGCGGCTGTCCGGCGACGAGAAGGGCGCGGTGTGCGAGCCCACCCGGGACGCCGCCGACCTGTCGCTGTCCGTCCGTGAGCTCGGCAGCGCCTACCTGGGCGGAACCTCGCTGCACTCGCTGGCGGGCGCCGGCCTGGTGACGGAGGAGCGTCCCTCCTCGGGCGCGCTGCGGGCGGCCTCGACGGCGTTCGCGAGCGAGACCGCGCCGTTCCTGCCGCACGGCTTCTGATCCGGCCCGGCCGGGCGCGGCCCGGCCGGGCTCAGCCGCGCTGGCAGCCCGGGCACCAGAACAGGTTGCGGGCGGCCAGCTCGGCGGTGGCGACGGGACTGCCGCACACCAGGCAGGGCTGCCCGGCGCGGCGGTAGACGTACACCTCTCCGCCGTGGTCGTCCACGCGCGGCGGGCGTCCCATGGCCTCGGGGGTGTGCTCGTCGCGCACGGTGTCGATGCGGTTCTTGCGCACCCCGTCCCGCATCAGAGCGACCAGGTCCGCCCACAGGGCGTCCCACTCCTCGCGGGTCAGGTCGCGGCCCGCCCGGTAGGGGTCGATGCCGTGCCGGAAGAGGACCTCGGCGCGGTAGACGTTGCCGACCCCGGCGACCACTTTCTGGTCCATCAGCAGGGCGGCGATGCTGGTGCGGCTGCGGCTGATCCGCTCCCACGCCGCCCGCGGGTCGGAGGCGGGGCGCAGCGGGTCGGGGCCGAGCCGGTCGCTGACGGCCTGCTTCTCCGGGCCGGTCAGCAGCTCGCAGCGGGTGGGTCCGCGCAGGTCGGCGTAGTGCAGCGGCCCCGGCACGCCTGCGACGGCCGGCTCGTCGGGCCGGGTGGCCAGCCGCAGCCTCACCTGGCCCACCGGCTCGGGCGGCGGGCCCTCGCCGAACCGGAAGGTGCCGTACAGGCCCAGGTGTATGTGCACCCAGCCGACCGGACCGAAGCCCAGGAAGAGGTGCTTCCCGTGGGCCTCGGTCACGGTCAGCGCGGTGCCGTCCAGCAGTGCGGCGCCGTCGGCGAACTTCCCCTGGGGGCTGGAGGCGTCCAGGGGGTGTCCGGCGAACCGGTCGGCGACATCGCGCGCGAGCCGGTGGATGGTGTGGCCTTCGGGCACCGGTTCAGTCCTGGGAGGTCTGCGGGGCCTTGGGGTGGTGGGCCGGGACGGGCGGCAGTTCGCCGGTGCGCTCGTAGTCGGCGAGCATGCCGATGCGGCGCTGGTGGCGCTCGCCCTCGGAGAAGGAGGTGTTCAGGAACGTCTCGACGAAGGAGACGGCCTCCTCCGTCGTGTGCATCCGGGCGCCGACGCTGACCAGGTTGGCGTTGTTGTGCTCGCGTGCCAGCGCCGCCGTCTCCTGGCTCCAGGCCAGGGCGCAGCGGGCGCCGGGGACCTTGTTGGCTGCCATCTGCTCGCCGTTGCCGGAACCGCCGATCACGACGCCGAGGGAGCCGCTGTCGGCCACCGTGCGCTCGGCGGCACGGAGGCAGAAGGGGGGGTAGTCGTCGTCGGCGTCGTAGATGTGCGGGCCGCAGTCGACGGGCTCGTGGCCCGCGGACTTCAGCCACTCGACGAGGTGGTTCTTCAGTTCGAAACCGGCATGGTCGGAGCCGAGGTACACGCGCATACCGCAGAGTGTGCCACCCCCCTCGGCGCGCGCCCCGCGCAGGGCGGCGCAGACGGGCGGCGGTGTTGCGGCGCCGGCGGCCGGAATGTTGCGCAGGCCACAAACCGGATTCGGCTCTTCCCCCGGGGGCAGAACCAGCCCTTACATGTGAACGCTCGTCAACGACGACCACACGAGGAGCCGGCTGCCCCATGAGTTCCCAGTACACCCCGCGTCCGTCGGGGGAGCCGCCGCAGAGCCCGCCCGCACCGGGTTCGCCGGGCGGTGACGGCCTTCAGGCCGGTCTCAAGAACCGCCATCTGTCCATGATCGCCATCGGCGGGGTGATCGGCGCCGGGCTGTTCGTCGGCTCCAAGGCCGGCATCGCCGACGCGGGCCCCGGCATCCTGCTGTCCTACGCGCTGGCCGGGCTGCTGGTCGTGCTGGTGATGCGGATGCTCGGCGAGATGGCGGCGGCCGATCCCGCCTCCGGCTCGTTCTCCACCTACGCCGACCGGGCGCTGGGCCGCTGGGCCGGGTTCACCATCGGCTGGCTGTACTGGTTCTTCTGGGCGGTGGTGCTCGCCGTGGAGGCGACCGCCGCCGCCGAGATCCTGGAGGGCTGGGTGCCGGCGGTCGACCAGTGGGTGTGGGCCCTGCTGGTGATGCTGGTGCTGACGGGGACGAACCTGATCTCCGTCGGCTCCTACGGGGAGTTCGAGTTCTGGTTCGCGGGCATCAAGGTCGTGGCGATCATCGCGTTCATCGTCGTCGGCCTGATCGCCTTCGTCGGGCTGCCGCCCGCCGACAGCGCCGCCGGTATGGAGAACCTGACCGGACACGGCGGGTTCCTGCCCAACGGGCCCGGCGCGATCCTCTCCGGGATGCTGCTGGTGGTCTTCTCCTTCATGGGCAGCGAGATCGTCACACTGGCCGCCGCCGAGTCGCCCAACCCGGTCACCGCCGTGCGCAAGGCCGTCAACAGCGTCATCTGGCGGATCGGTCTGTTCTACATCGGCTCGATGTTCGTGATCGTCTCGCTGCTGCCGTGGGACTCCAAGGCCATCGCCACCGACGGCCCCTACGTGGCGGTGCTCGACGCGCTCGACATCCCCTACGCGGGCACCGTGATGGACGTCGTCGTGCTGACGGCGGTGCTCTCCTGCCTCAACTCCGGCCTCTACACCGCCTCCCGGATGGCCTTCTCGCTGGGTGAGCGCGGCGACGCCCCCGCCTCCTTCGGCCGGACCAACGGGCGCGGGGTGCCCACGGCGGCGATCCTGGCGTCGGTGGCCTTCGGCTTCGTGGCGGTCTTCTTCAACTACATCGCCAAGGACACCGTCTTCGAGTTCCTGCTCAACTCCTCGGGCGCCGTCGCGCTCTTCGTGTGGCTGGTGATCTGCGCCTCGCAGCTGCGGATGCGGCGCCGGATCGAGCGGGAGGCCCCGGAGCGGCTGACCGTACGGATGTGGCTGTACCCGTATCTGACGTGGGCGACCATCGGGCTGATCGTCTTCGTGATCGGCTACATGTTCACCGACGACGACGGGCGGACCCAGATGGTGCTCTCGCTCGCCGTCGCCGCCGGGGTGCTGATCACCTCGCTGGTCAAGGACCGCTTGCGGCGCGCGGCTGTGCCCGGCGGCGAGCCGGCCGGGACGGTGGACGCGGGCTGAGCCGCCGCACACACGCACGAGGGCCCGGCGCCGGGGCGGCGCCGGGCCCTTCGCCGTCGGTGGACGGCCGGATGGACCGGAAAACGACGGGAAGTCGACAGCAAATCGACGGGAAATCGACCAGAAGGTGTGCTGTCAGCCCTTGCGGCCGGCCAGCTTCCAGGCGGTGGGCAGGGCGCCCATGGCCAGCGCGGCCTTGAGGGCGTCACCGATCAGGAACGGCACCAGCCCGGCGGCGACGGCCTCGCCCAGCGACATCCCGGTGGACAGCGCCAGGTAGGGGACGCCGACCGCGTACACCACGGCCAGGCCCGCGGCCATCGTGCCCGCCGTGCGCAGCGCGCCGCGGTCACCGCCCCGGCGGGCGAGGGAACCCACCACGACGGCCGCGAGCATCATGCCCAGCACGTAACCGAGGGTGGGCATGCCCACACCGGCGGACGCCTCGGCGAACCACGGCATCCCGGCCATGCCCGCCGCGGCGTACAGGGCCAGGGCGAGGAAGCCGCGCCGGGCACCCAGCCCGGCGCCGACCAGCAGGGCGGCGAAGGTCTGGCCGGTGACCGGCACCGGCGAACCGGGCACGGGCACGGCGATCTGTGCGGCGATCCCGGTCAGCGCGGCGCCGCCGGCCACCAGCGCGGCGTCCCGGACCCGGGCGCGGGTCGCGGTGGCCGCCGGCAGCAGGTCCGCGAGCACGGCGCCGGGGCGCGTGGTGGCTGCGGCGGAAGTGAGGGCACTCATCTGGTATCTCCGTCCGGTGCGAGCGGGGCGGGCCGCCTCGGGGTGGAGCGGGCCCCCACGTGACGGCCACGGCCGATTGCGTGTGCCCGTCGACGCTAGCCGAAACCGCTCGAGCGCTGAGCGTGCACGGGCGTGAGCTTGCTGACAGTGCGGGCGTGAGATCGGCGACAGGGCGCGGCGTGGGCTTGCCGGCAGCGCCGGAGTGGGCCCGCGGACGGTGGGGGCGCGAGCCGGGCGGCAGAGCGGGCGTGCGGGGCGCCCGTACCTGTGTCCGCGGAGTGAGGGACTCGTCCGCATCCCGGGACGGGCTGCACGATTATTGCTGTGCCGGGGCTGCCTCACGAACACTGTGGGGGGCGTACGCCACACGGAACCGCCTTGTCCCCGCCCATCCCCTCACACCCAGGAACGGCCACTGATGACGCGCACCGAGACGTCCGACGCGCCGCACTCGTCCGGCGAGCCCGCGCCCACCTCCAGATCGTCCGGCGGCACCGGCGCCCCGCGCTCGCTGGCGCGGGGCCTCAAGCAGCGGCACCTGTCGATGATCGCCCTGGGCGGGGTGATCGGCGCCGGGCTGTTCGTGGGCTCCGGCGAGGGCATCGCCGCGGCCGGGCCCTCCATCGTCCTCGCCTACGCCGCCTCCGGCGCACTGGTGATGCTGGTGATGCGGATGCTCGGCGAGATGTCCGCGGCCCGCCCGGCGTCCGGCTCCTTCTCCGTGCACGCCGAGCGGGCCCTAGGACCTTGGGCGGGTTTCGCCTCCGGGTGGATCTACTGGACGCTGTTGTGCGTGGCCATCGCGACGGAGGCCACGGCCGCGGCCAAGATCATGACGGGCTGGCTGCCGGCCACCGAGCAGTGGATGTGGGTCGCGCTGTTCATGCTCGTCTTCTGCGGCACCAATCTGGCCGCGGTGCGCAACTTCGGCGAGTACGAGTTCTGGTTCGCCGCCTTGAAGGTGCTGACGATCTCGGCCTTCCTGGTGCTGGGCGTGCTCGCGATAGCCGGGCTGCTGCCGGGGACGGAGTCTCCGGGCAGCAGCCATCTGAGCGGCGACGGCGGTTTCTTCCCCACCGGTGCCGACGGGCTGATCGTGGGCCTGCTGGCCTCCGTGTTCGCCTTCGGCGGGCTGGAGACGGTCACGATCGCGGCGGCCGAGTCGGAGAAGCCCGTCTCCGGTGTGGCCAAGGCGGTGCGCACGGCGGTGTGGCGGATCGCCGTCTTCTACGTCGGTTCCATGCTGGTCATCGTCACGCTGATGCCGTGGAACGACGAGTCCGTCAAGACCGGCCCCTACGCGGCCGTCCTGGACTACGTGGGCATCCCCGCCGCCGCCCAGGTGATGAACGTCGTGGTGCTCATCGCCCTGCTGTCGGCGATGAACGCCAACATCTACGGTGCCTCGCGGATGTCCTACTCCCTGGTCGAACGCGGTGAGGGCCCGGCCTTCCTCAACCGGCTCAGCTCCAAGGGCGTGCCCCGCTACGCGGTGATCGCCTCGTCCTTCTTCGGTTTCGTGGCGGTGCTGCTGAACATCCTGTGGGCGGACACCGTCTTCCGCTGGCTGCTGAACATGGTCGGGGCCGCGACGCTGGTGGTGTGGGGCTTCATCGCCGTCTCCCAGCTGATCCTGCGCCACCGGCTGGAGCGGGAGGCGCCGGAGAAGCTGGTGGTGCGGATGTGGCTGTTCCCCTGGCTGACCATCGT
This sequence comes from Streptomyces albus subsp. albus, assembly GCF_000725885.1. GTDB lineage: Bacteria > Actinomycetota > Actinomycetes > Streptomycetales > Streptomycetaceae > Streptomyces > Streptomyces albus. Next base: position 10,896 of record NZ_JODR01000023.1, on the reverse strand, counting down.
GGCCATATTGGGCATCGTGGCGATCCTGCTGCTGATGCTGCGGGAGGGCGACACCCGTACCCAGCTCAGCTTCACCGCGGGACTGACGGCGGTGCTGGCCCTGGCCGGCTACATCCGCCAGCGGCTGCACTCCCGCACCCCGGCCGAGGAGAGCGCCTGAGCGCCCTCCGGGACCGGACGGCCCCCATCGGACCCGGCCGGTCCTACGACTGACGACCGATCACCGACGAGCGGAGCGCCCCCTTTCCGCAGGGGGCGCTCCGCTTTTTCGCGCGCTGTTGCTGCTAACTTCTAGTTGCAAGTAATGTGCATTAGCGAGCGAAGGGCGAGAGCATGTCGACATACACCTTGCCGGAGCTGCCGTACGACTACTCCGCGCTGGAGCCGGTCATCAGCGGCGAGATCATCGAGCTGCACCACGACAAGCACCACGCCGGGTACGTCAAGGGCGCCAACGACACCCTCGAACAGCTCGCGGAGGCGCGCGACAAGGACCAGTGGGGCTCCATCAACGGGCTGGAGAAGAACCTGGCCTTCCACCTGTCCGGGCACATCCTCCACACCATCTACTGGCAGAACATGACCGGCGACGGCGGCGGCGAACCGCTGGAGAAGGACGGCACCGGCGAGCTGGCGGACGCCATCGCGGAGTCCTTCGGCAGCTTCGCCAAGTTCAAGGCCCAGCTGTCCAAGGCCGCCGCCACCACCCAGGGCTCCGGCTGGGGCGTGCTGGCCTACGAGCCGATCACCGGTCGGCTCATCGTCGAGCAGGTCTACGACCACCAGGGCAACGTCGGGCAGGGATCGGTGCCGATCCTCGTCTTCGACGCCTGGGAGCACGCCTTCTACCTCCAGTACCGCAACCAGAAGGTCGACTTCGTGGAGGCCATGTGGCGCGTCGTCAACTGGCAGGACGTCGCCGCCCGCTACACCGCCGCCAAGGAGCGCGCCGACAACCTGCTGCTGGCCCCGTAACCGCCGGCCGCCACGGCTTCCGTCCTCGTGATCGTCTTCTCACCCTTCACGGCGGGCGGGAGAAGGAAGAGGGCCCCCTGTGCGGGCGTGACGCACAGGGGGCCCTCGGTCTGCGGTGCAGCGGGGGGCGCAGTGTTCAGTCGAAGATCGGCTCCACGTCACGGGTGCGCTTGATCTCGAAGAAGCCCGGGGTGGCAGCCACCAGCAGGGTGCCGTCCCACAGCCGGCCCGCCGCCTCCCCCTTGGGTGCCGGGGTGACCACGGGCCCGAAGAAGGCGGTCCTGCCACCGTCCGCGGCCGGGACGGCGATGACGGGGGTGCCCACCTCCTGCCCCACCAGGCCGATGCCCTCCTCGTGCGAGGCACGCAGCGCCACGTCGTAGGCGTCGGTGTCGGCGGCGTCCGCCAGCGAGACCGGCAGTCCGGTCTCCTTGAGCGCCTCCACCAGCACCTCCCGGTCCAGCTCGCGCCCTCCCGGGTGCACACGGGTGCCGATCGCGGTGTAGAGCGGGCCGAGCACGTCGTTGCCGTGCTCCTGCTCCGCCGCCACGCACACCCGCACCGGGCCCCAGGCACGGCTCAGCATCTCGGCGTACCCCTCGGGCAGCTCGTCCAGCCGGTTCTCGTTCAGCACCGCCAGGCTCATCACGTGCCAGCGCACCTCGACCGGACGGACCTTCTCCACCTCCAGCATCCAGCGGGAGGTCATCCACGCCCACGGACACAGCGGGTCGAACCAGAAGTCGGCGTAGGTCTTCTCCGACGTCTCGGGCATGCGGGCTCCTCAGCACGACGAACGGTGTCCGGGCACGGTGCGCCGGACGCATCCTCGGACGCGGACAACGTTCCGGGCCCCGGAGGCATTCCCGCGTACCGGCCGTCAAAGGCGCATGGGATGCTGAGCGGGTTGTTCACCATGCGAGACGAGCACCGGTCCCCGCGGGGACCGCACGGAAAGGGAGCGTGGCAGTGCCCGGAGAGAACCTGACCCGCACCGAGGCCCGGCGGCGAGCCGCCCTGCTGACCGTCAGCGGGTACGACGTGGCACTGGACCTGCGTTCCGCTGTCCAGCCCCCGCCCGCCGAGGGTCCCCGCACCTTCCGGTCCACCACCACGATCCGCTTCACCTGCGCCGAGGAGGGCGCCACCACCTTCCTGGACCTGGTGGCGCCGCACGTACACTCCGTGACGCTCAACGGGGAGTCGCTGCGGGTCGAGGAGGTCTTCGACGGCAGCCGCGTCACCCTGCCGCGGCTGCGCGGAGCCGGCGCCGAGAACGCTGAGAACACCGTGACCGTTGACGCCCAGTGTGCCTACAGCCGCACCGGTGAGGGCCTGCACCACTTCCTCGACCCCGAGGACGGAGAGGTCTACCTCTACACCCAGTACGAGCCGGCCGACGCCCGCCGCGTCTTCGCCAACTTCGAGCAGCCCGACCTCAAGGCGCCCTTCGACTTCACCGTCACCGCGCCCGCCGGCTGGACGGTGCTGAGCAACGGCGCCCAGGAGGGCGAGCCGCAGCCCCTCGACGACGGCGCCGCGGTGTGGCGGTTCGCCCGCACCCGGCCGATCTCCACCTACATCACCGCGGTCGTCGCCGGCCCCTACCACTACGTGGCCGACACCTACCGCCGCACCTTCCCCGACGGCACCGAGCTGGTCGTCCCGCTGGGCGCCCTGTGCCGCAAGGGCCTGGCCCCCTACTTCGACGCGGACGACATCTTCACCATCACCAAGCAGGGCCTGGACTTCTTCCACGACCACTTCGACTACCCGTACCCGTTCGGCAAGTACGACCAGGCGTTCGTGCCCGAGTACAACATCGGCGCCATGGAGAACCCCGGCTGCGTCACCTTCCGCGAGGAGTTCGTCTTCCGCGGCAAGGTCACCGAGGCCTCCTACGAGGGCCGGGCCAACGTCATCCTGCACGAGATGGCGCACATGTGGTTCGGCGACCTGGTCACCATGGAGTGGTGGGACGACCTGTGGCTCAAGGAGTCCTTCGCCGACTTCATGGGCGCCTTCTCGCTGGTGGAGGCCACCCGGTTCACCGGCGGCTGGATCACCTTCGCCAACCGCCGCAAGTCCTGGGCCTACCGCGCCGACCAGCTCCCCTCCACCCACCCGGTCACCGCCGACATCCGGGACCTGGAGGACGCCAAGCTCAACTTCGACGGCATCACCTACGCCAAGGGCGCCTCCGTCCTCAAGCAACTGGTCGCCTACGCCGGCGAGGACGCCTTCCTGGAGGGCGCCCGCCGCTACTTCAAGCGCCACCAGTGGGGCAATACCCGGCTGGAACACCTGCTGGCCGTCCTGGAGGAGACCTCGGGCCGCGACATGGCGGCCTGGTCCAAGGCCTGGCTCCAGACCGCCGGGGTCAACACCCTCGCCCCGCAGCTCACCTATGACGCGGCCGGCCGGGTCACCGAACTGGCCGTGCTCCAGGAGGCCCCCGACAGCCACCCGGTGCTGCGGCCCCACCGCGTCGCCGTCGGCCTCTACCGGCGCGATCCGGCCCGCGGCGTCCTGGAGCGGTACGCCCACGCCGAGACCGACGTCAGCGGTGCCCGCACCACCGTTTCCGAGCTCGCCGGTGCCGAGCGTCCCGACCTGGTGCTGGTCAACGACGCCGACCTGACGTACTGCAAGGTCCGCTTCGACGAGGTGTCGCTCGCCACCCTCCGCGGCCACCTCGGCGAGATCACCGACCCGCTGGCCCGCGCCCTGTGCTGGACCGCGCTGTGGAACCTCACCCGCGACGGGCTGATGCCCGCCCGCGACTTCCTCGACCTCGTGCTGCGCTTCGCCGGCGACGAGACCGAGATCGGCGTCCTCCAGATGCTCCACGGCCAGGCGAAGCTCGCTCTCGACCGGTACACCGCGCCGCAGTGGCGCACCGAGGGCCGCCGGCTGCTGTCCGAGGGCGCCGTCACCCGGCTGCGGCAGGCCGCGCCCGGCAGCGGCCACCAGCTCGCCTGGGCCCGGTTCCTGGCCGCCGTCGCCTCCGGCGAACAGGAACTGCGGCTGCTGCAGGGGCTGCTGGCCGGCACCGCGCGCATCGACGGTCTGGAGGTCGACCAGGAGCTGCGCTGGACCTTCCTCGAACCGCTGGCCGCCGAGGGCATCGCCGACGAGACCACCCTCGCCGCGGAACTGGCCCGCGACGACACCGCCTCCGGCAAGCGGCACCAGGTGCGGTGCCTGGCCGCCCGCCCGTCGGCCGCCGTCAAGGCCCAGGCGTGGGCGTCCGTCGTGGAGTCCGACGCGCTGTCCAACGCCCTCGTCGAAGCCACCATCAGCGGTTTCGACCAGCCCGCCCAGGCGGAGCTGACCGCGCCGTACGCCGGTCGGTACTTCGAGGTGCTGGAGTCGGTGTGGGCCTCGCGGTCCATCGAGATCGCCATGGCCATCGTGCGGGGTCTCTTCCCCGCCTCCCAGGGCGACCGGGCCACGCTGGACGCCGCCGACGCGTGGCTGGCGGCGCACGGGGACGCGGCACCGGCCCTGCGGCGGCTGGTCGCCGAGTCCCGCGACGACCTGGCCCGCGCCCTGGCGGCCCAGCGCACGGACGCCGCCGCCGGCGAGTGAGCCCTTCCCGTGCCCCGGGCGGTCCCGATGCGGCCCGCTCGGGGCACGGGCCCGTTCAGGCCACCACGGGCAGCCCGCGCCGGGCGGTGAGCCACCGCGCGTAGGCGGGGCTGGACCAGGCGACCTCCTCGTAGGCGGCCCGCAGATCGGCGAAGACGGCGTCGCCCTCGGGGGTCAGTCCGGCCCCGCCCCGGAAGCCGACCAGGAGCCGCACCCCGAGCGGGTCCCCCGCCAGCGGCACGACGGCCATGCCGGGGCGCGGCCGGGACGTCGGCTGGCAGGGTGTGACGACCTCGCCCGCCGCCACCAGGTCGCCGGCGGACAGATAGTCGCCGTACACCACCCTCGGATCGATGCCGGCCGCGGCGAAGACCTGCCGCAGCCCGTCCCAGTCCCCGTCCACCGACGGATCGACCATCCACGTCTCGCCGGCGAGTTCCGGTACGGCCACGGCACGCCCGGCACGGGCCGCGGGATGGCTCTCCGGCACGGCCACGAACTGCGGTTCGCGCCCCACCAGTACCCGCAGCTCCACCCCCTCCGGCACCCGCAGCGGAGCGCCCTCGACCTCGTGCACGAAGGCGGCGTCGAGCTGGTTGCAGGCCACCATGCGCAGCAGCGTGTTGGCCGAGACGTCGGTCTGGAAGGTGATGTCGGTGTCGGGCAGCCGGCGGTGGAGACGGCGCAGCCAGCCGGGCACGGCCCTGCTCCCGGTGCTGCCGAGCCGCAGCCGGGCACCGGGGCCTGACCAGCCCAGGCCGGCCGCCTCCTTGGCCTCGCGGATCAGCTCCGTCATCTGCGCGACGATGGGACGGGCCCGGGTGAGGACGGTACGGCCGAGCGGGGTGGGCCTGCTGCCGGTGCGCTCCCGGGTGAAGAGCTGTCCGCCGACGGCCTGCTCGATGCGGCGCAGCTGGGTCGTCAACGACGGCTGTGTCATGCCGAGTTGGCGGGCCGCCTTGTGCACGCTGCCGGTGTCGGCTATCGCGCACAGTGCACGAAGATGCCTCACTTCGAGCTCCACAGGGCGGAGCATAACGGCGGTGTCACACGTCACACCAGACAGCGACCGGCCGGTGAACACGCCGCGAAATCGGCCCGGAGCACCCGGTGATGGGCCCGTGTTATCGCCAGATGGCATCATTCCGCAACGCGGTCCGCTCGAACAGACTCTCCCGCAGCAGGAATCCGTCCCCAGGGTCCGGCGACGCCCCCACGCCAGCACGCCCCACCTCGCGGCGCCGGCCCTCGGAGCCTAAGGAGACCCCCCGATGCGATACCGCAGATCGGCTGCCTCGGCGGCGCTCGGCCTCGGTGTGACCGTGGCCCTCGGACTGGGCGCCGTGCCCGCGACCGCCTCCGACGCGGCAGCCCCGGCCCCCCGCCACCAGACAGCGTCCGCCCCCGCGGAGGCCACCACCCAGGGCTACACGGGCGAGAGCGAGCGCGCCAACAGGGAGTTCTTCAAGTTCATCGTGAAGGAGACCCTCCGCAAGCAGGGCGAGAAGCCCGGCTTCCAGCAGGTCACCGTCCGGTACAACGCGAGCAGCGCGCCCAGCTTCCGCAGCCAGATAGCCAACAGCACCCGGGTGTGGAACGCCGCCGTCCGCAATGTCCAGCTCGCCGAGGGCAGCGGCGCCAGCTTCAGCTACCGCGAGGGCAACGACCCGCGCGGCTCCTACGCCTACACCGACGGGCACGGCAGCGGCTACATCTTCCTCGACTACGCGCAGAACCAGCAGTACAACTCCAACCGCGTCGTCGCGCACGAGACCGGGCACGTGCTCGGCCTGCCGGACCACTACTCGGGTCCGTGCAGCGAGCTGATGTCCGGTGGCGGCCCCGGCCCGTCCTGCACCAACGCGCAGCCGAACGCCGCCGAGCGCTCCCGGGTCGAGCAGCTGTGGGCCAACGGTGTCACCGAGGTGATGGCCGAGAAGGTCGGCATCCGGTGATCCGCGGCGCGGGCCGGGAACGCGGGCCCGGTCCGCGCCCCTGACGGTCCCCGGTCGTCCGCTCCGCACCGGCTCCGGCCGCCCCCGGCGGGGCCGCCGCACCGCCCCACCCCCCACCGGTCCCTGCCGAGGGGCCGGCCGGAGCCTCCGCGCACGACGCCCCCGGCCGCGCGGCCGGGGGCGTCGTCGTTCACGCACGGGGGCGCTCGCGCGGAGCCGGTCCACGCGGCGGACCGCAGACCGGGTCGGTACCGTCCGGCGCCGGGTCCTGTCCGGCGCCGGACGGCCGTGCCCGGGTCAGTCCGCGGTGGTGCCGGCGGCTGCCTCGTCGGCGGCCTGGGCGCGCAGCGCCCGCTCGACGCCGGCCCGCGACTCGGTCACCAGGCGGCGCAGCGCGGCGCTCGGCTCCGCCGCGGCGAGCCAGGCGTCGGTGGCGCGCAGGGTCTCCTCGGACACGTGCAGGGCCGGGTAGAGGCCCAGGACGATCTGCTGCGCCATCTCGTGGCTGCGCTGCTCCCACGCGTCCTTGACGACGGCGAAGTACCGCTCCGCGTACGGCGCCAGCAGCTCGCGCTGGTCGGTCTGCACGAAGCCGGAGATGACGGCCTCCTGCACGGCGTTGGGCAGCGTGTCGCTCTCGACGACCGCCTGCCACGCCTCCGCCTTGGCCTCGGGGGTGGGCCGCGCGGCGCGGGCCGCGGCGGCGTGCCGCTCGCCCGCCGAGGTGGCGTCCCGGCGCAGCTCGGCGGAGATCTCCGCCTCACCGGCGCGGCCGGTGGCGGCGAGCCGCTGCAGGAACGCCCAGCGCAGTTCGGTGTCCACGGTCAGGCCCTCGACCGTCTCACCGCCGTCGAGCAGCGCGGCCAGCAGGTCGAGCTGGGCGTCGGTGCGGGCGGCGGCGGCGAACGCCCGGGCCCAGGCGAGCTGGTGGTCGCTGCCGGGGCGGGCGGCACGCAGCTGCTCCAGGGCGGCCTCGGCCCAGCGGGTCAGCCCCGTCTCCCGCCAGCCGGGGGCCGCGTACAGGTCCAGGGCGAGCTTGACCTGACGCTGGAGGGACTGGACGACGCCGATGTCCGACTCCTTGCCGACTCCGCTCAGGACCAGGTCCAGATAGGCGCGGGCGGGCATCTCGCCGTCGCGGGTCATGTCCCAGGCCGAGGCCCAGCACAGGGCGCGCGGGAGCGGGTCGGCGAAGTCGCCGAGGTGCTGGGTGACGACGGCCAGCGAGTCGGCGTCCAGCCGCACCTTGGCGTAGGTGTAGTCGCCGTCGTTGAGCAGCAGCACGTCGGGCCGCTTGCGGGTGCGGGGCAGCGGCACCTCGGTCAGCTCGCCGTCCACGTCCAGCTCGACGCTGTCGGTGCGCACCAGCTTGCCGTCCACCAGGTCGTAGAAGCCGACGCCCAGGCGGTGCGGGCGGAGCGTGGGCTCGCCGGTCGCGCCCTGCGGCAGGGCGGGCGCCTCCTGGCGGATGGCCAGCGCGGTGAGGGTGCCGTCCTCGGCGCAGGTGGGTTCGGGGCGCAGGATGTTGATGCCCGCGGTCTCCAGCCACGCCTTGGACCAGGTCTTCAGGTCGCGGCCCGAGGTCTCCTCCAGGGCGCCCAGCAGGTCGGACAGGCGGGTGTTGCCCCACTCGTGGCGCTTGAAGTAGGCGCGCACGCCCTGGAAGAACTCGTCCATGCCGACGTAGGCGACGAGCTGCTTGAGGACGGAGGCGCCCTTGGCGTAGGTGATGCCGTCGAAGTTGACCAGGACGTCGTCCAGGTCGCGGATCGGCGCCATGATCGGGTGGGTGGAGGGGAGCTGGTCCTGGCGGTAGGCCCAGGTCTTCATCTGGTTGGCGAAGCTGGTCCAGGCGTGCGGCCAGCGGCTGCCGGGGGCGTGCGCCTGGCAGGCGATGGAGGTGTAGGTGGCGAACGACTCGTTCAGCCACAGGTCGTTCCACCACTCCATGGTGACCAGGTCGCCGAACCACATGTGGGCCAGCTCGTGCAGGATGGTCTCGGCGCGGCCCTCGTAGGCGGCGTCGGTGACCTTGGAGCGGAAGACGTACTGGTCGCGGATGGTGACCGCGCCGGCGTTCTCCATGGCGCCCGCGTTGAACTCGGGCACGAAGAGCTGGTCGTACTTCTCGAACGGGTACGGGTAGTCGAACTTCTCCTGGAACCAGTCGAAGCCCTGCCGGGTGACCTCGAAGATGGCGTCGGCGTCCAGGTGCTCGGCCAGCGAGGGACGGCAGTAGATGCCCAGCGGCACGCTGCGGCCCGCGGACCCGGCTTCGCCCTGGCCCCCCTTCTCTTCCCAGGTGCTGTGCACGGAGTGGTACGGACCCGCGATGATCGCCGTGATGTACGTGGAGATGCGGGGCGTGGGCGCGAACCGCCACACGTGGTCGTCCGTCGGCTCCGGCGTCGGGGAGTTGGAGATCACCGTCCAGCCCTCGGGGGCGCGGACCGTGAACTGGAAGGTGGCCTTCAGGTCCGGCTGCTCGAAGGTGGTGAAGACCCGGCGCGCGTCCGGCACCTCGAACTGGGTGTAGAGGTACGCCTGGTCGTCGACCGGGTCCACGAAACGGTGCAGGCCCTCACCCGTGTTGGTGTACGCGCAGTCGGCGACCACGCGCAGCTCCTGCGGGCCGGCGGTCAGACCGGTGAGGGCGATGCGGGAGTCGGCGAAGACGGCGGCCGGGTCCAGCGGCGTCCCGTTGAGGGTCACCTCGTGCACCGTGGGTGCCACCAGATCGGCGAAGGTGTCACCGGCCTCCGCGGCGGTGAAGCGGATGGTGGTGACCGAGCGGAAGGTCCCGCCCTCCTGCGCGCCGCTGAGGTCCAGCTCGACCTCGTAGGAGTCCACGGTGAGCAGCTGTGCCCGCCGCTGGGCCTCTTCGCGCGTCAGATTCGTGCCAGGCACTTGGTGATCTCCCCACTCTCGCGAGTCGCTCGCGGATGTTCTGCGCTGTCTGCTGCGCCCATCCTTCCACGCGGCGACGACGACCGGCGGCGGGCGTTCCCGCCCCGTCCGGCGGGTCCGCCGGACGCCGGGCGGCGGGTCCGGGCCCGCCGTCCGGGCCGCCGCGTCAGCCGCCGTCGCCGTGCGCGCTCAGCGCGGCCAGGCACGCCCGTACGGAGGGGCTGTCGCCGCCCGCGCGCCAGGCGGCCCGCACCTCGCGGCGCAGCGGGGGATCCACGGGTACGAACCGCACCCCGGGCGGGCAGGGCGTCTGCGCCATGCCGGGGACCAGTGCGGCGGTCAGTCCGCGGGCCACGAACGCGAGCTGGGTGGCGTACTCGGTGAGGGTGTACCGCATCCGGGGCTCGACTCCCCTGGAGCGGAGCGCCTGCACCAGCGCCTCGTGCGGTTCCGTACCGGCCGGGCAGGCGGCCCAGGCGGTGTCGCCCAGTTCGGCCAGGTCCACGGTGGCGCGGTCCGCGAGCGGGTGCCCGGTGGCCAGGGCGACGCTCACGTCCTCCTCGGCGAGGGTGGCCACCCGCACGCCCTCGGGCAGCGGCATGGGGCGGTTGAGCCAGCTCTCGATGAGCAGCAGGTCCAGTTCGCCGCCCGACAGCCGCGGCACCATGTCCACGGCCTCCCCGTCCTCGACGGTCACCTGCAGCCGGGGGTGCGCGGCGGTGAGGGTGGCGAGCACGTCGGGCATCAGGGCGCGCAGCGAGCTGCCGACGCCGCCGATCCGCAGGGGTCCGAGGATCTCGTCCCGGAGGTCGGCCAGGTCGGTCTCGGCGGCGGTCAGCTGGGCCACGACACGGGCCGCGTGCCCGGCCAGGACCCGTCCGGCGTGGGTGAGCCGGACCCCGCGTCCGTGCGGTTCCAGCAGGGTGTGGCCCGTCTCCCGTTCCAGTTTGGCCAGTTGCTGGGAGACGCCGGAGGGGGTGATGTGCAGGACCCGGGCGGCGCGGGCCAGGGAGCCGTGCTGGGCGACGGCGTGGAGGGCGCGGAGCCGGTCGGCGCTGAACACGACAGCGATGCTAATGGGTACCCGTCACGAATCGTCGCTTTTGCTTGTCAGTCCGGACAGGCAGAGTGCTGGGCATGAGCATGAGGGAGACGGACGCCCAGCCGTACGACACCCCGCAGCCGCGCGACCCCTCGCAAGCCCGCGGCGACGCCCTCACCGGCCACACCCCGACGGCCCCCGCCACGAGCGCCACCGGCCCCGCCACCGCCGGCACCGTCCCCGACGGCGGCCCCAACCCGGGCCCTGCCGCCCCGGGCCCAGCCGCCGGCGGCCCTACGTTTCCCGCCCCCACCACCGCGGACGCCATCCCCTCCGGCCGCACCACCGCGGGCCCCGCCACCGCCGACCGCACCTCCACCGGCACGAGCCCCACCGGCCCCGCCGCAAACCGCACCACCCCGGGCC
>NZ_JODR01000022.1 GCF_000725885.1 Streptomyces albus subsp. albus | reverse complement strand
CGCGTCAACGTCCTGTGGGCCCTGATCCGTGACCGACGGCGCTATCAAGTCATGCCTCCAGTGACTACGGCCGCTTGACAACAGCATTAGGAAGCGTCGTGCGAGGCCACCGGGTCGGCGGCGGCTTCCGCCAGGCCCCGTACCTGGCGGGCGCAGTCGTCGAGCAGGGCGAGCACCCGGCGGGCGCGCGCCTTGCGGGCGCGCAATGGGCTGAGGGGATGGACGAGGGGTGCCACGGACAGCCGTACGCGCCCCAGGAGCTGTTCCAGCTCGGCGATGCGCGCTTGCGGGCTCCGGCCCGGCTCGCCCGCGAGACGGCGGGCCGCATCGAGGGCGCACTCGTGGACGCAGTGCACGGCGCGCCGTATCCACACCTCGGTGGCGGCGTGCGTGGTGACGGGCAGCACCAGCGCGACGGCGAGCGCGGCCGACAGCGCGCCGACGGCGGTCTCCTCCAGCCGCAGGGCGAGCAGCCCGGGGTGGAGGACGCCGAGCAGGCCGTAGAGCATGCCCACCATCAGCGTCACGAAGAACATCATCCAGGAGTAGGACAGCGGTGCGCTGAAGAAGATCCCGAAGACGCAGACGGCCACCACGACCGCGGTGGGGGCGACGGCCCCGTGCACGGGCAGGGCGATCAGCAGTCCCGCGGCGAGCCCGGTGGCCGTACCCAGCACGCGGCGGAAACCGCGCACCAGGGTCTCGCCGCGGGATGCGGTGTTCACGAAGATCCACCAGGCGGCGCCGACCGCCCAGTACCAGCGGTCGAGGGAGAGGAGCTGCCCGGCGACGAGGGCGAGGGCGCAGGCGACGAGCGCCTGGAAGGCGAGGCGGGTGGTGGGCCGTGCGAGACCCCGGCCGCCGACCGGGGCGAGGGCGGGCTGCGGTGCGGTGCCGCGTTCCAGTGGCCACAGGACGAAGCGGGTCAGCGCGGCGACGGCCAGCGCGAGCGTCCCCGCGGCGAGGGTCAGCGGCAGCTGTGCCGGACCGGTGTGCAGGAACTGCGCGGCGAAGAACTGCATGAAGGCGAAGATCCCGACCGCGTTGCCGCGCGGCCCCCAGCGGCGTGCGTAGACCCCGGCGAAGACGACGGCGAGGAAGGCCGCGTCCCGGGCCACCGGCAGCCCGTGCAGCACGGCGGCCAGCGCCAGGACCGGAAACCCGGCTGCGGGCAGCAGCAGTGTGGTGACTGCCTGCTGCCGTACCGTGCTGTCCGCCACGTTGAACAGCGCCAGGAGTGCGACGAGGCCGCCGGCGACCGTTGCGGGCAGCGGCAGGCCGACGAGCGCGCAGAGGGTGACCGCCAGTCCGATGCCGAGGACAGCGCGTGCGGACACGCGCGCCCTGCGGGAGGGCTCGGGGCCGAGTGCCGCGACGGTGCGACGGAGGAGAGGTGTTGCTGGGGTCCATCCCCCGGGCTGCCGAAGCGACTTCTCCAAAACCCCTCCTCTTCCGGCCGGTCGGCCCGGCCACTGTCCACATGCTGGTACGAAGAGGAAAGCACCCCTTCCCACCTGCAACCAAATCGCATGTCTTTGGCATGCTGGAACGCATGAACAGTCTCCCGGCCGGGCCCGCGGTCGTCTTCGACCTGGACGGCACCCTCGTCGACAGTGAGCCGAACTACTACGAGGCGGGCAGACGTCTGCTCGCCGCACACGGTGTGCCCGGATTCACCTGGGAACAGCACACGCGCTTCATCGGGATCGGCACCCGGGAGACCCTGGAGATCCTCCGCCGCGAACACGGGCTGGACGCGTCCTTGGACACGCTGCTCGCGGAGAAGAACCGGCTGTATCTGGAGCTAGCGCGCTCCGGCACCGAGGTATTCCCCGAGATGCGGAAGCTGGTCGAGCTGCTGCACGCCGCGGGGCTCCCCATGGCGGTGGCATCCGGATCGTCCCGCGCCGCCATCGACGCGGTGCTGGGCGCCACGAGTCTGGATGCGCTGCTGCCGCTGCGGGTGTCGGCGGAAGAGGTTGCACATGGCAAACCGGAACCGGACGTCTTCCTGGAGGCGGCCCGCCGGCTCGGGGTCCCCGCGAGTACGTGCGTCGTCCTGGAGGACGCCCCGCCCGGTGCGGAGGCCGCCCGGCGGGCGGGGATGCGCTGCGTCGCCGTTCCGTACGTGCCGGACACAGCCACCGATCCGGCCTTCGCCCACGCGGGGCTGTTCTTCCCCGGCGGGCAGCGCGACATCGACGCGCAGAAGGTCTACGACTGGATCACCGGCTCACCGGTCGCGCCGGGGCCGCCGTCACAGCGGTGAGCGCCGCCGGACGACGGCGGTCGGTGACGGCCGGCAGGCAGCACGCGCCACGTCAGGGGCGCGAGGCGGGCCGGCGGCCCCAGGCGGAGATCATCGGGGAGGTCGCCAGATCGAGGCGTCCCGCCGCGACATGGGCGAGGTGCCGGTCGATCTCCTCGTCGGTGGCCAGGCCCGCCGCGACGAGCCTGCCCCGCACCTGCTGGACGGTCGCCGCCTCCAGGGCGTCGCAAGCGGGCGAGGTGACCGGGAAGTAGGCGTCGGCCCGGACGTCCTCCAGACCGGCCTGGCGCAGCAGTCGCGGCAGCCTGCGCCCGTACGCCAGGTCGGCGCCACGCTGCCGGAGCAGTTCCCGGAATCCGTTGCGCAGCCGGTTGGCCAGCCGCTGCTCGGGGCCGTACTCGTCGGGGCAGATCAACGGCTGGAGGGCGGGATCGGCGTCCTCGATCAGCAGCGTCCCGCCGGGGCGCAGCGCCTGGACCATGGAGCGCAGCGCGGCGTCGCCGTCCTCGACGTGGACGAGGACGAGACGGGCGTGCACCAGGTCGAACGGGCCTGGCGGGGGCGGGTCGACGGCCACGTCGTGACGGCGTACCTCGGCCCCTGCCCCAGCTGCGGCGCCCGTCCAGGACACGTCGATGTCGGTGGCGAGGACACGCCCGCGGGGACCGACCCGCGCGGCGAGCCAGGCGGGGACACTGGGGCCGCCGGCACCGACCTCCCAGCAACGCCATCCCTCTTCGATCCCCAGCGCCTCGAAGTGCCGGAAGGTGGAGGCGTCGAAGAGTTCCGACAGCGCGTCGAAGCGTGTGCCCGCCTCGGTCTGCCGGTTGTCCAGGAGATATCCGTCGCCTTGGCCCATGGGCCGATCGTCCCACGGCGGTCCGTCGGCCCCGGCAGGGGGCACGGGCAGCGGCCCGCCACGATTCCGCCGTGGGAGCCGTGGCGGGGCGACGTGGCCGGGCCGCTCTCGTGCTGCGGCCGGCGGCGGAGGGTGCGGCCCCGGCGGACACACGGGAAGACCGGTGGGCCGGGGCGTGATGACACCCGGCCCACCGGTCCCAGGAGACACGGCGGAGTGGTTGGCCCTGCTCGTCTCCCGACGAATCAGCGCCCGGTCTGGCCGCCTCCGCTGTTGCGGCCACCCTTCTGGCCCGCCTCGGCGGCGCGCTGCGGGTCGTTGGCGAAGTTCCCACCGCTCTGGTGGCCGCCCTTCTGACCGGCCTCCGAGGCACGCTGCGGGTCGTTGGCGAAGTTGCCGCCGCTCTCGTGACCGCCCTTCTGGCCCGCCTCCGAAGCGCGCTGCGGGTCGTTCGCGAAGTTGCCGCCACTCTCGTGACCGCCCTTCTGGCCCGCCTCCGAAGCGCGCTGCGGGTCATTGGCGAAGTTCCCACCGCTCTGGTGGCCGCCCTTCTGACCGGCCTCGGAAGCGCGCTGCGGGTCGTTCGCGAAGTTGCCCTGGTTCTCGGCCATGACGAATCCCTCCTCGATTGGTGTGGGATGCGATCTCTGTCTGGGGCGGCGGGTACCCGATGCGCGAGGCTCAAACAGGAGCAACCCACAGATTTCTCGCTTTTCCCTCGCCGCTCTCCACCAGGGCTTTCCGACAAAGGCCGCGTCCGGGCGGAGGGATGCCTCGCCGCCGCCCGCAGAGCCGGGCCGCGGGCAGCCGCGGCCGGCTAACGGGGGTCGCCGGGGATCACGCAGTTCTCCGGCTGTTCCCGTCCCGTGGGCCAGCCCAGGCCGACGAACTTCAGCCTGCCGCCGGTGTTCCGCCCGGGAGCCGGGTCCAGTTCCACGACGGAAACCGGCTTGTCGTACGGGTTGCCGCCGTTGGTCAGACAGATCCAGCCGCTGGCGCCCCGCACCCGGTGGCGGGACTGGAGCAGCGCCCACTGCTGACCGACCCGCTCACGGCCGGGCACGGCGGAAGCCCCGCCCTGGGCCTGGTGCAGGGCCTCCCCGATGGTGACCAGGCCGTCGTAGACGAGGATCGTGCGGGAGTCCTCCAGATCGGGGCGGCCACCGAGGCGCACACCGTCGCGGCGGACGTCCTCGATACGCTCCTCGAGAGTTCTCAGCGCGTCGCGGGGTTCGGTCAGATACGCGGGGCGGTCCTCGTCGGTGGGCGTCCTGTGGTGCCTGGCCTTCCACTTCGCGTCCCACTCGGCCAGAGTCCGGCGCCAGGCGTCCGGGTGCGCCGGGGCGGCGTACCGTACCGTCACCTTGGGCATGCCCCCGCGACCGCGCAGCTGCTCCCAGTCGTCGGCGCTCATGGCCTGCCGCAGCGAGGCGGCGTCGGAGCCGCTGACCACGGTGTAGTGACGGTCCTTGCACGGCGTCTGGGCCAGTTTCAGCGCGAACATCCGCAGATGCAGTGAGCGGCCCGCGAAGTAGACCGTCTCGGCCGCGGAGTCGCAGATGTTGTGCGCGAGGTCGGTGAACTGGTTGCCGGTGCCGCCCTTCCGGTCGATGCCGGGCGACTCGAAGGACATGGCGCGGGGCCCGGGCGGCCCCTCCTCCTCGATCCCGCTGAACGCCTTGGCCAACGACTGGTTGTAGGAGTCACCGGAGCGCTTGTCGAAGACCAGCACCGTCTTCTCGTCCTGCCGGCCGCCGTGGAAGTCGGCCAGCGCGTCGGCCGCGTCGTGGTTGGTCGGGAGGATCCGGGCCAGCCCCGGGAAGAGCGGCTTCACGGTGCCGTCCGGCGAGTCCACATTGGTGATCGTGTCGCTGCTGATGCGGGAGGCCAGTACCGGGACCTTGTGCCGGGTCAGCCGTGCGATGGCGTCCCGCGTCTCGTGGAGGCTGAGGTTGAAACCGGTCGCGGCGCGGAGCCGGTCCTCGGACGAGTCGGCCATCTCCAGCAGCCTCGTCACGACCTTCTCGTGCTGCCCGTAGCCGCGGCCGGGGTTGGCCAGCACCAGCCGGATCTTCGGCGGCTCCCCCTTGCCCCGGTTGGCCTGCCGCTGCCCCAGGTAGGCGCCTTGCAGATCACTGCGCATCTGCCGGCGCGTCGCCGCGTCGTCCGACTGGAGGGGCAGCACCATCGCCACCGTGACGTGCGGTTCGTCGCGGATCCTGGCGTTCTCGTCGGCGATGGCCCGGGCCACGTCCGTGATCTCGGCCGTGCCGAAGTCGTAGCCGTCCGCGTTGACGCCGATGCACTCGCCACCGCTGCGCTCGACACCGGAGGCACAGGTTTCCGGCGCGCGGATGACCGGCCACACCTTCCAGAAGAACACCGTCACCGCCCCCGCCACCAGCAGCGCACACAGAATGCGCTGCCACATGGGTCTGCCCGTCAGCACCGCTCTTCGCCACAGAGGCCGCCAGACGTGCCGTATTCGCTGCCGCATGGGCATCCCCGTCATCCCCTTCGCCCGAGTTGACCGGTACAGGTGCAAGGCAGCAGCGGCTGCTCGTGCACGGCCTTGTCGCTCCACACGGTGGCGGTGTCGCTGAGCCGGCCGGCGCCGTCGAATTCCATGATCGACAGCAGTCCCAGCAGCCGGGAGAGCGTGCGGGCCATCTCCGGTCCGGTCGGTCTGGTCCGCTCCTGGCACAGCCAGACCGCGTGCAGCAGCTGGTCCACCGTGCGGCGCAGCGCCGGGCCGTCCGCCGCGACCAGACCCTGCGCCCGCTCCCGCCGGGCGTCCGCCCCGCCCGGGTACGGCGCCTGCGCGATCTCCAGCAGTTCGGCGCACCACTCCTCGGGGCGACCGGGCAGCGTGTCCGCCAGGTGGCTGACCACGTCCTGGGCGCCGCCGGAGACCAGGTGGTGGTTCATCCGGTGCGCCGTCGCCGAACGGAACGGCCCGGCCGCCACCGGTCCTCCCTCGCGGTCCGCGTAGTGGTCACGCAGCAGATGGTGGTCCGCGTACCAGGCCGCGCCGTCGGGACGCAGACCGTAGAGCCGGTACAGCAACAGCTGGCGCAGCCCGAAGTCGCCGATGAAGTGCCGCTCGCAGCTCGGCCAGCCGGTGTCGGTGAGCAGTTCCGCGACCCGGCGGGCCGTCAACTGGTGCAGACGGCCGGCCTGGTGGTGGCGCAGCAGCACTTCGGCGCACTCCTCGTCGTGCGCCACGGACAGGTGGGTGAGCAGGTCCAGCCAGTGGTCGCGGTGCTCGCTCGGGAGCCGCACCGGGGGCTGGTCCAGCAGCAGTTCCCGCACCAGCACCTCGGCCACCGGCTGTTCCGACGCGCTGTCGGCGGGCATCCGCAGCGGGGCGGCCAGCAGGTCGCGGTCGTTGGCGTCGGCCGGCATCCGGAACGAGGCAGCCGCGGCGGCCAGCCGCGCCACGGTGTGCGGGCGTCCGCCGCTGAGCCGGGCCACGGCCGCATCGATACGGCGGCGGTTGGCGCTGCCCTCCGGCTGGGTACGGGTCTGCATGCGCTCGGTCACCCGGCGCAGTTGGTCCCCGGTGAGGAACGGCATGCGCAGCAGCAGCACACCGCGTGCGAGCGGTGTCCGCTCGGGCGCCCCGTCCTCGTCCCGGGTCCACGGCGGCGGCTTCCCCTCACCGGGCCGGAACTCCGCCGCGTGTCCGGCCTCCTGCGAGGTGAGCCCTCCGTAGAGGAAGGCACCGCCGTCGGCTCGGCGCGCGGTGCCCACGATCACCGTCCGGTCCCGCTGCCCGCCCCGCCGGTCGGCCAGCACCGCGCGCAGCAGCCGCTCCCCCAGCGGCCATTCCGCGTGGTCCAGCAGGAGCCCGGGGCGCCCCACCCGGCGCAACCAGCCGGACGGCGAGGTGTAGCCGGCCTCGATGTCCTCGCGCAGCGCCCGGAAGAGGAACCCTTCGGCCAGCTCCCGCGCCTCCCCGCCCGCCTGGAAGTCGGCGGCGAGGTTGCGCAGCCCGTGCTTGGGCTGGCCGGCCGCGCCCGGATAGGTGCCGTAGATCCGCTCCAGTTCGGCCCGTCCGCGCGGGGCGAGGCGTTCGAAGACGGCGTCCACTACCCCGTTCATCACCGCCGCGGAGAACGGGTCGAAAGCGGCCCCGGTCAGGGTGGTCAGCAGATTGCGGATCGAGCCTCTGACGACACCGTGCCAGAAGTCGCCGCCGGCCAGGCCGCGCAGGCGCCGTTTCTGCGGCAGCTCCTCGTACCGTTCGGCCTCCGTCGCGACCGCCTCCGTGGTGCCGGCCGCCGCTCCGGTGGCGAGCACCACGAGCCCGGTGAAGAGCCGGGGGAAGGCGAAGGAGCCGCCCGCGCCCTGCCAGGTGGACAGCCGCCGGGCCACCTCGACCAGGACTTCCGTCGTGTCCGAGCGGGCGCCCGGTTCCGGGCCGGCCCGGTCCTCGTACACCGTCGAACGGCAGTCGAGGTGGATCACCGGGACCTTGGCGGCGAACCGGTCCCGTACCTCGCGCAGCAGCCGGCTCTTGCCCATACCGGGGCCGCCGGTGAGCAACACGACCGGCAGATCGGGCCCGTACAGCGGCTCGCACCCTCTGCCGGACGGTGACCGCGCGAGAAGGCCGGCGAAGAATCCCCGCTCGACGAGCATCTTCTCGAACACCTCTTCACACACGGCTCCCCCATGGAACGCATCCGCCCGGTGACGGGTGATCGATGTGACGCAGAAGACTAGTCCAGCACGGGACGCCGTGCGCCGAAATGGCCCGTACGGTACGGGAGTTGAGCACAACCGGCCGGTTACGGACGAGGAAGCCGGCATTCCGCCGCGCAGGGCCCGCACATCGCGCGGGGACGTACGGACGTACCCGCCGGAAGGACCGGCATCCGGGAAGGGCGCACCGGACGGCGGACACAACGGAAGGCGGGCGCACCGGACGGTGCACGCGCCGCCCCCACCCCGCACGGTGGCCCACCGTCCGTCCGCCGTCACCCGTCGCGCGCCCGGTCCGACACGGGCCAGACGTACGGGAGCCCCTGCGGGATGTCGGGGAAGAGCGGCCGGTAGAACGCCGGGTCCTTGGTGACGAGGGCGGACTGGTGGCTGCGGTGGAAGCCGGTGTCGCCGAGCCAGTTGGGCAGCTCGCCGGCCGCCTCCAGTTCGGCGTACGCGCGGGGCCGGCCTGCGAAGTCCTGGGCCAGGGTCGCGGCGCAGGTGTCGGCCCTGCCTCCGGCGCTCCAGGTGCGGCACATCTCCAGCCCGTAGCGGACCAGGGCCTCCTCGTACCCGGTCCACATCCGCACGGCCGGATGGTGCCGCCAGCCGTACCCCGGCACCGTCAGTCCGCGCAGCACCTGGATGGTCTCCACCCGCTGCTTGCCCAGCCGCCGCACGTCCAGTACCGCGGCACAAGCGGCGAAGTCCGGAAAGGGAAGAAAGGTCTGCATGGTCCCTGTCTAGCCCTCCCCGAGGGGGACGGCAGCCCGCACGCGCCGCCCCCGGCCGTACCCGACCCGCTCGGCGGCCGGGAGCCGGGCAACACCCGGGGCGGGCGGCGGCCGGAGGACGCCCGGGCCGGCCCCTTGCCCTGCCTGGCTCCCCCACCGGCCCGGGGCTGTCGCAGAACTCCGCCTCGACGACGCCGACGTAGGTGGAGGCGTCCTCGGACCAGTCCCCGTTGATGTTGAAGGCCATCCGGTGGGTGCCGTCCCCGGTGGCGGCCATCCCGGACAGGGCGCCGTTGGTGGGGCCCGTCCTGCCGTAGATCCGCACACCGCAGGAGAGAGTGCCGGACTCCAGGCAGAGGGACGGCGATACCCGCCCGGGCATCGACGACAATCAGCCGCCGCCCCCGCTTTCCACCGGGCCGGCACAGCCGCCGGCCGCTCCGGAAGGGCGGGGCCGGCGGCCGGCTGTCAGTAACGGCTTTCCATGGCGGTACGCACCTCGGCGAGGGTGGTGTCGGCGATCTCTCCGGCCCGCTTTGCCTTCGCGCAGCGTGCGGCGGAGGCGGGCGCGATCCTGCGCGAACTCCCTCCGGGGAGCCCTGACCGGCGCCAGGTGTTCGTTGACCGCCTCGGTCACCGTCCTCTTCAGCGCGGCGGACCCCGCGGAACCGATGTCGGCGGCGACCCGTTCGGGGGCGAGGTTCTGACAGAGCGCCGCCAGGAGGAGCAGGGACGACACCTCTGGCCGGGCGGCGGGGTCGTAGGTGATGTGTCGGTCGGCGTCCGTCTTGGCACCCTTGATCAGACGGGTGGTCTCGTCGGCGTCGGCGGCCAGCGTGATGGCGTTCCCCCGACTCTTGATCTTGGTGCCGTCCGTACCGAGCAGGAGGCGCGCTCGACAGCAGGGCGTCGGGCTGGGGGAACACGGCGGCGCCGGCGCCGTACCGGTCGTCGAAGCGGCGGGCGGCGGTCCGCGTGGTCTCGAGATGAGGGAGCTGGTCCTGGTCGACCGGGACGAGGTTGGCCTTGCAGAAGAGGATGTCCGCGGCCTGGTGGACGGGATAGGTGAACATCAGCCCGCTGACGGAGGACTGGCGCGAGTGGGCGGTCTCGTCCTTGACCGGGGGATTGCGGCCGAGCTCGGCGACGGCGACGAGCCATGGCGCCGGGTACGTCGCTGCCTCCGGTCCTGTCCTGCGCACAGCCGGGTGACGGGTGGTCACCAGAGGTCCGGGGCCGGTACCGCTCTGGTGCAGTCGCCCGGCAACTCGTGCGGGGCCGTGCCCGGAGGCCAGTACGTCACCACCACGGCACCGGGGTGCCCCGCCCACCGCGAGGAGACCGGACGCGCTTCCCGCTACGACAGCCGGGCGGGCGGTGGCGTACCGCGCCAGGACGGTTGCGCACCTCAAACCCGGTGGGTCGGAGCGGAACGGCACCAGGCACACTGTTGGCACATATCCGACCTGGAGGATTACCCATGATTACGCTGACGAAGGAAGACGAGCCGGCCGACCTGGACGGGGTGACCCATCTTTCCATCGGGGTCTCCTGGGACCCGACCGCCGGCAGCAGCGGTGGTGTACTGGGAAAGCTCCGCCGGAAGGCCGGCACCGACCTCGACCTGATCGCGATCGCGATGCAGGGGCCCGACCCGGTGCGGCTGGCCGGTCTTGACTCCCTCGACCCGATGGGGAATCGCTCGCTGGTGCACAGCGGTGACAACCAGACCGGCCACGGGGACGGCGACGACGAGACGGTGACCGTCGAGTTCGACAAGCTCCCGTCCAACATCACCTCCATCGTGTTCGTCGCCGCCGCTTACAAGAAGGGCAGCGCCTTCAACAAGGCGCGCAACATCAGCTTCAAGGTGTACGACGCGACGGGCGGCAGCAGCCAGCAGGTCGCCGACATCTGGCCGAGCCTGCTCACCAGCGACAACGGCTGTGCCATCGCGAAGGCCACGCGTACCGGCGGCGGCTGGAAGCTCAAGGTGATCAACGAGACCGGGAAGATCAAGCAGGGCAACGAACAGTCCCTGATGCGGTTCGCCGTGGACAAGTAGCGGTGGGCAAGTAGCCGGGAACACGTAACGGTCACGGGCCGGCCGGGCGAGCCGGCCGCAAGGCCGTCCCCGCCTCGCTGCGACGCCGGCGACGGCCGGGCTGGATGCCCAATACCCCCTGGTCGCCACCGTTTTGGATCATTGCTGAATCCTCAATACGATCTGTTGATGATCTTCAGAAGACGGCTGGTGACCGGGGCCTGTACCCTGCTCGCGGCCTTGACTCTCGGGCTTGTGCCGACCGGCGTCGCAACCGCCGAGCCCACGTCGGACAAGGACGCCCCCAAAGTGGAACTGACACTCGACGTCAGCGGTTCCATGCGGAAACGCGACATCGACGGCAAGTCCCGGATGGCCGCGGCGAAGCAGGCGTTCAACGAAGTCATCGACGCGGTGCCGGACGAGGTACAGCTCGGCATCCGGACCCTGGGCGCCCATTACCCCGGCGAGGACCGTCAGGTCGGCTGCAAGGACACCCGGCAGATCTACCCGGTCGGCCCGCTGGACCGCACCGAGGCGAAGACGGCCGTGGCGACGCTCGCACCCACCGGCTGGACCCCCATCGGCCCGGCCCTCATGGCCGCGGCGGACGATCTGGAGGGTGGCGAGGGCTCCCGCCGCATCGTCCTCATCACCGACGGAGAGGACACCTGCGCACCGCTCGACCCGTGCGAGGTGGCGCGCGAGATCGCCGCCAAGGGCATCAACCTCACCGTCGACACGCTCGGCCTGGTCCCCGACGCCAAGACCCGTGAGCAGCTCAGCTGTATCGCGGAGGCCACCGGTGGTACGTACACCTCGGTCAGGCGCACCGACGAACTGTCCGACCGGGTGAGTCAGTTGGTCGACCGTACGGCCGACCCGATCGCCGTTCCGGTGGCGACCGAAGGCGCGCAGCAGTGCTCGGAAGCCCCCCGGCTGCGCCCCGGCCTCTACACCGACCGGGAGAAGTTCGGCCAGCACCGCTTCTACCGGGTGGACGTCGCCCCCGGCCAGGAGCTGCGCGCCTCCGTGAGCATCGGCGCCGACCGCGCCGTGGACAACGACTACGGCGTCCTCCTGCGTGCCGTCACCGTTCACGGCCGGGAGATCGTCCGCGGCTCCGAGGCGGGCGACGGACGCACCGACCTGATCTCCACCGGCTTGCGCTACCCGAAGGCACAGGCCGACGACGACGAGGATGAGGACGAGGACGGCGAGTCGGCCAAGGAGACCGTCTGCCTCCAGGTCAGCAACTCCTTCTCCGCGCCCGCCTCCGTCAAGAGGGAACCCGGCCTGCCCGTCGAGCTGACCATCGACCTGGTGGACGGCCCGGACGAGGCGTCCGACGTGGCCTCCTTCGGCCTGGGCCGCGGCTGGTGGCTGCTGGGCGTGCTGGCCCTCACCGGCCTGCTGGCCGGTCTGCTGTGGGGCTGGCTCTCGCGCTGGAACGACGCCGCCAGGAGGACCAACTGATGCGACTCACCCGCATGATGGCGATCGCGGTGCTCTCCTGCGCAGCCGCTCTCACCTTCACCGGCACCGCGGTCGCGGACACCCCCTCGCCCGACGCCGGGGACAGCTCGGCCGGGCCGACCCGGGCCGGCACCGGCTTCCGTGACGCACCAGCCGTTCCGCCCGGACAGTCGGCCACTGCGAGCGCGTCCAGCGGCGACTACCTGTACTGGGCGTTCCCCGTCGACGCCGGGCAGCGCGCCACGATGAAGGCCAAGGTCACACTGCCGGAGTCGTCCGCCCGGCACGGCGAGGCGACCTGGCGCATCGACGTGTACGACGGTCTGCGCCGCCGACAGCCGTGCATGTACGGCATGCAGAGCCGGGTCGCCGCCCAGGATGCGGAATCGGTCGAGCTGTCCTGCACTGTGCGCACGGTGCACTCCCTGGCCGACCCGTGGTCCGACCACCCGCTGCCGGGCAGCTACTACCTGCGGCTGACCGTCACCGACGCCCCTGAGAAGGACCTCGGCCTCCCGGTCCGGGCGCAGGTCGAGGCCACCACCAAGAACGCCGGCGGCGCGCACGCGGTCGACGGCGCCCTGTCCACTCCCCTGGTCCCCGGTGCTTCCGTCGAGGACGGACAGAACGAGAAGGACGACGGCGAGCCGAGTCCGAGCGCCACCCGGCAGACGGCCTCCGCGACCGTCGAGCCGGAGGACGGCTGGTCCTCCGGCTGGTGGTCCGACCGCTGGGTCTGGACGGTCGCGGGAGGGGTTCTCACCCTCCTCTTCGGCCTCGGCGGCTACCGCCTCGCCCGCGGCCCGGCACGGCCGTCCCGGATACCGCCGGGCGCCTGACGGAACCGCGCACACGGTGCCATGGGCCGGGGCGCACCGCCGCCCCGGCCCTCCACGTTCCGGCCCCGCGCGGGCCGGCCCCACACAGGCCGGACGCACACGGACCGGCCCCACACGGGCCGGAGCCCCGCACCCCGGGGCCATCGGGCCGGGGTCACATGGGCCGGGACCGCCGGGCGGCAGGCGGTGCGGGGCCCGGCGGTCAGGACGGCTGAACCTCGTCGAAGAGGGCGAGGGCTTCGGAGGGGTCCGGGCCCACGAGCCGCTCCAGACCGGCCATCGTCATCCTCGCCCACCTGCCGGCCCGCGCCCACATCCGTTCCTCGAAGGTGCGCACCACCTCGTCCGGTTCCCCGGAGCCGTCGGCCGCGACGAGGGACTCGGCGAGTTCGGCGCCTTCCAGCATCGCGAGGTTCGCGCCCACCCCCAGCGGAGGCATCAGATGGGCGGCGTCGCCCAGCAGCGTCACCCCGGGGACGTGCTCCCAGGTGTGCGGAGCGGGCAGGGCGTGGAGGGACGGTGGACGAAAGCCGTGCCCTGGCGGAGGAGATCGAGGACGGAAGCGTCCCAGCCGTCGAAAAGAGCCAGCAGGCGTGAGCGCACAGCCTCGGCATCGTCCGGGTCCGGGCGGTGGTCCGGGGCCGGCTCCCGGTCAGGGTGCGCCTGCCGGCCCAGCGGCACCCGGAACTGGGCGTACACCTTGACGTGGCCACCGCTGTTGCGCTGGGCGACGAGCGAGCGGTTCACGCCGTACACGGCCACGGAACCGTCGCCGACCAGCCGGGCGAGGCGGGGGTGGCGGCTGTCGATGTCGTCCAGGGAGGTCTCGACGAAGGTGACGCCCGTGTACTGCGGCGTCGCGGACGAAACCGCCGGCCGGACCCGGGACCAGGCGCCGTCCGCGCCGATCACCAGGTCGAACGTCTCCTCCTGCCCGTCCGCGAAACGGACCAGCACGCCGTCCCGCCCCTTCGGCACCACTTCCGTCACGCGCCGCCCCCACCGCACCTCAACAGGGCCGAGCAGCATGTCGCGGAGCTGCCCCCGGTCGATCTCCGGATTGGCCAGTTCGCCCGGGCGGGGCCGCCAGTCACGGAGGACGGTCCCGTCCGGGTCCAGGATGCGCATGGCCTGGCCCTCGGGACGGGACAGCGCCTGGAACTCGGCCGACAGTCCCGCCTTCTCCAGCGCCAGTTGGCCCATCCCCTCGTGCAGGTCCAGCGTGCCGCCGGGCGGCCGGGCGTCGGGGGCGGCATCACGTTCGAGGACGGTGACAGGGTGGCCGTGACGGTGCAGGACGCGGGCGAAGGTGAGGCCGGCAGGGCCGCTGCCGACCACGGCGATACGGGTTCTCATGCCGTCAACGTACGGCCCCCTCAGCCAACCGCTCACGCCCGTCACCGAACCGGGACAACGGCAAGCGACCGGTCCCGCTCCGCCTGTTTGCCGTCGGCCACGACACCGCCCTCTTCGACGCCGGTTCCGCCGCCACTCGTGACGCCCGCCGTGGCCGAGGGTACGGCGAGGCGGCTTCGGACAGGGCCGATCCAACTCCGTGCAGCACAGAGCCTCAGAGAACGTCCTCACGGAACGTCCTCGAACAGTCGCCGTATCAACTCCGGGTACGTCAAACCCGCTTCGGCCAGGACCGTCCTCAAGGCATCGGGCGGGCCCGAGCGGAGCGGGGACGGTGCGCCCACCAGGCCGGGGACGGCGGACAAGTCGCCGCCGGCGAACCGCGACTCCGGAGTGGCCGGGGCACGCACCTCGTACGTGCGCCACGCGCGTGCCGGGGAATTGAGCAGGATTAGCCCGGACCCGGCCCAGGCCGCGAACGCCCACCGCTTTCTTCCGGTGGCACGGACGAGCACGCTCCCGGTGTGGTGGCGGCCGAGTCGGTCGGCGGCTCTGGCCACGACCGGGACCGGGTTTCCGAAAGAGCCGGTGACTTCCCAGATCCCGTCCTCGTAGCTGACGGACCACCCCGCCTTGGAGAGTTCCTCGATCGCCTCGGCGTGCGGATCGTCCTCCTCGGCAAGGGCCACGAGCCGTTCCACCTCGCTCCACGACGCCACGCGAGCGAGCGCCTGCTCCGGTGGCAGCATCAGATCCTTTGCCTCGGCGGGGTCGGCACGGGCGATCATGTGCTTGTGCTTCCGCCACGCGCGGGCGGCCAGCACGTCGTGCTCGCCGCCACCGGTGAAGGTGGCGTCCTGGCTGAGCAGGGTCATCAGGACGGCCGCCACCGCGTCCACACGCCGTCCGGTCTCGGGTGGCGCCTCCCGTCCGGCCGTACCGTCCCCCGGCCCGTCCCCGAACGCGAGGGCGTCGAGAAGGCCGCTCAGATCCTCGCGCCAGCTGTGATCGTCGTCGTCCCAGACCCTTGCGGCCAGGAGCTGGATGTACAGACCCGCCACCAGCAGCCGTATCGGAAGCGGTTGCGCCCGTCGCGGCGCCGCAGCGGTGCCGGAGCCGTCGCGCGTGCCCGGTTCCACGAGCCTCTCGGGTTCGACGAGCGTGTCGGCCCAGCGCCGCGCCCAACTGCGGCAGCGGGGGCGCTGGTCAGGGGGAACGCTGGGGACGCGCGGTGCCTCGGCCTCGACGGGGTCCTCGCCCTCCGCTTCCGCGGCGTCGTCCTCGTCCTCCCCTGCGGTCGCGGTGGAGGTCACCGCCGAGACGGTCCACCCCGGGGCCGGTGCCTGGGGCAGATCCATCTGCACGGAGCCCAACGCCAGCTCGGTCAGTGGCAGCCCGAGCATCCGGCGGCAGTCGGCGAGGTAGGCGTCCCAGCGGTCGACATCGCTCGTGACCACGGCGTGCGCCGCACCCTCCGTCGCCGGACTCGGCCGGGATACGGACCTGTCGGCCGCGAACTCGCGCAGCCGCAGGAGGTCCGCCTCGAAGCGCCGTGCGGCATGTTCGTCGGTGAAGAGCGCCTGGGCGGTGTAGTCGTACCTAAGCCGGGGCCCGCTGTCGTGGATGGAGCGACGCGCGCACTGAACGGGGCTGTAGACGAAGACCACGGACGACTCGACGCTGCTGCCGTCGGGGCGGACGCACGTGGCGCGCACGGCAGCACCGGGCACGTCCGGCGTCGGGAAGGAGAACTCCGTCCTTCCGGGAGGGATGGGCCCCACTTCGGTCCAGGAGCCCGGCGCCCCCTCCGGGGAGGTGCTGATCAGGACGGGGGCCGGTTCGCCGCAGGCCAGTAGGACGTGGAGCCCCTCGCTGTCCGTCTTGGCACCCAGCAGGACGAGCGCGCGGCCGTCACCGGCGGGGTGCGGCCGAAGGGTGCGGCCCTTCAGGTCGGCGAGCGCGGTGGAGGGGCCTTCTTCCGGCAGCAGGGGCAGGGTGTCGGCGGAGAGTACGGCGAGTTCGCAGTTGCCCCCACCCTCGGTGCTCTCGCACAGGGCGGCACGGGTGAGGTTGGGGCTTCCGGTGAGTGCGTGCCGGCGCTCACCGGTGCGCCACTCGATGAACTTGCCGTGCCGCATCCGCGTCTCCTCCAGGAGCCGGATGCCCACAGCGCGGCCGTCGAGCGCGTTTTGGACCGTCTCGGCGTCGTAGCTCGACCAGCGCGGCTGGAGGCCGAGCGTGACCTTCCCCGGGGACATGCGGTCGACGAGTGCGCGCAGCGCGCGGGCCTCGGGATCGATGAACGGAGCGTACGCCCGGACCTCGTCGACGGGGCCCGACGGCAACTGGTCCAGCAGACTCCGGTGGAGGTTGTGCACGAGCCGTGGGCCGGAGCCCTGGCAGGCGGAGGCGTGAGCGTGCCGCTCGCACAGCAGTTTCGCGAGTTCTCTCAGGTGATCCGCCGTCCAGCGGGCCATCCCCACGACGTCGGGCAACTTTTCCAACCAGTGCGCGAGGTCGGCGAGCAGGGGATGTGAGGCGCCGTCCTCGGTCTCGACCACGGTCCACAGCTCGTCGTTGGCCCCCCAGCCGGACAGTGTCGGATTCCCCGACCCGACGGCCAGCCGGCAGGCGTGTTCCCCGAGCAGCAGGACGACCTTGGGGTGGAAGGCCCCCCGGCAGCGGGCGAGGCCGTGCAGATAGTCGCGGCCCGCCATGCGCACATCGACCGGGTCGTACAGCCCTTGGGCGGCATCGCCGATCACCGCCGTGCGGGCACCCAGGCCACGTGCTGCCGGGATCGCGAACCGTTCCAGGAAGGGGAGGTCGACGGTGTACCCGAGGAGGAGCACTTCGTGCAGTGCCTGTTTGTCGGCCCGCACGGCCCACTCGCTCAGCAGGCTGTACGGGGACGCGAACCGGGTGTGCCGCGCCGCGCTCACCGCCCCGCCTCCAGGATCCCGAGGCCGCGTTCCGTGACGATGTGACAGCCGTCCCGGACGACGAAGAGCCCGAGCTGCCGACCGAAGAAACCCAGTTGGGGAATGCGCGTGCCGATGTCGGCATCACCCTCGTCCCCGGTCTTGAAGTAACGCTCGTTGCGTACGTGCAGCCGCGAGAAGATCTTCAGCCCGCCTGTCGCGGGGTCGGTGCGCAGCTTGGCGAGCGCCACCCGGCGCGACTGGGCCAGCATGTCGTCCACCAGCCGGGCCGCCAGGTCGCGGACCGGCCGGTCCCCGTAGTCATGGATGAGGCCGTCGACCCACGTCGGGTCGAGGAACTCCGCCGAACGACGCTGCCGGCCGAGGAAGACGGCGCGTACGTCGTCGGGCAGGTGCCCCTCCCTGGACCGCAGAGCGCCCACCAGCAGCAGCCTCACATCGGTCATGGGCCCGCCGTCGCCCGTCTCGAGAAGCCGCTGCTCGGCCGGCAGGAGCACCCCGCCCGGACCCTGGAGCGGCGGCAGATCGCGCAGGACGCCCCGTACGTCTCCCGCCGGGGCCTGCTCCGCCAGCCAGTCACGCAGTTCCTGCGCCGTCCGGTCCGCCTCACCCTCCTTGGACCCGATGCTGGAAACCAGAGCGGACCACAGTCTGCGCCAGGCACCCACGGAGTAGTGACGCAGCAGCAGTCCTCGCCAGCCCGCCGTCTCCGGAATGGCGGACAGGACCGGATCGGTGGTGACCTCCTGGCCGAAGGCGACGGCCGAGCGCAGCGTCTCCTGGTGGTCCTGCCCGTCCCGGCCGTGCAGGACGATCGCCCGGGCGAGGATCCGGAAGGCGGCCCTGCGGGTGCGGTCGGACGCTTCCCAGTCCCGAGGTGCGTGCCTGCCGCCGCTGTCCGTGGCTGTCAGCACCCGCGTCAGCCAGTCCTGCTCGGCCGGGGACGGTACGCCGAGCGCGGCCTGACCTGCCCGGTCCAGCTCGTCGAGGGGCACCACGTCCCGCTCGGCGAGCGAGAGCAGCGGGGCGAACAGTTCGCGCAGGGCCGCAGGGCAGGGATGCCGACCCGGCCGAAGCGCTCCGTCCCGGACCTCCACGGTCCGGAGAACCGTGGCCGAGCCTCCGTACTGGTCCCAGAAACCCCAACGACGCGGCGAATAGGACTGGTTCAGATTCTCTTCGTCGGCCGCCCGGGCCAGGTCCAGCTCCTGCGTACGGAACCGCCGCACCCGATCGACGCCGTGCGGGAACCACGTGTCCTCGGCGGTCTCGGCATCACGATGGAGCGCGGCCATCAACACCTCGCAGCGACGGACCAGCCGACGGCAGGCGACCAGGTCCAGAGCTTTCCGCTCGGCATGTGCGGCGATCGCCGCGTACAGCGAGTGATAACGGATGTAGCGGGTCACGGTGGAAACACCCGGCACCAAGCGGTCGACCGCCCGCATCACCGGGCCCTCCACGGCCAACGGGTACTTCCCGGCCCGCACTCCGAGCCCTTCCACCGCCCATGCCGGCCCCTGAACACGCGTGGTCACTGCCCCACCCCCTCCCAACAGACGCGATGGCGCAGCACGCCAGCCACCACACTGTGATCCACCCGCCAGACTAGGTGCCGGTCCCCCTCCACGAGCCCCCTTTGCCGGACTCGCCGGATGGCACGGCCCGGCACGAGACGGCGACCGGTCGCGGGCCGACAGGAGGCGGCGGACGGTCACGGGCCGGCACGAGGCGGCGACGGTCACGGGCCGGCACGAGACGGCGGACGGTCGCGGGCCGTCGGCGCACGGCTCACGTCTTCCCACCTGGTTTGGCGTTGGGTCGGCTCTGTTCCTTACGGTGACCGCGCCTCGCGAGCGCCCAGGGCCGGCTTGCCCTCCGTGCGGTCAAGTGGCGCACCGCCCGGGAACTGATCTCCGTCAGCCCAGGAAGCTCAGCCGGATCTTCCGCGCGGTTGTCGACGTTCGTGTCCACCGAATTCCGCTGGGACAACCCGGGCTGAGGCCCTCGACGTGCAGTCGCGCGATCTCGCTGGCATCGGCCGCGCAACCACTGGAGTGCGGCCGATTACCGGGCTGCCCGTCTCACCGTTGATGATTGGGATCGCCCAGTGCAGCCCATCGGCCGCCCGGTCGGTGTGAATGCTGACGCTGGGGAGGCGCATACGGCAGTTGTCGTCGCCAACTCGCTACCGGCCGCTCCCCAATGCCGAAGGCCGATGCTCACCCTCTGTGCCGCGTGGTCCGTTCGGTGTCGGCCACCGACCGGATGAAGGCGACCGTGCGTGCACGCAAGCCTTCCCGGCGTTCCTCGACACGGTCGCCGTCCTCAAGACCGAAGCCTTGGCGGATCGGCTTGGCGCTCACCTTGACCGCACAGTCGAGATCGGTGCACAGGAGAAGACCGAGCACGTTGAGGCGTTCGCGCTTGTCGCGCGAGGGGCGTCGAGCGGTGAACCGCGAAACCTCGTTGAACCGACGGGAGGACCTGCACAGGTCGCACATCACCGCTCGCGATTCGAGTTCGGCTCTGTTCGGCGCCTGCCGCAGCAGCACTCCCAATGCCTGGTCGTCGGCCTCGGTGACGAGGTACGCGAGTTGCGGAGCCCGGAGGTCCCGCCACCCGAGATAGTCGATCTGACGCCACGGGACGTCGTCCAACCAGGCAGGAAGTCGGATCTTCTTCGTGGTGGGGTCCGGGTTCACGAACGCACCGCGAACCTCTTCCCTGGTCATGGGGCGCATTGCTTCTCCTGACGAGGCTGAAGGAAGCGTGGACGAGGAGGCGTCGGTGCTCTGTCACACGACGCAGCGAGGTGGGGGCTCCGGGTACGGGCAGTGCTCAGGGCGTCGGCGGGGATCTGCTGGTGGGCCCCGGTGCGCGTCCCCCGTCGGGGTCCGAGACCCGCGGGGACCTCGCTGCACCACCCTGGCCGGGACGCTGGCGACGCCCCGGCCTCGCACGGCCCAGCAGGCGGCGTCGATCCGGTCGAGGTCGGCTTTCGGCGGACGACGCTTCCCCGTGGGCCATGCGGTGAGCGTGCGGTCGAATCGCGGCGCCCTTGCTGCTGCACGCCTACGACGCGGGCGCCTTGGCGGGCAGGTCATCGGAGGGTCGGCCACCGTGGCCTGTCGTATTCGGGGCCGGTCGAGAAGGCCGCCAGGGCCGAGGCGAGGCCGAACGCGGCGGCGCCGGTCAGCAGCACCCGCCGCCGCCCGACCCGGTCCCCGAGGGTGCCCATCGTGACAAGCAGGCCGGCCAGCAGGAACCCGTACGAGTCCATGATCCACAGACATGTCCATGGAGGCCAAGACACACGGCAAGACCAGGACCGCGAGCCCCATCCACTGTCGGGTACTGGCTCTCTCGCCTGTTCCTTGCGCCATCTGGTGCTCCAGCCAGACTCGGTTACGTCACTCGTGCGTACTTAGTACGCATCACAGTGTGCAGCATACGCATGGGGGCACCCCCGACGGCAAATGCATTGCACAAGCGACGAGCCACCACGCCGGGCCACCAGCCGCACCGACGAGCTAGAATTTCGTCACACGTTCAGGGTGTGACGAAATGGAGTACGGGGATGCCGGATCAGACGGTCTGCGAGGTGTGCGGAAAGGATCTGCACACTGCGGAACGGGGACGGCCGCGACGGTTCTGCAGCCACGCCTGCCGGACTCGGGCCTATCGGTCGCGGCTGTCGGAGAAGACAACGGAAGCGAGCAGCACGGGGAGCGGCACACGGAGCAGCACGGGAAATCGCGTGCCGGAGGACGCGGACCGGTCCGGCACACCCCATCTCACCGCCGAGCGCATCGCGTGGGCCGGCATCGCTCTCGCGGACGCGGAGGGGCTCGAGGCACTGTCCATGCGGCGGGTCGCCGCGGAACTCGGCGCGAGCACGATGGCCCTGTACCGGCACGTCGCGTCCAAGGAAGACCTGGTGGCCCTGATGGTGGAAGCCGCGCTGACCGAGGTCCCACTGCCCGACACCCCACCCAGGGACTGGCGGCACGGCCTGGAGCGGGCCGCCCGGCGCGACTGGGACCTGTACCACCGTCATCCGTGGATCCTGTCGAAGGTCCTCGTGACGACCCGCACGCACTCCAGCCCGGCACTCGCCGCGGACAGCGAGCACGCCTTCTCCGCATTCGACGGACTCGGCCTCGACCCTGCCGATGCCTTCCGCTACATGTTCATGTTCGCTTCCTACGTCCAGGGGGTGGCCCTGACCCACGTCAGCGACGTGGAAGCGGAACGGCAAGCCCGGCGTGCCGGCCGGAGCACGGCGAACGGCACGGACGACGCGCGCCGTTCGCTCTACCAGCCCGGCGCCTACCCGCGGCTCGGGCCCGCGATGCGTGCGGGTGCCGATCCTTGGGATCTCGACGCACTCTTCTTCTCGGGTCTCGCCGGTGTCCTGGACGGCATCGCCGCCGACCTCGCACGACGCGGCATCGCGTAGCGGAAAGCTCCCATCCGGCCCGCAGCGAAGGACACATCAGCACACGCTGGAAGACAGCGACGGGACGCGCGCACGCCGAGCAGGCACTCGCCGCCTCCGCCATCAGGCCGTCCGACCCTCCCAGGTCCGTAGCACCGTGCACGCTCTCTTCATCCCGGAAGTGCAGGGCACGGAGAAACGGTGGCACTGCCCTGGGAGTTGACCACCATCAGCACAGGAAACTCAGCCGCACCTTCCGCTCCGGGTTGTCGACGTGTCCACCAACCTCTGTTGATACAACCCACCCACGCTACTGAGGATCGGCCTGTATCACCACGAACCTGGCCCTCCGGCAACTCACACCGCTGCTCGGGCCTCGAAGCCGGCCGCCTTCATCAACCGCCTCGGCCCGTTGCTCGTGCTCCAGCCCCGCCAGCGATTCCGCAGGAACACCGTGTCGATCATGGCCGGTACTCCGGTCCCCACCTGCGATCACACCGTCGCCGAGGAGTGGAAGAACTACCAGCACTCGACCAACCGTCAGGTCGTCATCGACGCCGACACGCGCCGGGTCGTCGCCGTCGGCCGACCGGTGTCCGGCAACCGCAACGACTGCACGGATGGGAGTTGTCGGGCGCCAAGGCCGCCGGCAGCAAGACCACGGCGATCGCGAACGGTGGCTACCGGGGCACCAACCTGGTCATCCCACACCGACGAGAGCACGGCCAGACCGAACTACCGGCTGGGCGAGAGGAACACCATGCCTCCCACCGCAAAACCCGCGCTCGCATCGAGCACGCCTTCCCCGGCACGAAGACAGTCTCGACACGGACCATCCCCCACGGGCGCGGGGAGCACAACGCCCCCGCCCCGCTCGATTCCTGCTCGTTGGGGTGTCCCGGCAGCTACGGGACGAGGTGGGCGAGGGCCGTCAGGTCGTCCGGCGGGACGGGACGTCGCCCACGCCCGCAGTCGGCTCGGGTGCTGGTTCCGCTCGTCCGGCACGGTCGCCCTGAGTTGCGACTGACGTCCAGCCTCGACTCTCCGCCTCCTTGACCAGCATGTTTACGGAGCCCGCCGTAGCGCAACCCCCGACCCATATTCGCCTTTCTTCGTATGCACACCCTGTATAAACTCGGTGTATACAGGGTGTGTATAGTGGCCGTCATGATCGAAGTCATACGAACGAAAGCGACGCCGTCCCTGTCCCTGCTCACCGCCGTGGCGGCCACGCTGGCGCTAAGCGGCTGTGCCAAGGTCGACACGACGTCCCCGGCGGACGCTCGCAACCATCCCGCCCCGCAGGCAGCAGGCGAGGGCAAGGGGAAAGCCGCCGTGGCCTCGGGCCACCCGGACTGCCGGAAGGCCAAGTGCGTCGCCCTCACGTTCGACGCCGGTCCGAGCGGGAACACGCCCCGGCTGCTGGACATCCTCAAGAAAGAAAAGGTCTCCGCGACCTTCTTCCTGCTCGGCAAGAAGCACATCACCAAGCACCCCGACCTGGTGCGCCGCATCGCGGACGAGGGACACGAAGTCGCCAACCACACTTGGTCGCACGGCATTCTGACCGACCTCACAGACGACGAGGTGCGCGAGGAGATCTCCCGGGTGCAGCGCTCGGTCAAGAAGCTCACCGGCACCGAGCCCTCACTGATGCGCCCGCCCCAGGGACGTACGGACGAGAACATCACCAAAATCTGCGAGGACCTCGGCGTCTCCCAGGTGCTGTGGAGCGTCACCGCGAAGGACTACCAGACCACCGACTCGACGCTCATCAAGAAGCGCGTCCTGGAGCAGACCGACCGGGACGGCATCATCCTGCTGCACGACATCTACAAGGGGACGGTCCCCGCCGTTCCGGGGATCATCAAGGCGCTGAAGAAGAGGGGCTACACGTTCGTCACGGTCCCCGATCTCCTCGCACCCGCGGTCCCGGAGCCCGGGAAGATCTACCGGCCCTGAGAAGACCACTCAGGACCGTCAGAGCTGCTGATACCTGACGTGCGGCCCAACGCACCGCTCGCTCGGGTGGTGGAAG
This sequence comes from Streptomyces albus subsp. albus, assembly GCF_000725885.1. GTDB lineage: Bacteria > Actinomycetota > Actinomycetes > Streptomycetales > Streptomycetaceae > Streptomyces > Streptomyces albus. The sequence continues at coordinate 162,371 of NZ_JODR01000022.1, read as the reverse complement.
CTCCCGAGCACCGTGCCGACGACCTCGAAGCCGAGGGACACCCAGAGGGTGACAGCCAGGTGGGCGCACTCCACGACGGCCTTGAACCGCACGCCCCGCCCGTCAGCGTGGCCAGGCGAGCGTGCCCTCGCCGGGGGCCGGTCCGACGCCCCTGCCGCGCGCGGGAGGCGACCATGAAGCTGCCGTTGGAGATGAGTCGCGCCCCGCGGGTCGCATCCATGCTGGACCTGCAGAGGAGCGCTAGCCGACGGCACGCTGGAGGCCGACCGCGTCCGCCAGGTGTGCGGGAGTGCGCAGAAGGCTCGGCAGCTACTTCGCGGAACAAGTCCTCGAAGCCTCCCTGCCGCGCACGGCTGCGGCCTCCGCCCGGCATATCCGTGACCTGGCCAACGATGCGTCCCTCGCGCCCGGCCGACTCATCGCCCAGGCCGCCACTGCTCTCGTCCCACTCGATGAGCTGCGCCGACGCCGAGGCACCGCTGGAGACTCCACGTCAGGGCAGATGGCCACGACTGGCCCTCCGCGTGCGCAGCCTGCTGCCCGCGCCCGCACCCTCGCTCGGCAACAAATCGGGCCCATAGCGCCGCCGAACCTACGTCCTATCAGCCTTCGCCTGTCGCGTTTCGTTCGGATCACGGTGCGAGACAGATAGATGGTTGTGGTCTTGTCACAGCAGGTGGCCACGCCGCGCCGCTCCTTGAGCCTGCTGATGGCGCTGGACAGTGGTGCCGCTCTCGCACGGCCGGTACCGTATGCGGCCTGTTTGTCGGCCGGACACCCGTTCCCGGACATGACCTGCCCAGCCTCAACCTGGATGCGATCGGACCAACCGGGGGGTACAGGCGACCCAGACCGGAATGCCGATGCCGGTTTCCACGGGAGTGCCGAATGGTCGTCCGGTGATGAGGTCCGTCAATTGTGTCGCCCCATGCCGATCGGTGCGAGCGGCCAGGAGAAGGCCGCCGGAACAACTCACGACGGTCACTCCCCCACCATCGGGAGCGGTAAGGGGCTGGTCGAGGAGCCGGCCGGTGGTTGTGTCCCAAAGCCGAACCGTGCCGTCCCCGCTGCTGGTGGCCAGGATTTGTCCGTCAGGGGAAAATGCGACCGCCCAGACCGTGTCAGAGTGGCCGGTCAAGGGTCTGCCGACAGGCTTCCTGGTGGCCGTGTCCCACAGCCGCACTGTCCAGTCCCGGCTGGTCGTGGCCAGCAGGCGACTGTCGGGCGAGAACGCCACCCCCTCCGAGTCGGCAGTGTGGCCGGTCAAGGGCCTGCCCACGCGCTTTCCCCGAACCGGGTTCCACAGTCGCACTGTTCTGTCCCGGGTGGTTGTGGCGAGCAAGCGGCCGTCGGGAGAGAAGGCCATCCTGACCACGGTGTCGTTGTGACCGGTGAGGGGTTTGCCGACGAGACGGCCGGTAGTCGTGTCCCACAGCCGGACCGCGCAGTCCCGGCCACCTGAGGCGATCAGGCGGCCGTCCGGTGAGACGGCCACGCCCACCACAGCATGCACGTGGCCGGTGAGCGGCGGGAGAAGGGGCTTGCCGGTGACTGTGTCCCAAAGCCGGACGGAGCTGTCGCCGCTGCCGGTGGCCAGAAAGCTGCCGTCGAAGGAGAACTTCAGGTCCCAGACGGCGGCGGTGTGCCCGGTCAACGGTTGCCCGATCGGTCGCCCGGTCATCGGGTCCCATAGGCGCACCTCGGAGCTGCTCGCCGGCAACGTCTGCTCTCCGCCTGTAGTGGCGACCACGTATTCCCCGGGTCTGATCCCTCTGTGAAACGAGCCGGTCACTTCGCCATCTGTGGTGGTGACGAAGTACTCACCGTGCCCTGCGCCTGATTCCTCCGGTGGGAGGACCGTGGTTCGGGACAGGTCTGCGTCCTCTCTGGTGTAGGACACCGTCGGTTCGGATGGATGGTCGAGCCGCCGCAAGGCATGGGCGAGATGCCTTGCGTCCCAGCGCCGTTGGCCGGGCTCCTTGTGGAGCAGGGTCAGTACGAGCCGGTCCCATGCGGGCGGGACGTGGCCGGAGACCGAGCTGGGCGGAGGCGGATCTTGGAAGAGGTGTGCCGCAAGCTGGCCTACGGCGTCCGGAGCTCGGAACGGCAAATGCCCTGTGAGCATTTCGAACAGGAGACAACCGACCGCGTACAGATCGCTGCTGGGTACGGGGTGCCCCTTAGCCTGTTCCGGGGCCATGTACGCGGGGGTACCCACGGGAGAGCCGGTCTGCGTGAGCCGTTCGGCTGTCGTCCCCGCTCCGACCGCCCGTGCGACGCCGAAGTCCAGAACCTTCACGCTACCGGCCTGCGTGATCAGGATGTTCGACGGCTTGATGTCCCGATGGAGAATCCCGGCCTCGTGCACGGCTGCCAGCGCGTCGCAAATCTGTGCGCCCCATCGGGCGGTCTCCGGCAGAGCGACTGGACCCCGGCGCAGGATTGTGTTCAGGCCCTCGCCTAGGAGCAGCTCCATCACCAGATACGGCACCGTGCCGGCTTCGGACCCACTTCCGGCTTCGGTCTCGGAGAGGGCTTCGGTCTGACCGAAATCGTGGATGGTCACAATGTTCGGGTGCTGTAGCCGCGCGGTGAGTTGTGTCTCCCGCAGAAACCTGGCGCGTGCCTGGTGCATGCCGGTTCCGCTACCGGCGAGCGGGGAAATGACCTTGACCGCGACGGGTCTTCTCAGGGTCTCGTCCTGGGCCTCCCACACCTGTCCCATTCCGCCCTCGCCGATGAGGCGTACCAACCGGTAGCGGCCACCGAGAAGTTGCCCTGGTCCCATCTCGCCTCCTGCCGTCTCAGCCCCGCACCGCATCTCCCACCGCTTCGGGGAGGCCCGTGCCTCCGCACGAAGACCCGCAGGAGCGGGAGACAACCAGTCGGCCCTGGAGCAGCATCCCACCTGCTGCGTCTTCGCGACTACCGAATGGCTGCTGGTGCACACAAGCAACGCGGGTTAGGGCGCTTTGGGACGACCTGGTGGCCACCGTCACCGCGCTGGTGGCCCAAGGCCAGCAGCAGGCCGACGCCCTGGCCCGGCTCACCGAGGAACAGCCCATCCGGGAAGAGGGTGCGAACAAAACGGGCCCGGCCGGGAAGCCACTTCCCCAGCAGGCGCGGAGGAGGGCTCCGAGGGGCCGTCTTCGCCGTTCATCCTCACGCTGGAGGGCCACGCCTACGAGCAGCAATTGGCCGCGCTCGACATGGGTGCATGACCTGCTGCTGCCCGGTCTACGGGCGGGAGGTCACCTCCAGCAGCCCGTGGTGCCAGCAGTGGGCCCATCATCCCGAGGCCGTCGCGCGGCTCCACGCCCTGTGGCTGGCCTGGCAGCAGTACACCGACGCCGAAGCCGGCCTGGCCGGACCCTGCGGCGCCGCGACCACCTCGACCCTGCCCTGCTCCAGCTGCGCGCGGCGGAAGGTGCCTTCGGTGCCTGCACCGCCAGCCCCGCCCGCCCACCACCGGCTGCTGGCCTCCCCCGCACCCGCGTCCGAAGGGGAGGTGGCATGACAGCCCCGACTACCGCATCGACGGCTTCGAACCAGCCTCCGACCACGTTCAGCGCGTCGTGCGTCATCCGGTCCCACAGCCCCTCGCAGAGCCGTACCGGATTGCCCTCCTGGTCGATGACCGGCTTGCCGCGGTGCATGAGGTAGCCCAGAACGGCCTCCGAAAGGAGGATGTTCTTCAAACTCGTCGGATACCACCGCCGCCCCCGCGCGGGCTTGCCGTACATCGCATCGGTGTGGTCGGCAGGCGCGAGTTCGCCGATGCGGTTCAACCGCGCCGCCTCGCTGCTGGGAGTCACATTCATTGGATCGGCGAGGATGCGCTGCGCCACGTTCCTGATGACAACGGCCGCGTGCGGGTGCAGCTCCACGCTGTCGACCCTGCCGTTCATCACCTTCCGCACGTTCCGGAACCCGTAGGACGGCTGATGCTTGGGACGGCCCGCCGTGCGCGCCTTGACCGTGGCGTCACGGTTACGGCGCTGAATGGAGCGCAGCTCCATCTGCGCGCCCCACGCCTCGATCGTGAAGCTGTTCTCGTCGGCCGGATCATCGAGGTTCCAGGGACCGTCGTGGCCACGGGTGAGGAGGAGCTTGCCCTCGTCACGCATTTTGCAGCCGGTGTTCAGGCAGTCGACGACGTTCCGCCCGAGCCGGTCCACCGCCGCGGCGACCAAGCCGTCGTAGGAGCCCATCTCGTCCCGCAGCCAGGGCCCCAGCTGCGGCCTGGTCACCGGATCGGTGGCACCGGAGACTTCCCCGTCATCGGCCCCAGCCGATGATGTGCCCGCCGATCGACGCGGCGGCTGTCAGCACGTCCTGCCGCTGCCGTTCCGGCGAAGTCGTGGCCGCCCTCATGCGGGACAGCCGCCGCACGCCGACCAGACACTTTCCGCAGCCGTCCCGGGGACGTTCCGCCACATCCATGCCCACACCACGCACCGCCGCTCCGTTGCGGCCGGGCAGAGCACGGCGACATGGCGGCCACACCAAGGACGACCTTGGATCAGCCCAGGAAACTCAACCGCACCTTCCGCTCCGGGTTGTCGACGTTGGTGTCCACCAGGCAGACGGACTGCCAGGTGCCGAGGGCGAGGGAGCCGCCGAGGACGGGGAGGGTGGCGTGCGGGGGGACGAGGGCGGGCAGGACGTGGTCGCGGCCGTGGCCGGGGCTGCCGTGCCGGTGGCGCCAGCGGTCGTCCGGGGGAAGAAGGTCGCGCAGGGCGGAGAGGAGATCGTCGTCGCTGCCGGCGCCGGTCTCCAGGATGGCGATGCCCGCGGTGGCGTGCGGGACGAAGACGTTGAGCAGTCCGTCCCGGCCCTGGGCCGCGTCGGCGAGGAAGGTCTCGCAGTCCCGGGTGAGGTCGTGGACCGTCTCGCTGGAGCCGGTCGTGATCCGCAGGACATGGGTGCGCAGTGCGTCGGTCATGCCTCCATTCTGGGGGCCGGGTGGTCACGGGACGCGGGAAGGTTCCGGGGCCGTGTGTGGTTCGTACGGGCATGGAGAACGTGGAGGTCGTGGTCATCGGCGCCGGTCAGGCGGGGCTGTCCAGCGCGTACCACCTGCGGCGTACGGGTTTGACGCCCGGTGAGGACTTCGTGGTGCTCGACCATGCGCCGGCACCCGGTGGGGCGTGGCAGTTCCGGTGGCCGACCCTCACCTACGGCCGGGTCCACGGGATGCACGCGCTGCCCGGTATGCAGCTGACCGGCGCCGATCCCGGGCGGCCGTCCTCCGAGGTGATCGGCGAGTACTTCACCCACTACGAACACCGGTTCGGATTGTCGGTGCGGCGGCCGGTGGACGTCCGGGAGGTGCGGGACGCCGGCTGGGGAGGCCGGCTGCTGGTGCGGACTTCGGAGGGTGACTGGGCCGCACGTGCCGTGATCAACGCGACGGGGACCTGGGACCGGCCGTTCTGGCCCCGGGTTCCGGGACAGGAGCTGTTCCGGGGCCGGCAGCTGCACACCTCCGGATACCGGGGGCCGGACACGGACGCGTTCGTGGGCAAGCGGGTGGTCGTCGTAGGGGGCGGGACCTCGGCCGTGCAGCATCTGCTGGAGATCTCAGAGGTGGCGCGGGAGACGGTATGGGTGACGCGCCGCCCGCCGCTGTTCCGTGCCGGCCCTTTCGGGCCCGAGGAGGGCCGCGCCGCCGTCGCGCTGGTCGAGCAGCGGGTACGGCAGGGGCTGCCGCCGCAGAGTGTGGTCTCCGTGACAGGGCTGCCGATGACGGAGGAGATGCGGCGCGCGCGGGAGCGGGGGGTGCTGGAGCGGGTGCCGATGTTCAGCCGCGTCACCGAGGACGGCGTGGCCTGGGACGACGGCAGCCAGGCTGCGGCGGACACCATCCTGTGGGCGACCGGCTTCCGGCCCGCCATCGACCATCTGGCTCCGCTGCGGCTGCGCGAGCCCGGCGGCGGCATCCGGCTGGAGGGCACCCGCGCGGTCCGCGACGAGCGCGTCCATCTGGTCGGGTACGGCCCCTCCGCCAGCACCATCGGCGCCAACCGGGCCGGCCGCGCCGCCGTGCGGGACATCCGGGCGCTGCTGGCAGGCGGCCATGAGGTCACGGCCGACACCGGCACCGGTCTGACGAGGAACCCGGCAGCCTGATCCTGAGTAACGCGGTGCCCCTCCGCGGGACTGATGTGCCACGGCGGCACCCGTCCGGTGCGACTTCCGGTCCCATCCAGTGCGTTCTCTGGGGGCCGACAGCAGCGTCACCCCCGCTTCGTGCCGCACCGCGCCGCGCGAGCGGGTGTGCCCGGGGGCTCCGTACGGGGCGCTCTTGGTGCCGACGGTGTGCGGCTGCGAGAGTATGTTCCCGAGATGATCATCCGTCGCGGGAGCGGACCGCACAGTCCGCACCCCGACGGGGTCCCCGCGAGGGCCGACTGGACCAGGACGCGAGAGCCGGGACGGAAGGAGGCGCCGTGCGCGTAGCGCTCTTCGTCACCTGTATCAACGACGCGCTGTATCCGCGCACGGGTCAGGCCGTGGTGACGCTGCTGGAGCGCCTGGGCGTGGAGGTCGACTTCCCCCAGGAGCAGTCGTGCTGCGGCCAGCCGCAGTTCAACACCGGTTACCGGCACGCCACCGAGCCCTTGGTGCACCGCTGTGCCGCCGCTTTCGAGGGCTACGACCACATCGTCGTACCGTCCGGGTCGTGTGCGGCCATGGTGCGGGAGAACTATCCACGGATCGGGGCGAAGGCCGCCGCCGAGGGCCGGGGCCAGGCTCTGGCCCGGGCTGCGGAGCGCCTGGTGCCCCGCACCTGGGAGCTGACGGAGTTCTTGGTCGACGTCCTGGGGGTCACCGATGTCGGGGCCTACTACCCCCACACGGTCACCTACCACCCGACCTGCCACGGCCTGCGCATGCTCGGCCTGGGTGAGCGCCCCAGGAAGCTGCTGGAGCAGGTGGAGGGGCTGGAGCTGCGGGAGCTGGGGGGCGCCGAGGAGTGCTGCGGTTTCGGCGGCACGTTCGCCGTCAAGAACGCGGCCGTCTCGTCGGCCATGGGCGCCGACAAGGTGCGGCACATCGAGAAGACGGGAGCGTCGTCGGTGTGCACGGTGGACAACTCCTGTCTGATGCACATCGGGGGCACGCTGTCCCGTGCCGGCTCGCGGGTGCGGCCCGTGCATCTGGCGGAGATCCTGGCGAGCACGAGGGAGGCCCCCCTGTGAACGGACGGACGAACGCCTCGAGTGTCACGTACGTGGGGATGCCGACGTTTCCGGAGGCGGCCGAAGCCTCCACACGGGACGCACGGCTGCGCCGCAATCTGCGGCACGCGACCCACACCATCCGCGACAAGCGGGCGGGTGCGGTGGCCGAACTGCCGGACTGGGCGGCGCTGCGCGAGGCAGGAGCACACATCAAGGACCGTACGCTGCGCCATCTCGACCACTATTTGGAGCAGTTGGAACAGTCGGTGACCGATGCCGGCGGAATCGTGCACTGGGCGGCGGACGCCCAGGAGGCCAACGACATCGTCACGCGACTGGTGCGGGAGACCGGCGAGCGTGAGGTGGTCAAGGTCAAGTCGATGGCCACCCAGGAGATCGGTCTCAACGAGGCGCTGGAGCGCGCCGGGATCGCCGCGTACGAGACCGACCTGGCGGAGCTGATCGTGCAGCTGGGCGACGACCGCCCGTCGCACATCCTGGTGCCCGCCATCCACCGCAACAGGGGCGAGATCCAGGAGATTTTCCAGGACCGGATGGGACGGTGGGGGCGTGCCGCGCCGGAGGGGCTGTCGGACGACCCGGCTGAGCTGGCGGAAGCCGCCCGGCTGCATCTGCGCGAGAAGTTCCTCCGCGCGAAAGTGGGCATCTCGGGGGCGAACTTCATGGTCGCCGAGAGCGGCACGCTGGTCGTCGTGGAGTCCGAGGGCAACGGCCGGATGTGTCTGACGCTCCCGGAGACGCTGATCTCGGTCGTCGGCATCGAGAAGGTCGTGCCGACGTGGCGGGACCTCGAGGTGTTCCTCCAGTTGCTGCCGCGTTCGTCCACGGCGGAGCGGATGAATCCGTACACCTCGACGTGGACGGGCACCACCGACGGGGACGGCCCGAGCGCCTTCCATCTGGTGCTGCTGGACAACGGCCGTACCGACACGCTGGCCGACCAGGTGGGCCGGCAGACGCTGCGCTGCATCCGCTGCTCCGCCTGTCTCAATGTGTGCCCGGTCTACGAGCGGGCGGGCGGTCATGCCTACGGCTCGCCCTATCCGGGGCCGATCGGCGCCATCCTCACCCCGCAGCTGGACAGTCTGGAGACGGGTCTGGACGCGTCCTTGCCGTACGCGTCGTCGCTGTGCGGAGCCTGCTACGAGGTGTGCCCGGTGGCGATCGACATTCCGGAGGTGCTGGTGCACCTGAGGGAGCGCGTGGTGCAGGGCGGTACCGCGACGGTGCGGGGGCAGCGCACGACGGTGCAGCCCGCCAAAGGCCACGCCGCGGAACGGGCCGCCATGCGGGCGGCCACGTGGGCGTTCGACCATCCCGGTGCGCTGCGGGCCGGTGAGCGGCTGGCCTCCCGGGCCCGGCGGCTGGTGCCGCGCCGGCTCCCGGGCCCGGGCAGCGCCTGGACGGACACCAGGGATGTGCCGCGCGTGCCGCCGGAGTCCTTCCGGGACTGGTGGCGCCGCACCCGAGGCGGCGCCACGGGCACCGGCCCGGACCAGCGGGAGCGCGGCACCGGCCGAGGAGCGCGGAGCGGCGGCACCGTCCCGCGAGAGCAGAGCGGTCGCACCGGAGCGGACGGGCGGCACAGCGGGGGCGGCCCGGACGGAGGCGGGCGGCGGCCGGGCGGTCGGGCCGGTGGCAGCCGGACGGAAGGAGGCGGAGATGAGCAGCCCGAGCAGCCGTGAGACGGTGCTGGGCCGGGTGCGCCGTGCCCTGGCGGACGTCCCGCGCACCGAGCGGCCCGAGGACGTGCCGGTCCCCCGCGACTATCTGCGGGTGCACGGCGACCGCGACCCTCGCGAGACGGCACGTCTGCTGGCGGAGAACCTGGCCGACTACCGGGCCCGGGTGCACCACTGTGTGCCCTCGGCGCTGCCGGAGACGATCGCACGGCTGCTGGCCCGGCAGGGCTCGCGCAGCGTGGTGGTGCCCGCCGGGCTGCCGGACTCCTGGCTGCCCGCGGGCGTCGAGCGGGTCCACGATTCGGCGGAGCTGCCTTCGCACGCCCTGGACGCCGTGGGCAGCGTGGTGACCGGGTGCGCCGTCGCCGTGGCGGAGACGGGCACGCTGGTGCTGGACGCATCCCGGGACCAGGGGCGCCGCCGGATCACGCTGGTGCCGGATCATCACCTCTGTGTGGTGCGGGTTCCCGAGCAGGTCGTCGGGTCGGTGCCGCAGGCGCTGGAACGGCTGGATCCGGCCCGGCCCCAGACGTGGATCTCGGGCCCTTCGGCGACCAGCGACATCGAGCTGAACCGGGTGGAGGGCGTCCACGGGCCGCGCACCCTGGACGTGATCCTGGTCTCCGAGGAGGGGTTCCTTCTCTGACCGGCCGCGGGCCCGTGTGCCGACGGCTTACCGACGCTCCCCGCACTTGGGGGCGTTGAGGAATGTGTTCTTCAAGTTACTGACCGGAACGGGTGGTTCACCGGGCGGCACCGTGGAAGGGTCGAGTCGATCAACCTGCCCCTCACGTGTCGTACAAGGAGACACCCGCCCGTGAGCCACTCCCCGACCACCACCGCCACCGGCTCCCCGTCCGGCCTCCCGGACGCCGGAGGACCACCGGGAGCGCCGACACGCAGACCCGTCCCACTGGTCGCCATGCTGTGCACCGCCGTGCTGTCCGCGCTCTCCAGCGCACTGGGGGCGCTGATGGTGTACCTGGGCGGCAAGGATCTCGCGGACGAAAATGTCCGCAACGCCGTCGCGAGTGACCCGTCCGCCGTGGGGCTCCCCTCGGGTACGCGCCCCGCCGACATCGCACGGATGGCAGGCACCGCCTGGGACAGCGTCGTCACCGACTGGCAGGGCACCATGTCGGCCCGCGCCCTTCTGGCCGCCGTACTCGCCGTCGCCCTGCTGCTGTGCGCCTTGTCCGCCCGTACCGGAAACCGGTGGGCCCGCCTGGCGCTGACGCTCGTGGCGCTGACGGCCGCCGCCGTCCCGCACGTGTTCATCCTGCGCGACGCCGCACCGGTCACCTTGCACGCGACCAGCCTGTGCGCTGCCGTGCTGGCCGTAGCTGCGGTCGTCCTGTGCTGGCTGCCGTCGGTGGGACGGTACGCCGAAACGCCCACCGACTGGTGAAGCCTCGCGTCTGGCGGGCGTCCGCCGTGTGGGCACCGGAGCCCCGGGTGAGGTGGTGACCGTCCGCCTCGGCACCTGGGAGTCGCCGGCCGTCTCCGGTGGTGAGACGCCGACGCGGACCGCTGCCTGTTACAGCTAGTCTGGGCGCCCGCTCGGCGCGCGGAGCCGCCCGGCCCGCCCGCCGCATTCCGCCGCAGGTCCGGGAGGCCCCGCCATGAACAACTCGTCGCCCCGCCACGTCGCCGCGCTGGAGGGGGTCAGCGTCCGCCGCACGACCTCGGACCAGCTCATCCTCGACGGCATCGACTGGTCGGTGCGGGCCGGCGAGCACTGGGCTCTCCTGGGGGCCAACGGGGCGGGCAAGACGACACTGCTGAAACTGATCGGCGCCGTGATGCACCCCACCACCGGCAGCGTGGAGGTGCTCGGCAACCGGCTGGGCCGGGTGGACGTGCGGGAGCTGCGCGCCCACATCGGTCACGTCTCCACCTCGCAGCGGGTGCCGCAGGACGCGACGGCGCACACGGTCGTCCTGACCGGTGCGACGGGTACGGTCCAGCCGCTGTGGCGCAAGTACGACGATGCGACACGGCAGTTGGCGAGCGAGCTGCTGTCCGAGCTGGGGTGCAAGGAGCTGGCCGACCGGCCCTTCGGGGTCTGCTCCGGCGGCCAGCGTGCCCGCATCCTGATCGCCCGCGCCCTGATGCCGTCCCCTTCCCTGCTCCTGCTGGACGAGCCCTTCAACGCCCTGGACCTGCCCTCCCGCGAGGACCTGATCGACGCGCTGCGCCGGCTGGCCGCGGACCGTCCCACGCTGGCGACCGTGACGGTGACCCACCACCTGGAGGAGCTGCCGCCGACCACCAGTCATGCCCTGCTGCTGCGCGAGGGCCGTGTCGGGGCGCAGGGGCCCGTCTCCGACGTGCTCACCGGCGAGCTGATGACGCAGTGCTTCGGCCGCCCCATCGAGGTGAGCCGGCAGGACGGCCGCTGGCTGGCCCGCTCGGGCACCCGGCGCTGACCTCCGCCCACCGGGCCGTACGCCGCGCCGGGCAGCGTGGCGTACGGCCCGGCGCACGCAGCCAGGTCCGCCACCGGGGCGCACGCCGGTCGGCCCGCACGCCCGTCGACCCGTGCGACCGTCGCCCCGCACGGCAGGCGGCCCGCGCGCACAGGTCAGCCCGCGTACAGGTCGGCCCGTGCGCCGGTCCTAAGTCCCGCGGCAGCCGTAACTCGGTCCTGGGCCTGTTTCCGCCCGTGGCGCCCCCTCGTAGCGTCCCGGTATGGACACCACGACGAAGGACGCGGGCAGCCCCGACACGTCCGGGACGCTGGACGAGGCGCTGGAGCGTCTCCACGCCAGCGGCCCCGAGCGTGAGGGCTGGCTCTCCAATCACGCGCCGATGGCCGTCGAAGCACTCGTGCGGCACGGTCAGGCCGCAGCCGTGCACCGCTGGATCGACGGCTATTCCGACAAACTGGAGGACATGCCCCGCCCGGACTCGCCCCTCACCGACGAGGACTGGCGGACGGCGCTGGGCGATCCTGGGCGGCTGGCGGACTGGACGCACTACTTCACCCGGCAGATGACCGAACGTCCCTGGCGGGATGTCCTGGCCCTGTGGTGGCCGCGTCTGCTGCCGGGGATCTCCGGTGCGGCCACCCATCCGGTGATCCGCACCGGCCATGCCGTGCGCGCCCTGCTCGTCGACGGCGGCGAGACCGAGGCGCGCCGCGCGGAGCTGGCCCACGCGCTGGGCTACTGGGCGGCGCGGCACAGCACGCTGCCGGACGGCCTCGAACCGCTGCCCGGGGCCGCCTCCGCGACGGACGGGTACGAGAGCGTGCCGCTCATCGCCGAGCAGAGCGGCGGCATCCGCGAGCGCCTGGGCCGCATCACCGCGCTCCCCCGCAGGCCCCGCACCACAGCCGCCGGTACACAGAACGGAAGCGGCACACACGACCCGGAGCAGGCCCGCGCCGACCTGGCGGAGATCGTACGGGTGGCCACCCACCGGTACGCCACCCATGCGCATGGCGAGCCGGTGATGCTGGTGCACGCGGCGACGGCGCCCAACGCCGTCCTGCGCGTCCTGCCGGCGCTGCCGCGCGAGCTGTGGGCCGCCAGTGCGGACGCGGCCTGGGCGGCGAGCGCCGCCGTCACGGCCGTCTACGCTCCCCGGCTGGCCCGTCCCGTTGCCTCCGGCGGCGGACTCGCCCCGCAGGAAGTCTTCGCCCGTGCGGCGGCGCACGGGGACGAACACGCGATCAAGTTCGCGGACACGGCCCTGGACGTGGCCGCCCGGCAGGGCGGTGAGGACCCGCAGGCCGTGGCGGCGGTCCTCCGGGCGACCGAACTGATCGAGCCCGGTATGTGACTCGGTGACACCGGCCCGCCCGGGGAGTGGGTTTGTGCGCCGGCGGTTCCACCGGCTCCGGAGCGCGGTGCCACCGTACCGAGCGGTCCGGCGGCCCCCGTCAGCCGATCTGTGCGGCGAACGCCGCGTAGGCCCTTTGATCGAAGAGTACGAACCTGGCCTCTTCGACCTCGGTGTCCGCCGCGCGTACCGTCTCGACGGCCACTCGGGCCGCCTCCTCCAGCGGCCAGCGGTAGGCGCCTGTGGAGATGGCCGGGAAGGCCACTGTCCGGGCACCCAACCGGTCGGCGACGCGCAGGGACTCGCGGTAGCAGGACGCGAGTGGTGCCGGGTCGCTGCCGGCGCCCTGGTGGACCGGACCCACGGTGTGGATGACCCAGCGGGCCGGCAGCCGTCCCGCCGTGGTGGCGACGGCCTGGCCGGTGGGGAGCCCGCGTCCGTACTGCGTGGCGCGCAGCTCGCGGCACTCGGCGAGGATGTCGGGGCCGCCCTTGCGGTGGATGGCACCGTCCACGCCTCCGCCGCCCAGCAGCGAGGAATTGGCCGCGTTCACAACAGCGTCGACGTCCTGTTCGGTGATGTCGCCCTGCACCAAGGTGATGTTCGTCGGCATGCGCCCCATCCTGACGCGCCCCGCACCGGTGTGCACACGAGATGCCCGCCGCGTGCCCCCTGGTGGGCACCGGCGGGTTCGTATTAGCTTGCCCCACCGCGCGGCTTGTCGTACCGCTCGGCTTGACGTACCGCCTCGCCCGCCTCGCGCCGTGCCCGGACGCTGGAAGGACGGTTCCTCATGGCCGCCATGCCCTCTCGCCGTTCGCTGATGGCCGGTGGTACCGCCGCCGCCCTCGCCTCCCCACTGCTCGGCCGGTCCGCCGCCGCGGCGCCGACGGCACCGCCCCCGGGTCCCGCTCCCGCCGACGCCCGTGCGGTGGGACGCGGAGTGACGCCGGGGGCCGATGCCGCCGCTGCGGACGGCTGGCGCCTCCTGCGGGGCCGGAAGGCCGGCGTCGTCAGCAACCCCACGGGCGTACTGCGCGACGCCCGCCATGTGGTCGATTCGATGGCCGCGCAGAAGGGCCTGGAGATCGTGGGCGTCTTCGGCCCAGAGCACGGTTTCCGGGGCAGCGCGCAGGCGGGCGAGTCCGAACCCGAGTTCCAGGACCCGCGCACGGGCCTCACCGTGTACGACGCCTATGGGGCGGACGCCGCGAAAATGGCCTCCCTCTTCCGCAAGGCAGGCGTGGACACCGTCGTCTTCGACATCCAGGACGTCGGGGTGCGCTTCTACACGTACATCTGGACGATGTACCACGCCATGGTGGCGGCGCGGGATGTGAAGGCCTCGTTCATCGTGCTGGACCGCCCCAACCCGATCGGACGCAGAGCCGACGGGCCGCTGCTGACGCCCGAGTTCGCCTCCGGAGTCGGCCTCAAACCGATCATCCAGCAGCACGGCATGACGGTCGGGGAGCTGGCCCGGTACTTCAACGGAGAACTGCTGCCGGGCGAGGGCGCCGGCGGAAGGGTGGATCTGGAGGTCGTACGGGTACGCGGCTGGTCCCCGGACGCGACGGCCCAGCAGACGGGACTCCCCTGGGTGCCGCCGTCCCCCAACATGCCGACGCCCGACACGGCCACCGTCTACGCGGGCACCGGGTACTTCGAGGGGACGAACCTGTCGGAGGGGCGGGGCACCACCCAGCCGTTCCAGTTCGTCGGGGCGCCCTTCCTCGACCACCACTACAGCGACCGGCTCAACGCCCTGCGGCTGCCCGGCGTCCGCTTCCGTGAGGGCTATTTCGTCCCGACCTTCAGCAAGCACCAGGGCAAGACCTGCGCCGGCGTCCAGCTGCTGGTGACCGATCCGAGGCGCTACGAGGCGGTGCCGACGGCGGTGGCCATGCTGCGGGAGGCCATGCGGTACGAGGGCTTCGCCTGGCGGAAGGACGCGGACACCGAACGGCCGTACTGGATCGACAAGCTGTCGGGCTCCCCCCGGCTGCGGGAGATGCTCGACGCGGGTGCCGCGCTGCGGGAGATCACCGACGCCTGGCGCGATGAGGTACGCGCCTTCGAACGCACCCGGAGGCAGTACCTGCTCTACCGGTGACGGGGCGTCCCCGCAGCCGTCCGGCCGGCCGGTTCGGTCCGTCGGGCGGCCCGGTGGTGACACCGCGCGTTCCGTGCCGCCAACCGGGCGGCTGCGGCCGTACGCTCCCCTCATGCCCGCACGTTTCAAGGACCTCGCGCTCGACGCCGTCGATCATCAGGCACTCGCCGACTGGTGGTGCCGGGCACTGGGCTACGCCCGGCGCCAGCCCCCGGCCGGCTCCCCGGAACGGCCCCGCACCTGGCCGGTGCCCATCTACGACCCGAACGGATCGGGTCCGCTCATCTGGATCAACCCGGTAGACGAGCCCAAAAGAAGCAAGAACCGGATGCATCTGGATGTCTATGGGGACGCCCGGGAGCTGGTGTCGATGGGCGCCACACTGGTGCGTTCCCGCGACGAGGAGATCGAGTGGGATGTCCTCAGCGATCCCGAGGGCAACGAGTTCTGCGTGTTCGTCCCGCCGAAACCCAAGCCCCAGCCGACGCGCCGCTAGACGCCCTCCGCCCGGTCGGTTCCGGACACAACCGTGCCGTGCCCGGCCGCGGCGGATCCGCGGTCGGGCACGGCGTGGGTGCGCCTTCCTCGTCAGTTCCTCCGCGCGCTGAGCAGCAGGTTGATCGGCGGATGGATGCCGCCGTCCGGGATGCCGCGGAGGGGCTCCCAGGACACGTCCTGGAAGCCGGAGGCCGTGAGCGCCTCCTCAAGGGTCCCCCGACGCCAGTACCGGGCCGGCAGCGTGGTCGGCGGGGTGGTCGGAATGGTCAGATGGTAGGTGTCGCCGTCGGCCGGGTCGTCGGGGCGCGAGACCACGAGTCCGTTCATCTGCGCGCTTCCCGGAGGGAGTGCGGGGTTGGCGACGTAGGCCAGAAGCCGTCCTCCACTCTTGAGGTTGGCGTACGTGCGCTCGCACATCCGGGCGAGAGTGGCCGTACTGTCCGCGTAGTGGAGCACGGCGACGGCCACGACGACATCGAAAGAACCGAGCACCGGCATTTCCGCGATGTCGTGCACCGCGTATTCGGCGCCCACGGGATCCTTTCTCTCCAATTCCCGCGCCACCTCGATCATGGCCGGTGAGGAGTCCACGCCCAGCGTCCGGCCGGCGCCCCGCTGCCTGAGCAGACGGGCGTACGCCCCCGTGCCGCAGCCGGCGTCGAGCACCGAAAGTCCCTCGGCCGGACCGAGCGCCTCCAGGAACGAGGGAAGTTCCACCAGGTGGCGATAGGTGCTGAAGACGCGTTCGACTGCGAGATAGCTCTCCGCGATCCTGTCGTACTCGATCACGTCATGCTCCTGGGGCACTGGTCATCTCCCGCTCTCGGGGGTTCCGGTCGGTGGGCCGCACGACGATGAAGCCTTGCTGAGGGTGCCTGGTGGCTTCTTCCCGGCCCCGGTAGACCGCTTCCACGACCGGCATCAGCTTGTGGTAGCAGGTCACCGAGGAGCGGGCGCCCACGATCTGAGGGGTGTTCAAGAGAAAGGGGAATTCGGCGCGGATGTACGCCATTCCTGCTTTGAACACCGCCGAATCGGCGTCCAGATCCTCGGGTTTTCCGGCGCCTTCCCCCAGAAGGGCGGCCACCTGTTCCCGGCACGCCTGCATGAGGTAGGTGTCCTGCGCCAGCAGCCGGTCGATCGCCGGCTGGACCGCGGTGTAACCGGCCAGCGAAGTGCATTCGGATAACGAGCGGACCGTGATGGCGGCAGAGGAACCTGCCGCGTTCTCCACGGCCCGGCGTATTCTCCGGCGCAGATCTTTCAGCCGGGACCTGGCGTGTTTCGCCGCCTGAGCCGGTGAGCTGCCTTGCGCTTCGAGCATGGTGTCGATGTGCGTATCGACGTAGAGGACATCGACACGGTCGAACCGCGACTGAGCCCAGTGGAGGAGCGTACTCATGCGCTCGGCGCTGAAATAGGAGTTCCCCGCGCTGACCCCGATCAGCAGATGGTCGCCGTGCTCGAAGATGCGCCGGCAGGACCGGGTGACGGGATGCACCTCGAAAGGCTCCGCGGAATCCTCTTCGAGGAAGAGACGGCCATCGGGGGCGCGGGCCGCTTCGCCCTCCGGACGCCCGGGCCCCTGCTCCTGCCCCGCGTCGCCGAAGGAACAGCGGCGGTTCACTCCTGGTGGCCCGTGGAAGCGGAGATCAGCTCCGAATCCTTCAGCGCGGTGATCAGGCTCCCGCACACCTCGTCGAGGAATCCCGGAAGGTCCCGGTATTCCATCGGGCCGCACATGCAGTCGTCCAGGCGGGCGCGGACGGCGGAGAGCCGCTCGTCATGGAGTCCCGCCTGCTCGACCAGCGTGAGGACCCTGCGTCCCGCGTCCAGGCAGCGCAGCGGTCCGTAGGCCTGCGGCTCCTCCAGAAGGCCCCTGCCGCAGCTGAGCAGGTAGGCCGCCAGGAGCACCAACTCCTCAGCCACGGGTCGCGTCGTGGTTTCCCCAGAACTCATAGCTGATCACCTCGCTTCGGTCGCGGCGGGGCGGCGACGCCAGGGGGCGCGCCGGATATCCGATGGGTACGAGGAGCAGCGGCTCCACGTGCTTGGGCAGTTCCAGCAGCGCCTGCACGGATTCCCGCCGGAAGCTGGCGACCGGGCAACCGCCGAGCCCCATGGAATGTGCGGCGAGGAGAAGGTTCTCCACGGCCATTGCCACACACAGCAGTCCCTCGTCCCAGAACGTTCCGTCATTCTTGACGGCGCGGGAACGGTCGAAACAGGCCGCGACGATCAGCGGCGGTGGCTGAATGATGCCCGGTGCGAAGGCCCGGAGGAGTTTCAGATTGCGGGGGTTCTGGATGGCGACGAATGCCCACGCCTGGAGATTTCCGCCGGTCGGAGCGGCCAGCATGGCATCCAGTAACTCTTCGACCGATTCACGTGCGACCGGACGTTCCGCGTAGTCCCTGACCACGCTTCTCGTGCGCATCGTGCGAATAAAATCGGGTGAACGACTGGTGGACGTCAAGTGAACCTCCTGAAAACGGAGAGCTTCTTCTTTTCTGTCCTGACTTTCGCCAGAGGGAACTCTGACAGTCCCCTTGTATGACAGTCACCAGCGCCCGGCCGCAGATCCCCCGCTCTCAGTAGGTTCTCAGTAATGCGATTACCGTATTCGGACCATGGCGGCGGCCTCTCCCGTCGCTCAGGCACCACAAATGGCACGCCGTCCGTGCATGCCGGTGCGTCCGTCCACCAGGGAAAAGCGCGTGGCGGACGGCGGAACGGCGCGGCCTCAGCCGACCGCCACGTCGGCCGTCCCGCCTCCGGGAGAGAGTTCCGCGCCGCCCTTCGCCCTGTGCTCGGGACGCATCGGCTCACGGCCGGCTCCCCCGTCCTCGGCGCCGGTGCGGACCACCTCCAGTGCGCCGCCGCCTGACGCGGTCTCGCTGTCACGCCGCACCAGAGCGGCGTACTTCCCGCCGGCCGCCAGAAGTTCCTCATGGGTGCCGCGTTCGGCGATCCGGCCGCCGTCCAGGACGACGATCTGGTCGGCGTCCCGGATGGTGGAGAGGCGGTGCGCGATGGTGAGGGTCGTGCGGCCGGCGGACAGCGCGTCGATGGCCTCCTGGACGGCGCGTTCGGTGCGCGTGTCGAGCGCACTGGTGGCCTCGTCCAGGATCAGCACCGGTGGGTCCCGCAGGATGGTGCGCGCCAGGGCCAGACGCTGCTTCTCCCCTCCCGAGAAACGGTAGCCGCGCTCCCCCACGAGCGTGTCGTAACCGTCGGGCAGGGCGGCGATGTGGTCGTGGATCTGCGCGGCCCGCGCCGCTGCGCGCAGTTCACCGTCGGTGGCGTCCGGCTTGGCGAAGCGCAGGTTCTCGGCGACGGTGGCGTGGAAGAGATACGTCTCCTGGGAGACCACGCCCACCGCCTGGGAGAGGGTCGCGAAGGAGAGTTCCCGCACGTCCACACCGTCGAGGGTGACCCTGCCGCCGGTCACGTCGTAGAGGCGGGGCACCAGATAGCTCAGGGTGCTCTTGCCAGAACCCGTGGCGCCGACGATGGCGAGGCTGCTGCCGGCCGGGACGCTTAGGTCGATACCGCGCAGGGTGAGCCGCCGGCGCTCTCCGGCCGGGCCGTTCCGGTCCGCGGCCTCGGCCCTGCCGCTGCCGGACTGAGCGCCGGTCCGGCCGCTTCCGTCGCTCCGGTCGTGTCCGTCGCCCTGGTCGTGCCCGTCGATCCGGTCGTAGGAGAAGTCGACGTTCTCGAAACGGACCTCCCCCCGCACCGTCTGCAGGGTGACGGGCCGCTGCGGTTCGGTGATGGTGACCGGCAGATCGAGGTATTCGAAGATGCGCTGGAAGAGCGCCATGGAGGTCTGCATCTCCACACCGGTCGTCAGCAGGGAGACGGTCGGCCGCAACAGGCCCTGCTGGAGGGTGACGAAGGCGACGAGGGTGCCGATGGAGAAGGCCGGGCCGCCGAACTGCGTGAGCATGCCGGCCGTCCAGTAGAGCAGCGCGGGGATGGCCGCCATGACGATGCCGATGGTGGCCATGCGCCAGCGCCCGGCCATGCTGGAGCGCACTTCGAGGCCGACGAGCCGTTCGGACTCGTCGGCGAAGTTCCTGGTGAGCGAGTCGGACCTGCCCATGGTGCGGCCGAGCAGGATGCCGCTGACCGACAGGGACTCGGTGACGAGGGCGGACATCGAGGCCATCTGCTTCTGCCGCTCGGTGGTGATGCGCTTGCGCTCGCGCCCCACCCGGCGGCTCACCCACACGAAGAAGGGCAGCAGCGCCAGCGACGCGAGGGTCAGCCGCCAGTCGAGAGCCAGCATGGCCACCACGGTCGCCACGACGCTGGTGAGGTTGGAGACGAGCGAGGTGGCCGTCGAGGTGACGGTGGCCTGCATGCCGCCGATGTCGTTGGCGATACGGGACTGGACCTCGCCGGTCCTGGTCCGGGTGAAGAAGGCCAGCGGCATCCGCTGGAGCTTGGCGTACACGCCGGTGCGCAGGTCGTGCATGACCCGCTGGCCGACCGTCGTGCTGATCAGCGTCTGGAGCACGCCGAAGACGCTGGTCATGACGGCGGTGGCGATCATCCCCAGGGCGAGCAGGGACAGCAGACCGGTGCGCTGCCGGGGAATGGCCACATCGAGGATCTCGCGCAGCAGGAAGGGCGAGGCGACGGAGACCAGCGAGGAGGCGGCCACCAAGAGCCCGACCAGGGCCAGACGCCCGCGGTAGGGGCGGAACAGGCGCAGGATGCGGCGTACCTGCGCGGGCTGTTCGGGGCTCAGCGGGTCCTTCGGTGACGGCGTCCAGCCGGGCGCTGCATGGTGCAAGGGGCTCCCTCGGGGTCGGATGCGGCTGTGTAGTCCGGGTGGGACGGAAGACCTGGCGGTGGCCTGGCGCGGAGCACTGGCGGTACCACAGGGGCGAATCCTCGTGGCCTCGCCGAGGCGCGCAGCCTGTGCCAGGTCCTCCGGATCGTCTTCCGGACTCCCAGGCTCCCGGAGCATAGTTCATTGTTACCTATACTCACAATGAACTATGTCCTGCTAATCTGCACCCATGGCCCACCACCCCGTCGACGAGTCCGCCTCCGACCTGGCCGACCGGCTGCTGCGGCTGACGAAACGGATCAACCACGCCCACCGGCAGAACCTCGCCCCTCTGGGAGTCACACCGGCCCAGGGCAGGATGCTGCGTACGGTCGCCCACAGTGCCCGGCCGCCCCGTATGGCGGACCTCGCCGAACGCCTCGGCGTCGTCCCCCGCCAGGTCACCAGCCTCGTCGACGCGCTGGAGGAGCGCGGGCTGGTCCGCCGTGCCCCCGACGCCGCCAATCGCCGGGTGACCCGCATCGAGCTGACGGACGGCGGCGTCCGGGCGCTCACCGAGCTGCGGCAGGCCCGCAGGAGCGCGACGGAGGAGCTGCTGGCCCCGTTGACACCGGGGCAGCGCGACGAGCTCAGCCGCCTGCTGGCGCTGCTGGACGGCCACCACCCGAACCACCACGCTCCCGGTCCCACGAGGCACTCCGGGAACAACCCCCGGACGGACACCGGCTCAGGCGCGGGCGCGGACACAGGCGTCGGCTCCTGATCCGGCACCGGCACCGAGCGCGGGGGCGACGCACGGGGTGAGCCGCAGCACCCGGTGCGAGCGTGTGACGAGCGTTTCCGGGCCGGGACGACCCCCGCCTTGGCTGTCGGTGGCCGGAACTAGCATGAATCGCACATCCGCGCCCCACCCGTCTCTGCGCCCAGGAGATGCCATGCCGCTGCTCGAACCCAAGCCCGGAGCACTGCGCCCCCGCACCGGCGCCGGCCACTCCCCCGCCGCCGACCGGGTTCCGGAGGACCGCGCGCAGGGCACCCCGCAGCCCCTGCGGAGCGACCTGGAGCGCCTTCTGGGTGCGGACAAGGTGCTCTCCAAGGTCTCCGATCTGGTGCGGTACGCCTCCGACGCCAGCCCCTACCGCTTCGTCCCCAAGGTCGTGGTGCTCGCGGAGGACGTGTCAGACGTCGCCGCGGTCCTTAGCTACGCCCGCGAGAAGAGACGCGACGTCGTCTTCCGTGCGGCCGGCACCTCGCTGAACGGACAGGCACAGGGCGAGGACATCCTGGTCGACGTACGGCGCCACTGGGCGGGCGTCGAGGTGCTCGACGAGGGCAGGCGGGCACGGATCCGGCCGGGCACGACCGTCTTCCGTGCGAACGCGGCGCTGGCCCCGCACGGGCGTCTGCTGGGCCCCGACCCGGCGAGTGCCATCGCGTGCACGGTCGGCGGTGTCGTCGCCAACAACGCCTCCGGCATGACGGCCGGTACCACCCGGAACTCCTACCGCACGGTGGCCTCCCTCACCTGCGTCCTGCCGAGCGGCACGGTGGTGGACACCGGGGACCCGGCGGCCGATGAGAAGCTGGCCCGCGACGAACCCGCGCTGTGCGAGGGGCTGCTCGCCCTCAAGGCGGAGATCGAGGCCGATCCCGCACTCGTGGCGCGGATCCGGGCCAAGTACGAACTGAAGAACACCAACGGCTACCGGCTGGACGCCTTCTTGGACGGCGCGACGCCGGTGGAGATCCTGCGCGGACTGATGGTCGGCTCCCAGGGGACGCTCGGCTTCCTGGCCGAGGTCGTCTTCGACACCCTCCCGCTGCACCGGCGCACCTCCACGGGGATGTTCTTCTTCCCCACGCTGTCGGCCGCCGCCGCGGCCGTGCCACGCTTCAACGAGGCCGGGGCGATGTCCGTCGAGCTCATGGACGGCAACACCCTGCGGGCCTCGGTGAGCGTGGCCGGAGTGCCGCAGGACTGGGCGGATCTCCCGAAGGAGACCACGGCGCTGCTCGTTGAGTTCCGTTCGCCCGACGAGGCCGCCCAGGAGGAGCACGAGCGCGCGGCGCGCGAGGTGCTGGCCGGGCTGGAGCTGGTCGCGCCCGTGCCGTCCGTCACCAACGAACTGACCCGGGACGCCAAAACCATCTCCTTCTACTGGAAGGCGCGCAAGGCGTTCGTCACGGCGGTCGGCGGTTCCCGCCCCTCGGGCACGACGCTGATCACCGAGGACTTCGCCGTACCGCCCTCGCGTCTGGCGGAGGCCTGCGAGGCGCTGCTGGAGCTCCAGGAGAAGCACGGTTTCGACGCCGCCGTCGCGGGTCACGCCGCTCACGGCAATCTGCACTTCCTGCTGGCCTTCGACGCGGCCGATACGGACGACGTGTCACGCTACGCCGCCTTCATGGACGAGTTCTGCCGGATGACCGTCGAACGCTTCGACGGCTCCCTCAAGGCCGAGCACGCCACCGGGCGGAACATCGCGCCCTTCCTGGAACTGGAGTGGGGCACCCGGGCCACCGACCTGATGTGGCGCATCAAGCGGCTGCTGGACCCGACCGGCGTGCTGGCCCCCCGCGTCCTGCTGGACCGTGACCCGCGCGCGCACCTGCGCGGCCTCAAGTCCATCCCGGGTGTCGAGGCGATCGCCGACCCGTGCATCGAGTGCGGCTTCTGCGAGCCGACCTGCCCGAGCGAGGACCTGACCACCACACCGCGCCAGCGGATCGTGCTGCGCCGGGAGATGCTGCGCCAGCCCCCCGGGTCCCTGGTGGGTGAGAACCTGCTCGCCAGCTACGGCTACGACGCGGTGGACACCTGTGCGGGTGACTCCACCTGCAAGCTGGACTGCCCCGTCGGCATCGACACCGGCGCGCTGATGAAGACCTTCCGCCACGCGCGGCACAGCGCCCGGGAGGAGCGCACCGCGGAACGGGCCGCCCGCCACTTCGCACAGGTGGAACGCTCCGCACGGCTGGCTGTCGCCGCGGCCGACCAGTTGCGCCGGCGTGTCCGCGGCCGGACCGGCGATCTGGGCGACCGGCTGCTCGGCGCCGTGACCGGCACGGCACGCAAGGCCGTCCGGCCGGATCTGGTGCCCGAGTGGCTGCCGGAGATCCCGGCCCCCGCCGCCAAACGGCTCCCGGCCACGAACCGGCAGGCGGCCTCCGCCGTGTACTACCCGGCATGTGTCAACCGCATCTTCGGCGACCCGGACGGCTACCAGGGCCTGTCGCTGCCGGAGGCCATGGTCGTCGTCTCGGCCCGCGCCGGCCGCCCGGTGTGGATCCCCGAGGACGTGACGGGCACCTGCTGCGCCACCATCTGGCACTCCAAGGGCTACGAGGCGGGCAACAGGCTGATGGCCAACCGGATGGTGGAGGCCGCCTGGCGGTGGACCGACGGCGGTGAGCTGCCGCTCGTGGTGGACGCCTCCTCCTGCACCCTGGGCATCGCCGAGGATGTCGTGCCCTACCTCACCCCCGCCAACCGCAAGCTCCACGAGCGGCTGACGATCCACGACTCCCTCGTCTGGGCCGCACACGAGCTGCTGCCCCGGCTGTCGGTGGAGAACCGTGTCGCCTCCGCCGTTCTCCACCCCACCTGCTCGATGCGGCACCTGGGTGACGAGGGCGAGCTGCGCCAGGTCGCCGAGGCGTGCGCGGAGGAAGTCGTGGTGCCGCTCGACGCCGGATGCTGCGCCTTCGCGGGCGACCGCGGGCTGCTGCACGAGGAGCTGACCGCCTCGGCGACGGCGCGGGAGGCAGCGCAGGTGACGGAGCGCGAATACGACACCTATCTGTCGGCGAACCGCACGTGCGAGATCGGGCTGGACCACGCGACGGGCAACCGGGGGTACCACTCGGCGATCCAGGAGCTGGAAAAGGCCACCCGGCCGCGCTGACGGGGCCCACGGCGCATGCCGCGCGCGGCCGGGCCCGGGCTGTCCCAGGCCCGGCGCGCCGCGTCCTCGGAGGCTCCCGGCACAGCATGCGTCCCGGTCTCCTCCCGGGAGCCGGACGGCCGGTGGTCCGGCAGCCCCGCGGCCGGCCGGACACCGGTCCGGCCTCCGCGCTGCGGGCCGCCCGGATGCGAGTGGTCGCCGCGCGGGCGCGTGCGGGGCCTTGTCCGGGCGGCCCACAGGTGGGCGGCTCCCCTGCCCTGCCGCCGAACGCTTCCGCACGAAAGTCCATCCACGAACAACGAGAGTCCAAGCCCGCACTCTTGCGCCCCACTGGTCTCAACCATCAGGGTCCTTGCCGAGCTCACCCACCCGACATGCGGACACCTGCGGGAGACCCGATGAGTGACGACCAAGGATTCAGCCGCCGTTCCGTCCTTCGCACGGCCGGAGCCGCCGGAGCCGGGCTGGGCATCGGCGCGCTCGGCACCTCCCCGGCCGAAGCGGCGGCACCCGGCGGCGCACCCGCCGCGGTCACCGGCGAGCAGGCGGCGGCGACACCGCCCCGGCGGGGCCGGACGATGATCGGGGTGCCGTTCGAGGAACGCCGCACCGTCCGGGTCGGCATCATCGGCCTCGGCCAGCGGGGCGGCAGCATGATCGACCTCTTCCTGGCGCTGGAGGGCGTGCGAGTGGTCGCGCTGTGCGACCCGGTCCGGGAGAAGGCCGAACGCGCCGCGAAGAAGGTCACCGACGCGGGGCAGCCGGCCCCGGCCCTCTACACCAAGGGCGATCACGACTTCGAGAAGCTGTGCAGACGCGGCGACCTCGACTTCGTGTACGTCGCCACCCCGTGGGACTGGCACTTCGAGATGGCCAAGGCCGCGATGAAGGGCGGCAAGCACGTCGGTGTCGAGTGCCCGATCGCGATGGAGCTGCACCAGCTGTGGGAGCTGGTGGACCTCTCCGAGACGACCCGCAAGCACTGTATGCAGCTGGAGAACTGCGCGTACGGGCAGAACGAGATGCGGGTCCTGCGCATGGCGCACGCCGGTCTCTTCGGCGAGCTGCTGCACGGCGCGGGCGCCTACCTCCATGACCTGCGCGGTCTGATGTTCGACCCGGATTACTACGAGGGCCCGTGGCGCCGCAAATGGCACACACGGCTCAAGGGCGACCTGTACCCGAACCACGGCTTCGGGCCCGTCGCCAACTACATGGACGTCAACCGTGGTGACCGTGCCGTCCGCATCACCACGTTCGGCTCCCCGGCGCTCGGCCTGGCCGCGTACCGCAAGGAGCACATGCCGCCCGGCGACGAAAGCTGGAAGGAGACGTACGTCAAGAGTGACATGGCGATCAGCCTCGTGCAGACCGCCAAGGGCCGGGTCATCCGGCTGGAGCAGGACGTCTCCAACCCGCACCCGTACTCGCGCCTCAACATCCTCGGCGGCACCAAGGGCGTCTTCGAGGACTACCCGCCGCGTATCTACCTGGAGCCGGACATGTCCGGTGACCGGTGGGGCGACTTCGGCAAGTACAAGGAACACGACCACTGGCTGTGGAAGGAACACGCCAACCCGCCCGGCGGGCACGGCGGCATGGACTACATCATGCTGTTCCGCCTCATCCAGTGCATGCGGCTGGGTCTGGTGCCGGACTTCGACGTCTACGACGCCGCGACCTGGACCGCGCCCGTACCGCTCAGCCACGCCTCCATCAAGGCACACGGCCGGCCGCAGGAGTTCCCCGACTTCACCCGGGGGCTGTGGCGCAAGGAGCGGCCGGGCGTGGACTCGGAGAAGCCCGCCGGGTAGACCGTCCGCTCAGTGCCGCAGTGAGGCGCTGTCCCCCATCACGACCACTGGATGCTTCTTCGGGTCGAGGGTGCGCAAAAGCGTCTCCATACCGGCCTTGGACAGGCTCACACACCCCGAGGTCCCGCTGCCGTGATCCATGTGCAGCCAGATGCTTCCCCCCTTGGCCTGGCCCTGCGGCCGGGTCGGGTCGAGGGGGGAGGTTCCCTTCACGCGGTTGTAGTCGATGGCGATCACATGGTCGAAGTCGTGCCGCGTCTTCTTCGGCCAGTACGACGGCGGAGTGAACGCCGCGGTGTGCGCGTAGGGCAGCTTCGCGTCCGGCTCGGGCAGGACGCCGCCCGCGTCCGACAGGGAGAAGACCCCCACCGGGCTGCGCTTGTCCCCCTGATGGTGGTCGTGGGTCCAGCCCCGCTTGCCGTTGTGCGCGGCCCAACGGTGCTCCTCGTGCCAGGCGCCGCCTTGCCTCGTGTAGAGGCGCACCGTCGCGTCCGGTGAGTTCTTTCCCTTCCCCTCGACGGCGACCACCTGGGTGCTCTCGTCGGGGATCTTCGCCTGAAGGCGGTCACCGACACGCGGGATGCGGGTCGGGTTCTTCGCCGGGTCCGCCTGGGGGGACGGGCCGGACGCATGCCGCCCCTCCGCGCTTCCGGACGGCTTGTCCTGGCCGGCGTCCCCACCACAGCCGGAGAGCAGGACCGCCAGCACCGTGCCGCCCGCAGCCGCCACCAGAGCCGCCTTGGCCTTGGCCCGCGCTCTGGCCCGCGCCGCCGCCACGTCCTGGGGCCGCCGAGTGGCCGTCCCGCGCGTCACCGTCCTGCCGCCTGTCCGTCCTGCCCCTCGTTTGCGCATGTCCTCCATCCTCCCATTGGCCGGAAGTGTGCCGCAGCCGGGGAAAACCCGTTGCCATGAGCGCGTTGACGGGATGAGATCAACGGATGCCCGCAGGCTTGCGCCTGCCTCGCCGCCTGCCCTCCCGCCGTGCTCCTCCGCTCCCCCGTCTTTGCCGGTACCCGGCCTCCCTCCGTTTCCGCTCCGCAACCTCTCTGGAACCTCATGCAGATTCGCGACCTTCCCTACCTCGATCCCGGCGACCCGGATGTCCGGTCGGGCTTCCGGCTGCTCGTGTGGCTGGGGCGCAAGCAGTTGGGCGGCCAGCTCAAGGCTCTGGCCTGGGGGATACTGCATCTGGCCTCGATCGCCTCGTTCCCGGCCGTCGCCGGGCTCGCCGTGAACGCCATGGTCGACCGTTCGGGCCGCGGGCTGGCGTGGGCCGGGGCGGCGATGGCCGCCGTCACCGTGACGGTGACCCTCGGGGAGACGATGCTCCACCGCGTGGCGATCACCAACTGGATCACCGCCGCGGCACGCGTCCAGCAGTTGCTGGCCCGCCGGACGGCCGCGCTGGGCGCCACACTCACCCGCCGGGTCGCGGCCGGTGAGGTGGTCGCCGTCTCGACGGGTGACATCGAACGCATCGGATGGTGCGTCGAGGCGGTGTCCCGGTTCAGCGCGGCGCTGCTGACGACGATCGGTGTCTGCGGGGCACTGGCGGTCTACCAGCCCCGGCTGGGTCTGCTGGCCTGTGCGGGCATGGTGGCCCTGGCGCTGACGGTGCTGCCGCTGCTGCCCAGGGCGACCCGGCGCGCCGACGCCCAGCGGGAGAAGGCGGGCCGCGCCACGGAACTGGCCGCCGACACGGTCGCCGGTCTGCGGGTGCTGCGCGGTATCGGCGGCGAGCAGCTCTTCCTCGACCGGTACCGGAAAGCGTCCCAGGACGTGCGGCGGGCTGCCGTGCGGACGGCCCGCATGTGGTCGTTCATCGAAGCCCTCCAGGTCGCTCTCCCGGGCCTGCTGCTGATCGCGGTGGTGTGGTACGGCGCCCGGCTGGCGCTGGACGGGCACATCGCGGTCGGCGAACTGGTCACGGTGTACGGCGCGATCAGCTTTCTGCTCCTCCCGTTGCAGCTCTTCGGCGAGTTCGCCATGTCGTACTCCTTCTCCCGCCCCTCCGCCGCCCGCGCCGCACGAGTGCTGGCGCTGCGCCGGAGCGGCGAGCAGAACGGCGCAGCGCAGAACGCGCCCGGTGCGGAACCCGCGAACACCGCTTTCGCCGGGGCCGGACCCACGGCACCCGCCAGCGCGGCCTCCCGCACCCGCCCGGGGCCGGGCACCACACAGACCGGTGCCGGTCCCGCGAAAGCGTTCCGGGACGGAGACCTCCGGTCGCCGGACAGCCGTCATGGCGCACCGCCAGGCCTGTACGACCCCGCCACCGGGCTGCACGCGCCCTCCGGGTTGCTCACCGCCGTGGTCTGCGGAGACCCGGACGCCGCCGGACACCTCGCGGAACGGCTCGGCGGGCATCCCCCCTCCGCTCCCGACCCGCTGCTCGGCACTGAGCACGAGCCCGGGAGGGCAACCGGCGCGTCCCCCGGGGCGGAAGACGCGGACGGGCGGCCCGCACAGGTGTCCGTCCTGCTCGACGGTGCGCCCCTGGACGGTATGCCGCTGGAGGAGGCCCGCACCGCCGTACTGGTGCAGGACAAGGACCCGGTCCTCCTGTCGGGCACCCTCGCGGATCTGTTCGACGTACCCTCCTCCGGTGCGGTCGGCACCGACGAGGCGCTGGCCGCGGCCCAGTGCGGTGATGTGCTGGACGCCTTGGTGCAGGGCAGCCCCGATGCCGAAGGGGACCCCATGCGGGCGCGCGTCACCGAGCGGGGACGTTCGCTCTCCGGCGGCCAGCGACAGCGCCTGGCCCTGGCCCGCTCCCTGTTGACCGACCCGGACGTGCTGGTACTCGACGAGCCCACCTCCGCCGTCGACTCCCACACTGAGGCCCGTATCGCCCGCGAGCTGGCACGGCTCAGGGCCGGCCGCACGACGGTGGTCTTCTCCTCCAGTCCGCTGCTGCTCGACCGGGCGGACCGGGTCGTCTTCGTCCACGAGGAACGCGCCGTCGCAGCCGGCACCCACCGCGAACTGCTCCGCAGCCAGTCCGTGTACCGGGCTGTCGTCACCCGCGAACCGCAAACCGCCACGCCCCCGCGCACGACCGTGCGGTCCGCCAGACCGCACACCGAGGAGGTCGAGTCCGCGTGACCACCCAGCAGACGC
Source organism: Streptomyces albus subsp. albus (assembly GCF_000725885.1). Classification (GTDB taxonomy): domain Bacteria; phylum Actinomycetota; class Actinomycetes; order Streptomycetales; family Streptomycetaceae; genus Streptomyces; species Streptomyces albus. The sequence goes on along the minus strand of NZ_JODR01000022.1, from coordinate 133,444 downwards.
TGCCGCAGCCCGCTGCGGACCGGCCGGGAGGCGAAGAAGCCCTCCCCACGCCGAAGGCGCCACGAGCGCGCCGTCTGGGCGTACCGGAGCCGGCCTACGACCCGTCGGCCCCCGAGGACGTCACCATCCTGCCGGTGGGCTCCCCGGCGACCGTGCGCTCGTACGTCAGGGCCCTGCTGCGGCGCCACCGCCGTACCTTCGCGCTGCTGATCGTCGTCAACAGCATCGCCGTCATCGCCTCGATGGCCGGTCCGCAGCTGCTGGGCGGTGTCGTCGACGATCTGGCAGCCGGTGCACGCGAACTGCATCTGGGGCGGATCGTCGCGCTGTTCGGCGTGGCACTGCTCGTCCAGACGGTCTTCACCCAGCAGGTGCGGCTGCGCAGCGCCGTACTGGGCGAGGAGATACTGGCCGACCTGCGTGAGGACTTCCTCGTCAGGTCCGTGGGATTGCCGCCCAGCGTGCTGGAGCGGGCCGGCACCGGCGATCTGCTCTCCCGGATCACCACCGACATCGACCGCCTGGCCGACGCCATGCGCAAGGCCGTGCCCCAGCTGGCGGTCGGCCTGGTGTGGACGGTCCTCCTCATCGGCGCGCTGTGCGTCACCGCACCGCCGCTCGCGCTGGCGGTACTCATCGCCGTGCCGGTGCTGCTGACCGGGTGCCGGTGGTACTTCCGGCGCGCCCCGCACGCCTACCGGGCCGAGGCTGCCGGCTACGCCGCCGTCGCCGCCGCACTGGCCGAGACCGTGGACGCGGGCCGGACGGTGGAGGCCCACCGGCTGGGTGCCCGCCGCATCGCCCTCTCCGAGCGGCGCATCGCCGAGTGGACGGCGTGGGAGCGGCGCACTATGTGGCTGCGCACCGTCCTCTTCCCCGCTGTCAGCCTCAGCAACATGCTGATCATGGGCGGGGTGCTCCTGCTGGGCGGGGCCTTCGTGCTCCAGGGCTGGATCAGTGTCGGTCAGCTGACGACCGGCGCACTGCTGGCGCAGATGCTGGTCGAGCCGGTGGGCCTGATCCTGCGCTGGTACGACGAGCTCCAGGTGGCCCAGGTCTCCCTCGCCCGGCTGGTCGGGGTGCGGGAGATCGAGCCGGACAGCACGGCGGACGGACGGCCGCCGCACGGGAAGGACGTGCGCGCCAGCGATGTGCGCTTCGGTTACCACGCCGATGTGGACGTACTGCACGGCGTCTCGCTGGAGGTGGCGCCCGGCAGCAGGGTGGCGCTGGTCGGCCCCTCGGGGGCGAGCAAATCGACGCTGGGGCGGCTGCTCGCGGGCATCTACGGCCCGCGGCGGGGAGCGGTCACCCTGGGCGGCGCCCATTTGAGCGAGATGCCCACGGAGGAGGTACGCCGCCACGTGGCCCTCGTCAACCAGGAACACCACGTGTTCGTCGGCAGCCTGCGCGACAATCTGCGGCTGGCCCGCCCCGATGCCCAGGACGCCGAGCTGTGGGCCGCGCTGGGCGCCGTGGACGCGGACGGCTGGGCCACCTCGCTCCCGGACGGTCTGGACAGCGAGGTGGGTTCGGGGGGACTGACGGTCACCCCCGCTCAGGCCCAGCAGATTGCGCTGGCCCGTCTGGTGCTGGCCGACCCCCACACTCTCGTGCTCGACGAGGCCACCTCCCTGCTGGATCCCCGCGCGGCACGGCATCTGGAGCGTTCGCTGGCGCAGGTGCTGGAAGGGCGCACGGTGATCGCCATCGCCCACCGGCTGCACACGGCACACGACGCCGACGTGATCGCCGTGGTGGAGAACGGCCGTATCAGCGAGCTGGGCAGCCATGACGCGCTCGTCGCGGCCGACGGTCCGTACGCGGCGCTGTGGCGCTCCTGGCACGGCTGAGGGACGCCGGGCGGGCCGAGAGGTCGACGGCGTGGTGCGGGGCGGAACTCCGCGCTCGTCCTCGGGGGCCTGACGAGAGCTGTCAGGCCCCTATGAGCCCGAGAGCGACCAGGCTGCCCGCACCTCCGACGACCATGAAGGCCGGCATCAGGACCGCATTCTCCACCCGGGCGCCCGCCCGGAAACGCATGAACCGGGGGGTGCCCAGCGGATACCACCGCTTCCCGGCTATCGGGATGGGCCACAGTATCGGGCACCCGGATATGGTCAGCGCGTCCCCGATGTTGTGCACCAGGGCACCGAGCGCGATGGGGACGCCCAGCCACAGGTACTCCTGGCCGGCACCGGAGAAGAGCCAGTCCGCGCCGTTGCCGGGCTCCTCCAGCACACCGGCCAGGATCCAGGCGCAGGCGGCCCCCAGCAGCCACACCAGAACATCGCTGGACACCCGCGCCATGCGCCACAGCAGGCCCTCCACGGCCAGCACCACGTGGATGAACAGGATCACCAGTACGCCCCAGCGGTCCCAGATGGCGGCTGCCGTCGAGAACCCGGCCCCTATGAACAGCGCCCAGGGCCAGGTGTGGGTGAGCGTCCGGTGCCCTCCCGACCTGCGGCGCTCCCCCCGCGAACGGGTGCTGTTGTAGACGACGGTGGAGAGCTTGTCTATCACTCCGCAGAGGGCGTGGGAGAGGGGACCGAAGGCGCGGGAGATCGTCGCGGACTTCTGGTCGAGGTCCGGTGCCAGCGCGGCGCCCGCGCACAGCAGCGTGCCGACCACCACCACGGGCCAGGGCATCGGGTGGCCCGCCACAGCCACCGCGGCTCCCAGGCCGAGCCAGGCTGCGGCTCCCGACAGCGAGTGCGCCGGTCCCATCATGCGTATCCCCGCCCTGTCCTCTACGTCGCGTGTTCCGCGGCCCCGCTGTCGGGCCTCGGCCCCGCGCCCCCGCGCTGCTCGTTCCGGGATCTGACACCCGGTCGGCAACACAGCGTAGCGCCGGGTGATCTTCAAGCGCCCACCGGTTCCGTGATCGGCCGGGGCAGCAGGCAGTATGGGGGGCGTGACAGCCACCCTTATCGACCAGATGCCGAGTGACGCCGATCCCGATGCCCTCTTCGAGTCCTTCTCCGGGTGGGCGGAAGAGCGGGGCATCTCGCTCTATCCCGCCCAGGAGGAAGCGCTGATCGAGGTGGTTTCCGGGGCGAACGTGATCCTGTCGACACCGACCGGGTCCGGTAAGAGTCTGGTCGCGGCGGGGGCCCACTTCACCGCTCTCGCCCAGGACAAGGTCACCTTCTACACGGCGCCGATCAAGGCGCTGGTATCGGAGAAGTTCTTCGACCTGTGCAAGCTGTTCGGCACCGAGAACGTCGGCATGCTCACCGGTGACGCCTCCGTCAACGCGGACGCCCCCGTCATCTGCTGCACCGCCGAGGTGCTCGCCTCCATCGCGTTGCGCGACGGAGCGGACGCCGACATCGGCCAGGTGGTGATGGACGAGTTCCACTTCTACGCCGAACCCGACCGCGGCTGGGCCTGGCAGATTCCGCTGCTGGAGCTGCCGCAGGCACAGTTCATCCTGATGTCGGCGACCCTGGGCGACGTCAGCCGGTTCGAGAAGGATCTGACCCGCCGCACGGGACGTCCCACCGCCGTCGTCCGGTCCGCCACCCGACCGGTGCCCCTCAGCTACGAGTACCGCACCACCCCCCTGACGGAGACGCTGACCGAGCTGCTGGAGACCCACCAGGCGCCGGTCTACATCGTGCACTTCACCCAGGCGCAGGCCGTGGAGCGGGCGCAGGCCCTCATGAGCATCAACATGGCCACCCGCGCCGAGAAGGACGAGATCGCGAAGGTCATCGGCAACTTCCGGTTCACCACCAAGTTCGGCCGCAACCTCTCCCGCTACGTGCGGCACGGAATCGGTGTGCACCACGCCGGCATGCTGCCCAAGTACCGGCGGCTGGTGGAGCGGCTGGCGCAGGCCGGGCTGCTGAAGGTCATCTGCGGCACGGACACCCTCGGCGTCGGCGTCAACGTCCCCATCCGCACCGTGCTGTTCACCGCTCTCACCAAGTACGACGGCAACCGGGTGCGCACCCTGCGCGCCCGCGAGTTCCACCAGATCGCCGGCCGCGCCGGGCGCGCGGGCTTCGACACGTCCGGTCTGGTGGTCGCGCAGGCGCCCGAACACGTCATCGAGAACGAGAAGGCTCTGGCCAAGGCCGGTGACGACCCGAAGAAACGCCGCAAGGTAGTCCGCAAGAAGGCTCCGGAAGGCTTCGTCAACTGGAGCCAGCAGACCTTCGAGAAGCTGATCGCCTCCGAGCCGGAACCGCTCACCTCCCGTTTCCGGGTCACACACGCGATGCTGCTCTCGGTGATCGCACGCCCCGGTGACGCGTTCACGCAGATGCGCCGGCTGCTGGAGGACAACCACGAGGACCGCCGCTCCCAGCTCCGGCACATCAGGCGGGCCATCGCCATCTACCGGTCGCTGCTGGACGGCGGCATCGTGGAGCGGTTGCCCGAACCCGATGCCGAGGGCCGCACCATCCGGCTGACCGTGGACCTGCAGCAGGACTTCGCCCTCAACCAGCCGCTGTCGACGTTCGCGCTCGCCGCGTTCGAACTCCTGGACCCCGAGTCGCCCTCCTACGCGCTGGACATGGTCTCCGTCGTCGAGTCCACGCTGGACGACCCGCGGCAGATCCTGGCGGCGCAGACGAACAAGGCCAAGGGCGAGGCGGTCGCCCAGATGAAGGCCGACGGCATCGAGTACGAGGAGCGGATGGAACGGCTGATGGACATCAGCTACCCCCAGCCGCTGGAGGAGTTGCTCTTCCACGCCTACGGCCTCTACCGCAAATCGCACCCGTGGGTGGGCGACCATCCGCTGTCGCCCAAGTCGGTGGTCCGTGACATGTACGAACGGGCCATGACCTTCAGCGAGTTCGTCTCCTTCTACGAGCTCGCCCGCACCGAGGGCATCGTGCTGCGCTATCTGGCCGGCGCGTACAAGGCTCTGGAACACACCGTCCCGGACGATCTGAAGTCGGAGGACTTCCAGGACATCATCGAATGGCTCGGTGAGATGGTGCGGCAGGTGGACTCCAGCCTGCTGGACGAGTGGGAGCAGCTGGCCAACCCGGAGGACGAGACCGCCGAGGAGGCGCAGGAGCGCGCCGACCAGGTCAAGCCCGTCACGGCGAACCCGCGGGCCTTCCGGGTGCTGGTGCGCAACGCGATGTTCCGCAGGGTGGAGCTGGCCGCGCTCGACAAGTTCGCCGAGCTGGGAGAGCTGGACGCGGAGTCCGGCTGGGACGAGGACGCGTGGGCCGACGCCATGGACGCGTACTGGGAGGAGTACGACGAGTTGGGCACCGGGCCCGACGCGCGCGGACCCCGCCTGCTGCACATCGAGGAGGTACCCGAGGACGGACTGTGGCGCGTGCGGCAGACATTCGCCGATCCGCGCGGGGATCATGACTGGGGCATCTCGGCCGAGGTCGATCTCGTCGCCTCGGACGAGGAAGGGCGTGCGGTGGTCAAGGTGACCGGCGTGGGCCCGATGTGACCGCCGCCCCGGACCGGAGAGAGGAAGGCGCGAGATGAGTGGGCCGAGCCCTGCGGAACGCCTCGTCGACCTGCTGGACCTGGAGGAGATCGACCTCAACATCTTCCGGGGCGAGAGCCCCCACGAATCGCTCCAGCGGGTCTTCGGCGGGCAGGTCGCCGGGCAGGCGCTGGTGGCGGCGGGCCGCACCGTGGACGACGAGCGCCCCGTGCATTCGCTGCACGCGTACTTCCTGCGACCCGGCATTCCGGGCGTCCCCATCGTGTACGAGGTGGAGCGCGTGCGCGACGGGCGTTCGTTCACCACGCGCCGGGTGATCGCAATCCAGCGTGGCCGGGTCATCTTCAATCTGACCGCCTCCTTCCATATCCGTGAGCCCGGTTTCGAGCACCAGATGCCGATGCCGCAGGTGCCGGAGCCGGAGAGCCTGCCGAAACTCGCGGACGAGATCCGCGAGCATCTGGGCTCGCTTCCGGTGCCGTTGGAGCGCATGGCCCGCCGGCAGGCGTTCGACCTGCGCTACGTCGAGCGGCTGCGCTGGGATGCCTCCGAACTCCAAGGGGTGGAGCCGCGCAGCGCCGTGTGGATGCGCGCGATCGGCTCGCTCGGTGACGATCCGCTCGTGCACACGTGCGCGCTGACGTACGCCAGCGACATGACCCTGCTGGATGCCGTACGCCTGCCGGTGGAACCGCTGTGGGGGGCGCGGAACTTCGACACCGCCTCGCTGGACCACGCCATGTGGTTCCACCGCCCGTTCCGCGCCGACGAGTGGTTCCTCTACGAGCAGGAGTCCCCCATCGCCACCGGGGCGCGGGGGCTTGCCCGTGGGCAGATCTACGACCGCGAGGGCAGGCTGATCGTCTCGGTGATGCAGGAAGGGCTCTTCCGTCCGATCACCGGCGAGCGGCAGGCTCCCCCGGCACGCTGATCCCGGTCAGCCGGTCGCCGGGCGTGCCGTGGCTTTCCGGCTGCGGCGCCCCAGGCCGAGCCAGCGTCGTCGTGGCCTGCCCCTCCTGCCCTCCGTGGTGACCGGCCGCGCCGTGCCGGGCTCGGGCCGCCGGTGTCCTTCCGGGCCTGCCCCGGAGCCGGCCGGGCCGCTGATCTGCCGGGCGGACGGCGCCGGAAAAGCGGCCCGGAAGGGCTCGGCGGCCCTGGCAGCCTCCAGTTCGGCGTCCAGGACCAGCCGGTGCCAGCGGATCTCGTCCTCCCCCTCGGCGTGGGAGAGTTTCTCCAGGATCCGCCGCGTGGGCTCCGACTCGCTGCGCGTCTCCACCAGGCAGGGGCGCAGTGCGCTCAACCGCGCCCTCTCGTCCGGCTCGGGTACCGCTTCGGCGAGCACCACCTCACTCAGCACGCTCGCCCGTGCGGCGGCACGCTCCCAGGGCGTGGCGGCGTGCCTGGTCAGCTGCAGCACGCGCCTGCTGCGCCAGCCGCGGGCCCGCTCGTCCATGCCCGCTTCCAAAGCGGCCCGCAGGCCCTCCGGCAGGTGCCCCGTCCGCAAGGCCTGGTCGTTCTCCGCGAAGTCCCGCAGTTCTTGGGCGAGATAGAGCCATACCACGGTGCGGTACCGGTTCACGTAAAAGCTGACCGGTGTGAAGCATCCCAGCCTCGCCAGGCGGGCGAAGCGTGAGGCGCTGACATCCAGCAGCGCCGCACCCTCGCCCGCCCCCATGACCCGCACCCGTTCCCGTAGCCCGCCGGGGAAGTCAGGGGTCCGCCTGACCCGTTCGAGCTCGGCACGTGGCACCCTGCGCGGACCGCTCGGGGCGCCCGGAACGCTGCGTACCAGGCCCAGTTGCACAGCAAGTTCCAGTTCCTTCGGCCTCAGGCCCAGTTCCCTTGCCGCCGTGCGTGGCGTCACCTCGGCCGCGGTGGGCGCGGGCGTCCGGTTCCCGGCAGTGTTCTTCTGCATCTCGTCATCCCCCGTCAGTGCTCGACTGCTCTGCGTGAGAACGACGATAGCCCGCGGGGCGGATTCTCGGAGCGCCTGTGGATAACTCGGATTCGTGCAGGTCAATGACCATTTCTCGCGGCCACACCGAGGTGTTCGCCCACTCGGTTGACCAACAGCGTCATCTCGTAGGCCACCTGGCCGATGTCGGCTTCGGCGCCGGTGAGGACGCACAGGCAGCTGCCGTCCCCCGCCGAGGTCACGAACAGCACCCCCTCATCGAACTCGATCATCGTCTGCCGTACCCGCCCCGCCTTGAAGTGCTGCCCGGACCCCTTGGCCAGACTGTGCAGCCCCGAGGAGACCGCCGCCAGATGTTCGGCGTCCTCTCGGTCGAGATCGTGGCTGCTGCCGGTCACCAGTCCGTCGGTGGAGAGGACCAACGCGTGCCGGACCGACGAAATCCGTTGTGTCAGGTCGTCCAGCAACCAGTCGAGTCCTGTGTTCAGTGCCACCGCTCGCCCCCTTTTCCTCGCATCTGCCGTGCCACCCTTACCCACGAGCGCACCGTGAGCAACCACAGCGTTTCATTTCGTCGCGCACAGTTACACGCCTGTCGCTCCTGTCACAACTGCAACGCCGAATCAGGACATGTCTCCCCCGCACCCCTCACGCTTGGCAGTACCGCGGCAGACGCGACCGCAGCACGGGAAGACGCGCGACGACGTGTGAGGATGCCCTGACGAGTCGAGACATTCCGGCGTCACGGAACGTAACGGGACATGACGGGAGAGACGCGGACCGGCTGAGGAATGCGGAAGATCGCGGAGGGCGAGACGAAGGGTGAGGATGTGGGAATGACACACGACTTGGCTGACGACCGGGCCGCGGTCCGTGAGTTCTTCACCGAACGGGCCGCGCGCTGGGACACCCGCTTCCCCGACGACGGTCCCGCCTATGCCGCGGCCGTCGCGGAGGTGGGCCTGCGGGCAGGTGACGCGGTCCTGGACGCGGGATGCGGCACCGGCCGCGCCCTGCCGCCGCTCCGGGCGGCGGTGGGCCCGCAGGGCACGGTACTCGGCGCCGATCTGACCCCCGCCATGCTGGATCAGGCCTCACGCGCCGGACGGGACGCGTACGCCACTCTGCTGCTCGCCGACGCCTCGCGGCTGCCGCTGCGGGACGGCTGTCTGGACGCCGTTTTCGGGGCCGGGCTCATCTCCCACCTGCCCGGCCCCGCAAGCGGCCTGCGCGAACTGGCCCGTGTCGTCCGTCCCGGGGGACGGCTGGCGCTCTTCCACCCGGTGGGCCGTGCGGCGCTCGCGGCGCGACAGGGCCGGCAGCTCACACCTGACGACGTCCGTGCCGAGCCACGGCTTCGCGATCTGCTGGCAGAGACCGGCTGGCGGTTGCTCTCCTACGTGGACGAGGACGACCGCTATCTGGCACTGGCCGCACGCGAGGCGGGCTGACCACCGCCGACGGCCGGGCGCTCGCGGTTCAGCGGCGCTCCTGCCGCGAAGTACGGAACACCGGGCATGTCCCGGGGCCCGTGCCGCCGCGTTCGGGGAAAGTGCCGAGATCGGCGACGCGATAGCCGGCGGGGTAGCCGGGATAGCTCCTGACCTCCCGGTTCTGCCGTGCGTAGTGGGGACGACGGCGCGGCGGAAGCAGCCGTACGCCCCGGGCCCGCAGCCGCAGTGCGCTCCGGGTGAGTTCTCGGGCGAGCGGGCCGGGCGGGGTGTAGCGGAAGGCCCGCAGCAGCGACTCGTCCAGCAGTGCCAGGCTGGCTCCCCGCACCAGCGGGGCGAGCGGCCGTGGGTACCAGGAGGCGACAAGGTCGAGCGTGGCGTCCGAGACGCTCCGCCCTCCTTCGTCCCAGCCGAAGTGCGCCTCTTCGTAGGCGTCCAGGCACCGCTCGAACTCCTCGTAGCTGCCCGGCAGGTCCTTGATGCCCATGTGGCGGCCCAGCGTGCGGTAGTAGTGGGTGACCGCACGCAGTTCGTGCTGGGTCAGCCGCCGCCAGCCGAAGGAGTCGAGCCACCGTTTGGGCACGACGACGAAGGTGCACAGTACGTAGCGCATGTCGTCGTTGGTGATGTCGTATGCCCCGTGCATCTGGTTCATGCGGCGGATGGCGGTACGTCCGTCCACGCTGTCGAAGCCGTGCTCGACGACGGCGTCCAGCAGGAGTGCCGTGTCGTCGTAGCGCTTCTGTGTGCGGTCCGTCAGTTCCGCCGTCTCGGCCAGCAGCTTGCCGATGCTGGGGACGGCGTAGGTGCGGTACAGAGCCAGTTCCAGGGCCCGGGCGATGTCCCACGGGAACTCGTAGGAAGCGATCAGCCGGTAGATCGTGTGCGCGTCGCGCTCCGGGTCGAGCTGAAGGATGTACTTGAGCCGGTCGTAGCGCCCCACATCGTGCCCCTCTCCGCAGTGGTGGCGCAGCGGCGGCCTTTCACGTCTGTCGCGCACGCGCCCTTGACGGCTATGGTCACCGAGATCCGCCGCAAAGGGGAGGCCATCGGTGACCACGGACGGGGAAGATTCCCTCTATGTGCTGACTGCGGTGCTGTTGACGCCCGCGCAGTTCCCGAGCGTGCTGGGTGACGACTATCCAGCCGTCTGCCGGGCGCTGGGGCTCGGACCGCGTAGCGAGGGCTACGGGCTGGTGCTGGGCCAGGACCACAGCGGCGCCCGCTGGACGGTGGTGACCGGGGATGTGACGCAGGTGGCCTGTGCCGTGGCGGCGTGGGACTGCGGTATGGAGTACGACCTGTCGCCGGACGAGCGAACCGTTGTCCAGGTGCTGCCCGGCTGGCCGCTCGCACTGGCCGTGTCGGCACCGGGGCTGCCCGCGCCCCACGATCCCGTCGTCGGAGAAGGACCGAACGGGCTTCCTCCGGTGCTCTCGCCACCCGACACCTCCCGGTGGGGGCCGGCACAACGGCGGCTCGGGGCGGACGAGATAGCCCTCCAGTGGGCCCAGTGGCGGGCGCAGGTCGAGGAGGGGGTGGAGTTCGTGGAATCGGGCGGCCGGCCCGATTCCGGGGTGCGGCGTGTGCTGGAGGAGATCCGGGGCTATCTGGACGCTCCGCCACCACCGGGCCGGATCCGGTCCGCCTTCGCCTCGGGAAACGCGCGCACGCTGCGCGCGGACGGGCCGGGATGGAGTGTGGTGGCGCGCACGGACGACATCGCCTTCGTGCTGCTGGACGAGGCTCCCGGCGAGATACGCCCCGTCGGGCGCGGCAGCGAACTGCCGGGCCTTCTCGCGGCTCTCGACAGCATCGCCGTGCGGCCGGCTGCCTGAGAAAGGCATCGCCCCTGGGCGGGGCTTGCCGCACCCAAGTGCCGTCGGTGCGCGGGCGTGCGCGCCGCCCGAGCGGAAGGCGGCCGTCAGCCGGGGAGGGCGACCGTCAGCGTCCCAGCTCCTTGCGGCTGACCCGGCGCAGCCTCCGCCGCTGGGAGGGGTCGAGCGCCAGATACGCGGCCACCGGAACCCCGACGATGACCAGCAGTGCGATCCAGAACGACGTCAGCCACCACAGGAGCAGACCGACCGCCACTCCGCCCACGGCGACCTTGGCCCGGTTCGTCATCTCATGCCCTCCTCCACGCGGGGCGGTGCTCCCGCTGCTGCCGTCCGCACGGTGCTCCGCCTCTTCTTTCCTCAAAACGCCGTTCCGGCCCGTCAGGTTCCCTCCACCGCTCTCGGACGTCCGGTGCCGGTGGGCTCCGCCACGGCGTTTTCGCATCCGTCCCGCTGTGCTGTACCCTCAGCGCCCCTCCCCACTAGTCAAATTTGAGGAATGCGCGGAACTGTGGCACAGACCCTGGCAAACCCCTCATGGATGTCCCAGCTCACCCACTGCGTGGCCGTGTTCTTGCCGGCCGACCCGCCACGCCTCTCACAGGTCGCTTTCTGGCACCCGGACGGTGCCCTGCCCGAGACACCGGCATCGGCCAGCCCCAGCGGACTGACGGTCGTCCTGCCTGGTGACGACGGTGTGACGACGCGCACCGTGCCCGCGCTGAGGCTGACCGTACGAGACGCCCTGCCTGTCCTCACCCGCGCCCACGCCGCACGGGAGGACGAGTGTGCGGACGACACCACTGTCTTCTGGGGAGCCGTCGCCCTGCACGCTCTTCGGATCACCGCACAGGGGCGACTGCTGCCGGGCGTCAGCCCGGGAGGATACGACATCTGGCGGCCGGCGCCCCTGCGCACCGAGGACAACGCCGTGGTGGCCGGGCTGGCCGCCGCCGTGCCACCGCCCGCCCACGCCGTACCGATATCCCAGGACGGCTCTTTGCTGATGCCGGCGCCCGACCCTCTGGTGCGCGCTTTCCTCGACGCCGTGGCCGACACGCTCCCCCGTACCCCGGCGGCCCCTCTTGTCGCGGGCGGGCCCGCGTACGCCGATGAAGCACCCACAGCCGTTCCGCATCTGCGGGAGTGGGCGTCCCGGATGGCGGCGGGGTCCGACGGCGGGGTGCGGCTGTCCCTGCGCATCGAGGTCAGCGGGTTGCCCCAGGCCGACCCGGCGGCGGAGACGGAACCGGATCTGTTGCTGTCACAGGAGACGCAGACACGGCCGGCCTTCCGGGGAGTCCTGCAACTGCACGCGACGACCGACAGCGCGCTGGTCGCGGACGCCGCCGAGGTGTGGGCCGGAAACACGGCCACCGCCCGCCGGTTCGGGCCCCAGGCGCGCACCTTCGCGCTGCGCACGTTGCGCCGGGCCGCGGCAGCATGGGAAGCGCTGTCCCCACTGCTGACAGCGGCGGTGCCGGACGCGATCGACCTGGCCGACGACGAGATCGCCGAGCTGCTCGGCTCCGCCGTTCCCCGGGCACTGGCCGCGGCCGGCGTTCAGGTGCACTGGCCGCGGGAGTTCGTCCGCTCGCTCACCTCCCGTGCGGTGATCGGCGCCGCGGACGAGGAGGCACAGTCCGCTCGGGACGGCCGCGGGCGGACGGAAACCGGGCTGCCCTCCTTGCTCGCCCCCGACACGCTGCTGCGCTTCGACTGGCGCTTCGCCGTCGGCGGCCAGGAGGTGACCCGCGCCGAACTGGATCAGCTGGCCGAAGCCGGCCGCCCCCTGGTGCGGCTGCGCGACCAGTGGGTGCTGCTGGACCCGGAGCAGGTGCGTACGGCGCGGCAACGGGTGGACCGCGAAGTGGGCACACTGGAGGCACTGGACGCGGTGCTGACAGGCTCCGTCGAGCAGGACGGCGAGCACGTCACGGTGGAGGCCGCCGGACCGCTGGAGGCCCTGCGGGAGCGGCTGTCCGACCCGGAGCGCCGGGAAGAGCCCCCGCTGCCGCCGCCGGCACGGTTGCGTGCCACGCTGCGCGACTACCAGCTGCGCGGTCTGGACTGGCTGCACCGTATGACCTCCCTCGGCCTGGGTGCGTGCCTGGCCGACGACATGGGGCTGGGCAAGACGATCACGGTGATCGCCCTCCATCTGCGCCGCCAGGAGGAAGGCGCCACGGCCGGTCCCACACTGGTGGTGTGTCCCGCCTCGCTGATGGGCAACTGGCAGCGGGAGATCGAACGGTTCGCGCCCGGCACCCCGGTGCGGCGCTACCACGGCCCCGGCCGCCGTCTCGACGAACTCCGTGCGGGAGAAGTCGTTCTCACCACCTACGGCACGATGCGGCTGGACGCCGCCCGTCTGGTGCCCGGTGACGGCCGGAGCTGGGGCATGGTCGTCGCCGACGAGGCGCAGCATGTGAAGAATCCGTTCGCCGCCACGGCGAAGGCACTGCGGACCCTGCCCACTCGGGCACGTGTCGCTCTGACGGGCACGCCGGTCGAGAACAACCTGTCGGAACTGTGGTCGGTGCTCGACTGGACGACTCCCGGTCTGCTGGGCCGCCTGGGTACGTTCCGCAGGCGGTACGCCGACGCGGTCGAGGGCGGCGATCCAGCGGCGGCCGAACGGCTCTCGCGGCTCGTCCGTCCGTTCCTGCTGCGGCGTCACAAGACCGACCCGGGGATCGCGCCGGAACTGCCGGCCAAGACGGAGACCGACCGCAGTGTCCGGCTGACCCCCGAGCAGGCCGGACTGTACGAGGCGGTGGTCCGTGAGAGCCTCGACGCGCTGCGGGGCACGGCCGGCATCGAGCGGCGCGGACTGGTCGTCAAACTGCTCACCTCGCTCAAGCAGATCTGCAACCACCCGGCGCAATACCTCAAGGAGGACGACGCCCGGCTGCCGGGCCGCTCGGGAAAGCTGGAACTGCTGGACGAACTGCTCGACGCGCTCCTCGCCGAGCAGGCGAGCGTGCTGGTGTTCACCCAGTACGTGCACATGGCACAGCTGCTGGAGCGGCACCTGGGCGCTCGGGGTGTGGCCAGTCAGTTGCTGCACGGCGGCACACCGGTGGCCCGGCGCGAGGAGATGGTGCGCCGCTTCCAGGAAGGTGCCGCACCGGTCTTCCTGCTCTCCCTCAAGGCAGCCGGCACCGGCCTCAATCTCACCCGTGCCAGCCATGTCATCCACTACGACCGCTGGTGGAACCCGGCGGTCGAGGCACAGGCGACCGACCGTGCGTACCGGATCGGCCAGACACAGCCCGTCCAGGTGCACCGGCTCATCACCGAGGGCACGGTCGAGGACCGCATCGCCGAGATGCTGCGCCGCAAGCAGGCGCTCGCCGACTCCGTGCTCGGTTCCGGGGAGGCCGCGTTGACCGAACTGAGCGACACGGAGCTGGCCGAACTGGTGGCGCTGCGCGGGGAGGCCCGGTGAACGGGGTCCGACCGGTACACGACGGGGAGAGGAAAACGATGGACAGGGACGACGCCGGGCAGGAGCACGGAACGGCGGAGCGGGAGCGCCTCTACGCACCGCCGCCGCCCGCCCAGGGGCAGGGCTTCGCCCGTACATGGTGGGGCCGGACATGGTTGCAGGCCCTGGAGGACACCGCACTGGACGGCAAACAGCTCAAACGGGGCAGGGCGCTCGCCCGGCAGGGAGCGGTCGGTGCCGTCTCGGTACGCCCCGGCCGGATCACCGCCGTGGTACCGGGAAGCGACCGGTCGCCGCTGCGGGCAGACGTACTGCTGCGCGAACTCGACGCGGACGAGTGGGAACGGCTGCTCGATGTGATGGTCGCTCAGGCTGGACACATCGCGGCCCTGCTGGACCGCGACATGCCGCCCCGTCTCATGGAGGACGCGGCCGACGCCGGGCTCGACCTGCTGCCGGGCATCGGCGATCTGGACGCCGAGTGTGCGTGCGGTGCCTGGGACCACTGTCCGCACACCGCGGCGCTCAGTTACCAGATGGCCCGGGTGCTGGACGAGGATCCCTTCGCGCTGCTGTTGCTGCGCGGCCGGGCGGAGCGCGAGGTGCTGGAAGCCTTGCAGGAACGCAGCACAGCACGCGCGGCACGTGAGTCGTCCGGTGGTCCAGGCGACGGGGCGCCCGTTACCGGTGCGGAACCGGCCGGAGTGGACGCGGCCGAAGCGTTCGTCCTGGGTGCTCTGCTGCCGCCGCTGCCCCCACAGCCGACACCGGTAGGGGAAGCACCGCGTGTCCTAGCGCTGGAGGGCGCGGAATCCGCCGGTCCGGACGTGGACGTCGAAGCACTGGAACTGCTGGCGGAGGACGCCGCGGCGAGGGCCGGCCGACTGCTCGCCGAGGCCCTGTCCGCGGAACACGCCGACGCCGCTCCACCACGGACGCTCACCGCGTGGGAGGACGCCGTGCGGTTCGCCGCCACGCACCCGAGCGCGACGCTCGGCCGGCTCGCGGAGGGCTGTGGCCGCGGGGTGGAGGATCTGCGACGTGCCGTACGGGCTTGGCGGTTCGGCGGTGCGGAGGCGCTGGCCGTCCTGGAGGAGAGCTGGACGCCGCCTCCGGGGGCCGTGGAGCGGGCGCGGGACCTGCTGGAGGACTCCTGGCCGCAGGAGGAGGCCCGTCCCGCCCTGCGTGCCGCGGGAACGTGCTGGACGGCGGTGGGAGCGGAGGCGCAGCTGCGCTACGGGCCGGACGGCCGCTGGTGGCCGTTCCGCCGGCAGCGGGGCGCGTGGTGGCCGGTGGGCCGCCCGGAGCGGGACGCGGCGGTGGCGCTCGCGGCGGCACTCGCGGACGACGCGGAGCCGCCCGCCGGGGAGGACTGAGACGACCGTGTGCCGCCGCCTCTGCGGGCAGAGGCGGCGGCACACACGGAGCATCGGGTCAGGCAAGACCTTCCAGCACCGGGAGGTAGCCGCCGGACTGGCCCGCGGCGGTGGGGTGGTACGACTCGTCCACCGGAAGGGTGACACTGTGCAGCCACTCGTCGCCCGAGCAGATCTCATGCCCGGAGAAGGCCGGCCGCACATCGCCGAAGCTGTAGCCGTGGTCCGCGGCGCGCTTGGCGGTGATCTCGTTCAGATCGTCGGAGGCGGCGTTGATCGCCGCACGGGACTTCTCGCTGATGCCGACGGAGCAGTTGCCGTCGAGCTTGTACATGTGGGGGTAGCCCAGCACGACCACCTTCGCCGAGGGGGCCTTGGCCCGGATGGCGTCGTAGACGGTGTCGAGTTTGCCGGGGAGGGTCTGAGCGATGTAGGTGCGGGCCTGCTGGACGCGCTCCAGGCAGGCGCTCTCGCCCTGTGTGACACAGGCCGTCATCGTGTCGCCGAAGCCCGCGTCGTTGCCGCCGATACTGATGCTGACCAGACCGGTCGAGGAGTTGAGCGCACCGAGCTGGTTGGCGAGCACGTCGTCCGTGCGCGCTCCCGAGCAGGCGGGGAAGTCGAAGGAGGAGGGTGAGTTGGCGGTGCGCCACAGCTGGGGGTAGGCGTTCGCGCTGCGTTTGCAGTCGCTTCCGTCGTAGTCCCCGGCGCCCACCCCGGAGGAGTAGGAATCGCCGAGTGCCACATAGCCCGTGGCGGCGGTGTCTTCGGCCGCCACGGCGGTGGCGCCGGTGAGGGACGACAGTCCGAGGAGGGCGGTGACGGCGGTGGCCGCGAATGCCCGTCTGCGCAGCTTCATGGGACCTCTCATGGATGGCACGGAAGGAACAGCTGTCACACCAGCCGCAGCGGATTTACCCTCCGGTAGACGCGTTCATGCCAAACAAGGAGGCCCAACTGGTGACATTCGCAGTCGCGTTGACGTCACCGGGGGCGCGTTCGGGGGCTCACCTCACACCAAAGGCTTCTGCAGCTTCTTGTTCTTGCCCGCGGTGAGACTGCACGTGACGTAGCTGAAGCTCGTTCCGACGTTCTCGGCTTTCGGGTACGTGATGAGCGTGCCGCCCACCGTGCCGCTCGGCTGCTTGGCGGCCTTGTTACGCAAGGAGGAGCGGCAGAGCGAGTCGGCCTCCAGGCGGACCCCGCTGTCGGTGCTGTAGTCGCCGGTGATCTTCTCGCGGCTGACGACCTCCGCGTCGTGCGGACCGTCGCAGTCCCGCCTCTCCACGGCACCCTCGCGCTCCTCGGACCGGTCGTAGCAGTCGCCGACCTGGAGCAGGAAGGTGGGCAGCGGCACGTCGCTGGCCCCCTCGTCCGGCTCCTCGGAGGGCTCGTCGTCCTCGTCGAGGTCCGGGAAGTCCGTTGAGCTGTCACCCGAGGGCTCACTGGAGGGCTCCGTGCCCGGCTCGTCCGACGGCGCAGCGGGCGACGTCGAGGGCTTGTCGTCCGCCTTGTCGTCAGCCTGGGAGCCGTCGCGCGTCAGATAGAGCACCGACGCCGTGATGAGAGCGAGAGCGACGACGGCGGCTGCCACCACCGCGGCGATCACCTTGCCCCGGCCGCCACCCTGCGGCGGAGGCGGCGGGGGCGGCCAGCCGCCCGGCGTGACCGGCGGTCCGAAACCGCCGGAACCAGGAGGGCCGAAGCCCGCCGGAGGCTGGGCAGGGGGCGGCGGACCACCCGACGGCGGGTGGTTCGGCGGAGGCGGCATCGTCATGAGCGCCACTGTGTCATGCCGTGCTCACCCTATGCGATCTGATTACCCGCCAGCACGCTGTCTTTGGGTGGATGGCCGGACGGACACACCCGCATACCGTCTCCGTGGCCTGCGGCGGCGTGGGGCAGACCGCGGTACGGCCTGCCCCGGGTTCACTCGGTGGCGGCAGGGATCACTTGACGGCGACCCCGCCGTAGCCCATGTGCCGGGTGAGTTCGCCGGCGGTGGGCACGGGGCCGTCGGGCCGCCACAGCGGAAGCTGCACCAGGCCGGGCTCCAGCAGCTCAAAGCCCTCGAAGAAGGCGGAGATCTCCTTGCCGGTGCGCCACTGGGCGCTGGCTGTGGACTCCTCGTTGTAGACCTTCGCGACCTGACCGAAGCCCTGGTTGTCGTTGAAGTCCGCCGTCCCGTGGCTGAGGACGAGGTAGCTGCCGGCGGGCAGCCGTTCGGTGAGCGTCCGCACGATACCCGCGGCGTCCTCCTCGTCGGTGACGAAGTGCAGCACCGCCAGAAGCATCAGCGCGACCGGCTGGTCGAAGTCGATGAGTTCGCGGGTGACCGGGTGGTCGAGGATCCCCTTGGGGTCACGGATGTCGGCGAGGACGAACCCGGCGTTGCCCGAGTTGGTCAGCTTCGCCCCCGCGTAGGTGGACACGATCGGGTCGTTGTCGACATAGGCGACCCGCACGTCCGGGGCGACCTGCCGGGCCACCTCGTGGGTGTTGGGCGAAGTGGGGATGCCGGTGCCGATGTCGATGATCTGCCGGATCCCGTTCCCGACGACCGTACGCACCGCGCGGTGCATGAAATCTCGGTTGCTGCGGGCGGTGACGCCCACGTCCGGAAGAGCGGACAGGATGCGGTCGGCCGCGTCCCTGTCGGCCTCGTAGTTGTCCTTCCCCCCGAGGTAGTAGTCGTACATGCGGGCCGGGTGCGGCCTCGTGGTGTCTATCTGCTCCGGGCTGAAGCCGGTCTCCGACACGCTCTTCTCCGTCTCGTTGGTCATTTCGGTCAGGTCGGTGCGGTCCGGAGTGGCGGTCAGGCGACCAGGAAGTCGGCTTCGCCGGCCTTGGCCGCCCGGATGAAGCCCGATATGTCGCTCCGGCTGCAGATGAGGGCGGGACCGTCCGGGTCGGTGGACTGGCGCAGCGCCACCCGTCCGTCGGCGAGCTTGAGCGCTTCCACGCAGCTGCCCCCGTTGCCCCCGCTCCATGGCTTGCGCCAGCCCTCACTGCCCAGGTGAGCGGCTGGCATCCCGTTGTAGATACGACCCATGGTTCAGATCTCCTTGCGCAGTGCACTCAGGACCGCCCGGGTCCGCGCCAGGGGCACGGCCTGGGCGCTCATCCGGTCCAGTGCCTCGAGGAACATGCTGACGTCGTCCCTCTGGTCGAAGTAGGAGGCGCCCACGAGGCTCTCCGCGCAGACCATGTCCGGCAGTTCGTCGAGGGGGAACCGGAAAAGGTGGAAGGGGCCGTACATGGCCGGGTGCGGGCCGGCACTGAACGGCATGATCTGCAACGCCACGTTCGGCCGTTCCGTGGCCTGGAGCAGATGGTCGATCTGTTCGCGCATCACCTCCGGTCCGCCGAGCGGACGGCGCAGAACCGTCTCGTCGATCACCGACCACAGCAGGGGCGCGCCCGTCTCGCGGGTGAGCACCGTCTGGCGCTCCATG
Organism: Streptomyces albus subsp. albus; assembly: GCF_000725885.1. Taxonomy (GTDB): domain Bacteria; phylum Actinomycetota; class Actinomycetes; order Streptomycetales; family Streptomycetaceae; genus Streptomyces; species Streptomyces albus. The sequence continues at coordinate 114,521 of NZ_JODR01000022.1, read as the reverse complement.
CGCAGCGCGACACCGCGCTTGATCTCCCCCTCGGGCGCGTGCGGCATGCCCGCACGAAGCACCGCCCTGGCGTAGCTCTCGGTCTGGAGCAGCCCGGGCACATAGTGCGGCTCGTAGGAGCGGATGACCTCCGATTCGCTCTCCAGGCTCACGAAGACGCTGAACCACTCCGGCAGAACATCGCGGTAGCGGTGCCACCAGCCGGGCTGGTTGGCCTCCCGTGCGAGCGAGACGAACCCGTCGATCTCCTCCTGCTCGGTCACCCCGTAAGTGCGCAGCAACTTCTCCACGTAGGGGACTTTGAGCCCGACCTCGGCCTTCTCCATCCGGCGGACAGTGGCGTGCGTGACATCGAGGGCTCTCGCCGCTTGCTCGAACGTCACGCCCGCCCTCTCCCGCAGGTGCTGCAGCCGTTTGCCCAGCACCACACGCAACACGGTGGGCGCCCCACCGCCCGTCCGCGAGTCCGCCACAGTCGCTCCCCTCCAACTGACATCGGTTGAGGGAAGTTTGGCACGCGGGGCCCTTCGTGCACACCCTGTCATTCACACTTCTGCAATTAACAGACTGATCCTTGCCATACGCGAGTGACGAACCGCATAGTGGAGCCGTGGCTGCCCCCCATGACGCCCTGCCCTTAGAACACCGGCCCGTCGGCGCGCCCACGGCCCGTCCGCTGCGTGACGCGTTCCACCTGCCGGCCCGTGACACCTCCGTGGCCGTCGCCCGCGCGCGGGTCCTGGAGAGACTCCGCGAGTGGTACGTGGACGAGGAGTCCAGCGCCGACGCCCAGCTGCTCATGTCCGAGCTGTTCACCAACGCGGTCCGGCACACGGACAGCGAGAAGGTCAGCTGTGAGTTGTGGGTCATCGGGGTGCGGCTGAGACTCGAGGTCACCGACGAGGGCGGTAGCGGTCCGCTGATGCGCCCCCGTATCCCCCTCGGCGCCGGACCGGGCGACGACGAGGGCGAGAACGGGCGAGGTCTGCTGCTGGTGAGCGTGCTCGCCGACGACTGGGGCATCCGCAAGGCCCAGCCGGGCGATCCCGACGCGACGGCAGGGCACGCCGTCTGGGCCGAGTTGGAGTGCCGGCGGACACACGGCTCCCTCCCCGTGCCGACGCAGCGGTGGCCGGCCCCGACGGAGAACTGACGCGGCAGGCACCGCTGACAGCGCCCCGCGCCGATGGCAGGATGCACGGCACTCACCGGCCTTGATCGGGCGTTATTGCCGACCTGTCCCTCAGTGGAGGCGCTGTGTCCGCACGATCCACGCGTCAGCGACAGCACGGAAGATCCCGGATTCCCCTGGTGACGGCACTGGCCGCAGCCCTGGTGGCGGCGGCCACGGCCTGTTCCAGTACCAAGACCACCGGTGGCGGCGGCAGCGAGGTGCAGCTTGTCGACGCGGGCAAGCTGACCACCTGTACGCATCTGCCCTACGAGCCCTTCCAGTTCCGGAAGGGCAAACAGGTGGTCGGTTTCGACGTCGATCTGGTCGATCTGGTGGCGCGGGACCTCGGCGTCGAGCAGAAGATCGTGGACACCCCCTTCGAGGGCATCCAGACCGGTGAGGACCTCAACGCGGGCAAATGCGATCTGGCCGCGGCGGGCATGACCATCACGCCGGTGCGCGAGAAGAACCTGGACTTCTCGCGTTCCTATTTCGAGGCCACACAGGCTCTGCTCGTCCGGAAGGGCGACACCTACGGCTCTCTGGGCGCCCTGAAGGGCAGGAAGCTGGGTGTCCAGCAGTCGACGACGGGCGAGGAGTACGCGAAAAAGCACGCCAAGGGCGTGGAGACCGTCCAGTTCGAGGATCTGGGCCTGCTGCTGACCGCCGTGAAGACCGGCAAGGTGGACGCGGGGATCAACGACAACGGTGTGCTCTACGACTACGCCAAGAAGAACCCGGACACCAAGGTCACCGCCGAGTTCGACACCGGCGAGCAGTACGGGCTCGGGGTGCGCACCGGCAACGACGCACTGCGCGCACAGATCGACAAGACCATCAAGAAGGCGAAGCGCAACGGGCGCTACGACGCCCTGTACAAGAAATGGTTCGGCACGGAGCCGCGCACGTGAGCCGCCGCAACCGCACACGCGCCGTGCGCACCGCCCAGTACGGGGTGCTCGTGCTGCTCGTCGTCGCTGTGGCGCTCGCGGCCGACTGGTCGGAGCTGCGCCGGGCCTTCTTCGACGCCGAGGTGGCCCGGGAGCAGTTCCCGGATGTGGTGACGACCGCGTTGGTCAACACCGTGGTCTACACAGTGCTCGGTTTCGTCTTCGGTCTGGCCCTGGGACTGCTGCTGGCTCTGATGCGGCTGTCGCCCGTGCCGCCCTACCGCTGGCTGGCGGTCGCCTACATCGAGTTCTTCCGGGGCGTACCGGCGCTGCTGGTCTTCATCGCGTTGGGCTTCGGCGTACCGCTCGCCTTCCAGGTGTCCATCAACCAGTACGTGACGGTGATGCTGGCGCTCGGCCTGGTGGGTGCCGCCTACATGGCCGAGACCATTCGTGCCGGCATCCAGGCCGTGCCCAAGGGACAGACGGAGGCCGCGCGCTCCCTGGGCATGTCCTCGTCGCGCGCGATGGTCTCCATCGTCATCCCGCAGGCGTTCCGCATCGTGCTGCCCCCGCTGGCCAACGAACTGATCCTGCTGACCAAGGACTCCTCCCTCGTGTACCTGCTGGGGCTGTCGATGGACCAGTACGAACTGGCCAAGTTCGGGCGGGACGCGCTCAACCAGCACCGCAGCCTCACCCCGATCCTCATCGCGGGACTCTTCTATCTGGCCATCACACTGCCCCTGGGCCATTTGGTGCGGCGCCTGGAAGCCCGCGCGGCAAGGGCGAGGTGAGGAAATGGGCACACCGCACGCGCAGCGGGAGACACACACCGGTGCGGCGACGGCCATCGAGGTGGCCGGGCTGCACAAGTCGTTCGGCGAGTCGGAGGTACTGCGCGGCATCGACCTGACGGTACGCAGCGGCGAGGTCGTCTGTGTCATCGGCCCCTCCGGCTCGGGAAAATCCACGCTCCTGCGCTGTGTGAACCTGCTGGAGGAGCCGACCTCGGGTACGGTCCGGGTGGCCGGCACGGAGGTGACCGATCCGGATGTCGACATCGACCGGGTGCGGCGGCGCATCGGTATGGTCTTCCAGTCCTTCAACCTCTTCCCGCATCTGACCGCGCTGGGCAATCTGACCATCGCGCAGCGCCGCGTCCTGGGGCGGGGGAAGGCGGAGGCGGAGGATGTGGCCAGGCGGAACCTGCGCCGTGTGGGGCTGACGGACAAGGAGGGCAGTTACCCGGCGCAGTTGTCCGGCGGTCAGCAGCAGCGGGTGGCCATCGCCCGCGCCCTGTCGATGGGCCCGGATCTGATGCTGTTCGACGAGCCGACCTCGGCCCTGGACCCCGAACTGGTCGGTGACGTCCTGGCGGTGATGCGGCGGCTGGCCGACGAGGGCATGACGATGCTGGTCGTCACGCACGAGATGAGTTTCGCACGGGAGGTCGCCGACCGGGTGGTCTTCATGGACGGCGGCACGGTGGTCGAGGAAGGCCCCGCGGAACAGGTCGTGGCCGCACCCCGGCACCCTCGCACCCGCGCCTTTCTCTCCCGGGTGCTCGATCCGGCCGCCGCCGACGTGCTGGAGGCGCCCTCGCCGGCGCAGGGGACGCCTCCGGAGGAACGGGCGGCGAACTGAGGTCCCGGGTCCCGTTGTTCGGCCGTCATCGCGGAAGAGGGAGCGGAGTGTCGGACCCTCCCTCTACATTCATAAGCCTCACCGACTTCGCGTGTTCGCCGGCGCCCCGGGCGGCCGGAGCAGACGAAAGGCATTGACGATGGCAGACAGCCCCCGCACGGCGGACGTTCCGGCGGCCCGGCAACCCGGCAGCGCCGACGACCTGCTGGAGCAGGCGAAGCCGTACCGCAACGAGTTGTTGGCGCACTGTTACCGGATGCTGGGCTCGGTGCACGACGCCGAGGACCTGGTGCAGGACACCTATCTGCGCGCCTGGCGGGCCGGTGAGCGTTTCGAGGGCCGCTCCTCCCTGCGCACCTGGCTGTACCGGATCGCAACCAACGCCTGTCTGACGGCGATCGAGCAGCGGGGCCGGCGCCCGATGCCGTCCGGTCTGGGCGCGCCCAGCGATCCGGAGCAGCCGGTGTCTCAGAGCCCGGAGGTGCCGTGGCTCGAACCGATCCCGGACGCCATGTTCGCCGACTCCTCGGGCGCCGGTGATCCGGCCTCGGTGGTGGTGAACAAGTCGACCATGCGGCTGGCGCTGGTGGCCGCGCTCCAGCATCTGCCGGGCCGCCAGCGTGCGGTGCTGCTGCTGCGGGACGTGCTCAAATGGCGGGCCGCCGAGGTCGCCGAGCTGCTCGGCATGACGACGGCCGGCGTGAACAGCGCGCTTCAGCGGGCGCGCGCCCAGCTGGAGCAGGTCGCGCCCGTCGAGGAGGAGCTGACGGAACCGACCAAGCCGTCCGCGCGGGAGCTGCTGGACAGGTACGCGGCGGCGTTCGAGCACGCCGATGTGGCCGCGATCGTCGACTTGTTCAAGGAGGACGCCGTCTGGGAGATGCCCCCGTTCCCGCAGTGGTTCCGCGGCCGGGAGAACATCGTGCGGCTCATCAGCACGCAGTGCCCCATCGGGCGCGACGAGGGCCTCATGCTGCCGACGTTCGCCAACGGCCAGCCCGCGTTCGGCCTCTACAACCTGCGGGAGGACGGCTCGTACCACGCCTTCCACCTCCAGGTGCTCACCCTGCTGGACGGACAGGTGGCCCATGTCAGCGCGTTCTTCGGCACGCCGCTGTTCGCCACCTTCGGGCTGCCGGAGGTGGTGACCGCGCAGGAGGCCGCGGCCCGGCGCTGAGTCCGCGCCGCGGGGCCGCTCGCCACGCGGCTGGGGCGGTTCCGGCCCGCCCCAGCCGCTCCTGGTCTCACCCCGGTGCGGGCCCGGTCCGGCCCGGGGCGGGCCCGCGTGGGCGGCGCCCGTGGACCGGTCAGTCGCCCGGCGTACGGACGCCCAGCAGGTGGTCCATGGCCAGCTGGTCGAGGCGTTCGAATGCCATGCCCCGGCCGGCTGCCGCCGCGGCGTCGAAGTCCTCGTACGCGGTGCGGTCGGCCAGCAGCGCGGAGGGCGTCTCCCCGGCGTCCAGCGTGGGCCGGGAGAGCTGGTCGAGCCGGGATGCCCGCAGCGCCTCCTGGACGGCCGGGTCGGCCCGGAAGGCCGCCGCGCGCTCCCGCAGGATCAGATAGTTGCGCATGCATCCGGCGGCCGAGGCCCACACCCCGTCGATGTCCTCGGTGCGCGGCGGTTTGAAGTCGAAGTGCCGCGGCCCGTCGTAGCCGCTGCTCTCCAGCAGGTCGACGGTCCAGAAGGCGGAGCGCAGGTCACCGGCGCCGAAGCGCAGGTCCTGGTCGTACTTGATGCCGGACTGTCCGTTGAGGTCCAGGTGGAAGAGCTTGCCCGCCCACAGTGCCTGGGCGATGCCGTGGGGGTAGTTGAGCCCGGCCATCTGCTCGTGGCCGACTTCCGGGTTGACGCCGAACAGTTCGGGGCGTTCGAGCCGTTCGATGAAGGCGAGGGCGTGGCCGACGGTGGGCAGGAGGATGTCACCGCGCGGTTCGTTGGGTTTGGGTTCCACCGCGAACCGCAGCTCGTACCCCTGTTCGGTGACGTACTGGGCCAGCAGGTCGAAGGCTTCCTTCATCCGGTCGAGGGCCGCGCGCACGTCTTTGGCGGCGCCCGACTCGGCGCCTTCCCTGCCGCCCCAGGCGACGTAGGTGCGGGCGCCCAGTTCGGCGGCCAGGTCGATGTTGCGCATCGTCTTGCGCAGGGCGAAGCGCCGCACGTCCCGGTCGTTGGCGGTGAACGCCCCGTCCTTGAAGACCGGATGGGTGAAGAGGTTGGTGGTGGCCATGGGAACGGTCATGCCGGTCGCGTCGAGGGCCTGGCGGAAGCGTTTGACGTGTGCGTCGCGCTCGCTGTCGGAAGCGCCGAAGGGAATGAGGTCGTCGTCGTGGAAGGTGACACCGTAGGCGCCGAGTGCGGCGAGCCGGTGCACCGCCTCGGCCGGGTCGAGCGGCGCCCGCGTGGCGTCGCCGAACGGATCGCGGCCCTGCCAACCCACCGTCCACAGGCCGAAGCTGAACTTGTCCGCCGGTTGGGGCTCGTAGCTCATCCTGTCGTCCTCTCACGTGCGGCTGTCGCCACCCGGGCCTATTCGTCAGGCCCGTTGACAAATTAGTATGCGCACAGCACCGGCACCCAGGGAAGGGAACGGCAGCCCATGACCGCACCGGAAGGGCCGCTTGTCATCGGGGTCGACAGCTCGACCCAGTCCACGAAGGCGCTCGTGGTGGACGCCGCCACGGGAGACGTGGTGGCGCGGGGCCAGGCACCGCACACCGTCTCGCCCGGCGACCGCCGGGAGTCCGATCCGGAGGAGTGGTGGCAGGCGCTGCGCACGGCGGTGGGCCAGTGCGGAAGAGCCGCGAGCGAGGCCGCCGCCATGTCCGTCGCCGGCCAGCAGCACGGCCTGGTGACGCTGGACGCCGAAGGCCGCCCGGTGCGCGAGGCCCTGCTGTGGAACGACGTGCGGTCCGCACCGCAGCGCGACCGCCTGGTGGCCGCCCTCGGCGGCCCCCAGGCGTGGGCCGAGCGGGTCGGCAGCGTGCCCGCGCCGGCGTTCACCGTCACCAAGTGGGCGTGGCTGCGCGAACACGAGCCCGAAGCCGCCCGTGCGGCCACCGCCGTCCGGCTGCCGCACGACTTCCTGACCGAGCGACTGACCGGGCGTGGGGCCACCGACCGCGGTGACGCGTCCGGCACCGGCTGGTGGTCCGCGGCCACCGAGTCGTACGACGAGGAGATCCTGGATCTGGCCGGCCTGGACCCGGCGCTGCTGCCGCCCGTCCTCGGTGCCGGGGAGGCCGCGGGCACCGTCCGGGAGGCGGACGACGGCTTCCTGACACCCGGCACGCTGGTTGCCACCGGTACGGGTGACAACATGGCGGCGGCGCTCGGCCTCGGTCTGGTGCCGGGGCAGGCGGTTCTCAGTCTGGGCACGTCCGGCACCGTCTACACCGTCTCGACGCGCCGCCCCGCCGACCCGACCGGCACGGTCGCCGGGTTCGCCGACGCCCGCACCGGGTGGCTGCCCCTGGCCTGCACCCTCAACTGCACCCTGGCCGTGGACCGGATCGCCGCGCTGCTCTCCCGGGACCGTGAGGACGTGGAGGCGGGCGGCCACGTCACCGCGCTGCCGTTCCTCGACGGGGAGCGCACCCCGCACCTGCCGTACGCCACCGGTCTGCTGACCGGTCTCCAGCACGCCACCACCGGCGGCCAGGTGCTCCAGGCCGCGTACGACGGGGCGGTCTTCACCCTGCTGCGCGCTCTCGACCTCGTCCTGGCCGAGACCGGCGAAGGGCCCGGGGACACCCCCCTGCTGCTGATCGGCGGCGGTGCCAAGGGGGTGGCCTGGCGCGAGACGGTGCGGCGGCTGTCCGGACGTGCCGTCCAGGTGCCCGCGGCCGGGGAACTCGTGGCGCTGGGAGCGGCGGCACAGGCGGCCGGTCTGCTGCTGGGCGAGGACCCGGCCGCCGTCGCCCGGCGCTGGCGGACCGCCGAAGGCCCCTCCTACGAGCCGGTGGCACGGGACGAGGAGGCGCTGGACCGGCTCTCCGCCGCGCTCGACGGCGCGCAGCCGCTGCTGGGCCGGCGGTCCTGAACCGACTGCCCTGTCGGTCTCCCCCAGAACGTCGGTGCCAGGACGGACGCTGTCAGCGCCCGACGCCGGGACGCTCGCCAGGGCGTCCACCCCGGACGGCGGCCTGGGAAGGCCGTTCACCGGCTCGACGGCTGTTCCGTACGGCGGCGGGAGCAGGCCGCCCGCGCACGAGGGACCCTCTGTCCGTCATTCCCGGATACGCCGGTCCGCACGTCCCGTCTCCCCTCCGAAGGAGTCTCCATGACAGGTCACGTGCCCGGCACACAGCGGGAGATACGCAGACGCAATCTCTCCCGTGTGCTGTACGCGGTCGCCGGGCAGGGGCCGTGTTCCCGAGCGGCGGTGGCGGCGCGGCTGGGGCTGACCCGCACGGCGGTCTCCACCCTCGTCGAGGAGTTGCTGCGCGCCGGGCTGCTCACCGAACAAGGTCCCACCCCGCCCGGAGGGGGCCCCGGCCGTCCGGGCACCGCGCTGGCGCTGCCGGACCGGGGGCCGTGCGGGCTGGGCGCGGAGATCGGCGTCGACCACCTCGCCGTGTGCGCCGTCGATCCGCGCGGCCGGGTGCGCGCGAGCACGCGGATCGTCTCCGACGGCCGGGACAGCGCCCCGGAACCCGTCCTGGCACGGCTGAGGGAACTGGTGGACGACGTGGCCGTGCGGGCCCGGGAGGAGGGACTCGTCCCCGCCGGACTCGCGGTGGCCGTTCCCGGCCTGGTCGCCCGGGGCACCACCACGGTCGTCCGTGCGCCGAACCTGGGCTGGCACGGCATCGACCTGGCTCCCGCCCTCGCGGGGGCCGGGACGGCGCCGGGGAACGAGCGGGAGGGGCTGCCCCTCGCCGTCGACAACGAGGCCAATCTGGGCGCGCTGGCCGAATTGTGGCTCGACCACACGCGGGTGCCCCGCGATTTCGTTCACGTCTCGGCGGAGATCGGCATCGGTGCCGCTGTCGTGCTCGACGGCGAACTGCTCCGCGGCACCAGGGGATTCGCCGGGGAGCTGGGCCATGTGCCCGTACATCCGCAGGGGCCGCGCTGCGCCTGCGGTGGCCGCGGCTGTCTTGAGCAGTACGCGGGTGAGAGCGCGGTGCTGCGTGCCGCCGGGCTCACCGCCGACGGCGACCGTGCCGCGGCCCTCACCGCGCTGGCGGAGCGTGCCGCACGGGGCGAGGTGCGCGTGCGGAGTGCGCTTGAGGACGCGGGTACGGCCTTGGGCATCGCGCTGGCCGGGACGGTCAGTCTGCTCGACCCGCGCGCCGTGGTGCTGGGGGGCGCCCTGGCCCGCTTCGCGCCCTGGCTGCGGCCCGCGCTGGAGAGGGAGCTGGCCGAGCGGACGGCTGCCCCGGAAGCCGCCGTCGAGCTGCTGGTCTCTCAGCTGGGCGGCGAGGGACCGCTGCTGGGGGCGGCCCATGCGGCCGTCCGCGTGGTACTGGACGACCCTTTGTCGTACGTGGCCTCACGCGTGGGATGACTGCGCGCATGGAGCGCGACCGTTCCGGCCCGGCACCCGCACGGGCGAGGACCACGGCCCGGTCGCACCCCGCACGGGGTACGGCGCGGCGGCGGGCCAGGGAGCCCGGACAGCGCAGCGGGGGCGCACGTCGCGCCCGATGCGCCGCACCAGGGGCCGGATCCGCAAGGGCCAGGGGCCGGATCCGCGCGGCGCGACGGGCCCCAGCGGCTACGGCAACGGGGCGCCAGCGCTTCGGCCTCCATGGACACATGGCATTCACGCACACGCAGGGCCCTTCACGCGTACATCGCGGTGCCCCCTCCCGATATCCCGAACCACCGCGCCGCTCCCTGCACCAGGCCGCCAAGCCCGGCCCATCCACCCCCATCCACCGAGCCCGGCGCGCCCTCCCACGCGCCGGTCCACCGCGCCCTCCCCGTGCGCCGGGCCCGGTCGCGGCTTCGGTCACTGGTCGGCCCAATGGCACGGCCCTACAGCCCTTGGCAGCACCTCCGGGCGGCTGCCATCATCAACGCGCGTCAACTTGTCATGCACGTGCCCCCCATTGCTCCTCCGCTTCCTTCCCCCCACCGGGAGACACGATGGACTCAGCACGCCGGCACCACACACCCTCGCCCTCACACCCTCGCCTGCCCACGCGTCGCGCGCTCCTGCGCGGCGGGGCGGGCCTCACCGTCGCCGCAGGGCTCGCCGGAGCCTCGCTCCTGACGAGCGGTACCGCATCGGCCCGCCCCGGCCACGGCAGGCAGGCGGACCGGCCGAGAGGCCCGCTCGCCGTCGACTACCCCGGCGCCGAGTGGATTCCCGCCTCGTCGTCCAACTACACGGCCGCAGACCGGCCGGAGCAGTACCCGATCGACTTCGTGGTCATCCACGTCACACAGGAGTTCTACGACGACACCCTCGCGATCTTCCAGAACCCCGACAAGGCCGTCTCCTCGCACTACGTCGTGCGGTCCGCCGACGGCCACGTCGCGCAGGTGGTGCGGGAGAAGAACGTGGCCTGGCACGCGGGCAACTGGAACTACAACACGCGCAGCGTCGGCATCGAGCACGAGGGGTGGATCGACCAACCCGACCAGTGGTTCACCGACGCCCTCTACACCGCCTCGGCCGCGCTGACGGCCGACATCTGCCGCCGCCACGGCATCCCCGTGGACCGACGGCACATCATCGGCCACAACGAGGTGCCCGGCGCCGACCACACCGACCCCGGCCCCTCGTGGGACTGGGCGCGCTACATGAAGCTCGTCGCAGCGCACTGACGCCACCCCCGCTCCGCCCGGTGAGGCCCGCCGGGCCCGGCACGGGCCTCACCGGGTACGCCGCCGCCCGACTCGGGAGCCGGCCGCCACGCATCGCCGCACGTGTCGACCGCATCGCGCACGCCTCGACCGCATCACGTACGTGTCGACCGGCGTCCGATAGAAGTAAAAGCCGCTCTCAGTAACCCAGTTCGGGAGCACAGCCGAGCGGACACCCAAACAGTTCAGCCCATCGTGTGACTACCGGCGGAAAGCCTTCCCCGTCCTACCCGGCCCCGTCATCCTCGGTCCGTGCAACAAGGGGACAAGGGGCGCACCGGGGGCCGGAACGCGCGGGCCGGAAGCCGCGCCGGACGGAAGACGCTGACAGCTGCGGCCGTGGCCGCCTGCGCGGCGCTGGGTACGGCACACAGCGCCGCGGCTTTGGGCTCCTCGTCCACCGAGCCGCATGCCACCGAGTCGCCCTCCGCCTCACAGCACGAAGCAGCCCCCTCGTCCGGAGCAGGCGCCGCCGCGCCCGATGACGGCTCCCGCCCGGAGGCTCCCGGCGAGGCCGCGCCCCCGCTCACTTACCGCACCGCACCGGTTGCCCCACGGCTCGTCGGCTCCGTGCCGCACATGTCCCGTCACGACGAGGGCGCCCATCTGTCGGTGCGGGACGGCGGCGCCCGCGTGGACGCGGCGGCCGGGAGAAGCGGTCACTGCGAAGGTGCCACGCTGCACATCCGGACGGCGGACGGCACCGTCGTCCATCTCTCGACGGGGCACCCGTGCCCCACTCCCCCGCCCTCGCCCCCGCCGACTCCGCCCGAGCCGACGCCGCCCGAGCCCACTCCGCCCCGGCCGACACCGCCGCCCCCGGAGCCGACGCCCCCGCAGCAGCCGTCGCCCTCTCCCTCCGCGCCGCCCGCACCCCAGGCCCCGGAGCGGCCGGCCCCGCAGCAGCCCGAGCCCGCCCGGCGGGCAGCGGCGCCCGCTCCCCCACCGCAGGAGCGGCCCGCACCGAAGCCGCGTCCGAGCAAGCCCGCGCCGAAGCCGCCGCAGCCCTCGCCGCCGCCCAGTCTGCTGGCGGTGCCACGCCAGCCGATGCCCGACCGCCAGCAGCCGGACGGCAGCATGTCGATGGTCACCCGCACGCTGTTGATCGTCGCCCCCGCCGTGCTGGCGGCAGCGGCGTTGCGGCCCCGTTCCGGCAGCGGCGGGGCGGCGTCCCGAGCCTCCGGGGAAGCCACCGGCGCGGGCGGTGACTGACCCCCGCGCCCGCTGGCCCGGCATTGGCATGCCGTGCCGCCCACGTCCCGGCGCCGCGGTCCGGAGCGCTTCATGAGGCGCTGCGCGCCGCCGCACCACCGTGCCGTCTGAATCTCCCCTGCCCCGTCCCGCCCGTTTCCGATCCGTCTTCTCATGTTCGTGGAGGCCCCGTTGTCCGAATGGCTCGCGCTGCTCATCGGCCTGCTCGCCGCTTTCCTCGTCGTCGCCGCGGTCGTCGTCCTCAGACGTCGCCGGGTCGTGAACGAGGACCCCTCCGAGACACCCGACGTGATCGAGTACATGACGATGATGATCGGCGTGGTCTACGCGATCGTGCTGGGTCTGGCCATCGCGGGTGTCTGGGAGGCCCGCAACGCGGCTGACGCGGCCGTCACCCAGGAGGCGCAGGCGCTCCACGAGGTGAGGGAACGCGTCCAGGTCTATCCGGCGGCCACCCGCGAACGAGTGCGCGACGGAATCGACGCGTACGTGCGCCACGTCGTCGACAAGGAATGGCCGTACATGGTCGAGCACGGCGAACTCACCGAACGGGGCGACCGCATGCTGGAGCAGGTCCGCAAGGACGTGACCGGCTACGACCCCAAGACCACGCAGCAGGCCCAGGCGTATCAGTCCCTCGTCGACCAGGTCGCCGAGGCCGACAACGCCCGTACGGAACGCGGCGACAGCGCCGAACCGACGATGCCCGGCGTGGTGTGGATCGGACTGTACGCGGGAGCTGCCGTCTCCGTCGGCATGCTCTTCGCCCTCCAGATCCAGCGCTCGGGAAGGGAATTGGTGCTGGCCGGCATCTTCAGCGCGCTGATCGCGTTCCTGCTGTTCCTCGTCTGGTACTTCGACGCGCCGTTCGCCCGGGGGCTGGACGATCCCACTCAGGCGTTCACCTCGCTGTTCCCGCGCGCCACCGGCACCTGAGCGTCCCGGTGGACCGCGCCCGTGCGGTACGTGTGCGTCCTCCGGGGTGTGGCCCGGGGACGCACGCGTACTGGTCGGCGCGCACGTACCGGTGGCGTGCGCCGGCCGTGCGGGACCGGTGCGGACGCCCCTCCGTGGTGACCTGCGGACGACGCCCCCGCCACGTCCGTGTGCCGGAAGGCGGGTGAGATGCTGGCCGTACCGAGAGGCGAGAGACCACGAAGGAGTTCCGGGTGTCCCAGCTCTTCCCCGCCCTGCACACCGCGTCGTCGCAGACGGCACTGCGCTTCGGTGACCGGGCGCTCAGCTACCGGGAGCTCGCCGGCGCGGCCGGCCGGCTGGCCGCCAGGCTGGAGCCCGCCGCCCCGGTGGCCGTGTGGGCGACGCCCAGCCTGGAGACGGCGGTCGGAGTGGTGGCCGGGCTGCTGGCCGGGGTACCCGTCGTACCGGTGAACCCGAAGAGCGGCGAACGGGAACTGACGCACATCGTGACCGACAGCGCGCCGGGCACGGTGGTGGCCGAACCCGGTGCCGAGCTGCCCGGCCCCCTCGCGTCCCTGCTCCGCATGGACGTCGACCTCAGCGAGGAGTCGACAGAGGTGGCCGACGCGACGGAGGCGGCCTGGTTCCCGCCGGCCGAGCCCGCGGCGGAGACGGCCGCGCTCGTCGTCTACACCTCCGGCACGACCGGTCCCCCCAAGGGCGTGGTGCTCTCCCGCCGGGCGCTGGCCAGCAACCTGGACGCGCTGGAGGAAGCCTGGGGCTGGACGGCCGACGACGTCCTGGTGCACGGGCTGCCACTGTTCCACGTGCACGGACTGATCCTGGGCGTCCTCGGTCCGCTCCGTCGCGGCGGCACCCTGCGCCATCTGGGCCGGTTCACGGTCGAGGGCGTGACGCGGGAGATGGCGAGCGGCGGGACGATGCTGTTCGGGGTGCCGACGATGTACCACCGGCTCGCGGACGCCTGCGCGAGCGACCCCGACCTGGTGCGGGCGCTGGCGGGGGCCCGGCTGCTGGTGTCCGGTTCGGCCGCGCTGCCGCTGCACGACCACGAGCGGCTGACCGCCGCCACCGGCCAGCGGGTGATCGAGCGCTACGGAATGACCGAGACGCTGATGAACACCAGCGTGCTCCCCGGCGGGACCTCCCGGGTGGGCACGGTCGGGGTCCCGCTGCGCGATGTGGACATCCGCATCGTGGACGACGCAGGCCGGCGGATTCCGGCGGAGGACACCGAGACGGTGGGCGAGCTCGAAGTACGCGGCCCGAACCTGTTCACCGAGTACCTCAACCGGCCGGACGCCACGGCCGAGGCCTTCGACGGCGGCTGGTTCCGCACCGGTGACATGGCGACGCGTGACGCGGACGGCTCCGTGCGGCTCGTCGGCCGGAAAGCCACCGACCTGATCAAGAGCGGTGGCTACAAGATCGGGGCCGGCGAGATCGAGAACGTGCTCCTCGGCCACCCGGCGGTGGCCGAGGCCGCCGTCACGGGCGAGCCCGACCCCGACCTGGGCGAGCGCGTCGTCGCCTGGATCGTCCCCGCCGCCGGGCAGCAGCCGCCGCGCGAGGAGGAGCTCGCCGATCTCGTGGCCGGCCAGCTGGCCCCGCACAAGCGCCCCCGCCGGGTGCGGTTCCTGGAGGCCCTGCCGCGCAACGACATGGGCAAGGTGCTCAAGCGGGAGCTGCCCGGCCGGCAGGACTGACCGTCAGCCGAGCGCCCCCGGCACCGGCCGCCGGGCCACCCCGGCGGCCTCGGCCAGCCGGCGGTAGGAGTCCAGCCGGTCCGCCGGGTCGTGGGTGTTGAGGGTGAGCAGCAGTTCGTCGGCGCCGGTGCGGGACACGAGCGATGCCAGCTCGTCGGCCACCTCGTCCGCGGTGCCCCACAGCTGCGACTGCCGCGCCGCGTCGAAGGCGGCCCGCTCCTTTTGGCTCATCACCCGGCTCAGGATCTCCTCGGGCGGCAGCAGCGGGGTGAAGGTGCCGCGGGTCCGGGAGACGGCCGTGGACCACGCTTCGGGGATCTGGAGCAGCTCCGCACGCTCCCGGCTGTCGGCGACGGCGGCGTTCACCGCGACGACGACGTAGGGCGCGGCCGGGTAGGCCGCAGGGCCGTCCGGTCCGGCGGCGCCCCGTTCGCCGCCCGTCGGCCCGCTCAGGCCGGCCGCACCGGCCCATCCGCCCTGCCGGGCGTCGGCACCGGCCGGCTCTGCGGCCGGTCCGGCACCGATGGCGGGGGCGCTCGGTGCGGCGGCCTCGCGCGGGCGGAACGTCTCGCGATAGAGGTCGATGGCCTCCCGCATGCGGCGTTCGTCACGGGCGGCACCGATGACCAGGGGCAGCCCGTGCGCCGCGGCCACGGACGCACCGGAGCCGACCGCCAGGATGAACGGCGGCACCCGCAGCCCCTCGGCGGGGCGGGCCCGTACCGTCCCGGTGCCGTCGAAATAGGCGAGCAGCTCGGACAGCTGTTCGCTGAAACCGTCCGCCGCGTCCTTGCCGACGCCGAGTGCCTTCCGGACACCGTCGGTGAACCCGACGGAACGCCCGAGGCCCATGTCGATGCGCCCCGGAAACAGCGACGCCAGGACGCCGAACTGTTCGGCGACCACCAGGGGCTGGTGGTTGGGGAGCATCACTCCCCCCGTCCCGACCCGGATACGGGAGGTGGCGGAGGCCACCGCCGCCGCCAGCACGGTCGGAGCCGAGCCCGCGATCCCGGGTACCGCGTGGTGCTCGGACACCCAGAACCGCGAGAATCCCAGCTCCTCGGCCTGCTGCGCGAAGCGCACCGTCTCCCGCAGCGCCCGGCCGGAAGGCTCGCCCTCCCGGGTGAGGGAGCGGTCGAGGACGGACAGAGGTACCTGAAGCCGACGCGTCGAAGTCACACCCGGTTCAACACGTGGGGCCGCTGTGGATTCCCGCGGCTCATTCCTCGCCCGCCCCGGCCTCCTCCAGCAGCCCGGCGTCGTGGACGAGAAGGGCGATCTGGACGCGGTTGTTGAGGTCCAGCTTGGTCAGGATGCGGGAGACGTGGGTTTTGACCGTGGGCACGCTCATGTAGAGCGAGGCCGCGATCTCGGCGTTCGCCAGCCCGCGGCCGACTCCGACGGCGACCTCGCGCTCCCGTTCGCCGAGGACCGCCAGCACCTCGCGGGCGCGCTCCCGGCGGCTGTCGTACCCGGCGGGGGCGACGTGCTGGATGAGCTGGCGGGTGACGGCCGGCGACAGCACGGGCTCGCCCGCCGCCACCTTGCGCACCGCGGCGACGATCTCGGCGGGCGGCGTGTCCTTGAGCAGGAACCCGGCGGCGCCGGCCCGCAGCGCGCGCAGCACCTGGCTGTCGGCGTGGAAGGTGGTCAGTACGAGGACCTCGGGCGGCTCGGCACGCCGGCGCAGGGTCTCGGTCGCCGTGAGACCGTCCACGGCCGGCATACGGATGTCCATGAGGACGACGTGCGGCCGGTGGGCGTCCACCAGCGGCACGACGTGATCGCCGTCCGCGGCCTCGCCGACGATCTCGATGTCCGGGGCGCCGTCGAGCATCAGCCGGAGTCCGGCCCGCACGAGGGCGTCGTCGTCGACGAGGAGCACGCGGATGGTCATGCGCATACGGTAACCAGCCGCTCAGCGGGCGCAGCCGCCGAGCCCTCTCCGCAGCCGTCGGTCTTCTGACCGGTCACGTCAGGGTGTGCCTGCTGTCCCTGCTCCGACGGGGCTGTCCCAGTCGATGCGGTACCGCAGCAGCCAGTCGCTGCCCGCGGGAGCTTCCTGGCCGGGGTGCGGGGCCGTGCGGTGAGCCGCGGGGCGCTGGACGGCACGGTCGTTGAGGCGGGCGCTGCGTTCGACGACGGCCTCCACCCGGCCCCTGCGCAGCAGTTCGAAGCGTGCGAAGGCCGCCTCCGGTCCCGGCAGGTCCCGCAGGCACTTGGCCAGGACCACGCTGTCCTCGATCGCCATGGAGGCGCCCTGGGCGGCGTTGGGTGTCGCCGCGTGTGCCGCGTCGCCGAGCACCACCAGCGGCCCCCGGGACCAGACCGGGGTGCGGGCCAGGTCGTAGGCGTTCGTGGCGACGATCCCCGCGCCGCTGCCGCGCACGATCTCGGCGGCGGGCGAGGCGTCCTCCGAGAAGAGACCGGCCACATGATCACGCCACCGGGTGTGCTGTCGCGGTGTGGCCGTCGCCAGCGCGGACCGGCTCAGTTCACCGCCGGGCGTGTTCGCGAACCACCACAGGTCGCCGCCGGGGGCCAGGGTGCAGCCGAGGAAGGCACGCCTGCCCCGGATCATCCGGTAGGTACCGGGGGCCGGGGCGATCTCCGGCCCGGCGCCCGGTGTCCGGCCGCATACCGTGATCTGGCCGGTGTGCCGCGGGCCGGGCGCGGCCGGGTCGATGAGGCGGCGGGTGACGGAGTGGAGGCCGTCGGCACCGATGAGCAGATCGCCTTGCGCGGTGCTGCCGTCCGCGAACCGGGCGGTCACCCGCCCGTCCTCGCCCGTGACGGCGTCGACGAGGCGCTTGCCGTACTCGATGGCCGCCCCACGCCGCTCCGCCTCCTGGCGCAGCACACGGCAGAGCACCGCCCGGCGGATCGTCCGCGGACCCGGCGTCTCCTCTTCCGGGGTGCCTGCCGGAAGTCCGCCGGCGATGGGCCGCACCCCCAGACTGTCGCCCGTGTGCGCGAGCATCTCCACTCGTTCGGCGGAGAACGACGCCTCCAGCACGGGCTCGTGGGCGTCGATGGTGCGCAGCGCCTGAAGTCCGTTGGGGAACAGGACGAGAAAGGCGCCCGCATCGTCGTCCGCTGCGGCCGGGTACGCCTCGTGGACCGTCGCGCTGATCCCGGCCTTGCCCAGCGACATCGCCGCCGTGGCTCCCGCGATACCGCCGCCGATGATGAGCGCGTGCGTCATGCCGCCTCCCGAGTGTGCCCGTTCGTGCCGTTCCGTCCTGCCTCAGATACGGACTTCCGGAAAGGCGCCGTCGGTTGCCCCGAGGGGCGTACGCCACTGGCGCACCTGCCGGGCGCGTGGCCGCACGAGGGTGCGCGGGAGACCGCGCCGGGGCGCGCCTTGCAAGAGCGCGCCCCGGCGAAACCCGCCCCCAGGGATACCCGGAGCTGCCGCCGGAAGGGTCCGCGCCCGGAAGGGCCGCATCCGTGCGGCTGTCCGCCTCGGCGCGCGGAACGGCGTCCGCCGGCGTGCGGGTGGGCCACGGGTGGTACCCATGGCCGCCATGGAGTGGTTCACACCGTGGTTCACCGCCCCCGGGTACGGGATGAGCCGGCTGGTCCTCCAGCGCGCCCTGGCGGCCGTCTACCTCGTCGCCTTCCTCTCCGCAGCGATGCAGTTCCCGGCGCTGCTGGGCGAACGCGGCCTGCTGCCCGCCGCCCGCTTCGTACGGCGGATTCCCTTCCGGGCCTCGCCCAGCCTCTTCCACTGGCGGTGCGACGACCGGGTGACGGGGACCTGCGCCTGGGCGGGCGTGCTGCTGGCCGCCGCCGTACTGGCCGGTGCCGCCGACGCGGTGCCGCTGTGGGCGTCGATGGTGATGTGGGCGCTGCTGTGGTTCCTCTACCTGTCGTTCGTGAACGTCGGGCAGATCTTCTACAGCTTCGGCTGGGAGTCGCTGCTGCTGGAGGCGGGCTTCCTCGCGATCTTCCTGGGCAACGCCCGGACGGCACCGCCCGTGCTGACGCTGTGGCTGATGCGGTGGCTGCTCTTCCGCGTCGAATTCGGCGCGGGTCTGGTCAAGTGGCGCGGCGACCAGTGCTGGCGGAACCTGACCTGCCTCTACTACCACCACGAGACCCAGCCGATGCCCGGCCCGCTCAGCTGGTACTTCCACCACCTGCCCAAGCCGCTGCACCGCGTCGAGGTCGCCGCCAACCATGTGGCGCAGCTCATCGTCCCCTTCGGGCTGTTCTTCCCCCAGCCCGTCGCCAGCATCGCCGCCGGTCTGATCATCGTCACCCAGCTGTGGCTGGTGATGTCCGGCAACTTCTCCTGGCTCAACTGGCTGACGATCGTGCTGGCCTTCGCCGCCGTGGACTTCTCCGGGCTCACCGGCACCTCGTCCGAGGCGCCGACCCCGCTGTGGTTCGGCGTCGTCGTGTGCGCGGCGGCCCTCCTCATCGTGGTGCTCAGCTACTGGCCCGCCCGCAACCTGGTCAGCCGCTCCCAGCAGATGAACCGCTCCTTCAACCCCCTGCACCTGGTGAACACCTACGGCGCCTTCGGCAGCGTGACCCGTGTGCGGCAGGAGATCGTGCTGGAGGGGACGGAGGAGGAACGGATCACCCGGGACACCGTGTGGCGCGAGTACGAGTTCAAGGGCAAGCCCGGCAACGTGCTCCGGCTGCCCCGCCAGTTCGCGCCCTACCATCTGCGGCTCGACTGGCAGATGTGGTTCGCGGCCCTCTCCCCCGCGTACACGCGCGGCTGGTTCGAGCCGCTCGTGGAGCGGCTCCTCGTCAACGACCGGAAAACCCTGCGGCTGCTGCGCACCAACCCGTTCCCCGGTCACCCGCCGGCCCATGTCCGCGCCGTGCTCTACCGCTACCGCTTCACCACCAGGGCGGAGCGCCGCGAGACCGGCGCGTGGTGGCACCGCACCTATGTGCGCGAGTTCCTGCCGCCGGTCCGTATCGAGGGAGGGAGCGGAGGCAGCCGGTAGCACTGGGGCACGGCCCGGCCAGTACGACCGGGCACCTGCGTGGCACGCCGGGTGAGTCGGCGCCCACCCGGTCAGTCCGCCGTGTGCCCTGTCTGCTGTGCCGTCGGCGGAACGGGCCGGAGGGCGCCGCTGTTGTCCTCCGTTCCCGACTGGCGGTCCGCGGCGGCCTGCCGCCCGGTTCCGGCGGCTTCCCGGGCCCTGGCAGCGACCTGGCGGACACGCACGACAGTCGCGTCGGCCTCGTCCATCCACACGACGTCGTCGTCCACGTCCGCCTGACCCAGCAGGACGATGAAAACGCGCTCCCATGTGCCGTCCAGCGCCCACGTCCGCAGCCGGTCGTAGACGCCGCGCCAGTGCCCGTATTTCTCGGGGAGGCGGCCCCACGGCAAGCCCGTCTGGAACTTCCAGGCGATGGCGTCGAGCACGTCCCGGTCGTCCAGCGGCCTTTCGCCCCGGGCACCCCGCCTCACCGGCGGACGCTCCGACAGCACCGGCGCGACCCGGGCCCACTGCGCATCAGTCAACGGCACGCCCGGACCAACGACCGGATGACCCGGACGAAACGGCCGCCGACGGACGGGGGGTGCCCGGCGGCCCGACCGACCGGGCCGCCGTCCCTGGGGCCGCCGGGCAGTCCGGGCAGCCGGAAACCAGCGACTCAGGAAACCGGCGTACGGGCCACCTCGGGTGAGGAGGACTCCAGCGGAACGGACCAGGACCGCACCAGCCCCAGCTGCGCGGCCTGCCGCGGCAGCACGGCGTCCAGCGCCCAGTCCGCCAGGACGCGGATCCGGTTCCCCGGCATGGACGCCAGGTGGTAGCCGCGGGTGACCAGGTTGGCGAGCGGCCCCGAGAGCGGGACCTTCAACGGGTTCGCCGCGGCCTGCACCCCGCCCAGGTCCACCATGAAACCGAGGTCGTGGTGCTTGTACGGGCGGGACGCACCGTAACCGAACGAGGCCGCCAGGTTACGGCCCGCGGTCTTGCCCTGCCGCACCGCGTGCTGCGCCGTCATCGGAGTGATCTCCCCGGGCCGGGTCAGATCCGGAACGGCCGCCGCGTCACCACAGGCCATCACCTCCGGGTGGCCGGGCACCCGCAGGTACTCGTCCACCACCAGGCGGCCCTGCTGCGTCTCCAGCCCCAGATCCTTCACCAGCGGGTCGGGGCGCACCCCCACGCACCAGATGAGGGAGCGGGTGGGCACGAACTCACCACTGTCCAGGAGCACGCCCTCGCTGGTCGCTTCCTTGATCGACGTTCCGGGCCTCACGTCCACACCGCGTTTGCGCAGCACGCGGTGCGCCGTCTCCGACAGCCGTTCGTCCAGTTCGGGCAGGACGCGCGGGGCGATGTCGAGCAGCATCCAGCGCGGTCGCTCCCCCTCGGGAAGGCGACGGCCGCCGCCGGCCCGCTGCCCGTCGCGGCTGTGCTGCCGGGCGAGCGCGTCCGTGAACATCTGGCCGTGCGCCGCAACCTCCGTCCCCGTGTACCCGGCACCGACCACGACGAAGGTACGGCGGGCCGCCGCCTCCTCCGGGTCGTCGGCAGCCGCGGCCAGGGCAATCTGCCGGTTGACGTGATCCCGCAGGTACAGGGCCTCCGGCATACCGCGGAATCCGTGCGCGTGCTCGGCGACTCCCGGGATGGGCAGCAGCTTGTTCACACTGCCCACGGTCAGCAGCAACCTGTCGTAACCGAGCTCTCCCGAGCGTCCCTCCGGGTCCACGTAGCGCAGGGTGCGCCGGTCGAAGTCCACACTCCCGACCTCGCCGAGCACCAGACGGACGTGGGGCAGGGTGCCCGCCAGCGAGACCGACACCCGCCGCGGCTCCAGCATGCCGGAGGCCACCTCGGGCAGCAGCGGCATGTAGAGGAAGTAGTCGTTCGGATTCACCAGCACGATCTCCACCGCGTCACGGACAGTGCGCGGGAGCGTACGCGAGAGGGTCCGCGCCGCCTGGTATCCGGCGAATCCAGCTCCGACGATCACAATGCGGGACCGGCTCACAGCCGAGACCTCCTCCCCGGGCGAGGCCGGAGCCGTCCACCGGCCCCGGCCGTCTGTCGCAGGCCACCCGGGTTTCCCCCACCCACCCGCTCAAACTCTGGGGCCCCTGTCCCCGGCGCTGCCCATGGACGGGGGCCTGGCGCGGGGGACGCGAGGAGTCGTCGCCAGGGGCTGGGAGGAGGGGGCCGGGGAGTGAGGAGGGGGGTGGCAGCGAGCACCCCCTGAAGTGCTGTATTGTTCTTTGTGCGCGAGCGGAACGGGGAAAAACCCCGGACCGAACGAGCACCGGGACGTGGCGCAGTTTGGTAGCGCACTTGACTGGGGGTCAAGGGGTCGTGGGTTCAAATCCCGCCGTCCCGACCAGGTTTTAGCTGGTCGAAGGCCGTTTCCACCGAGAGGTGGAAACGGCCTTCCGCGTTTTGTGGTCGATAGGTGGTCGTCCTCGGCACGGGGCAGGCGCACGGGCCCCGACGTTGCAGCGGCGTACTCATGGGACGTGCGGCCTGGTGCTCGCGATGTGGTCGCGGACCTGTTCCTCTTGGTCGAGCGCGGCGGCGATGGCGTCGACGGCCTGGCCGGCCGTGCGCTGGGGGACGCGGGCATAGACGTTCGCGGTGGTGGAGAGCGTCGAGTGCCGCGCGGTCCGGGAGACGGCCCACAGGCTGCGGCCCCCGCTGGCTGGTAGCGACGAGGTGGCGCAGGCCGAAGAGTGCAGCGTGGACGCCGACCCTGCTTGGGGGCCGCGAAGATGTTCGAGGCCCCCCGGGGAGCAGCGGGCGACTGTGACCCCCGGGTTCAGCGGCGGGGATCTCGACGGCCAACGCCTGGAGCCCTCGGTGCGGCGCACAGTCCCACTGCCGTCACGTGGGAGTCCCCGGGCCGGGCACCGGCACACGCAGCAGGGTCTCACCCCCTGGCAGGAATCAGGGGTTTACCGGCATTTTCGCCTCTGTTGGGTGCTACAGCCCTGTTCATAGGCTCCTGGCATCAACCGCTCAGCAGCCGAGGAGAGGGCAGCATCCGTGTTCGACAAAGGAAACGAGCCGAAAAACATGACCCGGCGCACGGCACTGGAGCGTGGTGTGGGCGTCGCCGCGCTCGGTGCGGCCTCCGCGTTCGCCGGCGCGGTGTCCAATGCGCCCGCGGCTTCGGCCGCGGCACACGCGCCCCGCGGCAATGTTCCGACAGCGCGTACCGAGGCCCTTCCCCGGGAAGTGGGCGGAATACGTATCCCCAGGAGCGAAGTGGCGCAGAAGGCAGCGGCGTTCGCACGGAGGGAATCCTCTGTGACGCTCTTCAACCACGTCATGCGAACCTATCTGTTCGGCTGCGTGCTGTTCGATCAGCGCGGTGTCCACTACGACCGGGAAATCGCCTTCGTCGCGTCGATCCTGCACGACCTCGGGATGGTCGAGAAGTACCGGTCCCCGAATGAACGCTTCGAGCTCGACGGTGCCGACGTCGCACAGCAGTTCCTGCGAAAACGCCGCATGTCGGCGGACCGCGTCGAGGTCGTCTGGGATGCGATCGCCCTGCACACCAATCGCCCCATCGCGTTGCGGAAGAGGCCCGAGATCGCCATGGTCTCCGTCGGCTCCGGGCTCGACTTCGCCGGGAACGAGCTGGAGAAGATCCCGTCCGAGACCCTCGATGACATTCTTGGCGCCTTCCCCCGGGAAGGTTTCAAGAAGAACGCGGTCGACACCATGTTGTCGCTGTGCCGCACCAAGCCCATGTCGGTGCTCATGCACCCCTTCGCCGAGGTCGGGCGCCGTCACCTTCCCGACTTCGCCGTGCCCACCGTCGAAGACGTGCTGCTCGCCGCCCCTTTCGACGAGTGACAGAACTGCCGCCCAGGGGCCCGCTCGTCGGAGTGAGCACCCCGGCGGGGCCGCAGGGCGGTCGTGCCACCGCGGACTTCCAGGCAAACCCAGCGGGTAGCCGCCGACGGGCTGCAGGTCACGGTGGACAACGAGGAGGGCTACGCGCGGATCTCCAACTTCGCCGAGATTCCCGTACCCCAGCCGATACGCCGATCCTTCGGTGCGCGTCCGCCGCGCAGTCCGTGACGTGGAACGGCCAAGCAAGCGGCGAACCGCACGGGCGGTCCGTGGTATCCGGCCGACATGTACGGCCACACCGTCGAGTTCATCTGACGTCCCGGCTGCGTCGGCTGCGGTCGGGCCACCACGGGCGCGGCTTGCGAAGCTGAGGGCACCTCCAGCGGGCTACACCGCAGTCGGCTCCGCCGTCTTCCGCACCCGTCAGCACGCCGCCGGGGCCCGTCGAAAAGGGGTCCCGGCCGGCAAGCCGCCGCCCTCGGCCGGCCGCGCGGCGGGCCGACGACGAAGATCTGCCCGGCCCCCGACGGCCGTTGCCGGCCACTGGTCGTCCACCCCACCACCGATCAGGCCACCCATGTGTGCCCGCGTTCCCGCGGGTCATGAGCCGTTCGCGGGCTTCTCGGCCTGGCATAACGCCCGCAACAGGGCAAGGCAAGATGTTCGTCGCCCGCTAGGGACGCCGAACAGCAGCCACCGCATGACTCTTCAGTCAGGGAACCGGCTTCACCTGCCACCGGATGCGCGGGACCAATGCTCGTGGATGGTGGCCAGCTTCCAGTTCCTCCGCAAGGCGGCAGCACTGAGACAGACAGTCTCCTGGGGTGCTTTCACGGGGTCGTCCACCCGTACTCGAACCACGCGCCGTACCACGTTGCCGCGCCCTCGCGGCTCGGGGCACGACGTAGCACTCCGCCCTGCCCCATTTCGCCGGCCGCACGGGCCGGCCCGGAGACGCCTTCGGAGGTCAAGAGCGTCGGTGGATCGAGACCGCGTACGTTCCGCCCATGTACGGATCACGGGACCATGTCGCGTACCGCGCCTCGAGCGCGAGGCCCGCCGCGGCGCAGTGTGCGTCGTAGTCGTCCAGGCTGTAGCCGCGGTCCAGGGAGAAGCCCGCTACCAAGCAGCCGCCCGACCGGACATGCGCCGCCACCCCGGCGACCAGAGCCGGTTCCGTCCCCGCCGGGGTGAACAGGGGGACGTTGCCGGCCATCACCACCACGTCGAAGGACCTGCCGAGGTCGAGTTCGGCCAGGTCACTCAAATGCCAGGGAAGGTCGGGCGCGAGGCGCCGAGCGGTGGCCAGCATCGACGCGTCGACGTCCACGCCCACCACATCGATCCCGTGCCGCGCCAGCTCGATCGCCACCCGGCCCGTACCGCACCCCGCGTCGAGGACACTGGACGGGCCCAGGGCACGCACCAGCGTGGCCTCGCCGTGCACATCGCCGCCCCGGGCGGCGATACCGTCGAACCGGGCCTGATACTCCTCACCGTCCCACGCCATGAGGGACACCCTCGCACAGTGCAACCGCCTTGCCCGCCCCGGCCCGCGGGCTCACCAGCACTCCACTGTTCCGGCTGGGGCGTCGGCCCGCGCCCCGGTCCGCCGGGCGGCGCGCTCAGCACGGGCCCGTTGCAGCACGGCCGTCTCGCTCACCGCGGCATGGCGGCGGCGCTCGGCACGTGTTCTGCTCGAACGAGGCCGGCGCGACGCCGCACCCCGTCCGGCTCCTGGAACGCCCGGCGCTGAGTTCGCGCATCGAGCACGTCTGCTGTTCGACAGCCGCCACCATGTCCGGGTCGATCCGCTGCGGAGGGCGTGACGGCCCGATGTGCGGCGAGCGCGGCGCGGTAGTCGGGGCACACCGCCTCGCGGGTCTTCACCGGCACCTCGGAAACGGCCGGCGCCGTCCGGGCCTGCTCCGTCGTACGGGGCCGTAGCGTGAGGTGCGCCGACTGCCAGGATCCGGATGGTGCGCACGTGTCCGTGCCGACCGTGCGGCTCGCTGCGGAGACGATCCGGGCGATGCTGAGCCGCGGTTGAGTGGCGTAGGCCACGAAGTCCGGGCGCAGACCCGCTGTCCGGTCTCGTCGTGGAACGGGGCGGCGTGGATACGGCCGGCAAAGACCGGGCAGAGGGCAGCGGCGAGGACCGGCCACTGGTCCGGGACTGTGCCTGCGGCACGGAGGCACACCAATACGGAAAGGGTCGCGGGGCGCCCCGTTGCAGACACGATTCAGATGCGTTTTTTCACCGGCGGTCGCCAGATCAGGGAGTCGTCAACGATCGTAGGCTTGTAGCGACTTTCCTCTGTTCCTTCGAGCTGTTTGCGCATCGATGCGAAGAAGTCACTGAGGCTGCTCCATTTGATTTTGGCACTGTCTTCGTGATCGAAAGTTCCCACTTGCCCGAAGGACGGGCCCGGGCGATAGTCGATGAACAGTGCGTCAGCGGTCACATGGTCGGCAATGGGGACCCACAAGGGGTGCCACCAATACCCGACCATTTCGTCGTCGGCGCCAGCAAGAAGATCGGACAGTATCTGATGTCGTTGGATGGCTTCCTGGGCCGGAAGGGGGCGATAATTCTTGGGGTAGAAATATGCTCGCACGTCAGCTTCGGCCTGGGCGACCCCGTTGTGCAGAGCGTAGAGCTGTACAAGTTCACCGGAAAGTTCGACACCGACGGCTTGTCCCAGTTGGAAAACATCCTCCGCAGACGCGGGAGGAAGCAAGACCGCACGGCTGGCAGGAGCGTACGTGGCCAACCATCTGTCGATCTCCGCCCAGTGAGCGAGGGAAGTCTGTCGCATTTCGAACCTTGTCTGATCCATGGGCAGGCCGGCGACGGCGGGAGGCGCTTGACAGAAGCCTGTCCCTGACTGACGTCGTTGCTGCCCGGAGCTGCGGCGCGTACGCGGGGTCCCCATCATCCGCAGGCTCTCCCGGCACGTCCACCGGCGGTACTTCGAGGAAATGGTCTGCGCCGCCTCCGCCCCGCGCGGAGGTGATCGGCGCCGCCGGGCTTCCGGCCGGCGTGCCCGCGTGGACGCAGGTGGTCCGACGGTCGGCGCTGCGCCGGTGGACGCGGGGGTTGAGAGCGGCAAGACGAGCGATGACAAGAAGGTCCGGAGTTTCATGCGGACTGAAGCCCCGCGGTTTGAGTCGGATCGCCGAGCGGTGGAGGTATGGACGGCAGCAGTGTGCGGACGCCTGTCCTGCCGGCCCGTTTGCGGGCGATCCACGGCCGATGACGAGTGGGGCAACAAGGGCGGCCGACGCGTCGCCACGCCGGCCGCCCTGTACGGCGCCGGGCCGCTGACGAAGGAATCACATCGTGCCAGTGAGACTCCTTCACCAGCTGTCAAGCACGGGTCACGATGCCGGGCTGCCGCAGTAGCCGCCGGTCAGACAGGCCCGGAAGTTGAGTCCGCTGATGCCGTAGAAGTCGGCGGAGAACGACTCCCCGTTGGCTGCGGTTTTCACCGGCGTCCAGCCCCGTCCGGCCCACCTTGCCTGGAGGATCACCCACCTGCCGTCCTTGGCGTAGTCGTAGAACTTGCCCCTGTAAGTGCCGTCGTAGGTGCCCCTCGAGTTCTTGTGCCAGTTCCAGCAGACGTGGACCGAGCCCTTGCCGTTGCTCGCCCACACGGTCGCGCACTTGCTGCCCTGAGCGGACACGGAGCTCTGCTCAGCGGCTGCGGCACTGCCGACGAACCCGGTGGTGAGAGCGGTTGCTGCCACCATCGAAGCGATGAGCGATCGGAACTTGACCATGCTGTTCCCCCTGCCGTGATCACGGTCTGATCTTTCCGGTGCTGTGCTTCGCCGAGGATGCCGCTGCCGCGAAGATCGAGACATCCCGTCACGGTTCGGACTTCGTCTCAGCCCAGAACGGTAGTGCGCGGACCCGTACAACTTTCGCAGTAGGCCACAGACTGGCCGTATCAATCCTGGTGAGGGGCCACTCAACTTCCATGTCCAGCTGTCCGGCCTTCTCATGCTGGGTAGCGTGACTGGTTCGTGAAGCGGGCCAAGGAGCGTGCTCAGCCGCGCGTGCGACGTATCTCCGAGCAGCGCTTCGCGACGGCCGGTCCCGGAGCGGGTGCGTCGGGCTCAGTTCGAGCCCGCGCGAAGAGCAGGCAGCACGGCGGCCGGTGGCCTCCCCCCGCCACGCAACTCGACCCGCTGTCCGCCGCTGTCGAGACCTTGCTGCGCAAGGTCGCATCGGCCGGAACCAGCCTGATCCGGGCACAGTTGCACGGGCAGATCCCCCGAGGGGCTGACCTCGCTGAAGCACAACCAGCAGACGGCTGCTGATCCGGACCGGCCGTAGCCGTGGGAGCAATGCGTCCTTGCTCTCCGCGCCCGTCACCGGTGCCGACCACGGCACGTCCCGCCCACCCGGATCGCGGCCACCTTGGGCCGACTACGAACGCGGGAGCACCTGGCGGCGCTCGCGCAATGGGCCGCAGAAGCCTCACGGTTGCAATGCGGCGGCACGCAGCAGGAGCCGGGACCCAGATGCTCTGGACACGGGCGTGCCCTGCCTGGGCGAGGTTGCCGGACTGCCGTTGCACCGCTTAACGCCGGAGCAGGCCGCCGACGACCACGCGGTACTGGAGAAGGGTGTCACCGGAAAGCTTCTGCTCGACGTCGCTTGACGGGCGCGGCCCCCACGAATACTCTCCACGCGTTGATTGGGGATGGCCTCCTGTCATCCGAGTAGGTTTGCGTTCTGCTCATCCTGTGCGCGGTGCTCTTCGCACCTGGCCTGAAAGGGTGTGAAGCCGCCCCCGTAGGGTGAGTTGCGCGGACGGGCACAAGGTGTCTGTCGAGAGGGAAGGGGCCCCGGAGCCGATGGAGCCGAGCGATCTCGTATGGCAGGACGCGGTGGGCCTCGCGAGTCTGGTCTCGGCGGGTACGGTGAGCGCCGTCGAGGTGGTGGCCGCCCATCTCGACCGGATCGAGGCCGTCGGAGACCGGGTGAACGCCTTCGTGACCGTGCTCGGCGAGCAGGCTCTGCACGCCGCGGCGCAACCGGCCGGTGGCCCGCTCAGCGGGGTCCCCTTCACCGTCAAGGACTCCTTCGACACCGCGGGCGCCCCCACCACCTGGGGGTCGAAGCTCTTCGCCGACCGGGTGCCTGAGACCGATGCCACCCCAGTGGCCCGCCTTCGGCAGGCCGGCGGCATCCTGCTGGCCAAGACGAACCTGCCGGAGATGTCCTACTGGACCGAAACGGACAACCGCCTGGCCGGCAGGTCCCTGAACCCTTACGATCCCCAGCGCACTCCCGGGGGCTCCAGCGGCGGTGAGTCGGCGGCCATCGCAAGCGGGCTCTCGCCACTCGGTATCGGGAGCGACGTCGCCATCTCCGTGCGCGGGCCCGCCGCCGACACGGGGATCGCCTCGATCAAACCCACCCACGGCAGGGTGCCGATGACCGGCCACTTCCCCGCCGTACCGCGCCGCTGGTGGCACGCCGGCCCCATGGCCCGCAGCGTGCGCGACCTGCGCCTGGCACTCTCCCTCATGGAGGGGCCCGACGGCAGCGACCCCTACGCCGTGGCGCTGCCCGCCGCAGACCGCACCCGCGGCAAGGGCCGGCTTCGCATCGGCTGGACCGCCTCGGCGTTCGGCCCGGTCGATCGACAGGTCGCCGCCACGGTCGCCGCGGCGGCCACGGCGCTGACCGAGTTGGGGCACGACGTCCGGGAGAGCGAGCTTCCATGGCTCGCCGAGCGGGACTGCACCCTGCTGTCGGCGACGCTGTTCCCCGCAGAGGTACGGCCCGCCCTGCGCGCCGTCACTTCCGGCCGCGAGGGGGCGGTGCACCCGGTCGTCGCGGCGACGCTGGAGTCCCCCGAGGTTCCGCTGGCCGACTACATCGCCGCCGAACAGGAGGTGGAGCACCTGCGGATGCGATGCGCCGCCTGGTTCGCCGACCATGACGTCCTGCTGTGCCCCGTGACGCCCTTCCCCGCGCCGCCTCATGGCCTCAGCCGCATCGACGTGAACGGTGTCTCCCTGCCGGCGCGGGCGGTGATGCGCGCGACCGTACCGTTCAACCTGACCGGCCTGCCCGCCGTCGCGCTCCCCTTCGGGGCCACGGACGACGGCCTGCCTCTCGGCATCCAGTTGGTCAGCCGCTGGTGGGCCGACGACCTCGTCCTCGGCCTCGCGGAGCGCCTGGAGGCAGTCAGCCCTGTCCGCGACCGCCGCCCCGCCTTCTGAGGAGACGTTTCACCCGCGGAGGGTTCGCTCCGGAGGCCGGGCGCTGCCGCCGTTCGCCGGCCTCGCCAGGGAGACGTCGTCATCCCGGACGCAGGTCAGCGAACGGCCGTGCCGGCGGACACGGAGCTTGACGGAGACGTGGTCAGGGTCTGGTCCGCAGAGGGACAGGCGGGATCGGGGCGAGGGGGCCGTCAGTGTTCGCCGGGTGCGGCCGAGGGACCGCGGATTCCGTCCAAGAGGTAGCTGGTGCGGCGGTCGTAGTCGGCGCGGGGAGGGCGCTCTCCGTGTTTGAGGGCGAGGGCGTTGTCGACGACGAGTGCGTGGAGGTCGCCCGCCGTGAACTCCGGCCGCAGCGCGCCGGAGGTCCGCGCCGCTGCGATGAGTTCTTCGTTGGCCTCGCTTCCGACCCGGCAGATCTCCATGAGCTGCTGCGAGTGCGGATATGTCTGCAGCAGGACGTCGTTGAAGGCGGGCTGGCGGTACTGGAGGTCGCGGATCGCGGTGAAGTAGTACGCGATCCGCTCGTCGATGTCGTCGATGCTCCGCGTGCGGTCGATGACGGCGAACAGCGCACTCGCCACGACCTCTTCGATGACGGCTTCGATGAGGCCGATCCGCCCGCCGAACCGGTTGAAGATCGTAGCCTTGCTCACCCCCGCCGCCTTGGCGACCTCCTCCAGGGGCACCGTCAGGCCCTGCCCCTGGAAGGCCCCGATCGCGGCGGAGCGGATCTGCTCGGAATTGCGCCGGGCGTCGGCGCGCAGCCGGGTTTTCGAAGATGCCGCACCGGCCATGGCCCTCACCGTCCTCTTTTCTCACTCACCGCCGTAACTTGACTCGCGCAGTCAGTTTACCTACGGCCGCAGACGGAGAAAGCTGACCCGCATGGTCAATTTACGACTGCCGCCCACCACCGAGACGGACACCGTGGGCGCTCGGAAAGGTCGAGCACATGATCGTTGTCACCGGCGCCACCGGCGGGCTGGGCGGCGCCATCGTCGAGCACCTCCTCAAGCGCATACCCGCCGACCGGATCGGGGTCAGCGTCGCGACACCGCCAAGGCGCAGCACTTCGCCGACCGCGGCGTACGCGTGCGGCAGGGCTCCTACGAGGACCCGGCCGCGCTGCGTGACTCCTTCGCCGGTGCCGAGCAGGTCCTTCTGATCTCCGGCAACGACCCGGCCGCCGACATGGTCGGCCTGCACCGCAATGCCGTCGAGGCCGCGGTCGCAGCCAGCGCCGGGCGGATCCTCTACACGAGCCAGCAGGGCGCCGTCCCCGGTAATCCGTACCGGCCGTCGGACATCCACATCGCCA
Source organism: Streptomyces albus subsp. albus (assembly GCF_000725885.1). GTDB lineage: Bacteria > Actinomycetota > Actinomycetes > Streptomycetales > Streptomycetaceae > Streptomyces > Streptomyces albus. The sequence goes on along the minus strand of NZ_JODR01000022.1, from coordinate 83,750 downwards.
CCGAGGCGATCCTCGGCGACTCCGGAGTCGCCTGGACCGCACTGCGCAACGGCGCCTACGGGCCACTCGATCACCTTCTCGGCCCGTGGCAGCGGACCGGTGTGATCGCCCAGCCGGAAGACGGCCCCGTACCGTACACCGACCGCGACGACATAGCCGAAGCCACGGCGATCATCCTCGCCGGTGACCGCTCCTTCGACGGCCCCGTCACCCTCACCGCGCCGACCGCCCTCACCTTCGACGACTTCGCCAAGATCGCCTGCGACCTCACCGGTCGTACTGTCGAACGCGTCGTCGTGAACGGCAAACGGTGGGTCGCCGACCAGGTCGCGGCCGGTGTGCCGGAGCAGGTGGCCCGGCACTTGCTCACCTGGCATCAGGCGGCCCGCGCGGGCTGGTTCGCCGAAGCCGACCCTCTGCTGGCCGAACTCCTCGGCCGTGCGCCCCGTACCGCCGAGGACCGGCTCGCAGCCGAGATCGGCATCTGACGCCCCTTACCGGTCGCCGGACCGGTGATCGTCGAGTAGGAGGAGGTCGCCTCCGGGCCGCCGACCAGGCATTCAGAAGCAGTCGCAGCACGACGAAGGGCCCCCGCATCCGCGGGGGCCCTTCGCTCGTCGGCGCCCTCCCCCGGGGGGGACTCCCCTTTGCCCTCCTGTCGCCACCCGTCCTGGGGCGAGCCCGGTGGGCCGGTCTCAGGTCGGCTTGACGGCGTGCTCGTGGGTCTCCCTATACTGAACACTGTTCACGTGAACACCGTTCACTAAATATGGGAGGACATCACCGATGAACCCCGACGTGATCATCGTTGGCGCGGGCCCGACCGGGCTGATGCTCGCCTGCGAGCTGGCACTGGCGGGCGTACGGACCCGCGTCCTGGAACGCCGCACGGAACCGCAACGCAATTCACGGGCGCTGAGCCTGCACCCGCGCAGCGTGGAACTGATGGACCAGAGGGGGCTGCTGGACCGGTTCCTCGAGCTCGGCAGGACCGTGCCGGGCTGGCACTTCGCGGGGCTGCGCACCCAACTGGACTTCAGCGCCCTCGACTCCCGGCACGGCTACACCCTCTTCCTGCCCCAGGCACGTACCGAGGCGATCCTGGAGGAGCGGGCGCACGAACTGGGGGTGGAGATCAGCCGGGGACACGAGACTCTCGGCGTGGCCCAGGACGGCGACGGGGTCGAGGTGGAGACGCGCGTTCCCGGCGGCGGCACCGAGACCGTACGCGGCCTCTACGCGGTCGGCTGCGACGGCGGGCGCAGCATCGTGCGGCGGGCCGCGGGGATCGACTTCCCCGGCACGGACGAGACCCTGACCGGGATGCTCGGGGACTTCGCGGTCGTCACCCCGGAGCCCGGCGCCCTGGACGCGGCGCGGTCCCGCGGCGTGATCATCGCGCCGCTGGAGGGAGGGCTCACCCGGTTCGTCTGCCTGGATCCGGAGCGGATACGGGTCCCGGCCCGGGAGCCCGTCACCCTGGAGGAGTTCCGTACGTCGCTCACCCGGATCGCCGGCTCCGACTGCGGGATCGCCGAGCCCCGCTGGCTGTCGCGTTTCGGCAACGCCACGCGGCTCGCGGAGAGCTACCGTTCGGGGCGGATACTGCTGGCGGGCGACGCCGCCCACATCCACTTCCCCGCGGCGGGCCAGGGGCTCAACACGGGGCTCCAGGACGCCATGAACCTGGGGTGGAAGCTGGCCGCCGCGGTGAACGGCTGGGCCCCGCCCGGTCTGCTGGACAGTTACGACGGGGAGCGTCGGCCGGTCGGCCAGTCGGTGACCGAGAACACCGAGGTCCAGACCCTGCTGGCGGAGCTGACGCTGGTCCCGCAGTACCAGCGCCCGGCCGCGGCCCTGCGCAAGCTCCTCGACGAGCTGCTGGGCATGGCCGAGGTCAACCGCCGGCTCGCCGATCAGGTCTCCGCGCTCGGCACCCTCTACCCACCGGCGGACCCGGACGCCGACCCGCTGGTGGGGCGGCGGATGCCCGATGTCGGGCTGACCGCCGCCGGGTCGGAGGCGACGCGGGTGTACGAACTCCTCGCCCGAGGCCGCTTCGTCCTGCTCGCTCCGGCCGAGGGCCCGTCCCTTCGGGAGGCCGTCGAGACGGGCTGGGGCTCGCGGGTCACGGCCGTCACCGTCGACAAGTACGACGAGCACCCTGACCTCGACGGGGTGACCGAGGTGCTCGTACGCCCCGACGGCCACGTCGCGTGGGCCACCCGTACCACCGACGGCGGCGCGCGCCGCGACGAACGGGTCCGGGCGCTGACCGCCTGGGCCGGTACGCCCTCGGAAAGGGGCTGAACATGCCTGTGAACCGCGTCAGTCCGCCGTCCGTGCACAACCCGTCCGACCAGATCACCCAGGTCGTCACCGTCGACGGGATGCGGCTCGTGCATCTCTCCGGGCAGGTCGCCTGGGACGCACAGGGCCGGCCCGTGGGGGTCGGCGACCACGGGGCGCAGGCGGCGCAGATCGCCCGCAACCTCGACGCCGCGCTCGCCTCGGTCGGCGCCACCCGCGACGACATCGTCGAGGAGACCGTCTACGTCGTCGGCCACTCCCCCGAGCTGCTGCCCGCGATCTTCGGGCCGCTGCGGGCCGGAGTCACGAAGACACCTGCGAGCACGCTGGTGGGCGTGTCCGCACTCTTCGCACCGGAATTCCTCCTGGAGGTCCGGGTGGTCGCCGCGCTCCCCGCAGGAGGGAGCCACGACCGGGCCGTACCGGCCGAAGACGCCGCAGCGGGCGAGCCCGCCAAGGCACACGAGCCCCACCAGGGCCGCACGGCATCCCGCACGGGCGAAGACCCGGATTTCGAGACGGCACTCACCCGCCGTGCATGGGAGGACCCGTCCTTCGCCGCACGGCTGGAGCGCGAGCCCCTGGAGGCGCTGGCCTCGATGGGGGTGCACGTGCCCCCGGGAGTCAAGGTGCAGGTGAGACTGCAGAAACGGGACACGCTGTACTACGTCCTCCCACCCGCGAAACGGCCCGACGAGCCGGACCGCAGTGAGCCCGTGAACCTCATGGATCTGTGGCGCAGCGGGGACAACTTCGTCTGGCTGCTGCCCGAACGCCTCAAGACCGAACTGCTGGCCATGCGCCGGAGTTTCCTCGGGGCCCGGACCGGCACCGATACGGCATACGACGCGGAGCAATCATGAACCATGACGCCGGCACCCTCCACACGCTGCGACTCGTCAACGACAGCGCCTACCGGGAGAGGCTCATCTCCGACCCGAAGGCGGTGCTGTGCGAGGAGTCAGGCCACGAGCCGCGCGAGGACTTCGCCGTCGAGGCGGTGGAACAGCGGGACGACACCATCGTCATCCTGCTGCCCGCGGAACCGGAGAACGACGAGGATTTCGCGCAGCGGCTCACCGAGGCGTCCCAGCGCGTGTACGACGTGCTGTTCTCGTCCGGAGTCGGCGGGTTCCTGATCCCGGACGACCGGCTGAAGTGGATTCTGCGGGACATCCGCTCCTCCTGGGCTGCCAGGGCCGAGCAGGAGGGGTGATGGCCACCTTCGTTCTCGTGCACGGTTCCTGGCTCGGCGGCTGGGCCTGGGAACGGGTCGCTCCCGGGCTGCGTGCGTCGGGCCACACCGTCCTGTGTCCCTCGCTCGCCCCGGCAGGACCCCGTGTCGGGTTGCGCACCCACATCGCCGAGATCGTCGCCCTGATCGACGAGCACGCTCTCACCGACGTGGTCCTCGTGGGCCACAGCTACGGAGGCATGGTCATCTCCGGAGCCGGACACGAGCGACCGCAGCGCATCCGGCGACTCGTGTATCTGGACGCGTACTTACCCTCGCCCGGCCAGTCGGCCTTCGACCTCCAGCCCGTCCTGCGCGACGCGTGCGACGCCGCTGCCGCTCTGCGGCCGGAGCGGGAGGCATGGCTGATTCCTCCCCTCGGCTTCGAGACCATGGGGCTGTCGGCGGCCGATCTGGAGTGGGTGACCGCGCGGGCCCGGCCGCTGAGCCGGGCCACCCACGAGGAACCCCTGCCGCAGCCCGTGTCCGGCCACCCTCCCCCGCCGGCGACGTACATACGGCTGGGAGGTTCTCCCCTCTTCGCCGATGCGGCGCATACGGCGCTGCAGCGCGGGGCCCGCCTCCTGACGGTCGAAGGCGCCGCCCATCTGGCGCCCATCAGCGACCCCGAGCGTGTGGTCGCGGTGCTCGGCAGCACAAGCTGAGCAGTTGTCGCCGTGCGTCGCTTTCCCCTCGGCGTCCGCGTCCTCCTGGACGATGCTTCGGCGTGACGGGCTCGTGGCGCACAAAGGTGGCCCCTCGCACGGTGAGGGGCCACCTGCGTGCGCCTGGTGGTGCGTCAGCGCAGCGCGGCGATCATGTCCTCCGCCAGCCTGGCGCTGGAGGCGGGGTTCTGGCCGGTGAAGAGGTTGCCGTCGACGATGTTGTGCTGCTGGTACGCGGCCCCTGCGACGTGGACTCCGCCCAGCTCCCGGAGCCGGGAGGCGAGCAGCCACGGAGCGCCCTCGGCGGTGCCGAACTGGTGCTCCTCCTCGTCGGTGAACGCGGTCATCCTGCGGCCGGTGAAGAGCCAGTTGCCGTCCTCGTCCCGGGCGCTCAGCAGTGCGGCCGGACCGTGGCAGACCGCGCCGATGGGCTTGCTCTCCCTGTCGGCCTCGGCCAGCAGACGGCCCAGGTCGGCGTCCTGGAAGAGGTCGACAACCGGGCCGTGGCCGCCGGGCAGCACCACCGCGGCGTAGTCGTCGATGTCGATATCGGCGAGCTTCAGCAGCGGGCCGAACTCCTCCAGTGCCTTTCGGGCGTGTGCCACGTAGTGACCGCACTCCTCCCCCGCCAGCGCGGGGTCGGCGCTGTGCTCGTCCAGCGGCTGCAGCACCCCGCCCGGGGAAGCGAAATCGACCGTGTAACCGGCCTCCACGAATTTCTCGTGCGGAGCCGCCAGCTCCTCCGCCCAGTAACCCGTCGGGTACGTCGATCCGTCGGTGCGCTCCCAGACGTCGGCGGCCGACATGACGATGAGAACCTTGCCCTTGCTCATAGGAGTTCCTTTTCCGTGGAAAACCGTCCCGGGCAGGCGGCAGCTTGCCCGGGAAAACGGTTGGTCAGGCATTACGCGATTGCGGCGGGGGAATCACTGCGTTCCCGCTCGCCCGCCCCGAGGACGTACGTTCAGCATGGCCTGCCACCAGCCCTCGCGGGCGCCCATAGCAGGCCCTGCGCGACAGCGGACCCGGCAGACCAGGACTGAGAGGGCCAGGCGGGAGAACACCCGCGTCGGCGACACTGACGGGTATGGCCGACAACAACCGTGAGCTGGGGAGCTTTCTGCGGAAGGCGCGTGGTCAGGTGGATCCCGAGCAGGCCGGTCTGCCGCCTGACAGCCGTACGCGGCGTGTTCCGGGCCTGCGCCGTGAAGAGGTCGCCCGCCTGGCAGGTGTGTCGACCGACTACTACACCCGGCTCGAACAAGGTCGTCCGATCACCCCGTCGCCGGGGGTCGTGGACGCACTCTGCCGCGCCCTGGGCCTCGACGAGGCGGGACGCGCCTACGTGCACGGCCTCGTCGGGGTGACGGACGCGCCGTCACGGCGTCGCAGTCGAAGCGTCCAACGGCTCCGCCCCGGTCTCCGCCGGCTCATCGACGCCTTCGACGGTGCACCCGTCCTGGTCCTCGGCCGCCGCAGCGACGTCCTGGCGGCCACCCGGATGGCGAAGGCGCTGTTCACGGATTTCGACCAGCTGCCCGTCCGGCACCGCAACTACGCGCGCTGGATGTTCCTCAGCGAGGAGGCCCGGTCCTTGTTCGCCGACTGGGAGGACCAGGCACGGGCCGCCGTGGAAAGCCTGCGCCTGGAGGCGGGACGGGACCCGGACGACCGAGCCACGAACGATCTCATCGCGAAGCTGCGCGGAAAGAGTACGGAATTCGACCACTGGTGGGAGAAGCACCGGGTGCACCAGCGCACCCACGGCTCCAAACGCCTCCACCACACCCTGGTCGGCGAGCTGACGGTGGAGTACGAGACGCTGATCCTGCCGGGAGACCCCGACACGACTCTCTTCGTCTACACCGCGGAGCCCGGCTCGTCGTCCGCACAGGCACTCGACATCCTGGCCATGTGGACCCTCACCGGCACCGGAGCACCCGCACCCCGGACCGGCACGGCCCGGGAGCAGGACTGACCCGGGTGAACCCCGCCTACCGGTGGCCCACTTGACGGCCCCATCTGTGAGTGGTTTATTACTCACATGCCGAAAGCCACCTCACAGCGCCAGCTCTCGACCGCCGACGAACGGCGGAGGACAGTCCTCGAGACCGCGGTCAGCGCGTTCGCGGACCGGGGCTACTTCGGTACGAGGACCACGGACGTGGCGCAGCGAGCCGGCATCTCACAGGCGTACGTCTACCGGCTCTTCCCCGACAAGGAGGCGCTGTTCGTGGCGGTGGTGGAGCACTGTTTCGAGCGGGTACGCGAGAGCTTGGGCGACGGGGCCGCCGCGGCCAAGGGGAGTTCCGCACAGGAGGTCCTGGACGCAATGGGCAACGCGTACGCGGAACTCATCTCGGACCGCGACCTGCTGCTGCTCCAGCTCCACGCGCAGTGCGCGGCAGCCTCCGAGCCGGCCGTCCGCGAGGTGGTGCGCAGCGGTTACGCGCGTCTGGTCGAGTACGTACGAGGGGTTTCCGGCGCACCGGAGGCCGACGTCCAGCGATTCTTCGCCGTGGGCATGCTGTGTCATCTTGTGACCGCCCTCGGCACCCACGAGGTGGATGCCCCGTGGGCCCGGACACTGTCCGACGGGCTCCGGCACTACTGAGGCCGGGGACCGTTCGCCGCAGAGAGGGGGTGATCTCATGCAGCGCACCGTTGCGGCCCGCTGGGTCGCACTCCTTCCGCTTGCCGTCGTGGACGCACTGCTGTTCGCGCTGTGGCGGTGAGCACCGTGCCGTGAGCTACACGGCTTCTTTTTTGCCCCCAAGAGTGAGTGGTCAACCACACACAACACAGGAGGACCGAGATGCCACCCAACGACCCCACCACACCCGCGTCGCGCGCGGAACGGCTCGCGTGGAAGACCACGCTGACCGTCCTGCTGCTCGCACTGGCCTTCATGGTCACGCTCTGGAACTGACCACGGGCGGCCCGCGCTCGTGAAAGGAGGGCAGCCATGGCCCTCACCACGGCACAGCCCTCCCGGGCGCGGCAGCCACCACCGATGCGGCGCGGCGGGACGAGCCGCATCGCCGGCGTGTACCTGCTGGCGCTGGCGGCAGCACTCGCACTCTGCATGGGGCCCGCCCAACTGCCGTCACCGCTCCACAACTTCGGCAGCGGTCCCGGCGTCGCAGGAGCAGTGATCGCCGGGAGCACGGTGACCGGAACTCTCGGCACACCGGCCTTCCCGCAACTGCGACGGCGGCCGGCCACCACCGCGATCACCACCGTCAGCATCACGCTGCTGGGCGCCGGCCGGCTGCCGGCCGGGACGGGCGGCATGGTCGTCCGCGTCCTGGGCGGGATGCTCGTCGGCGGTACGGGCACCGTGCTCGTCGCACCCGACCTCAGCCTGCTCCTGAGCGAACTCGCTCCCGACGGGCCGCGCGGGCGGGTCCTCAGCGGACTCGTCACGGCGGCCTCCTCGGACAGTCCCTCTCGCCCCTGGCCCTCCGACGCCTCGTCCGCGGGACCGGCCTCGCAGCCGCCTTCACCTGGGCGGGAGGGGCGCCGGCTGCCGACGCGGCCCGGCCCTGGCCGGCCTCCCCGCCGGCCTGACGCGCCGGGTCCGACGCGTCCGCGACAGACCCCGCCACACACCGACCACATCTCTCACAGAAACGAACGACGGAAAGGGAGCACCCCGATGATCCACCACTGCGTGCGCTTCACCATCAAGCCCGGCACGACGCCGACGCAGCTCGAAGACGCCCTCGCCAGCCTGCGCAACCAGGGCGAGGTTATCCCCTCCGTGCACTCCTTCCTCGTCGGCCGCGACCACGGCGGCGAGTACGAGTGGGGCGCCACCTTCCAAATAGCCGATCTGGAAGGCTACTGGGAGTACCTCATCCACCCCGCCCACCGCCGCACCGACGAGATCGGGCTGCCGCTCGTCGACAAGTTCGTCTCCTTCGACATCACCGACGACCCCGACCCCGCATACGGCGACCAAATCGCCGCGCTGCACCGGCGCCGCTTCGACGCCGACCCCGGGCTCACCGAACTCGTCTCCAACCTCAACCGGTACGAAGGCAGCGCCGCCCCCGGCCGCCACGCCGTCTGACATCCACGCCGGGAGGCGGGGCCCGGCGGCCTGACACCGCCGCACCCCGCCTCCCGGGTGTGCCACCGTTCCATGGGGCGCCCTTACGTCCGGTCTGTGGCTCCTCCTCCCCGTGCTCCCCCACCCGGCGCACCCGTCAATCGTTCGATGTAGTCGCGGATCATCACCGGCGACGAAGTCCACCCCTGTTGCCGCGGCCGAAAATGGGCCCATCCCAGTCCTCCCATGTCCCTTGAGGAGAGCCGCACATGAAAAAGCCGCCCGGCCGGGCGCTGTTCGGCGGTGCCGTGATGGCCGCGGCACTCGGGATCGGTACCGGTGCCGGACCGTCGCTCTCCCGCGCCGTCGGTTTCGCGCCCGGAAGTCTGCCGGCCCGGCTGGTGTCGGCCAGGCTGGTCAGCGCGGTGGCCCTGCCCCTCGTTCTCGCGGCGCTGCGCGGCACGGGACGCCGCCCCCGCGACGCGGGGTTCGGCAGGGTGGGCGCGAGTGCCCGCTCGGCACTGCTCGGGGTGGCCGTCACCGGCACGGCGGCGGCACTCGTACTGGGCCTCGGCACGGTGGCGGGCATGCTGCGCTGGTCCGCCCCCGACCTGCCCGCCCTCGCGGCGTTCCTCGCCGACAACACCGCGGTCGCCCTGCTGCTCGAAGCGCTGCCGGAAGAGACCACCCTGCGCGGCTGCACATGGTCGGCGCTGCGCGAGGGGTACGGGGCCGTCACGGCGGCGCTCGGTACGACCGGTGTCTTCCTGCTGGTGCCCGGGGCCTCCACAGTGGTGGCGGCCGGGGTCGCACGGCTGAGCGGAGGACCGCACAGGGCCATCGGCCTCGTCCCCGAGGGACAGCACCCGGTGGACTACCTGATACTGCTGGCGGTCTTCGGCCTCACCCTGGTCGCCGCGCGCACAGCGGTGCGGGACGCGCCCCTGTGGACCTCGATCGGCACCCATCTGACCTTCCTGACCGTCAACCGCGTCACCTACGAGGGCGACCACCGTCACGCGGGCTGGTACACCACGGACCGGACGGCGACCGCACCCCTGCTGGTCCTGCTCTCTCTGCTGCTGACGGCCGCCGCCTTCGTCCTGCTGGGCCGGCTCAACCGCCGAAGGGCGAGTACGGGGACAGCACCCGGAGTGCGCGCGGAGAGGCACGGAGAGGAACCCCGTCCCGCTCCAACGCCGGGAGGTACTTCGCTGCGGGAAACTCCTGGCCCGCAGGGTTCCTGACGGTCGGTCAGGATCGCACGAACCGGCGGTGCCGATGGCCGTGCTCGACGCGTGCGGGCATCACATCTCCTGTCGTCCGCCCCTTCGACATCGCTCACGAACTCGACCGCGCCAATGGCTGGTTGTCGCCCACGAGCAACCGCACGGGAGAGGCAAGCCGCAGGCCACCGCACACGAATCACGCCATGTAATTGCGCCGTCACGGAGCCATTGACTGTGCTGGGGGGCTCTCCTAGGCTGGCCGGGAAGCCCCGAGAAGACAAACGATCTCTGCCCGTTTTCTTTTGGCGGCTGTGCGCCGCCCGCATCAACGCACACGTTGCCTCAGCCGCAGAGGATACGGAGTGTCGCACGCATGGGGATCAGCATGGCGCATCCATACTCCCGGAAGAATGCGCTCGACAGTCTTTCCGACATCGATCCCGATCACCCGGTCCCGGAAGTCGCGGCACTGCTCACCGACGAGCGCAATGACGAACTCCTCGGTTATCTGCAGGCCGAAGCGTTCACCCATGTTTTCACCGGCGACGTCGACAGCACGCCGTCCGACTTCTTCGCCGGCTTGGAACGCGAGTTGCGCAAGGCACCGGCCTACCATCTGTGGGTCGATATCCCGCTCTGCCGCTACCGATGCCATTTCTGCCAGTTTCCGACTCTCGTGACGAGCAGCCGCTCCGAGACGGCGGACGCGACCGCGCGCCGGTGGGTGGACGCCAACATCAAGGAAGCGCGTGCCTGGGTGGAGGCGGTCCCGGCGCTGCGTACGACGCCGGTAGGTGAGTTCTGCTTGTTCGGTGGTACGCCGAGCGTTCTGCCTCCCGGCGAGATCGAACGGCTGGTCGACTTCTACCGGGAGACGTTCGCCATCGACGAGCAGACCTCGATGCGCGCCGAGGGGAGCCCGGACTCGCTCTCCGAGGAGATACTGCAGGCTCTGCGTGCGTCGGGATTCACCGCTCTCGCCTACGGCATCCAGTCGCTGGACGACCGGCTGCTGGCCATCGCCAACCGCCGGCACACCGGGGAACAGGCACTGCAGGTGCGGGAGGCGGCAGAACGGTCGGGATTCGACAGGGTCGACGGCGACCTCGTCTGGGGCCTGCCCGGACAGACCGTCGCCGGGTTCCTCGACGACGTGGACCGCATGATCGCAGCCGAGTTCAGCACCATCGTCGCGATCAAGTTGCATCTGCGCTCCTTCCACGAGGTGGAGTCGGCGATCGGACACGTCTCCCCCGCTCCCTGGGAGGATCCGCGGGTACGCGAGCAACTGGAGCGGCGCGGGTACCCGTGGCCGTCCCTGGGCCGGCAACTCCAGATGAGGGAGGGCGCCGTCGAACGGCTCGCCGCTGCCGGCTACTACGAACACCCCACCACATACTTCCCCCGGCGTGAGGTGGGCCCGGAGCTGTGGCGCTCCCTCAACCTCGACCAGGACCAGCAGGTCCCCCAGGTGGGCATCGGCCTGGGCACCTACAGCTGGTGCGGGGACGCGGAAGCGAACGTGGTGGCTGCTCCCGCGCACTACCTCAAGGCGGTGGAGCAGGGGGAGATCCCGTTCGAGAACGTCACGGCGGTCAGTGCGGAGCACCGTGAGGTGCGGGCGGTGCAGATGGCGCTGTCCACGTGCCGGCCGCTGCGTGAGGACATTCACCGCTCCCGTTTTCCCGGCAGCTCCCTGCTGTCCGGCAGGTGGGGTGAAAAGTTCGACTCGCTCGCCGGGCGCGGGCTGATGCGCGTGGACCGCGAGGCCGGCAGCGTCGCCCTCACCGAGGAAGGGGCCACATTGGTGGAGGCCGTCATCAACACACAGTTGGGCCGGTGACGGCCGCATGCGTGTAGGACTGGTCTGCGGGGACGGTGTGCCGGCCAGTGGTCTGCTCACCATCTTCCGCAACGTGGTCGGCCTCGGCGTCGACCTGCAACTGCTCGACCTGCCCGTGGCCGCCGACCTCGGCTACTCCTGGCGACCCGACAAGCCCGCCTTCTTCCCGCACGGGCCGCGGGAGCAGGAGTCGTCCGCGCTGCTGGAACCGACCCGGCAGGCCCCGCCCGTGCCGGGTGACCCCGGTCAGGCGGCGGCCGAATGGACCGCCATCCGGATGTCGGTCGCGGACAGTGCAGCGCTGCCGGCCGTCGAACGTGCCCGGCTGCACGAGCGGATCGACCGTCTGGCCCGCCACTACCGGCACCACTTCGCGCAGTGGATGCGCCGGAATGGGATCGACTGGACCATCGCCGTCAACATGACGCTGTCGGACGCGGTGCCGGTCACCAAGGCCCTGCACGCCGCCGCGCGCGACCATTACCGCGAGCGGCGGGCCGGCGGCGTGCTGTTCTGGGACCACGACCTCTTCGGCAGCTGCGCGGTGTACGACGAGGGCGTACGCATGTACCCGGACCGTCCCAACGAATTCACGCCGGTTCCGCACGCAGGACCGGGTGTGCGGTGGGCGGTCGTCTCCGAAGCACTCGCGGACGAAGCCGCGACGTACCCGGTGCCGGAGCGGCCCCGGGTGGTGCCCAACATCCTGCCCCACGTACCCACCGAGCCCTTGGAGCCGAAGCACGAGCAGTTCCTCCGCGACCTGGACCTCGATCCCCGGCGGCCGATCCTGCTCAATCCCGTGCGGGTCTTCCGCGTCAAAGGGGTGGAGCTGGCCCTCGAACTGCTGTCGGCGGCCCGGTCCGCCAGCGCCGAGCGCGGTCTGCCCTCCCCGTATCTGCTCGTGTTCGGCAGCCTGGCGGAAGATCCCTCCTACGCCGAGGAGGTCCGGAGCACCGCGCGACGCCTCGGTCTGCTCCCCGACGTGCGCTTCCTCGACGGTGTGCCGCTGTGCAGCGTCCAGAATGCCGACGGGTCCTGGCGGCTGGACGAGATCGACCTCCTCCGTACCGCGGCGGCGAGCGGTGGTGGCGTGGTCTTCACGCCGAACACCGACGACGTCGAAACGGTCGGCCTGGGACCGGCGTTGGCCGCAGTCGCGGACTTGCCGTGCGCGAGTACGAGCTACGCCGCTTTCACTCCGGTGTACGGCGAGGACTTCTTCGTCGTACCGGTGGACCCCGACCCCGCCGGGATGGCCCGGTCGGGTGCCGAGCTCGTGGAGGCCATGCAGTCCCGACGTGCCGGGGAGCGGCGCATGGCCGACCTGTTGCGGCGTAACCGGGCGATCGCCGACCGCCGCTTCCCGACCGGACCGTGGGCGACGCTGCTGACCGAAATGGCGAAGAGCGCCGGCGAGCCGCCCGCACCGCCTGGGTGAGCAGCCCGGGCGCCGCTGGACCACGCTCGCCTCCGCAGCGCTCAGCACGCGGAGGCGGGAGCACTCGCCGCCGCGATGCGGAGCAACTGGAACACGGACGGGCCAGGCGGCCGGTCAGTTCAGCAGGGGCCGGACGATGTTCCCCGGGATCTCCTCCAGCCGGCACGGCCACGCCTGCCACCGGAAAGAAGAAGAGGCGCGGCCCCCGACATCTGCCCTGGTTGCGGCGTACGCAGAACCCGGCCCCACCACCGTGCTGAGGCGAAGACGGGGCCGGGGCACGCACCGTTGAGCGCCGGAGTCAGGTGGGGGCCCTTTTCAACCGGACCGGGCGGCGGTCCTGTTCGCGTTGCAGGGCGCGGAAGTCGTCGAAGAACCCGTAGGAGCGGGCCGGCCGGCCGTCGTGGGACCGTTCGACGGTGCGGTTGGAGTAGAGGCTGTTGAGCAGCCACGGTTGCTTGTGGGGGCCGAAGTCCTTCGTCATGGCGGTGGCCTGGCTGACCCCGTACGTGGCCACGGCGAGGCGGCCGGTGCGGCGGAAGGCGCTCACCTGGTTGCGCAGGAAGTGCTTGTTCTTCTCGAACCAGGGGCTCATGGAGAGGAAGTCCCGCCATTTGCTCTCCGGCATCGGCTTCTCGATCGCTTCCACGATCAGCTGCCACACCGGGGTGTCCTGCGGCAGACGGTACTTGCGCGCGAAGCCGGCGGGAACGGGGTCGCTCAGGTGCTGCTTCCACAGCTGCACCAGGGAGAACTCCGTCACCAAGAACTTCTGGTCCTCGCGGAGCCGGGGCAGGATGTAGTCCAGATACGCCTGCGCCCCCTGTGGCGAGGACACGTGCGGGTGGATGTCCACGCCGTCGAGCTGCCGGGTGCGCCGGACGAAGGACAGCCAGCGCGCGGTGGCCTCCGTCAGTTCGTGCGGCCGGTCGAGGTGGTTGAGCGCCCCCATGTACAGCCGGGTGCGGCAGCCTTGGGGAAAACGTTTCCGCCGGTACGCGATGATGTGCGCGGCGACCTTCTCGTAGAAGGTGTTCAGCGCTCCCGAGCGGCGGTCCTCCGGCAGACTTTCGATGAACGGCTCGTTGCCTATGGCCAGGACGTCGACGCTGTCCAGCACGGCTTCCAGCACCTTGTCGACCCGTGCGAGCTGCACCGCCATCGCGGCGCTGCCCGGCTCCGGTACCGGCCGGTTACCGAACGGGAACTTCAGCGACAGCACCGTGCCGTAGCCGTCACGGTGGGCCGCCAGCAGCTTCTCGACCGCGGCCTGCTCGGCGACCTCGTCCGGCAGCTCGTGCAGTGGGACGAAACCACGCAGCCAGCCCGCGCGGAGGTCGCGCAGCTCCTCGAAGGTGACGCTGCCGGCGTCCTCGTTGAAGTTCGCGCCCAGCGCCCCGTCGGGTCCGTCAGCCGGGCCTGCTCCTCCGGAATGGTCGTCGTCGTGGCCGTCCGGTCCGCTTGAGCACCCCGCAGCAAGCAGTACCGCACCGGAGGCGCCCAGGATTCCCCGCCGGGACCAGCCTTTCCTCATCCGAGACTCCTAGCACTCGCTCATGTACATCCGCCTCCCCTACCCGGCAGCCGGCCGGCGAGTCCGGGATCTGTCGGAACGATGTGTCCGCGGTCCGGCCGCCCTGCGAGGTCATCAAGCATCCGATGGGTGCATCACCGAGGCCACCGCCTTGCGTGCCTCTTCCCGCAGCCAGCGGTGGGCCCGGTCCTGCTCGTACCGCTGGTGCCACATGAGGTAGAGCGGGATCGCCGGCATGTCGAAGGGCAGAGGGAGGGCCGTCAGGTCCAGCTCCTGCCGGACGGTCCGGGTGGTCGCCTCGGGAGCGGTGACGAGCAGGTCCGTCTCCCGGACGAGGTGGAGGGCTGTGGCGGCGGTCGGGGCGGCGGCGACGACCTCGCGCCGTAGTCCGAGATCCTCCAGGGCTTCGTCGACCGGGTCGTGCAGGCGTCCGCGCCGGGAGACGGTCACGTGGCCGGCCGCCGCGTAGCGCGCGGGGGTCAGCTGCTCGGCCGCGATGGGATGCCCGCGCCGCGCGACGACGACGAGAACGTCCTCGCCGACGCGCCGGCTGCGGATGTCGGGCCGGGCCGGCGGCGCGGACGCGGACGCCAGGTCGACCTCGCCCCGCCGCAGTTCGGGGGTGTCGACGGCCGATTCCGTCAGCAGGCGCAGTCGTACGCCGGGGGCCTGCCGGTGGACGGCGCTCACCAGGCCCGCACCGCAGGCGGACACCAGTGCGTCGTGCCAGCGCACGGTGAAGACCCGCTCCAGCGTGGCGAGGTCGACCTCGTCCTGCCCGGACATGACGGCGTGCGCCCGCTGCACCAGTTCGTGGACCTCTTCCCGGATGGCGAGCGCGTGGGCGGTGGGAACCATCGCGTGGCCCGAGCGCACGAGGACCGGGTCCCCGGTCACCTTGCGGATGCGGGCGAGCGAGCGGCTCATCGCGGGTGCCGTCACATGCAGACGGGCCGCGGCACCGGCCACGCTCTCCTCCTCCAGCAGCGCGTCCAGGGCGGTCAGCAGGTTGAGGTCCAATTGCATGAGAGTCATCTTATGGCTTACTGGCATGCATTTGTAGTTATTCCGGAGCGTCCCTAGCGTCGTCATCAGGCCGCCGGACCCCGAGCCGGGCACAGCGCGGCGACATTCGCGAACGATTCTCTGCGGAGGGATGAGCCATGCCCGTACCCAGCACTGCCGGGGTGGACGAACGTCTGCTCGGCCAGGTGTCCGAAGTGGTCGAGGAGGCCGGTGCCGTCCTGCTGGGCCGCCGCACCGCGTACGCCCGGGGGGCGGGCCTCGACGAACTGGTGGCGGAGGTCGAGGCCAACGACCGGGCGGTGCTCGACGTCATGAAGGCCCCGCTGCTCGAACTGCGCCCCGAGGCCCGGTGGGCCGAGGACGAACTCGCCGGCGGCGCCCTGCCGGACGGTGAGTGGTGGGTCGCCGACCCGGCCGAGGGCAACATCAACCACGTCCACGGCATGCCCGAATGGGCCGTGACCGCGACGCTGGTGCACGACAACGTCCCCGTGCTCACGGCCACGCACCTGCCGCTGACCGGCGAGCTCTACACCGCGCTCGCGGGCGGCGGCGCGCATCTCGACGGCGAGCCGCTGAGGGTATCCGCCAAGACCGACCTGGGCGCGGCCATCACCGGCACCGCACAGGCCAGGCCCGGCGAGTCCGAGACGGCGCTGCGCACCATCGGCGATTCCGTCACGGCCATGATGAGGGCCGGACTGCTCGTCAGGGTGTCCGTCCCCGCGACCCTCCACCTCCTGAACGTCGCCGCCGGGCGCATGGACGCGTTCTTCCAGTTCTCCGACGTACGCGCGGACAAGGTGGCCGGAGCCCTTCTGGTGGCCGAGGCCGGCGGCACCGTGACCGATCTGCGGGGCAGGCCGTGGACCGCGGCCAGCCCCGACTTCCTGGCCGCCGCCC
Source organism: Streptomyces albus subsp. albus (assembly GCF_000725885.1). Taxonomy (GTDB): domain Bacteria; phylum Actinomycetota; class Actinomycetes; order Streptomycetales; family Streptomycetaceae; genus Streptomyces; species Streptomyces albus. The sequence continues at coordinate 67,511 of NZ_JODR01000022.1, read as the reverse complement.
CCGGCATCCACGAGCAAGCCCGCCGCGTTCTCGCCCCGCTCGCCTGAACCCCCCGCCCCTTCCGGACTCCGCCCCTGACCACCGGACGACAAGAAAGCAGGCTCTTCCATGACCACCATCGGCATCCTCGGCGCGGGCCGCGTCGGCACCAACCTCGCCCGCGCGCTCGCCCTGGCCGGGCACGACGTCATCGTCGGCCGGCGTGACACCTCCTCCCCCGCCGGTACGGCCGTGCAGGAGGCCGGTGTCCGCGTCACCGGCCAGCGCGACGCCGCCGCCGGCGCGGACATCGTCATCCATGCCACCCCGGGCGACACGGCGGTGGAGCGCCTGAGCGCCCTGGAGAAGGAACTGGCGGGCAAGATCCTGATAGACGTCGCCAACGCGACGCAGGACGGCCCGGACGGTCTCCCCGGGGACCTGCTTTATCCGGGCGGCAGTCTGGCCGAACGGCTCCAAGCAGTCCTGCCCGCCACGCGCGTCGTCAAGACCCTCAACACCATGCTCTTCACCGTCATGACCGCCCCGGGGACACTCAGCACCCCGCCCACCGTGTACCTGTCGGGGAACGACCCGGAGGCCAAGACCACCGTGTCCCGGATTCTGGCCGATCTCGGCTGGCGGCAGGAGTGGATCGAGGACCTGGGCGACGTCACAACCGCCCGCGCCACGGAGGCGACCGTGCTCCTCGTTCCCCATGTGCTGCGCCGCCACGGCTTCCAGCCGTTCGCCGTGTCCCTGGCACGCTGACACCCGCGCCCGCCGTCACCCATGACGCGCCGCAGGGCGGAGCGCTTCCGGCCGGGACGGCATGCCCGGCGGCGGCCCCGGCCAGGACGGCTCTTTTGCGGGAAACACCACGGACAGGGCAAAGGCCGGCCCAGGCCCCGCGCGTCGCCGCGACACCGCGGAGGGTGTCGCGGCGACGTGTCCACGAGACCGGTCTACAAGCCGATCTCCGCGGCGAACGTCCCCTCCTCCAGCAGGTTTTTGACCGCGGCGAGGTAGCGGGCCGCGTCGGCGCCGTCCACCAAGCGGTGATCGTAGGAGAGGGCGAGGTGGGCCATGCGGCGGACGGCGACAGCCTCGTCGCCGTCCTCGCCGCTCGCGGTACGGACGACCACGGGCCGCGCCACCACGGCGCCGATGCCCAGCGCCGCCGTCCGGCCCGAGGGCACGACGGCCGTCTCGAACAGCACCCCGCGCTCCCCGGCGTCGTGGACGGTGAAGGTGGCGCCCGCCTCGGCGTCCGGCCCCAGCCGGCCCGCCCTGGCATCGGCGGCCAGGCCCGCCGCCCCGCGGGCGATGCCCGCCACTCCGAGCCCTCCGACGTCGCGGAGGACGGGGGCGACCACGCCCTGCGCGGTGTCCACCGGGAGAGCGATGTGTTCCCTGTCGAAGTAGGTGACCTCGCCCGTCTCCCCGTCCACCCGGGCGTGAATGGAAGGGTGGGCCTTCAGCGCGCGGGCCGCAGCCGCCACCACGAACGGCAGCGTCGTCAGCGGCACCCCTTCCCGAACGGCGAAAACGTCCGCCGCGCAATCCCGAAGTCGCAGCACCTCGGTGAGATCCACCTCCACGACGGTCGTCAGCTGCGCCTGCTCCCGCACCGCGCGCAGCACCGCGGCAGCCCTCGCGCGGCGCGCCGGCCGCATCGGTACGGTCCTGCCGCGCAGTGGGACCTGCGGGGCCGAAGCGCCCTCGGCGACGGGCGGGGGCGCCGGCTGCTGGGCCGGGCGGGCGGCGGTGGACACCGCCGCGGGCAGGTCCGCCCTGCGGATCCGTCCTCCCGCGCCGGTGCCCGTCACCGAGGAGAGGTCGACGCCCTGTTCACGGGCCAGCCTGCGCACCACCGGGGTGGCGTACGGTACGCCGGCCCGCCGGCCCGGCACGCGGGGAGAGGTTGCCGGGCCCGCGGTCGGTGAGGGGGCAGCCGATCGGTCAGCGGGTGCCGGGGCCGTCTCGCGGGCGGGCATCGCGGCGGGGGCCCGGTACGGGGCAGCGGCGGTCGCCGCCGGGGCGGTTGCGGGGGTTGGGTCCGGGGCGGTCGCCGGGGTCGTGATCGGGGCCGGGCCCGTGGCCGGGGGCGGAACTGGTGCCGGAGCAGGGGCTGTGCCGGCAGCGGGGGCCTGTTCCGGTGCGGCGGCCGGAGTCCGGACTCCCTCACCGGGGGCCGGAGTCCGGGTCGCCTCATCGCGGGATGACGTCCGGACTTCCCCGGCTGCGGACGGCGTCCGGACCTCACCGCCCGAGGACGGCGGGCGAAGAACCTCCCCGGCTGCACCGATGACGGCGAGTCTGCCGCCGACCTCGACCGTTCCGTCCTCCTCGACCACGATTTCCAGCAAGGTGCCGGCGGCCGGCGCGGGGATCTCCGTGTCGACCTTGTCGGTGGACACCTCCAGCAGCGGTTCGTCGGCGGCCACCTCGTCACCGACCTGCTTGAGCCAGCGGGTGACGGTGCCCTCGGTGACCGACTCGCCCAGTTCCGGGAGCAGTACGTCGTGCGCCACGCGCTCAGTCCTCCAGTCCGTAGAGCCGCACCGCGTTGCGGGGCGCCTCCTGCTTGACCTCGCCGCGCTCCGCGAGCCGGCGGAGGACGGCGACGGTGACCGACTCGGCGTCGACGCCGAAGTACCGCCGCGCGTTGTCCCGGTTGTCGGACAGCCCGAAGCCGTCCGTGCCCAGTGACAGCCAGTCCTGGGCGACCCAGGGCCGGATCTGGTCGGGGACCGCCCGCATCCAGTCGCTGACGGCCACCACCAGGCCGGGCGCATCGGCCAGTGCCCTGCTCACATAGGGGAGCCGGCCCTCGTGTTCGCTCTCCATGGCCTCCCGGCGCAGCAGGGTCCAGGAGGGGGCAGACCACACATCTGCGGCGACACCCCATTCCTCGGCCAGCAATCGCTGGGCACCGAGGGCCCAGTGGATGGCCGTGCCGGAGGCGAGCAGCTGCACCCGGGGGGCGTCCGCCGCCAGGCCCTCCGCCTCGCGGTAGCGGTAGAGCCCCTTGAGGATGCCCTCCTCGATACCGTCCCGCTCGGGCATCGGCGGCTGGACCTTGGTCTCGTTGTAGACGGTCAGGTAGTAGAAGACATCCTCGTGCTCGTCGGCTTCGGGGCCGTACATCCGGCGCAGCCCATCCCGCACGATGACTGCGATCTCGTAGGCGAAGGCCGGGTCGTAGGGCAGGCAGGCGGGGTTGGCGGAGGCCAGGAGCTGGGAGTGGCCGTCGGCGTGCTGGAGGCCCTCCCCCGTCATCGTGGTACGCCCTGCCGTCGCGCCGACGACGAAGCCGCGGCCGAGCTGGTCGGCGAGCGCCCAGAACTGGTCGGCGGTGCGCTGGAAGCCGAACATGGCGTAGAAGATGTAGAACGGGATCATCGGCTCGCCGTGCGTCGCGTACGACGTGGCCGCGGCCGTGAAGGAGGCCACCGAACCCGCCTCGGTGATGCCCTCGTTGAGGATCTGGCCGCTGACGGCCTCCTTGTAGTACAGAAGCTGGTCACGGTCGACCGGATCGTAGTTCTGGCCGACGGGCGAGTAGATGCCGGCGGAGGGGAAGAGCGACTCCATCCCGAAGGTGCGGGCTTCGTCGGGGACGACGGGCACCCAGCGTTTGCCGGTCTCCTTCTCCCGCATCAGGTCCTTGACCAGGCGGACGAACGCCATGGTGGTGGCGATCTCCTGCGAACCCGAACCCTTCTTCAGCGCGTCGAAGGCCTTGGGTCCCGGCTGCGGCACCGGTTTGGGAACGACGCGGCGCGCGGGTGCGGGTCCGCCCAGGGCCGCGCGGCGCTCCTTGAGGTAGCGGACCTCCGGGGAGTCCGGCCCCGGGTGGGCGTAGGGGACGAGGTCGTCACCCAGCCGGCTGTCGGGGATGGGCAGCTCCAGCAGATCACGCATGGCGCGGAACTGCTTGCCCGTCAGCTTCTTCATCTGATGGTTGGCGTTACGGGACTCGAAGCCCGGACCCAGGGTCCAGCCCTTGACGGTCTGCACGAGGATCACGGTGGGCGCGCCCCGGTGGGCGAGGGCCGCACGGTAGGCGGCGTACACCTTGCGGGGTTCGTGCCCGGCGCGTGAGGTTCCGACGATGCGGGCCAGCTCCTCGTCGCTGTAGGAGGCCGCCAGCGCTCCCAGCGCCGGGTCCGTGCCGAAGAAGTGCTCGCGGATGTAGGCGCCGTCGCGGGCCGCGTACGTCTGGAACTGGCCGTCCGGTACCTCGCCGAGCCGCCTGAGCAGGGCGCCGTCGGTGTCCGCCGCCAGCAGCGGGTCCCACGCGCTGCCCGGTCAGATAGCGGTTGAACCGCGCCTGGTAGATCGCGGAGAGCGGGCCCAGGCCCATGGAGACGGTGGGGAACTCCCACAGCCACGGCAGGCGGCGCGGATGCGGATAGGAGGGCAGGCCGTCACCCCGCGCCTCGTTGCGGAACCGGTCGAGCCTCCCTTCGTCGAGCCGCCCTTCCAGGAAGGCACGGGCGTAGATGCCGGGAGAGGCGTGGCCCTGGACGTAGATCTGGTCGCCGGAGCCTTGGTCGGCGCCCTCCTTGCCCTTGAAGAAGTGCTGGAAGCCGACCTCGTAGAGCCACGCCGCGGAGGCGTAGGTGGCCATGTGGCCGCCCAGTCCGCCGCGTTCGTTGCCGCGCGTGACCATGGCCGCGGCGTTCCACCGGTTCCACGCCGTGATGCGCGCCTCCAGCTCCGGGTCTCCGGGCGGCTCCGGTTCCTCGGCGGTGGGGATGGTGTTGACGTACGGGGTCTCCAGGAGGTGCGGCATGTCGACGCCGGAGTGCCGGGCGTGGTCGAGCAGGCGGCGCAGCAGGTAGCCGGTCCGGTCGGGGCCGACCGACCGGATCGCTCCGTCCAGGGAGTCGCGCCACTCGGCGAGCTCCTCCGGGTCCTTTTCGGGCAGCTGGTCGAGCTGGGACACGTGGATCCAACCCTTCGTTCGTTCGTGGCAGTCCGCCGACGGCGGCGGTCCGGGCGGTGCCGGTTTGTGGGCACCGGTTCGTGGGCGCCGGTTCGTGGCGGTGCCAGGGCTTGTGGGGTGCCGGTGTGCAGGGGCTGAAAGGCAGCGGAGTGGTGCGGTGGCTGGGGTGGTGTGTGCGGCGCGCGTCGGGGCCGCAGTGGGGTGCGCGGGTGGTTGGGAGACGGGACGGCGCCGGGAACGCGAATGCGGACGCGGATGGCTGCGTGCCGGCGGGTGCTGCTGCCGCGGTGCCCGGTGAGGGGCCGCGCGGTCCGCACTCGCGGAAGCACCGACCGATCTGATTCCGCTCGACGGAATTACCTCTCCGCCATTCAGAATCTATGGAGGCAGACGGAGCGCGTCAATGGCTACCCGCCCGTAACTGCGCAATGATCGATCATTCTTGCCCAGCAGCAGCGGCCCGCAGCAGGATGGCCTCGTACACGCCGGGGTCGTCCCCCGTCACCTCGGGAAACCCCGTGCCGTACGGCCCGTGCCAGCGGGCCGTGACGCCCGGATTGGCCCAGTCCGACCCGTCCGCCAGGAACAGGTGTGGACTGCACACGACCTGGTGTTCGACCGCGCAGGCGTGGTCCTCGGCGATCAGCCGTCGGGCGCGCCCGTCGTCCAGCCCGCGGGCGATGGCGTCCGCGTCCACTCCGGGCGTCTCCGCCGCCACCGCGAGCACCACGGAACGGGCTCCGATCGAACGACTCTGTCCCCAGAACGCTTTGCGCAGCGCACGGTCGAGCGCTTCGGATGCCGCCAACCCCTGTTCCTTGGCGACCTGCACCGCCTCCAGTGCGGGCAGCGAGGAGGACGGGAACTTCCAGTCGGGTGCCCGCCACATCTGCCAGCCCGCACCGGGCTCGATGCGCGCGACACCGCCGACTTCCGAATCGGTGCCGGTACGGGGGCTCGGCCCGTCGTTGAACAGCTCCAGCGGGAAGGCCCGGTGGTCGAAGCGGACTCGTTCCGTCAGGCCGAGCCGTTCCCTGGTCTCGTGCAGCCGGTGCACCCCCACGTGCGCGAACGAGCACCAGATGTCGCTGAAGACGGTGATGGTGCCGGGCGGGGTGGTGGTGCGAGGGTCGGCGGTGCGGGTCATGTCACTCCTGTCGTGGACCTAGGGTTCCGTGGTGGGCCGCGCGTAATCCGTGACGTGCAGTTCCATCAGGCGTCCGAGGTAGGGGTCGCGCCGGCGCACCGCCTCGGTGATGGCCTCGTGGTCCTCCGCGTTCTCGTGCAGTCCCGTGCGCAGCCGGCGCAGCGACAGCCTGGTCCAGGCCTCCACGCCCAGCCACTCCCAGTGACGGATCAGCGCGGGCACCCCGCAGGCGTGGACGATCGCGCGGTGGAAGGCGACGGCGTGCTCGATCTGGCCGTCCACATCGCCCTCGCGTGCGGCCCGGGCCATCGCCCGCACGGGTTCCTCAAGGCTGCTCACGTCCCCGGCGAGACGCTCGGCGGCCAGCTCGGCCGCCCGTCGCTCCAGAGCCGCCCTCACCTGGTAGACGTCGCGAAGCTGCCGGAGCGACAGCTCCCGTACGCGAGCACCTCGGTTGGGGGCACACTCGACCAGTTCCATGGTCTCCAGCACCCGCAGGGCCTCGCGCACCGGCGCCTGACTCACCCCCAGCTCCTGGGCCACGCCTCGCTCGGTGATCCGGTCGCCGGGCCCCCACCGCCCGGTCACCAGCCCTTCCAGGATGAACTGGCGAATCTGCTGGTGCAGGGGTGCGCGGGACAGCCGGGGTGCGGGGTCCGGTGGTCCGGCCGGGGCGGGGTTCGGCATGACGGGACTTCTCCTCGGAGGGGAGGCGGAGAACTCATGAGCAATGATCGATCAAAACGTACCCCATCCCGGCGCAGGAGGGACCCCCTTGACGCCACCGCGCACGCGGGACCGTCGGACGCGGTACGGCTCCCCTGCTGGAACTTGCCTGCCGTAGGAAGGGGGCACCGAGGTGGCGGGGCCGTCTCCTGCCGACCCATTGGTGCGCGTGGTCGAGTCGTTCGCGCCCGGAACCGGCAAGGCCCCGCAGTGTTCGCCACCGGGGCCGGTGCCGGTACCGGTGCCGGTGCCGGTGCCGGTGCCGGTGAGAATGACCGGCGAACTGATCGAGGCGGATGTGGGCGTCGGACGGGGAGGGCGCAGGACACGAAGAACGGGGAGGATGTGCGGCACCGACTCCGTCACCCACCCCGCGGAAGGGGAATGCAGATGGGAGCGCTCTGTGGAATCGATCGTACTGCGCCGACGAATGTGGCCCGTTTTCGTTGGCATAGTTGTCCCAGGGCTCGGCATCGCCATGATCGCCGCCGTATGGAACGTCACCGCCGTGAACGGATTCCGGACGGGCTGGCAGGGTATACCTTGCCAGCGTGGGAGTCATTGTCAGAGTCGCATGCTGCAGGGTCGAACTGCGGGAAACAACGCTCCTCGTGGTCAACCCCTTGCGGACTCACACAATTCCGAAATCAGCGATCAAGGATGTCTCCGTCAATGAAGGCGGGACGCTCGGAGTGTGGATCGACGAGGAGCAGGAAATCCAGTGCTACGCATTCGGAGGATCTCTGATAGATCACTTCCTCGGAACGAGTGACAAGGCTGAGCGAACAATAGAGAGATGGCGCTCTTCCGGGGACACCGCAAGTAAGTCCGAGGCCACTCCGCAGGTTTCGTGGACTCTTTGCCCACCGGCTGATGTGGCGATCTTGCTTTGCATCGTGATCACAGTGACAGGGATCATCTGGATGGCAGTCACGGGAACCTGAGCGCCACGACTGCCTCCAGCGTGTCGAAGGGACTGCGAGGACTGCGAGGACCGGGGCGGGCGCCGGGCTGTGCGGGCTCCGGGAGTGGACGACGACGGGCCACCGGGAGACGGCTCCACCTCGCCTGCGTGCACTCCACGGTGCAGCCCGCTTCCTGATGTGGCTGGGGGAACCTAAATTGGTTGTCATGGCCGGGGATTACGACGAGAGCACACCGCCTCCCTCCTCACCGTCATTGCCACCGCCACCGTCGTCACCCCCACCTCCGGTTGCGCCACCGCCCCCTCAGCCTCCGAGGACACAGAGGACTGACCACGCTCTGTCGAGGGGAATCGTGATCTGCGCCACTTGCACCGATTTACCGCCGGAAAGAAGGCGCGCAACCACGACAGCGACCAGAAACAGAGATCCGATTGTCAACACCCGCACGGCGTTACGGACACCGGCGATGATTTTCCGCTGGTATGCGCTCTCTTCTACGATGGCAGCCCCCGCTTGACTACTGCAGTCGGATCACGCACCCGTAATCGTTGCACGGCTGTACGTCGCCGCCAAGTAACGGCAGCCGGGCGGCCCGGGCTCGGGCCGGCCCTCACAAGAGGCCGTCTGCAGTGGGTACAGTCCCGGCGGGCCGATCGGAGTCGGGGGGCGGATTGGACAGCGCAGTCAGCCAGATCGTGATCGCGGTTCTGGGCGTCGGCGGCACGCTCGCAGCGGCCGTGATCACCCAGCGGGGTGCCGACCGCGCCAGGGCCCGGGAGCTGGAGCACACGAGGCGGCTCCAGCAGGACGACGCGAGTACGCCACGCTCCAGGCGCAGTTCGAGGCGCGGCGCACGTGCTATGCCGCCCTCAGCGCCGGTACGCGCGACCTGGCCAATGCGATGGCCAAGGTCCTGCACGCCCTGGAGGCGGGTGAGGTGACCGAGGAGCTGCGGTCGGAGCTGGACCGGGCACGCCGCGACCACCGCTTGCGTCATGCCGAGGCCCAGATGGTGCTGCCCGACCCCGTGGCGGAGACGGCCAGCACGGCCAACCGTCATCTCGGCGCGATGTACGGGCTGTTGATGCGGCTCGACCAAGGCACCGCCCGGCAGGGTGAGAGTCTGGACACCGCGTGGGAGAGCTTCGACAAGCTGTGGGATCCGCTGTGGAAGATGCGCCACGTCATGCGTGTCGACCTCGGGATCACGCCGCCGGACCAGGACGCGTAGGAGCCGCGCGTCCCCCGCCGGTGTCCCGGCGGGTCCGACCGGGGCCGCGGTGCCCCGGCCGGGCCGCGCGCCGCGCGCCACCGCGGACCCGGGGGCGGCTGTATGCGGCGTCGGCGTCAGCGTGCCGCCGTCTCCCACTCGCTGTCGAGCATCGCGTGGACGATGGAATCGCGCCACGCGCCTGCCTTGTGGATGTGCTGGCGGATGCGTCCTTCTTCCGTCATTCCCGCGGCCCGCATGGTGCGTGCCGATGCCTCGTTGAGCGGGGAACGCGCGCCCCAGATGCGGTGGAGGTGCAGTTCCTCGAAGCCGAGGCCGAGCAGGAGCCGGACGGTCTCGGTCCCGTACCCGAGGCCCCAGGAGGCCGGGCGGAGGGCGAAGCCGAAGGTCGCGCCGCGGGGCTGGTGGGGGTCCATGGCGAGGCGGCCGAAGCCGATCAGTTCGTTGCCGGCCCGCTCGGTCACCGCGAGGGCGTACTCCTCCCGCGGATCGGACGCCGCCGAGGCGATCGACCGGGTGAGGAGGTCGCGCACCTGGTCACGGGAGCGGGGTGCGAAGGACAGGTGCTCGGTGGCCTGCGGACTGCCGTAGATCCCGTACACGGCGTCCGCGTCCTCCGGGGTCAGTTCCCGAAGCGCGAGTCGATGGCCGCAACGGCTGATCGGGTACATGCGCGTGGACTCTACCGGGGGAGCCGGCGGAGCGGGGTGGTTGAGTCCCTCCGGTGCCGGCGCCCGGCCTCACCCCGCCCTCGCTGCCCTCTCCCCCGCCGCGGCGCCGACGGCTCGCTCAGCGCGGCTCTCCGGTGATGATCCACAGGTGGCCGAAGGGGTCCCGGATGCGGCCCGAGCGCTTGCCGTAGGGGCGGTTCTCGATCGGTACGGCCACCTCGGCGCCGTCGGCCGCCGTCATCCGTGCGCCGGTTCCGTCCGGGTCGTCGACCTCGATCTCCATCAGCACAGCTGAGCCGCCCAGATCGTCCGGTGAGAGCCATCCCCATGCCGGGACGGCGGGTGAGACCCGGAAGGACGAGCCACCGAGGCGGTGCTCCACGACGGTGGGCCGGCCGTCGTCGCCCGGGGCGCGGAACACCTCCTCGGCTCCGAGGGCGTCGCGGTAGTACGCCGACGCGCGGTCGGGGTCGGGCACGATCAGGCGGGGCAGGATCCGGTGATGCGTCATGCGCTCGATCATGCGGTCGGGGCGCCGCCGCGTCTTGAACATCTGGGAACAGCCCCGGCCGCGCCGGGCACGGTCTCCTCGCCGAGCGACCGGCAGTGGGCAGGCCCGCCCCCGGCCGCCGGGCCTTCGGTGCGCAGCCATCGGGTGGGTGCGCATCCGGCCATGGCCCGCCACTCACGGGAGAGATGCGCCTGATCGGCGAAGCCCGCTGCGGCGGCCACGTCCGCCAGGCCGGCCTGTGTGGTGCCGAGTGCCGCGAGCCGGCTGCGGGCGGCTTCGAAACGGACCAGTCTCTGGTACTCCTTCGGTGTCACCCCGAGTTCCGTACGGAGCCTGCCGCTCAGGTGGCGTCTGGAGCAGCCGACCAGCTCGGCGGCCTCGTGCACGCGGGAGGTGCGGGCCAGCGCCGCGAGCATCGCCCGCAGTTCCGGTGCGTTGTCGCGTTCGCCGTGCCGGGCGAGGCCGGTGAGCAGGGCGTGTTCGACCAGCGCCTGGCGTTGTGGCCAGGTCCGGCAGGCGGCCAGCCGCTCCGGCAGGTCCGCCAGCGCCGGGGCGACGTCGGCGAGGTCGGCCACGTGCCCGGCGAGCGCGGACGCCGGAAGCCCCAGCAGCGCGGCGGTGCCCAGCGGGCTGAGAGTCACATACACCCCGCGGGTGCACCCTCTTTGCCGCAGTTCGGCCGCGTCCAGGTGCAGCCCGGCCACGGCGGCGCGGTGGCGGGTGCGCGGGGCGGAACGTGCGGCCCACCCGATCTCGACCGGGTCGTCCAGGGGGAGGGTGAGGGACACGGTGGTGGAGGGCAGTCCGCGGTGAACGCCGACCGGGCCGGGGCCGAGATCGTACGCGTCCAACGTCTTCACGTACCGCCCCAGAAGGGAGCGTTGCCTCGTCACGGCGGTCAGTCTCCCTCCCCGCGAGGCAGGACGAGAAGCCAGCGTGCCGGGTGGTTTCACCGCGGGGAGCGGGAGAACCCCTGCCCTCGCGTGGTGGCTTCCGGCGGGAGGAGCCCGCGCGCCGCGAGGAGGGGCGCAACGGACGGGGCGCTGCGCAGGTGCACCAGTGGTGTGCCTGCGGCGCTTGCCCGGGCGAGCGCGGCCGACCAGCGGCGGCGGTCCCGGTGATGATGGGCCGGGCCCGACCACAGGATCGAATCACGGGCCAGCAAGTGGCGGAGCGTCTCACGGTTCCCGGAGAACAGTTCTCGTCCGGTGGCGGCCCGCCGTACCGACCGGACCACCAGACGGGGCAGGCACAGGCGCAGCGGCAGATCCAGCCAGATGGCCAGTTCGGCCCGCGCCAGCAGCGTGTCCGCGACCGCACCACCGAAGTTGCCCTCCGCGATCCAGTCCTCGCCCGCGAGTGCGTCCCGTACCCGGGCGTGGAACTCCGCGGCGGGGACAGGCGTCCAGGCCGGCCCCCAGAACAGGCAGTCCAGCTCGATGTTCGGCAGGTTGGTGTGCGACGCCAGGGCAGCTGCGAGAGTGCTCTTGCCGGAGGCGACCGGACCGACCACGGCGATCCGCCTCGGCGGCCTGCCGGGTGATGCCATGGTGACCTCCGTGCGGCGAAGGCGGGTACCGGCGGGGCATGGGCATGCGGCCCGACTGCTCGCATTCTTCCCCGCGTCAGCCTGTCGGAGACCACCGGCCGGGGCCCGGGCGGCCAGCGTGCGCATTCGGCTGGTCGGTGCCCAAGGGGCCCGCTCCCGCGGTGGTTGGGGGCCTGCGCGGGAGATGGAGGGTTGCCCCAGGGGGCCGCGGCTGTGGAGCGCGTCATCCGGCGTCCCTTCGCCGAGGGGCCCGCGGCTCCGGATGCGCCGGGGGCTCACCGCCCAGGCGCCCGCGCCTCCGGATGCGCGGGTGCGCCGTCCAGGTGCGCCTTCCGGACGCCGGTCGCGGAACGTCCGGTGTGGCTCTTCCGTGCTGTCGGCGGGCGGCAGCGCGCTGCCCGGGTGAGCTGCGGGAGCGGGTGGTGACATCGAGGCGTACGGAGACTGTCATCGATCAGTGAAGCGTGTCTCAAAGCTTGGGCACCAATTCTCCACATCCTCTCTTCATACCGGCTCCGCATGGTCTAGATTGACCGTGCTTCAGGCCTTCGGGCATGAAGCGATGAAAAATGATCTTTAGTTCGGCGCTGCACACAGTCAGCAGTCGCGTCCCCGGCACCAGGTGTGGGCGTGATCGCTTACCGGAGGCCGAGCGGGTACCGGGTGCGGGGAGCACCCGGGACCCGGCAGGTCTTCGCGCACCTTCGAGGTCCGGCGGGCATCCGAGGCCACCGCCGCGGGGGTGGGGTGTGCCCGGGGCGCCGGACGTGCGGGGATGTCGTGCGCGGGGGGCGTGGGCGTCCCGCCGGGGAGGTACAGCGCGGCGCGGGGGCGGAGGCTCCCCGCGGGGGAGATCGCTGCGGGGGGCGTGAGCCTCCCCGGGGGGAGGAACAGTGCTGGGCGAAAACGTCGGAACACTGGCTGTCTGGGGGGGAACCGTGCAACGGGGGGAATTAGCCAGCCCTTTTCCGTCGGCGCGCGGGCGTCTGGCGGACGGGGCGATCGGCTGGCCGGCGACCGACTGGGAGCAGCGGTACCGCCGTACGGTGATCGTCACCGACACCGTGACGACCGCCTTCGTGGTGGCGGCGATCGGTGGCTTCTTCGGGGCCCGTGACGCGGCCAACTGGCACGAGAAATGGGGCATCCTCGCCTTCGGCACCGAGTTGCTGGTGCTGGCGGCGCTCGCGGTGAGCCGGGCCTGGGCCCCGGTCGTGCTCGGTCAGGGCGCCGAGGAGTTCCGCCGGCTCGGCCGCGGACTGTTCACGGCGGCCGTCGTGCTGGCGCTCGGCGGGATCGCCCTGACCTCGCGCAACATCAAACTCTGGATCTTCGTCGCGATTCCCGCGATCGCGCTCGTCACCATGACCGCGCGGTATCTGCTGCGCCTGTGGCTGCACAAGCAGCGCAAGGAAGGGCGGTGTCTGCGGCCGGTGCTCGCGGCCGGAAGCCCGGCCACCGTACGCGATCTGATCGCCCGGGCACGTAAGTTCCCGCATCTGGGCTGGCGGGTGGACGCGGTGTGCACGACCGACGGCCGCGGTATCGACGGCGACCAGCTCGACGGGGTACCGGTCGTCGGCCGGCTGGCGGACGTCGCGGGACACGTCCGGCGCGACGGCTTCCGTGTCGTCGCGATCACACCGGATCCGCACTGGTCACCGGACCGCTTGCAGCGGCTGGCCTGGAACCTCGAAGGCAGCGACGCCGAGATGGTCGTGGCGCCCGTGCTGATGGAGGTGGCCGGCCCGCGGCTGCACGTCGATGCGGTGCTCGGCATCCCGCTGCTGCGGGTGAGCATGCCGGCCTTCACGGGGGGCCGCCGGGTGGTCAAGGAGGTCGTCGACCGGCTCGGCGCGGCCCTGCTGCTGGTGGTGTTCGCACCGCTGATGGTGCTGGTCGCGCTGCTCGTGGTGGCGGACAGCCGCGGTGGGGCGCTCTACCGCCAGCGCAGGGTCGGCAAGGACGGCCGGGAGTTCACCATTTTCAAGTTCCGCACCATGGTCGCCGGAGCACACGGGACGCGGGCCGCGCTGGCCCACCGCAACGAGGGCGCCGGCCTGCTCTTCAAGCTGCGCCGGGACCCTCGGGTGACCCGGGTGGGTGCCGTGCTGCGCCGGTACTCGATCGACGAACTCCCGCAGCTGTTCAACGTACTCACCGGCTCGATGTCGCTCGTCGGTCCGCGGCCTCCGCTGCCGGAGGAGTCCGCCGCGTACGGACCGGACATCCGGCGGCGGCTGCTGGTCAAGCCGGGGCTCACCGGCCTGTGGCAGATCAGCGGGCGCAGTGACCTGCCGTGGGAGGAGGCGGTCCGGCTGGACCTGCGGTACGTGGAGGACTGGTCGCTCGCCCTGGACACGGTGATCTTGTGGAAGACGCTGCGTGCGGTGCTCCGCGGGCAGGGGGCCTACTGATGCGCGGGTGCCGGGGAACGGCCGTCGCACGGATCGCAGGCCGAAAGGGCCTGCCTGGGGGGAGGGACGGGTCATGAGGGTCAGCGTTTTCGGGCTCGGCTACGTGGGCTGTGTATCGGCCGCGTGCCTGGCCGACATGGGGCACGAGGTCGTCGGGGTGGACGTGAACCAGGTGAAGGTCGACCTGGTCAACGGCGGCCGGGCGCCGGTGGTCGAGGAGCGGATCGGCGAACTCGTCGCCGAGGTCGTGCGGACGGGGGCGCTGCGCGCCACCGGCGACGTCCGCGAGGCGATCAGGGACAGTGAGGTGTCGCTGGTGTGCGTGGGCACGCCGTCGGAGCCCAACGGCAGCCTGTGCACCACGTATCTGGAGCGGGTGACCGAACAGATCGGCGAGGCGCTGGCCGAGCGGGGCGGGCGGCACACCGTCGTCTTCCGCAGCACCATGCTGCCGGGCACCTGTCTGAACCTGCTGGTGCCGATCCTGGAGAAGCACGTCGGCGGCACGGCCGGGGTGGACGTCGGGGTGGCGGTGAACCCGGAGTTCCTGCGCGAGGGCACGAGCGTGCGGGACTTCTTCGACCCGCCCAAGACCGTCATCGGCGAGCTCGACACGGCCAGCGGTGACGCGGTGACGGCGCTGTACAAGGGGCTGCCCGGCGAGGTGTTCCGGGTGCCCATCCCGACGGCCGAGGCGATCAAGTACGCGGACAACGCGTTCCACGGCCTCAAGATCGGCTTCGCCAACGAGCTGGGCGCGGTGTGCCAGGCGCTCGGAGTGGACTCGCACCAGGTGATGGACGTCTTCCTGGCGGACCGCAAGCTGAACATCAGCCCCGCCTATCTGCGGCCCGGTTTCGCCTTCGGCGGCTCGTGCCTGCCCAAGGACCTGCGCAGTCTGGTCCACGCGGCGCAGCGGGCCGATGTGTCGGTGCCCATCCTCGCCCATGTGCTGCCCTCCAACTCCGCGCACCTGCAGCGCGCGGTGGAGCTGGTCGAGCGCACCGGCAGGCGCCGGGCGGGCCTGCTGGGGCTGTCGTTCAAACCCGGCACCGACGATCTGCGGGAGAGCCCGCTCGTCGAGCTGGCGGAGCGGCTCTTCGGCAAGGGGTACGACCTCAAGATCTACGACGCCAACGTGAGCATGTCCCGGCTGCTGGGCGCGAACCGCGAGTACATCGAGACGCGGCTGCCGCACCTGGCGCAGCTGCTCGCGGACTCCGTGGACGAGGTCCTCGACCACGCCGAGGTGTGTCTGGTGGGGACCAGTGATCCGGCCGTGCTGTCGGCGCTGCCCATGGGCGAGGGCCCGGTACTGATCGATCTTGTCCGCCTTCCCGACGCCGAGGCGCGCCGGACCGAACCGGGGTACATAGGCCTTGCTTGGTGACACGACGACCAGCGGTGGCGACCGGCCGGACCGGCGCGCGCTGATCCTGGTGGAGAACCTGTCGGTGCCGTTCGACCGGCGGGTGTGGCAGGAGTGCACGACGCTGCGCGACGCGGGCTGGACGGTGGACGTCATCTGCCCCCGGGGCAGCAAGCGGGACACGGAGCCGGAGGCGGAGATCGACGGGGTGCGGATCCACCGCTACCCGTTGCGTGCGGCCACCGGCGGGCCCGCCGGCTATCTGCGGGAGTACGGTGCGGCGCTGTGGCACACGGCCCGGCTGGCCCGCAGGGTCGGCCCGGTCGATGTGATCCACGCGTGCAATCCGCCCGACCTGCTGTTCCTGCCCGCGCTGTGGCTCAAGCGGCGCGGCGCGCGGTTCGTCTTCGACCAGCACGATCTGGTGCCCGAGCTGTACCTGTCCCGGTTCGGCCGCGGCCGGGACGTCCTCTACCGCGCCGTGTGCGCGCTGGAGCGGCTCACCTACCGGGCCGCGGACATCGTGCTCGCCACGAACGAGAGCTACCGGGAGGTCGCGGTGCGCCGCGGCGGACGGCGGCCGGAGGACGTCTTCGTGGTGCGCAGCGCACCCGCTACGGACCGGTTCCGGCCGGTGCCGCCCGAGCCTCAGTTGAAGCGCGGCAAGCCTCATCTGCTGTGCTACCTGGGCGTCATGGGCCCGCAGGACGGCGTCGACTACGCCTTGCGGGCCCTGGCGAAGGTGCGCGACGAGCTGGGGCGGACCGACTGGCACGCGGTGTTCGTCGGCGCCGGCGACGCCTTCGACGCGATGGTGGAGCTGTCCGGGCGGCTGGGGCTGGCCGAGCAGGTGCAGTTCACCGGGCGCATCCCGGACGCCGACCTGGTGCGCTACCTGTCCACCGCGGACGTGTGCCTCTCCCCCGACCCGCGCAATCCGCTCAACGACGTGTCGACCATGAACAAGGTTCTGGAGTACATGGCGATGGGCCGGCCGATCGTCTCGTTCGATCTGCGGGAGGCGCGGGTCTCCGCCGGGGACGCCGCCGTCTACGCGCCCGCCAACGACGAGGCCGAGTTCGCGAAGCTCATCGCGATGCTGCTGGACGATCCCGAGAAGCGGGCCCGGATGGGCAGGACCGGCCAGGAGCGGATCAGCGGGCAGCTCTCCTGGCGGAACTCCCAGCGTTCGCTGCTCGCCGCCTACGCCGCCGCCTGCGACGGCCGTGCCCCGGTGTCCGGGGGCGCCCCGGCCCGGGCGGGGAGGAGGCCGCGCCGTTGAGCGAGGACACGATACGTCTGGCCACCGTCGGGCGGATACTCAGCCGGCGCTGGCGGCTCCTCGTGGCCCTCGCCGTGGCGGGCGCCCTCGTCGGCTACGGCACCTCGTTGCTGTTCCCGCCGCGCTACACGGCGTCGGCCTCGGTGCTGCTGCCCGGGCAGTGGGAGCAGCGCGAGCTGCTGACGCAGGCTCAGGTCGCAACCAGTTCGGCGGTGATAGACCGCGCCGCCGCCGCGCTCGGCCGGCAGGGCGCCGGCGGCGGCGAGCTGCGGGACCGGGTGAGCGCGCAGGCCACCGACGGGAACATCATCCGCATCTCGGGGACGGCCGAGACCCCGGAGCGCGCGCAGAAGCTGTCCGACCAGGTGGCCCAGGAGTTCGTCACGTTCGCCGCGCGGATCGCGGGCGGCGGCGATCCCGAGGAGGCCGCGGGGCCCGAGGCGCTGCGGCAGAAGGTGCGGGAGACCAGCCGGCGCATCACCGCCCTGGCCGACGCGGCCGATCCGGGACGGACGGTGGAGAGCGTGCAGGCCCGCACCACGCTGGAGAAGCTGCGCACCTCGCTGGAAGAGGCCATGAAGAAGCTGGACGAGGCGGACCCGGCGAACGACAAGGCCGACATGGTCGTGATGGGGCCGGCGGCCCGGCCGACGGGCGAGGCGCCGCCGACGAGGGCGCATCTCGTCGGCGGCGGGGCGCTGCTGTTCTTCCTGCTCGCGGTCGTCGGACATCTCGTCGCCGCGCGGATGAACCGCCGGCTGCGCACCGAACCGGAGATCGCCGCGGCACTGGGCACGGCGCCGCTGGGCACCGTGGACGTGCCCGAGGAGGAGCGCGCGCACGGCCCGGGTGGCCGTGGCCCGCGGGCGGTGGTGCGCCGGCTGCTGGGCACCGGGACCCGGTGGGACCTGCCCGTCCCGCACAGATCCGGCGACGAGGCCGGCAGACGGATCCGCTACCGGCGGGTGTGCGCGCGGCTCGTGCACCGGCTGCCGGGGTCCCGGCGGCTGCTGGTCGTCGTCCCGGACGGTGACGGGATCGCCCGCCGCGCCGCAGGGCAGCTCGCCGCCGAGTCCGAAGGCGCCCCGTTGCCCGGCCCCTCCGGCCTCCCCGGCTCGTCGGGCCCGGAGCCCCCCGCGCTGCGGCTGGTGGAGGTGCAGATGTCCCGGCCGACGGTGCCGGACCGGGATGCCGAATCCGGTGCCCTGGTCGTCGTCAGCGCGGGCAGCTGGACGGCGGAGGAGCTGGCCGGTGTCGCCGAGGCGTGCGCGGACGGCGGGCACGAGGTCGTCGGCGTCGTCGTCGCCGGTGCTGTCCGCGCCTCGGGGACGGGGCCGGTCGGCGGCCCTTCGCAGGACGCCGTTCCGGCGCTCGCGGCCCGCGGCCACGCGACGGAAGGTCCGGTGTGACGACGAGCCCGACTTCCCAGCCGCAGGCAGCAGCTCCGCTGCTGGACCTGCACGCGCTGGTGGCGGCCGTGCGCAGGCGGCGGCGCCTGTGGTCCTCCCTGGCGTTGCTGGGGCTGCTGGCCGGCGCGGCGGTGGCGGTCGTGCTGCCTCCGGCGCCGACCGCGGTGACCAAGGTGCTGGTCGCCCACCAGCAGGACCAGCCGAACGACACCGGCACGCTGATCCGCACCGATGTGGAGCTGCTGGGGACCACGCGGATCGCCGGCCAGGCCCTGCGGTCCCTCGGCTCCGCGGAGGAACCGGAAGACTTCATGGCGGACTACCGGGGCACCGGCCTGTCCAACAATCTGTTGCAGATCGAGGTGACGGGCGGCAGCGACGCGGAAGCGGTGGCCCGCGCCAAGGCGCTGGCCGACGCGTTCGTCGCGGACCACGTGAGGCGGATACGGCAGGCCGCGAAGGCCGAGGCCGACGCCCTGCTCGACCAGCGGGACCGCATGCGGGAAGAGCTGGCCCAGGTCAACAAGGCGATCGGGAACCAGCCGGGCAGCGACCCGAAGGCGTCGGCCCGGACCGAGTCGCTCTTCGCCCGCCGGGCCGAACTCGACTCGCGCATCGCCGACTTCGACCAGCGTGCCGCCGAGGCACGCACCGGCACGCCCAGGCTCATCGCCGGTACGCAGATCGTGGACGAGCCGCGCGCGGTACGGCACTCCCTGGCCAGGGCCGCTGTCACCGACGCGGCGGTCGGGGCCGTCCTCGGTCTCGTCCTCGGGCTCGCGCTGGCCGCGGTCGGCGCGGTGGTGGCGGACCGTCCCGTGCTGCGCCGCCAGATCGCGGCGCACCTCGGGGCCTCGGTGATCGCGGAGCTGCGTGCCGCGCCCCGCCGGCGGGCCGTGCGGTGGCAGCGGCGGCGGACCCGGGCGGCGCACGAACGGCTCGCCTCGTCCCTGGCCCGGGCCGTGCGCGAGTCGGACGAACCCGTGTCGCTGCTGGAGCTGGGCTGTGCCCGCACCACGTGTCTGATCGCCCTGGATCTCGCGGGGGCCCTGGCGGCGGAGGGGCCGGTGGTCGTCGTCGACGGTCTGCCCGGCGAGGAGCTCGCCCACGGCCGCCGGCCGGAGGGTGCGACCGTGGTCGGCGCCGGGCGTGCCGAGGACCTGCCGGCTTCCGGGTACCGGCTGGGTGTGGGGTCGGTCGCGCCCGGCACGGCGTGGACCGACCTGGGGCGGCTCGGCCGCCGCACCGTGCTCGTCGTGCGTGCCGGGCACGGCAGCGCCGCGTGGCTGCACACCGTGGCGCGGCAGCTCGCGGACCAGCACATCCCGGTGCTCGGTGTGGTGCTGGTCGACCCCGATCCGCGGGACCGGACCGACGGCACGCTGTGGGACGGGGCGGACACCGCGCTGCGCGGCCTCCACGGGGGGCCCGCCACGCGGAACGGAACGGGCCGGCCGCCGGTGGGGCGGCCGGCCGAGGAGAACACGACGGACCGGCCGCGGACGGAGCGGCCGTCGATGCCGGCCGCACGGTTCCCGGACAACGACCAGGGGGCGCGGTAGCACATGTGTGGCATAGCAGGCACGTACCGGTGGCCGGACGGGAAGATCGTCACCGACCGGCTCACCGATGTCCTCGCCCACCGCGGACCCGACGGGGCCGGCCGGTACGGCCATCCCCTCGGCGACGGCGAAGTGCACCTCGGCCACCGCCGGCTGTCCGTCATCGACCTGTCCGGGACGGGCGCCCAGCCGATGGTCTCCGGCGGTCTGGCCCTCACCTACAACGGCGAGCTGTACAACGCGCCCGAGCTGCGCGCCCAGCTGGAGGCCGCGGGGGTGCGCTTCCGCGGTACGTCCGACACGGAGGTGCTGCTGGAGTCCTGGCGGCGCTGGGGCACCGGCTGCCTGCCGCGGCTGCGCGGCATGTTCGCGTTCGCGGTCTTCGACGAGCGGACCGGTGAGCTGGTGCTCGCCCGCGATCAGCTCGGTATCAAGCCGCTGTTCCTGCTGCGGCGCGGCACGGGCCTGATGTTCGCCTCCGAACTCAAGGCGCTCGCCGCGGTGGCCGGCGGATCGCTGGAGGTGGACCACGCGGCGCTGGTGGCCTCACTGCTCTACTACTGGGTGCCGGACTCGCGTTGCGCGTTCCGTGAGGCGGAGAAGCTGCCGCCGGGGAGCTGGCTGCGGTGCCGGCCCGACGGCCGGGTCGAGCGCGGCCGGTTCTGGAGCCTGAGGGATGTCGCCGCCGAGGGCCGCGAGCGGGCCCGCAGCGGCGAGCTGCCGGATGTGGCCGCCCTGGTCGAGGAGTCGAGCCGGCGGCATCTGCTCTCCGACGTACCGGTGGCCACCTTCCTCTCCGGCGGGCTGGACTCCAGCTATCTGACCGCGCTGGCGGCCCGTCACCGGCCGGGGATCTCCGCATACACGATCGGGTTCCGCGCCGAGGACGCCAGGTTCGAGGCGATGCCGGACGATCTGCGCCACGCCCGGCAGGTGGCCGAACGGTTCGGCGTGGACCTGCACGAGATCGAGATCGCTCCGGACGTGCTCGACCTGCTGCCGCGGATGACGTACCACCTGGACGAGCCGATCGGCGATCCCGCCGCGATCAACACCTTCCTGATCTGCTCGGCGGCGCGCGAGGCCGGGGTGAAGGTGATGCTCTCGGGGATGGGCGCCGACGAGTTGTTCGCCGGGTACCGCAAGCACCTGGCCAATCTGCTGGCGCTGCGCTATCAGCGTGTCCCGCGTCCCGTGCGGCGCGGCCTGTCCCGGGCCGTGGACCGGCTGCCGGTCGCCACGTCCCGGCGCGGGTACCGGTCGGTGCGCTTCGCCAAGCGGTTCCTCTCCTTCGCCGATCTGCCGGAGGAGACCGCGTTCCGGCGCAGCTACACCATGTACGACCGGGACGAGCTGCTCGCCCTGGTCGATCCGGACCTGGCCGGCGCGGTGGACGACGTGCTGGCCGAGCACGCGGACGTCTACCAGGACAACGACCTGGACGACTTCGTCAACCGGATGTGCCTGGGCGACGCCCGGATGTTCCTGCCGGGCCTGAACCTCGCCTACACGGACCGGTCGAGCATGGCCGCCTCGACGGAGGTGCGGGTGCCGTACGTGGACGTCGAGGTGGTGGAGGCGGCCTTCGCCGTGCCCGGCGACCGCAAGATCGCCGGGCGGCAGGGCAAGGCCGTGCTGAAGGAGGCGGCCACCTCGGTCCTGCCCCGGGAGATCGTCTACCGGCCCAAGGGCCTGTTCAGCGCCCCGCTGCGCGCCTGGATGAGCCGGGATCTGGCACCGCTGGTGCGTGAGGTGGTGCACGACGGGGTGCTCGTGCGGTCCGGGTTCCTGCGCCGTGACGCGCTGGCGCGGCTCGTCGCCGAGGACGCCGCCGGGCAGCGGGACTTCTCCAAGCATCTGTGGCACGTGCTGACCCTCGAGTACTGGTACCGCGGCGCGACCTCCGGGTCCGGCCAGGACTCTCCCCTGACGGCGTAGAGACCGCGAGAGACGAAGAGGACTTCGGGTGAAACAGGTTGTGCAGAACTACAAGAGCGGCGAACTGACGCTGCTCGACGTGCCGGTGCCGCAGTGCAAGCCCGGCGGTGTGCTGGTCCGGAGCGCCTACTCGCTGATATCCACCGGCACCGAGCTGATGAAGGTGTCCGAGGCCGGGATGTCGATGGTGGGCAAGGCCCGCTCCCGTCCCGACCAGGTGGCCAAGGTCATGCAGAGCGTGGCCACCAACGGGGTGGGCGCCACCTACCGCAAGGTGATGGGCAAGCTGGACTCCTACACGCCGCTGGGCTATTCGCTGTGCGGGGTGGTCGAGGAGGTCGGCGCGGGCATCGACGAGGTGGCCGTCGGTGATCTGGTGGCGTGCGCCGGCAACGAGCACGCGCTGCACGCCGAGCTGAACTGGGTGCCGAAGAACCTCTTCACCCCGGTGCCGGACGGTCTGGCGCCGCGCCACGCGGCGTTCGGCACCGTCGGGTCGATCGCGTTGCAGGGCGTGCGCCGCGGCGAGCCGCAGCTGGGTGAGGTGGCGCTGGTCATCGGTCTCGGGCTGATCGGGCAGCTGGTGGTGCAGCTGCTGGCCGCCTCGTCGGTGCGTGTCGTCGGGGTCGATCCCGACCCGGTGCGCTGCGAGCTCGCCGGGCGTTCGGGCGCCGCGGCCTGCGGCAGTCCCGGGTCGGCCGCTGTGGAGACCGCCGTCGCCGAGCTCACCGGCGGCCGGGGTGTGGACCAGGTGTATCTGGCCGCCGGCGGCGACAGCAACGAACCCGTCGAGCTGGCGGCCCGGTTGTGCCGGGACCGCGGCCGGGTGATCGACATCGGCAAGTGCCGCCTGGACCTGCCGTGGAACGCGTACTACGAGAAAGAGCTCGACGTGCGGTTCTCCCGCTCGTACGGGCCGGGGCGCTACGACCCGGAGTACGAACTGGAAGGACGCGACTACCCGATCGGCTATGTGCGCTGGACCGAGCGCCGCAACCTGGCGTGCTTCCTCGACCTGATCGCCCGCGGCCGGATCGACGTGGAGCCGCTGATCTCCCACATCGCCGCGTTCGACGATGCCGTCGGGACCTACCAGCGCCTCAAGGACGGTGGTCTGAAGGCCGTGGCCGTGCTGTTCCGGTACCCCGGCCAGGCGGTGCCGGCCGAGGCTCCGGAGATGGCCCTGCCTTCGGTTCGGCGGCGCGGCGGCGCGGCGGCGGCCCCGTCCCGGGCCGCCACCTCACCGGTGCGGCTGGCGTTCGTCGGCGCGGGGAACTACGCGACGTCGATGCTGCTGCCGCACCTGGCGCGGCGTGACGGTGTCGAGCTGGCGGCGGTCGTCACCACGACGGCGCTGTCGGGGGCCAACGCGCAGCGGAAGTTCGGCTTCGCCCACGCCACCACCGATCTCGACGCCGTGCTCGGCGACAAGTCCGTCGACGCGGTGTTCGTGGTCACGCGGCACAGCTCGCACGCCGAACTGACCCGCAGGGCGCTGCTGGCCGGCAAGGCCGTGTTCGTGGAGAAGCCCCTGGCCCTCACCGAGGACGAGCTGGCCGGGGTGCTCGCCGCGGTCGAGGAGTCCGGCAACGACCGGCTCCAGGTGGGCTTCAACCGCCGGTTCGCGCCCTTGCTGCGGCAGGCCCGGCAGCGGTTCGGCCCCCGTACCGGCCCGGCGCATCTGCGCTATCTGGTCAACGCGGGCCGGCTGGAGCAGGGCAGCTGGTACCTCCGGCAGGACACCGAGGGCACACGGTTCGCCGGTGAGGGCGGGCACTTCATCGACACGGCGAGCTGGCTGCTTCAGGCCGACCCGGTCTCGGTGTACGCGGTCGCCGCGTCCAGCAACGAGGACCTCCAGGTCGTGCTGCGCTACCCGGACGAGTCCACCGCCACCCTCAGCTATGTGACCACCGGCTCCCCCGGCTTCCCCAAGGAGACGCTGGACCTCGTCGCGGACGGCAAGGTGCTGCGGCTCGACGACTTCGTCCGCGCCGCCGTCTACGACGGGCGCCGCAAGCAGTGGGTCGGATCGCGGCTGCCCAAGGCCCGGGACAAGGGGCAGAACGCCCAACTGGCCGCGTTCGTCAGGGCCGTGCGCACCGGCGGGCCGATGCCGGTGCCGCTGGAGTCCCTGGTCGCCACCACCGCGGCCACCCTGTCCGTGCGGGCCGCGCTGGCCGGCGGCGCACCGGTGACGTTGACGGGGGCGCGATGAAGGCGGGTGGGACGAGCGCCGGCTGGTACCTGCGGCGGCTGTCCCGGATGGGTCCGCGGGAGATCGGCGGCCGGGCGGCCGACGTGGTGCGCAGGCAGCGGTGGCGGACGGCGCGGCCCCACTGCCCGCGTGTGACCGGCGCCCGGTTCACCGCCGTGCTGCCCGCCGGGACGCTCGAAGCGGTGCCTCCGGACGCCGTGAAACGTCTCCTCGCGGAGGCGGACCGGCTGATGGCCGGGCACGCCACCTGGTTCGGGACCGACCGCGGAGACCTGGCCGACCCGGACTGGTCGTACGACCCGAGGACCGGGCGCCGGGCGCCCCAGGGCTACGCCTTCGACGTGCCGTACCGCGACGAGGACGCCGTCGGCGACATCAAGCAGATCTGGGAGCCGTCCCGGCACCAGTACCTGACCCGGCTGGCCGCCGCCTACGCGCTCACCGGGGACGAGCGGTACGCCGAGCGCGTGGCCGGGCACCTGCGGTCGTGGTGGGCGGCCAACCCGCCGCTGCGGGGCGTGCACTGGGTCAGCGGCATCGAGCTGGGCATCCGGCTGCTGTCGTGGGTGTGGATCCGCCGGCTGCTCGACGGCTGGCCCGGTGCGCCCGGTCTGTTCGAGCGCGATCCGGTGGCACTGCGCCAGATCTGGCACCACCAGCGCTGGCTGGCCGCCTTCCCCAGCCGTGGTTCGTCGGCGAACAACCACGTCATCGCGGAGGCCGCCGGGCAGTTCGCCGCGGCCTGCGCGTTCGGCTGGTTCCCGTCCTCGGCGCGGTGGCGGGCCGAGGCGCTGCGCTCGCTGGAGCGGCACCTGCGGGCCAACACCTTCGGCTCCGGCCTCAACCGCGAGCTGGCCACCGAGTACCACGGGCTCGTGCTGGAGCTCGGCCTGGCGGCGGTGGCCGAGGCGGACGCGGCGGGCGTGCCGGTCCCCTCGTCCGTCCGGCTGGTGCTGCTGCGGATGACCGACGCGCTCGCGGCCGTCGTGGACGACCGGCTGCGACCGCCACGCCAGGGGGACGCGGACGACGGGCACGGTCTGGTCCTCGACGGTGCCGGCACCGACCGCTGGGGCTCGCTGCTGGCCACCGGGGACGCCGTCTTCGGCCGGCTCGACTGGTGGCCGGCGGTGACGGGCACCGATGTGCGCACCCCGCTGCTGGCCGCGCTCGTCCGGCCGTACGCGGCCGGGGGCACCGCACCGGCCACGGGCCGGCCCGTGCGCCGGCCGGCCCACTTCGCCGATGCGGGCATGACCGTCCTGCGCGGCCCGGAGGGCATCTGGTGCCGCTGCGACGGCGGCCCGCACGGCTTCCTGTCGATCGCCGCGCACGCCCACGCGGACGCGCTGTCCGTGGAGGTCCGCCACGACGGCGTCGACGTGCTGGCCGACCCGGGGACGTTCTGCTACCACGGGCAGCCCGAGTGGCGGCGGTACTTCCGCTCGACGCTCGGCCACAACACCCTCGAGCTCGACGGCGCCGACCAGTCCGTGTCCGGCGGCCCGTTCCTGTGGACCCGGCACGCCCGCAGCCGCGTCCTGGTCGCGGACCCCACGGGCGCCCTCGACGGGGGGACGGCCCGCTGGTGCGCCGAGCACGACGGCTACCCGGGCTCCGTGCACCGCCGCCGGGTGGAGCTGACAGCCGCGAGCCGTCAGCTGCGCGTGGTCGACACGGTGCGCGGGCCGCGCCGGGCGGCGCGGCTGGCGTTCCATCTGGGGCCGGCGATCGCCGCGGACCTGTCGGGGAACCGGGCGGTGCTCACCTGGACCCGGGAGGGCGAGAGCTGCTCCGCGGTGCTCGATCTGCCCGGGCAGCTGAGCTGGCGGGCGCACCGCGGGGAGACCGACCCGCCGCTGGGCTGGTACTCCCCCGGCTTCGGGCGCAAGGAACCGGCCACCGCGCTGGTCGGCACGGGCTTCGCCGACGGTACGGAGGAGTTCACCACCGTACTCAGGTTCCACGGCTAGGAGGGGCGCGTGGGGGTCGAGAGGTGGCGCCGGGCGTTGCCCGCGGCGGCGACGGCGCTGGTCGTGCTGGGCGCGGCCGGCTGCGTGGGCACGCCCGGCGCCCCGGAAAAGCCGGCCGGCCGGCCGCCCGCGTCGGTGGCCCCGTCCGTGGCCCGGGTGTGCGCGAAACCGGCGGCCGGGCCGACGAAGGCGCCGGCGGGCGCGGTGAAGGTCGATCCGGCGGTGGTCGGCGATCTGGCCGCGCAGACCCGGAGCCATCCCGCCGGCACCACCTTCTGGCTGCGGCCGGGCAAGCACCGGCTCGAACCGGACCGCTACTCCCAGGTCGTCCCCAAGAAGGGGAACCGCTACCTGGGCGCGCCGGGGGCGGTGCTCGACGGCCGGAAGACCAACCAGTACGCGTTCGGCGGCAGGGCTGGGGATGTCACCATCCGCCATCTGACCGTGCAGGGTTTCGTGGCGCCGCACGACGAGGGCGTGGTCAACCACGATTCGGCCGACGGGTGGGTGATCGAGCACACGACGATCCAGCACAACTCCGGCGCCGGGCTGATGGCCGGCTCCCGCCAGCGGGTCCGCGCCAGTTGTCTGCGCGGCAACGGCCAGTACGGCATGAACGCCTACAAGGACGACGGCCCCCTCCGAGATCTGGTGGTCGAGGGCAACGAGGTCGTGGCCAACAACCGTGACGACTGGGAGCGGCGGCGGCCGGGCTGCGGCTGCACGGGCGGGGTGAAGTTCTGGGCCGTCGACGGCGCTCAGGTGCGCGGCAACTGGGTCCACGGCAACCGCGGAGCCGGGCTGTGGGCCGACACCAACAACAACGACTTCCGTATCGAGGACAACGTTCTGGAGGCCAACGACGGCGCCGCCTTGATCTACGAGGCCAGCTACAACGCGGTCATCCGCGAGAACGCGATCCGGCGGAACAACTGGGTGGAGGGCCGCAAAAACGCCGACCGCGGCGACAGCTTCCCGTTCGCGACGGTCTACCTGTCGGAGTCCGGCGGGGAGCCGCGCATCGAGGCCCGCACGGACAAGATCGAGATCTATCGGAACGTGCTGGAGAACAACTGGTCCGGGATCACCCTGTGGGAGAACGCCGACCGGTTCTGCAACAGTCCGGCCAACACCTCCTCCGGCGACTGCACGTTGCTGGTGCGGGACACCGACCGCTGTGCGCGGCCGGCGATCGCCACCGCGCCGCTGTACGCCGACTGCCGGTGGAAGACACAGCGGGTCGACATCCATCACAACCGCTTCGTGCTCGACGAGTCCGTCGTCGAGTGCACGGTCAAGTGCGGCCGGATGGCGGTGCTGGCCAACTACGGGACGTATCCGGACTGGTCGCCGTACCAGGGCGAGCGGGTGGCCGAGGCGATCACCCACAAGCAGCACAACCGCTGGCACGACAACGTCTACCTCGGGCCGTGGACGTTCGTCGCCCACGACCCGAGCCGGGTGCTCGACTTCGGGCAGTGGCAGAGCGCGCCGTACCGGCAGGACACGGACAGCACCCTCGACCCGCGGGCCGGTGGTTGAGATGGGCGGGAATCCGCGGCACGGCGGGCTGCCGGACGGGCCTCGTACAGCGGGCGCACGGTCCGGCGCCGGGCCCTGCCCCACCACCACACCGAGGGCGGTGGGCATCGTGTGGGGGCTGCTCGTTCTCAACACGCTGGGCTCCGCCGGGGCCGAGACCGTCATCCCGCTGCCCCGCTCCCTCATCCAGATGGTCACCATGGGGGCGCTGGCCGCCGCGTTCGCGCTGGCGCTCGCGCTCAATCCCCGGCTGCGCATCAGGCCCAGCGCCTTCGTGCTCCTGCTCACCCTGCTGCTGGTGCCGAGCGTGCTCTCCAGCCTGCACCTGGAATCGGGCTTCGGCGCGCTGTTCCGCTGCGCCCGGCTGGCTCTGTTCGTCAGCACGCTGTGGCTGCTCACCCGATGGTGGGACGGCGGCCTGACGTTCGTGAGGCACCACATCCGGATGTACTTCGCGGTGCTCGGCTCGGTCGCCGCCGGGGCGGTCGTCTCACCGGGCGCGGCGATGCCCGAGCTGTACGGCGGGCGGCTGGTCGGCGCGCTGTGGCCGCTCACCCCGCCGCAGATCGGACAGTACGCCGCGGTGATCATCGGGCTCGCCGTGCTGCTCGTCCTGAGCGGGCACACCGACAGGGTGAGCGCGGCGGTGGTCATCGTGCCGTCGCTCGTCCTGCTCCTGCTGACCCACACCCGGACGGCCACGCTCGGTCTGCTGATCGGGCTGGCGCTGGCCATCGGCTCGCTCGTGCTGACCAGTGCCGCCGCCCGCCGGTTCTTCACCTGGGCGGCGCTGTGCGCCGCGGCGGCCGGGGTGGGGTTCGCCTCCGCGTTACGGGAGTGGTTCCTGCGCGGGCAGAGCCAGGAGAACCTCTCCAGCCTCACCGGCCGGGCCAAGGTCTGGGACGCGCTGCTGGCGGCGCCCCGGACGACCTCGGAGAAGGTGTTCGGCGTGGGCCTGGGCGACAAGTCGTTCGGCGGGCTGCCCATCGACAACAGCTGGCTGGCCGTCTACCACGAACAGGGCTGGATCGGCATCGCCCTGGTGGCGACCGCCCTCGTCGTGCTCGGCGGCGTCGCGCTGCTGCGGCCACCGTCGCCGGCGCGGGCCTGCGCGATCTTCCTGATCAGCTACTGCGCGATCGCGTCGTACACGGAGGCCGGGCTGGGCGACGCCTCGCCCTACCTGCTGCATCTGGCCGTGGCGGCCTCGCTGCTGGCGGCGCCGCCCGCCGCGGCGCCGCCCCTGTCGGCGCCCGAAGTTTCCCGACGACGCTTCCCGCGATGGGCCGGGGAGGGGAGATGACCTCACGCATGCACGTCCTCGTGGTGCACAACCGCTACGCCTCGGCACAGCCGAGCGGGGAGAACAACGTCGTCGACCAGGAGGTGGAGCTGCTGCGCGCGGCCGGCCACCGGGTCGGGACGTTCGAGCGGCGCAGCGACGACATCGCCGCCCGGTCCCTGCCGGGCAAGGCCGCGGTGCCGCTGCTGGTGCCGTGGAACCCGGCGGTCCGCCGGGAGCTGGCCGCCCGGCTCCGCGCCGAGCGCCCGGACGTGGTGCACGTCCACAACGTCTTCCCGCTGCTGTCGCCCGCCGTGCTGGCGGCCTGCGCCGACGCCGGTGTGCCCGCCGTCGCCACGCTGCACAACTACACGCAGGTCTGTCCGCCCGGCACGTTGCAGCGGGACGGCAGGCCGTGCACCGAGTGCGTCGGGTCGGCACCGCTGCCCGCCGTCCGGCACGGCTGCTACCGCGGCTCCCGGCTGGCGACGGTGCCGCTCGCGGTCAGCCTGTCGGTCAACCGGCGGCGGTGGTGGTCCGGCGTGGAGCGGTTCTTCTGCATCTCGGCGGCACAGCGCGATGTCCTGGTCTCGGCCGGCCTGCCGGCCGGGCGGCTGGCGGTGAAGCACAACTTCGTGCCGGACACGGACGCCCGGCGAACGGGTAGCGGTGAACATCTGCTCTACCTCGGCCGGCTCGCCGAGGCGAAGGGCGTGCGGCTGCTGATGGCCGCGTGGGACGAGATCGCCGCGGGCGGCGGCGCGGGCGTGCCGCTGGTGGTCGCCGGCGCGGGACCGCTGGAGCGGGAGGTGCGCGCCTGGGCGGCGGGCCGGGACGACGTGCGGTACGCCGGCCTGTACGGCCCGGCGGAGTGCCGGCAGGCCGTCGCGCGCTCGGTCGCCGTGGTCGCGCCCTCGACGTGGCTGGAGGCGTTCGGCCTGGTCGTCGTGGAGGCGATGGCGGCCGGAGTCCCGGCCGTCGCGGCCGGTCACGGTGCCTTCACCGAACTCGTCGAGGACGGGCTGACCGGGCTGCTGCACCGGCCGGGTGATGCCGCCTCGCTCGCCTCGTGTCTGCGCCGGATCACGTCCGGGCCGGCCCGCAACCGGGAGATGGGGCAGGCGGCCCGGCGCCGCTACGAGCAGGGGTTCAGCCCGCAGGTCGGGCTGGAACGCCTGGTGGACGGCTACCGCGGCGCCATCGCGGGCCGGTCCGGCGGCGGGGTGGTCCCGCCGCCGGCAGGGGACGGAAACACTGGCTCGCCGCGGGACGGCCGCGCGGGCAGGGATGGGGGCAGTAGATGACACGATGCCGACTCTGCGGCTCGGCGGCGATGGCAAGCGTCGTCGATCTCGGCGCGACACCGCCGTGCGAGAGTTTCCTCGCCGCGGACCAACTGGACCAGCCGGAGCCGGCGTACCCGCTGCACCTGCGGGTGTGCACCGACTGCTGGCTCGCGCAGATCCCGCCGCTGATCACTCCGGAGGAGACGTTCACGCAGTACGCGTACTTCTCCTCCTACTCGACGTCCTGGGTGGAGCACGCGCGCGCGTTCGTCGACGGCGCCGTGCGGCGGCTGGAGCTCGACGCCGCGGGCGAGGACGCCTTCGTGGTGGAGGTCGCGAGCAACGACGGCTATCTGCTGAGGCACATGGTGGACCGCGGCATCCGCTGCCTGGGCATCGAACCGTCGGTGAACGTCGGTGCCGCGGCGCGGGAGGCGGGCGTACCCACGCTCACGGCGTTCCTCGACCCGGCGACCGGTGCCCGGGTCCGCGCCGAACACGGCCCGGCGGACCTGGTCGTGGCCAACAACGTGTACGCGCACATCCCCGACGTGGTGGGGTTCACCCGGGGGCTGCGCGCACTGGTCGCCGACGACGGCTGGGTCTCCATCGAGGTGCAGCATCTGCTGTCCCTGATCGAGCAGAACCAGTACGACACGATCTACCACGAGCACTTCCAGTACTACACGGTCGCGTCCGCGGCCCGGGCGCTGGCGAGCGGCGGACTCGCCCTCGTGGACGTCGAGCTGCTGCCCACGCACGGCGGCTCGATCCGGCTGTGGGCACGGCCCGTCGAGGCGGCCGGCGAACCGTCCGACGGCACCTCCCCTGCCGCGGCAGCCCTCCCCGGCCGGACGCGCGGGGAGGCACCGGGGGCCCGGGAGCGGGTCGCCGGGGTGCTGGACCGGGAGAAGGCCGCCGGGCTGCAGGAGCTGTCCGGGTACACCGAGTTCTCCGCACGGGTGGCCAAGGTGCGCCGCGACCTTCTGCGGTTCCTCATCGAGGCGGCCGAGCGCGGCGAGACCGTCGTCGGCTACGGCGCCCCGGGCAAGGGCAACACCCTGCTCAACCACTGCGGCATCCGGCCCGATCTGCTCCCCTACACGGTCGACCGCAACCCCTACAAGCACGGCCGGTTCACCCCGGGCACCCGTATCCCGATCCTGCCGCCCGAGCAGATCAGCGCCGACCGGCCGGACTACGTACTGGTCCTCCCCTGGAACCTGCGGGCCGAACTGGTCGAGCAGCTCTCCTTCGTGCACGAGTGGGGCGGCCGGCTGGTCTTCCCCATACCGGAACTGAGCATTGTCGAGGTCAAGTGATGAAGGTCGTACTCTTCTGCGGCGGTTACGGACTGCGGATGCGCAGCGGAGCGTCCGACGACGTGCCCAAACCGATGGCGATGGTCGGCCCGCGACCGCTGATCTGGCACGTCATGCGCTACTACGCGCACTTCGGGCACACGGAGTTCATCCTGTGCCTCGGCTACGGGGCGCACCACATCAAGAACTTCTTCCTCACCTACGAGGAGACGGCGTCCAACGACTTCGTGCTGCGCAACGGGCGCACCGAGCTGCTGTCCACCGACATCGCGTCCTGGACGATCACGTTCGTGCAGACGGGCATCGAGTCACCGATCGGCGAGCGGCTGCGCCGGGTGCGGCACCACCTGGACGGCGAGGAGATGTTCCTGGCCAACTACGCCGACGTGCTCACCGACGCACCGCTGCCCCGGATGATCGACCAGTTCGCCCGGCGGGACGCGGGCGCGTCGATGATGGTGGTGCCGCCGCAGTCCTCGTTCCACTGCGTGGAGCTGGGCGAGGACGGCCTGGTCGGTGGCATCACGGCGGTCAGCGAACTGCCGCTGTGGGAGAACGGCGGCTACTTCGTGCTCCGCCAGGAGATCTTCGACCACATTCCCGAGAACGGTGACCTGGTCACCGACGGGTGCGCCCAACTGGCCAAGCAGGGACGGCTGGTGGCGCACCGGCACCGCGGTTTCTGGAAGCCGACCGACACGGTAAAGGAGCGGGCCGCGCTCGACGCCGCCTACGCCCGGGGCGACCGCCCGTGGGCCGTGTGGGAACAGGACGGCACGCAGGCCGGTGCGGCCGGGAGCGGGCACGGCGCCGGAAGGAGGGCTTCGTGATCCGGCTCGGGGCCGGGCGGCTGGAGCGGATCGTGGCGGTGGGCGCGCACTGCGACGACATCGCCATCGGCGCCGGCGGCACACTGCTGTCGATGTGCCTGGCGCGGCCGGGTCTACGCGTCGACGCTCTGGTGCTCTCCGGCGGTGGCACCGAACGCGAGCCGGAGGAGCAGGCCGCGCTCGCCGCGTTCTGCCCGGGCGCCGAACTGGGGCTCACGGTCCACAAGTTGCAGGACGGCCGGCTGCCGGCGCAGTGGGACGAGGCCAAGGCCATGGTCGAGGAGCTGCGCGCGCGGACGGAGCCGGACCTGGTGCTGGCTCCGCGTACCGACGACGC
This sequence comes from Streptomyces albus subsp. albus, assembly GCF_000725885.1. Lineage (GTDB taxonomy): Bacteria > Actinomycetota > Actinomycetes > Streptomycetales > Streptomycetaceae > Streptomyces > Streptomyces albus. The sequence goes on along the minus strand of NZ_JODR01000022.1, from coordinate 35,050 downwards.
GCACCAGGACCACCGCGGCCTGGCGCAGCTGATGACCACCGCGTTCCGCGACCACCTCGTGCTCGGCTACGAGATCGTCAAGTGGGACGGCGACCTCGGCCGCATGGCGGCGTACCAGCCGCTGTCGCCGCAGGTCGCCGAGCGGAAGGCGGAACTGCTCCAGGAGCACTACCCCTCGCAGCGGCACCGTCCCTGGTACGACCGGGAGGCCTTCCTCGGGCTGGCCCGTATCCGCGGTATCGAATGCCACGCGCGCTACGCGGAGGCGTTCGCCGTCACCAAACTCACTCTCGACCTGGGGGACTGAAGATTGCGCGTTCTGCTGACCGGACACCAGGGCTACCTGGGCACCGTGATGGCCCCGGTCCTGACGGCCGCCGGGCACGAGGTCGTCGGGCTGGACGCCGGCCTGTTCGCCGACTGCGTGCTGGGCCCGCGCCCGGCGGACCCGCCGGGACACCGGGTGGACCTGCGCGACGTCACGGCCGAGCACGTGGCGGGGGTGGACGCGGTGATCCACCTGGCCGCGCTCTCCAACGATCCGCTGGGGGCGCTGGCTCCGGACCTCACCTACGACATCAACCACCATGCGTCCGTACGGCTGGCCCGGCTGGCCCGCGACGCCGGTGTGCGGCGTTTCCTGTACGCGTCCACCTGCTCGGTCTACGGCGCCGCCGGCGGCGACGAACTCGTCGGCGAGGACGCCCCGCTGCGCCCGGTGACGCCGTACGCGGAGTCCAAGGTGCGGGTGGAGGACGATCTGCACGCGCTGGCGGACGGCGACTTCAGCCCGGTGTTCCTGCGCAACGCCACCGCCTTCGGCCACTCCCCCCGGCTGCGCGCCGACATCGTGCTCAACAACCTGGTGGGCCACGCGCTCCTGTCCGGGGAGGTGCTGGTCCTCTCCGACGGCACCCCCTGGCGTCCGCTGGTGCACGCCGCCGACATCGCACAGGCCTTCACCGCCGCGCTCACCGCGCCGCGGGAGGCGGTGCACGCCCGCGCCTTCAACATCGGCAGCGAGACCAACAACGTCACGGTCGCCGAGATCGCCGAACAGGTCGCCGGGGCGGTGCCCGGCTCACGGGTGGTGATCACCGGCGAGACGGGTGCCGACCCGCGCTCCTACCGGGTGGACTTCTCCCGGTTCCGCGCCGCGATACCCGGCTTCGACTGCGCGTGGACGGTCAAGCAGGGCGCGCTCGAACTCGCCGACGCCTACCGGGAACACGGGCTGAGTCGCCAGGACTTCGACGAGCGCTTCACCCGGCTGGCCGTGCTGCGCGCCGCGTCCGAGGCCGGCGCCGTCGACGAGACCCTGCGGCGGCGCCGGTGACCGCGGCCGGGGAGCAGATGCACGCGCTGGTGGAGCGGCTGTACCCGCTGTGCCGGAGCATCACCGGGGACGGTGTGCGCGCCACGCTGCGGATCCTCGACGAGTACCTTCCGCTGCGCGTGCACGAGGTGCCGACGGGGACGCAGGTGCTCGACTGGACGGTGCCCCAGGAGTGGAACATCCGGGACGCGTACATCGCCGACGCGGCCGGCAACCGGGTCGTCGACTTCGCCGCGTCCAGTCTGCACGTGCTCGGCTACAGCCTGCCGGTGTCGGCGACCATGCCGCTGGCCGAACTGCGCAAGCACCTGCACACCCTGCCGGACCATCCCGCCTGGGTGCCGTACCGCACCAGCTACTACAAGCCGGACTGGGGGTTCTGCCTGTCCCAGAAGACCTTGGACGCGCTGCCGGACGGCATGTACGAGGTGTGCATCGACTCCACGCTCGCCGACGGGCACCTCACCTACGCCGAGCACGTGGTCCCCGGGCAGGTCCCCGACGAGGTGCTCGTCTCCTGCCACGTCTGCCACCCGTCACTGGCCAACGACAATCTGGCCGGCATCGCGGTGGCCACATTCCTGGCCCGCGCACTGGCCGAGCAGACGCCGTACTACACCTACCGGTTCCTGTTCGCGCCCGGCACCATCGGGGCGATCACCTGGCTGGCCCGCAACGCGGAGCGGGTGACCGGGGCATTGCCCGGCCGAGGGGGGCCGGGAGCCGGGGGAAGCGTCCAGCACGGGCTGGTGCTGGCCTGCGCCGGCGACCGGGGCCGGCTGACGTACAAGTGCAGCAGGCGCGGCGACGCGGAGATCGACCGGGTGATGCGGCATGTGCTCGGCGCCTCGGGCCGCCCGCACCGCGTCACCGAGTTCACCCCGTACGGCTACGACGAGCGGCAGTTCTGCTCGCCCGGGTTCGATCTGGGCGTGGGTTCGCTCAGCCGCACCCCGTACGCCGAGTATCCCGAGTACCACACCTCGGCGGACAATCCGGACTTCGTCTCCCCCGAGGCGATGGCCGACACGCTCGCCGTGTGCCGCGAGGCGTTCGCCGTGCTGGACCGCAACCGGCGCTACCTCAACCTCAGCCCCTACGGCGAACCGCAGCTGGGACGGCGCGGACTGTACGACGCGCTCGGTGGCCGCAGCGACACCAAGCAGGCCCAGATGGCCATGCTCTGGGTGCTCAACCTCTCCGACGGCGGGCACAGTCTGCTGGATGTCGCCGAACGGTCCGGGCTGCCGTTCGGCACCGTCGCCGACGCGGCCGACGCGCTGCACGACGCCGGACTGATCAAGGTATGACACCGATGAGCACCGGGAGGGACGAACCGGCGGCCCCCGCGGCCCGCGCCGAGGCCGCCCGGCCCCACGCCAGGCGGGCCGTCCTCGGCCGGCTGTCCTGGGGGCTGGCCGACCAGGCGGCCTCCAGCATGACCAACTTCGCGGTGGGCATCTACGTGGCCCGTTCGCTGGGGCTGGCCGCGTTCGGCGCCTTCAGCCTGGCCTGGGTGACCTACGGCGTGGTGCTCAACGTCTCCCGCGGGCTGGCCACCGATCCGCTCATGGTGCGCTTCAGCGGCGTGCCGGCCGCCTCCTGGCGCACGGCGGTGACCCGCTCCTCGGGGACCGCGCTCGGCGTCGGTGCCGCCCTGGGCGCCGGGTGCCTGGCCGTCGGGCCGGCGGTCGGCGGCCGGGTGGGGCCCGCGTTCGTCTGCCTCGGTGTGGTGCTGCCGGCGCTGCTGGTGCAGGACGCCTGGCGGTTCGCGTTCTTCGCCGCCGGCACCGGGCGGAAGGCGTTCGTCAACGACCTGGTGTGCGGCGTCGCGCTCGTCCCGGCCATGCTGGTGGCGGCACGGTTGGGCACCGTGGCCGCTTTCGTGCTCGCCTGGGGCGCGTCCGCCGCGGTGGCCGCGGTGTACGGCTGTTTCCAGTCCGGGATCCGGCCCCGGCCGGGCGGAGCGCGTGCCTGGCTGCGCGAGCACCGCGACCTGGGCTCCCGTTATCTGGTCGAGAACGTCAGCAACAGCGGTGCCAGTCAGCTGCGGGCGTACGGGCTGGGCGCGATCGTCGGGGTCAGCGCGGTGGGCGTGATCCGGGGTGCCGAGCTCCTGCTCGGCCCGTTCCTGGCCCTGCTGATGGGGCTGTCGCTGGTCACCGTCGCGGAGGCGGCCCGCGTGCTGCGGCGCGCCCCGCACCGGCTGGGCAGGTTCTGCGTCCTGCTCGGCGGCGGCCAGGCCGCCGCAGCACTGCTGTGGGGCGGGGCGCTGCTGCTGATGCCGGACCGGCTCGGCGAGCTGGTGCTCGGCGGCGTGTGGCACTCCGCCTCGGCGCTGGTCGTGCCGGTCACGCTCGGCGTCGCGGGCGCCGGACTGGGCTCCGGCGCGGCGGCCGGGCTGCGCGCACTCGGCGCGGCCCGGCGCAGCCTGCGCAGTCAGCTGTTCGCCTCGGCCTGCTACGTCGGCGGCGGACTGGGCGGGGCGGCCGTGGCCGGCACCGCCGGCTCGGCCTGGGGCGTCGCCGCCGCGACCCTCTGCGGCTCGGCCGTGTGGTGGCTGCAACTGCGGTTCGCATTGCGCGAGAACGAGCACGAGACCATCCGTGAAGTGAGGACACCATGACCGCCCTTCCCCGGCTGAGCATCGGCCTGCCCGTCCACAACGGCGAGGAGTATCTGGCCGAGGCGCTCGAAGCGCTGCTCGGCCAGACCTACGAGGACTTCGAGCTCGTCGTCTCCGACAACGCCTCGACCGACGGGACCCAGGACATCTGCCGCCGGTACGCGGCGCGCGATTCCCGCATCCGGTATCTGAGGCTGCCCCGCAACATCGGGGCCGCACCGAACCACAACTACGTGTTCACCCAGTGCCGCGGCGAGCTGTTCAAGTGGGCCTCGCACGACGACCTGTACGCCCGGGACCTGCTGAAGCGCTGCGTGGAGGCACTGGACGAACGCCCCGGGGTGATCCTGGCGCACAGCGGCCAGGCGGTCATCGACGGCGACGGCCGGGTGAAGGTGCCGTACGCGTACGGGCTCGCCACCGACTCGCCGCACGCCCCGGAGCGCTTCCGCAGCCTGCTGTTCGAGCCCGGCGGCGACGACTTCTACGGGGTGATGCGGGCCGATGTGCTGCGCCGGGTGAAGCCGCACGACAGCTATCACCACGCGGATCGCACCTTCGTCGCCGAGATCGTGCTGCACGGGCCCTTCCACCAGGTGCCGGAGCTGCTGTACTTCCGCCGCGACCACCCCACCCGTGCCGAGCGGGCCAATCCCTCCAAGCGCTCACGGTGCGTCAACCTGGACCCGCGCCGGGCGGGCCCGCTGCATCCGACGCCCCGGCTGCTCGCCGAGTACGTCTGGGGCTTCGTCGCCGCGATCCGGCGGGCCCCGCTGTCGCCGGCCGACCGGCGCGCGTGCTACCGCCATCTGGGCGCGTGGCTGGCCAGCCGCGCCCGGCCGGGCGCCGGCGAGCGCGTCGAGGACCGCACCCCGGTCGATCCGGGCCGGCTCTCCGTCTCCGTCGACGCCCTGGTCGCCGGCCGTGAGGGGAGGCGGGCATGACCTCCGCGGCCGGGAGACCCCCGCGTGTGGGGGTGTTCGGCCTGCTCGGCTCCGGCAACCTCGGCAACGACGGATCGCTGGAGGCGGTGCTCGGTTATCTGCGCGCCGAGCACCCCGGGGCGGTCGTGGACGCGCTGTGCGGTGGGCCCGAGACCGTCACGGCCCGGTACGGCATCCCCGCGGCGCGCCTGCACTGGTACCGCGGGGAGTACCGGACCGCGTCACGTGCGGGCGCCGTCGCGGGCAAGGGCCTGGGCAAACTCGTCGACGCCGTCCGTACCGCCGTCTGGGTGCGCCGGCACGATGTGGTGATCGTGCCGGGCATGGGCGTGCTGGAGGCCACGCTGCCGCTGCGGCCGTGGGGTTTCCCCTACGCGCTGTTCCTGCTGTGTGCGGCCGGCCGGCTCTTCGGCACCCGGGTCGCGCTGGTCGGTGTCGGCGCGTCCGCGATCGGCAACCGGCTCACCCGCGCCCTGGTGCGCTGGTCTGCGCGGCTGGCCGCGTACCGGTCGTACCGGGACGCCCCGTCCCGCGACGCGATGCGGGCCATGGGCGTGGAGACGGCGCGCGACGAGATCTATCCGGACCTCGCCTTCGCCCTGCCTACGCCACCGGTGAGTGCGTCCCCTGCCCGGCCGGGACCGGTCTGCGTCGGCGTGATGGCCTTCCACGGCAGCGACGACGACCGCCCACGTGCCGAGGAGATCCACCGTCGCTATCTGGAGGGGACGATCCGCTTCGTCCGCGCGCTGACCGAGGCGGGCAGACCGGTGCGGCTGCTCACCGGCGACGCGGTCGACCAGCCGGTGGTCACCGCGATCCGCGACGCGGTGGACTCGCCGCTGGTCACATCGGCCGAGGCGGGCTCGCTGGCCGATCTGATGCGGGAGACGGCGGCTGCCGAGGCCGTGGTGGCGACCCGTTACCACAATCTGGTCTGCGCACTGAAGGCCGGCACACCGACGCTCGCCCTCAGCTACGCGGTCAAGAGCGACGCGCTCATGGAACGGATGGGGCTGGGCGCCTACTGCCATCCGGCCCGCGACATCGACGCCGGGCGGCTGCTGGAGCAGTTCCAGGAGTTGGAGCAGCGGTCGGCGCAGCTGCGGCGGACCCTCGCCGAACGGAACCTGGCCGCCGCCCGGCGCCTGGAGGAGCAGTTCTCCGCACTGAACGCGATCCTGTTCCCGGCGGACCCGGCGGCCCCTGCGGTCCCGGCGGCCGACCACACCCATGCTCAGCAGGAGGTTTCATGAAGGCGACCCCAGTGCCCGAAATCGACGGTGCCTACCTGTTCGAGCCGACGCCGCACGCCGACGAACGCGGCTTCTTCTGCCGTACTCTCGACGCCGACGTACTCCGCTCGGTGGGCCTCGCCCCGGAGGCTTTCGTCCAGGACAGCGTGTCCCGCTCGGTGCGGGGCGTGCTGCGCGGGCTGCATCTGCGCTCCGGAGCCGGCGAGGCCAAGCTGGTGCGGTGCTCCCACGGCAGGATCTTCGACGTCGTCGTGGACCTGCGCCCCCACTCGCCGAACTACCGCAACCGGGCCTTCTTCGAACTGTCCGGCGAGACGCAGGCGACCTTGTACATCCCCGCGGGCTGCGCGCACGGTTTCCAGGCGTTGACCGAGACCGCCGACACCTCCTACCGGATCGACCGCCCGCACGATCCGGCCGAGGACGTGACGATCGCCTTCGACGACCCGGAGCTGGCCGTCCCCTGGCCGCTGCCGGTCACCTCGATGTCCCAGCGGGACCGGGAGGCGCCGCGCCTCGCCGAGGTCCTGAAGCACACGGAGAAGTGAGGTCGGCGTTGGACACCGAAGCCACCAAAACGCCCGGCGAGTTCCCCCTGCCCCGGTCGCAGCAGGCGAACGAACGGCTGCACTCCCTGATCCCGGGAGGCGCGCACACCTACGCCAAGGGCGACGACCAGTACCCGGAGAATCTGGCCCCGGTCATCAGCCACGGGCGCGGTGCCCATGTGTGGGACATCGACGGCAACCGCTACATCGAGTACGGCTCCGGCCTCCGCTCGGTCAGTCTCGGCCATGCCCACCCCCGGGTGACGGAGGCGGTGCGCCGGCAGCTCGACCGGGGCAGCAACTTCGTCCGCCCGTCCATCGTGGAGGTCGAGGCCGCGGAACGCTTCCTGGCCACCGTACCGACCGCCGAGATGGTGAAGTTCGCCAAGAACGGCTCCGACGTCACCACCGCCGCGGTGCGTCTCGCGCGGGCTGTGACCGGGCGCCCTCGGGTGGCCGTCTGCGAGGACCATCCGTTCTTCTCCGTCGACGACTGGTTCATCGGCACCACGCCGATGTCCGCCGGCATTCCTGCGGCGACCACCGAGCTCACCGTGTCCTTCCCCTACGGGGACCTGGCCGCGACCGACGAGCTGCTCTCCCGGTACCAGGGCGAGATCGCCTGCCTCATCCTCGAACCCGCCGCCCACGCCCAGCCGTTCCCCGGCTCACCCGGCCGTCCGGGCACCGAGGACCCCACTGCCGCGTACCTCGCCGGTCTGCGTGAGCTGGCCGACCGGCACGGCTGCGTACTGGTCTTCGACGAGATGATCACGGGCTTGCGCTGGTCGGAGGCGGGCGCCCAGGGGCTGTACGGCGTCGTCCCCGACCTGTCCACGTTCGGCAAGGCCCTGGGCAACGGGTTCGCCGTCTCCGCGCTGGCCGGGCGCCGCGCCCTCATGGAGCGGGGCGGGCTGCGCCATTCACACGACCGGGTCTTCCTGCTGTCCACGACGCACGGTGCGGAGACCCATGCGCTGGCCGCCGCCATGGCCGTGCTCACCACCTATGTCGAGGAGGGCATCACCGCGCGGCTGCACGCGCTCGGCGAGCGGCTGGCCGCCGGTGTCCGCGAGGCCGCGGCCGGCATGGGCGTCGGCGACCATCTCCTCGTCCGGGGCCGGGCCAGCAATCTGGTCTTCGCCACCCTCGACGAGAACGGGCGGCCGTCGCAGGAGTACCGCACCCTGTTCCTGCGCCGGCTCCTGGCGGGCGGGGTGCTGGCCCCGTCGTTCGTGGTGAGCAGCGCGCTGGACGACACCGACATCGAGCGCACCGTCGAGACGGTGGCCGGGGCGTGCGCGGTGTACCGGAAGGCGCTGGACGCCGCCGACCCCACCCCCTGGCTGGGCGGACGGCCGGTGAAACCCGTCTTCCGGCGACGGGCCTGATGCCGCGTCAAGTGGAGTGCCGACGGCGGGCGTCGGCCGCCTTGTCGACCAGCCATCCGGTCGCGGGAGTCACCGCCAGAGCGGTGCACCAGCCGCCGAGGACATCCGTCGGATAGTGCGCCCCCAGCGCGACCTGGGCCCACCCCATGGCGGCCCCGGCCACCAGCGCCGCCGCGAGCACGAGCACGGTACCGGCCGTCCTGCCGAGGCGGTGCCGGCCGGTCACCGACAGCGCCACCACGAGGGCGAGCGCGGTGAGGAAGGCGGTGTGCCCACTGGGATAGGACAGGTTGCCGTCGCCGTGGATGGTGCGCCCCACCACGGGCTTGAGCAGCGTCGTCGCCACCACGGCCGCTCCCGTCCCCGCGACGGCGAACACCGCGGCGCGAGGCCGCCGAAGCAGCAGGCAGCCGGTCACGGCGACCCCGGCCAGCAGCGCCGCCCCGACGGGCTCCCCCAGAAAGTCGATGGCCGAGGCGGTGACCCGCCACGGCGACGGCGCCCCGTCCACCGCCGGCTGGAGCCATGCGTCCACCGGGCCGGGCCGGCTGTGGCCGGCGTACAGGCTCCCGAGCACGACGACCGTCAGCGTGGCGAGGGCCGCGATCAGCCCGCACCGGGCGCGCAGCGGCGGGGGCAGCACCGCGGGTGCCGGCCGGCCCATCGTGTGGCCGTCCTGTCGTTCCGTTTCCGCTGATGCCAACTCCCCCACCGACGAGCCCCCGTCGTGTCCGCCCGCCGGCCCGCGCGGGAGCCGTCGGTCCGCGCGGCCCCGCACGCTTTGGCCCGACCCTCTCCCGGCCGGCAGCAGCGGGACCTGTCTCCGCCTGGCACCCTGCCCACCCACACGGTCGCGGCAAACCGCGGCCGGAGGGCTACGTGCACCGGCCTTCGGGCTGCGGCCGACGGGCGAGCCGCGGGGTTTCCTCCCGGGCGCCGGCCTCCGCCCTTCCGGCCGCCTCCGCGTGCGCTCCGTGGAGGGGGACGCGCCTGCTCGCCGCCCAGACGGCCAGCGCGCAGACGGCGAACGCGGCTCCCAGGATGCTGGAGCCCGCCCAGCCGTACGCGGTGCAGGCGGCGGTCGTCGTGGCCGCGCCGAGGGCGGAGCCGAGGGAGTAGAAGACCATGTAGCCGCCGATGACGCTGCTGGTGCGGTCCGCATAAGCGGCGGTGAGCTGGTGCTGGTTGCTCACATGGACGGCCTGGACGGCGAAGTCGAGCGCCACGATGCCCACGACGAGGAGCCACAGCGTCCATGGCAGCTGTGCGATCGCCGCCCAGGAGAGGACGAGCAGGGTGAGGGCGAGACCGGTGACGGGGACCGCGCGGCCCGCGTCGGCCCACCGGCCCGCGCGTGCCGCACCCAGTGCGCCGGCGAGACCGACGAGGCCGAACAGTCCGATGCCGCTCTCGCTCAGCCGCCACGGTGTGTCCGCCAACGGCAGGGAGAGTCCGCTCCACAGGCTGCCGAACGAGGCGAACAGGAAGAAGGCGATCAGCCCGCGCGACAGGAAGAGGCGCTGCCCGAACAGTCCGGCGAGGGAGACGAGGACCTGCCCGTACTTCGCGGGCCCGCCCGGGCGCCCCTCCGACGGCAGTGCGGTCAGGACGAGGGCCGCCAGTCCGAGTGACAGCGCCGCGAGCACGGCATAGACGCTCCGCCAGCCCCACACGTCCGCGAGGGTGCCGGTGACGACCCGCGCGCCCAGGATGCCGACCACGACACCCGAGGTCACCACGCCGATGTTCCGCCCGCGTTCGGCGGGTTGCGAGACGGTCGCTGCGTAGGCCACCGCGGTCTGCACCACGACGGCGAACAGCCCGGCCACCGTGAGCCCCGCGAGCGCCGTCCATGCTCCTGGCGCGCAGGCCGTCACGGTCGCGCCCACCGCGGTGACCGCCAGGTGCCCGGCGATGAGCCGGCGCCGGTCGGCCACCACGTCACCGAGCGGCACCAGCAGCACCAGCCCTACCAGATAACCGAACTGTCCGGCCGCGACGATCCAGCCGGTGAGCCCCGCCGGGATGCCGAGGTCCCGTCCCATCGGTTCCAGCACCGGCTGTGCGGCGTAGACGCCCGCCACAGCGACACCGCACACCACCGCCAGCAGCAACCGCCGCCATACGCCCATCGCACCCAGCCCCCAAGCCAAATCAGTAGCAAATTGCAACCGTTTTGACGGTACGGCAGGATGGTTTCAATCCGCAACTCACCGGGAGGTGTCATGCCGCGCCCCGCCATGCGCGCCCCGAACCCCGACTGGACCGACCCCGGCTGCCCCGTCGCCCGCTCGCTCGACCTCGTCGGCGACAGATGGAGCCTGCTCGTCATCCGTGACGCGATGGACGGGGCACGGTCGTTCACCGAGTTCCAGCGACGCACCGGCATCGCCCGCAACATCCTCACCGACCGCCTGCGCAAGCTCACCGCTCACGGGCTCCTCGCCCAGCGCACCGCACCGTCGGGGCGCCGCCGGGAGTACGTGCTCACCGACGCCGGCCGCGACCTCTTCCCCGTCATCCTCACCCTGCGGCAATGGGGGGAACGCCACGCCTACGCCCCCGGCGAACCCCACTCCACCCTCGTCGACCAGCAAGGCGTCCCCGTGCCGGAGTTCGCACCGGCCGGCGCCGACGGCACCCCGCTCGGCGCCGACACCACCCATGTGCGCAAGACATGAGCGGCGGTCAGCGGCTGACGCGAAGGCGTGCCGTCTCAGCGGCTCCCGCGGCTGTTGAGCCGGGCGGCCTGGCGCGTCAGGTGGTGGCGCTCGGCCAGGTCGGGTGCCTTGTGGGCCGCCTCGGCGTACAGCCGCGCCGCTGTCGCCAAGTCGCCGTCGCGCTCGTGGAGATAGGCGGCCACCGCGGCGTACCGGGGCAGTGAGGCGTCCAGCTCAGCCAGCGCCAGGAGGCCCGCGCGCGGGCCGTCGGCCTCCCCGAGGGCGACCGCCCGGTTGAGCCGGACGACGGGACTGCCGGTCAGGCGCACCAGTTCGTCGTACCACTCGACGATCTGCACCCAGTCGGTCTCCTCGGCGGTGGGCGCGTCGGCGTGGAGGGCCGCGACGGCGGCCTGCGCCTGGAACTCGCCCAGCCGGTCCCGGGCGAGCGCCGCTTGCAGAATGCCGACGCCCTCGGCGATCGCCGCCGTGTCCCACCGGCCGCGGTCCTGTTCGGCCAGCGGCACCAGACTGCCGTCAGGCGCGGTCCGGGCGGCGCGCCGGGCGTGGTGGAGCAGCATGAGAGCGAGCAGCCCGGCCACCTCGGGGTGGTCGACGGCGGTCGCGAGCTGCCGGGTGAGCCGGATGGCCTCGGCGGCGAGGTCGACATCCCCCGAGTAGCCCTCGTTGAACACCAGATACAGGACCCGCAGCACGGTGGCGACGTCGCCGGGCTGGTCGAAACGCACGCCGGAGACGGTGCGCTTCGCCCGGCTGATGCGCTGCGCCATGGTCGCCTCGGGCACCAGATACGCCCGGGCGATCTGGCGGGTGGTCAGCCCGCCGACGGCGCGCAGGGTGAGGGCGACGGCGGACGACGGTGTCAGCGACGGATGGGCACACAGGAAGAAGAGCTGGAGTGTGTCGTCCGCCGCGGGGGCCGGGCCCGGCGCCGGCTCCTCCTCGACGCGGTCCTCGCGCCGACGGCGGGCGGCGTCCGCCCGCACGGCGTCGAGGTACCGCCGCCACGCCACGGTGACGAGCCAGCCCCTGGCGTCCCGTGGCGGATCGGCCGGCCAGGCCCGGAGCGCCTCGACCAGTGCGTCCTGCACGGCGTCCTCGGCCGCCGCGAAGTCGGCTCCGCGGCGGACGAGGGTGCCGATCACTCCCGGAATGAGGCTCCTGAGCAGGGCCTCGTCCATCGGAGGTGTCACTCCGAGACGGTGGGCGGCGCGGCCAGGAACGGACGCACCTCCAGCCACTCGTGGATGGGTTCGCCACCCGCGCCGGGGGCGGCCGACAGCTCCCCGGCCAGCTCGACGGCGCGGTCGTAGCTGTCGACGTCGATGACCATCCAGCCGGCGATCAGGTCCTTCGTCTCCGCGAACGGCCCGTCGGTGACCGGCGGGCGGCCCTCACCGTCGTAGCGGACCCACGCGCCCTCGGGAGCGAGGGCCTGCCCGTCGACGAACTCGCCGGTCTTCTCCAGCCGCGCCGCGAAGTCGTTCATGTACTGCACGTGCGCCGAGATCTCCTCCGGGGTCCACCGGTCCATCGGCACGTCGTTGACCGGAGCCGGGGCGCCGCGGTAGTGCTTCAGCAGCAGGTACTTGGCCATCGTGCTTCTCCTCGGTCTCGGGCGACCCATTGTGTCGCGCTCACCCCGGGGACGGAGCCGGACGCGGGTTCTCGACATCGCCGCCGGAATTTTTTTCCGGACCCGGCGGGGAGGGGACGGGAGCTCACGGGAAGCCGTCGCGGATTCGGGCTCGGACCGTGCCGGTGACCGGCTCGTGGCTCAACTCCGGGGGGACGTTGCGCCTCCGCCGGGAGTCCCTCGCTCTTCCCCTCGCACAGGAATCACCGGCAGTCGGCCGGATCACCGGCCGAAGCCGCCCCGGCGCCCGGGGCGGCTTTCGACGGAAGCTTTCGGCGGGGCGGCGGCTCACTCGCACGGGGCCGCGACGACGCGGCGTTCCGCCCTGAGCTGGAAGAGACGCAGGAAGAAGGCGGCGGCGACGATCACCACGATCGCCGCTGCGTAGATCTCGGTGGCGGTGCGCAGGCCGAGAGCGGTGACGGCGATGCCGCCGAGCACGGCGGGCACGCTGTTGCCGAGGTAGTTGATCACGTTCGCCGAGGCGAAGACGGCACTGCGCTCGTGCGGTCCGGCGAGCCGGGCGAAGGTTCCGAACGTCGCCAGCACCGAGGCGCCGACGCCGACGCCGGCGACCGCGGTGCCGGCGGCGGCGAGCCAGAGGAGGTCGTCCATGGTTCCGGCGAGTGCGGCCAGGACGCCGAGCCCGAGCAGCGCGGAGGAGGGGGCCAGCAGCGAGGACGCGGGACGGGAGCGGAGCACGGCGACGGCGAGCGCCCCGGTTCCGGCCAGCAGGGTCACGACGACGCCGCCGGCCAGGTGACTGTGCAGTCCCAGCAGCTGGGCCGCGACGGACGGGCCGAGGGAGAGGAACAGCCCGGTCAGCGCCCAGCTGGCGATCATCGCCGGCACCACCGGGACGATGTCCGCGCGCAGGTGCGCGGGCAACGCGGCCCGGGGCCGCAGGGAGGCGACGGCTCCGGGCTTGCGCGGGGAGGTCTCCGGCAGCAGGGCCGTGAGCACGGCCGCCGGCACCATGACGCCGAGCAGCAGGGCGTAGACCAGGCGGGTCGGGGCGGGGCCGAACTCCACCAGTGCCCCGGAGCCGAGCGCGCCGAGGGCGAGCCCGGTCAGCGGGGCCACCGAGGTGAGGACGCCGGCGCGGCCACGGGCGTGCGGCGGTTCGAGATCGACGAGGGCGGCGCTCAGCGTGGTCGTCGCCGCACCGGTGGCGACGCCCTGCAGGACCCGGGCGATTGCCAGGACGGTCACGTTCCCGGCGGTGAGGAACAGCAGGAGCGAGACGGCCTCCAGCGCGATCGCCGAGGCGAGCACCGGCCGGCGGCCGAGGTGGTCCGAGAGGGCCCCGATGACGAGCAGCGAGCCGAGCAGACCGACGACGTACAGGGCGAAGACAGCGGTCATCACCCACGCGGCGAAGTGCCATTCCTGCTGGTAGATGGGGTAGAGCGGGGACGGCACGCTGGAGGCGGCCAGGAAGACGACGAAGACGGCGGCGACCGACGCGAAGGCGGCTCCGCGTCGCACGCGGCGCCTGCCCCCGGCCTCGTCGGAGGGTATGGCGGACACAGCGGAGTCAGTGGACATATACATCTCGCAGCGATCTATGCGTTAGTGGCTTTTACGCTAACACAAACGCAGTGATCACTGCGCCAAAAAGGCAGCGATCAGTGCGATACTGGCCGGGTGTCCACTAGCGCTTCCTCTTCTCCACAGGCCGGGAGCCGGCCGGGGGGCCGCTCCGCCCGGGTCCGCGCGGCCGTCCACCGAGCCGTCCAGGAACTGGTCGCCGACGAGACCAGCGAACCCCTGACGATCCCGGTCGTCGCCGCCCGCGCCGGTGTGCACGCCACCACGGTCTACCGCCGCTGGGGCACCGTCGGTGAACTGCTCGCCGACGTCGCGACCAGCCGGTTCTCCGGTGACATCGTGGTGCCGGACACCGGAAGCCTCCGCGGGGACCTGGAACGCTACGCCTCCAGTCTCGCCAAGGACCTCGGCGACCCGGACACCCTCGCCCTGGTCCGCGCCACCCTCGGCTCCGGCGGGGAACAAGGCGCCGCCGCATGCCGCGGGGAACGCCGTCAGCAGATCGAAGCCATCCTCGAACGGGAGCGGTGCCGGGGCGGGGAGCCCCCCACCCCGGAGCAGACCACTGACGCCCTGATCGCCCCCCTCTACTACCGGGCCGTCTTCACCGACGAGCCCCTCAGCCCCGAATGGACACGGGGCCTCGTGTCACATCTCCTGGGCGACTGACCGCACCCCCTGTACCCGCGCGCGTACGCGTACGCCCATGACCGGCCCGGGAGGCGCGGCCGGCCCCCTCCCCCGAGGCCGGCCGCCGCCCCCGCCCGCGCCGGCGAGGAATCATCCGCGGCCGTGGAAGCTGCGGTGCAGCCCGCGAAGTTGCTCCGCCAGTTCGGGAACCGGCCCCTGGACGGCCAGGCCGGGCACGACCTCCTGGACCGGCAACGGGCTGACGGGGGAGGAAGGCACACCCCATTCCGTGAGCCACCGGGTGAGCTGAGCGGTCGAGTGCGCATACACGATACGGCCGAGACCGGCCCACCCGTGGGCGGCGGAGCACATGGCGCAGTGCTCACCGGAGGTGTACACGGTGGCGGCGGCACGCGACTGCTCCGGCATATGGGCGGCGGCCCACCGCGCCAGCGCGAACTCCGGGTGCCGGGTGCGGTCGTGGAGGCTGTTGACCCGGTTGCGCTCCTCGGCCAGGACCCGGCCGCCGGCATCGACCAGGACCGAACCGAAGGGTTCGTCCCCGGCCTCCAGCGCTTCGGCGGCCAGCTCCACGGCCCGTTGCAGGTGCCCCATCTCGTCGGGGGTCGGATCGGCGGTCGGCACAGAATCAAGTCCTCACAGGCGCGGTCCGAAACAGCGTGCTGCCCGCCCTGGTTCAGGCGGTGGGGGCGTCGGCGACACGTCGGCTGCCGCCGTTCCGCTGCTGCCACAGACGGTAGACATCGACGGCGGCGTCCCGCGGCTCGTGCCGCATCGGCAGCCGCCGCTCGGTGTGGTCCTTGGCGAACTCGCCGTAGAAAGTGGCGAGTTCGAAGTACTTGCGGTCGTCGACATAGTGCGGCTCGTAGGCGTCGCGGCTGGTGAGGAAGACGACCTCGTCGGGAGAGCAGTAGTAGAGCGCGCCCAGGCACATGGGGCAAGGGTGGGCGAGGACGTAGATCGTCGTGCCCACCAGATGCTCGGTGCCCAGCTTGGTGCACGCCTCGCGGATGGCGAGGATCTCCGCGTGGGCCGTGGGGTCCGAGGTCTGGGCGACCTTGTTGGGGCTCTCGGCGAGCACGTCGCCGTCCTTGACGATGACGGTGGCGAAGGGGCGTCCGCCCTCTTCGACGTTCTTGCGGGCGATGTCGATGGTGCGCTGGGCGAAGTCCATGGGTGTGCTCCTTGCGGGTGCACCCGTCCGACCGGCGGACGGTGTGTGTGGGGAACGTACGGGGCGGCGGGCCGGCGAACCGGTCCCGGCCCGCCGCGGCCGGGAACCCGCTGACGCGGGCGAGGGGTGCGGCTCAGTACGGCTTGGTCGGCAGGTACTTGCCGTCCAGCGTGATGACGGCCCGCTCGCCGCCCTCCGGGTCGGCGACCTTCTGCACGTCGAGCTTGAAGTTGATCGCGCTGATGATGCCGTCACCGAACTGCTCGTGCACCAGAGCCTTCAACGTGGTGCCGTAGACCTGGAGCATCTCGTAGAAGCGGTAGATCGTCGGGTCGGTCGGGACACGGTCCGGGATGGAACCCCGCATCGGGATGGTCTGCAGCGTGCGGACGGCGTCCTCGTCGAGCTCCAGCAGCTCCCCGACGGCCTCGGCGGCCTGCCGGGGAAGCGCCTGCTGGCCGAGTACGGCGGCGGTGACGAAGGCGACCGAGAGCTGTGCGGCGTCCGCGATCTGCTGCCACGTCAGGTCCTTGCGGATCTTGGCGGCCACGGCGGCCTCGGTCACGGCCTCACGGGCGGCGGGCGACAACTGGGCGTGCGTCATGAGAGGTGCTCCTGTCGTACGGGGCCGGGCCGGGCGGCCCGGGCGGTCGGGGGTCGGAGATGAGTGGTCAGGCGACGGCGGCCGGGAGGTCGACCGTCGCGACGGTGCCCGAGGGGATGTCGAAGACCCAGCCGTGCAAGGCGAGCTGCCGCTCGGCCAGTGCACGGGCCACGGAAGGATGGGTGGCCAGATTGGTGAGCTGTGCGGCCACGTTGGCCCGCACGAGCGCGGCCACCCGGTCCCGGCCCGGCTCCTTCGGAGCGGCGGCGCGGGCCCGGGCCGCGTCCGCGTGCCGCAGCCAGTCGGCGAGCGCCGGTGTCGCGCTCAGGTCGTGCTGTTCGGCCAGGGCCGTCATCGCGCCGCAGGCGGAGTGACCGCAGACGACGATGTCACGCACACCGAGTACGGCGACCGCGTATTCGACGGTCGCGGTGACACCGTCCGCGCCCGGCGTGTGGGCGGGGACGAGATTGCCGGCGGTCCGGACGACGAACAGTTCGCCGGGCCCGCTCTGGGTGATCGTCTCCGGTGGCACCCGGGCGTCGGAGCAGCCGATGAACAGCGTGCTGGGCCGGTGATGTGCGGCCAGCCGGGCGAACCGCTCCGCTTCGGCGGGAAAGACATGACGCCGAAATCGCGCCACGCCATCCCAGAGGTGGTGCATTTCCCCTCCTGTCGTGGCATGCCGGCCCCTGCGGCCTGGCGTTTTCCACCCTGCACGACCAGGGCGTATAGAGTCCAAGACTCACTACCCATTGCAGCTATTACTTGCATCTATAGGAATCCGCGCGCGACCCGTTCGCCGCATCTATGCTTTCGGCATGGGTCCGGAGCTGCGCCATCTGCGTTATCTGATCGCCGTGGCGGAGCACGGCAGTTTCACCCGTGCCGCCGAAGAACTGCGGATCTCCCAGCCCACCCTGTCCCAGCAGATCAGACAGCTGGAGCGGGCCGTGGGCGCCCGTCTGCTCGACCGCAGCGGCAGACGCGTCCGGCTCACCGACGCCGGCGGCGCCTACGTGCACTACGCCCGGCGCGCCCTGCGGGACCTGGCCGCCGCCGACCGTGCCGTACGGGATGTCGCCGACCTGTCCCGCGGCAGTCTGCGCCTGGCCATGACCCCGACCTTCACGGCCTATCTGCTCGGCCCCCTCGTCCAGGAACTCCACGGCCGGCACCCGGGCCTCACCCTCGACGTGCGGGAAATGGCGCAGGACCGTATCGAAGCCGGTCTCGCGGCCGACGAACTCGACCTCGGCATCGCCTTCGAAGGCCCTCATCTGCCCGGCATCACGGCGACCGGGCTGTTCACCGAGACGCTCAGCCTGGTGGTGACCGCGCACGCCCCGGGAAAAAGCCCGCCCCCTCCCCTGCCGGTGGGCGCGCTGGCGGAGCAGCGCCTCGCCCTGCTCAGCGAGGATTTCGCGACGCGCGTCCACATCGACGGCTACTTCGCCCGCCACGGCATCAGCCCTCCCATCTCCGTGCAGGCCAACTCGATCCAGGCCCTCACCGAAATCGTGCGGCGCACGCCCGCCCTGGCCACGGTGCTCCCCGACGCCATCACCGACGACCACCCCCATCTGACCCCCGTCGCGCTCGACCCGCCGCTGCCGGCGCGGCGGGTCGTCCTGCTGCGGCGGGACAACGCGTACCAGAGCGCGGCGGCCCGCGCCTTCACCGCACTGGCCCGGCACCTGGTGCGGGAGCGCGGCTACCCACCGGCCGGCGGTGACCACCGGGCCGGACAGCCGGACGAGGAAGGGGGCATGAGGGCGGCAGACGAGCGCGAGGACGGCCCGGCCGCAGCGGCCGGGCCCTGACGTTCCCGCGCACCCCGGCCCCGCACCGGGACAGGGGATCGGCGCGGTGTGCGTGCTCCGTATCCTTTGCCCCGCCCCGGACCGCAGGGACCGTGCCCGGGACGATGTGGACTCGCTCCCCGTGCCTCGCCGGGCGGACGACGGGGCACGGGTCACGGCCGCACACCGAGGCGGCGTGCCGCGGCCGCCTGCCACCGGGCCCGGGCGGCAACGACCGGGCCCGGTGTGGTGCGTTTGCCCGAGCGGCCACCAGGCGGGCGGGGCGGGACCCCGCGGGCCCCGCGCGGCCCTCACCGGGACGGTGCGGCCGACCGGTCGGGGGCGTCCGCCGGTACGACGTTGCCCTTGCTGTTGCAGTGGACGGTGAACGGCTCCCGCTCGCCGAGTTCGTAGAGGTCGACATCGACCTCGTCCGGCGGGACATCGCCGGGAAGCTCGGCATCGGCCGCCGTGCAGGCGATCTGGCCGACGGCGGCCAGTTCCATGTCCGCGATCTCGTACGGCAGGTCGACCGAGACCTTGCCCCGGCCGGCGGGGCGTGCCGTCAGCCCGCCGTTCATCGGCGGCAGCACACTGTGCAGGCCCCGGGCGCGTTCGGCCCGGGTGGGGCCGTCGAGCAGCAGGTCGAGCGCCGCTTGCGGGCCGAGCGCCGCCGGGGTGCGGCGCGAGACCACCTGGCTGCCGTGCGGGCCGACGAAGTAGAGCCGGGCATGGTGCAGCTCGCTGCCGGGGGACGCCAACCCGCTCGCGGGGGCGCCCGCCGCCTCGGGCCCCGTGGTGCTGACGCCGCACCCGGTGAGCAGCCCCGCCACCAGGGGTGGCACCAGCGCCGCAAGGAGAACCCGGCGCCTCATGACGCCTCCCCGGCACGGTCCTGCGGCGCGGCCGACGGCAGGGTGACGGTGAAGAGCGCGCCGCCGCCCGGAGGGTTGGCGGCGGTCAGGGTGCCGCCGTGGAGGCGGACGTTCTCCCGCGCGACGGACAGTCCGAGACCGCTGCCGTGCGAGCGGGTGCGGGCGGAGTCGGCCTTGTAGAACCGGTCGAACACGTGCGGGAGCACCTCCTCGGGGATGCCCGGCCCCCCGTCGCGGACCTCGACGACGACCCGGGGGCCGGCCTGGTGTGCCCGCACGGTGACGGGCGGGCCTCCGTGCCGCAGGGCGTTGCCCACGAGATTGGCCAGCACCACGTCCAGGCGGCGCGGGTCGAGCCGGGCCCGCACGCCCTCGGGCAGTTCCGCGTTCACCTGGCCCGACCAGCCCCTCAGCTGGAGCGTCTTGCGGATGGAGGTGGCCAGGTCCACCTCGTCCAGGTGGAGGGCCGCCGCGCCCGCGTCGAAGCGGGAGATCTCCATCAAATCGTCCACAAGCCGGGTGAGTTTGCGGGTCTCGTCGCTGACGAGGCGGACCGCGTCGGCCGTGTCCGGGTCCAGGTCCGCGGCGCCCTCGTCGAGCACTTCGGTCACCGCCGCCATCGCGGCGAGCGGGGTGCGCAGCTCGTGGGAGACGTCGGCGGCGAACCGGCGCGCGTTCTCCCCCATCCGGCGCAGCTCGGCGTCGTCCCGCTCCAAGGTGGCGGCCATCTCGTTGAACGTGCGGGTCAGATCGGCGAGTTCGTCACGGCCCGTCACCGGCAGCCGGGTGTCCAGACGGCCCCCGGTGATCTCCTCGGCCGCGCTGCGCAGACGCCGTACGGGACGCAGCAGGCTGCGCGCCGCCAGCAGGGCCGGCACCAGCGCGAACAGCAGCGCGGGGACCGCTCCGGCCTGCGCGGCGGTGACCAGCGCCGCGATGTCGGTCTTCTCGTCGTGCAGGGAGAGGGCCGCGTACACCGTCAGGCCCGAGGCGCCACTGCCCCGCGTCCGCTCGACCGGCATGGCGATCAGCAGCCACGGCTCACCGTGGCGCTCCACGCGTTGCCGCACGGTTCCGCCGTCGCGGGCGGCGGTCCGCAGCTCCCGGGGAATGCCGCCCGCACCGGCGCGCAGGTCACCGTACTCGGCCGAGGTGCGCCACTGCCGGGACTCACCCACGAGATCGAGCTGCTTCACCAGGGCCGTCAGATCGCTGCGCGACGGCGTCGCGGGCAGGCCCGGGGCGAGTGAGTCGGTCTGGACGCGCAGATCGGACACGGCCGCGTCCTGCGCGCGGTCGAGGATGGCGGCGCGTGCCTGCCGGAAGGTGAGCGCGGAGGTGAGCAGGGCGCTGAGCGCCGAGACGGCCAAGAATGTGAGCACCAGACGGGTACGGAGGCTCTGCACGGGCCGGCGGGGGCGGAGGCGGGACCGGGCAGGGCGCACGGGCCGCGGGGACGTGCGCCTCACAGCGGTCCGAACCGGTAGCCGAAGCCACGCACCGTCTGCACGTACACCGGCCGGCGCGGATCGTCCTCGATCTTGGCCCGCAGCCGCATCACACACGCGTCCACCAGGCGGGCGTCCCCGTAGTAACTGTGCTCCCACACCTGTTCGAGGAGCTGCTGGCGGCTGAAGACCTGTCCCGGGGCGGCGGACAGGAACAGCAGCAGCTTCAGCTCCGAGGGGGCCAGCAGGAGTTCGGTGCCCTCCTTGAAGACCTGGAGCGCCTGCCGGTCGAGGACGAGGCGGCCGTGCGTCTCACGGGGACCGTCGGGTCCGGGAGGGCCGGACGGCTGCGGGGCGAGGCGGCGCAGCACGGCACGCATCCGGGCCTCCAGGACCTCGCCGCTGGCCGGTTTGACGATGTAGTCGTCGGCGCCCGTCTCCAGGCCCATCACCATGTCGAGGTCGTCGCCCCGCGCCGAGAGGATGATGATCGGCAACTGCCGCACCGCGCGGATGCGGCGGCACACCTCCAGGCCGCTCATACCGGGCAGCATCAGATCGAGCAGGACCAGATCCGGCCGGAAGTCCTCCAGCGAGGCCAGGCCGTCCTCCCCGCTGGCCACCTCCTCGACCTCGTGGCCGCGGCGGCGCAGGGCGAGGGTGACGCCGCGGCGCACGGCCGGGTCGTCCTCGATGAGCAGGACTTTGGTCATGGTGTTCTTCTCGTCGGTCCTCTGTCGTCGGCGGCCTTCCGGACGGTCGCCCGGTGCCGGTGCCGTACGGTCCCGGTCCCGTCCGCGGGAGCACGGCCCGCCCCGGGCAGCCGCTTGCCCAATGATCGGCTGCCTGTTTGATCGCTTGCTCTCCATTGTGTGAGGAAACGATGACAGCCGTCCTCCTCACCCGGCCCCGGGCGCGTCCGCAGCCGCGCCGCGATGACCGTCCCTCTCCCGGATCATGATGAGTCGATGACAACGGCGGATCCGAGGCCCGGACGGTGCTTGCCTGACCGGCATGAACGCACACATGAACACCGCCCGGCGCGCCGCCTCCGCCACCCGTGCCACCGTCCGTCCCCTCCGCCGCCCCGCCCTCGGCAGCGCCCTGGTCACCGGGGCGCTCCTCGCGCTGACCGCATGCGGCGGGCAGACGGCCGCGCACGACGGCGCGGGCACCGACGGAAGCACGTCGCGGCACGGCGGCGGCAAGAAGGTGCTGTGGATGGGCGACTCGATCGCCGGCGGCGAGGCACCGGCCCTGGCCGCGGCGGCGAAGGCCGCGGGGCTCCGCTTCAAGGACGCCAGCTCGACCGGAGGCGGCACGGTGGTCGCGGGACAGGGACCCACGAAGCAGATCGCGGCGCACACCTGGAAGCGGCTGTCGAAGGACATCGCCGCCTTCCACCCGGACGTCATCGCCTACCAGATCACCACCTACGACTGGGACACCGAGGCCGGGCAGCGCCACGCCTACGAGAAGCTGGGCCGCACCGCCCGGAACGCCGGTGCCGAACTGGTGATCGTCTCCGCCCCGCCCTTCACCGTCGACGACTTCTACAAGCCGCACGAGAAGGCCATCCGCAGCGCCCCCAGGGCCGCCCGGCAAGCTGCCGCCCGGAGCGGTGGAAAAATCCACTATTTCGACTCCGCGGAGTTGTGGGGCACCGACAGCCGCGCGCGGCGGGCCCAGCGCTCCTCCGACGGGATCCACGCCTGCCAGCAGGGAGCGGCGGCGTTCGCCAAGTGGTTCGGCGAGAAGCTCGGCAAGCAGTACGGATTCGCCCCGGCCCCTCCCCGCAAGTGGGCCCAGGGGGCGTGGACCGGCTCCGGGCACTACGCGGACCTCGGCTGCCGCTGAGGCGCGGCCACCCCGCTCTCCCCCCCACCCCACCCATGCCCCGTCGGCCCGTGCCGGCGGGGCCCGAAGGACTGCTGCCATGCCGACCCTCCCGCTCACTCCCGCATCCCGCCGGCGCGCCCCGAGGGCCCGTGTTCCCCGGCGGGATGCGGGCCGCGCACACATCGCACCGCTGGACGGCCTGCGCGGTGCCGCCGTCCTGGGCGTACTCCTCTTCCACGCAGGGCTCTTCAGCGGCGGATTCCTCGGAGTCGACCTGTTCTTCGTGCTGTCCGGCTTCCTGATCACCGGGCTCCTCCTGCGGGAGGCCGGTACGACCGGCACCGTCGGCCTCGCCCGTTTCCTCACCCGCCGCGCCCGGCGGCTGCTGCCCGCACTGGCCGCCATGGGGGTCGGCACGCTGCTGCTGACGTGGGCATCCGGCTCGGCCGTCCTGCTGCGTCTCGCCCTCGACGACGCGCCCTGGGCGGCGGCCCAGGCGGCGAACTGGCACTACATCGCCGAACGGATCGGCTACTGGGACGCTTCGGGCACCCGCGTCTTCAGCCACCTGTGGAGCATCGCCGTCGAGTGGCAGTTCTACCTGCTGTGGCCGCTGGTGGTCGCCCTCCTGGCCCGGCTGCGGCGGCCGGAACACTGGACCGCGGCCGTCTCCGCGGCCAGCGCCCTGGCCTCCCTGGCGGCGATGCTCCTGCTGCCGCACGCCGTCGACACCACCCGCCTGTACGAGGGCACCGACACCCGCGCCGCGGCGCTGCTGCTCGGTTCGCTCGCCGCCACCGCCCCCGTCCGCCACGCTCTGGGCCGGCTGCACGGCCGGGCGGCCGACCTGGCCTGCGGGGCACTCGTCTGCGGCTTGGCCGCCTACTGGGCGGTCACCGACGGGGAGCACAGCCCCTCACTGTTCACCGGCGGACTGTTCCTGCACGCACTCGCCGCCGCAGCGCTGATCGCCCTGCTGGCCGGTTCACCCGACGGACACGCCGGGCGGATCCTCGGCGCGGCGCCGCCCCGCCGGCTGGGAGAGCTCTCCTACAGCCTCTACCTGTGGCACTGGCCCCTCTACGTCCTGCTCCCGCCCGAAACCCTCGGCTTCGGCGGATGGCCGCGCGCCGTCGCCCTCATCGGGCTCTCCCTGCTCGCCGCCGCGCTCTCCACGTACCTGCTGGAGAACCCCGTACGGCACCGCGCCTCCTGGACCACCGGGCGGACCGGCGCCCTCGTACTGGCCGCCGCACTCGCCGCCACGGCCGTCCTGTGGACGCTGCTGCCCCGGCCCCCGCTGGGCGCGGGCTCCGTGGACATCTCACAACTCGCCGTCGGTGCACGAGAGGTCGCCGCCGGGCCCGCCCTCCCCGGGCACTGCGCGCCGGCGTGACGCCTCCGGTGCGCACCCGCCAGGCCGGGGGCGGGTATTTTTCAAGGATCAGACGATTTGAGGGAGGGCCCGGGTGCCTGGCAAGCAGCGTGGTGCCGATGCCGGCGAACGGAAGGACGCGGTCGCGGCCATCATCGAGGACTGGAGGCGCGAGCGTCCCGAGCTGGACACCACGCCGCTCGAGGTACTGGCCCGGCTGCACCGTACGTTCGTGCTGTACCAGGCGCAGACCAACCGTCCGGTGAGCGAACACGGACTGTCCTGGGCGGGCTTCGACGTGTTGACGGCGCTGCGCCGGGCCGGGGAGCCCTTCCAGCTCACCGCGGGCGAGCTGGCGGCCAGCGGGCTGATCAGCTCCGCGGGGGTCACGCTGCGGCTGGACCGGCTGGAGAAGGACGGGCTGATCGTGCGCGAGCGCGACAGCGAGGACCGCAGAGTGGTGCACTGCCGGCTCACGCCGGAAGGGCTGAGGGTGATCGACGAGTTGTTCGTCCAGCACCTCGACAAGGAGCGGCACATGCTCGCCGGTCTGACCGCCGAGGAGTGCGGACAGCTGAGCACCCTGCTGCGCAAGCTGGAAGTCTCCCTCGACGCCGCACGCCAGGAGGAGTCCTAGCCTCTCCCCGCCCCCGGCCGGCCCGGCCGTGTCCACTCGGGCCGGCCGGGGGTGCGCCGCGGGTTGCGTCCCGGTCTCAGTTCGCGCCGGCCAGGGCCGCCGCCTGCTTCTCCGCCTCGGCGCGGTAGAGCCGGCGCAGCCGGACCACGCCGAGGTCGTGCTGGTAGAGATTCTCCGCCTGGTCGGCGTCGCGCGGCATGCCCTCCAGCATGACCCGGTCCTGTTCCAGCACCTCCCAGTGCCGCTCCTCGATGAGCGTGCGGTAGAGGAAGCGCCAGGTGTCGCGCTGCCAGCCCTGTACGCGGCGGTAGCGCCAGAAGAAGACGCCGCTGCGCCGCTCGTCGATGGGGCAGATCATGCCGACGATGCCGAACGGGCCGCCGGGTCCCGCCGAGGGCGGGTACGGGATGGACAGGTCGACCCAGTCGACGCCGGTGCGGCACAGCTCCACCCAGTCGAAGTTGACGCCCCGCTGGTCGGTCTTCTCGAAGAAGTAGCCGCGGCCGGTCTCCCGGATACGGAACTTGGCGGTGGTGTCCCCGTCGAACATCGTGTGGGACTCGTGGTGGAGGAAGGCGCCGTGCATCGGGTCCAGCAGGTTCTCCATGCCGTACCGCCAGGGCGTCTCCCACTCCGCGTAGCACAGGAAGGAGTCGCACTCCGGGTCCGTGAGGGGGTCGGGGAGGGTGAGGTCGCAGGGCTCGGGGTGCCGGGGGTCGCCGAAGTAGGCGAGGATCGCGCCGCCGGTCTCCCGTACGGGCAGGCTCCGGACGAGCTGCTTGCCCTCCAGGTTGCAGCCGGGCAGCCCGGGTACCGAGGTGACGGTGCCCTCACCGTCGACCTCGACGCCGTGGTACCAGCAGGCCACGCGGTCGCCGAGGTGTTTGCCCAGGGACAGCGGCGCCCCCCGGTGCGGGCAGCGGTCGGCGAGCATGTGCAGGGTGCCGTCGGAGCGCCGGAAGAGCAGCCATTGTTCGCCGAGCGCTGTCACCTTGCGCAGGGCGCCGGGGGCGACGAAGCGGGAGGGGACGACGGGGTGCCACTGGTTGCGCAGCCCGGTGGCGTAGATGTGGTCGGCGGTCGGGGCCGGGGTGGCGGCGGTGGTCATGGGTCTCACGCTCCCAGGCGGTGCATCTCGTCGCGGAAGGACTGCTCGGTCCAGGGCCTGCCGTCGGGGGCGTGCACCTGGCGGGCGTTGAGGCCGCGCACCACGTCGGCCAGGTCGTGCCCGACCTGGGTGAAGACCTCTTCGAGGGTGGCGGCGAGTTTGTACTCGTACGGGGTGGGCTCGTGGGTGCGGGTCTGGTGCACTTCGAGGTAGCGCTGGGTCATCTCGGCTCCAGGTGCGGCGGTTCGGTCACAGGTCGAGGACGAGACGGTCGGAGGCGCAGCGCGAGACGCAGATCATCATGGTCGCGCCGCTGTCCCGTTCGGTCTCGCTGAGCAGGAAGTCGCGGTGGTCGGGGACGCCTTCGAGTACGCGGGTCTCGCATGTGCCGCAGATGCCGTCGCGGCACGAGCTGGGCACGGGCACACCGGCCGCCTCGACGGCCTCCAGGACGCTGCTGTCGGCGCCGACCACGACGGTGTGCCCGGTGCGGCGCAGCTCCACGGGGAAGGCGGCGTCGTCGCCGGTGCGCTCGACCACCGGAGCCGCGAAGCGCTCGACGTGCAGCCGGCCGGCGGCGCCGAGGGCGGCGCAGCGCTCCTCGGCGGCGGCGAGCAGCGGTTCGGGGCCGCAGCAGTAGACGAGGGCGGACGGGTCCTCGGTGAGGGGGGCGAGGGCGGCATCCAGGTCGATGTGGCCGTACTCGTCCTGCGGATGGAGCCGCACTTCGTGGTCGGGGCCGGCCATGGCGGCGAGTTCGGCGCCGAAGGCCATGGAGTCGCGGCTGCGGCCTCCGTGCACGAACTGCCAGGGTGTGCCGGCCCGTGCGGCTTCCCGGGCCATGGGGAGCAGCGGGGTGATGCCGATGCCGCCCGCGACGAAGACGTAGCGGCCGGCCGGGGCGAGCCGGAAGTGGTTGCGCGGCCCCTGGGCTCGGACGGTGGCGCCGGGGCGCAGGGTGGTGTGCACGTAACGGGAGCCGCCGCGCGAGGCGGGCTCGTCGAGGATTCCGAGGCGGTAGCGGCCGGTGTCCTGCGGGTCGCCGCACAGGGAGTACTGGCGGACATGCCCGCCGATGTGCAGGTCGAGGTGGGCGCCGGGTTCCCAGGCGGGCAGGGGTTTGCCGTCGGGGTGGACCAGTTCGACGGTGAGGACGCCTGCGGCCTCCCAGGTCATGCGGTGGACGAGCAGGTCGAGTCGCGTCTCCTCGGCCGGTTCGGTCGGTGTGTGCACGGCGTCGTCCTCCTCACGGGGCGGTGGTGGGGGCCGGCAGCTTGACCGGCGGGGTGAAGGGGGTCTTCATGGGGCCGAGCGCCCCCAGATCGACCTCGACGAGGGTGGGCCCGTCGGCGGCGACTGCGTCGGCGAGGACGGGGCCGGCTTCCTCCTCCGCGGCGATGCGGGCGTAGGGCAGGCCGCAGGCGCGGGCGAGCAGCGCGAAGTCGGGGGTGGTGAGGTCCACTCCGCTGCGGCGGTCGAAGTAGCGGTCCTGCATGTTGCGCAGCACGCCGTATCCGCCGTCGTTGAGGACGACGAGGGTGAGGCGGGGCCGGGTCTGGGCGAGGGTGAGGAGTTCGCCGAGGTGGACGGCGAGCCCGCCGTCGCCGGCCATGACGACCGTGGGTGCCTGGGGGCGGGCGAGGGCGGCTCCGATGCCCATGCCGAGGCCCTGGCCGATGCCGCCGCCGCGCGGGAAGACGTTGTCGCGGGGGTCGAAGATCTCCAGCAGCCGATTGCCCCAGCTGCTGGAGGCGATGGTCACGTCCCGGGCGATGACGGCTTCGCGTGGCAGCGCGGCGCGCAGGGCGTCGCAGAGGGCGGCTTGCGGGCCGATCGAGACGCGCAGCCGGTCGCGTACTTCCGTGCGGACCGCGTGGAGACGGGCGGCCCAGTTCTCGTCGGCGGCGGTCTGCTCCGGCAGCCGGCCGAGCAGGGCGGCCAGCACGTGGGGGGCGTGTCCGTGCAGTCGGTGGCGGGCGGGGTAGGAGCGGCCGAGCGCGTCGGCGTCGAGGTCGATCTGGATGTGTGCCGCGGGCAGTTCCAGGCTGTAGTCGGCGGTCTCGTTGGACCGGAAGTGGGTGCCGACGCTGAGCAGTACGTCCGCGTCGGCGAGCAGGGCGCGGCCGGCCGGGGTGGTGGCGAAGTTGCCGATCACGCGGGGGTCGTCCTCGGGGATCACGCCGCGTCCGGAGTTGCTGGTCAGCAGTCCGGCGCCGGTGCGCTCCAGCAGGGCGGTCAGCTCGGTGCGGCAGACCGCGGCCCCGCCGCCGGCCCACACCAGGGGGCGCCGGGCCCGGGCCAACAGCCGGGCGGCGGCGTCGAGTTCGCCGTCGTCGGGGGCGGGCGCCGGGTGCGGGGGCCGTACGGTGCCGGGTCCCGCCGTGAGCGCGTCGAGCACGGCCGGGTCCTGTGCGGCGTACTGGAGGTCGATCGGCCACTCCACGCTGGCCGGTCCGGCGGGTGCCGTCAGCGCGGCGGTGGCGGCCTCGCACAGTACGCCGGCCGCCCGTGCGGCGTCGGGCACGGTCGCCGCGTACGAGGAGACCGCGCGCAACATGCCCAGCTGGTCCTTCGTCTCGTGGATGAATCCGCGTCCGCGGCCGAGGTGGGCGCTGTCGATCTGTCCGGTGATGTGCAGGACGGGCGCACCGGCGGAGAGGGCTTCCACGAGTGAGCCGGCGGCGTTGCCGGCGCCCGTGCCGGTGCTGGTGAGGGCGCAGCCGATGCCGCCGCGGGCGCGGCCGTAGGCGTCGGCCGCGCTGACGGCGGTGGCCTCGTGGCGTACGGGGACGAAGCGCAGCTCGCGGTCGACGGCCGCCACCAGGGGCAGGTTGTGGACGCTGACGATGCCGAAGACGGTGTCGATGCCCAGGTGGCATAGGAGGGCGACGAGGAGGTCCCCGCCGTCAGGTGGTGCGGAGGGCTGGTTCATGAAGGGGCTCCTGGGAGGGGGTCGGTCAGGCGACGCCGCGGCCGACTCCGCCGCAGACGTCGATGCCGGTGCCGGTGATGTAGGAGGCGCGGGGCGAGAGCAGGGTGACGATCGCGTAGGCGACCTCCTCGGCGCGGCCGAGCCGGCCCAGCGCGATGCCCCGGTCGGCGGCGAGTTCGGCCTGCCACTCCTCGTACGGCATGCCGGAGCCGGCCGCGGCGTGGCGGCGCGTCCACTGGCCGGTGTCGATGAGTCCGAGGCACACGGAGTTGACGCGGATGCCGTCGCCGGCGAGTTCGGTGGCCAGGGACTTGGAGAGGTTGAGGATGCCGGCGCGGGCGGCGCTGGTGGTGATCAGCCGGGGTTCGGGCTGCTTGGCGAGCACGGCGTTGACGTTGACGACGGCGGCGGCGTCGGAGGCGCGCAGCGGTCCGAGGGCCGCGTGCAGGGGGTTGAGCACCCCGGCGAACTTCAGTTCCAGTTCGTCCCGCCAGTCCTCGGCCGTCGTCTCGGCCAGCCGCTTCATACGGGACTGTCCGGCGTTGTTCACCAGCCCGTCGAGGCCGCCGAAGTGTGCTGCGGCTCGCGTGGTGAACTCCCGTACGGCGTGCGCGTCCCGTACGTCGCACACGCCGGTCAGCAGCTGGTCGGGGCCGGCGTCGAGGCGGGCCGCCGCCCGGGCGAGCCGGTCGGCGTCCCGGCCGCAGGTGGCCACGCGGGCGCCCTCGTCGAGCAGCGCGCGGACCGTGGCCAGGCCGACGCCCGAGCTTCCGCCGGTGACGAGTACGGTGCGGTCGGCGAGGCCGAGGTCCATGGCGTTCTCCGTGGTGGGTGAGGCGGGGATGGTCCGGTGGTCGGGCGGCGGCCCGGAGGGCCGGGGTCAGTGCATGGTGAAGCCGCCGTTGACGGCGATCACCTGTCCGGTGAGGTAGCGGGCCTCCGGGCCGAGCAGGAAGGCGATGAGCCCGGTCAGATCGTCCGGCTGCTGGGGGCGGGAGATCGCCCGCAGCGTGCGGTAGAGCGCGTGCCGTTCGGCCGGTACCCGGTCGGTGGACTCGCCCTCGGTGATGCCGGGGGCGACGGCGTTGACGGTGACGCCCTTGTCACCGACCTCGCGGGCCATCGCCCGGGTGAGGGAGATGACCGCGCCCTTGGAGGCGATGTAGTGGGCCAGCCTCGGCGAGCCGTACAGCGCCGCGTCCGAGGCGAGGTTGACGATGCGCCCGCTGCCGGTGGCCACCAGATGGGGCAGCAGTGCCCGGGCGACGAGCCAGGGGCCGCGGGCGTTGACCGTCATGATGCGGTCCCACTCGGCCACGTCGATCTCGTGGAACTCCTTGCCGCCGACCGCGTCCGCCAGGCCCGCGTTGTTGACGAGCCCGTGCACGGGGCCGAGTGCGGCCACCTGTCCGGCCAGCGCCGCCACCGACTCGGGGTCGGCGACGTCCACCCGGACGAAGTGCGCGTCGGCGCCTTCCGCGCGCAGCGCCCCGGTGGCGGACTCGCCCCGCTCCGGGTCGAGTTCCGCGACGACGACGCGGTGTCCGTCCGCCGCGACCCGGCGGGCCGTGGCCAGTCCGAGGCCACGGCCGGCGCCGGTGACGACGACGGTCCGCCTGCCACTGTCGTGCCTGCTGTGCGCGCTCATCAGTCGCGCGTCACGCCGTGCATGGGCGAGTGCTCGGGGTAGGTCGGCACCTGCGGCTTCTGCGTGCCGATGACGACGCAGAACAGCGCGTCGGTGTCGCCCTCGTTCTTGAGGCTGCGGGCGACGCCGGCCGGGACGACGATCATGTCGCGGTAGCCCAGGGTGCGGTATTCGACCTCGTCCTTGCCGCGGTGGATGCCGACGCGGACCTCGCCCTCCAGGACGAAGAAGGCTTCCTCCACGTCGTGGTGCGTGTGCTCGGGGCCCTCGGCGCCGGGCGGCAGCAGCATGTTGGAGAAGGTGAAGCCGCCGGAGGGCAGTATCCGGTTGTCGCCCTCGTGGTTCCCGGTGGCGCCGGAGCCGACGTAGCGGATCTGTGCGCGGCGGTACTGCTCACCGGCCTTGGTCTGGAAGGCGAGGGTGTCCCAGTCGGGCTCGCGGCTCTCCCGGGTCGCGATGAGGCTGTCGGTGTAGGCGGCCAGGTCGCCGCCGTTGTCGTACGCGGTGGTGGAGAGAGGCATGGTGTGCTCCTTTTCGGTCGTGGGTGGGGTCATTGGGTGCCGGTCGTTGGGTGCCGGTCGTTGGGTGCCGGTCGTCTGTGCCGGTCCTGGTGCCGGTTGTGTGCCGGTAGTGGGTGCCGGCGGTGGTGCCCGTTGGTGCCGGTCGTGGGCCCGCCCCGGAGGGCTGTTCACTCGGGGATGCGGTCGGTGATGCTCAGGTGGGACAGCACCCAGGCGTTGAACGCCTCGGGCTGTTCCTGGTTGGCCAGGTGACCGGCGCCTTTGACGATCACGTAGGCGGACTTGTGGAGGGGGCCGGCGAGGGACTGGCTCGCCTCGACGCCGGTGACCTGGTCCCGGTCCCCGCACAGCACGAGCGCGGGCGCGGTGACGGCGGGGAGGAAGGGGCCGAGGTCGGTGGCGGCCATGGACTCGGCGGCGTAGCCGTAGCCCGGCAGCCGGACGGCATCGGCCATGGTGTCGGTGACGCGCCTGACGAGGGCGGCCGGCGCCTCGGGCGAGACCAGTCGCGGGCCGCGCTTCTCGGCGAAGGCGCGGGGACCGAGTTCGGCGAGCTCGGCAACGCGTGCCCGCATGCCCGCCGCTTTTCGCGGGTCGGTCCCCGAGCCGCGGCTGCTGTCGGCGACGACGAGGCTCGCCACGAGCGCCGGGTGCCGGACGGCGGCCTTGAGCGCGACGACTCCGCCCCAGGAGACGCCGAGGAGGTGCGCCCGGCCGCCCTCCCCGGCATGGCGCCGGATGAGGGCAGCCGCCGTGTCGGCGAAGCCGTCGAGGTCCAGCGGGCCGCGGGGGTCGGCGGACCTGCCGTATCCGGGCGCGTCCCAGGCGAGGAGGCGCACCCGTGCGGAGAGCCCGTCGAGCTGCGGGACGAAGGCGGCGGAGGAGGAGCCGATGCCGTGCAGGCAGACCAGCAGCGGCCCGTCCTGTCCGGCCTGTTCGAGATGCAGCCCGTCGATGTCGTACGCCGTCCCGGCCGTGCCGCTCACAGGATCTGCCCCGTCCGCCCGGCGAGCGCCGCGAGGCTGCGCAGCACCGCGTGGGGCACGACCTGGCTGGTGGCCGGGTTGGCCGGGTCGGGCCGGTGCTCGACCTCGAAACGGTAGGCACCGTGGCTGCCGGACGCCTCGATGAGGTGCCGGGTCCGGGTGGCGGCCGGGTCGGCGACGACGCGTACCGTGACCCGGTCGAGGTCGCCGACGGCGAGGGCGACCGAGGCGGCGACGTTGGTGGACCGGGGGAACTTGGCGGGCACGTCCCGCGCGGTGCCCGTCATCACCTCGACCGGCGCCTCCGCGGTGCGCAACCGGGCCAGCAGCCGCTCGTCCATCCACGGCTGTTCCAGGGTGGAGGGCAGTTTGGTGGTGGTCAGCCGGACCTCGTCGAGGGGCCCCAGCCCCCGCACGGCCTGCAACAGGTCGAGGCCGCCGACGGCTCCGCCGGTGAAGTAGACCCGGCCGGGCCCCGCATCGCGCAGCCGGACGAAGAGGCCGGCGTCCGTCAGCGCGCCGGTCGAGGCGATCAGCAGGTCGGTGCCCGAGCGCAGCACACGCTCGCCCCACTCGCGGACGACGGCCTGGCCCGCCGCCTCCACGATCAGATCGCAGCGCTGCAACGCGTCCTCGAAGCCGAGCTGGGGCGCCGGGCAGTCGCTGCCGAGCACCCGGTTGTCGACCACGCATGCCAGCGCGGCGCCGGGGACGGCTCCTTCCGCGAGGGCCCGGCCGACGACACGGCCGATGGCTCCCCAGCCGACGAGGCCCACCGTGCGGGTGGTACGGGAAGGGGCCTGCGGCGGACCCGCGCAGGTGCGGGAGGCCGCGGGGGCGGCGGGGCGGGTGGTGGCGGTCATGCGGTGGCCTCCTGCGGAGCGGATGCGCGGTTCGCGGCGAGCGGGCCGGGGTCGGGGCGGCCGGCCATGTGGGCGCGGATCTGCGCGGAGGGCGGCCCTGCCGTGCCCCACAGGTCGGAGAGTTCGGGGGTGCGGCGCCAGACGCGGGCGATCCAGGCGTCCTCGACGATCTGGGCGACCTCGGAGGTGTACTCGCACACCAGTCCGGCCGGGTCGGTGAAGTAGGAGAAGGTGTTGTCACCCGGTCCGTGCCGGCCCGGCCCCCACTCGGGGACGATGCCGTGGTGCCGCAGCCGGCCGAGCCCGCGCATGAAGTGGTCGAGCGACGTCATCTCGTACGCGACGTGGTTGAGCGACGCCCACTCCGCCTGGTTGAAGGCGATGCAGTGGTGGTCGGCGTTGCAGCGCAGGAACGCCATCTGGTGCTCCGACCAGTCCGAGACCCGCAGGCCGAGGACGTCGCAGTAGAAGCCGACGAGGGCGTCGATGTCGGCGGTGTTGAGCACGGCGTGGGTGACCCCGACGGGCACCGCGGCGTCCCTGCCGCGCGGTGCGACGGCCTCCGTGTGGGCGCTCAGCTCGATCAGCCGGTGCTCGGGGTCGGTGAACCGCAGCCCGTAGCCGCCGCCCGCCTGCTCCAGCGGTCCGGGACCGGCGACGGGGACGATGCCCCGCAGCAGCAGCCGGCGGGCCGCCTCGTCGATCTCGGCGGGGGTCGCGACGGCGAAGCTGATCCGCCCGAGCCCGTTGCGCTCGGCGGGGCGCAGCGCGAGGGCGTGGTGCTCCTCGCCGGTTCCGCGCAGCCAGACGCCGTCGCGGCCGGACTCGACGGTCTCCAGGCCCCACACTTCGGTGTAGAAGTCGGCGGCCTCGGTGAAGGCGGGGGTGTGCAACTCCACGGAGCGCAGGGCACGCAGCCGTGCGATGGGCTCGTGCGGGGCGGCGTCGTGCGGCATCGTCGTCTCCAACTGTGCGGGCGGGGGCGGTGGTCGGGGGCACGCGGCTCGCGGTGACGGTCCGGTGCGGGGGCGGCGGGACGGTGGGCGGCGCGGTGCCGCGGCCGGCCGTACGGCCCGGTGACGGTGGGGGCTGCGGTCAGCCGGCCCAGGGCAGCGGGTGGTCGTCGGTCGACCAGTAGAGGCTCTTCTGCCGCTGGTAGCCGCGGATGGCCTCGCGGCCCTTCTCCCGGCCCAGCCCGCTGTCCTTCATGCCGCCGAACGGGGTGGAGACGCTGAACTGCTTGTAGGTGTTGATCCACACCGTCCCGGCCTCGATACGCCGCGCCACGCGCCACGCGGTGCGGTGGTCGGCGGTCCAGATGCCGCAGGCGAGGCCGTAGACGCTGTCATTGGCCTGGGCGACCAGATCGTCCTCGTCGTCGAACGGCAGGGCGACGAGTACGGGGCCGAAGATCTCCTCCTGGCACACGGCGGCGGAGTGGGGCAGCCCGTCCAGGACCGTGGGCAGGTAGTAGGCGCCGTCGCGCCAGCGCTCGCCCTCGGGTGCTCGCCCTCCGCACCGCACGCGTGCTCCCTCCGCCCGGGCCCGCTCGACGTGCGCCGCGACGGCGTCCCGGTGCCGGTGGTGGACGAGCGGGGCAACCTGGGTGTCCGGGTCGGTTCCGGGGCCGACGCGCAAATCGCGGGTGCGGGCGACGAGTTCGTCCGTGAACTCCTCGTAGCGCGAGCGCGCCACGAACAGCCGGGAGCCGGCGACGCAGGACTGGCCGCTGGAGGAGAAGATGCCGAACATGACTCCGGCCAGTGCCCGCTCCAGGTCGGCGTCCTCGAAGACGATGGTCGGCGACTTGCCGCCGAGTTCCAGCGAGACGGGCATGACCTTCTCCGCGGCGACGCGCCCGATCCTGCGTCCGGTCGCGGTGCCGCCCGTGAAGGCGACCTTGCCGACGCGCGGGTGGCCGACGATCGCCTCGCCGACGACGCTGCCCGGGCCGGGCAGTACGGAGAGCAGCCCGGCGGGCAGTGCGGCTTCTTCGAGTGCCCGGTGGACCAGTCGGCCCAGGGCGAGGGCGACCAGCGGGGTCCACTCGGCGGGCTTGAGGAGGACGGCGTTGCCCGCGGCCAGCGCCGGGGCGAGCTTCTGGGCGTCGCTGGCCACCGGCGAGTTCCACGGGGTGATGGCGCCGACGACGCCGATCGGTTCGTGCAGGCTCAGCGTGACGTACGGGCCCCGGGAGGGCGTGACGGCGTCCTCGGCGGTCTCCAGTGCCGCGGCGGTGTAGCGAAAGGTGCCGGCCGCGCTGCTGACGAGGGCACCGGTCTCGGTACGGCTCTTGCCGGTGTCGGCGGTCTGGAGATCGGCCAGCCGGTCGGCGTCGTGTTCGATCAACTCGGCGATGCGGTGCAGCAGTCGGGCCCGCAGGTGCGGGCGCAGCTCGCGCCAGACCGGTTCGGCGGCGGCCTCGGCAGCGCGTTCGGCGGCCTCGTGGGTCTCCTCGGCGGAGACGCTGTGGACGGTGGTGAGCGTCCGGCCGGTCGCCGGGTCGACGGTGTCGACGGGTGGTCCGGCGCCGCGCCGCCATTCTCCCGCGATCAGGGCCTCGTCGGCGGGGAGTTCGAGCATCGGGGGACCTCCATGCGGGACGGGGGGGGGGGGGG
>NZ_JODR01000021.1 GCF_000725885.1 Streptomyces albus subsp. albus | reverse complement strand
GCCCGTCCTGCGGTCAACGCCGACGATCCGGCACGCTTCGGTGTTGCTGTATCCCTGCTGCACGAGCCGGGAGTATGCCTCCCGCTCCCGGGACAACTTATTACGCCCCTGCGGAGCCCGGTCCGCTCGGATCTCGAAATCCATCGCACCCCTTGAGCTGGGGTGTTGCGACGACTACTAGAACCTAAGGTGAGGGGCGCGCCCCTTGGCGGGCGCGCCCCTCACGGGTGGGACCGGCGGACTTCAGGTGCGGCTGAGCGCCCTCGCCCGGTGGCTGGCGTACAGGGTGACGCCGGCGGCCAGCACCATGGCGGCGAGCGCGAGCGCCACCGTCCCCGTCCAGCCGCCGGCGGCGAACGCGGCGGCGCCCAGCGCACCGCCCAGCGAGCTGCCGATGTAGTAGGCCATCTGGTACAGGGCGGAGGCCTGGGCCGCCCCGTGCGTGGCGGTGCGGCTGACCGAGCCGGAGGCCACCGCGTGCCCGGCGAAGAACCCGGCGGTGATCAGGACGAGCCCGGCGACGACGGCGACGAGGCTGTCGGCGAGGCTGACCAGCAGCCCCGCGGAGGCGGTGCCGATGCCCAGGTAGAGGGTGCCGCGCCGGCCCAGGCGGGCGTTGAGCCGTCCGGCGGTGGCCGAGGCGACGGTTCCCACCAGGTAGATGACGAAGACGGAGCCCACCAGGCCCTGCGAGAGCCCGAACGGCGCGGCCACCAGCCGGTAGCCGATCACGGTGTAGACGGCGCCGAAGACCACCATGAACAGCAGCCCGATGGCGTACAGCCGCAGCAGCAGCGGGTTGCCCAGGTGGGAGCGGACGGTGGCCGCGACCTTCCTGGGGTGCAGCGGGGCCGGGGTGAAGTGGCGGGCCGGCGGCACCAGCAGCCGGAAGGCGACCAGGCACAGCAGGGAGGTGACGGCGACGGCACCGAGCCCGGCGCGCCAGCCCCACGCCTCGGTGACCCAGCCGGTCAGGATGCGCCCGCTCATGCCGCCGACGCTGTTGCCCGCCACGAACAGGCCGACGGCGCCGACCAGATGCCTGCTGCGCACCTCGTCGGAGAGGAACGCCATCGCGGAGGCGGGCACCCCGGCCACGGCGGCACCCTGCAGCGTCCGCAGCGCGATCAGCACGGGAAGGCTGGGCGCGAACGGGATGACGAGGGCCAGGGCGACGGCCACCGCCATGGAGACGGTCAGCATCCGGCGCCGCCCGAACCGTTCGGAGAGCGCCGCCAGCGGCAGCACGGCGACGGCCAGCCCGATGGTCGCGCCGGAGACCGTCCAGCTCGCCTGGTCGGGGGCGGCGTGCAGGGAGCGGGAGATCTCCGGGAGGAGGGCCTGGGTGGAGTACAGCAGGGCGAACGTGCACAGCCCGGCGGCGAACAGCGCCAGCCGCATCCGCCCGTGCCCGGGGTCGCCGGGGCTGAGCTTCGTCGCGTCGTGGGCGGCCGTGCCGGGGCCCTCGGTGCCGCGGCGGTCGGTGTCTGCGGAAGGGACGGAAGACACAGGCGAGGCGTCCACCGGTTCGGTGGACGCCCCGGTATCAAGAGCAGGCATGACTCGAACGTACGACCAGCCCTTTCATCCGTCCAATGCATGAAAGTGCGAAAATCGTTCCCGTACCGCATCACCGCAGTCAGGACGTGTGCGAGAGGGAGCTGTGTCACCGTCACGCAACAAGAAAGACATCTCCGTCACACCCGGAGCGCCCCCGCCCGGCGCCACCGGGGCGCTGCTGCTCACCCCGCGCCTCGCCCAGTTCGCGGCCGTCGCCCGGCACGAGCACGTCACCCGCGCCGCACACGAGCTGGGCATCCCGCAGTCCTCCCTCAGCCGCTCCCTCGCCCGGCTGGAGGCCGACCTGGGCGTCGCCCTCTTCGCCCGGCACGGCCGCACAGTCTCCCTCACCACCGCCGGCCGCACCTTCCTGGCCTGCGCGGAACGCGCACTGGCCGCCGCCGAACAGGCCGCCGAGGCCGTACGGTCCGACGCCGACCCGGCCACCGGGAAGGTCGCCTTCGGCTTCCTGCACACCCTCGGCTGGGAGACCGTCCCCGAACTGCTGCGCGCCTTCCGCGCCGACCACCCGCGCGTCCGCTTCTCCCTGGTGCAGAACTACGGCGACGCCATGCTGGAGCGGCTCCGCGCCGGTGAACTCGACCTGTGCCTGACCTCACCGGTGCCCGACGCACCCGATCTGGTGGCCCGGCGGCTGGACGAACAGCGGCTGCGGCTGGTCGTCCCCGACGACCACCGGCTCGCCACCCGCAAACGGGTCCGGCTCGCCGAAGCCGCCGGCGAGTCCTTCGTCACCCTGGAACCCGGCTACGGCATGCGGCGCATCCTGGAGACCCTGTGCGCCGAGGCCGGGTTCACCCCCCGCATCGCCTTCGAGGGCGAGGAGGCCGAGACCATCCGCGGACTGGTCGCCGCCGGCCTCGGTGTCGCCCTGCTGCCGCCGCCCGTCTTCCCCCGGCCCGGCGTCGTCGAGCTGACCGTGACCGCGCCGCGCGCCGTCCGCGAGATCGGACTGGCCTGGCAGGCCGGACGCCCCGACACCCCGCCCGTCGCGGCGTTCAAGAAGTTCCTCCTCGGCCGCAGAGGACGGCTGCTGCGCGCCGAACCCGCCCCCACCGCACCCCAGGAGACCGCATGACTCCGCACCACCCCGGCGCCCACTCCCACGGCCACGGCGCCCACGCGCACTCCCACGCCGACGGCCACACCGCCACCGAACCCGACTGGGAGGCCATGGCCGCACACCTGGAACGCGAGGCCGAACTGAACACGCCCTTCCTCGAAGGAGCCGCGGCCTGGCTGCACGACCTGACCGGCAACCGCCCCGTCACCCGCGTCCTCGACCTGGGCAGCGGCCCCGGCGTGAGCACCACCGCCCTCGCCCACGCCTTCCCCGGTGCCGAGACCGTCGCCGTGGACAGCGCACCCGGCCTGCTGAGCAGAGCCCGCGCCCGCGCCGAACGCGAAGGGCTCGCCTCCCGCATCACCACCCGCCGCGCCGACCTGCCCGCCGACCTGCCCGGCCTGGGCACCGCCGACCTCGTGTGGACCAGCAACGTCGTCCACCACCTGGGCGACCAGCGCGCCGCACTGGAGACCTTCGCCGGCGTGCTGCGCCCCGGCGGTGTGCTGGCCGTACGGGAACGAGGGCTGCCCACCCGCTGCCTGCCCCGCGACATCGGCATCGGCCGGCCCGGACTCCAGGCCCGGCTGGACGCCGCCGAGGAGGACCGGTTCACCGCGATGCGGGCCGAACTGCCGGGCCACACCCGCACCGTGGAGGACTGGCCCGGCCTGCTGGTGGCCGCCGGACTGACCCCCACCGGCAGCCGCACCTTCCTCACCGACCTGCCCGCACCGCTGGACCCCGTCGCCCGCGCCCACGTACGCGAACGCCTCGCCCGCACCCGCGACTCCCTGGCCGGGGTGCTCGACGCCGAGGACGTGGCCACCCTCGACGCGCTGCTGGACGACGCCTCACCCGACGGCATCCTGCGCCGCCCCGACGTCTTCTACCTCACCGCGACGACGGTCCACACCGCCGTGCGCGCCTGAACCCCGCCGCGGACCGCCTGTTGACCTTGCCGTGGCGGCAACGTTTCTACTGAGCCCATGCGGATCGGAGAACTGGCCGCGCTCGTGGGTGTGTCCCCGCGTACCGTGCGCCACTACCACCACCAGGGCCTGCTGCCCGAGCCCCCGCGCAGAGCCAACGGCTACCGCGAGTACCGGCTGGCCGACGCCGTCCGGCTCGCCCGCGTACGCCGCCTCACCGCGCTCGGCCTCGGCCTGGACGAGGTGCGCGACGTCCTCGCCGACGACACCGGCACCGAACTGCGCGAGGTGCTGACCGAACTCGACGCCGAACTGCGCCACCAGGAGGAGGAGATCCGCGACCGCCGCGCCCGCCTCGCACAGCTGCTGCGCCAGGCCGAGGAGGGCGCCCTGCCCCCGAACGCGCCGCTCTCCCCGGAACTGACGGAACTCCTGGGCCGGGCCGCGGCACCCGCACCCGGCCCGGCACCCGGCGGTGTCTCCGCCAAGGACGGCGAGGTCCTCGCCCTCCTGGAGACCTCCGCGCCGCCCGAGGCGCACCGCGAGGTGGTCGCCCTCGCCGGTACCCTCACCGCCGACGCGGCCTCGGCCAAGCGCACCCGCGAGGCGTACGCGCTGCTCGACGGACTGGCCGACGCCGCACCGGACGACCCCCGTGTCGCCCGCGCGGCCCGTGCCGTCGTCGACTGCGTACCGCGAGCGGCGCTGCGCCACATGCCGCTCGGCGCCTCCATGCGGGACCCCTCCCTGCCCGCCGTCTTCGCCCAGGCCCTCTACGACGATCTGTCCCCCGCCCAGGCCGAAGCCGTACGGCAGGCCGTCACCCTGCTGACCGAACGCGCCCGCGCCGCCCGGGAGGAGCGGTGAGCCGCGCCCTGCGGGCAGCCCGCCGGCTCGCCGCCCACGAGGCCCGGTCCCTGTCGAGCATCCCCCTGTGGCTGGCCCGCCGCCGCGCCGGAGTGGGCCCCGGGGACCTCGCCGCCCCCTACTCCGCGGCCCAGGCCGCCACCCTGCTGGGGCTCGGATTCGTGTGCGTCGTCGAGACGGTCGTGCTGGCCCTGCTCGTCACCTCGCCGCCGGTCCACGCCGTGCTGCTGGTGGTGGACGGCTACGGCCTCCTGACGGTCACCGGACCGCACGCCGCCTGCGTGGTCCGCCCGCACGTCGTGCACCCCGACGGCTCACTGCGCCTGCGGTACGGGGCGCTGCTGGACGTGGCGATACCCGCCGGGCTGATCGCCTCCGCGTGCGTCGACCGGCGCTTCGACGGAGGGCAGCCGGCCGTGTCCGAGGAGACGCTGACGGTGCCGGTGGGCGGCCAGACCTCGGTCACCGTACAGCTGACCGGACCGGTCACCTTCCGCCGTCCGCTCGGGGCCGTCGGCACCGCCCGCACCCTGCGCCTGCACACCGAGGAGCCCGACGCCATGGTGCGGGCACTGCTCCGCGGCCGGGCCCGGGAGAGCCGTCCGGTGCCGCCGGGCGAGCGCTGACCAGCCGCCCGCGGCGCCGGTCCTACGGCACCGGGGGGTGCTCGGCGGGATCGGCGGCCAGCTCCTCGTGCAGGCCCTCCAGCGCGGTGCGGTCGTCGTCGTTGCCGGTGTGCGGCGCCTCGAACCATTGCGCGTACTCGACGATCTCGGAGAGCCGCCAGTCGAGCGCGAACAGTTCGAGCATCTCGGCATCGGAGTCCAGGCCGTCCGCACCGGCGGCGAGCAGAGCGGTGTGGTCCCGTTCGCGCGGAGCCAGGGCCAGGGACTCCCAGTCGACCAGCTTCAGCCCGTCGGGGCCCACGATCTGATTGGCGAAGTGCGGCTCCCCGTGGGTCGGCACCCAGGTGTCGCGGGCGGAGCGCGCACGTTCCGCCAGCCGCAGATACCGCTGCGTCCAGCGCGCGACGGCGTCACAGTGCTCGGCGAGCGCCGTCCTGGCCTCCTCCGCCAGCGGGCCCGAGGACCAGGGGCGCGCGGTGCGGGCTCGCAGCTCGTCGGCGAACGCCGGGCCGACCTTCGGGGCCCAGCGCGGCAGACCGTCCGGCGGCGTACTGCGGTGCAGTGCCGTCACCGCGGCGACGACCTTGTGCACATGGCCCGGCTCGCGGGCCTCCTCCTGGCCGGGGGAGCGCCCCTCCAGCCACGGTGTCGCACTCAGCAGGCCGGTGCCGATGTCCACGGTGAAGCGCCCGGTGGCCGCGGGCACCGGCGCGCACACCACTTCGAGACCGGCGGCGGCGAGCGCGGCGGCCCCCGTGTAGGCGGCCTCCAGCGAGGCGGCGGTGTGCCGGGGCGAGGGCTCGTCGAGCGTCACGAACAGCGTGCGCCCGCCGCCGTCCGCCCGCCAGTGGTGTGCGCCGAAGCCCCAGGGCAGATGGGTGACTTCGACGGACCCGGCCGCGGTCAGCCAGTGCGCGGCGACCGCCCGCGCGATCGTCTCGTCGGTCGTGGAAGCGGGACGGGTGAACACGGGACCCGATCCTAGGGCGCCCGGGGCGTGCCCGTCCGCCCTACCGCAGGGTCTTGCCGAATCCGCTCGCCAGCGGCATCCGCAGCCCCAGTGGCGGGGGCGCGGCGAAGGCGTCGGCCAGTGGCCGGCAGAAGTCGCGGGCGCACAGGGTGCCGAGGGCGAAGTCGCAGGTGAGGGCGGCGACTTCGGCGGCGAATCCGCGCAGTCCGTGCCCGTCGGTGTGCACCTCGAACCGGCACACCTGCGCGTTGATCTTCTTGGCGCGCTCCGCGAAGCGGAAGGACAGCTTCGGCTCGGTGCGGGAGTCGTCGGCGCCGTGCACCAGCAGCACATGACGGCCCAGCAGTTGCCGTACCGGTTCCGTCTCGGCGCCGGCGTCGTCGGCCAGCGCGGGGCCCAGCGCGGCGACGGAGGCCACCGCGGGGTGCCCGGCGGCGCGCAGTGCGGCCCGGCCGCCGATGTCGGTGCCCACCAGGCACACGGGGATGTCGCCGTAGCGCCGTACCACTTCCCCGACGGCCCACTCGGCGTCCCGCGCGGGGTGGGCGGCCTCGCCGTGCCAGCCGCGGTACCGGTAGTGCACGACGTGCGCCACCAGCGGATCGTCGCGCGAGGCGGCCCGGCCGAGCCGCCTGGCCAGCGGCACCGCCATGGCCGCGGCCAGCGCCGAGCCGCGCCGGGCGCTGCTGGTGGTGCCGCCGCCCGGCAGCACGAGGACGACGGCGTGCGGGGCCTGCCCCACGGCCCCGTGGGGCCGTCCCAGGCGTGGTTCCCTTGCGGGCAACGCTCGCTGAGCCATGGCGCAACAATGGCACGACGCCGCGCCGCAGGCAGGGGGTTGGGGCAAGGAGGCTGGGAAACGACAGCGGGCCTCCTGCCTTCTACGCGCGTAGGCGCTACAGTGCCGAGATGGTAAGCGAAACCGAGAACACCGTCCCCAAGGGCACCGTTCCCGCACGTGCCGTCCCCACCCCGGACCAGATCCACCGCGCCCCCAAGGTCCTGCTCCACGACCACCTCGACGGCGGCCTCCGCCCCGCCACCATCGTCGAACTGGCCCGCGAGACCGGCTACGACGCGCTGCCCGAGACCGACGCCGGCCGGCTGGAGACCTGGTTCCGCGAATCCGCCGACTCCGGCTCGCTGGAGCGGTATCTGGAGACGTTCACGCACACCGTCGGCGTGATGCAGACCCGCGAGGCCCTCTTCCGGGTCGCCGCCGAGTGCGCCGAGGACCTGGCGGCGGACGGCGTCGTCTACGCCGAGGTCCGCTACGCACCCGAACAGCACCTGCTGGGCGGCCTGACGCTGGAACAGGTGGTCGAAGCCGTGGACGCGGGCTTCCGCGAGGGCGAGCGCCGCGCCCGCGCCGCCGGGCACCGCATCCGCGTCGGGGCGCTGCTGACGGCGATGCGGCACGCCGCCCGCGCCCTGGAGATCGCGGAGCTGGCCAACCGCTACCGCGACCTGGGCGTCGTCGGCTTCGACATCGCCGGCGCCGAGGCCGGCCACCCGCCCACCCGCCACCTGGACGCGTTCGAGTACCTCAAGCGGGAGAACAACCACTTCACCATCCACGCCGGCGAGGCCTTCGGGCTGCCGTCGATCTGGCAGGCCCTCCAGTGGTGCGGCGCCGACCGGCTCGGCCACGGTGTGCGCATCATCGACGACATCCAGGTCGCCGACGACGGCGCCGTCAAGCTGGGCCGCCTGGCCTCCTACGTCCGTGACAAGCGCGTCCCGCTGGAGCTGTGCCCCAGCTCCAACCTCCAGACCGGCGCCGCCCCCTCGTACGCCGAGCACCCGATCGGGCTGCTGCGCAGGCTGCACTTCCGGGCGACCGTCAACACCGACAACCGCCTGATGAGCGGCACGAGCATGACCAACGAGTTCACTCAGCTCGTCAGGACGTTCCACTACACGCTCGACGACATGCAGTGGTTCACCGTCAATGCGATGAAGTCCGCGTTCATCCCTTTCGATGAACGTCTCGCCATGATCAACGATGTCGTCAAGCCGGGCTACGCCGCCCTCAAGTCCGAGTGGCTGTTCCAGGACACCGCCGACTGACCCCCGGTGACCAGCGGTTCGGCCGCCGCCGCGCACCCCGCGCGCGGCGGCCGGCCGTCCTCGCGGCCCCGCCGCCGCCCGCCGCCCCGCCGCGACGGGCGACACGGCCGGGGTGTTTGCGACCGCTCGGAATTCCTGGCTACGTTCGCCGGACCGCTCAACCCCTCCGGGCTGCCAAGCCCCTCCCCTGAGCTGTTCACAGCCCTTCCGGGCTGCGCGAATCCCCCGTTCCGAGGATGTGGACACTGATGATGCAGGTAGCCAAGAAGACCCTGGGCGCCGTCGCGACGGGCGCCGCCCTCGTGCTGGCCGGCGCCGGCACCGCCGCCGCGGCCCCCACCGACGCGCTGGCCGCCGCCCCGGGCGGCCAGGCGCTCGGTCCGGTCACCGAAACCGCGGGCCGCACCGTGGGCAACCTCCCGGTCCGGGAGGCCACCCAGGGGCTGCCCGGCGGGCTCTCCCAGCCGGTGGGCGTCGCCCACGAGGCCCTGACCTCCGCCCTGACCGGCACCCCGCTGGACGCCAGCGAGACGGTCGCCGAGAACGCTCAGAAGTCCGCGAAGGGCAAGAAGTCCTCTCCGGGCGGCGGCATGCTCGGCGGCCTCCCGCTCGGCCAGGTCCTCCCGGTCGGCGGTTCCCGCTGAGCGGGGCCTCCACCGGGCGGACGCCGAGGAGCGGACGCGGCCGGCCGGCGCGCTGACGGACGCGCCGGGGACGGCGAAACGGCGGCGGGCACCCCCTGGTCCGGGGGTGCCCGCCGCCGCGTCATGTGCGGGTCACCAGGTGGACGTGCCGCCCGGGCGCTCGTTGGGCAGCAGCACCCACAGGGCGAGGTAGAGCAGGCACTGCGGCCCCGGAAGCAGGCACGAGGCCACGAAGAGCACCCGCATCGTGGTCGGTGTGGTGCCGAAGCGCCGGGCGAGGGCGGCACAGACGCCACCGATCATCCGGCCCTGGCTGGGGCGGGCAAGCGTTGCGGCCATGGAGGGCTCCTTGTCTCATCCGGTCCGCCGTCCGCCGGTCCGCCGGTGCGGATCCGCGGCGGCTGCCGGGCCGGGGCCGTTCTCCGGCTCCCGGGGTCGGCTTCCTGTCTTCGACGGTAGACCGGATCAACAGGACAAACATCCCACTACGGGGCCGTACCGACCCTGGTCGTTCTCGGGGTCGTCCCCCCGGCGCTCTCCTCCCGCAGACGGACCCCGGACGTACGGGCCTCAGCCTTGCGTTCCACGGCGGCGCCCCGCCCCGAGGCCGCGTCCCGCTCCCGGCGGCTGCCCCCGAGCCGGCTGCCGTACCCGCCGTCCCGGTGCCGCAGCCAGCGGCGGACCGGCGGGAAGACGAGCGCCACCGCCAGCGCGACCCCCATGGTGTTCAGCAGCACCGAGTCGACGTCGACGACCCGGCCCGGCACCCCCGTCTGCGCCAGC
This sequence comes from Streptomyces albus subsp. albus, assembly GCF_000725885.1. GTDB lineage: Bacteria > Actinomycetota > Actinomycetes > Streptomycetales > Streptomycetaceae > Streptomyces > Streptomyces albus. The sequence continues at coordinate 163,050 of NZ_JODR01000021.1, read as the reverse complement.
CGGAGCAGCACCGAGAGCATCGCCCCCGCGAACACCGTCCGGGCCACGGTGCCCGGCAGCGGCCGGTGCAGCCGCCCGGTGGCCAGCGGCAGCAGCACCCCGAAGGGGGCCAGCATCAGCAGATCGCCGCCCATCCCCTCCAGCGCGGCCCGCGGCCCGTCCGCCAGGTCGGAGCGGATCGTGGCGAGGGGGTGCAAGTTGGCGGGCGCCACCCATGGCACCGCGAGCGGGCGCAGCGTCAGCCAGCCGACGAGACACAGGTGTGCCGCCAGCAGGAGAAGTCCCGCGAGGCGGATTCGGGAGGCGGAGGACGGTCCGCCGGAGCCAAGGCGCTGCACGTCCCTAAAGGACGCCGCCGCATTCCGCCGTGGTTCCGGCGGCAGTGTGCCCAGCAGGTCAGGACTGTGTCACACGCGTGTCCCGGCATTCCCCATGAACACCGTCAACACCACCGGCACCACCCGTACCGGACATCCGTGCGCGAACCGCCCCGGCACCGTCCCCGGACGGGAGCGGCGCGCGCCTTGCGGGTGCGCCCCGGGCGGCCGTCGCGACCTCCCGCGCGTGGTGCCGAGGTTCAAGGCCCGGCGCGGGCCGTCACGCCTCGGTGCCGGAGCCCACGGCCTCCTCCGGGCTGGTACGCAGCGCCGCGTTGCACTCGTAGCGCTGGAGCGGGGCCGCCGCCCGGTCCGCCCCAGCGTCCCCGTCGTCGCCGTCGTCACTCCGCGAGCGGCCGTCGCCGGCCGGGCCGCCGAGGATCACCCCGTCGTCCGCGTCGGCCACCGCGGTGTCCGCGTAGGTGCACACGAGCTGCGCCAGCGCGAACGGCGGCAGCTCGCCCAGCGGCCGGTTCAGCCGCAGAGCCTCATCCGGGTCGCCGTCCGCCGCTCCGTCGACCGTCAGATCGTCCGGCACCGCCGTCTCGAACCCGGCGGCCTCCTCGGTGGCACGCGGCTGCCGCTTCAGCTCCGCCAGCAGCTTGCGGGCCACCGGCAGCCGCTCGGCCGCCGAACGCCCGCCCGGCATCCGCACCTCCCGCTCGACCGGCGAGACCCGCGACCCGCACACCAGATAGACGCGTACGAACGCGTCGCCGTCACCGCCCGGCGGGCTCTCCTGGTCCGTCGGCAGCACGCAGCCGACCCGGGAGGGCGCAGCGCCCGCGTCCACGGGCACCGACGTGGCGCGGATACCGCAGCCGGCCGCCAGTGAGGCCAGCACGCACAGCAGGGCCAGCGGCCCGGCCCGGCGCATGGAACGGCCGGCGGCCCGGCGGGGACGGGAGGGGCGGGCGGGAGCGGAGGGGACGCCCGGGGTGTCGGCGGCGTCCTGCACCGCCCGGCGGCGCGGCGACCAGCGGCTCATCGTCCCCCTCCCTTCGTCCCGTTCCCGTTCCCGTCCTGGTTCTCGTTCTGGGTCTCGTCGCCGTCGCTGCCGTCCTGTTGCCGGCCGCTCCCCCCGCCGCCGGGGTTCCGGCGCCGGCCGCGCCAGCCGGTCCTGCGGCGCTTACGGACCTTCTCGCCGCCGTCGCTCCCGTCGGAGCCGTCGGAGCCGTCGGAGCCGTCGGAGCCGTCGGAGCCGTCGGAGCCTTCGGGGTCGGCGTCCGTCTCGCCCTCCGGGCCGTCGCCCTCGGGGTTCTCGCGCTCCTCGGCGACCCGGCGGGCGTCCCGCGGCAGGACGAGGGTGAAGACGGCGCCGCCCTCGCCCTCCGGGGCGTTGCGGGCGGTGATCTCCCCGCCGTGGATATGGGCGTTCTCCAACGCGATCGACAGCCCCAGACCGCTGCCCTCCGAACGGGGACGGGAAGCGCTGGCCTTGTAGAAGCGGTCGAAGACGTGCGGCAGGACGTCCTCGGGGATGCCCGGGCCCTGGTCGGTGACCTCGATCACCAGTTCGTCGTCGAAACGGTCCTCCCCGGCACCGCCCTCCCGCTCGCGGGTACGGACCGAGACCCGCACCGGGGAGCCGCCGTGCTTGAGCGCGTTGCCGATCAGATTCGCCAGGATCACATCGAGCCGGCGCGGATCCAGCCGCGCCATGATGCCCCGGTCCGCGTCCAGCTCCACCGCGTCCAGCCAGGCCCGCGCGTCGATGCAGGCGGTCACCTGATCGGCCACGTCCACGTCGTCCAGCACCAGCTTCGCCGTGCCCGCGTCGAAACGGGTGACCTCCATCAGGTTCTCGACCAGATCGTTGAGACGCCGGGTCTCACTGACCACCAGCTGCACGGCCGGCGCGATCATCGGGTCGAGGTTGTCCTGCTCCTCCTCCAGCACCTCGGTGACCGCGGAGATCGCCGTCATCGGCGTCCGCAGCTCGTGCGACATGTCGGCGACGAACCGCCGGCTGGAGGCCTCCCGCGCGCTCAGCTCGGCAACCCGCTGCTCCAGCGAGGCCGCCGCGTCGTTGAACGTCCGCGACAGCTGCGCCAGCTCGTCCGTGCCCGACACCCGCAGCCGCGTCTCCAGCTTGCCCTGGCCCAGCCTGCGCGCCGCCTCGCCCAGCCGCCGCACCGGCCGCAGCACCGTGGTGGCGGCGGCCTGGGCCAGCAGCATCGCGCCGATCAGCGCCAGCCCGGTGGCGATCCCCAGCGACCAGGCCAGCGAATTGAGGTCGTCACGCTCCGGCGCCAGCGACTTGAGCAGATAGCCGGTCGGCGTCGGCTCCTCACCGATCACCTTCGCACCGCCGACGAGGAACGGATCGCCGTCCAGCGTGATCCGCTGCCAGTACAGGTGGTACGGATGCTTGTTCTGCTTGGTGACCGGACGCTTCTTCGCGACCGCGCTGCGCAGCCGCTCCGGTACGTCCGCCAGGGAGAAGTCGTCCACGTTCGAGGCCGCGGCGCAGCGCCTGCCGTCCGCCGTCTCGCCGACGAGCAGCACCTGGTAGTTCTGCGAGCTGCGGGACATCCGCGCGGCGGCCTCGCGCAGCTCCTGGCAGTCCACCTTGCGGGGCAGATTGCCGGCGTTGTCCTCCATCGCCTTGCGGAAGTCGTTCAGCGCCGCGTTCTGGGCGCGGGTGAGAACAGCGTCGCGGTTGAGCCAGTAGGCGATGCCCGAGGCGGAGACGGCGGCCGTGAGCGCCACCAGCGCGAAGACGACGACCAGCCGCAACCGCAGCGAGGGCAGCATGCCGGCGAGCCGGGCGCGCAGGCGCTCACCGGCGGAGGGCGCGTCGGTCACTCGGCTGTTCCGTTCTCCGTACTCGGTTCTTCCTCACGGGGCACCCCCGCACCCGGACGGCCCACCAGGCCCGTACCGGGGAAAGCCGCGTGACCGCGGCACCGGGCGCGCGGCGGACCCGCGCTCACTGCGGCGGATCCAGCCGGTAGCCGACGCCGCGCACCGTGCGGATCAGAGTGGGGGAGGAGGGCACGTCCTCGACCTTGGCCCGCAGCCGCTGCACACACGCGTCCACCAGCCGCGAGTCGCCCAGATAGTCGTGCTCCCACACCAGCCGCAGCAACTGCTGCCGGGAGAGGGCCTGGCCCGGGCGGCGGCTCAGCTCCAGCAGCAACCGCAGCTCCGTCGGGGTCAGTTGCAGATCCTCGCCGTTCTTGGTGACCGTCATCGCCGCACGGTCGATCACCAGCGAGCCGAACGTCGCCGCATCGTTGGACTCCCGCTCGCCGCGCCGCATCACCGCGCGGATCCGCGCGTCCAGCACCCGGCCCTGCACCGGCTTGACGACGTAGTCGTCGGCGCCGGACTCCAGCCCCACCACGACGTCGATGTCGTCGCTGCGTGCCGTCAGCAGGATGATCGGCAGCTGGTCGGTGCGGCGGATGCGGCGGCACACCTCGAAGCCGTCGATGCCCGGCAGCATCACATCCAGCACGATCAGGTCGGGGCGCTGTTCGCGCAGCAGTTTGAGGCCGTCCTCACCGGACGCGGCGGTCACCACGCGGTGCCCCTGGCGGGTCAGACCCATCTCCAGGGCGGTACGGACGGCGTCGTCGTCCTCGATCAGCAACAGGAAAGGCACGCGCGCCATTCTGGCCCATGGCGCCCCCATACTTCGACCGGCGGTCCGCGCCCGGCAACGACACGCCCGTTGGCCTGGGCATTGTGTGACCCTCCAGCCCTTGTGACACCGCTGTGACAGACGGGGGACCTCGCCATGAAATCGGGACGGCAGGGTTGTCGTCATCAAGCAAGCGACCGGGTCTGCTCCGAGGGGGCGCGAGATGAACACACTGCACGGAACCAACACGAGCGCAGTCCTTCACACGCGTCTGCACGTCCCTTCGGTTCCCGCTCAGACCTGGCCGGAGAAGTCCGGTGTCGTGAGCGGGCGGGGGTGCGCTCGCGGCACCGGACGGATGCGTCCGCGGACCGTGTTCGGCCCCGCGGTCGAGGGGCTCAGGGGAGAAGCCCCGCAGGGGGAAACGGGGGACCGGGGGGAAACGGGGAACACGGGGGACCGCGGAAGCGAGGGGGACTTCCGCACGAGTGGCGAACACAGGGAGGCGGCAGCGCTGGGACCCGTCGAGGAGACCGGCACCGCCGAGGTGGACGCGGACGCCGAAGCGGCGTTCACCGCGTACGTCCGCGAGCGCCGCGCCTCCCTGTACGCCACGGCCTACCACCTGACCGGTGACCGGTACGAGGCGGAGGACCTGCTCCAGAGCGCGCTGTTCTCCACCTACCGTGCCTGGGGCCGCATCAGCGACAAGGCGGCCGTCGGCGGCTACCTGCGGCGCACCATGACGAACCTGCACATCAGCGCCTGGCGCCGCCGCAAGCTGAACGAGTACCCGACGGAGGAGCTGCCGGAGACCGCCGGCGAACAGGACGCCATGCGCGGCACCGAACTGCGGACCGTGCTGTGGCAGGCCCTCGCCCGGCTGCCCGAACTCCAGCGCACCATGCTGGTCCTGCGCTACTACGAGGGCCGCACCGACCCGGAGATCGCGGACATACTCGACATCAGCGTCGGCACCGTCAAGAGCAGCATCTGGCGCTCCCTGCGCCGCCTCCGCGACGACGAGGTCCTCAGCTTCGGGCGCAACCAGGAAGAGAGCTTCGACGAACTGGTCGCCTGACACACACGTCCACCTGACCCCTCGGGGACATGGGGCACAGGGGGATACGGGGGAAACGGGGACAACGGGGGAACGGGGAAAGAGAGCGGTTCCGCCAGGACAGGGGGTCCTGACGGGACCGCTCTCTTGTGTGCCGGGGCCGTCGCGCCTGGGGGGGGGGCGGGTCAGTTGCCTGCGAGTTCCCGGAGGTGACGACGCCCTTTTTCGGTGATCGACAACCAGGACAGCGCCCCTCGTGGTTCCCAGTCGTAGGATTCGAGATCGGCGAGGCACCGGTCAACGGCTTCCAGGGGAGGAAGGTCCCATGGCCTGAAACCCTCCTCGGCAAGGTCGCCGATTTCCATCAGGTCTTCCCCGAGAAGGGTCGTGAGGAATTGCTTCGTGACGTCCTCCGGCGCCGTTCCCGAGGCCTCGGCGTGTTCCAAGGCGTAGGCGACCACGCTGTCGACCATTACCCAGTCTTCCTCGCCGTCCTGGAGGATCTCCCTTGCGAGGGGAGTCAGACGCTCGCTCATCCCGCACTGTTCCTAGGTTCCGTCATCGATGTGCACCTTCTTCGGTTTCGCCTTGCCCGGGTGTTTTTCTGGAGTCTCATTCTCCGTCCCCCGGCAGAGTTCACGGTGACGTAGCTATCGTGAGGTCGGGCGTTCGCAGGGGGCATTGATTGTCTTCCTGCGGAGAGGAGGCGTCGAGTGCGTCGAGCTCCTCCAGGAAGCGCCGGATGCGGCGGGTAAGTTCGTCTTCTGTCAAGTCGCCGGGTTCGGCCAGAGCAGGCGTAGGCGGGAAATCATCCACAGTGGTGAACACCAGGTCAAGAATCCTGGCCAGGTGTTTATGGGTCCTTTCACCGTCTTGCGCGGCTGCGCGTCGTTCGGTAAACCAGGATGTCGAGAACTCGTAGGGATCGATATTTCCCGCTGCCAGTTCCCTCATAAGTCCGATCTGCCGGGCCGTATGGCTTCCAGGATCCACTGCTCCAGGGGTTGCCCAAGCGGCATGGCTCGGAAAGAATTGGGTTGCGACATTCGGGAGGTTGGGCCACCGCCCGGCCAGTCTCCGTGCGTACCTGCTGAACCTCGCCCGTGCGGTGTCGACCCCTTCGGGACACGCCTTTTCGAGGAAGGGGGAGGTTTCTCCGAGTACGGCATGCCCCGGAGAGGTGAACAGCAGCGCACCTGAGAAGTCCTGGGCTGCCGCCAGAAGTTGCGGCGGCTGTCCGGCAAGGTGGGATTCGAGTACCTCCTCGGTGGCTGGTAGCGATGGAAGCGCCTGGCCTGGCTGCTCTCCGTCAAGGCGGGTGATGAGCACGTGGTTCACCCCGGCGTTGCGGATACCCAGGTAGAAGCGGTTGATCAGACCAGAGTCGAGTTTCATGCCCACCGGTACCGGAAAGTTCGGTGGGTGGGAGTTCCCCTCCCAAGATTCATGATGAAGTGTATTGCCGTCCGCCAGAAGGGATCTGACTAGGTATTCCCGGTCTGGGAAATACACACGGTCCTCCTGCTACAAGAAGCTACGAGGGCCGCACCGACCCGGAGGTTGCGCGGACATACTCGACGTCAGTGCGGGCGCCGTCAAGAGCAGCATCTGGCGTTCCCAGCGCCGCCTCCGCGACGACGAGGTCCTCAGCTTCGGGCGCAACCAGGAAGAGAGCTTCGACGAACTGGTCGCCTGACACACACGTTCACCTGACACCTTGGGGGCATGGGGCACGGGGGGATGCGGGGGAACGGGGAGAGAGCGGTTCAGGCAGGACAGGGGATCCTGACGGGACCGCTCCTGCCTTCTGCGGCGCAATGATGATCAGTTCGCCGGCAATGTCTCAGTGTGTTGGTGAGTCGATATTCAACCGGAGGGTGATGTGGGAACTGGTGCTGAAGCATGCGACATTTGTTTCCCTGTCGAAATCGAGGCGTGTGACCGGGTTGGACTGCTCGAAGTAAATGAGCCATCGGATGTCATCATTCGAGTCCACTCTCGCAGCGAAACCTTCTGACCCGTAGGATCCTTCACCGCCGCACAAGGCTCCTCCGTCGGGGAGGCAGAGGCGATTCGTTTCCATTAGCGAGGTGATCTCGTCCGGACGTCTGGACAAGAATTCGGCGAGATCGAACCCGTGTAAAGTGCGAAAACCGGCCCGTGTGTCTGCGTCCAGCTCGACCCTCAATGAGGGACCATCCGTCCGATGAAGAACGTCGCAGATGGGAAGTTCTTCGCGGTGCCAGAAATGGTTGATTGTTGTCAACCTTTGCGGCCTTTCGTGGCGTGGGTAGGGCGGTTATCGGTTCCTCTGCGCGGAACTGCCCCTCCCGCTTTTATTTCTAGGATCATTTGAGGTGCTTGTCGAATTCCTCTCGCCAGGTGATTCCCTTTGTTGAAGGGGGAGACGCCGTTTTCGGATCCACGCGTTCGACAGGGACAGGTTTTCCTATTTCAATGCGCTGTGTCCAGTCTACGGTTGTCGAAAGTCACAATCTGCCCATCGACTTCCACTACGCGCAGCGCACTGCCAAGTTGGCGCCAGTCCCACCCCGGTTCGCCCTTGAGACCCCAGGGGCCCGGCCATGTCAGAGGATTGTGGACGTGAACATGGTTGTTTGGCCCCGGTTCCAGGCTGGTCGGGTCCGGTGTCAGGTACCGGGGCGTAGTGCCGGAAGTAGGTGTAGTGGAGGCCGGTTTCCGGGGCGGCGTATTGGCTGAGAAGCGGAGGGGGCATGTGTGCTCGTCCCCCTGGCCCCGGTGACCGCCATGAGGCGGAGGAGCTGCTCCAGGGTGCGTTGTTCTCCACCTACCGTGCCAGGGGGTCCTGGCAGGACCACACCTTTGTGTGCCGTGATTTTCTCCGGCGAGCTCCGAGCGACGATCATTGTGTCGCTGTCCGAATTGGGTGCCGGGTGCCGACGTGTGGAGCTATGCGACCGACACATTTTCCAGGAATTCCTGGAGCCACTGCTGGAACTGTTCTTTGCTGTGCATCGGAGTGTCCGGGTCCAGCATGAGATCAGCACCGCTGAGCTGATCCAGGGCGTGCCAGACATTTTTGTCCGCGAGCTCCGGCGCATCTCCCTCCATGACCGACAGAGCCCACGCCGCAGCCTCTTCCCGAGAGCCTTCCCCCGCTGCCAGCGCCCGTAGCCTGTCGGCCACTTCCTGTGTGATTCCCATTGTCTCCCTCCGTGTCCGCCAGCTGGCGGGGGCCTGTCCGCATGCGGTTCGGGGAATTGCAGACGACACTGCCTTCTATTGGCGAGCGGACCTTGAAGTCGCTCATCCAGGTAGGGAGTTCGACGGCGGTGTTGTTGAAACTGGGGACGGTTCCATCGTGAGATTCTCCGCCCGATGGGTGGCGTACCGGGAAGGACCCATTGTTGACTTCTCCCCGAGGGGCATTCACCTCGTGATTCATTCATTCGAGATCGTTTATTGCTTCTCGGGCTTCTCTGAGGGTATCCGCCATCTCCGCGACTCCGTAGTAGGGGGCGCCGCAGCCGGGCCGGTAGAGGGCGAGCGGCTCTGTCAGTTCTTCGAATACGCTCGTCTCCAGATAGTGGTCGACAAGGATTCCTTCAATTTCGTTGACCAATCGCATCGATTGGTCTTTTCCCTCGATGAAGGCGTCAACCAGTTCGAGGAGCCTGGCCTTCTGGCTCACGGCACGTGCACCTCCTTCGGAATCATCACGGTCACCACATGGTTCGGGTCCGTTGCGCTCACTGCGACATACGGTTTACCCGGCAGATTCATTGCTCTGACCTGGATGGTTTGTCGGATAGGGTCGTATTTCACTTTCGTTCCATTATCCAGGATGTGGTCGACGGCCCGAAGGCTTGTCGGGGGGCGGCCAGGGCCGGTTCCGGCCACCCTTTCGGCCGCATGCCAGGAGAGCGTTCGTCCCCGCGGGGTCGTGAGGTCGGGGAGATGCTTCCCGTTCTTCTGCCGGTTCGCAAAGCCTGGGTTGTAAGGCGCTACTTCTTTTCCTGGCTGCCGTCCGGCAGAACCTGGCGCACATGTCGGTGCAAGCCCCAGGGGGTCGATCCACAGGTGCGGGTTATCGACATACGTGGTCGGATTGGGTGCGGGTGCCAGGCCCAGCGGGTCCGGTGTCAGGTACCGGGCCGTCTCCGGGTCGTAGTGACGGAAGTAGTTGTAGTGCAGGCCGGTTTCCGGGTCGGCGTATTGGCCTGGGAAGCGGAGGGGGCAGGTGTGGTCGGCGGCCGGGGTGGTGCCGGGGAGGGGGGTGCCCCACAGGGTGGTGCGGTGCTGCCAGGTGATCTCGCCGTCGGGAGTGATGAGCTCGGTGGGGGTGCCCGTCAGGTCGGTGAGGACCGACTGGAAGCGGGGGCGGACGGCGGTGGGTTCCGTGAGTTTGGTGAGGAGGGAAGCGCCCGGTTCCTGGACGAGCGGGGTGTGGTCCGTCTGGGCGACGGGGCGGTGGGTGCCGGGTGCGTGGTCCCAGGTGGTGGTGCGGCCGTCCGCGGTGGTCTGCTCGGCGAGGCGGGTGCCGTCCCAGGAGAAGAGGATCTTCTCGCCGTCCGGTCCTTCCTTGAATATGCGGCGGCCCAGCGGGTCGTAGGTGTAGGTCCACAGTCCGCCGTCCGGTGTGGTGACCGAGGTGAGCTGGTCCTCCGCGTTCCAGGTGTATGTCCAGGTGCGTTTGCGGCCGTTCAGCAGGCGGACTGTCTTGGATATGCGGCGGCCTGCCGCGTCGTGGGTGTAGGAGGTGCGCCCGGCGCGGTGGAGGAGTGTTCCCTCGATCGTGCGTTCGCCGGGTGCGGGGTGGTCGGGGGCCTGCGCGGTGGTGATGTTGCCGGCCGTGTCGTAGGCATACGTCTCGTGCCAGCCGTGGGCGCGGACGCCGGTGACGCGGCCGGAGGGGGCCAGGGTGAAGCGGCGGGTGCCGGTCGCCAGTTCGCGGATCTCGGTGAGGTGGCCGTCGGGGCGGTAGGCGTAGTCGCGGTGCTGGAGGAGTGCTGATCCGGCGCGGGCGACCTGGCTGGTGAGCCGGTCGGCGCGGTCCCAGGCCTGGCGCAGTACCAGTGCCCCGGCGCGGCGTTCCGTCTCGCGTCCCGCCGCGTCGTGGGTGAAGGCGAGGGCGCCGTGGTCCGTCACCAGTTCGGCGGGGCGTCCCTGGGCGTCGTACCGCCAGGAGGAGGTGAGGCCGGAGGGCGTGGTGCGGGTGGTGCGGCGGCCCAGTGGGTCGTAGGCGAAGGTCGTCGTGCGGCCGTTGACCGTCTCGGAGAGGACGTGCCCCACGGCGTCGTACGACAGTTCCAGCTCGGCGTCGGGGCGGGTGGCGGCGGTCAGCTCCCCTGCCGCGTCGTAGGTGAAGGTGGTGACCTCGCCCGTGGTCTCGTCGCGCTGCTCCGTGACGCGGCCGAGCGCGTCCCGCTTGTAACGCAGCGTTTGTCCCTCGGCATTGGTGCGGGCAGTCAGCCGGCCGGCGGCATCGACCTCGTAGGTGAGCCTCGCGCCGTTGAAGTCGGTTTCGGCTACCAGGTTTCCTGCCGCGTCGTACTCGTACACCCACTCCCGGCCCTGCGGGTTGGTGACCCGGGTGAGCCGCATCTCGGTGTCGTAGGAGAAGGCGTAGCGGGCGCCGTCGGGTTCGGTGCGGGTGGCCGGTGCGTCGAACGGGCCGGCGGTGTGGCAGGTCGTGCCGCCCGCGGGGTCGGTGTGGCGGATGAGGTTGCCCTCGCCGTCCCACTCCCAGGTCTCCCGTGCGCCTTCGGCGTCCTCCCGCCAGCTCGGTCTGCCCTCCGTGGTCCACCCCATGCGTGTGGGGTGACCGAGCGGGTCGGTGAGTTCGACGACGCGGCCGAAGGGGTCGCGGCGTACGTGTGTGGTGTGCCCGAGCGCGTCGGTCACGGAGACGGGGAGGCCCGTGGCTTCGCTGGTGAGGTGCTGCGTGTGGCCGAGCGCGTCGGTGACGGTGGTCAGGTGGCCGCGCTCGTCGTACCCGTAGCAGGTTGTGGCGCCGGTCGGGTCCGTGGTCCGCGTCAGGTTGCCGAGCTCGTCGTAGTCGTGCCGCCACACGGAACCGTCCGGCTCGGTCACCTCCACCGGCTGGTTCAGGGCGTTGTACGCCGCGGACGTGCGGGTGCCGTCCGGGTGCTCGACGGCGGTGAGGTTGTCCTCCGCGTCGTAGGCGTAGCGCGTGGTGTTTCCGAGGGGATCGGTCACCGACAGCGGGGCGGTGCCGCGGTCGTTCCACTCGGTGCGGGTCGTGTTGCCCAGCGGGTCCGTCTCCGCGACGACCTGGCCGTCGGCGTTGCAGCGACAGACGGTGCGGTGGCCGAGGGAGTCGGTGTAGACGGTGGTTCCGGCCGGCTCGTCGTAGGAGAAGGCGCCGTCGTAGATGCCGTCCGGGCCGGTGGTGCGCACGACGCGGCCGGCGGTGTCGTACTCGTAGCGGAAGGTGGTGCCGTTGCGGTCGGTCCACGAGAGCATCCGGCCCTCGTCGTCGTAGGTGAAGCGCAGTGCTTTCCCACTGGAGTTGACGACCTCGGCGAGGTTGCCGGCCTCGTCGTAGCCGTAGCGCATCACGAGCGTGCTCGGCACCGGGTCGCCGGTCTCGGCGGCGTACGGGTCGGGCCGCTCGTGCAGCAGCCGCAGTGCGGTGACGCGTTGGTTGTCGGTCTCGACGCTCAGGTGGTAGCCGCCCGAGTGGCGGACGGCGACGGGGGTGCCGTACGGGCCGCGGTCGATCTCGATGCCGGCGCCGTTGCGGTTCCTCAGCGTGGCGAGGGGGAGCTGGGCGGCGCTGGGGTCGCCGCAGGGCTGCGGGTCGGCGAAGGTGCGGACGAGGCCGCTCACCGGGTCGGTGATGGTGATGGTCCCGTCCGGCTTGCCGTCCCACTCCATCGGCCAGCGGGGGCCCTTGGCGGGCAGGACGGGCTGGTGCGCTTCCGGGACGGGGTAGACCAGGCGCATGCCGTCGGCGGCGACGAAGACGACCCCGTCGGTGTCGATCTGGACGCGCTCGTCCAGCGTGGAGGTCCAGCTCGGCCCGAAGCAGATGCCCGCACGGTACGAGGACAGATGGGTCCGGGAGACGACGAGGGGCAGGTCTCCGGGCAGTGAGAGGTCCGTCTGCTCCATCAGCATCGTGCCCGTGGCCACATCGACCGGTTCCCCCTTGGTGGGGGTGCGGCCCGGCGACCGGGAGACGAGTCCCTCGTCGATGAGGCTCGGCCGCAGGGACGGGGCCTGGAGGGAAGGCGGTGTCTTGGGCAGGAACATGCGGCCCGCGCCGAAGACACCGCCCAGCAGCATGCCGTCCTCGGCGGCCCTGTTGACCTCGTCCAGGCTGATGCCCTTCTGCTGTCCGGCCAGGATGCGGACCGGCTGGGCCACGGCGAGGTTCAGTGTGACGCTCTCGACCCCGCCGAACGCCGCTCCGACCAGCGCACTGGCCACAAGCCGCGCGGCGGTGGACGAGATGGCGATGCTCAGCGTCTCCCCGAGCGCGATGATGCCTTCCGCCGCCGCGCCCGCCGCCACGTCGGAGATGCCGAACGTGGGGCCGGTCAGCACGATCCCGGCGACGATCACCGTGGCGCTCGCGGCGATCTCGGTCCAGAGCCGCTCCTTCGCGTTGTCGATCTCCTCCGCGAGGTCGTCCAGGGCCTTGGCCATGGACCGCGCCGATTTCGGCAGGTCCTTCAGCCACCCCTTCTCGCCCCTGCCCACGTAGCGGGACCAGAACTTCTCGAAGGCGTCGACGGCCTCGCCGCTGTTCACCTCGATGAGGGTGCGCGCCCTGTGGTCGGTCTCCCGCTTCACCTCGTCGCACGTCTTGGCGAAGGCCCGCCACGCCTTCGCGGCCTCCCGCAGTTTGTCCGGGTCGCCGTCGGGCCAGTGCAGCCCCATCTTCTCCAGGATGTGGCGGGCCTCGTCCTTGACGCTCATCCGCCGTGCTCCCCGCCGTCACCGTCCCGCGCGGCCTTCTTCGGGGCGACCTTGGTGAAGATGCCTTTGATGACTTCTTCGTTGTCGACGTGACCGTCCTTCAGGTCGTCCATCGCCTCGTGGATGCTGACCAGCCCGAGAACGAGCGTTCCGGCCGAGCTCTCGATCGCCCGCTGGTTGGCCTTGTAGCGTTCCTCGAACTGTGCTCCGGCGTCCTTCCCCCACGGTTCGCCCAAGCCGTCCAGCGCGGTGATCAGCGTCGTCAGGGCCCCGCTGAGTTTTCTGGCCTGCGCACCGAAGACCGGGGCGGCCAGTTTGAGTTCGGGGACGGCGATGCCCAGGACGGTGCCGCCCTTGCCCGCGCCGGCCCCGTAGTCCGAGCTGGTGGTGTGGTTGATCCGGGTGTGCACGGAGCCTTCCGGCTCGGGCATCGGTCCTCCCCCTAGAGGCGCGGCGCGTCGTCGGAGCCGCCGGTGGCGGGCGTCCGAGTGTAGTCAGCCGATTACCCGAAAGCATATGTGATTCATGCATCTGCCCTCGGCGCGGGCGCAGCCGTCGTGCGGAGCCGGGTGATGCGGGAGGCGGCCTCTTCGTGGGTGCAGGGGTGGGCGCCCAGGGAGCGGTGGCGGGCCACCAGGGCCGGCTCGGCGCGCAGGAGGCGCCAGCCGCGGCGGAGCAGGACGGGGAGGGGCTTGCGGGATTCGCGGATGTCGCGCAGGAGGCGGCGCCGGAAGGTGGTGGTGGGGCGCTCCCGCAGACAGATGGCGTCGGCGAGCAGGCCGAGGGCGGCGCAGCGGGCGGCGATGTCGGCGGCGAAGATGCCCTCCGCGATGAAGAGGGGCGAGCCGGCGAGGTCCAGGTGTTCGTGGCCGGTGCGGGCGCTGCGCGCGATGTCGTAGCGGGGGGTCGTGGCGGTGCCGTGGTGGCACAGGTCGCTGATCGCGCGGAGGGCGGCGTCCGCGTCCCAGGAGCCGGGGGAGTCCCAGTCGACGGCGGTGCCGAGGCGGGGGAGGGTGGGGTCGTCGCCCTCCTTGTAGAAGTCGTCGAGGCGGAGGACGGGCAGTCCGCTGCGGCCGGCCAGCCGGGTCTTGCCGGAGCCGGACGGTCCGGTGAGCAGGACGACCCGGGCGGTGGCCGCCCCGGCGGCGGAGAAGGAGGATGCCGCAGCGGCGGAGACTGCGGAGACGGCGGAGATGGCGGACGCCGCGGTGGCGGAGGCCGCGGCGGAGGTTGCCCCGGCGGCCGGGACGGCGGATGCCGCCGCGGTCGCGGTGGCGGACGAGGCCGCTGTCGCGGTGGCGGTGGAGGCCGTGGTGGCGGACGAGGCCGTGGCCGCCCCGGCGGCGGAGGCCGTGGTCGCGGCGGTCGCGGGGAGGGGCCGGGCCGGCGGGGCGCTCAGGGGTGCGTCGCGAAGGTCGCTGGAGTCGGTCACGGGCAACGATTGTCCGTCATGGACCCCGCTCGTTCGAAGGTGCGTGCGGAAGTGGAGGGCGGCTTCCGGCTGCGGCGGGGCTACGGCGGCACCCCCGCAGAACCTCGGCGGGCCCTCGGCGGGACCCCGGCGGGAAATCGCCCGGCGCGGCCCGCACCCGCCCCTCCCGGAAAGCGCCCCTGGACAGGGAGAATGGCGCCTCGCGCCCGAGGGGCACCAAGCACCCGAGGGACCCGATGCATCGAGTGGAAAGGGAGGCCCTCACGTATGGCACAGGAAGTACGCGGGGTCGTGGCGCCGGGCAGGAACGAACCGGTGCGGGTCGAGACCATCGTCGTGCCCGACCCGGGGCCCGGCGAGGCCGTCGTCCAGGTGCAGGCGTGCGGCGTGTGCCACACCGACCTGCACTACAAGCAGGGCGGGATCAGTGACGACTACCCCTTCCTCCTCGGGCACGAGGCGGCGGGTGTCGTGGAGTCGGTCGGCGAGGGGGTGACCGATGTGGCCCCGGGCGACTTCGTGATCCTCAACTGGCGTGCCGTGTGCGGCCAGTGCCGGGCCTGCAAGCGCGGCCGGCCCTGGTACTGCTTCGACACGCACAACGCCGAGCAGAAGATGACCCTCAAGAGCGACGGGCGGGCTCTGGAGCCGGCCTTGGGCATCGGTGCGTTCGCGGAGAAGACGCTGGTGGCGGCCGGCCAGTGCACCAAGGTGGACCCGTCGGTCTCCCCGGCGGTCGCCGGGCTGCTGGGCTGCGGCGTCATGGCGGGCATCGGTGCCGCGATCAACACCGGGCACGTCACCCGGGGGGACACGGTGGCCGTCATCGGGTGCGGCGGTGTGGGGGACGCCGCCATCGCGGGTGCGCGCCTGGCGGGCGCGGCGAAGATCATCGCGGTGGACATCGACGACCGGAAGCTGACCACGGCGGAGAAGATCGGCGCCACGCACACGGTCAACTCCTCTACGGCCGACCCGGTGGCCGCGATCCGCGAGCTGACCGGCGGCTTCGGCGCGGACGTCGTCATCGAGGCGGTGGGCCGCCCGGAGACGTACAAGCAGGCGTTCTACGCCCGTGACCTGGCCGGCACCGTCGTTCTCGTGGGCGTGCCGACGCCGGAGATGAAGCTGGAGCTGCCGCTGCTGGACGTCTTCGGGCGGGGCGGCGCGCTCAAGTCGTCCTGGTACGGGGACTGTCTGCCCTCCCGGGACTTCCCGATGCTGATCGACCTGCACCTCCAGGGTCGGCTCGACCTGGGCGCCTTCGTCACCGAGACGATCGCGCTCGACCAGGTGGAGGAGGCGTTCGACCGGATGCACGCCGGTGACGTGCTGCGTTCGGTGGTGGTGCTGTGATGGCCGCCCGTATCGACCACCTCGTCACCAGCGGCGTCTTCCGCCTCGACGGGGAGACCCACCAGGTGGACAACAACGTGTGGCTGGTCGGGGACGACGACGAGGTCGTCGTCATCGACGCGGCGCACGACGCCGACGCCATCGCCGAGGCGGTGGGCGGCCGGACGCTGCGCGCGATCGTGTGCACCCACGCGCACAACGACCACATCGACGCGGCCCCCGAGCTGGCGGAGCGCACCGGCGCCCCGGTGCTGCTCCACCCCGACGACCGGGTGCTGTGGGACATGACGCACCCGGACCGCGCCCCCGACGGCGAACTGGCCGACGGGCAGCGGATCACCGTCGCCGGCACGGAGCTGACCGTGCTGCACACCCCGGGTCACGCGCCGGGCGCCGTCTGCCTGCACGCGCCCGGCCTCGGCACCGTCTTCACCGGTGACACCCTCTTCCAGGGCGGTCCCGGCGCCACGGGGCGCTCCTTCTCGGACCATCCCACGATCGTCCGTTCCATCAGGGAGCGGCTGCTGACGCTGCCGCCGCAGACGGTGGTGCGCACGGGGCACGGCCCGCAGACGACGGTGGGCGAGGAGAGCGCGAACGTGTGAGCCGGCCGCTGGTGCCCCGCCGCGGGCACCAGCGGTCCGCCCGGCCTACTGCCGGTAGCCCTCCAGGAAGCGCCCGATGCGGGAGATGGCGGCGTCCAGGTCGTCGGCGCGGGGGAGGGTGAGGATGCGGAAGTGGTCGGGGCGGCCCCAGTTGAAGCCGGTGCCCTGGACGACCTGGATCTTCTCGCGGAGCAGCAGGTCGAGGACGAAGCGCTCGTCGTCGTGGATCGGGTGCACGTCGGGGTCCAGCCGCGGGAACGCGTAGAGGGCGCCCTTGGGCTTGACGCAACTGACGCCGGGGATCTCGTTCAGTTTCCGCCAGGCCACATCGCGCTGTTCGTGCAGCCGGCCGCCCGGGAGGACCAGCTCCTCGATGGACTGGCGGCCCCCCAGGGCGGCCTGGATGGCGTGCTGGGCCGGGGCGTTGGGGCACAGCCGCATGGAGGCGAGCATGCCCAGGCCCTCCAGGTAGTCGCGGGCGTGCTGTTTGGGGCCGGAGACCAGCAGCCAGCCGGAGCGGAAGCCGGCCACCCGGTAGGCCTTGGACAGCCCGCTGAAGGTCAGGCACACCAGGTCGGGGGCCAGCGCTCCGACGTGGTGGTGGACGGCGCCGTCGTAGAGGATCTTGTCGTAGATCTCGTCGGAGAAGACCATCAGCCCGTTGCGGCGGGCCAGGTCGAGGATGCCTTCGAGCAGTTCGCGCGGGTAGACGGCGCCGGTGGGGTTGTTGGGGCTGATGATGACGACGGCCTTGGTGCGGGACGTGATCTTGGCGGCCATGTCGTCGAGGTCGGGCAGCCACTCGGACTGCTCGTCGCACACGTAGTGCACCGCCTTGCCGCCGGCCATCGTGGTCACGGCCGTCCACAGCGGGAAGTCCGGGGCGGGGATGAGGACTTCGTCGCCGTCCTCGACCAGCGCCTGGACGGCCATCGAGACCAGTTCGGAGACGCCGTTGCCCAGGTAGACGTCGTCCACGTCCGCCTCGGGGAAGCCGCGCTGCTGGTAGTGCTGGGCCACCGCGCGGCGGGCCGGGAGGATGCCCCGGGACTCGGTGTAGCCGTGCGCCTGGGGCAGCATCCGCACCATGTCCTGGATGATCTCCTCGGGTGCCTCGAACCCGAAGAGCGCGGGGTTGCCGGTGTTGAGCCGCAGCACGCTGTGTCCGGCCTCCTCCAGCGCGTCGGCCTGTTCGATCACCGGACCGCGGATCTCGTAACAGACCTCGCTGAGCTTGTTCGACTGCCGGAACTCCATGCTCGCCCGCCTCCTGGTCCACGTTGGTCACTTGGTTCTACCAAGCCGGCACTTGGAAAGTCCAACCACATGTCTACACTGGCGCGCATGCCGACGAGCCACGCGAGCGAGAACAGCCCGACGGGCGGCGCCGCCACCGGCGACGCGACGGAGCGCGCCACGGACGACGTGTCCGGCCGCGCCACAACAGACGGCGCACGCCGCGCCCCGTCAACCGGACGCGCCACGACGAACGGTGGAACGACGAACGGCGCGACCACGAACGGCGCGACCACGAAGGGGGCGACAAGGGGGACGACGAGCGGCGCGGACACCACCGGCGGGACGGGAACGGGGGCGGGCACGGGCGGCACCGCCGGCAGATCCGGGGGAGGACGGTCGTCCCGCCGCAGCTACGACCAGTTCTGCTCCGTGGCCCGCGCCTTGGACGCCGTCGGCGACCGCTGGACGCTGCTCGTCGTGCGCGAACTGCTGGCCGGACCGCGCCGCTACACCGATCTGCACGCCGACCTGCCGGGCGTGAGCACGGACGTCCTCGCCGCACGGCTCAAGCACATGGAGGCCGAGGGACTGACCGCGCGCCGCCGTCAGCCCCGGCCCGCCTCCGGCCACGTCTACGAACTCACCGAACGCGGGCGCGCCCTGCTGCCCGTCCTGACCGCCCTCGCCACCTGGGGAGCACCCGCCCTCGGCACCCCCCGCCCCACCGACGCGGTCCGCGCCCACTGGTGGGCCGTACCCCTGCACGCCGTGCTCTCGGCCGAGCTGGCGGACCGGATGGGCCCCGTGGACGTCGCCCTCCCCGAGGGCACCTTCCATCTGCGGCTCGGCCCCGGCACCGCAGGCGGCCCCGCCTACGCCGAGGGCCCCGCCCCCGAAGGCGCCGGGCTCCGCCTCGAGTTGGACGCCACCGCCTGCGCCGCCCTCGCGGACGGCACCCGCACGCTGGCCGAGGCGGTACGGGACGGCACCGTGCGGGTGACGGGCGACGGCGAGTTGCCCCAGGCCCTGCGGAGCGCGTGACCCGCGGCGGGACGGCACCCGGAGTGGAGCGACACGGCGAACCCGCCCGGCACGAGTGAGGGCCCCCGGCCAGCCGTGCGGCCGGGGGCCCTCAGCCCCGGAAAGGGAATCCCGGCAGGTCGCCGGGGGCGCCGGTGCAGGCGGCCGGGGCGCCCGTTCAGGCGCCGACCGGGTGCCAGACCGTCTTGGTCTCCAGGAAGGCGGACATCCGCTCCAGACCGGGTGTCGCGGACCAGTCGCCGGAGCCGGGCCGCAGGACCCGCTTGAGGTTCTCCGCCGCGCTCGCCTCCAGTTCGGCGGCCAGCTCGGGCCCGGCGCCGGCCAGATCGACGGCGTTGACGTCCTGGTGCGCCGCCAGCGGACGGGCCAGCTGAGCGGTGTCGCCGGAGAGCACGTTGACGACGCCGCCGGGCAGGTCCGAGGTGGCCAGCACCTCCGCGAGGGAGAGGGCCGGCAGCGGCGCCGTACGGGAGGTGACCAGGACCGCCGTGTTGCCGGTGACGATGACCGGCGCCAGGACGGAGACCAGGCCCAGCAGCGAGCAGCGCTGCGGGGCGAGGACGGCCACCACACCGGTGGGCTCGGGCGTGGAGAGGTTGAAGAAGGGGCCGGCGACCGGGTTGGCCCCGCCGAGCACCTGCGCGATCTTGTCGGACCAGCCCGCGTACCACACCCAGCGGTCCACGGCCGCGTCCGCAAGGGCGCGGGCCCGGTCCTGGGACAGCCCCTCGGCCGCGGCCACCTCGGCGGCGAACTGCTCGCGCCGGCCCTCCAGCATCTCGGCGACGCGGTAGAGGATCTGGCCCCGGTTGTAGGCGGTCGCCCCCGACCAGCCGGGGAACGCCTTGCGGGCCGCGACGACCGCGTCCCGCGCGTCCTTGCGGGAGCCGAGCGGGGCGTTGGCCAGCCACTGGCCCTCAGCGTCGGTCACCTCGTACACCCTGCCGCTCTCGGACCGGGGGAACTTCCCCCCGATGTACAGCTTGTAGGTCTTCAGCACGGACAGCCGGGCGCCGCCGCGCGTCCCGGAGGTGTTCTCAGGCGTGCTCAAGGTAGCCCTCCAGACCGTGCCTGCCGCCCTCGCGGCCGTAACCCGACTCCTTGTAGCCGCCGAACGGGGAGGCCGGGTCGAACTTGTTGAAGGTGTTGGCCCACACCACGCCGGCCCGCAGCCGGTCCGCCATCATCAGGATGCGCGAGCCCTTCTCCGTCCAGATGCCGGCCGACAGCCCGTAGGGCGTGTTGTTCGCCTTGGCGACCGCCTCGTCGGGCGTGCGGAAGGTGAGCACGGACAGCACCGGGCCGAAGATCTCCTCGCGCGCGATGCGGTGAGCCTGCCCGACGCCGGTGAAGACGGTCGGCGCGAACCAGTAACCCCTCTCGGGCAGTTCACAGGGCGCGCTCCAGCGCTCGGCGCCCTCCTGCTCGCCCGAGTCGGCCAGCTCGGAGATACGGGCCAGCTGCTCGGCGGAGTTGATGGCGCCCACGTCGGTGTTCTTGTCGAGCGGGTCGCCGACGCGGAGTGTGGCCAGCCGCCGCTTGAGGGCGTCGAGCACCTCGTCGTGCACCGACTCCTGGACCAGCAGCCGGGAGCCGGCGCAGCACACCTGGCCCTGGTTGAAGAAGATGCCGTTGACGATGCCCTCGACGGCCTGGTCGAGCGGAGCGTCGTCGAAGACGATGTTGGCGCCCTTGCCGCCGAGTTCCAGGGTGAGCCGCTTGTCGGTGCCGGCGACCGTACGGGCGATCTGCCGGCCCACCGCGGTGGAACCCGTGAAGGCGACCTTGGCGACATCGGGATGGGCCACCAGCGCCGCGCCGGTGGCGCCGTCGCCCGGCACGATGTTGACGACGCCCTCTGGCAGCCCCGCCTGACGGCAGATGTCGGCGAAGAAGAGCGCCGAGAGCGGCGTCGTCTCGGCCGGCTTGAGCACCACCGTGTTGCCGGTGGCCAGCGCCGGGGCGATCTTCCAGGCCAGCATCAGCAGGGGGAAGTTCCACGGGATGACCTGCGCGGCGACACCCAGCGGACGGGGGTCGGGGCCCAGCCCCGCCCAGGACAGCTTGTCGGCCCAGCCGGCGTGGTAGAAGAAGTGCGCCGCGACCAGGGGCAGATCGGCGTCGCGGGTCTCGCGGATCGGCTTGCCGTTGTCCAGCGTCTCCAGGACGGCCAGCTCCCGGGACCGCTCCTGGATGATGCGGGCGATGCGGAAGAGGTACTTGGCGCGTTCGGTGCCCGGCAGCGCCGACCACGGACCGAAGGCGGCACGGGCGGCGCGGACGGCCGCCTCGACGTCCTCCTCCCCGCCGTACGCCACCTCGCTGAGCACTTCCTCGGTGGCCGGCGAGAGCGTGGTGAAGGTCTTGCCCGAGGCGGCCTCGCGGAACTCGCCGTCGATGAACAGCCCGTAGGAGGGCGCGAGGTCGACGACGGCGCGGGACTCGGGCGCCGGGGCGTACGCGAACAGCTGTGAGGGGGCCGCGGCGGCCGGCTGCGACGGTTCGGTCATGGCTCAGTCCACCGTTACGTAGTCGGGGCCGGAGTAGCGGCCGGTGGTCAGCTTCTGCCGCTGCATCAGCAGGTCGTTGAGCAGGCTGGAGGCGCCGAAGCGGAACCAGTCGGGGCTGAGCCAGTCGCCGCCCGCCGTCTCGTTCACCAGCACCAGGTACTTGAGCGCGTCCTTGGCGGTACGGATGCCGCCGGCCGGTTTGACGCCGACCTGCCGCCCGGTGGCCGCCCGGAAGTCGCGGACCGCCTCCAGCATGAGCAGGGTGCCCGGCGGCGTCGCGTTGACGGAGACCTTGCCGGTGGAGGTCTTGATGAAGTCGGCGCCCGCGAGCATCGCCAGCCAGGAGGCGCGGCGGATGTTGTCGTAGGTTGCCAGCTCGCCGTTCTCGAAGATCACCTTGAGGTGCGCGTCGCCGCAGGCCCGCTTGACCTCCTGGATCTCCTCGAAGACGGCGAGGTAGCGGCCGGCCAGGAACGCGCCGCGGTCGATCACCATGTCGATTTCATCGGCCCCGGCGGCGACCGCGTCCCGGGTGTCGGCGAGTTTGACCGGCAGCGCGGCGCGGCCGGCCGGGAAGGCGGTGGCGACGGAGGCGACGTTGATGCCGTCCGCGCCCAGGTCGGCCAGCGCCCGCTTGGCGGTGGCCGCCATGTCCGGGTAGACGCAGACCGCCGCGACGCGGGGCGCGGTGCGGTCGGCCGGATCCGGGCGGGCGGCCTTGGCGCACAGGGACCGGACCTTGCCCGGGGTGTCGGCACCCTCCAGCGTCGTCAGGTCGATCATGGAGATGGCCAGATCGAGCGCGTACGCCTTGGCGGTCGTCTTGATTGAGCGGGTTCCCAGCGACGCTGCCCGGGCCTCCAGCCCGACCGCGTCGACACCTGGGAGCCCGTGCAGGAAGCGGCGGAGAGCGGCGTCGGAGCTCGCGACGTCGGAGAGGGTGCCCCTCCCCGCGTCGCGAGGGGCCGCATCGGTTGGCATGCTCACCAGAGCACCATATCTACGCGCGTAGTGACTGTCACCCCTGACGACGACGCCCACCCCTCGCGGGGCCCCGCAGGAACGGCGGCCTCCCCACGCCGCCCACCGTGAGTCCCGGGCCCTCCCCGCCACACCCTCACTCCACGACGCCCGCCCCGCCCTCCCCGGCGGAAGAAGGGAGGCCCGGGAGGCGGAGCAGCATCACGTCATGCACCACCGCCCCCGGCCAGGGCCGTGTCGAGCCCACCTTCTGATACCCCCAGGAGCGGTACGCGGCGACGGCGGCTGCGCTGTCCGGGCGGATGTTGAGCAGCACCCGCTCGGTGCCCGGCCCGTCGAGCAGCGCCGCGTGCAGCCGGCGTGCGACACCCTGCCCGCGCCGGCGTTGGCGCACCGCCAGTTCCATGAGGCCGAACGTCCGGCGCCCGTCCTCGTGCCGCATCGCGTCGGACACCGGCTCGCTCATCCCCTCCCACCAGCGGGTGTCCGCGGCCGGCGGGTAGCCGTACGCCATGCCGACGGGTTCGTCGCCGGGCCCGCGGGCCAGAGCGGCACGGAAGCCGGGTTTCCGGGTCTGTGACCGGAACCGCCGGAAGGCCGCCGCGACCGCGTCGCCGGTCTCGCCGTACGGAGGCTCCGCGAACACCTCGGCGTAGACGCTCCGGGAGGGTCCCTCGTCCCGCGCGGCACCGGCCCCGTCCAGCCGCGCCACCGTCACGGCTCTCGACTGCGTCATCCCGCGCCCCCTTCCGAGGCGATCCGCCCCGGCCGGTGGCCGGCACGGTGGCTCCCTCCGGACCGCGGCGACGCCCCCCTCCCATGGTGACGGCCGCCGTCGCGCGGGGTGCCGGGATGTGCGTCGGCAAGGGCGAACCCAAGGGTGTTTCGATGCCGTACCGCAATGTCCGCCATGCGGACGGTCGGGCACAATCGTTCGCATGACGAGCGAGGACAAGCGTCAGGAGCCGGACGGCGGGGCGGACGGGAGCGGGGGCGGGCAGTTTCCCGACCGGGTCTACCGGTCGCCCGCCGGCATGGCCGGCGGGATCGTCCTGCTGGCCATCGGGGTGTGGCTCGCCGCTGACGCCGTCCTCGGCGGTGAGGGCCGCACCCCCTGGCTGGCGCTCGCCGGGCTGCTGCTGGCCGTGCCGCTCGTCGTGGCCTTCACCCTGCGGCCCGCCGTGTTCGCGGGGGAGCGGCGGCTGCGGGTGCGCAACCCGTTCCGCACCATCGTCGTGCCGTGGGGCGCTGTCGAGGCGGTACGGGCCGGCTACTCCAGCGAAGTGATCGCGGACGGCGTGAAGTACCAGCTGTGGTCGATTCCCGTCTCCCTGCGGGCGCGGAAGAAGGCGACGCGGCACAACGAGCGGATCGACGCGGGGCACCCGCCCGTCGCCAGGGGCGGTCTGTTCGGCGGGCGTGGTGTGCCCGACCTTCCCGCCGGCGAGGAGGCGCAGCACAAGCGTGCGCCCTCCGACCGGGCCGTCGACGAGCTGCGCGAACTGGCCGAGACCCACGGGAGCGAGGAGGAGGCCCAGGGCAAGGTCTCCGTCCGCTGGTCGTTCGAGGTGCTGGCCCCCGCGGTGGCCGGCGCCGTCCTCCTCGCCCTGCTCCTGGCCACGGGCTGACGCCCGCCCCGGCGCGGCGCCCCGCGGCCGGC
Source organism: Streptomyces albus subsp. albus (assembly GCF_000725885.1). Taxonomy (GTDB): domain Bacteria; phylum Actinomycetota; class Actinomycetes; order Streptomycetales; family Streptomycetaceae; genus Streptomyces; species Streptomyces albus. Next base: position 139,271 of record NZ_JODR01000021.1, on the reverse strand, counting down.
CGGCATGCGGCTTGCTGAGTACGGCAACTCATGTGCCGCCCCCGGCGACCGCCGTACCGTCCGAGGACCGACGAAGAACCGTTCCGCCGCACATCCCGGCGTCCCGGAGGAGGTCCGATGCCGACGACCGTCGCAGTGACCGGAGCCGGCGGGTTCTGCGGCTCGTACGTTGCCGCCGCCGCGGCGGCCCGCGGGGCCCGGGTGCTGAGTGTGGGCCGCCGCGGCGGGCCCGTCGGCCGGCACGTGCCGTGGGACCCGGCCTCCGGGAGCGCCCCCGACCTGGCCGGTGCGGACGTGGTGATCCACTGCGCGGGCGCCGTCGGTGACCCGCTGCCCGGCTCGCCCGCCGCCGCACTGCTGCGGACGGTGAACGTCACCGGTACGGCCCGGATGCTGGAGGCCGCCGCCGGCCGGCCCGTCGTCTGGCTGAGCAGCGCCGTCCTGTACGCGCCCGCCCCGGGACGGGACCGCGTCCGCGAGGAGCACCCGCTGGACGACCGGCTCGGCGTGTTCGGGCTGACCAAGGCGGCCGGCGAGGCACTGGCCCTGGCCGCCGGGGCCGTCGTGCTGCGACCGCGCGCCGTCTACGGCGTCGGCGACGGCCACCTGGCACCCCGGCTGCTGGCACGGGCACGGCGCGGACTGCTGCTCCTGCCGGGCCGCGACACCGAACTGAGCCTGACCGCCGTGGAGAACCTCGCCGACGCCTGCCTGTCCGCCGTGGACGACGCCGCGCCGTGGCCGCCCGGCGCCTACAACATCGCGGACGAGAGCCCCTACCGCCGGGACGAGGCGGTGCGCACCCTGCTCGCGGCTCACGGGGTGCACGCGCGGGTCGGCCACCTTCCGCTGCTGCCCGCCCGGACGGTGGCGGCGGCAGTCGAAAAACTCTCCCTGCTGCGCCGCCGTGCCGAGCCGTTCCCGACCCGGCACGCCGTGGACGCACTCGCCCGCGGCGTGGTGCTGGACGTCACCAAGGCCCGCAGGCAGGGCTGGACCGCCGCGCGCACACTGGCCGGCTACGCCGAGGCGGTGGCGGCCGGCTCCGCACGGCGCCGCTGACGGCTCAGCGGGCGCGCTCGGCCCGTTCCGTCCGCTCCACCAGGAGTTCCGCCTCCGCGTCGGGCAGATCCTGGCCGAAGGTGTCGGCGAGCACCTTGGGCAGTTCGGCCGGCTCCAGCAGGCGTTCCTCGTCGGGGGAGAGACTGGTGGCGGCCGTGGTCGTCCACGTCAGACCGTCGAGTTGGTCGGTGCGCTCGGGCCGGATGCGCTGGACGAAGGGGCGGGAGACGAACGGCGAGTGGGAGCTGGTGGCGATGAAGTGGTTGCCGACCCGGTAGTCGGCCGGGTACTGGGGGTTCTCCGTGAAGGTGTGGCGTGCCGTCCAGCCGCCTCCGGCGTCCCGGTGGTGCAGGACCCAGCCGTCCGCGCCGGGGGTGATCTCGGTGCGGCGCAGCAGGAACCGCCGGCCGTCGATGACCGGCTCGTTGCCGTCGGTCAGTTCGATGACGTCCAGCGGGCTCGCGCCGAAGCCGATGTCGCTGAGCCAGCGCCGGCCGTCCACGGTGACGAGCAGCATCGCGTGCGTGGCCGGGAGGATCTTGTCGGTCCCCATCCGGATGCGGCCGGAGACGCCGGTGAAGGTGAAGCCGAGCCTCTCCAACGCCGCCGCGTAGAGCAGGATGTGTTCGAAGCAGTAACCGCCCCGGCCCCGGCGGATCAGCTTGTCCTGGATGTCGGCCAGATCCAGGGACACGGACCCGCGCAGGAAGGCGTCGAGGTTGTCCCAGCGCACGGTCAGCACATGGGCGCGGTGCAGGGCGCGCAGCGTCTCCAGGGTGGGCGCGCGGTCGCCCTCGTACCCGAGGTGTGCGAGGTACGCGTCGAGGTCGAGCTGGTCACCGTGCCACATGGTCGCGCCTTTCCCTGGTTCCGTTCCGCGGTCGCACGGTCCGGCAGCGGACGCACGACCACACCTCGCAACAACCCGTGACAAAAGGCGGCTATTCCGGTGTCCGACAGTCGAACACCGGAACAGCCGCCTGTTGCCGCCGGGAGCCGATGGGCCTCCGGCGGTGTGCGCTCACAGCCCCGTGGCCTGCTTCAGATCGTCCTTGAACCGGGCGAGCACCGCCGCGGCGCGCTCCCGCGCGGCACCCAGATCGGCCGGCCCGTCCACCGGGGCGACGACCTCCAGATAGCACTTGAGCTTGGGCTCGGTGCCGCTGGGACGGACCACGATCCGGCCGCCGCCGATCCCGTCGGCGCCCGCGAGCCGGTACCGCAGCCCGTCGGTGGGCGGCAGCTCGGCGGAGCCCTGGCTCAGATCGTCGGTCTCGGCCACCTCCAGCCCGCCGAGCGAGACCGGCGGCCGGCCGCGCAGCCGTTCCATCGCGGTGGGGATCAGCGACAGGTCCGCGACCCGGACCGAGAGCTGGTCGGTGGCGTGGACGCCGTACTCGACGTCCAGGTCGTCCAGCAGGTCGGTCAGGGTGCGCCCGGCCGTCTTCAGCTCCGCGGCCAGCTCGGCCACCAGCAGCGCGGCCGTGATGCCGTCCTTGTCGCGGACGCCCTCGGGGTCCACGCAGTAGCCCAGCGCCTCCTCGTAGCCGTAGCGCAGCCCCTCCACCCGGGCCAGCCACTTGAAGCCGGTCAGCGTCTCCGTGTACGGCAGCCCGGCGGCCTCGGCGATACGGGACAGCAGCGACGAGGAGACGATGGTGGTCGCGAACGTGCCCTTGGCGTGCTTGTGGATCAGATGGGTGGCCAGCAGGGCGCCCACCTGGTCGCCGCGGAGCATCCGCCAGCCGGCGTCGGCGGCCGGGTCCGGGACGGCGACACCGCAGCGGTCGGCGTCCGGGTCGTTGGCGATGATCACGTCCGGCCGTTCGCCGTGCTCGGCCTCCCAGGCGCGGGCGGTGGCGAAGGCCCGGTCCATCGCGCCGGGCTCCTCCGGGTTGGGGAAGGCCACGGTGGAGAAGTCCGGGTCCGGCTCGGCCTGCTCCGGCACCGGCACGGGCGCGGGGAAGCCGGCCCGCTCGAAGGCGAGCTGCGCCGTACGGTGGCCGACACCGTGCATCGCCGTGTGGACGATACGCACCTGCCGCGGCGATCCCTCCGTGAGGACGGCACCGGTGCGCGCCAGGTAGGAGTCGAGCACGTCGTCGCCGAGCACCTCCCAACCGCTGTCGGCGAGCGGCACCCCGGACAGCGGACCGACCGCGGCGATCTCGGCCGCGATCTCGCCGTCCGCGGGCGGCACGATCTGCAGACCGTCACCGAGGTAGACCTTGTAACCGTTGTCCCGGGGCGGGTTGTGGCTGGCGGTGACCATGACCCCGGCGGCGGCCCCCAGATGGCGTACGGCGAACGCCAGCACCGGGGTGGGCAGCGGCGCGGGCAGCACGGCGGCCCGCAGCCCCGCGCCGACCATGACGGCGGCGGTGTCGCGGGCGAAGTCGGCGCTCTTGTACCGGGCGTCGTACCCGACCACGACGAGGGGCTGCTCCCCGTCGGCCTCGCGGGCGCGCAGATGGGCCGCGATCCCGGCCGCCGCCCGGATGACGACGGCACGGTTCATCCGCATCGGACCCGCGCCCAGTTCGCCGCGCAGACCCGCCGTGCCGAACTGGAGAGTGCCCGAGAAACGGTCCCGCAGCTCGTCGGTGCGGCCGTCCTCGATCAGCGCGGCCAGCTCCTGACGGGTCTGGGGGTCCGGGTCCTCGGCCAGCCAGTCACGGGCCCGGGCCAGCAGCGCCGCGTCGGCGTCCGCGGTCGCCTCCCGCGCGTCGGTCACGTCGTCCCGCAGGCCGTCGCTCATGGTGTCTGTCCTGCCTTTCGCGGTGGGAAGGGAAGGGGGCGAGGCGGAGGTCAGAGCCGCTGGAGCACCTGCGCGAGCAGGGTGCCCATCCGGGCGGCCGACTCCCGGCCCGCCTGGAGGACCTCCTCGTGGTTGAGGGGCTCACCGGTCATGCCCGCTGCCAGATTGGTGACCAGCGAGACGCCGAGCACCTCGGCCCCGGCCTCGCGCGCCGCGATGGCCTCCAGGACAGTGGACATGCCCACCAGGTCACCGCCGATCGCCCGGACGAAACCGATCTCCGCGGGGGTCTCGTAGTGCGGCCCGGGGAACTGGACGTAGACGCCTTCCTCCAGCGTCGGGTCGATCTCCTGGCACAGCGCCCGCAGCCGCGGCGAGTACAGGTCGGTCAGATCGACGAAGTTGGCGCCGACGATGGGGGAGGTGGCGGTCAGATTGATGTGGTCGCTGATCAGCACCGGCTGGCCGGGCCGCATGCCCTCGCGCAGGCCGCCGCAGCCGTTGGTGAGGATGATCGTCTTGCAGCCCGCCGCCACGGCCGTACGCACCCCGTGCGCGACGGCCGCGACCCCGCGGCCCTCGTACGCGTGCGTACGGCCGAGGAAGACGAGCGCGCGCTTGTCGCCCACCCGGTGCGAGCGGATCTTGCCGGCGTGACCTGCGACGGCCGGCGGCGGGAACCCCGGCAGTTCGGTGACCGACAGCTCGTGGTCGGCCACCCCGAGCGCGTCGGCGGCGGGCACCCAGCCGGAGCCCATGACGAGGGCCACGTCGTGGGTCTCCTCGCCGGTCAGGGCCCGCAGCGCGGCGGCGGCTTCCTCGGCGGAACGGTAGGGGTCATCGGGGATGTGCGTCGTGGCTGATGCGTTCACGCGACGAGGGTAGCCCTTTTTCGCCTACGCGCGTAGACACCGGGTGGAAGTCCGGACGAACACACGGACGACCCCACCCGGGCCACTGCCCCGTGTGTGCGTTCCACCGGCTAGCAGGGCCGCTTGCGCAGCCCCATCACATAGTCGTGCGGCGCCCCCGCCGACTCCGCCGCATCGGCGATGTCCCCCAGATAGCGCGCCGAGGGCAGCCCGCCCTCGTACCCGTTCAGGACGTAGCACCAGGCCGCCTCCTGCCCCTCCAGCGTGTCCACCCGCACCCGCATCCGCCGGTACATGTCCAGACCGACCCCCTCCCAGCGGTCCATGGACTCCTCGTCCGGCGGCGCGATGTCGTACAGCGCGACGAAGACCTGCGACCCAGGCGCCTCCACCATCGTGGCCAGCGCCCCGTCCCAGCCCATGTGCTCGCCTCCGAACGTGAGCCGCCAGTCGGTGATCCAGCCGGTGCCGTGGAGGGGGCTGTGAGGTGCGCGGCGGGCCATGAGACGGGCGTCGAGGTTGGCCGCGTACGCGGCGTAGAGCGACATCCCCCGAGCCTAAGCGAGCACCCCCCACTCCCTCCCCCTCACCGAACAACACCTCACCCGTCCTGGCACCTACCGCTTGGTACCCCAACGGAAAGCAACAACGAACATCAACGGAGTCACCGGCCTTACCAAGGTCGTCCGCCGCAGGGCGGGGCTCTTTCACGTCCACGGGCTTGCGCTCTTTCGGCCGGGGGTCCTAGGGGGCGAAGCCCCCTAGCGGGGGGCCGTTGGGGGGCGGAGCCGCCCCAACGCCCGTCCGGCGAGGACCGGGGGTCTGGGGGCGGAGCCCCCAACAAATGGGGGATCACGGGGCCGGAGGCCCCAGCCATGGGGATGAGGGCCCCACCACAGGGGGGAGCCACGGGGCGGAGGCCCCAGCCAAAGGAATGAGGGCCCCACCCGACGAGGGAGAACAAGGGCTGGGCCCCACCCACAGGCCCCAGGGGGCGAAGCCCGGCAGCCGGGGAGCGGGCCCCCAGCGTGCCGCCCCCGCATGGGGTGCGGGACAATGGTCCCGTGACTCGGATCGTGATCATCGGCGGCGGCCCCGGCGGATACGAAGCGGCCCTGGTAGCCGCCCAACTCGGCGCAGAGGTAACCGTCGCCGACTGCGACGGCCTCGGCGGCGCCTCGGTACTCACGGACTGCGTTCCGTCGAAGACGCTGATCGCCACCGCCGAGGTGATGACGAACTTCGACTCCTCGTACGAGGAGCTCGGTATCCGCGTCGAGGACAAGACGTACGACCCGAGTGATCCGGCCCGCGTCGTCGGGGTGGATCTGGGCAGGGTGAACCGCCGGGTCAAGCGCCTGGCGCTGGCCCAGTCGCACGACATCACGGCGGCGGTCACCCGTGCGGGCGGCCGGGTGATGCGGGGTCGGGGCCGGCTGGAGCCGGGTCAGGCCCCGGACGGTTCGCGGGTGGTGACGGTGACGGCGGCGGACGGCAGCCAGGAGCGGCTGACGGCCGACGCGGTTCTGGTGTCCACCGGCGGGCATCCGCGGGAGATACCCGATGCCCGTCCGGACGGTGAGCGCATTCTGAACTGGACGCAGCTCTACGACCTGGAGGAGCAGCCGGAGGAGCTGATCGTGATCGGCTCCGGTGTGACGGGTGCCGAGTTCGCGGGGGCGTACCAGGCGCTGGGTTCGCAGGTGACGCTGGTGTCCTCGCGGGACCGGGTGCTGCCGGGTGAGGACCCGGACGCCGCCGCGGTGCTGGAGGACGTCTTCCGCCGCCGCGGTATGAACGTGATGAGCCGTTCGCGTGCGGCGTCGGCCCGCCGTACGGAGGACGACCGGGTGGAGGTCACTCTCCAGGACGGCCGGACGATCACGGGTACGCACTGTCTGGTGGCGGTCGGGGCGATTCCGAACACGTCGGGCATCGGTCTGGAGGAGGCCGGGGTCCGGCTGAAGGAGTCCGGTCACATCTGGACGGACAAGGTGTCGCGCACGTCGGCGCCGGGTGTGTACGCGGCGGGTGACTGCACCGGTGTGCTGGCGCTGGCCTCGGTGGCGGCGATGCAGGGCCGTATCGCGATGTACCACTTCCTCGGTGACACGGTGAACCCGCTGGATCTGAAGACGGTGTCGGCGAACGTCTTCACGGATCCGGAGATCGCCACGGTGGGCTACACCCAGGCGGACGTCGACAAGGGGCTGATCGAGGCCCGGGTGGTCAAGCTGCCGCTGCTGCGGAATCCGCGGGCGAAGATGCAGGGCATCCGGGACGGCTTCGTGAAGCTGTTCTGCCGTCCGGGTACGGGGATCGTCGTCGGGGGCGTGGTCGTGGCGCCCCGGGCGAGTGAACTGATCCATCCGATCTCGATCGCGGTTGACAACAATCTGACCGTGGAGCAGATCGCGAACACCTTCACGGTGTATCCGTCGCTGACCGGTTCGATCGCCGAGGTGGCCCGTCAGCTGCACAACCGTAAGATGGCCGAGCTGCACTGACGGGTGGCCGGGCGGGGACCGCGACACTGTCCTTGTCCCAAACGGACCCCTATACCACGTTCGGTGCCTCCGTACGAACAACTTCTGTTAATCGGCGCATAGCGCTGAAACAAGACGGTCGTCCGCGTTACTGTCAGTTTCGTGTTCGCTGCGGAACGTCGTCAATTGATCCTTGAAATGGTGCGGGCCAACGGTGCCGTCTCGCTCCGGGAGCTCGCCCGTGTCGTCCAGACCTCCGAAGTGACCGTACGCCGTGACGTACGGGCGCTGGAGGCAGAGGGACTCCTCGACCGCCGTCACGGCGGGGCCGTGTTGCCGGGCGGCTTCACCCGGGAGTCCGGCTTCCCCCAGAAATCGCATCTGGCCACCGCGGAGAAGACGGCGATCGCCGATCTGGCCGCGGGGCTGGTCTCGGAGGGCGAGGCCGTCGTCGTCGGTGCCGGTACGACGACGCAGGAGCTCGCGCGGCGGCTCGCGCGGGTGCCGGGCCTCACCGTCGTCACCAACTCGCTGCTGGTGGCCCAGGCGCTGGCCCACGCCAACCGGGTCGAGGTGGTGATGACGGGCGGCACCCTGCGCGGCTCCAACTACGCGCTGGTCGGCAGCGGCGCCGAGCAGTCCCTCCAGGGGCTGCGGGTCTCCCGCGCGTTCCTGTCCGGCAGCGGGCTGACGGCGGAGCGCGGTCTGTCCACGTCGAACATGCTGTCCGCGAGTGTGGACCGGGCGCTGGTGCAGGCGGCCGGCGAGGTGGTGGTGCTGGCGGACCACACCAAGCTGGGCACCGACACCATGTTCCAGACGGTGCCCACGGATGTGATCACCCGGCTGGTGACGGACGAGCCGCCCGCGCACGACGACCGCGCCGAGGGCGAGCTCCAGGCGCTGGCCGACCGGGGTGTGCAGATCGCCGTCGCCTGTGTGGGGGCGTCGGCGGGCGAGCGGACGCGGCAGGACGTTCCGATGCCGACCCCGCGGCGCGGCGCCCCCCAGGGCGGTCCGGCGGGGCCGACCCATCTGCGGTCCGCCGCGACGGGCCCGACACCGCCGCGGGTGGCGGACCTGGCCCCGCGGCGCCGCTAGCCGCGCATACGACGGCCCCTCGGAGGCGTCCATGGTGTCCATGGCGTCCGAGGGGCCGTCGGCGGCTTCCGGGGTGCGAGGCGGTCCCCCGCACCCCGTGGGCCTCAGTCCTTGATCTCGCAGATGACGGCGCCGGCCGAGACGGAGGCGCCGATCTCGGCGTTGAGGTCCTTGACGGTGCCGGCGCGGTGCGCGTTGATGGGCTGCTCCATCTTCATCGCCTCCAGGACGATGATGAGCTCGCCCTCCTCGACCGTCTGGCCCTCCTCCACGGCGATCTTGACGATGGTGCCCTGCATGGGCGAGGCGAGAGCGTCACCGGAGGCCGCGGAGGCGGACTTCTTGGCCGCCTTGCGCCGCGGCTTGCGGGCACCGCCCTCGACGGCGGCCCGCGCCAGCGGCATACCCAGCGAGGAGGGGAGGGAGACCTCCAGCCGCTTGCCGCCGACCTCGACGACGACGGTCTCGCGGGAGGCTTCCTCGGCGTCCTCGTCCACCGCGGCCGGGGCCGCGAACGGCTTGATCTCGTTGACGAACTCCGTCTCGATCCACCGGGTGTGGACGTCGAAGGGCTCGCCCTCGCGGCCGTCGATCTCGGGGGCGAACGCGGCGTCCCGGACCACGGTGCGGTGGAAGGGGATCGCGGTGGCCATGCCGGTCACCTCGAACTCGTCCAGGGCGCGCGCGGCCCGCTCCAGGGCCTGCTTGCGGGTGGCACCGGTGACGATGAGCTTGGCCAGCAGCGAGTCCCAGGCCGGGCCGATGACCGAGCCGGACTCCACGCCGGCGTCCAGCCGCACGCCCGGGCCGGACGGCGGGGCGAAGGTGGTGACCGTGCCGGGGGCGGGGAGGAAGCTGCGGCCCGGGTCCTCGCCGTTGATGCGGAACTCGAAGGAGTGACCGCGCATCGGCGGGTCGTCGTAGCCCAGTTCCTCGCCGTCGGCGATGCGGAACATCTCGCGGACGAGGTCGAGGCCGGTGACCTCCTCGGTGACCGGGTGCTCGACCTGGAGGCGGGTGTTGACCTCCAGGAAGGAGATGGTGCCGTCCTGCCCGACGAGGAACTCGCAGGTGCCGGCGCCCTCGTAGCCGGCCTCGCGCAGGATCGCCTTCGAGGCGCGGTATAGCTCGGCGTTCTGCTCGTCCGTCAGATACGGGGCGGGCGCCTCCTCCACCAGCTTCTGGTGGCGGCGCTGGAGGGAGCAGTCACGGGTGGAGACGACGACCACGTTGCCGTGCTTGTCGGCCAGGCACTGGGTCTCCACGTGCCGGGGGCGGTCCAGGTAGCGCTCGACGAAGCACTCGCCGCGGCCGAAGGCGGCCACGGCCTCGCGCACGGCCGAGTCGTACAGCTCGGGCACTTCCTCCAGCGTGCGGGCGACCTTGAGGCCGCGCCCGCCACCGCCGAAGGCCGCCTTGATGGCGATCGGCAGACCGTGCTCCTCGGCGAAGGCGACGACCTCGTCCGCGCCGCTGACCGGGTCCTTGGTGCCGGCGACCAGCGGGGCGCCGGCGCGCTGGGCGATGTGCCGGGCGGCGACCTTGTCGCCCAGGTCGCGGATGGCCTGCGGGGGCGGGCCGATCCAGATCAGACCGGCGTCGAGGACCGCCTGGGCGAACTCCGCGTTCTCCGACAGGAATCCGTAACCGGGGTGCACGGCGTCCGCGCCCGAGTCCGCGGCGGCCTTGAGGACCTTCGCCATGTCCAGGTAGCTGGCCGCGGGGGTGTCACCGCCCAGGGCGAACGCCTCGTCGGCCACGCGGACGTGGAGCGCGTCCCGGTCCGGCTCGGCATAAACGGCGACACTCGCGATTCCCGCGTCCCGGCACGCCCGGGCGACGCGGACGGCGATTTCGCCGCGGTTGGCGATGAGCACCTTGCGCACGATGGCTCCCTCCTTGAAACAAGCTGAGTTTAGGTACTGGCGACACCTGACGCCGAGCCGCCAAGGGGGGTGAGCTTGCCCACACGGAGCGTCGTCCGCGGGCCGTGCACAACCGGATCTCCCCTCGTCATCCCACGGTACGCCGCATTCGGCGCGCTTTCGTCAGCCTTGCGGGTGTGGGCTGACTCTCGGTCCTGTTCGAGAGCCGGTGACGCCGGTCTTTGTGGAATCCCTACGAGACGGCAAGCGAAATTTTGCTTGCTGTCCGCTCTCTTGCCCCGCGTTGTACCCGTGAGTAGCGTTCGCCGTGCCAACACACGTACCTGGAGTAACCCGGGGTGTCGCGTGACCGGGAGCCGTCAACGGGCGGCCCCCGCACGGCAGGTGCGAGGGACGAGAAGGGGTGGGCGCGGTGGCAGGGCGCAGACGGGCGGTGGCCGCGGCGGGTGCGGTGGTGCTGTTGCTGGAGGCGGCACTGCTCGTGGGGCTCAATCTCTTCCTGGGGAAGGTCGCCGACGCGCAGCAGATGTCCCTGGCCGGCATCGACCCGCACGCCATGACCGTCTCCGCCGTCATCGGCGCCGTCCTCGTGGGCGGTTACGTCCTGGCCTGCGCGCTGGTGCTCCTCCGCACGGCCGTCCGCGACGTGGCGCCGCACGGCTTCCTCCGCGTGCTGCTGATCAGCTGCGCCGTGGTGCACGGCGTCCTCGGCGCGTTCTGCGTCGGGCTCGTGGGCTGGACGGCGTTCGCCGCCATGATGGTCGTCCTGGGCCTCATCGTCTGGTCGTTGACCTGGTACGGCACCGGAGAGCCGCGCCCCGCCGAGGAGGGCCGCCGGCCCGCCGAGCCGGGTCCTCCGCCGTCCGGGGCGCCGCCCGCGCCCGAGGGGTTCAGCCCGCCGCCCACAACTCGGTGACCGACACCCCCAGCTCGTGCAGCAGCCGGCGCAGCGTCGGCAGCGACAGACCCAGCACGTTGCCGTGGTCGCCCTCGATGCCGTCCACGAACGGGCCGGAACGCCCGTCCAGCGTGAACGCGCCCGCCACGTACAGCGGTTCGCCGGTCGCCACGTAGGCCGCGATCTCCTCGTCCGTCGGCTCGCCGAAGTGCACCGTGGTCGAAGCCGTCACCGAGACGCGCGCCCCCTGCGCACCCGACCGGGTGTCGATGACGCAGTGCCCGGTGTGCAGCACCCCCGAGCGGCCCCGCATGTCCTTCCAGCGGGCCGTCGCGTCCTCGGCGTCGGCGGGCTTGCCCAGCGCACGCCCGTCCAGCTCAAGCACCGAGTCGCAGCCGACGACCAGCGCCTCGGACGCCTCCGCGCGCTCCGCGACCGCCGTCGCCTTCGCCTCGGCCAGCACCCGGGCCAGCGCGGACGGAGTGGGGGCGGTCAGCGCGTCCTCGTCCACACCGCTGACGATGACCTCGGGGGCCATCCCGGCCTGGCGGAGCAGCGCGAGACGGGCGGAGGACGCGGAGGCGAGCACGAGACGCGGAGAGTTCATGCGGGCCATCGTAAGGATGGCGGGCCGCGACGGCTCACGAGTGGGCCGAGGACAGCAACAGCAGCATCACCACCGCCGTCACCACCAGCAGCACCCAGCCGAGCCGGTCGAGCTTCTTCTGGGCCCTGCGCAGGTCCGGCGGCGGCTCGTCCCTGGGGTCGGACCACAGCATGCGGTCCATGGTGCGCGGCGACGGGCGCCGGGGCCTGAGTACGCGTACTCAGAAGCGCCGGGCCCGCCCTCACCCGGCCAGGACGGGGCCGCCCCTCATCCCGGCCAGAACGAACGGCGCCACGCACCCGGGCCCGGCGCCGGCGGCGGGCCCGGCACCGTACGGGCCGGATCGGACCACGCGCCCGGCGCGTGCGGTGCCGCCTCCTCCTCGGGCTGCGGGGCCGAGGCCCGCACCCGCACCACCGCGAGGGCGGCGGCCAGCTCCTCCGGCGTCGGATTGCCCCGCACCACCCGGATGGGCGGCTCGGCCGGTCCCCGGCCGCTCTCGTCGCTCGTCATCACGGCCCCTCCTTCCAGTCCTTCCAGTCCTTCCAGTCCTTCCGGTTCTGGCGGTCCTGCCGGCCCCGGCCCCTCACAGCGGGATGTTGCCGTGCTTCTTCGGCGGCAGCTGCTCACGCTTGGTGCGCAGCGCACGCAGCCCGCGGACGATGTGCCGGCGGGTCTCAGCCGGCCGGATCACCGCGTCCACATAGCCGCGCTCGGCCGCCACGTACGGGTTCAGCAGGGCGTCCTCGTACTCCTGCGTGAGCCGGGCGCGCAGCTCCTCGGTCTCCTCCGGGTCGCCGGCCGCGGCCAGCTTCCTGCGGTGCAGGATGTTGACGGCGCCCTGCGCCCCCATGACGGCGATCTGCGCCGTCGGCCAGGCGAAATTGAGGTCCGCGCCCAGGTGCTTGGAGCCCATCACGTCGTACGCGCCGCCGAACGCCTTCCGCGTGATCACCGTGATCAGCGGCACCGTCGCCTCCGCGTACGCGTAGATCAGCTTCGCGCCGCGCCGGATGATCCCGTCGTACTCCTGGTCCGTCCCCGGCAGGAAGCCCGGCACGTCCACGAACGTGACGACCGGGACGTTGAACGCGTCGCAGGTGCGGACGAACCGGGCCGCCTTCTCGCTCGCGTCGATGTTCAGACAGCCCGCGAAGTGCAGCGGCTGATTGGCCACCACACCCACCGACCGGCCCTCGATCCGCCCGAACCCCGTGATGATGTTCGGCGCGAACAGCGCCTGCGTCTCCAGGAACTCCCCGTCGTCCAGCACGTGCTCGATGACGGTGTGCATGTCGTACGGCTGGTTCGCCGAGTCCGGGATCAGGACGTCCAGCTCCCGGTCCTCCTCCGACGTCTCCAGGTCCGCCTCCTCCGGATAGGCGGGCGGCTCCGACAGATTGTTGGAGGGCAGATACGACAGCAGCGCCTTCACGTACTCGATGGCGTCCTTCTCGTCCCCCGCCATGTGGTGCGCCACACCGGACGTCGCATTGTGCGTCCGGGCCCCGCCCAGCTCCTCGAAGCCCACGTCCTCACCGGTGACCGTTTTGATCACATCCGGCCCCGTGATGAACATGTGCGAGGTCTGGTCCACCATGACCGTGAAGTCCGTGATGGCCGGCGAATAGACCGCGCCGCCCGCGCACGGACCCAGGATCAGACTGATCTGCGGGATCACACCGGAGGCGTGCGTGTTCCGGCGGAAGATCTCCGCGAACAGCCCCAGCGCCGCCACACCCTCCTGGATGCGGGCACCGCCCCCGTCGTTGATGCCGATGACCGGACAGCCCGTCTTGAGGGCGAAGTCCATCACCTTCACGATCTTCTCGCCGTACACCTCACCCAGGGCACCGCCGAAGATCGTGAAGTCCTGCGAGAACACGCACACCGGACGGCCGTCCACGGTGCCGTAGCCGGTGACGACGCCGTCACCGTAGGGGCGGTTCTGCTCGATGCCGAAGTTGGTCGAGCGGTGCCGGGCGAACTCGTCCAGCTCGGTGAAAGAGCCTTCGTCCAAGAGCAGTTCCACGCGCTCGCGCGCGGTCAGCTTGCCCTTGGCGTGCTGCTTCTCCACGGCTCGTGCGGAGCCGGCGTGGACTGCTTCCTCGGTGCGGCGTTCGTGGTCCGCGAGTTTGCCCGCGGTGGTGTGGATGTCTGGGCTGGGCGAGGACATCTCGGAGGGCTCCTTACCGTCGCGGGTTGGCTACCGCCCCGTAGGCTATCGGCGCACACCCCGTTACGGAGTGCGTCGTTGACCACACTCCGCTCCGCCTGGGGGTCCCCCCGGACGGAGTCTGGGGGAGGAGCCGCCCCAACGCCCGTCCGGCGAGGACCGGGGGTTTGGGGGCAGAGCCCCCAACAAATGGGGGAGGACGGGGGCTGAGGCCCCAGCCACCGGGATAAGGGCCCCACCCAATGGGGGAGCACAGGGGCGGAGGCCCCAGCCACAGGGGCGAGGGCCCCACCCACAGGGGGAGCAAGGGGCTGAGGCCCCAGCCAAAGGAACAGCGCCCACCCACGGCGCGGCAAGGGGCCGGAGGCCTCATTAGTGTGGCCGCATGACGCCCAGCCGCTGGTCCGACCTGGACCGCCCCCCGCTCAACGAGTCCGCCCTCCGCAAAGCCCTCCTGCACAAGGAGAACTCCCTCTGGACCGGTCTGGAGGTTCTCCAGACGATCGGTTCGACCAACACGGAGCTGGTCCGGCGCACCCGCGCGGGCGAGGCCCGGCCGGGCACGGTCCTGGTCGCGGAGGAGCAGACGGCCGGCAAGGGCCGGCTGGACCGCAGCTGGACGGCCCCGCCCCGCTCGGGTCTCTTCTTCTCGGTGCTGCTGCGTCCGGAGCCGCCCGCGGAGCGCTGGGGCTGGATCCCGCTGCTGGCCGGTGTCGCCGCGGCCGGCGCGCTGGCCCGTACGGCGGGGGTGGACACCGGTTTGAAGTGGCCGAACGACGTGCTGACCATCCGGGACGGTGAGGAGCGCAAGATCGGCGGGATTCTCGCGGAGCGGGTGGACGAGCATTCCGTCGTCCTCGGCATGGGCCTGAACGTCACTCTGCGCCAGGACGAGCTGCCGGTGCCGACGGCCGGCTCGCTCGCGCTCGCGGGTGCGCAGGGCACCGACCGGGATCCGATCCTGCGGGCGGTGCTGCGGGCGGTCGAGGACTGGTACGGCCGCTGGAGCGAGGCCGGCGGCGACCCGTCGGCGTGCGCTCTGCTGGACGCCTACGCGGCCGGCTGTGTGACGCTCGGCAGGACCGTACGGGCGATGCTCCCCGGCGGTGACGACCTGGTGGGGGAGGCGGTCGCGGTGGACGGTGACGGCCGCCTGGTCATCGCGTCGGAACAGGGCGTACAGCATCCGGTCGCTGCCGGTGACATCGTCCATCTGCGCCCCGCGACCGGAGAGTGAGGTAGCGCACAACTGCCGTATGGTGGGCAACCGGCGGTGACATCGGGTGCCATCCGGCGCCGGTGCCGTCCTCCCGGCCGACGGCCGGGGACCGCTGTGAGCAGGACCGGGCAAGAGGAACGGAAGGGCTGTGCGCAGGGACGACGCGAGGCCGCGACACCACGCCGCGGAAGGTGCGGGGAGGCCGCGGTGACCGCGGGAGAGCCGGGCATGCCCGAACGTGAGACGGGCCCGGCGGGCACCGGCGGTGCCCGGGGCGGCGCAGGCGGTCCGTCCCCGGCCTCATCGGGCCCCGCGGCCTCATCGGGCTCCGCATCCTCGGAGGGCTCTTCGCCCTCGTCCGCCTCACCGGGCGCGGCGCCGGCGGAGTCCGCGAGCGGCGCCCAAGGCCCCGCGGGAACCCCGGGCGGGCCCGCGGGGCGGTCCGCCGGCGGCGGCCAGGACGGGCCCGCCGAGAAGGGCGACCCGGACGACGACCCGGACCCCAGTGCGCTGCGCATCGAGGAGCTGATCCTCGGTGCTGAACGCCAGTACACGCCGTTCCAGGCGGCCCGTGCC
This sequence comes from Streptomyces albus subsp. albus, assembly GCF_000725885.1. Taxonomy (GTDB): domain Bacteria; phylum Actinomycetota; class Actinomycetes; order Streptomycetales; family Streptomycetaceae; genus Streptomyces; species Streptomyces albus. The sequence goes on along the minus strand of NZ_JODR01000021.1, from coordinate 123,630 downwards.
GCCGGGGTCTCGATGGAGCTGGCGTCCCGGTTCTGGCGGGCGATGGGCTTCGCCGACGTGGGGCAGGCCCGCGCCCTGACGGAGGCCGACGTGCTGGCCCTGCGCCGGCTGTCCGGTCTGGTGGAGGCGGGGCTGCTGAGCGAGCCGATGGCGGTGCAGGTGGCGCGCTCGACGGGGCAGACCACGGCCCGGCTCGCGGACTGGCAGATCGACTCGTTCCTGATGGGGCTGACCGAGCCGCCGGAGCCGGGGATGACCCGCAACGAAGTGACCTTCCCGCTGGTGCAGTTGCTGCTGCCCGAGCTGGAGGAGTTCCTGGTCTACGTGTGGCGCCGCCAGCTGGCCGCGGCCACCGGCCGGGTCGTCCAGGTCAAGGACGACGACGAGATGGTCAACCGCCGGCAGGCGATCGGTTTCGCGGACCTGGTCGGTTTCACCCGGCTGACGCGGCGCCTGGAGGAGGAGGAACTCGGCGAGCTGGTGGAGGCGTTCGAGACCACCGCCGCCGATCTGGTGGCCGCGCACGGCGGGCGGCTCATCAAGGCGCTGGGGGACGAGGTCCTCTATGTCGCCGAGGACGCGGAGACGGCCGCCGAGATCGGGCTGCGGCTGATCGAGACGATGGCCAACGACGCGACGATGCCCGAGCTGCGGGTCGGTATCGCCTTCGGGACGATGACGACGCGGATGGGCGATGTGTTCGGCAACACCGTGAACCTGGCCAGCCGGCTCACCTCGATAGCGCCGAAGGACACGGTGCTGGTGGACGGGGCGTTCCGTGCGGAGCTGACGGCCTCGGGCGCGGCACCGGAGTCGGAGAAGGAGAGCGAGGACCTGTCCGGCTACCGGTACGCGCTGCAACCGCTCTACCAGCGGCCGGTGCGCGGGCTGGGCGTGGTCGAGCCGTGGCTGCTGCGGCGCCGTACCCCGGAAGGTTAGCGAGCGTTATCGTGACGGCCATGGAGCTGAGCGAGGAGACGACGTTCGGGGAGTGGGTGCGCGTCCGCAAGGACGGGCACGTCGCTGAGCTGGTGATGGACCGGAAGGGGGCGATGAACGCCGTCTCGACGGCGTTCGCCGGTGCGCTCGCCGACGCGTGCGCCGCCCTGGCCCAGGACGGTGACGTACGGGTCACGGTGCTGACCTCGACGCACGAGCGGGCGTTCTGCGTGGGTGCCGACCTCAAGGAGCGCAACGCGCTCAGCGATGCGGAGCTGGGCGCCCAGCGTCCGTACACCAGTGCGGCCTACCGGGGTGTGCTGGAGCTGCCGATGCCGGCCATCGCCGCGGTGCACGGCTACGCGCTGGGCGGCGGGTACGAGCTGGCCCTCTCCTGCGATCTGATCGTCGCGGACCCCAGTGCCGTGGTGGGGCTGCCCGAGGTGTCGGTCGGCGTCGTGCCGGGCGGTGGCGGCACCCAGTTGCTGCCGCGCCGGGTGGGGGCGGCCCGCGCCGCCGAGCTGATCTTCACGGCGCGGCGGGTGGAGGCGGCCGAGGCGTATGCGCTGGGGCTCGTCGACCAGCTCACGGAGCCGGGCCGGGACCGTACGGAGGCGCTGGCACTGGCGTCCCGGATCGCCGCGAACTCGCCGGTCGGGCTGCGGGCGGCCAAGCGGGCGCTGCGCACCGGCTGGGGCATGGATCTGCGCTCGGGACTGGAGGTGGAGGAGGCCGCGTGGCGCACGGTCGCCTTCTCCGGTGACCGCGCGGAGGGTGTGGCGGCCTTCAACGAGAAGCGGAAGCCGGACTGGCCGGGTAAGTGAGCATGTCCGGCCGCCGTCCCGGATGCGTTCCGGCGGGGCAGCGCCGTACGATCCGGGCGGGCGGGATCTGGACACGGCTTGTACGGAGAGCGAGGCTCTCCGTAGGGGGTCGCGCGGCAGAACGGGGCGAAGCCTCCTAATCTTGGCCGTATGGGCCGAATACGTAAGGACGGGGAGGCGGACGCGCGGCTGAGCGCCGTCGTCGGACTCTCGCAGGCCATGGCCGCCGCACAGACGTCCGTCCCCGAGACGGCCCGTGCCCTCCCGCACACGGAGGACGACCCGGAAGCCGCCGCCGCGCTCGCGCACCGCGACATCGCGCACGCGGCGGCGCTGGGCGCCTGCGAGGCGATGGACGGCGCCTTCGCGGCGATCGCCGTGTGGGAGCGGGGCCGGGGCAGGCTCCGGGTCCTGGCCAACGTCGGCGACCGGACGCCCGAGGAGGACGAGTTCCCCGCCGACGAGTCCTACCCCGTGCAGGACTTCCCGCGGGTCGCCGAACTGCTCCACGAGCGCTGGGCCGGCGGTGGCCGGGCCCAGGCGTGGGTCGAGGAGGAGGGCCCCGGCCCGGACGGGTCGGCGGCACCCAGCTACCGGCGTGTGGCGGCCCTGCGCCGCCGGGGCCGCGGCTCCTGCGTGATCGCCCCCATCGTGGTGCACGGCCGAGCCTGGGGCGAGCTGTACGTGGCCCGGGCGCCCGACGCCCCCGCCTTCACCCGGGACGACGCCGACTTCGCCGCCGTGCTGGCCGCGCTCATCGCCTCCGGCATCGCCCAGAACGAGCGGCTCGAAGAGGTCCGCCGTCTGGCCTACACCGACCCCCTCACCGGCCTGGCCAACCGCCGTGCCATCGAGTCGCGGCTGGAGGAGGCCGTCGAGCTCCACCGCGATCTGGGCACCGTCGTCAGCATCGCCGTCTGCGACATCAACGGCCTCAAGAGCGTCAACGATCAGCAGGGGCACGAGGCCGGCGACCGGCTCCTGGAACGGTTCGCCACCGTCCTGGCCGACTGTGCGGCCACCCTGCCGGGCGCGCTGGCCGGCCGGCTCGGCGGTGACGAGTTCTGTCTGCTGGCCGTGGGCCCGACCGCCGACGAGGTGGTACGCGCCGCCGAGGAGCTGTGTCACGGTGCCGCCGCGCTGGAGGCGGGCGAGGGTGTGGCCTGCGGTGTGGCCTCCACGGGTGACCCGGTCGGCGAGGTGCGCACCGCTCACCGGATCTTCCGGCTGGCGGACGCGGCACAGTACCGGGCCAAGGCGCTGCGGCTGGCCAAGCCGGTGGTGGCGGGCCGCGAGGGCGGCCCCGACGATCCCACCCTGCGGCTGGCGGCGACCCCCGCCCCGCCGGCCGCCTCCCCGGAGCGCCGCCGCTTCCGCCGCGGCGGTGGCGGACGCCCTGCCTGACGGCCCGTTAGCGGCCGTCCGTGCCCCGGCTGCCCGCATATGCGCCGGGCTGTCCTTCCGCCGGCCCCGGGCACTTAGATAGGTGTATCACACAAATGATTTGCTGAGAGGTGATGAGAGCCCGGGGACCGCAACCCCGGGAGGCATGCGCTAGCACGAAGAAGGACCATGAATCACGTTACTGCCAGCGAGAATTACACCGTCTCGGTCGTGCGACGGCTCTCGGCGAAAGGCGACCGCGACGCGATCGTCGCGGGGGAGCGGAGAATCACCGGCACCGAGGCCGCCGGCGCGGTCCTGCGTTTCGCCGCGGTCCTGCGGGAGTTCGGGCTGCGGGAGGGCGACGGCGTGGCGCTGTTCGTGGAGAACTTCCCCGAGGCGCTGCTGCTCCAGGTGGCCGTCCACTTCGCGGGCTGCCGGCTGGTCTTCGTGCCGCCGGAGCCGGGCAACTCCGAGCTGGAGGCGCTGATCCGGCGCGCCGACGTCAAGAGGCTGCTGTTCGACCCGGACCTGGAGGAGCGGACCCGGCGGATCGTCGAGGGGACGAACGTCCCGCACGTCCTGGCCATCGGCGCGTCCGCGCTCGCTGACGACTTCCTCTCGGCGGCGTCCGGCGTCGGCGGCCTCTCGCTCGACGAGGCCGCCGACGGCCGCCACCTCGCGACGCTCCTCTACACGGGCGGCACCACCGGGGTGCCGAAGCTGGTCGTCCACCGCAGCAGCTTCTACGGCGACTTCGCGCGGGTCGCCGACACATACGCCGACGAGGCGTCGTCCGGCGCCCTGCTGGTGTGCACGCTGTTGACGCACAGCAGCGGCCACGGCGGCTTCCTCGTCGGCATCCTGAGCGGCCACACCGTCGTGCTGCTGCGGACGTTCGACGCCGGAGAGGCCCTGGCCGCGATGGAGCGCGAGCGCGTCACCAGGGTGGTCCTGGTGACGCCCATGCTCTACGAACTGCTCGACCACCCGGACTGCGTCCCCGGCCGTTTCCCCGCGCTGACGACCCTCACCTACACCGGCGCAGCCGCCTCCCCGGAGCGCCTCAAGCAGGCGCTGGCCTGTTTCGGCCCCGTGCTGCACCAGATATACGGGGCGACGGAGGACGGGCGCGTCACCCAGCTCGACCCCGAGGAGCACGACCCGCGGCGGCCCGGGACCCTGACCAGTTGCGGGCGTCCGGCGCCCGGGGTCGAGGTGGAACTGCGGGACGAGGAGGGCAAGCCGGTGCCCGTGGGGGAGCCCGGCGAGCTGTACGTCCGCAGCTCCACGGTGATGCAGGGCTACTGGAACGACCCGGAGCGCACCGCCGAAGTGCTCGACGACGAGGGCTGGTTCCGCACCGGGGACATCGCCCGCCGGGATGAGGACGGCTATCTGTACCTGGTGGACCGGGCGCGGGACATCATCGTGACGGGCACCACCGCCGACAACGTCTACTCGCGGCTGCTGGACGACTTCCTCGCCGCGCAGCCCGGCATCAAGGAGGCCGCCGCCGTCGGCCTGCCGGGGGACGACGACAAGGAGACCGTCAACGTGGTCCTGGTGCCCCAGGACCCCGACGACGTACCGGACCTCGAAGGACTGACGCGGCAGATCGTCGACGCGCTGGGGGATCTCTACGAGCCCGCCTCCTACGTGGTGACCGACGCCCTCCCGCGCACCGTCGTCGGCAAGACCGACAAGAAGGCGCTGCGGGCGTCCCTGCTGAAGGCCGGGTAGGCGGCCCGGCGGTCCCGTCGGCGCGGTCGTCCCCTGCCGTCATGCGGGGGCGGGGTTGCCGACGGGACGCGCGCCCGGGCTAGCGCGCTGCCGGTCCGGCCGCGAGCAGCGTCTCCTCCAGCACCCGGGCGAACGCGGACGGGTGCTCGACACTGCCGAGGTGTCCGCCGGGGAACTGCCGGCACTCCGCACCGACCGCCCCGGCCAGCGTGGTGGCGATGGTGTGCTGGAGCTGGCCGCGGGAGGTCCTGCCGACGCCGACGACGAGCCGGTCGGCGACGGCCTTGAGCGCCGCGAGATCCGGCTCGTGGTGGGTGAACGGCCGCAGCACGTGCCGCAGGAAGTGGGCGCTGCTCGCCTCGACGGTCTCGCGGAGCGCGTCGGGCAGGGGAGCGGGCGCGCCCTCGTCCGCGTCCGGCTCCGTGTCCTCCGCCGGGCCGAGGGCGGCGCCCAGCCGCGCGTACCCGGCGCCGGCCCCCTCCCGGGCCGCGGCCCGCGCCGCCTCCGCGAACCCGGACAGTGCCGCCTGGGGCTCCGGCAGTACGCGGGCCAGCGGCGGCTCGTGCGCGACCGCGAGCCGCACCCGGTCCGGATGGCGCACCAGCAGCTCCACGGCGGTGATGCCGCCCGAGCTGGTGCCCAGCACGTAGCCGGGCTCGTCGGGGGAGAGCAGGTCGAGCAGACGGGCGGCGTCGGCGGCGTGCACCTCGACCTTCTGGTCCTGGCCGGGAACGTCCAGCGGGCTGCCGCTGATGCCCCGGGGCGCGTAGCTCACGACGGTGAACCGGGCGGCGAGCGCGGGCGCGACCCCGTGGAAGACGTCCGCGTCGCCGGCCCCGCCCGGTATCAGCAGGACGAGCGGCCCGCTGCCGCGCACCTGGTAGCGGAGGGTGGCGCCCGGAACGGGCAGGCTGCCGGTGCGCGGCGCCGTGCTGTCGTCGAACCGGTCGGTCATGGGTTACTCGTCTCCTTCTCCGGCTGCTGCGGACCGGCCTGCCGCGGCCAGTTCTCCAGCAGGATGTGCAGGGCCTCCAGCGCGCGGTGCCAGGAGGCGTCGAGGGTGCGTGGGTGGCTGAATCCGGCGCGGCTCTCCAGGTCGGCGTAGCCGTGGAAGGTGCTGCGCAGCAGCCGGCCGGCGTCGGTGAGGTCGGGCTCGGCCAGGCCGTAGGCGCGGAGCATCCCGTGGGTGAGCTCCACACTGCGGCGGTGTCCGGCCGAGGCGGCGGCCAGTTGCGGGTCGATCCGCAGCTGGCCGGCGGCGTAGCGGCCGGGGTGTTCGAGGGCGTAGGCGCGGTAGGCGTCGGCGAACGCGAAGAGCGCTTCCTTGCCGGCCCGGCCTGCGACGGCGAGGGCGATGCGGTCGGTCATCTCGCGGGCGGCCAGGACGCACAGCCGGGTGCGGAGGTCGGCCAGGCCGCGGATGTGGGAGTAGAGGCTGGCGTCCTTGACGCCGAACCGGCGGGCCAGCGCGGAGAGGTTGAGGTGGTCGAGGCCGACCTCGTCCGCCATCTCGGCCGCCGCCGTCACGATCCGCTCCACCGTCAGTCCCGCTCGTGCCATGCACAGGACCGTATTCCTAGAAGTCCTAGGAACAAACCTGTTTACCGTAGGCAGGGTGACGGGGCCGCCGTGACAGACAGCAATTCACTCATTAGGGTTCTTGAATATGACTATGCACACTGTGGTGGTGGGAAGCTCCGGCACCACCCCGGAGGAGGTCCTCGCCGTCGCCCGTGACGGTGCCCGCGTCGAACTGCACCCGGAGGCCGTCGAGGCGCTGCGCACCGCCCGCCGCTTCATCGACGACCTCGCCGCCAAGCCCGAGCCCGTCTACGGCGTCTCCACCGGCTTCGGCGCCCTGGCCGTCCGCCACATCGGCCCCGACCTCCGTGCCCAGCTGCAGCGCAACATCGTCCGCTCGCACGCCGCGGGCATGGGCCCCCGCGTCGAGCGCGAGGTCGTCCGCGCCCTGATGTTCCTGCGCCTGAAGACCCTCGCCTCCGGCCGCACCGGAGTACGCCCGCACGTCGCCCAGACCATGGCCGACGTCCTCAACGCGGGCATCACCCCCGTCGTGCACGAGTACGGCTCCCTCGGCTGCTCCGGCGACCTCGCCCCGCTGTCGCACTGCGCCCTCACCCTCATGGGCGAGGGCGAGGCGGAGGGCCCCGACGGCGTGGTGCGCCCGGCCGGCGAACTCCTCGCCGCGCACGGCATCACCCCCGTCGAGCTGCGCGAGAAGGAGGGCCTCGCCCTCCTCAACGGCACCGACGGGATGCTCGGCATGCTGCTGATGGCCTGCGCCGACCTCGCGCGCCTGTTCACCTCGGCCGACATCGCCGCCGCGCTCACCCTGGAGGCCCTGCTGGGCACCGACCGGGTGCTGGCCCCCGAGCTGCACGCCATCCGCCCGCACCCGGGCCAGGCGGCGAGCGCCGCCAACATGCTCAAGGTGCTGGACGGCTCCGGACTGACCGGGCACCACCAGGACGACGCGCCGCGCGTCCAGGACGCCTACTCGGTGCGCTGCGCCCCGCAGGTCGCCGGCGCGGGCCGGGACACCCTGACGCACGCCCGCACGGTGGCCGAGCGGGAGCTGGCCGCGGCTGTGGACAACCCCGTGGTGCTGCCGGACGGCCGGGTGGAGTCCAACGGCAACTTCCACGGTGCGCCCGTCGCCTACGTCCTCGACTTCCTCGCCGTGGCCTGCGCCGATCTGGCCTCCGTCGCGGAGCGCCGTACCGACCGGCTGCTGGACAAGAACCGCTCGCACGGCCTGCCGCCGTTCCTCGCCCATGACGCGGGGGTGGACTCGGGGCTGATGATCGCCCAGTACACGCAGGCCGCCCTGGTCAGCGAGCTGAAGCGGCTCGCCGTACCCGCGTCGGTGGACTCGATCCCCTCCTCCGCGATGCAGGAGGACCACGTGTCCATGGGCTGGTCGGCGGCGCGCAAGCTGCGGACCGCCGTGGACGGGCTGGCCCGGGTGATCGCGGTGGAGGTGTACGCGGCGGCGCGGGCGGTGGAGCTGCGGTCCACCACGGCGGGGCTGGTGCCGGGCGCGGCGGCCCGGGCCGTGATCGCCGAACTGCGCCGGGCCGGGGTCCAGGGGCCGGGGGAGGACCGCTATCTGGCGCCTGACCTGGGGGCTGCCGAGGCGTTCGTCCGCTCCGGCGCGCTGGTGGCCGCGGCCGAGTCGGTGACCGGGCCGCTGGCGTAGTCACCGGCGGTTTCTAGCGGTCGCCCCTGTCGTCATGTTCCAACCGGGTCACAGAGTCACTGTGGTGGGTGGGATGGTCAGGTTTTTCGGGGGTAGCGTTGGCAGTGGGGACGAACCAGAGGGCGAACAGTACGCCGCCGGCAGCCGCTGCGGTCGCCAGCGGACGGCGATGTGCTGACAGCTTCGAGGGTCCGGCCTCGGACACGAAAAGGCCCTCCTGAGTTGCGTGGGTACGGCGTACGGCTCGGGGTTTCAGCGTGAACTGACCGTACGCAGGCCGATGTTACTGACTGGTGGAGGCGAGGGGGAAGGCATGCTTCCGCTCTTCCGGGGAACCGGGATGGATCTGTCCCGAAGAACCGGGACGGTTCGTGAATGGGTCGGATACGTGTCCTAGACCACAGTTTTACCGAAAGTGGAACCGGTCATAGTCCCCTGTGCGTTCATATGCGTGGAGCTGGGGCGCACATGTCCGTTTTCGGGCGCTGTGGGGGCTACGCAGCTATACCGGGGAGACATGGGGTTCCGAAGGCAAATGGAGAAGCCAGTGATGACGGTGGGGAAGCACCGCAGGGGGCTCGCGGTCACGGCCGTGCTCCTCGGTGGGGTGCTGACACTGAGCGGGTGTGGTGGCGACGACGGCGGCGACGCCGAGAAGTCGGCCGCGAAGAACGACATATCCGCCGAGAAGGACAGCTCGCAGGCCCGAATAAAGATCACCGCCAAGGACGGCGCCACCAACGCGAGCATCAACACCGGGGGCAACGTCTCGGTCAAGGGCGGCAAGCTGACCAAGGTCACCATGAAGGCGGCCCAGAACGGCACCCCCGTTGAAGGAACCCTCTCCGCGGACGGCACGAGCTGGAAGCCCAAGAGCCAGCTGGAGCGCGCCACCAAGTACGAGATCACCGCGACGGCCAAGGACAGCGAGGGCCGCAAGGCGGTGGAGAACCGCACGTTCACCACCGTCTCGCCCGAGAACAGCTTCATCGGCACCTACGCCGGTGAGGACGGCGCCACGGTCGGTGTCGGCATGCCGGTCTCGATCACCTTCGACAAGCAGATCCAGAACAAGAAGGCCGTCCAGTCCGCGATCAAGGTCAGCTCGACCAGCGGCCAGGAGATCGTCGGCCACTGGTTCGGCAACGACCGCCTCGACTTCCGTCCCGAGGACTACTGGAAGCCGAACTCCAAGGTCACCGTCGACCTCGACCTGGACGGTGTGAACGCCGGCAACGGCAACACCGGCGTCCAGGACAAGAAGGTCACCTTCAACATCGGCCGCAAGCAGGTCAGCACGGTCGACGTGAAGAACTACCAGATGAAGGTCGTCCGCGACGACAAGGTCATCAAGACCATCCCGATCTCCGCGGGCAGCCCGAGCAACCCGACGTACAACGGCAAGATGGTGATCTCCGAGAAGCACAAGGAGACCCGGATGGACGGGAACACCGTCGGGTTCGGCCGCAAGGGCGCCGAGGGGTACGACATCCCCGACGTCCCGCACGCCATGCGGCTGTCCACCTCCGGCACCTTCATCCACGGCAACTACTGGGGCGCCCCCTTCGGGTCGGGCAACACCAGCCACGGCTGCGTGGGCCTGCGGGACAGCCAGGGTGCGGGCAACCCGGGCACCGACGGCGCCTGGTTCTACGAGAACTCGCTGATCGGCGACATCGTCGAGGTCAAGGGTTCCCCCGACAAGACGATCCAGCCGGACAACGGCCTCAACGGCTGGAACATGAGCTGGTCGGAGTGGAAGGCGGGCTCCGCGATCTGACCTCGCGGTCCGGCACGGACACATGACAGGAGGGTGGCTCCCGCTCGGGGAGCCGCCCTCCTGGCGTTTGCGGACCTTCGACGCCGGGAGCTTGCCGGCTACTGGCTGTTGTCGCGCGGCCGACGATCGGTGGCCGTCTCCGAGGGCGCTTGCGGCTTCTGCGCCGTCCCGACGGGCCTGCCGGGGCTGCGGCGCCCTGACCCGCCCTGACCCGGGGCCTGCCCGGCCTCCGAGGGCGTTCTACGGCCCCTGCCGGGCTTTGGGGGCGCCTGCGGGCTTCCGTGGGCTTGTGGGTCTGCCGGCCTCCGCGCGGGCCTTCTGCCGGCCTCCGCTGGCCTGCCCCGGGAATCGGACGACCCCGACAGGTATCAGGCCGCCGCTCGCCGCCCCAGGGCGTCAGCCTCCCCGGCCGTCGGGGCTCGGCCCCGGCCGTCCGGCGGAAGCCCGGCGGCGGGAGCCGCCCGTGCCGCGCTCTAGTCGAGGCCCATCGCCTCGGGCGCCGTGGCCAGTTTCCGCAGGGCCGCGCGGGCGTCCGGCACCAGGCGGCGGGCATCCAGATCGATCACCCCGCCCACGCCGGTCACCTCCGCGGCGAGTGTGCCGTCCGTCGTGCGGATCTCCTGGTGGACGTGGAACACCTTGCCCTCGCCCCATTCGAAGGCGCAGCTGACCGTCACCTCGTCACCCGCGCGCAGCTCACGGCGGTAGCGCACCGTCTGCTCCAGTACGACCGGGCCGACGCGTTCGGCCAGCAGATGCTTCTGCTCGATGCCCGCCGCGTGCAACACCGACCAGCGGGCGTGCTCGGCGTACTGGAGGTACACCGCCTGGTTCAGATGCCCCTGGACGTCGGTCTCGTATCCCCGGACCGTCACGGGAACGGTGAACGGGCCGCCCGTCTCCTGTGGTTGTGCCACCGTGCTCCTCCGTCTCACCGGTCCGCCCCGGCGGGGCGGCCTTCACCGGCGGGGACAATCGTCCCCTGCCCTCGGCGCGGCAACACGGGCCGGGGCACCGGGCATTCCCGTATTCCGCGCCGACAGCCCCCGCCGCGCGCCGCTGCGACGGTGAGAACCGGCGTGCGCCCTGCGGCGTACAGGGCGGTGGCCCGGAGCGCATCGGTGGGCGGACCGGCGTGCGGTGTGGCAACCACGGCTCGCGCGGGCGGGGTTGGCGCCGCCGTCGGCCACCGTCGGCGTGGTGCGGCAGGGCTCTGCCGGCTCCCGGGCGCCGTCCGCGGGGCGGGAGCGGGACACGGCGGGCCCACGCCTGCCGGGGGAATCCGCACCGCGGCGGGAAGATGCCGGGTATGTCGTCTGTCGTACGGAATGCCGCGTCGGAATCCGTCCCGGCGCCCCGGCCGGACCGCTCCTCGCGCAGGACAGGTCGCCCCGCCTGGTGGCGCGACGAACGGTGGTGGCTGGCCGGGGTCTGCGCGCTGTTCGCCACCGTCTCCCTCGTGCTCGTCCACCCCACGCTGGCGCTCGGCTGGGACGAACTCGTCTACGCCAGCCGCTTCGGCCCGCACGGGCCCGACACCCCCTTCAGCGCGCCCCGCACCCGCGGCGTCCCGGCCCTGATCGCGCCCGTCGCCGCGCTGACCGACTCGGTGGTGCTGCTGCGCTGCTATCTGACGGTGGCCGCGGCACTGGCGCTCTACCTGGGCTATCTGCCGTGGCTGGAAGCGGTCGGCCGGCGCGGGGTGGTGACCCTGGCCGCCGGGCTCTACGGCAGCCTGTGGATCGGCCTCTTCTACGCGGGCGCGGCCATGCCCAACCACTATGTGGCGACCGGACTCGCCGGCGCCGTCGGCTGCTTCCTGGCCCGGCCCGCGCGGCGGGGGACGCTCGTGGCCCTCGGCGCGTCGTTCGCCCTCGTCACGCTGATGCGGCCCAACGACGCGGTGTGGCCCGGCCTCGTGCTGCTGCTCGCGGCGGCCTGGGACGGGCGTCGCCGGCGAGACCGTCACCCCGACGGCGAGGCCCCGGCCGGCCCAACGCCCACCGGTGAGGCGGCGACAGGCAGGGTGCTCGCCGTCGTGGGGGGCGTCGCCGCCGGTCTGCTGCCCTGGGTGGCGGAGGCCGTGATCCGGTTCGGCGGCGTACTGGAGAGGCTGCACGCGGCCAGCGAGATCCAGGGCGGGATGAGCCTGCGGCTCTCCTTCGACACCCTGCGGGCGCACGCCGCCGCGCTCGACGGGCCCCTGCTGTGCCGCCCGTGCGACGGGGCGAGCGTCGAGTGGATCAACGTCGGCTGGTGGCTGCTCGTCCCCCCGCTGGTGGGGCTCGGACTGTACGCGGCGCGGCGGCGGGGCCGTACCGCGCTGGGGCTGCTGCCCACCGCGGCGGCCCTCGCCGTGGCCGTGCCGTACCTGTTCCTGATGGGGTACGCCGCCCCGCGCTTCCTGCTGCCCGCCTACGCGCTGCTGGCCCCCGTCGCAGCCCTCGGCATCCGGCAGGCCGCGCAGTGGGCCCGCCGGACGCGGTGTGCGGCAGCGCTGTTGTGCGCCGGTGCCGCCCTCGCCCTCCTCCACCTGGGGGTGCAGATCCAGCAGGTCGACGTCCAGTACGGCATCCAGAAGGCGGCCCGGCAGGACTGGCAGCGCATCGCCCGGGTCCTGCACGCACACGGTGTGCGCCCGCCCTGTGCGCTCGACGGCAACAAGGCGGCCATCCCCATCGCCCACACCGCCGGCTGCCGTGCCGAGCCCGCCCGCACGCCCGACGCGCTCGTCCTGCGCCGGGTACCGCTCCCGGGCTGGGCCGCCCAGGCCGGCTGGCGCACCTACCCGGTCCGGCACACCTACAGCGGCCACTGGTACGTGGCCGTCCCCGTGCGAGCCGCCCTGGCCGCCCCGGGGCAGGCCGTCCCCTGACTGTCGCGCGGGGCGGGTCAGGCGGCGGACGGAAGGCGGGCCGCCGCCTGCTCCGCCTGGCGGACGACTTCCCGTTCGTCGACGCCGACCAGGGCGCCGCCGGTCTTGCGCAGCCGTCCGTCCACGTAGATGTCGGTGACGTTCGCGGGCTGGCCGTTGAGGACGATCTGGCTGATCCAGTCGATGCGGGGTGCGAAGTTGAGGGTGCCGGGGTCCAGGACGAGGACGTCGGCGCGTTTGCCGGGGGTGAGGGAGCCGACCAGGCCGTCCATGCCGATGGCCTCGGCGCCGCCGAGGGTGGCCATGCGCAGGACCTCGGGGAGGGTGGGGTGGACCTCGGCGTCCTCGTGGACGGCCCGCTGGAGACCGACGGCGGCCTTCATGAGGGCGAACATGTCGGAGGTGTCGTTGGTGCCGCCGTCGTGGCCGAGACCGGCGGTGACGCCCCGCTTCCACAGCCGCGGCAGCGGCATCACGCCCGAGGCGAGGCGCATGTTGCTGAGCGGGCAGTGCGCCACCCGCACCCCGTGGTCGCCGGTCAGCGCGATCTCCGCGCGGCTGAGGTGGATCGCGTGGTTCATCAGCAGCCGCGGACCGAACGCGCCGGCCTCGCGCAGCGAGCGGATCTGGCCCGCCGCACGGTCCGTACGGTGCTCCAGCACGTGTGAGTTGAGCATCGGCCCCAGCTCCCGGGCCACCTTCCAGGAGGCCCGCAGCGCGTCGAGGCCCGCCATCCCGGCGTGCACCGCGACCTGCGCCGAGGCCAGCGGCAGCGGGGCCAGCAGTCTCTCGTGCACCTTGCGCACCAGCCCTTCCTCGCCCGGGGCCGTGGCCATGGCGTAGACGAAGCGCAGGCCCGCGTCGTCCAGTGCCCGTACGTACCGCTCGCTCGTCCCGTACGGGACGGCGTGCACCCAGTCGACCACCGTGGTGACGCCCGTCCGCAGGGCGTCGAGCGCGGAGAGGTGAACGAAGCGGTACATGTCCGCCGCGCCGATCTTCGGCAGCGTCGCGCGGTTGCAGGACGTGAGCCAGCCGTCGAGGTCCTGGTCGGAGCAGCCGCCCCGGATGCTGGACTGCCACAGGTGGTTGTGGATGTCCACGAACCCGGGCAGCACCAGCTTCCCCGCCATGTCCCGTACGCGGGCGCCGGCGGGGGCCCGCAGCCGGTGGCCGACCTGTGCGATCCTCCCGTCCCGCAGCAGGAGGTCCGCGTTCTCCAGGGCGCCCAGCGGTCCGCTTCCCCGGCCCGGGTCCATGGTGAGGAGCAGGGCGGCGCCACGCAGCAGCGTGGTGCGCGGTGTGCGGGCCTCCTCGCCGGGCGGGGCGGCCGTCAGAGGGGCCGACGGCCGGGCGGACGCGCTCGGGGCGGTGAGGGTGGCTCCGGCGGCCAGGGAGGCGCCGCCGAGCCCGGTGAGCAGGCTCCTGCGGCGGATTCTCGCGGGGCGGCGGCGTGGGGGGCGTGGGGGTGTGTGAGGAGAGGTCATTGCGGCGTTATAGCGCCGCTGCTTCCGGCACGGGCAGATGCGAATCAGTCCACTGAGCGGAAAATAATTTCCGTTATAGGCCGCCATGCCGTGCTTCCGGGCCGCCGCGCCCGGCCGGCGCGTTTACGCCGCACCCTTCGCACCGGGGTGAATCGCGAAAGGTGTTACCGCGGGTCACAGCACCCCGGGCCGTGTACGGACGCGAATCGCCGCCGCCGGAACGCGGACGGCGGCCGAGCCGGATGCCGCCGACCGAAAAACGTTGTCCGCGACGCGGAAAAGTCCTGCGGGCATGGAAAAGGCGGCCGGGTCGGCAAGACCGCTCGGCCGCCTCCCTGTGCTCCCTGTGCCACAGGCGCTCACCGCGTGACTCGCCGGGTCACGCTCCCCGGCTCGTCAGTCCCCGGCGGATGCGATACCCACCGGGCAGGCCACACCGGTACCGCCGATGCCGCAGTAACCCGCGGGGTTCTTGTCGAGGTACTGCTGGTGGTAGCCCTCGGCCGGGTAGAAGGGACGGTCCGCGGCCGGCAGGATCTCCGTGGTGATCTCACCGTGCCCCGAAGCCGTCAGCACCTGCTGGTAGGCCGCACGCGACGCCTCGGCGGCAGCCGCCTGCGCGGAGGAGTGGGTGTAGACCGCCGAGCGGTACTGGGTGCCCATGTCGTTGCCCTGCCGGAAGCCCTGCGTGGGGTCGTGGGACTCCCAGAAGCGCCGCAGAAGGGTCTCGTAGGAGACCTTCGCCGGGTCGTACACGACACGGACGACCTCGGCGTGGCCCGTGAGGCCCGAGCAGACCTCCTCGTACGTCGGGTGGGGCGTCGAGCCGCCCTGGTAGCCGACGAGCGTCGTGAAGACACCCTCCGTCTTCCAGAAGACACGCTCGGCGCCCCAGAAACAGCCCATCCCGAAGTCGACGATCTCCAGACCCTCCGGATACGGACCCAGCAGCGGCGTGCCGAGCACCGTGTGACGCTCGGGCACCGCGTACTGCGGCTCCTCGCGGCCCTTGAGGGCCTCCTCCGGGGCGGGAATGCGGTCCTTGAACCTGCCGAACAGCATGACGATCTCCAGACGGGCGTCGGAGGGGACGGGGGCGGGGCCGACGCGGACGTCAGCCCTTCGGCTTGGCGGCGGAGCCGGAGCCGGCCGCCTCGGCCGTGGAGCCCTTCTTCGGGCTGCCACTCCTGTCAGCACGCACGGCGCCGCCGCTGTTCCCGGCCGGGCCGGCCGCCGCGCCGTCCGGGAGCGGCTGCTCCGTGAAATCGACCCGCTTCATGTGCTTGTTCATCGACTTCATCAGCATCCACACGGCCAGGCCGATCACCGCGAAGACGACGAAACCGAGTACGCCGGGAGTCACCTTGTTCTCGTCCAGGTCCTTGGCGGCCAGCGGAAGGACCTGGGCGAGCGTTGTCTGCGTCGGGCTCATACCGTCAATTCTCGCGGATCCCCGCGAACAGATCGTCCTCGGGGAGGGAGGTCTCCACGAGCGACTTCGCCAGCTCGTACTCCTCCGTGGGCCAGACCTCCTTCTGGATCTCCATCGGGACGCGGAACCAGCCGCCGTCCGGGTCGATCTGCGTGGCGTGCGCGATCAGTGCCTTGTCACGGATCTCGAAGTAGTCGCCGCAGGGCACGAAGGTGGTGAGCTCGCGCTCCTTGACCTTCATGTTCTCCCAGCGCTCCAGCCACTCCGTGTACGGCGACTCCAGGCCGCGCTCGATCATGGCGTTGTGCATGGCGAGGGTGCGCTGCCGGTTGAAGCCCTGGTTGTAGTACACCTTCAGCGGCTGCCAGGCCGGCCCGAACTCCGCCTCCGGGTACTTGTCCGTGTCCGCCGCGTGCTCGAAGGCGACCATCGTGATCTTGTGGGTCATGATGTGGTCGGGGTGCGGATAGCCGCCGTTCTCGTCGTAGGTGGTGATCACCTGCGGACGGAACTCACGGATCAGCCGCACCAGCGCACCGGCGGCCTCGTCCACGTCCTGGAGCGCGAAGCAGCCCTCCGGCAGCGGCGGCAGCGGGTCGCCCTCGGGCAGGCCCGAGTCGACGAAGCCCAGCCACGCCTGCTTGACGCCCAGGATCTGGCGGGCCTCGTCCATCTCCTTCTTGCGCACCTCGTGGATGTGCTCCTCGACGTAGGTGTCGCCCTGGAGCTTCGGGTTGAGGATGGAGCCACGCTCGCCCCCGGTGCACGTCGCGACCAGCACGTCCACCCCCTCGTCGACGTACTTGGCCATGGTGGCCGCGCCCTTGCTCGACTCGTCGTCCGGGTGCGCGTGCACGGCCATCAGTCGCAGTTGCTCAGTCACAACTCAATCCTCGTTGGTCAAAGCGGCCCTCGGCCCTGTCATCGGCCCGCTCGGCGATTGCGGTGAATTGCGGCGGGTCCTGCCCTTGGCCCGCCTTCGGCGGTCTTGCGGGCGGCTTCTATAGTGACCGAACCGGCACCCTGTTGTATTCCCGGTCCACCTGCCGTACCTGGGCCCGTCGAGAGGAACGCGCCATGGCCGACCTGGCTCACAAGGTCCCCGAGGGGCGTTACGGGCGTACCACCGGCCGCACCGGGGGCGCGGGGGGCCGCTCCGACGCCCGAACCGACCGCCGCCTGAAGATCACCGGCGGTGTGCTGGGTGTCCTGATGCTGGCGCTGATCGGCTGGATCGGCGTCTCCTACATCGCCGGCCAGGACGTCAGCGGCGAACTGATCAAATACAAGGTTGTCTCCGACAACGCCGTGCAGGTGCACCTCGAAGTGCGCAAGGACGCCGGCGTCGAGGGCGTGTGCACGCTGCGTGCCCGCGCGGAGGACGGCGGCGAGGTGGGCCGCAAGTCCGCGAACTTCGACGCGGGCAGCTCCCGCATCGACGAAGTGATCACCATCCGGACGACCGCCCGCGCCACCAGCGGAGAACTGGTCGGCTGCCAGCAGAAGTGACGCCGCCGGCGGGCGGCGCCGAACGGTGTTGTCCGCCGCCGCGCGGCGGCGGGGTGCCGGGTGGCGAGACCCGGGCGGATGGCGAGACCCGTGCGGATGGCGAGGCCCGGGCGGCCGACGGGCCCGGCAGGCCGCCCGCCCGCGCAACGTGACCGCCACGTCACAGCCCCTGGACCAGGGCCCGCCCACCACTGACGGAAGCGGCGGCACCGGCCCCTGCCCGGCTGCGGGCCCGCTGCGGAGCCCGTCCTGACCTGGGACGGAGCTTCGGCCTTCTTCCCTTTTCAGCCGGAATTGTTAAGCTCGTGGTTTCGCCCACCAGTGAAGGCGCACCCTTTCTGGTAGGGCGATTGCTGCATCAGCTGACATCCCAGTACCGACGAGGAGCACCTGTGACCCAGACCAGCGACAACGTCACCTGGCTGACCCAGGAGGCGTATTCCCAGCTCAAGGCCGAGCTGGAATACCTGTCGGGTCCTGCACGTACCGAGATCGCCAAGAAGATCGAGGCGGCTCGCGAGGAGGGCGACCTCCGCGAGAACGGCGGGTACCACGCGGCCAAGGAGGAGCAGGGCAAGCAGGAGCTGCGGATCCGTCAGCTTCAGCAGCTCCTGGAGAACGCGAAGGTCGGTGAGGCGCCGGCGGACGACGGCGTGGTGGAGCCGGGCATGGTGGTGACCATCGCCTTCGACGGCGACGAGGACGACACCATCACCTTCCTCCTCGCCTCCCGCGAGTACGCGAGCGCGGACATCGAGACCTACTCTCCGCAGTCCCCGCTGGGCACCGGCGTGAACGGCAAGAAGGTCGGCGAGGACGCCCAGTACGAGCTGCCCAACGGCAAGATGGCCTCCGTCCGCATCCTGGCCGCGAAGCCCTACCAGGGCTGAGCACGGCAGGTACCGGACACGACGACGGCGGACGGCCCGCGCGCCCAGCGCGGGCCGTCCGCCGTTCGCACATCGGGGACGGGGCCCCGCCCGCTGTCCGCCACGGGCTGTGGCAGAGGTGTGATCGGCCAGACCGTCACCGAGCGAGCAGGCAGGCTCAGGCCGAGGGCAGACGCGGCCGGATCATGGCCCGCAGCAGGGGCGAGTCGGGCGAGGGCCTGCTGTCGCCGAGGTCCCGGTAGCCCCACCCCTCGTACAGGCGGTGCACCTTTCCGTCACCGGCCGAGGGGTTGACCATCAGGGTCACCTGTTCCTCGGCCCGCCCGTGAGAAGCGTGTCGTGGATGCTCCGCGACGCCCCCGTCTTGCGCCAGGGGACCCGCACCATGATCTCTTTGAGCACCAGCGTCGGCGTCCGGGTCAGTGTCTCCGGCAACGGTGTGGTGATCCGCCGCCAGTAACGGTCGCCGTGCTCGATGCTGTTGCCGTACGCATAGCCCACCGCCTCGTCGCCGTCGTACCCGACGACGGCCTCCCACCCCGGCTCGGCCGCATGACGGGCCAAGCGTTCGCCGTACCGCTCGACGGAGTAGTGCGGATCATGAAGCCGGTCGGCCCGCACTTCCGCGTAGACACTGATCAGCGTGTCCCAGACGGGCGCGATGTCCCGGAAGCGGCGCAGTTCTACGGCCGCGGGCACGGGGGTCACGGGGCGTCCTTTCATGGCGTCGCGCACCGAACGGCAGTGGGGCCCGCCCGGACAGGCACTTTCGCGTGCGTACGGGCACTGCGCGAGGCCGGGCTCAGCGGAGGTAGGTCTGCTGCCACTCGATCGAGGTCATGCTCAGCGCGGCCTCGGCGAGGGCCTTGGCGGAGGCCGTCTTGAGCTTCGAGAGGCTGCTGTCGATCCACGGCTGGACGTTCGAGCAGCCCTGTTCGCGGTATTCCACAGCCTGGACCAGGCACTCCAGCTTGTCGGCGTCGTGCGCGCAGACGACTTCGAGGGAGTCCCCGTTCTCGTACTCCGCCACGATCCGCTGCGCCCCGGCCCGCACCGCCGGGTGCGCCGCCGACACCTGGTCCGCGGTGACCTTCTCGTTGCCGGCCGCTTCGAGATAGCGCCGGCCGATGTGCGGGATGTCGCCGACGCGGGTCTCCTGGGTGTCGTGCCAGAGCCCGAGAAGAGCCGTCTTCGCGGGATCGGCGCCTTCCATCATGGCGAGCACGGAGCCGATGAGCCCCACACGGAACGAGTGCTCGGCGATCGTCTCGGGGTCCTTCACCCCGGCGATCCACCAGCCGCTGCGCTTGGCACGCTTCAGCATCCCCATCTCCAGCAGAAACCCTGCTGTGCCCTTCGCCTGCTCCTGCGGGGTGTTGTCCGCCATGGGATGTGTCCCTCCGGTGTCATGTGTGCGCGCTGTTCTCGCGCGGCACGCCGCGCGCCCTCGGTGTGACTTCCTCGCATCCGAGAGCGGGGCCGGGGGCACCGCGTCAATGCGTCTCGATGCCGTAATCGGCAGTGCCCGCATGGGCGTTCCGTCAGGCCGCCTCGACAACCGGCAGGGCGCGGAGGCGGTCCTGGAAGTCCCGTACTGCGGGGGTGTCGTACCGCTTGAGCCGTCCGGAGAACTCCTTCAGACGGTCGACCGCCCGGCCTGATGACACCCCCCCTTCGAGCAGCTTCACACCGTGAGTCGCCGCGTCGAGCGCACCGTCGAGGTCGTGGCCCGTCAGTCGTGCCTCCGCGAGGCGGCCGGCACGGACGGCTCGGTCCCGGGGTGCGGAGGCGGTCACCGAGGAGACCAGGTAGCGGGTCGCTTCGGCGGGACGTCCTGCCCAGAGGGCAACCTTGCCGCGGGTCGAGTCGATCTGCGATTCGCCGAACCACCCGAGCCACGCGGGGCGTTCCTTCTCCACGCGGTCCCACAGCCCGAGAGAGCGCTGGAGGGCCACCGAAGCGCCCCGGTGATCCTTCAGCTGTGCCTTCGCCGCCGCCAGATGGAGGTACAGGTACGTCCGTGAGAGCGCCGACAAAGACCCGGTGCGCCTCTCCAAAGCTGTTTCCAGCAGTGTGGCGCGCTCGCGGTTGTGACCCCCGTCGGAGGCGTGGACGCCCATCTCCGCGAGGACGAAGGCGCCCAGGTTCTCGTCCCCGGCCGTACGGGCGGAGCGCAGAGCGGCGACGTAATACTGCTGCCCGACCGAGTGGAGTCCGGAGTCGTATGCCATCCATCCCGTGAGGTGCGCGACTTCGGCGGCCAGGGAATGGAGACGAGCGCGCACCGTTTCGGTGCAGCGGGCACTTTTGATCATTGTCGTGATCAGAGCCAGGTCGCTGCGGGCGTGCTCCAGCAGCTTCGCTCCCCCTGCTTCGGCGTCGAGGTCGCGCAGGGAAGTGACGCGTTGCTCAAGGCTGGTGAGCATCCGGTCCGTCACCCTGTCACCCTCCGCCGCGGAGGCGAAGGCGGCCGGCGCTTCGGCCCAACTCACGGCCAGCGCACTCAAAGATGCTCCTGTGATGGTGAGGAAGCCTCGCCGGTCCATATGTCCACCCCTCACGAGATCGCTCAGCACTTCCACGGTACCGGCCTGAGTCCATGGCTGGTGGATACCGGTGACTTCCCAGACCGGCAGCCAGAGGGGCCACGTGTCCGGCCTGGCATATTCCGGAGGAATTCCCAACATGTCAGCGATGACTGCCTGGGCAGCCCTGTCAGGGACTTGCCCCCAGGTCTCCCATTTCCAGACGGTGGTGCGATTCGTGGCGAGGTTGTGTCCGAGCTTCTTCCCGTGCCGGCATAGGTGGTCGGCGAAACGCCGAACCCCCATCTGGAGCAGGGATTCTCTGACGTAGGTCAGCGGATGGGCTAGTGGCATCTCATGCGGCACTGCTGCTCCTCGGTCCCTGAAGGGCGTTTTCGAGCCTACCCGTCGCGCAGCTCAACGACCGCAGGACGGAGGAGAAACCCCCTCGAAACCTCCCGCTGGCAACGGGGTCCCCACAGACTTTTCCTCGCCGTCGGAACTCTCGGCGGCAGGTGGGGCCCTGTGCCGTGAACCGGGATCTCCCCACCGGCTCGGAATCAAGGGAGGGAAGACCTTGTGATCACGCCCATGACCCGACCCCCCGCGGTGGGAGTGCCCGGCTACAGCCAAAGTCTGCGCTGCGAGGCGCAGTCCGCGCGGCGCGCTCGTCGCCTGGTGGAAGTGGTCCTGGCCGCGTGGCAGCTCGATTCTTTGAGCGGAACAGCGTGCTTGGTGGTCTCCGAGTTGGTGGCCAACGCTGTGAAACATACGGAGAGTACGACCGTGCGGGTGGGCATCATCCGGGTCGGACCTCGCCGCGTCCGGATCGGTGTCTCCGACACCTCCGCGCAAATGCCGCTCCTGAAGCCCTTCGAACGTTGCGCGACTTCGGGCCGTGGCCTTCACCTGGTTGCGGAGGCGGCGGTTCGGTGGGGCGTTGACCAAGGCAGGTGGGGCAAGACGGTGTGGGCGGAGCTGTCCGGGGGACAGCCGCCGGGGGCTCTGCTGTGAAGCCGTGTCACCTCTGAGGTTCTTTTCCTTGCCTCTTTCGTTCAGCGCTCTTTCACGGCGGTGCTCGTCCGACGCCGCCGGTGGTCTCTCCCGGCTGATCCGCAAGGGCAGCGGGGGCCGTTCTGTTCCGACGATTCCATGACGGAGGACAAGGTGTTCAACCACTCGGATCGACTTCCGACCAGTTCGCCCCTGCCCCAGGGGTGGCCCACGACTGTTCCGTGGGGTGTCCAGAGGATGGCGCCGTACCCGGCCCTCGCCCCCTTCTACGCGCGGGCCGAGATCGACGGCGTGACACAGACAGCCCGCTACTTCGACGCCGGCGGACATGTCATGGAGATGCCCGGGCACGGCACCAGCACCGGCACCAATCCGGCGACCAACACCGGGAACCCCAGCGGCGGGGGCGGCAGTGGCGGGGGCGACCAGGACACGGGGAACGACAACGACCAGTGAGCTACACCGGCCCGGTGCTGGTCGTCACCATGGTTGACGACCCGACGGCCGACTTGGTGATCAGTGAGCTGCACGGCCGGGGCGTTCCGGTCGTGCGGCTCGACTCCGGGGACTTTCCCGCCACCTTGTCGGTCGCGGCAAAGATCACCGAAGAAGGAGTCGGCGGAACGCTGGTCACACCGACCCGTACCGCGGATCTGTCCCATGTCCGTTCCCTGTACTACCGGCGGCCTTCCGGATTCGCCTTCCCGCACCTGGACGAGCAGGACGCGCGGTTCGCGGTGACGCAGGCCCGCTACGGGCTCGGAGGGGTCCTCGCAGCGCTGCCCGGCTGTCTCTACGTCAACCACCCCCACCGCATCGGGGACGCCGAGTTCAAGCCTTCGGGCCTGGCGGCGGCGGTCGCGTCGGGCTTCCGGGTTCCCCCCACTTTGATCACATCCGACCCGGTTGCCGCGAAGAGCTTCGTCGAGGAACACGGCCCCGCCATTTACAAGCCGCTCTCCACGCCGCTGTACCGGGTGGACGGAGTCTCGTGCACGGTCAAGGTCGAGGAAGTCACCGCGGACCAGCTCGACGAACGGTTGGCCGGTACCGCCCATCTGTTCAGCAGAAGGTGGGCAAGGTCGCCGATGTGCGGGTGACGGTCATCGGGGACAAAGTCTTCAGCGTCCGGATCGACTCCGGTCTCCTGGACTGGCGGACGGACTACGAGAGGCTGTCGTACAGCGTGGTCGAGCCGCCCGACGAGGTGCGCACGGCGCTGCGGCGCTACCTCGCATACTTCGGGCTGGCCTTCGGTGCTTTCGACTTCGCCCTCGACCGGCACGGTGTGTGGTGGTTTCTCGAATGCAACCCGTCAGGCCAGTGGGCATGGCTGGAGCCGGCCACCGGGTTGCCCATGGTCGCGGCCATGGCTGATCTCTTGGAGCGATACCCGGGATGAGTACCGACAGGAGTCTTGCTGAAGCGCTGGCCGATCACATCGCGGCCAGTGGCGATCTGCGGTCGCCCGAGTGGCGCCGGGCCGTTCTCGACGTTCCCCGGCACGAGTTCCTGCGCGACGGGTTCTTCCGGCGCACGGACGAAGGCCACGTGACCGGGTGGGAGCCTGTTCTGCCCGACGATCCGACGTGGTTGCCGGCTTGCTACGCGAACGCGTCGCTGGTCACGCAGATCGCCGGGGGGATCGTGCCGCGTGACATCGAGGGGCGCATCTTCCGGCAGCCGACCAGTTCCAGCACCATGCCGGGCCTCGTCGTCCGGATGCTGGAGGAACTGGGCGTCGAGGACGGGATGCGAGTCCTGGAGATCGGCAGCGGTACCGGATACTCCACGGGCCTGTTGAGCCACCGGCTCGGCGACGAGCTGGTGACGTCAGTCGAAGTGGACCCGGCTGTGTCCGGTCGCGCTCGGGCAGCACTCGGCCGCATCGGGCATCACCCCCGCATGGTCATTGGTGACGGCCTCCAGGGACACCGCGAGGGGGCCCCCTACGATCGGCTGATCGCCACGTGCGGGGTCTTGCGCATCCCCGTCGCATGGCTGGAGCAGGTCAAGCCTGGTGGTCGGATCCTCGCCACCGTCGGCGGTTGGCTGTACGCCTCGGAGCTGGCATGTCTCACCGTGCACGAGGACGGCACAGCCGCGGGGCGCCTTCTCGGCGGAGAAGTCTCCTTCATGCTGGCGCGGCCCCACACACCACCACCTCTCGGCGTCCTCCCGGACTTCGCCCGAGAAGGTACGGAGAGGGAGTGCACGGTGCCCGGCGATGCGCTGACCGACTGGACCGCGCGTTTCGTCGCCCAGCTCGCCGTCCCCGGAGCACAGCGCTTCAGCCTGATGGACGGCGACGGTGACATGGACGTGCTGCTGGATGTCCACGGGGAGTCCTGGGCCGGGCTGCGCAACGAGAAGGGCCGGTGGATCGTGCGGGAAGGCGGGCCGGAGCCGCTGTGGCGGCGGATCGAAGACGCTCTGCTCAGGTGGGGGCGCGACGGGGCGCCGGCGTTGGGCTCCTTCACCGTCGGTGTGTCGGCGGAGGGCGGTCAGACGGTGAGCTGGCCGTCTTCGGCGGGGTGACCGGGCGGTGAGTCCTGCCCGCATGCCGTGTTCCGTGCGTGCGGGCAGGACTTCGTGCCGACCTCTTACCGGGGGATCAGCGGGCCGTGCTGCGGTACTTGTGGACCGCCAGGGTGCGGAAGACGGCGATGATGACGACGGACCAGAGCAGCGACGCCCATACCGGGTGCTGCATCGGCCAGGCGTCCGGCACCGGGTAGTGCGGCGGCAGGTTGCCGAACAGTTCGCGGGCGGCCACGACGGTGGCGCTGAACGGGTTCCATTCGGCCAGGTGCTGGAGGAAGGCGGGCATGTTCTGCGAGGGCACGAACGCCACCGAGATGAACGTCAGCGGGAACAGCCACACCAGCCCGCCCGAGGTGGCGGCCTCCGGTGTGCGTACCGAGAGGCCGATCAGCGCGCCGATCCAGGTGAAGGCGTAGCCCAGCAGCAACAGCAGCCCGAAACCGGCCAGGGCGTTGAGGACACCGTCGTGTGCCCGCCATCCGACCAGGGCGGCGACGATCGCGAGCACCACCAGGGTCAGCGCCGTCTGCACCAGATCGGCCAGGGTGCGGCCGGTCAGTACGGCGCCGCGTGCCATGGGCAGTGAGCGGAACCGGTCGATGAGGCCCCTGTGCATGTCCTCCGCTATACCGGCGCCCGCACCGGCCGTGGCGAAGGTGACGGTCTGGGCGAAGATGCCAGCCATCAGGAACTCGCGGTAGTCCTGGGCGCTGGTGCCGGAACCGGGGATCTGGATGGAGCCGCCGAAGACGTAGCTGAACAGCACCACGAACATGATCGGCTGGATGAGCCCGAAGATGACGACCTCGGGGATGCGCACCATCCGGATCAGGTTGCGCTTGGCCATGACCAGCGAGTCGGTGACGGACTGGACGATGCCGCCGCGCCCCTTGGGGGCGGTGCCGGACGGCGCGGCGTGGGCGGTGGCGGTCACTTGCCGGCCTCCTTGCGCTGGGACGCGCGCCGGGCGGGGCGCTCGTCCTGTGACTCCTGCTCCTGTGGTGCGCTCTCGGCGGCGTGTCCGGTCAGCGAGATGAAGACATCGTCGAGGGTGGGGCGGCGCAGGCCGATGTCGTCGATCTCGATGCCGCGGGTGTCCAGCTCCCGGATGACCTCGGCCAGCAGTTTGGCGCCGCCGGTGACCGGGACGGTCAGTTTGCGGGTGTGCTCCTCGACGGTGCAGCCCTCGTGCGCGGTGCCGCGCAGGCCGTGGTTCTCCAGGATCTCGCGGGCCGCGGGCAGGTCCGCGCGCTCGTGGACGACGACCTCGATGCGCTCGCCGCCCGTCTGCGCCTTGAGCTGGTCGGAGGTGCCGCGGGCGATGACCGTGCCGTGGTCCACCACGGCGATGTCGTGCGCCAGCCGGTCGGCCTCCTCCAGATACTGCGTGGTCAGCAGCAGCGTCGTACCGCCCGCCACCAGTTCCTCGATGACCTCCCACAACTGCTGCCGGTTGCGGGGGTCGAGGCCCGTGGTCGGCTCGTCCATGAACATCACGGGAGGGCTGACGACGAGGGCGGCGGCCAGGTCGAGGCGGCGCCGCATACCGCCGGAGTACGTCTTGGCGGTGCGGTCGGCGGCTTCCGCGAGGTTGAAGCGCTCCAGCAGCTCGTCCGCCCGCTTCTTCGCGTCCCGCGCGGACATCTGGTAGAGCCGGCCGACCATCTGGAGGTTCTCACGGCCGGTCAGATACTCATCCACGGCGGCGAACTGGCCGGACAGGCCGATGGAGCGGCGGACCGCCGTCGGGTTCTTCAGCACGTCGATGCCCGCGACCCGGGCCGTGCCCGCGTCGGGCCGCAGCAGCGTGGTGAGCACCCGCACCGTGGTGGTCTTGCCCGCGCCGTTGGGGCCCAGCAGGCCGAGCACGGTGGATTCGGGGACGTCGAGATCGACGCCGTCCAGAGCCTTCACGTCGCCGAAGGTCTTCACCAGCCCCTCGGCGTAAATGGCACCCGGCATGGATGGACTCCCAGAGTGTGGAGCGCGGAGCTCTACGAAAAAAGCACGATATTCCGGAACAAGACGGCACGCACGGATCGGCGCGGGGCGCGGCCGTCGCACAGCAGTATGTGCGACGCGATGTATCGCGTCAACCGCTTCTCGCGATAGTGCGCGTCCGCCGAGTGCGTCGTGGTGGCTCCGGCCCCTCGCCCGGCGGCACCGGCCGGACGGGCCTCAGCTCTTGACCGTGTACCCCGCCGCCCGCAGCCCGGACGCGACCTCCACGCAGTGCTCGGGGCCCTTGGTCTCCAGGTGTAGTTCGACCTCCACCTCGTCGAGTCCCAGCCGCGGATCGGTCCGCACATGGCTCACGTCGAGCACGTTGGCGTCGAGCGCCGACAACTCGCCCATCAGCGCGGCCAGGGCGCCGGGCCGGTCCGAGAGGCGCAGCCGCAGCGAGAGGTAGCGGCCCGCCGCTGCCATGCCGTGCCGCAGCGTCCGCTGGAGCACCAGGGGATCGACGTTGCCGCCGGACAGTACGGCCGAGAGGGGTCCGTCGAAGCTGTCCGGCTCCTCCAGGAGCGCCGCGACCGGGCTGGCGCCCGCCGGTTCGACGACCAGTTTCGCCCGCTCCAGGCAGAGCAACAGTGCGCGGGAGAGGGCGTCTTCGGAGACGGTGCGGACCTCGTCCACCAGCGAGCTGATGATCCGGAACGGGACGTCCCCGGGGCGGCCCACCTTGATGCCGTCCGCCATGGTGGCGACGGACTCCAGGGCGACGGGCGCGCCGGCCGCGAGGGAGGGCGGGTACGCGGCCGATCCCGCGGCCTGCACGCCCACCACCCGTACGTCGGGCCGCAGGGCCTTGATCGCGACCGCCATCCCGGCCAGCAGTCCGCCGCCGCCGACGCCCACCACGACCGTGCGCACCTCGGGGCACTGCTCCAGCAGTTCCAGGCCCAGCGTGCCCTGGCCGGCCACCACGTGCGGGTGGTCGAAGGGGTGGATGAAGACGGCGCCGGTGGCATGTGCGTACTCCTGCGCGGCCTTCAGCGTCTCGTCCACCACCTGGCCGTGCATCCGGACCCGGGCCCCGTACTCGCGAGTGGCGGCCACCTTCGGCAGGGGAGCGCCCACCGGCATGAACACCGTCGAGGTCACCCCCAGCAGTGAGGCGGCCAGAGCCACACCCTGCGCGTGGTTGCCGGCGCTGGCCGCGACCACGCCGCGCCGCCGCTCCTGCGGTGAGAGGCCGGCGATCCGCACGTAGGCGCCGCGCAGCTTGAACGATCCGGTGCGTTGCAGGTTCTCGCACTTGAGGCGCACCGGGGCGCCGATCAGCGAACTGAGGTGGCGGCTGCCTTCGATCGCGGTGGTGCGGGCGACGCCGGCGAGGGTCCGCCGTGCGCGGCGGATGTCCTCCAGGGTGACGGGGAGATCCGCTTCCGGAGTGGTGTGGTGCGGTGGTGCGGTGGTGGACATGGGGGTCAGTGTGGCAGCCGGCCCGAGGGAGGGGCGCCCGCTGACGCGGTGCGGCCGGTGGGGTGCCCGGTGTCCTTGTGGGGGGCCGCGGCGTTGTCCCCGGCGGGGCCGCAGTAGGTTTCCGGCGACGTCCCGGCGTGGTCCCCGCGGCGCCCGGGCCGCGTTCCTGTCACGTCCCGGTCGCGTTCAGCCGACGTCCGGGCCGTGTTCCGGTGAGGTTCGGGCGGTACTCCGGCGTGGTTCGCGTCACTGGTTCGTGCAGCGGAGGTACTCAGCTGGGCTACTCCGCGTACTCTGTCGGCACCAGCTAGGTCGTCGCACCCAATAAACTATCCCAAAACCGTCAAAATTCGTCAAAAACTCCCGCAGACCCACGAAGTGAGCGCATCTGCCATGCCCACGCACCCGGACATGACGACAGACACCCCAGACAGCCCGGACGCGGGAGCCACCGCTTCCCCGGCCGCCGTGCTGGACGCCATGCAGCACCAGCTGGCGGTGTACGCGCGCCGCGCGGAGCAGACCCGGCTCGGCGGTCTCGGCCAGGCCCGCAACTCCATGGACCGCGCCGCCTATCTGCTGCTCAACCGCCTCGACCAGGAGGGGCCGATGGGCGTCAAGGCACTCGCCGCGGGGATGGGCATCGACTCCTCCACCGTCACCCGGCAAGTCGCCCCGCTCGTCGAATCCGGCCTGGTCAAGCGCACCTCGCACCCGGAGGACGGACGCGCCGTCGTCCTGGAGCTGTCGCCGCGCGGGGTGGCCCGCCTGGAAGAGGTGCGCTCCTCGCGGCGCAACCTCATGCAGCTCATCACCAAGGACTGGACGGAAGAGGAACGCGGTACGTTCTGCGCGCTGCTGACCCGGTTCAACCGGGCGATGCTCGATCTGCACCCCGGCAACGGCACGCAGGGCCCCAGGTCCGGCTCATGACCCCGCGGGGCAGGTGCCGGCGGTCGTGCCGCGCCTCTTGATTTGATCTGTCTCCCTGCCGTCCCATGGGCGGCACGGGAGGCGGCGTGCGAGAGCGTCAGCAACAGCAAGAACGCCTCCGCGCCCTGGAGTTCGAAGCGTTCGTCGCGGGCGCGGGCGGCCGGCTCCTGCATGCCGCCACACTGCTGACCGGCGAACCCCCCGGTGCCGCGCCCGAGGCCGAACGGCTGCTGGTACGGGCACTCGGACGGACCCGCGCCGACTGGGCACGGCTGCGCGGCGGCGACCCCTACGACCGGACGCGGCAGGAACTGGCCGCGCGGTTCGCCCGCTCCACCCGGCGCCACCGCCGCGCGCGCGGCGGCCTGTTGGGCGGCCTGTCCCCCCACGAACGGCTGGTGCTGGTGCTGCGGCTGTACGAGGGCATCGCGGAGGAACAGGTCGCCGCCGGGCTCGGACTGCCCGTCGAGCGCGTACGGGCCCTGCACACCCGGGCGATGACGGCGCTGCTCAGCCGCCCCTCGGAAGCGGAGGCGCAGCATGAGCCCGCCTGACCGCAAGGAAGCCGACGTGAGGGCGCTGCTGCGGCAGCCGCCAGGGGTGCCGGTGCCGGCCGATCTGGCCGCGCGTGCCCTCGCGCAGGGGGAGCGGCTGCTGCGGCGGCGCCGGGTACGGCTCGCCCTCGTCTGGGTGACGGTGCTGACCGCACTGCTGGCGCTGGTGGTCTGCTCCCTCGTGCTCGACCCCTGGTCGGAGCCGCCGCCGACGACCTCCCCGGCAGTGGGCCGGTGACCCGTCGCCCGGGGCTGCCGGGCGAGCCGCGGGCGGGGCCTTCCCGGGAGAGGGCCCCGCCCGACGGATCAGTCCCGGCGGATCAAGCCCGACGGATCAAGCCCGGCGGATCAGTCCAGGGCCTGGCTCAGGTCCGCCAGCAGATCGTCCGCCGACTCGATGCCGACCGACAGCCGCACCAGATCCGCGGGCACCTCCAGCGCCGAGCCGGCCGCCGAGGCGTGGGTCATCCGTCCCGGGTGCTCGATCAGGGACTCGACACCGCCGAGGGACTCGCCCAGGGTGAACAGCCGCGCACGGTCGCAGACCCGTACGGCCGCCTCCTCGCCGCCGGCCACCCGGAAGGACACCATCCCGCCGAAGCCCCGCATCTGCTTGGCGGCGATCTCGTGCCCCGGGTGGGAGGGCAGCCCCGGATAGAAGACCTCGGTCACCTTCGGGTGGGCCTCCAGCAGCTGCACGACGCGCTGCGCGTTCTCCCCGTGCCGGTCCATGCGCACGCCGAGGGTCTTGATCCCGCGCAGCACCAGCCACGAGTCGAAGGGCCCCGCGATGCCGCCCATCGCGTTCTGGTGGAAGGCCAGCTCGTCGCCGAGCGCCGGATCGGTGACGACCAGGGCGCCGCCCACCACGTCGGAGTGGCCGCCCATGTACTTCGTCGTCGAGTGGACCACCGCGTCGGCACCGAGCGCGAGCGGCTGCTGGAGATAGGGGCTGGCGAAGGTGTTGTCGACGACCAGCCGGGCGCCCGCCGCGTGGGCCACCTCCGCGACGGCGGCGATGTCCGTGATGCCCAGCAGCGGGTTCGAGGGGGTCTCCACCCACACGGCCTTGGTGCGCTCGCGCAGCTCGGCCCGTACGGCGGCCGGGTCGGAGGAGTCGGCCACCGACCACTGGACGCCCCACCGCTCCGCGACGCGGGCGAAGAGCCGGAAGGTGCCGCCGTACGCGTCGTTCGGGATCACCACGTGGTCGCCGGGCGTGAGCAGGGTCCGCAGGAGGCAGTCCTCGGCGGCGAGCCCGGAGGCGAAGGCGAGACCGCGCCTGCCGCCCTCCAGCGCCGCGAGGTTCTCCTCCAGCGCGGTGCGGGTCGGATTGGCCGAGCGGCTGTACTCGTAGCCGCCGCGCAGCCCGCCGACGCCGTCCTGCTTGTAGGTGGACACCTGGTGGATGGGCGGGACCACCGCCCCCGTGGCCGGGTCGGCCGCCTGCCCCGCGTGGATGGCGAGGGTCTCGAAACCGTGCCGGGGGCCGCTGGTGGTGCCCTCGGCGCCGCCGCCGATGCCGTTGTCGCGCTGCTCACTCATGGGGGCGAGACTAGTGGGCCGTACGGTGGAGTGGGGGCATGCTCGGCAGAGCCGTCCCTCAGCAACGCCCCGACCCGCCGCCGCCTCGTCACAGCGTGGAGAACCGACGCCATGGAAGCCCTGTTCCTCCTGATCGCATTCGCCGCCGTCTTCGGCGCGGTGGTCTACCCGGCGGTGCGCCGCAGAAAGCTGCGGCAGGAGGGCATCCAGGGGGCGGCGCGTGCGCTCGACCCGGTCGCCGGCTACGGATTCGTACCCTCCGACGAGCTGGACGTACGGCTGCCGGGACCCGACCGGGAACTGGTCGAGGCACTGGAGGAGACCCAGCGCGGCCAGGACTGGGAGCCGGTGGCACGACTGCTGGCCCTCACCGGTGACGAGTACGAGCTGCGCTGGCAGCGGGTGCAGTCCCTGGCGGGCGCCGCGGCGATGGAACTGGCCGGCTGGCGGGCCCAGGGGCAGGCCGCGGGCGGCGAGGAGACCGGCGGCACGGCAGGCAGCGTCTCCTTCAGCAAACAGCCGGCCGCCGTACCGCAGGACGCCCGGTGGCTGCGCCAGTGGCGGCTCCAGCGGCCCCAGGACCACGGCGGGGCGCAGGTGTACGCGCAGTTCCTGGTCTTCCAGGCGCTGGCGGAGCCGCAGTCGGCCGATCACCGCATCATCCTGGAGGAGGCGCGCAACGTCGCCCAGGACGCGGCGCGGCTCGCCCCCGCCGACCCGACTCCGCACATCACCGAGCTGCTGATCGCCCGGCACCTCAACTACCGCGAGGCCGATTTCTCCGCCCTGTGGGACACCGTGCGCCGCCTTGCACCCGACCACATGGGCGCCCACCTTGCGGCGCTGCCGTACTGGTCGGCCAAGTCGATGGGCTCCAAGGACAAGGCCGACGCGTTCGCCCGGGCCGCCGCGGCCCAGGCCCCCGAGGGCACCCTTCTGGCGGCGCTGCCGCTGTTCGCCGCCTACGACCACCTGCCGGAGGTCAACATGGTGCGCGGCCTGTACCGCAGCGAGGAGATCGGCACGGCCATCGAGGCCGCCGAGTACGCCGTCGACCAGGTCGACGACGACCACCCGGTGCGCCCCCACGTGCTGCACCTGCTGGTGTGGTTCCTCGTCCGCGCCGAACGGTACGAGGAGGCCATGGAGGCCCTGGCCGCCGTGGACGGCCACGTGGGCGCCATCCCCTGGGTCGACGAGGGCGACCCGGCCGCCGCGTACGCCGCCTACCGCGCGCTGGCCGTCGCCGGCTGGGAGGCCACGGGCGGCGCCCGCACGTCGCATCCGTGACGGGGGGCTGCTCGGCGCTTCCCGGCACAGTGAGCCGTCTGCCGCGGTCCCGGTCCGGCCGGGTCTCGCCGTTCCGTGCGGTCCGCGCAGGCGGGTGGCTGGGGCCATGACGCGGCCGGACCGGTGGTCCTGAGCGGCGCACACCTACAGGCGGCAGCTGATCTCCAGGCCGTCGTCCACCGGGAAGGTGACGCTGTGGTAGCCGTTGGCCGTGTCCCGGACGTGGTCGAGGTAGGGGGCCAGGCCGGGCAGTTCGACGTCGTCGGCGACCACGAGGGTGCCCGGCGCGAGGTGCGGCTCCAGGAGCCGCAGGACGGGCAGGCACAGGTCCTTCCAGCCGTCCAGGAACAGGAAGCCGATCCGGGTGTCCAGCTCGGCGAGTGTCCGCAGAGCGTCGCCTTCCAGCAGGGTGATCACGTCGTCGAGGCCGGTGGCGGCGAAGGTGCGACGGGCGGCTGCGGCCTTGCTCCGGCTCATCTCGGTGGTGATGACGTGCCCGACGCCGTTGTCCCGCACGGCGGCGGCGAGATGGAGTGCCGAGATCCCGTACGAGGTGCCGAACTCGACGACGTGGGAGGGGCGGGTGGCGCGCACCAGGTTGTAGAGGAGCCTGCCGCCCTCCGCGGAGACCGGCATGTAGATGTCCTGTGCCGCATCGGCGAGTTGCTGAGCCGTGAGGGCGTCGCCGCCGGCGGAGTGCGGTATTCCCGCACGCTGTGCGGTCTGACCGTCGTGCTCAGCGGCTTCGAACATGCGGGCGAGTGCCGCTGAGACACGTGGTTCTGCGAGCGTGTGCGAGTACGTGTTCACGGGGTGTGCTCCTCGAATTCTTGGTGGACCGGTGGGCCGGGTGGGCGGCGCCGCGGGCCGCCCACCCGCAGGGTGCGTCAGGCCGTGTAGGCACCCGCGTCGATGTCCTCGACGAGGGTGGGGCCGCCGGGCTCCCATGACAGAAGCTGCTGGGTGGCT
The DNA here is from genome assembly GCF_000725885.1 of Streptomyces albus subsp. albus. Classification (GTDB taxonomy): domain Bacteria; phylum Actinomycetota; class Actinomycetes; order Streptomycetales; family Streptomycetaceae; genus Streptomyces; species Streptomyces albus. The sequence continues at coordinate 90,748 of NZ_JODR01000021.1, read as the reverse complement.
TTGCTCTCGGCGGTCATGGTCGAGGCGAAGAAGCGGCCGACGAAGCCGAAGTGTGGACCGGCGTCCTCCGGCGCGACGGAGACGACCGGCAGGCCGAGGCTGCGGCCGACGGCCTCGGCGATCTCCTTGGTGGTGACGCTCTCCTCGGCCACGGCGTGCAGGCGTGTTCCGGCGGGAGCCTGCTCCATGCCGAGGCGGACGAGGCGGGCGGCATCCGTGCGGTGGACCGCCGACCAGGCGGTGGAACCGTCACCGATGTATCCCGAGGAGCCCCGCTCGCGGGCGGCGGCCGTCAGGAAGTTGACGAATCCCCAGTCGCCGTGGCCGTGCACGCTCGGTGCGAAGCGTACGATCACGCTCCGCACACCTTCGGCAGCGTAGTCCAGGGCGAGATTCTCGCTGCCGCCGCGGTTGGAGCGCGGGCCGACGGCGGGTGAGGCGTCGGCCTCGGTGGCCGGGCGGCCTTCCACGAGGCCGGACAGCGCGGAGGCGACGATCAGGGGCCGGCCGCTGCCGGCCAGGCTGTCGCCGAGGGCGGCGACGGCGGCACGTTCGGCGCGGTCCGACTCGGCCGGGTTTCCCCAGTCGTGCTTGTTGGCGAGGTGGATGACGGCTTCGGCTTCCGCCGCGCCGCGCCGCAACGCTTCGAGGTCGTCCAGATCGCCCCGGTGCGCGGTCGCGCCCTTGGCGGTCAGCTTCCGTTCGCTTTCCTCGGAGCGGGCCAGGCCGACGACCTGGTGGCCTGCCGCGAGGAGCTCGTCGACCACGGCGGAGCCGATCCAGCCGGTGGCTCCGGTGACGAATGCGCGCATGAGTGTGGTCTCCTTCGTCCCCCTGGGGGGCGGTAAGAGGTGGTGATGGTGGTCGGGCTTTCCCCTGTGCAGGGCGTGTGGCCATACGCGAAAAGCCGTGGACTGTCGGTTTCGTCGGCGGACGTGGTGCATGACAGGCGGCACGGAGCGTGGGCCGGTAAGCCGGACACGCATTTCCGAGTCACCGTGCACCGTAAACGTAGCAGATACGGTGCACCGTGTCTCGTTTACGATGAGTGCATGGTGGAAGGCACAGGCCGCGGACGGCCGCGCAGCGAGAGTGCACGGGCCGCCGTGCTCCACGCCGTCGACGACCTGCTGGTCGAGGTGGGATACGCGGCTTTGACGATGAAGGGCATCGCGGAGCGGGCCGGTGTGGGCCGGCAGACCGTGTACCGCTGGTGGTCGAACAAGGCGGAGGTCCTGTACGAGGCGAGCGTGACCGACGCCCGGCAGGAGCTGGCGGTGTCTCTCAGCGGTGACGCCCGTGCGGACGTGCGGGCCTATCTCGACGCTCTGATCGCCTTCTTGACCCGCTCCCACGCGGGAGCGGCCTACCGGGCCCTTCTGGGAGAGGCGCAGCACGATCCGGATGTCGCCCTCCTGCTGGCCTCCCGCGACATCCTCGAAGACAGCGCGGCGGCGATCGTGGAGGCGGCGCGCGCGGCCAGCGGTACGACCCTGTCGGCCGAAGAGGCGACCGCGCTGCTGATCGGGCCGTCCTTCTTCCGCGTGCTGTCCGGGCATCGTGCCGAGGACATCGACACCGCGGCACTCGCGGACCGGTTCATGCGGGCCCTGGCCTCCCCCTGAGCAGCGGTACGCGGCACGCTCCCGCGCCGTGCGCGAGCCGGGCCGAGCGCGGCGCGCAGCGCACCGACGGCGCGGCCCGGGGTGGTACGTCCGAGGACGCTCCCCGCCGCGTTCGCCGCGGCGCCCGCCGAGTGTCGTTCGTACACGGAGCTGCCGCCGCGCGCCCGTTCGCCCAGCAATCCCCGGACGGGTTCGCCGGAGTGGTGGCGGCTGCCGGCCACTCCGAGTGCAGCCGGCACGCTGAGCATGAACAGGGCTGCGGTGGCGTGAGAGGGTGGGTCGTATGAACCGGTTGGCTGGTATGACCTCGCCGTATCTGCTCCAGCACGCGGACAATCCGGTCGACTGGTGGCCCTGGTCGCCGGAGGCGTTCGAGGAGGCGCGGCGGCGGCAGGTGCCGGTGCTGCTGAGCGTCGGCTACGCCTCGTGCCACTGGTGTCATGTGATGGCCCGCGAGAGCTTCGAGGACGAGGCGACGGCGCGGGTGATGAACGCGCACTTCGTTTCCGTGAAGGTGGACCGCGAGGAGCGGCCGGACGTGGACGCCGTCTACATGGAGGCGGTGCAGGCGGCCACCGGACAGGGCGGCTGGCCGATGACCGTCTTCCTGACACCCGACGCCGAGCCGTTCTACTTCGGCACCTACTTCCCGCCCGCGCCGCGGCACGGCATGCCCTCCTTCCGGCAGGTGCTGGAGGGGGTGCGGACCGCCTGGCAGGACCGGCGTGACGAGGTCGCCGACGTGGCCTCCAGGATCAGTGCCGATCTCGCGGGCCGCAGCATCCGGCTGGGGGCGCCGCAGCCGCCGGGGGCGGAGGAGATGGGGGCCGCGCTGCTGGGGCTGACCAAGGACTTCGACGCGAGCCGCGGCGGCTTCGGCGGGGCGCCGAAGTTCCCGCCGTCGATGGTGCTGGAGTTCCTGCTGCGGCACCACGCCCGCACGGGTTCCGAGGGTGCGCTGCAGATGGTGCAGGCCACCTGTGAGGCGATGGCCCGGGGCGGTATCTACGACCAGCTCGGCGGCGGTTTCGCGCGCTACTCCGTGGACGCGGAGTGGGTCGTGCCGCACTTCGAGAAGATGCTGTACGACAACGCGCTGCTGTGCCGCGTGTACGCCCATCTGTGGCGGAGTACCGGGGATGAGCGGGCCCGCCGGATCGCGCTGGAGACCGCCGACTTCATGGTGCGTGAACTGGGCACCCAGCAGGGCGGTTTCGCCTCCGCGCTGGACGCGGACAGCGACGACGGGCAGGGCGGCCACGCCGAGGGTGCCTACTACGTGTGGACCCGCTCCCAGCTGACGGAGGTGCTCGGCGAGGACGACGCCGCACTGGCCGCCGACTGCTTCCGCGTCACCGAGGAGGGCACGTTCGAGCGCGGCGCCTCCGTGCTGCAACTGGCCGACCGGGACCGGCCGCTGGCCGACGCCGACCGTCTGGAATCGGTGCGGCGCAGGTTGCTGGAGGCCCGTGCGGCCCGGCCCCGGCCCGAGCGCGACGACAAGGTCGTCACCGCCTGGAACGGTCTGGCCGTCGCCGCGCTGGCCGAGACCGGCGCCTATTTCGAACGGCCCGATCTGGTGGAGGCGGCCACCACCGCCGCGCGGCTGCTCGCCGAGGTGCACACCGTCGAGGACGGCCGCCGGCTGCTGCGCACCTCGCGTGACGGCGTGCCCGGCACCAGCGCCGGGGTGCTGGAGGACTACGCGGATGTGGCCGAGGGCTATCTGACGCTGTACGCGGTCACCGGTGAGACGGACTGGCTGCACCGTGCGGGTGCCCTGCTCGACACGGTGCTGGAGCGGTTCGCCGGTGACGATGGCACGCTGTACGACACGGCCGACGACGCGGAGCGGCTGATCCGCCGCCCGCAGGACCCCACCGACAACGCGGTCCCCTCCGGCTGGAACGCCGCCGCCGGTGCCCTGCTGGCCTACGGCGCCTACAACGGTGAGCACCGCTACCGCCAGGCCGCCGAGCAGGCCCTGGGTGTGGTGCGCGAGCTCGCCGCCCGGGCGCCGCGGTTCCTGGGCTGGGGCCTGGCCGTGGGGGAGGCTTTGCTGGACGGGCCGCGCGAGGTGGCCGTGGTGGGCGAGCCGGAGGAGCGCGCCGCGCTGCACCGTACGGCGCTGCTGGCGACGGCGCCCGGCGCGGTCGTGGCCACCGGTGCGCCGGGGGAGACGTCGGTGCCGCTGCTGGAGGGCCGCGGCCGGGTCGAGGGGCGGCCCGCGGCCTATGTGTGCCGCGGTTTCGTGTGCGCGGCGCCCGTGACGGAGCCGGACGAGCTGGAGCGGGCCCTCGGCGACTGAGGGCCCCGCGTCCGGTCCGGCTGTCCCGCGCTCACAGGGTCAGGCCGCGCTCCAGGACGCCCAGGGCGCGGGTGACCAGGGTGTGCAGGGTGTCCAGGTCGCCGCTGAAGTCGGACTCGGACCAGCAGTAGAGGGCTTCCATCAGGGCGCCCAGCATGGCGCCGGTGACGATCCGCAGTTCCAGGTCGTCCTCGGGGCGCCCGGTGCGTTCCGCCAGGCTGCGGCGCAGCTGGCAGGCGGTGTCGGCGGAGTGCTCGCTCATCCGGCCGCGCAGCGCGGGCACCTGGCGGATGAGGCGGATGCGCTGGAAGATCTCGTCGGCCTCCGTCTGGTGGATGCGGGCCAGCGAGGCGTACAGCGCCTCGCGCAGCGCCGTGACGGGCGGCTCGCCGGCGGGCCGTTCTCCCAGGGCCTCCTCCAGCAGCGGGTCGTACTCGTCGGTCAGCACGATGTCTTCCTTGGTGGGGAAGTAGCGGAAGACAGTGCTGGGGGAGACCTCCGCCTCGTCGGCGATCTGGTCGACGGGGGTGGCGTCGTAGCCCTGTTCCTGGAAGAGGCGGTAGGCGGTCCTGCGGATGGCCTGGCGGGTCTGGATCTTCTTCCGCTCGCGCAGACCCAGCTTGGCCGGGGGAAGGTCCGCGTGGGCGGTGTCGTCGGCGGATTTGGTATGTGCGGGGGCCATGGATGTCATTGTCGGCCATGGCCCGGTGCGGGGCCATGCGCCGGACGCGTCCGAACGCCCGCGGGCGCGCTCGTGGGCTCCCCGGAACGGCCGAATGCCCCGGGAGCCGCCGGACGGGCCGGACGGGCGGGCCGGGGACGGCCGGGCGGGTGGTCCGGGCCGGGGCCGGCACCGGGCGGGAGGGCGGGCGGCCCGCCCGCGGCCCGGACCGGACGTCCCCCGGGGTGAGGCAAAACACGGAGCGGCCTGTGGGCGGCGCCCGTAGGGTGGCGCTATGCAGGTCATCCAGTCGACGAAGCTCGCCAACGTCTGCTACGAGATCCGGGGCCCGGTCCTGGAGGAGGCGCAGCGGCTGGAGGCGGCGGGGCATCAGATCCTCAAGCTCAACACCGGCAATCCGGCGGCGTTCGGGTTCGACTGCCCGCCGGAGATCCTGGAGGACATGCTCCGCAACGTGGGCACGGCGCACGGCTACGGCGACGCCAAGGGCCTGCTGTCCGCGCGGCGCGCGGTGATGCAGCACTACCAGAAGCTGGGCATCGAACTGTCCGTCGAGGACGTCTACCTGGGCAACGGGGTCTCCGAGCTGATCCAGATGTCCATGCAGGCGCTGCTGGACGACGGCGACGAGGTGCTGGTGCCCGCCCCGGACTATCCGCTGTGGACGGCCTCCGTCTCGCTGGCGGGCGGTACCGCCGTGCACTACCGCTGCGACGAGCAGTCCGACTGGATGCCGGATCTGGCCGATGTCGAGCGCAAGGTCACCGACCGTACGAAGGCGCTCGTCATCATCAACCCGAACAACCCCACGGGCGCGGTCTACGACGAAGAGGTCCTGCGGGGGCTGACCGACATCGCGCGGCGGCACGGGCTGGTGGTGTGCTCGGACGAGATCTACGACAAGATCCTCTACGACGGTGCCACGCACACCCCCACCACGCTGATCGCCCCCGACCTGCTGACCTTGACGTTCAACGGGCTGTCCAAGTCCTACCGGGTGGCCGGCTACCGCAGCGGCTGGCTGGCGGTGTGCGGTCCCAAGGCGCACGCGGGCAGCTACATCGAGGGGCTGACGATCCTCGCGAACATGCGGCTGTGCGCGAATGTGCCGGCGCAGCACGCGGTCGCCGCCGCGCTGGGCGGCCGGCAGTCCATCGAGGATCTGGTGCTGCCGGGCGGCAGGCTCTGCGAGCAGCGGGATGCCGCCTACGACCTGCTCACTCAGATCCCCGGCGTGACGTGTGTGCGGCCCAAGGGGGCCATCTACGCGTTCCCGCGGCTCGACCCGAAGGTCTACAAGATCAAGGACGACCGGCAGATGGTGATCGATCTGCTCCGCAGCGAGAAGATCATGATCGTGCACGGTACGGGTTTCAACTGGCCCGAGCCCGACCACTTCCGTATCGTCAACCTGCCCGCCGTCGACGAGTTGCGCGACGCGGTGACGCGGATCGGCCGCTTCCTGGACGGCTACGGGCAGCCGTGACCGTTCGGTGAATGCGGGCCAAGTTTAGACGCCGTCTAAGTTAGGATGGCTTCCTGAACGCATCAGGAGGCCATCCATGTACGAACCGATCCGCACCAAGTCGGTCCACACCGTGGCCGAGAACGTCCACCGGGGCACGCTGCCCCGGCGTTCCCGCGAGGAAGAGCTCGACATCCGCCTCGCCGGGCACCTGACCGCGCTCCTGACCGTGACCGACGAGCTGCGCGCCCTGACGCCCTCCGCATCCCTGGAGACGGCGGCCGTGGAGCTGGCCGCCCATGCGACCCGGCTCGCCGGCGGGCGCGCACCCCTGCGCGCGGAGCCCTCCGCCCCGCGGAACGACCCCGCGCACCTCGCCTCCCTGCACGCGAGGGCCCGCACCCTCGCCGGCACGGCGCTGGCCGTCGCCACCTCCCGCGGCGACGAGGCCGTCGCCGCGCTGATGACCGAGCGTCTGGCCGCCCACGAGGGGGCCCTCGTCCCGGCGTGAGGCACCGCGCGGCGCCCTTACGGCGTACGCGCTGTGCGCCGGCCGAGGACGGGGGGGACAGCGACCCGTCCACGGCCGGCGCGCCGCCGTCAGCCCAGGCGGTCCACCAGGGCGCGGTACTCGTCCCAGAGCGCCTGCGGGGTGTGGCTGCCGAAGGTCTCCAGGTGGCCGGGGATCAGCGCCGCCTCCTCGCGCCAGACCTCGCGGTCCACCTCCAGGATGAAGTCCAGCTCCGCCTCCGACAGGCCGAGCCCCTCGGTGTCCAGGTCCTCCTTGCGCGGCAGGACGCCGATGGGCGTCTCCACGCCCTCCGCCTGGCCGTTCAGCCGCTGGACGATCCACTTCAGGACGCGGCTGTTCTCGCCGAACCCGGGCCAGACGAAGCGGCCCTTCTCGTCCTTCTTGAACCAGTTGACGTAGTAGATCTTCGGCAGCTTGGCCGGGTCGGCACCCTCGCCCACCTCAAGCCAGTGCGCGAAGTAGTCGCCCATGTTGTAGCCGCAGAACGGCAGCATGGCGAACGGGTCGCGGCGCAGCTCGCCCACCTTGCCCTCGGCGGCGGCGGTCTTCTCGCTGGCGACGTTGGCGCCGAGGAAGACGCCGTGCTGCCAGTCGAAGGATTCGGTCACCAGCGGTACGGCGGTGGCGCGGCGCCCGCCGAAGAGGATCGCGGAGATCGGCACACCGCGCGGGTCCTCCCACTCGGGGGCGATGATCGGGCACTGGCCGGCCGGGACGGTGAAGCGGGCGTTGGGGTGGGCGGCCGGGGTGCCGGACTCGGGCGTCCAGTCGTTGCCCTTCCAGTCCGTGAGGTGCGCGGGCGGCTCCTCCGTCATGCCCTCCCACCACACGTCGCCGTCGTCGGTGAGCGCGACGTTGGTGAAGACCGCGTTGCCCCACAGGGTCTTCATGGCGTTGGCGTTGGTGTCCTCGCCGGTGCCGGGGGCGACGCCGAAGAAGCCGGCCTCCGGGTTGATGGCGTACAGCCGGCCGTCCTCGCCGAACCGCATCCAGGCGATGTCGTCGCCGATCGTCTCCACCGTCCAGCCGGGGATGGTGGGCTGGAGCATCGCCAGGTTCGTCTTGCCGCAGGCCGAGGGGAAGGCGGCGGCCACGTACTTGGCCTCACCGCGCGGCGGGGTGAGCTTGAGGACCAGCATGTGCTCGGCGAGCCAGCCCTCGTCGCGGGCCATCACCGAGGCGATGCGCAGCGCGTAGCACTTCTTGCCGAGCAGCGCGTTGCCGCCGTAGCCGGAGCCGTACGACCAGATCTCGCGGGTCTCGGGGAAGTGGGAGATGTACTTGGTGGAGTTGCACGGCCACGGCACGTCCTGCTCGCCCTCGGCGAGCGGGGCGCCGACGCTGTGCACGGCCTTGACGAAGAAGCCGTCCTCGCCCAGTTCGTCCAGCACGGCCTGCCCCATGCGCGTCATCGTGCGCATGGAGACGGCGACGTACGCGGAGTCGGTGATCTCCACGCCGAGCGCGGAGAGCGGGGAGCCCAGCGGGCCCATGCAGAAGGGGACGACGTACATGGTGCGCCCGCGCATCGAACCGCGGAAGATGCCCTGTTCCCCGGCGAAGATCTCCTTCATCTCCGCGGGGTCCTTCCAGTGGTTCGTGGGGCCCGCGTCCTCCTCCTTCTCGGAGCAGATGAACGTGCGGTCCTCGACCCGCGCCACGTCGGTGGGGTCGGAGGCCGCGTAGTAGGAGTGCGGGCGTTTGACCGGGTCGAGCTTCTTGAAGGTTCCCTTGGCGACCAGTTCTTCGCACAGACGGTCGTACTCGGCCTCGGAGCCGTCGCACCACACGACGCGGTCGGGCTGGGTGAGCTCGGCGATGCTCTCGACCCAGGAGAGCAGTTCCCGGTGCCGGGTGGGGGCTGACGCGGAAGAGGGGTTCGAGGGGGTGGGAGCCGCAATGCTGCGCGCCACGATCGCTCCAGACGTTGAGGGTTTTGTTCTGCTGTCAGCGCGCCCCTTGGGGGCCGCGACCCGGATGCTTTCGTGGCAGTGGGTCTTTCTCGCTCATCCGGTGCCGCTTGTGCTCATCTGATCATGCGCGCGCACAGGGGTGCATGTCCAGATGGAATGTGTGTGTCCATGGCCACGCCGCGTCATCCGCGCAGCTCGCCGCCCGGATGCGGCGACGCAACCTACGGGGCCGCAAGTCCAGGTCCGGGCCGTGGTTACGATGGCGCGATGAACGACTCCGCGTTCCCGCCCCCGGAGCCCACCGTCCCCACCACCGCCGCCAAACTCTCCGCCTCCGCGCACAACGCGGCACAGGTGATCAAGCCCAAGCTGCGCGGCTGGCTGCACGCGGGGATGTTCCCCGCCGTCCTCGTCTCCGGCATGTTCCTGACCGCCCTCGCGGGCAGCACGCGCGGCCGGATCGCGTGCGCCGTCTACACCCTGACGGCGTGTCTGCTGTTCGGGATCAGCGCCCTCTACCACCGCGGCAACTGGAGCCCCCGCGTCAACGCGGTGCTGCGGCGCCTCGACCACGCCAACATCTTCCTGATCATCGCGGGCACCTACACACCGCTGACGATCCTGCTGCTGCCCGACGGGCGCGGCGACCTGCTGCTGTGGGGCGTGTGGATCGCCGCGGCCCTCGGCATCGCCTTCCGCGTCCTGTGGGTGGGCGCACCCCGCTGGCTCTACACGCCCTGCTACATCGCCATGGGGTGGGCCGCCGTCTTCTTCCTGCCCGACTTCCTGCGCACCGGAGGCATCGCCGTCCTGGTGTGCGTCCTGGTCGGCGGCCTCCTCTACAGCGTGGGCGGCGTCGTCTACGGCATCAAACGCCCCAACCCCTCACCCCGCTGGTTCGGGTTCCACGAGGTCTTCCACTCCCTCACGCTGGCCGCGTTCGCGGTCCACTACGTGGGGATCTCCCTCGTGGCCTATCAGCACGCCTGACGCCGTACCGCCCGGCCGGCCAGCACATCCGTGCGGCGCCCGTCCTCGATGACGGGACGGCCGGCCACCAGCACGTGCGGGATGCCCGTGGGCAGGGCGCGCGGCGCCTCGAAGGTGGAGCCAGCCGCGACCGTCTCCGGGTCGAAGACCACCAGGTCCGCCATATAGCCCTCGCGCACCAGGCCGCGGTCGGGCAGCCGCAGCCGGGCCGCCGGCCGGCCGGACAGGTGGGCGACGCACTCCTCCAGCGAGAGCACCCCCAACTCGCGTACGTAGCGGCCCAGGTACTGCGGGAACGTGCCGTACGCGCGCGGGTGCGGCTTCGCGCCCTGGAGGATGCCGTCGCTCCCGCCGGTGTGCACCCGGTGCTGCATGATCGCCCGGACGTTCTCCTCGTGCCCCACGTGCTGGAGGATCGTGGAGCCCAGCCGGTCCTCGGTCAGCAGCCGGTGGGCCGTCACCCACGGCTCCTCGCCCCTGGCCGCCGCCGACTCGGCGACCGTGGCGCCCACGTACGAGGCCAGGGCCGGATTGCTCACGCCGGAGATCTCGATGGCGTCCCACTCGATCGGCACCCCGTGGCAGCCGTCGGCGCCCTCCACCTCCATCACGTGCCGGATGCGGGCCGCCGTCGCCGGATCGGCCAGCCGCGCCAGTGTCGCCTCCGGGCCGCCCTCGTTCGCCCAGCTCGGCAGCATGGCGACAAGCGTGGTGCAGCCCGGCGTGTAGGGGTAGGTGTCGAGGGTGATGTCGGCGCCCTCCTCCAGCGCCGCGTCCAGCAGCGCCAGCAGTTCGGGCGCCCGGCCCTTGTTCACCCCGAAGTTCATGGTGGCGTGCGCCAGGTGCAGTGCGCAGCCGGCCTCGCGGGTGAGGGCCACCATCTCGGCGTACGCCTCCAGCGCCCCGGCCCCATAGGAGCGGTGGTGCGGGCAGTAGTAGCCGCCGTAGGAGGCCACCACCCGGCACAGCTGGGTCAGTTCCGCGTCGGAGGCGTACATGCCGGGGGTGTAGGTGAGGCCCGACGACATGCCCATCGCGCCCTGTTCCATGCCCTCGGCGACCAGCCGCTTCATGGTGGCCAGTTCGTCGTCCGTGGCCGGGCGGTCGTCCCAGCCCATGGCGAGCATCCTCACGCTGCCCTGCGGGATCAGATAGGCGGCGTTGACGGCCGTGCCCTGGCGGTCGATCCGGTCCAGGTAGCCGCCCACCGTGCGCCAGTCGAAGTCGATGTCGGAGCCGTCACCGTTCCAGCCGGTGATCGCCTCCCGGACGGCGGCCAGCGTCGTCTCGTCGGTGGGCGCGTACGACAGCCCGTCCTGTCCCAGGACCTCCAGCGTCACCCCCTGCGCGGCCTTCGCCGAGTGGTCCGCGTCGCGCAGGATCGCCAGGTCCGAGTGGGCGTGCATGTCGATGAAGCCCGGCGCCAGGACCCGGCCGTCGGCGTCGAGGGTGCGGGTGCCGCTCGGGCGGGGCGTGCCCTCGCGGCAGATCTGCGCGATACGGCCGTCGCGGACGGCGACGTCCGCGCGGTAGGAGGGGCCGCCCGTGCCGTCGATGACGCGGGCGTCGCGGATGACCAGGTCCATGGGTGCGTGCCTTTCCGGGATACCGGTGGGGTGGCTCCGGCCCCTGCCCGCCCCTCCGCATCCCGGCCCGGGAAGGGAGGGGCCGACGGTGGGGGACCGGCGCCCCCCGGGTGCCGTGCCGCCGCCGTGCGGGCGCCCCGGCGGCGCTGCCGCGGCCTGCCGGGCGCCCGTACGACGGGGAGCGGGGCACGCGCCCCGGTGCGGGGGAGGGGCGGGGCGGGGGTCAGAAGAAGGTGCGGATCAGATCGGTGACCGTGCCGTGGGCGTCCACGACGGGGAAGACCTGCCACTTGTCGAACATCGTGCAGGGGTGGGACATCCCGAAGCCGATCCACTCGCCCACTTCGAGCTCCACCCCCTCGTCGAGGCGCAGCCACGCGTGCTGGTCGCTCAGCGCGGTGACGGTGATGCCCTTGGCGGACCGCTCGTTGCCGTCGAGCCCGCGCACCCGGTGCGCCTCGGGCAGCTCCAGGTCGAAGGCGGCGTCCCGCTTGCCGGCGTTGACGAACGCCTGCCCGGGCTCGGGGCGCGAGACCACCTGGGTCCACAGGGTGAACGCCGCCTGGAGGCCGCCCTCGTCGGGGTGCCGGTTGAAGGGCGTCAGCTCGCGGTAGTGCCCGTCGTCGTGGGAGACGTACGCGCCGGAGCGCAACAGCCTGAGCACCGGCGCCGACAGCTCGGGTACCTCGGCGAAGACCTCGGCGACGGCGTCGAACCAGGCGCTGCCGCCCGCGCTCACCACGATCTCCTCCAGCCCGGCGAACCGGCCGTCCCGGTCGAACGCGGCGGCCATACCCACCAGCCGCCGCAGCCAGGCGCGGACGGCCTCCAGGGTGGCGCCGGGCACCTCGCCCTCGTAGCCGGCGACACCGACCAGCCGCAGCGTGCCGGTGGCGGCCACCGCGTCGGCGACGGCAGCGCACTCGGCCTCGGTGCGGGCGCCGGTGCGTGCCCCGTCGCCCGCACCCAGCTCCACGACCACGTCCACGGGCCGCCGGGCACCGGCCGGGCGCAGCGCCTCGTCCATGAGGGCGACGCCGCGCTCGGAGTCGACGTAGCAGACGAACCGGAAGCCGGGGTCGGCATCCAGTTCGGCGGCGAGCCAGCGCAGGGCCGCCGCGTCGACCAGTTCGTTGGCAAGGAAGATCCGCGGCACCCCGAACGCGCGGGCGACCCGCACCTGGTGGGGGACGGCCAGGGTGATGCCCCAGGCGCCGCGCTCCAGCTGCCGGGCGAACAGCTGGGGGGCCATGGAGGTCTTGCCGTGCGGGGCGAAGGCCAGGCCGTGCCGGGCGGTGTAGTCGGCGAGCGCGGCCAGGTTGTGCTCCAGCCGTTCGGCGGAGAGGGCGAGCACGGGGGTGGTGAAACCGCCGGTGAACAGGGAGCGGCGCTCGGCGGCCAGCTCGCCGAGGGTGGTGCCGCGGGCGGCGGCGTCCGGGGGCAGGCCCTTGAAGCGGTGGTCGGCGGGTTCGTCCGCGAGGCGGGCGACGGCGTGCGTGACGTCGGGGGCGACGGCGTTGTCAGGGGCTGCCATGCGGGACTCCGTAAGCGATAACGGGAAGGAGTTTGTTGCGTATGTTGCAACGTCCATTGCGTATGACGCTTAACGCTGTCTAGCATCCCGCCGAACGGCCGGTCAATGGAGCCGGCCCCGTCGAACGGCCCGGTGAGGTACCGGCCGGGGCGGCACGCACGCCGCGAGCAGCCGACCAGCGAGGAGCAGGACCTGTCGTGACCACCACCCCGAAGACCGATGTCGTCTGCCTGGGCGAGTCCATGGTCACCTTCCTGCCCTCCCGCCCCGGCCCCCTCGCCGACGTGCCCTCCTTCCGGCGCGCCATCGGCGGCGCCGAGTCCAACGTGGCCTGCGCCCTGGCCCGCGCCGGATACCGCACCCGCTGGGTGAGCCGGGTGGGCGCGGACGGCTTCGGCGACCATCTGCTCCGCACGATCGCCGCCCACGGCGTGGACACCACCGCCGTCGAACGCGACCCCGACCGCCCCACCGGCATCTACTTCCGCACCGACGGCGAACGCGCCACCGGCCCCACCGCCCCGGACGGCACGGCTGCCACGGACAGTACGGACGGCACCGGCTCCCGGGAAGGTGCCGGCACCACAGACCCCGCGAACGGCTCCGCCCCCACCGACGGCGCGCCCGGCACTCACCTCCCGGCGACCCCGCCCGGCCGGGGCGCCGTCTCCGAGGTGGTCTACTACCGGGCCGGGTCGGCCGCCTCCGCCATGTCCCCCGCCACCGTCCCCGCCGAGGCGCTGCGCACCGGACGGGTGCTGCACCTGACCGGCATCACCGCGGCCCTCTCCGCCGACTGCCTGGCCCTGCTGCGCGCCCTCACCACCGACCGCCCCGCCGTCCGCGACGGCGCCGCCCCGGGCCCGCTCGTCTCCTTCGACGTCAACTACCGCGTCAGTCTGTGGCGCACCGCACCCGAACCCGGCGCCGGCGTCCTGCTGGAGCTGGCCCGGCACAGCGACATCGTCTTCGTCGGCGAGGACGAGGCCGCCGCCGTATGGGGCGTCACCGGCGGCCCCGACGCGGTCCGCGCCGCACTGCCCGAGCCCGCCGTCCTGGTGGTCAAACAGGGCAGCGCCGGAGCCACCGCCTACGTCGGCGACAGCGGCCCGGTCTTCGCCCCCGCGCTGCGCGTGGACGTCGTCTCGCCCATCGGCGCCGGGGACGCCTTCGCCGCCGGGTTCCTGGCCGGGACCCTGCGCGGACTGCCCGTACGCGAACGGCTCCGGCACGGGCATCTGCTGGCCGCCGCCGCCCTCACCGACGCCGGTGACCTCGCGGCACCACCCGCCCGCGAGGCCGCCGACCGGCTCGTCGCCCTGGACGAAGGCGACTGGGGCAGACTGCGGCTGGGCCCCGGCTGGACGAGCACGCCGCCGCACGGGCCCGCGCCAGCAGACGCCGGCCCGCCCGCACCGCGGACCGGCCGGACCGAGCCGGAGGTGCCATCCGCATGAGCCAGACCGTCGACCGGGCCCTGAGCATCCTGCCGCTGCTCGCCGAGGGCCCCGCCAACCTCGAACAGGTCGCCGCCCGGCTCCAGGTGCACAAGTCCACCGCGCTGCGGCTGCTGCGCACCCTGCACGAGCACGGCCTCGTCTACCGCCAGGCCGACCAGCGCTACCGGCTCGGCGCCCGGCTGTTCGCCCTCGCCCAGGAAGCCGTCGAGAACCTCGACATCCGCGAGATCGCCCACCCCCACCTGGCCGAGCTCAACGCCGCCTGCGGCCACACCGTCCACCTCGCCGTCTACGAGGAGGACGAGGTCCTCTACATCGACAAGGTCGAGAGCCGCTACCCGGTACGGATGTACTCGCGCATCGGCAAACCCGTCGCCATCACCGTGGCCGCGGTGGCGAAACTGCTGCTCGCCGACCTTCCCGAGCCCGAACGGCGCGCCGTCGCCGAACGGCTCGACTACCCCATGTACACGCCCCGTTCGACACCCGACGCCACCGCGTTCCTCGCGGAACTGGCCAAGGTCCGCGAACAGGGCTGGGCCACCGACCTCGGTGGCCACGAGGAGTCCATCAACTGCGTCGCGGCACCCATCCGGGGCGCCGAGGGACGCGTGGTGGCGGCCATGTCGGTCTCCGCGCCGAACGTCGTCGTCTCCGCCGACGAACTCCTCTCCCTGCTGCCCCGCGTACGGCGGACCGCCGAGGCCATCAGCGCCGAGTACTCGGGGCGGACCGATCGCCCCCGCACCACGCGAAAGAGAGCCGCACCATGAGCGACAAGCTGACCAAGACCGCCCTCACCCCGGCCACGCACACCACGCCGCCCGCGAAGTTCTCGCACGGGGTGCGCAAGGGCAACATCCTCCAGGTCGCCGGCCAGGTCGGGTTCGGCCCGGCCGTCGAGGGCCAGGCACCGACCCCGGTCGGCCCCGGCCTGCGGGAGCAGACCCTCCAGGCGTTCGCCAACGCGGAGGCCATCCTCAAGGAGGGCGGCGCCAGCTGGGAGGACGCCGTGATGATCCGCGTGTACCTCACGGACACCGGTCACTTCGCGGAGTTCAACGAGATCTACAACGAGTACTTCGCCTCCCTCCAGGAGGCCCCGGCCGCGCGTACGACGGTGTACGTCGGCCTCCCCGCCGGCCTGCTCGTCGAGGTCGACGTCCTCGCCGTCCTCGGCTGAGGCTCCTTCCCCGGTCCCGCCCCCCTCGCCCCGGAGGGGGGCCGTCGGACCCCTCGCGTCTTTCCACCGCTCCCCTCCCCCTCCCCAGCCTGCGGCATGTCTCCGCGTACCCGCCCGCGCCCGTGCGCGGTACGGCACACCAGGGGGAACGGCAAAGGGGGAGGCGGGACCGGGGCCCCTTCAGCACTGAACAACGGAGTTCCCCATGCTGCTCGCCGCCGAGAAGGCGCCGCCCCACACGGGCGGTCTGCTCGCGCTCATACCCGGCACCGGGGGTCTGCTCACCGTGGCAGCCCTCGGCATCGTCCTGCTGCTCGTCCTGATCATCAAGGTCCGCCTCCAGCCGTTCGTCGCGCTGCTGGCCGTCTCCATCGCGGTCGGCCTGGGCGCGGGCCTGTCCGTCACCGAACTCTTCGGCACAGTCCAGAAGTCCGACGCCGTCTCGATGATCGAGTCGGGCATGGGCGGGATTCTCGGGCACGTCGCGATCATCATCGGCCTGGGCACCATGCTCGGCGCGATCCTGGAGGTCAGCGGGGGCGCCGAGGCCCTCTCGGCGCGGCTGCTGGGCCTCTTCGGGGAGAAGCGCGCGCCCCTCGCGATGGGGCTGACAGGTCTCCTCTTCGGCATCCCCGTCTTCTTCGACGTCGGCATCTTCGTCCTGGCGCCGATCGTCTACGCGGCGGCCAAGCGCAGCGGCAAATCGGTCCTCCTGTACTGCATGCCGATGCTCGCCGGCCTGTCCATGACGCACGCGTTCCTGCCCCCGCACCCCGGCCCGGTGGCCGCCGCCGGACTGCTGGACGTGGACCTGGGCTGGATCATCCTGATGGGCGTCGTCTGCGGCATCCCGGCCGTACTGGCCGCCTGGGCGTACGCGGCGTGGATAGGCAAGCGCGTCTTCGTGCAGGTCCCGCAGGAGATGCTGGAGGCCGTCGAGGAGTCCAAGCAGGCCGTCGCACAGGACCTGGGCCGGGGCGGTGAGGAGAAGCCGGTGTCGGTGGGCACCGTGCTGGTCATCATCGGCACCCCGCTGGTGCTGATCCTGGCCGCCACCTTCTCGTCCATCGCGTTCGACCCGTCCACGGGGCGCTCCGTCATCGAGTTCATCGGCCACCCGTTCGTGGCGCTGACGGTGGCGCTGCTGCTGGCCTACTGGCTGCTGGGCCTGCGCCGCGGCTGGAGCCGCAAGTCGCTGGAGACGGTCTCCACCGCCTCCCTCAAGCCGGTCGGCAACATCCTGCTGGTCGTCGGCGCGGGCGGCATCTTCGGCGCCGTACTCCAGGGCTCCGGCGTGGCGCAGGCGCTCGCCGACGTGTTCGGCGACGCCGGGCTGCCCGTCATCGTGCTCGCCTACCTGATCTCCGTGGTGCTGCGGGTGGCACAGGGCTCGGCGACCGTCGCCATCGTCACCACCGCCGGGATCGTCGCGCCGCTGCTGGCGCAGAGCGACCCCTCGCAGGCGCACGTGGCGCTGGTCATCATGGCCATCTCGGCCGGCTCGATCTTCGCCTCGCACGTCAACGACGGCGGCTTCTGGATGGTGGCGAAGTACTTCGGGATCTCCGAGCGGGACACCCTCAAGTCGTGGACCGTGCTGGAGTCCGTGCTGTCGCTGGCGGGCTTCGTGGTCGCCGCGGTGGTCAGCCTCTTCGTCTAGCGGACCAGCCCCTTCCGCACACCGCATACCGGACGCCCCCGGAATCGGCTCTGCCGATTCCGGGGGCGCTCTTGTGGCGGGCCCCGACTGGCCCAAGAATGCACGGCGTCAGCCGAACAATCCTTCGGTACCGAGAGAGGACTTCCCCACCATGAACAGACCTCTCGCAAGTTCCCTCGCCGCAGCTCTCCTGGGTGCCGCCGCGCTCACCGGCGTCTCCGCGGCCCCGGCGGCGGCGAGCGGCACCTCGGCTTCCCCCTCCGCCACCGGCGTCCGGGCCACCCCCTCCTTCGAGGGCACCGTCGCCCTCAGCAACTGCTCCGGCTCGCTGGTGAAGATGCCCAACTCCAAGGCGACGGACCCGGCGCTGGTGCTCTCCAACGGGCACTGCCTGGAGACGGGCATGCCGCAGCCCGGACAGGTCGTCAAGGACCAGGCCTCCAGCCGCTCCTTCACCCTGCTGAAGGCGAGCGGCGCCAACGCCGGCACGGTCCGCGCCACCAAGGTGGCCTACGCGACGATGACCGACACCGACGTGTCGCTCTACCAGGTGGGCTCCACCTACCAGGACATCGAGTCGCGGTACGGCATCAAGGCGCTCTCGCTGGACGCGGCCCGCCCCACGCAGGGCCGGGCCATCACCGTCGTCTCGGGCTACTGGAAGGAGAAGTACGGCTGCGCCATCGACGGCTTCGCCTACCGGCTCAAGGAGGCGGGCTGGACGATGAAGGACTCGATCCGCTACACCTCCGCCTGCCGCACCAAGGGCGGTACCTCCGGCTCGCCCGTCGTCGACAACGCGACCGGCAAGGTCATCGGCGTCAACAACACCCTCAACGAGGACGGCGCCCGGTGCACGCTCAACAACCCGTGCGAGGTCGACCAGACGGGTCAGGTCACCGTGCGCGCGGGCATCGGCTACGGCCAGCAGACCTATCTCATCGCGTTCTGCGTGGCCGAGGGCAACAAGATCGACCTCAACCGCGCGGGCTGCACGCTCCCCAAGCCATGACCGACAACTGACCCCGGAAGAATGAGGAGTACATGAGAAAGCCCCTCGTCGGCACGGCCGCGGCGGCGCTCTTCGGCGCCGCCGCGGTGGTGGGTACCGCCGCCACGCCCGCCGCCGCCGTCGGCCCCGCCGACTCCGCCGCCGGCAGCACCTCCGTGCGGACCGCAGCCGACCGTACGCCCTCCTTCGAGGGCACGGTCGCGCTGAGCAACTGCTCGGGTTCCGTCGTCAAGCTCAAGCACTCCAAGGCGACCGACCCGGCGCTGGTCCTCTCCAACGGGCACTGCCTCCAGGAGGGCATGCCCGGCGCCGGCGAGGTGCTGGTCGACAAGAAGACCAGCCGCGACTTCACGCTGCTGAACGCCGACGGCACCGACGCGGGGAAGATCCACTCCGACCGGATCGCCTACGCGACGATGACGGACACGGACATCTCCCTGTACGAGACGACGTCCACGTACAAGGAGATCAAGAAGAAGTACGGCATCGACGCGCTGCGGCTGGACGCCACCCATCCTCGGCAGGGCCGGGCCATCACCGTCGTCTCCGGCTACTGGAAGGAGACCTTCGGCTGCGCGGTCGACGGCTTCGCCCACCTTCTCAAGGAGGCCGACTGGACCTGGAAGGACTCCATCCGCTACACGATGGACTGCCAGACCAAGGGCGGCACCTCCGGCTCCCCGGTGATCGACAACCGCACCGGGAAGGTCGTCGGCGTCAACAACACGCACAACGAGGACGGCGAACGCTGCACCCTCAACAACCCGTGCGAGGTGGACCGGAAGGGCAACGTCACCGTCCGCCACCTGAACGCCTACGGTCAGCAGACGTACCAGATCAACTCCTGCTTCGGCCGCGGCAATCAGCTCGACCTGGACGCGCGCGGCTGCGTCCTGCCCCGGCCGGCCCGGTGACCGGCGCCGCGCCGGCCGGGCCGTAGCACGGCACGAGGACGCCCCCAGGGCCCGGTGCGGGCCCCGGGGGCGTCGGGTGAGCCGCCGGCGTCAGGAGCGTGGGTCACATGGCGTGCACATGGGGGCCGACCGTGGACGACCACTTGTTGCCGTTCGCCGCGTCCCACGCGGTGGACCAGGTCATCGCGCCCCGGATGCCGGGCCACTTCTCGTCGGGGACGAAGCTGCCGCAGCCGGTGCCCTCGGCCAGGCAGTCCAGGGCCGCGTTGACCACACCCGGGTCCACGTAGCCCGAACCGGCGGCCCGGGGCGAGGCGGGCGTGCCCAGACCCACCTGCGAGGGGTCGAGACCGCCCTTGATCTGGACACAGGCCAGCGCGGTGAGGAAGTCGACGGTGCCCGCCGAGTAGACCTTGCCGTCGCAGCCGTTCATCGAACCGCTGTTGTAGTACTGCATGTTGACGACGGTCAGATAGCTCTTGATGTTCAGCGCCGTCTTGAAGTACTCGTTCGACGGCGACTGCATGTCGATCGTCTGCGGTGCCATCGTGACGACCACGTCGCTCTTCGCCGCGTGGATCGCGTCGAGCGCCTTGGTCATGTAGGTCGAGTTGAGGCCGTTCTCCAAGTCGATGTCGACACCGTCGAAGCCGTACTCGTCCATCAGCTTCACGATGCTGTCGGAGAACGCCTTCGCCGAGGCGTCGTCGGCGACCGAGACGGTGCCCTTCTCACCGCCGACGGAGATGATCACTGACTTGCCCTCGGCGTGCTTGGCGGCGATGTCCGCCTTGAACTGCTCCTCGGAGTAGCCCAGCGCCGGGTCGAGGTTGAAGTCCACCTGTCCCGGGGAACCGGTCGCGTCGGCGAACGCGACGGCGATGATGTCGTACTCGTCCTGCACCTCGGCGAGCGTCTGGACGGTCGCTCCGTTGTCGAAGTTCTGCCAGTAGCCGGTGACCGCGTGCGCCGGGACCTGGGAGGCGCCGACGTGGGGGCCCGGACCGGCCGGCGGGGCGCCGCCGGCGGCGTGCGCCGATGCCGGGCCGAGGACGGCCATACCGCCCACGGCCAGCGTCGAGGCCGCCAGCGAGGCGAGGGTGCGCAGGAGGGAACGGCGTCTGGTACGTGCCACAACTGCCTCCGGTGTGGGGGGAGATGGGGAGGTCGTGGAGTTGCGCCGTACAACATGGTCCAGACCAATAATGGGTGTCAAGGGGTCCGACAAGGGTGACTGCCGTCCCGACCCCTTGTGCCCGCCGTCGCCAGCGGGTTACATGCGCCTGCGACCTGCGCGGTCGCCGCACACCCCCACGGCACCTGCGGACGGCGGAGGCGGATCGGCATGTCAGGCCAGGAGACCACGAGCCCGGCGCCCGGCGGCGGGACCGCACCACCGGTGCGCAAGCCCAGTTGGAAGATGATCGGCCCCGGCATGGTCGTCGCCGCGACCGGCGTCGGCGCCGGCGATCTGGTGGCCACACTCGTCGCGGGCAGCAAATTCGGCCACACCCTGCTGTGGGCCGCCGTCATCGGCTGCGTCGTCAAGATCGCCCTGGCCGAGGCGACCGGACGCTGGCACCTGGCCACCGGACGCACCATCTTCGACGGCTGGCGCAGCCTCGGCCCCTGGACCACCGTCTACTTCGCGGTGTACGTCGTCCTGTGGGGCTTCGTCTACGGCGCCACCGCGATGTCCTCCAGCGCGCTGCCGCTCGAAGCCCTCTTCCCCGACGTCATGCCGCTCAAGGTCTGGGCCATCCTCACCGGCCTGGTCGGCCTGGTCTTCGTGTGGACCAACCGCTACGCCATCGTCGAGAAGATCATGATGGTCTTCGTCGGCGTCATGTTCGTGGTCGTCGTCTACGTCGCGATCCGCGTCGCGCCCGACCTGCCGCGGGTCTTCGCCGGGCTGCTGCCCGTGCTCCCCTCCGGATCCATCGTCTACACCCTCGGCCTGGTCGGCGGCGTGGGCGGCACCATCACCATGGCCGCCTACGGCTACTGGATCAACGCCAAAGGATGGACCGACAGCGGGTGGATGAAGATGATGCGGCTCGACAACCGCGTCGCCTACCTCACCACCGGCGTCTTCGTCATCGCCATGCTCATCGTCGGCGCCGAACTGCTGCACTCGTCCCACATCGCGCTCGCCTCCGGCGACAAGGGACTCCTCGACCTCGACGAGATCCTGGCCGACCGCTTCGGCCCCTTCACCGCCAAGCTCTTCCTCATCGGCTTCTTCGCCGCGTCGTTCTCCTCCCTCGTGGGGGTGTGGCACGGCGTCAGCCTGATGTTCGCCGACTTCGTCGAACGGCTGCGCGCCGCCCGCGGCATGGACGCCGCCACCGGCGTGGCCCCGCTGGCCCGCGGCGAACAGGAACGCTCCCGGCCCTTCCGCGGCTACCTGCTGTGGCTGACCTTCCCGCCGATGGTCCTCCTCTGGCTCGACAAGCCCTTCGGCCTCGTCATCGCCTACGGCGTCCTGGGCGCCTTCTTCATGCCCTTCCTCGCCGTCACCCTCCTGTGGCTCCTCAACACCGACCGCACCCCGCGCGCCTGGCGCAACGGCCCCCTCAGCAACGTGCTCCTCGCCGCCTCGGCCGTGCTGTTCCTCGTCCTGTGCGTCCAGGAACTCCGCGACCTCCCCTGGTGAGGCGGGACCCGGGCTTCCGGCCCGCGCTCAGCCGTCGAACACCTGCTCGGCGTCGGTGGCCCGGAACGCCAGCTCCAGCCAGCGGTCCAGCACCGCGAGATCGGTACAGGCCAGCGCCCGGTCCCGCTGCGAGGGGGTGACGGGAATCCCCCGCATCTCCAGCAGCCGCAACACGGACCGCGCCGCCCCCACGGCCTCCCCTTCGGCCTTCCCTTCCGCCTTCCCCTCCAGGTACGTCTCCTCGACGAAGGTGCCGCGGCCGGGGAAGTAACTGCCGTTCTTCATGAGCTTCCTCCAGGTTCGCCGGGCGGGGGTGTGCGCGTGCCCGCGATCGTGACCGTACGGAAACGGTGGTGCGGGCGCCGCACGAGCCGATGCCCCGTCAGCGGATCGGGTGAATCGCGGATTCGGGGCGTCAACTGAAGCGGTTCGTGGGGTGGTTGGGAGGCGTGGGGTGGGGGGTAGTGGTGGCGGTGGTGGGTTTTCGGGAAGTGTTCCCGCAGCGGTGGGCCGTGGCTAGTGTGGTGGGTCGGCAAGCGGGATCTTCGGTGCTCAGTGGGGAAGCTCCGCCGCCCGTTCACCGTGGCGGCCCGGGGGAGGCGGATGTGTCTACGGCGTTAGCGGTCACCAGCCCCGATCTGCTGCTCGCGCCGCCGGACCCGCACCCCGCGCCCGCGCACGTCCTCGACCCGCCCGGCGGGCAGTCGCTGGAGGCGGCGCTCACCGAGACGTACGCGCTCCTCGAACAGCACGGTGCGCTGGTCGTCGTCCACCCCTCCGGCCTGCCCACCCCGTTCCTGCACCGGCTGCACACGGTCCGGGCGCTGCTGGAGAGCCGGCGGATCGCGCTGGTGCCGGTACGGCTGCCGCCCTTGGCGACGGCGGTCCTGGTGCGGCAGCTGCGGCAGCTGGCGCGGTGTGACTTCGGGCCGGGGGTACTGGCGGCGGCGGTCCGGCTGCTGACGCATTACCTGTACGCGGGTGCCGTGCTCGGTTCCGCCGTGAAACCCGGCCGGGTGCCCGCCGAGGCCGCCGCGCACGCCCGGTCGTGGGTGCCCGGCGCCCGCTTCGCCGTGCTGGCGGCACCCACCTGTGAGACGGTGCGGCTCTCCGGCGCCGGGGAGGCCGGACCGGGGCTGACCGGCCCACAGTTCGCCACGGAGCTGACCGTCGCGCACGGCAGGCTCACCTCCGACTGGGTGACCCGCACACTGCCCGCACACTGGCGGGTCGGCAGGGTGACCGAGGTGCCGCTGCCGGGCGACTCGGCCGAGTGGTGGGGCACCGGGAAGCTGACGGAGTTCGTGGCCGCCATCCCCGACGTCTCGGTGCTGTACCAGCTCGTCGCCTCGGTGCGGCGTGACGTCTGCCCCTGGTGCGGGCTGGAGGTGATCGGCGACCGCTGCGCGTTCTGCGCCGCCCCGCTGCCGTCCACCGCCCCGGCCCCGTCCGCCGCGCGTCCGCCGTCCGCCGCCTCGCGGCCCGCCCCGCCGGGCCCGTCCGCCGCGGCGCGTCCCGTCGTCGCCGATCCCCGAGGTGTCCGTCCATGAACGCACGCCAGCGCCGCGGCGTCCTCCTGCTGCTCGTGTCCCTCGTGTGCGCCCTCGCCGCGTTCGCCGGTGTGCTGGCGGTGGTCAGGAACGCGGAGGCCAAGGTGGGGGAGGAGGTGACGGCCTACCGGCTGAAGGAGGACGTGCCCGCCTACGAGGCGCTGCGCGAGTCCCAGTTGGAGCGGGTCTCGGTGCCCAGGCGCTGGCTCCCGCCGACAGCGGTGACCGATCCGGGCGGCCTCAGGAGCAGGATCACCGCGAACCGGCTGTCGAAGGGCTCGCTGCTCCAGTCGGACATGCTGGCGAAGCGGCCCCGGCTGGAGGACGGGGAACAGGAGCTGGCCATCATGATCGATGCGGAGACCGGGGTGGCGGGCAAGATCAACCCGGGGGACAGCGTCAACATCTACGCCACGTTCGAGGGCGAGCGGCGGCCGGACGGCGACGGCTCCCGGGCCGGGAGGGCGAACGGCACACCGTCGCAGTCGCGGCTCATCGTCAGCCGCGCCAAGGTGATCGACGTCGGCAAGCTGACCCCGTTCGACGACGACGGCGACCGCGACGAGCGCACCCGGCAGCGGGAGCGGGACGGTGTGCCGATCACGTTCGCGCTGACGGCGAAGGACGCGCAGCGGGTGGCGTACGCCGAGTCGTTCGCCGAGCACGTCCGGCTGGCCCTCATCGCGCCGGGGGACGAGAGCGAGGTCCCCGAGGAGGACCGCATCTACACGCTCCCCTCGGACAAGTGAGGTCCTCATGGTGATCCGTATCCAGCCGGCCGTCAGCGACCCGGACGCCGCCCGCGCCCTGGTCACCCTGCTCAGTCAGCTGCCCGACAGCGAGCCGCTGCCGCCGGCCGTGGACTCGGGGCAGTTGCTGGACACGCTCGCCCGGCGGGCGGAGGAGGCCCCGGCCGAGCTGCCCGAGGTGGTCCTCGTCCACGAGCTGATCGGCCCGGTACCCGCGCTGGAGCTGATCGGCCGGGTCGCGCTGCGCTTCCCGGCGGTCGGCGTGGTGCTGCTGACCCAGGACACCAGCCCCCGGCTGTACTCGGCGGCCATGGACGCCGGCGCCCGCGGGGTGGCCGCGCTGCCGCTGGCCTACGACGAGGTGGAGGCACGCGTCGGTGCCGCCGCCGCCTGGGCCCGCGGGGTGCGCCGGCACCTGGGCGGCGGCTTCGACGACGGCTGGGGCCCCGCGGGGCCCGGCCCGGGCGGGGAGGCCGGCACGGTGGTGACGGTCGCCGGCGCCAAGGGCGGGGTGGGCACCACCCTCACCGCCGTCCAACTGGCGCTGGCCGCCCGCGCCTCGGGCCGCGAGACGGCACTGGTGGACCTCGACCTCCAGGCCGGTGACGTGGCCTCCTTCCTGGACGTGCGGTTCCGCCGGTCGGTCGCCGACCTGGCCGGGATCACGGACCTGTCGCCGCGTGTCCTCCAGGACGCGGTCTACGCCCACGAGACGGGACTGGGCCTGCTGCTGGCCCCCGCGGAGGGGGAGCGCGGCGAGGAGGTGGACGAGCGGGCGGCCCGCCAACTGGTCGCCGCGCTGCGTGCCCGCTACGAGGTCGTCGTCGTGGACTGCGGCACCCAGATGAACGCCGGCAACACGGCCTCCATCGAGACGGCGGACACCGCGCTGCTGGTGACCACCCCCGATGTGGTCGCCGTGCGGGGAGCCACCCGCATGGTGCGGCTGTGGGACAGGCTCCAGGTCCGCACGGCGGAGGAGACGGTCATCGTCGTCAACCGCACCTCTCGGCACACCGAGATCCAGCCGCGGCTGATCGCCCGTATCACCGGCACCCCCGTGGCCCGCACCACGGTGCCCGCCCATTTCAAGGAGCTCCAGTCGGCGCTGGACGCGGGCCGCCTCCAGGACCTGGACGCCAAGGGCAGTGTGCGGCAGGCGCTGTGGCGGCTCGCCGGCGAACTGGGGCTGGTCGCCGGGGCGGAGCCCGAGGCCGGGCCCGGCGCGCGGGCGCGGCGGGGTGTCGCACGCCGCCGGGGACGTGGCCCCTCCGGGGAGGCCGGCAAGGGCACGGCCCGGCGGGGGGCGCTGGCGGCGCAGCCGGAACGGCAGGCGTTACCGAGAGGCACGTCCCCGTCGTCCCCGGCCGCCGGCTCGCCTTCTGCCGCCGGCTCGTCCCCCGCCGCGGGACCGGCGCCACCGGCCGGGGGCTCGTCACCGCCGGCCGCGGGCCCGTACCGGCCCTCCGCCCCGGGCGCCTACCCGGAGGCGGGGCACGTCTCGGGCCCGTACTCGGATCCGACGGACACCTCGCGACCGTACCCGGGCGTGACGGACGCCACGGGGGCGCATCCCGAAATCGCGCACGCCCCGGGCCCGTACCCGGACGGGACGACGTACGTCGCGGGGCCGGACGCGGCGGGTGGCGACGCCACGGGTGCCGGCGCGTTCGCCGTCCGGCCGGAGCGTGACGCCAACGGGTCGCCGCGCCGCCGCTTCCCCCCGCGTGGGGGCGAGGGCGGTGACCGGGGCGCGCTGTCCGTGGAGTTCGCCGGCATGGCGCCGGTGGTGCTGCTGACACTGGTGCTGCTGTGGCAGTGCGTGCTGATCGGCTACACCTTCTCCCTCGCGGGCAACTCCGCCGACGAGGCGGCCCGCGCCGCGACCGCCGCCGCAGCGTACGGGGACGCGCAGGGCGCCTGCGAGTCGGCGGCGCGCGCGCATCTGCCGGCCAAGTGGCGTGCGGACGCCCGGATCAGCTGCACCCGCGGCGGCACCGTCTGGAAGGCCGATGTCGATCTGCGGACGCCGCTGCTCTTCCCCGGTGCGGCCGGGCTGCCGTTCACCGTCGGCGGCGAGGCGGGCGCGGCGGTGGAGGGGTGAGCGGCGCCGGGCAGGGGCGAGGGCAGCAGGGGTGACGGGAAGGGGTGAGGGGACATGCGCGAGGGGCCCGTGCGCGGGCGGCGGTACGACGACCGGGGCTCCAGCGTCCTGGAGTTCGTCGGGATGCTGCCCGTGCTGCTGCTCGTCGGCCTGGCCGCCATCCAGCTGGGACTCGTCGGCTACGCGGTGCAGCAGGCGGGCACCGGTGCGCGGGCGGCGGCCCGGGTGGCGTCCCAGGAGGAGATCGCGGACCGGTACGCCGCGTCCGGGCGCGAGGCCATGTCGGGCTGGACGGCGCGGCGCAGCAGATTCGTGCTGGCCGGCGGCGGCGACGAGGTGACGGTCACCGTCACCGTGACCGTGCCCTCGCTCCTCCCCGGCATCGACAGCATGGGCAAGGCGTCCCGCTCCGCGACGATGCCGGGCGACGACGAGGGCGACGGTCTCCAGGGCGGCGACGACAACTGAGACGGCGACGAGAACCGAGACGGTGACGGCAACTGAGACGGCGGCGGCAACCGAGACGGCAACGACAACGAGTCGGCGACGAGAACCGAGACGGTGACGGCAACTGAGACGGCGGCGGCAACCGAGACGGCGACGACAACGAGTCGGCGACGAGAACCGAGACGGTGGCGAGAACTGAGGCGGTAGGGCATGCCAGGGACCGGTCGAGCGGCCAGCGAGGTGCCACGATGAGTCTGCGTTCCCGTATCACGGCGGTCACGGCGCACCAGCAGTCCGGCGGTGCGGCGGCCTCCGCTGCCGCCGGCGACACCACCGGCCCCCTGGTGGCGGCCTACCGCACCAAGCTGCTGGAGGAGATCGACCTCGCCGAGATGTCGGCGCTGAGCCCCGCCGAGCGCCGGGCCCGGCTGGAGCGGGTGCTGGGCCACATCATCAGCCGGGAGGGCCCGGTGCTGGCCACCGGCGACCGGACGCTGCTGATCCGGCGGGTGGTGGACGAGGCGCTGGGGCTGGGGGTGCTGGAGCCGCTGCTGGAGGACGGCTCCATCACCGAGATCATGGTCAACGGGCCGGACCAGATCTTCGTGGAACGGGGCGGGCGCGTCGAGGAGGTGCCCGTCCGCTTCGCCTCCGAGGAACAGCTGATGCAGACCATCGAACGCATCGTCTCCACGGTCAACCGGCGGGTGGACGAGTCGAATCCGATGGTGGACGCGCGGCTGCCGTCCGGGGAGCGGGTCAACGTCATCATCCCGCCGCTGTCGCTGACCGGCGCCACCCTCACCATCCGGCGGTTCCCCCGCGCCTACTCCCTCGCCGAACTGATCGGCCTGGGCACCCTGGACGAGCACATGCTGGCGCTGCTGTCCGCGTTCGTCCGGGCCCGCTTCAACGTGATCGTCTCCGGCGGTACGGGCAGCGGCAAGACGACGCTGCTCAACGCGCAGTCGGCGCTCATCCCCGAGCACGAGCGGATCATCACCGTCGAGGACGCCGCGGAACTCCAGCTCCAGCAGCGGCACGTGATCCGGCTGGAGACGCGTCCGCCCAACGTCGAGGGCAAGGGGCAGATCACCGTGCGCGATCTGGTCCGCAACTCCCTGCGCATGCGCCCCGACCGCATCATCGTCGGCGAGGTGCGCGGCGGCGAGACCCTCGACATGCTCCAGGCCATGTCCACCGGCCACGACGGCTCGCTGGCCACCGTCCACGCCAACAGCGCCGAGGACGCCCTGATGCGGCTCCAGACCCTCGCCTCCATGTCCGAGGTCGACGTGCCCTTCGCCGCCCTCCAGGACCAGATCAACTCCGCCGTGGACGTCCTCGTCCAGCTCGCCCGCTTTCCCGACGGCTCCCGCAAGGTGGTGGAGATCGCCGTGCTGGCCTCCCACGGCCGCGAGACCTTCCAGATCGCGACGGTCTCCCGCTTCGACGCCCGGCCCATGGGCCCGGACGGCCGGGTGCACGGGAGTTTCGTCCATCTGCCGCTGCCGCGCCGGGTGGCCGACCGGCTCTCCCTCGCGGGCGAACCGGTGCCCCCGGCCTTCGGCGTCGCCCGGTCCGACGAACAGCTCACCACCAGGGAGGCCGTGTGACCCCCGCCCGCCACGCCGTCGCCGCCCCGCCGTCGGCCCTGGCCGCCCCCGCACTCGACGCCACGGCCGGATTCGCCCTCGGCGCCGCCGTGGCCGCCTGCCTGCTGGCCGTCGCCGGTGCCGCCACCTACGCCTCCGGACGCGCCCGCCGCCGCGCCCTGCTCGACCGGCTCGGCCAGAACGGGCGGCACCCGGCCGCGCTGCCGCCCGGCACCGGCGGCCGGCCGCGCCGATTCGCCGCCGTCGACCGGCGGGTACGCGCCACCCGCGCAGGACGCCGCCTCCAGGCGAAACTGGCCACCACCGGACTCGACGTGACCCCCGGCGAGTACGTCGTGGCACTGGCCGGCGTGACAGCCGTGCTGTGGCTGCTGGCCTCCTGGATCCTCGCGCCGTTCTTCGGGCCGATCGCCGGGCTCGTCGGCGTGCTCGCCGGCAACGCCTTCCTCGCCCACCAGCGCCGCCGCCGCACCGAGCAGTTCATCAACCAGCTCCCCGAACTCGCCCGCATACTAGCCAACGCCACCTCGGCAGGCCTCGCCCTGCGCACCGCCCTCGGCATGGCCGCCGAGGAACTCGAAGCCCCCGCGGGAGACGAACTCCGGCTGGTCACCGACCAGCTCGCCGTCGGCCGCTCCGTCGACGACGCCCTGGGCGAACTGGCCGCACGCCTGCCCTCCCGCGAACTCGTCGTCCTCGTCACCACCCTGGTGCTCTCCAACCGGGCCGGCGGCACCATCGTCGCCTCCCTGCGGAACCTCACCACCACGCTGGAGGAACGCAAGGAGACCCGGCGCGAGGTGCGCACCATGCTCGCCGAGGTCAACGCCACCGCCTTCACCATCCCGCTGCTGGGACTGGGAGCGATGCTGATGATGAACTCGATGATGCCCGGCGCCCTCTCCCGAGTCACCGGCAGCCCCGTCGGACAGATCGCCATGGTGACCGCCGTCGGGCTGTTCGCCGCCGGGTTCTGGGTCATCCGCCGCCTCGGCCGGATCGAGGTGTGAGACGGTGCTCGCCCTCGCCCTGGCCACCCTCGCCGGCCTCGCCGTGTACGGCCTGTGCACCGGCATCCGCATGTACCGGGCCGAAACGCAACTGCCGCCCGACCTGGCCGTCGCCCTGGAGGTCGGCGCCACCCGCACCACCCGCAGCGGAGCCGCCGTCGACCGCCTCGGCATGCGGCTGGCTCCCCTCGTCCTGCGGCTGATGGGGCCCCGCCAGGTCGCCCGGAAACGCCGCAGGATCGACCAGGCCGGCAACCCCGGCGGCCTCACCCTGGAACGGTACGCGGCACGCCGCGCCGTCTACGGCGTCTTCGGCCTCGTCATGGCGCTGGTCGGACTGGCCGTCGACAGCCTGCTGTTCACCGCACTCGTCCTGGCCTTCGGCGCGTGCGCCGCCGACCTGACCATCCACCAGGCGATCAAGGACCGGCGCCGCGTCATCGAACGCACCCTGCCGGACTTCCTCGACGTACTCGCCGTCGTCGTCTCCGCCGGCCTCGGCTTCCGGCAGGCACTGGAACGGGTCGCCGACCGCTACGCCGGACCGTGGGCCGACGAACTGCGCATCACCCTCCGCCAGATGGACATGGGCGTCAGCCGCCGGCAGGCCTTCGACGAGCTGCGCCGCCGCAACGCCAGCGACCAGGTCGACCAGTTCGTCACCGCCCTCCAGCAGGGTGAGGAACTGGGCGCCCCGATCGCCGAGACGCTCATCCAGATCGCCACCGACATGCGCCGCACCGACGCGCAGAACGCCCGCCGCAAGGCGGCCAAGACCGTCCCCAAGGCGACGATGACCACCATCGCCTTCCTGCTGCCGGGCACCCTCATCCTCATCGTCGCCACCTTCGTCCTCGGCTCCGACACCGACTTCGGAGCAGTCCTGGGCGGCTGACCGCAGCATTCCCCGGGAGGGAACACCGATCATGGCCGCGAACACCCTTCGCACCAGGCGCGGTTGGCCCTTCCCCGGGGCCGGCGGTGCCCCTTTTGCGGCAGTGGGACGGGTTGCCGTACCACGTCAGGGGTGCGGGTTTTCCGCTACCCCTACGCCGCCGCAGCCAGATGTGGCACAGTCTGCATTCGGGCAGCGACTGATAGCTACGCCGTGGGGTGGCCAGGGGAGGGGGCTCGCGTCGTGACACCACGCTGCTGCGGCCCCCGCGAGGGCCGCCACGCGGGACGGGCGACCCGGCCGGACACGGGGGCGTATCCCTCCGGGGATACCGAGTCAGCCATCAACGGAGGAGATCCCGATGTCGAACCCCATCCGCAGGCGCATCCGGAATCGCACCACCCGCCTCCGCGGCCCCGCCGCGGACCGGGGCGCCAGCTCCATCGAGTACGCGGGCATCGTCATCCTGGTAGCCGGCATCATCCTCGCCATCCGCGCACTGGGGCTGGACGCGATGATCTCGGGGGCGGTCGCCAACGCGGTCAGCGCCGTCCTGGGCGGCTGACCGGCCCGGGCACGTCCGACGCGGGGCAGACGGTCATCCTCTACGGCGCGGTCGTCGCGGGCCTCCTCTTCCTGGCTTTCGCCTTCTTCACCGTCGCCCAGGCCGCCACCGTCCGCAACGGCGGGCAGACCGCCGCCGACGCCGCCGCGCTCGCAGCCGCCAAGGACGACCGGCGGCTGATGTTCGACGGTTTTCTCGACGCGCTCGGGGGCGAGGACGCGTGGCAGGACTGGCTGGACGCCGCGGCGCCCCTGTCCGGGGACGGCTGCGGGCAGGCGGCCCGGCTGGCCGGCCGCAACCGCTCCGACCTGCTCAGCTGCGCACCCGTGACGCGGGAGGGCGACGACGGGTATTCCGTGCGGATCGAGACGCGCTTCGACACGGGCGACACCCTGATCCCCGGCACCGGCCACCGGCCGGCTCGCGCCACGGCGACCGCCGTCCTCAGGCCCCGCTGCGTCCCCGCTCCCGGGGATGGGACCGGGGACGAGGCCGGTGACGAGTCCGGGGAGGGCGAGGAGGGCGAGGAGGACGCCGAGGAGATCGCGCTGGTCTGCGACGGCGAGGACCTCACGATCAGCACGCAGGACGAGGACGACGTCGATGTGCGTCCCTCGGATCTCTTCTCGGTGGTGCTGGTCGAATGACGAGCGAACGACGGATGAGAGTCGAGTGACTTCATGAATCTTCGGCGCGCCACGAAACTCCGCACGGGCATGACGGCGGTGAGTCTCGCCGCCGGGCTGGTTCTCACGGTTGCCGGCTGCGGCGGTGACGACTCGGGCGGCGAGGCGAAGGACGCGCGCCCCTCCGCCAAGCAGGACGGTGACGGCTCGCGCCCCGTCACGAACGACTCCGGGGAGCCGCTGGCGGAGGTGAAGGGTGGGGACGACATCACCCTCTCCATCACTTCGGCCCGCCGCGAGTCGGGCGGATTCGTGACCGTCACCGGAAAGGTGACCAACGGGAGCGGCAAGGCATGGGTGGCGCCCGGCTGGGAGGGCAACGAGTCCGAGCTGGCGCTCCGCAACAAGCTCTCCGTCGCCGGGGCGAAGCTCGTCGACAAGAAGGGCAAGAAGCGGTATCTGGTGCTCAGGGACACCGAGGGCCGCTGCCTGTGCACCGCGTTCGGCCAGCCCCTCCAGGCGGGTAAGTCCAAGACGTGGTACGCCCAGTTCCCGGCACCGCCGGAGGGGAACGACGAGGTCGAGTTCCAGATCGCCGACATGCCGCCGGCCGGGGTCGCTCTCAGTGGAGGGGAATGAAAATGGCGAGCAAGGCCGGCATGGCCCTCTCCCGGCCGTACCTGTCCAAGGTGGTGGCCTCCTCGTCCCTTTCCGCCGTGCTGGTGCTCGGCGTCGGCATCCCCGCCGCCGAGGCCGACGATCCCAAGCCGGGCGCCACGCCCTCGATCCCCGACATCGCCACCCAGTACCCCACCGACGACCCCACCTCCATCCCCACCGGGCAGGCTCCCTCTCTCCCGGGGGAGAAGGGGCCGGGGGATCCGGGGTTCAGCGAGCCGCCGGACAACATCGGGGACTCCGAGGTGCCGGTGGAGGTGGACCCGGGGGCGGAGGGGCTGCGGCTGGCTGACGGGGCCAAGCTGGCGGAGCCGAAGGTGCTGGACATCAAGTTCGTGACGGAGGACCTGGGCGGCGAGGAACGCCGTGAGGACAGCACGGTGAAGACGAAGTTCACGCTCCAGGCGGAGGTGCTCTTCCCCAAGGACAGCCCGGAGCTGAACAGCGGGGCGAAGTCCCGTATCAGGACGATCGCCGAGGAGATCGAGAAACAGGGCAGCACACAGGTGAACGTCTTCGGCTTCACCGACGATCTCGGTTCCTACGAGCACGGCAGGAAGCTGTCGAAGAAGCGCGCGGCGATGGTGCAGCGGGAGCTGGCGGCGATGCTCGGCCCGGACGTCAGCTTCAACGTGCGCGGCTACAGCGAGGACTATCCGGTGGCCGACAACCGCACGGAGGAGGGCCGCAAGAAGAACCGCCGGGTGGAGGTGTCGTTCCCGAAGAAGGACTGAGGGGGCGGGGCCGAACCGGCGGGCGGCCGAAGTGCCCCGTCCCGTGGCCCGCGCCCGGGCGTGGTCACCGGGATGCGGGAACGTCCTCGTCGGCGGGGGTGTCCTCGTCGGTGGGGGCGCCGTAGACGACGGCGACCACCGGCAGTTCGGGGTTGGTCGGCGCCTGCATGTGCAGCCGTACTCCGTGGTCGGGCAGTTCGGCGGACAGTTCGCCGCGTACGACGCGGATGCCGGCCCGGGCGAGGTCGGCGGCGACCTGGGCGTAGGGGCGGTCGAGGAGCTGGACGCCGGCCAGGGTGGCGGTGCCCTTGTGGCCGGTGTAGCCGATGGCGAGGGTCACCAGGCGGTCGTCGCTGTCGAAGGTCAGCTCCAGGCCGTGGTCGAAGTAGCGGTCGGTGCCGGCGCCGTGCCCGTCGGGGCCGCAGACGAGGGTGGCGCCGAGGCGGGCGCGGAGGGAGCGGCGGTCCTGGCCGAGCCGCACGGTCTCGGTGCCCTCGAAGGGCAGGAGGCGGTGCGCGGTGATGCCGGGGAGGTGGACGCCGCCGGTCATCCGGGGCGGGGGCATGTCGGCGCGGTCGTCGGGCTGGACGCCGACGCAGTAGACGGGGGCTTCGTCGCCTTCGGGACGGGCGGTGAGGTTGAACCCGGCGGCGGGTATCTCGTGCCCGGCGTCGGTCTCCCGCGACTCCCAGCCGCGGGCGCGCAGCGCGTCGAGCACGTCGCCGTAGGGCCGGTCGAGCAGGCCGACGCCGTCGAACTCGACCGGCGCGGAGGCGAACAGTTCGAGGTAGGCGAGGCGCTGGTGGGCGTCGTGGTGGAGGATCAGGTCGAGGGAGTGGTAGGCGTCGCAGAGGCCGAGCGAGGTGGCGCTCTTGCGGAAGGTGCTGCGTTCGCCCAGGCGGTCGCCGTACGCGGTGGTGAGGCGCCGGGCGAGGACGTCCCTGCGCGCGCCGAACGGGAGGCTGCCGGGTACGACGCCTTCGAGCCCGTGGAAGGGATGGATCCGCCAGGGGCCGGCCGGGAGCGGTGCGGGGTTCGTCATCGCGGTCATCCTCGCATGTCACCGCGGCTCTTGGTCGTACACCTGCGCGAAATCGCCGACGGCGCTTCGCCGTTGCCTCTTGTGGCGGCGGACGGCTGCACCGGATCATGACGGCGAAGACGAGGCGCAGGGGGACGGCGGGGCGGGTGAACGGGATGGACGACGGGTCCGGCGACGACAGCGGCGGCACCACGACGGCGGGAAGCCGAACCGGCGTCGGTGACGGCGGCACCACGGCGGTGGGACACGGAACCGACGACAGCGCGGCGGTGAGGAGCGCGCCCGGCGACGACACCCGGGCGGCCGGTCCCGGTGACGGCGGTGACGGCGCCCGGAACGCGGCGGACACACCCAGGGGCGGCCACACCGTGCGGGGCGCGGCA
This sequence comes from Streptomyces albus subsp. albus, assembly GCF_000725885.1. Taxonomy (GTDB): domain Bacteria; phylum Actinomycetota; class Actinomycetes; order Streptomycetales; family Streptomycetaceae; genus Streptomyces; species Streptomyces albus. The sequence goes on along the minus strand of NZ_JODR01000021.1, from coordinate 56,829 downwards.
CGGCTGCGTGCCTGGACGGTCGGCTGGACGACCGGTGTCGCCCAGGCGCTCGGCGCGGCACTGCTGTTGATCACCGAATGCGTGCGGTACGACGTGGCACCGCTCGGCGGACGGGTGGTGCCGGGCACGGAACTGCCGGGCTACGCGCACGACTTCCCGCACTGGATGGATGCCGTGGACGGCCAGTGGTGGTTCCGCGCGGCGGAAGAGGTACGGGACGCGATCGGTTTCGGCGAGCCGCGCGCGGCACTGTGGGCGGCGGTCTGTGCCGCGCTGGTGGTGCGTTTCAACGCGGACGGGCCGCCGCGCCTCCAGTGCGTCCTGTCCGGGCTGGGCGCTGTCTACTGTCTGGCCGCGGTGATTTCCGCGGTCCCGTTCCTGGCGCTGGCGGGTGCGGCCCTCCCGTTCGCGCTGCTGGTCGGCGCCCTGGCGGTGATGGTGGCGACCCCGGCCGCGCGCCGCCGCTTCCGTACGACGGTCTGAGCGCCGGGCGCCCAGCCTGCCGGGTTCCCCGGACGTCAGCCCTGAGTGGCGAGCAGCTGACGGGCGCCTGCCGAGCCCGTCGCGGGGGCCCGCGACGGGACGGTGTGTCCGTGGTGCGGCTCGGCGCAGTGGTCACCCGGTCGCGTCGGCGGTGCACAGGGTGCGGCTGCCGCCGTCCACCTGCCAGGTCCAGTAGCGGTCGTGGGTGCCGGCGTCCCCTTCGCGGCAGGTGGTGTCGTCGTCGTAGACACCGGTCACGGTCAGCAGCCGGTCGTACCGTCCCTGGCCGGCGGGCGGCCGGCTGGAGCAGGCGGGGGCGGACATGAGTGCGGCGCGCATCTCGCCGCCGGTGGATTCGGCGAGGAGGCACTGGCCGGTGCGGAACTGCCGGGTGACGCACAGCGTGGTGTCGTCCATCGACCAGGTGGCGCGGCCGTTGCCGACGGGGCAGGAGGTGTCGCCCGCACCGCCGGGGCCGGCGCGGTGCACGGCGGTCACCCGGGTGAAGGCGCGGTCGTCGCCGCAGGGGACGCGCGTGGCTTCGGTGGGCGCGGGGCGGCTCCACCCGGTGCCGTTGGCGTGCACCGTCAGGCACTGTCCGGCCCGCACCGAACGGAAGGCGGACGCCGGGGAGTCGGCGTCCGCGTCGGTGTCGGGGCCGTTCAGCGGGCCGGCCCCGGGCGGGTGGGCTCCGTCGGGGGCCGTCTCGGGTGAGCCGCCGGTGCCGGGGGTGGGGGAGGCGGCCGAGGACGGGGCCGGGTCCGGAGCGCTGCCGGGGGTGCTGCCGGGGGCGGGGGAGGCGCTGGAGGATGCCTGGCCGGTGCCCGGGGAGGGCTGGTGCGCGGCCAGGTCGTCGCTGTGCCCGGGGCCGTCGACGACCTTGGGAAGGATGAGTGTCGCGAACAGGGCGGTGGCCACGAGCAGCCGGTTCCGTCCGCGGCGGGCCCGGGTGGCGGGACCGTCGCCGTGCTCGGTGTCCGGTCCGGCGGCCGTCTCGGGAGCTGGTCCGGTGGCCGGTGCGGGCGGGTGCCCGCCGGTGTCTTGCTTCTCGTCGGCCGGCCGGTGACGGCGGCGCCGCCGCAGTACGGGCTTGTTCACCGAGCGCTCCGTATCCCTAGGGGGCCGCGCCCCCCGCGCGTGCCGCTCACCCGTACATGCTTGCGGATCAACGCGCGGGTGGCGAGCCCCCGTTGCGGATCGGGAGGTTGGGAACGCCGACGGCGGGGCCCGGTCTCAGCGGGCCGGGCGGCGCAGGAGGGAAGAGATGGCCAAGGCGGCGGCCCTCACGCCGCCTTGACCATCTCGGCACGGACGGCGCGCTGCCACTGCCCGCGCAGCCGGTCCAGTTCGGCGAGTGCTTCCTTCGACCAGAGCGTGCGGCCGGCGACGAAGTTGCGGATGGCGTCGTTGGCCGCGGTGACGGAGGGCTGCGGCGCGGGCACCTCGCCCGCACCCGTCTCCAGGGTTCCGGGCTCTCCGGGCCCGGTGGAAGTCGATGTCATACGGACTACAGTACGGCCCCTCACTGACAACGGCAGTCGGATAACGGGCCGCACAGAGGGGCCGATTGGTGCTCCGTCGCAGGTGTCGGCGCTGTCCCGCTCCGGGATGCTCCGCGCGGGTGTGAGATGAATCGCTCCGATGAGACCTCCGTACGACGGATTCCGGCGGCTCACTGGCGTGTCGGCGGGACGTAAGCTCCGGGTGTGCCGCTGGAGTGGATAGCGATCGTGGCCGCCGCCGCTTACGGCGCCGCGGCCGGCTCTCTCCTGCCCCGCGCGGTCTACCGGCTCTCCGTGGAGCCGGGGCTGCCCTGGCGGGACAGCTGCCCGCAGGGGCACCCCCTGGGCGGGGGAGTACGCGGGGTGCTGGGCCCCGCGGTGTGCGCCCCGTGCGCCGGCGCCTCGGACGCCCAGGGGGCGTACGGGGGCGGACGGAGCGTCCTCGCGCTGGTCGGCGCACTGGTGTGCGCGGCACTCACGGCGACGGTCGGGACACGCCCGGAGCTGGCGGTGTGGCTGCTGTTCACGCCCTGCGCGCTGCTGCTGGCGACCGTCGATCTGGCCGTGATGCGGCTGCCGGACATGATCACCCTGCCCCTGGCGGCCGGCACCGCCGCACTGCTGGGACTGGCCGCACTGCTGCCCGGCGCGGGCGGCAGCTGGCGACGCGCGCTGCTGGGCGGCCTGGTGCTGGCCGGAGCGTTCTTCGTGCTGTTCGTCATCAGCCCGCGGGCGGTGGCCTTCGGGGACGTCAAGCTCGCCCTGTCGGTCGGGGTGGCCCTCGGGTGGTACGGCTGGCCTGTGCTGTTCGCCGGAGCGTTTCTGGGCTTCCTGTCGGCGGCCTGCTATGGCTTCGCGCTGATGGCGACCGGACGCGCGCGCCGCAGCAGTGCCATGGCCTTCGGGCCGTTCATGGTGCTCGGCGCGGTGGTGGGCGTCGCCGTGGGCGGGGCGGCCGTCTGATCCCGTCGTACTGGCTTGTGCGACACGGTCGTTGGTGTGCGGATCATCCGGCCCGAGGGGCTATGGTGGAAGCCCCCCCTCGGGCCGGTCCGTATCCCCCCACGGACCGGCCCGCTTCCTTTGGGGCGGTCGGCAGGCCTCAGCCGTTGCTGCTGGCCGCCCAGATGTTGGTGCCCGGCTCGGAGACGGCCAGCTCGTCGATCTCCGCCAGCTCGGCCTCCTCCAGGGGCGCCGCCCGCAGCGCGGCGACGTTGGCCTCCAGCTGGGCGACGGAGCTGGCACCGATGAGCGCGGAGGTCATCCGCGGGTCGCGCAGCACCCAGCGCAGGGCGAGCTGGGCGAGGGTCTGGCCGCGCCGCTCGGCGACGGCGTTGAGGCCGCGCAGCCGCCGCACCACTTCCTCGGTGAGCAGCGCCGGGTCGAGCGATTTGCCCTGGGCGGCACGGGAGTCGGCGGGGATGCCGTCGAGGTACTTGTCGGTGAGCAGCCCCTGGGCGAGCGGGGCGAAGGCGATGCAGCCCATGCCCTCGCCCTCCAGCGTGTCGAGCAGGCCGTCCTCCTCCGTCCAGCGGTTGATCATCGAGTAGGACGGCTGGTGGATCAGCGCGGGGACACCCATCTCGCGCAGCAGCCGGGCCGCCTCACGGGTGCGGGCCGCGCTGTAGGAGGAGATGCCCGCGTAGAGCGCCTTGCCCGCGTGGACGGCGGAGGCGAGCGCCCCCATCGTCTCCTCCAGCGGGGTGTCGGGGTCGTAGCGGTGGGAGTAGAAGATGTCGACGTAATCGAGGCCCATCCGGCTCAGCGAGGCGTCGAGCGAGGAGAGCAGGTACTTGCGGCTGCCCCACTCCCCGTAGGGCCCCGGGTGCATCAGGTAGCCCGCCTTGGTGGAGATGACCAGTTCATCCCGGTACGGACGGAAATCCTGGGCGAAGATGCGGCCGAAATTCAGCTCCGCGGAGCCGGCCGGCGGGCCGTAGTTGTTGGCCAGGTCGAAATGGGTGATGCCCAGGTCGAACGCGCGGCGCAGGATGGCGCGCTGGGTGGCCAGCGGACGGTCGTCGCCGAAGTTGTGCCACAGGCCGAGCGAGATCGCCGGCAGCTTGAGCCCGGAACGGCCCGTTCGGCGGTACTCCATCGCCTCGTAGCGGGCCGGGTCGGCGCGGTAGAGCGTGTCGGACGGAACGGCCGTGGGAGCCGGTGCGGGGACGGGGGATGTGGTGCGCTGGGTCATATGCCTTTTCTTATCACCGCGCCTGACCGGCCCGGTTCGTACGTCAGGGCGAACGGCAGTAAGGTGCTGGAATTCCCGACTCGGCACGGAGAGGCTGGCCGTTCCCATGAAGTTGCGCGACCTGGTGTACAAGCTCTATGCGCGCCGGGTGGAGGACCGTCTCGATCACGACCGGGTGCCCAAGCACATCGGCGTCATCCTCGACGGCAATCGGCGGTGGGCACGCGCATCGGGCGGCACGACCGAGCAGGGACACAAGGCCGGCGCCAGCAAGATCCAGGAGCTGCTCGGCTGGTGCGCCGAGACGGACGTCGAGGTCGTCACCCTGTGGCTGCTGTCCACGGACAACCTCAGCCGTCCGGAGAGCGAACTGCGTCCGCTGGTCGGCATCATCGAGGACACGGTGCGCGATCTGGCCGCCGACGGGCGCTGGCGGGTGCACCACGTCGGCCAGCTCGACCTGCTGCCGGACAGCACGCAGCGGGTGCTCAAGGAGGCCGAGCAGGAGGCGGGTGACGTCGACGGGATACTCGTCAACGTGGCCGTGGGGTACGGGGGGCGGCAGGAGATCACCGACGCCGTCCGCTCGCTGCTGGCAGACCGCGCGGACCGCGGCATGACGCTCGACGAATGCGCCGACACCCTCACCGTCGAGGACATCTCCGAGCACCTCTACACCCGGGGCCAGCCCGACCCGGACCTGATCATCCGCACCAGCGGGGAGACCCGGCTGTCCGGGTTCATGCTCTGGCAGAGCGCGCACTCCGAGTACTACTTCTGCGAAGTCCTGTGGCCCGGTTTCCGCAAGGTGGACTTCCTGCGTGCGCTGCGTGACTACGCCGCCCGGCACCGCCGGTACGGCAGCTGACCCCACCCGGGACGCGGGGGCCGTTCGGCCCCGAGCGTGACGGCGCGCATGCTTGCGGGCCGCTGCGGGAATATCCCTCACGACCGTGCCCGTCTCACCGGGCACAGTCGCCGGGAGGCCCTTTTGACACCACGGACGCCCCACAGAGTGGGGGTCGCGGAGGGCCGGAGCCCGGCCCGCGTGGTGCGGGCCGTCTCCGGCCTCTTCCCCCGCGACGCCGTCGCTCCCCGACCCATCCGAGGGGGTACGTCCCACCGTGGTGATCAGCAAGAAGCGCAGCGAGTCCGACCGGCGCACGTACGTCATCGACACCAGCGTGCTGCTGGCGGACCCGGCCGCCATGGACCGGTTCGACGAGCACGACATCGTGCTCCCCGTGGTCGTCATCACCGAGTTGGAGGCCAAGCGCAACCACCCAGAGCTGGGCTACTTCGCCAGGCAGGCCCTCCGCAGGCTCGACGAGTACCGCATCCGGTACGGGCGGCTCGATGCTCCGATCCCCCTCAGCGACCAGGGCGGAACGCTCCGGGTCGAACTGAACCACTCGGACCCGGCCGTGCTGCCGGCGGCCTTCCTCAAGCACGGCCAACTGGGTGACAACGACACCCGCATCCTCGCCGTGGCCCGGAATCTCCAGGCGGAGGGCTACGACGTCACCGTCGTCTCCAAGGACCTGCCGCTGCGCATCAAGGCGTCCTCCGTCGGGCTGATGGCGGAGGAGTACCGGGCGGAGCTGGCCATCACCGACTCCGGCTGGACGGGCATGGCCGAACTCACCCTTCCGGGGGAGGACGTCGATGAGCTGTTCGCGACCGAGAGCGTGGATCTGCCGTACGACGCTCCCGAACTGCCCGTGCACACCGGGCTGGTCCTCCAGTCGGAGAAGGGCAAGGCACTCGGCAGGGTGACCCCGGACGGGCGCATCCGGCTGGTGCGCGGCGACCGGGAGGCGTTCGGCATCAAGGGCCGCAGCGCCGAGCAGCGCATCGCCCTCGACCTGCTGCTCGACCCGGAGGTGGGCATCATCTCCATGGGCGGCAGGGCCGGCACCGGGAAGAGCGCACTGGCACTGTGCGCGGGCCTGGAGGCGGTGCTGGAGCGCAGGCAGCACAGCAAGGTGATGGTCTTCCGGCCGCTGTACGCCGTCGGGGGGCAGGAGCTGGGCTATCTGCCCGGCACCGAGGCGGAGAAGATGAGCCCCTGGGCGCAGGCCGTCTTCGACACCCTCTCCGCCGTCACCAGCCGCGAGGTCATCGAGGAAGTGGTGGCCAGGGGCATGCTGGAGGTGCTGCCCCTCACCCACATCCGGGGCCGCTCGCTGCACGACGCGTTCGTCATCGTGGACGAGGCCCAGTCGCTGGAGCGCAACGTGCTGCTGACGGTGCTCTCGCGGATCGGCACCGACTCGCGGGTGGTGCTCACGCACGATGTGGCGCAGCGCGACAACCTGCGGGTGGGGCGGTACGACGGGGTGGTCGCCGTGGTCGAGCGGCTGAAGGGGCATCCGCTCTTCTCCCACATCACCCTGACGCGTTCGGAGCGGTCGCCCATTGCCGCACTGGTGACCGAAATGCTGGAGGAAGGCCGCGTCTGACGCGGTTTTCGGTGCCTTCGGTGCCCCGGACGGCCCCTACGGGCCGTCAGCGGGCCGCCGTGCGGCCGTTGTGAACCGGGCCCCGTGCGCAAAGGGCGCAACACCCTAGCGGCACGGGGCCCGGTCGCGCGGTTTTTTCCGTCATTCCTTTGCCTCAAACGCCGTGTGACCTTTCCCACTCAACGCTGAATTGCTTCCGCGCGTCCCGTTCCGGCAAGGTGTGGGTCCTGTCAGGCCCCGCATACGGCACAGCCGCACCGTCAACGGTGCGACACCGCACAGCAGTACAGAACTGAACAGCAGTCGCCGTATGCCGCCCGAAGAACCACGCGGGCTGTCCCTGCCGGGGAAGCCCACCGGGCCCGCGCCTCCCGCGCCCACAAGGGGAGGCCAGTGTCAGGGGCACGATTGGTCCGCGAGGTCACCCGAGCGGGCATGTTGGAAGGGAACCGTGTGACTGCTCGGATTTCGGTCCGGGGATTCGCCGTGGCGTCCGCCACCGCGGTCACCACTGTCGGCGCCGTCGTCGGTGTCGCCGCAGGCGCCGACCAGGGTCAGGCGTCCGACGTCGAGGCCACCGCAGCGCAGGCGACGCTCCTAGAGGACATACCGGCCGGGTCTCAGGCCCAGGTCCAGACCGCCTCTCTCACGCAGCAGGCCGAGCACGCCTCGGCCGCGGCCCAGGCCAAGGCCAAGAAGTCGGCCGAGGAGGCCGCTCGCAAGCAGGCCGCCAAGGACGCCGCTGCCAAGAAGGAGAAGGCCGAGAAGGAGGCAGCCGCCAAGGATGCCGCCGAGAAGGCCAAGGAGCGGGACAAGATCAAGTCGGCGTCGAGCCGCTCCGAGGAACGTCCCGACTTCACCCAGAAGTCGTCCTACACCACGGCTGAAGTCCAGTCGATGGCCAAACAGATCGTCGGCGCGGACCAGTACCAGTGCTTCTCCGAGATCGTCTCTCGTGAGTCGGGCTGGAACTACCGTGCGACCAACGCCTCCTCGGGTGCCTACGGCCTCGTCCAGGCGCTGCCGGGCTCCAAGATGGCCTCGGCCGGCGCCGACTGGCGGACGAACCCGGCCACCCAGATCAAGTGGGGCCTCAACTACATGAACTCGCGGTACGACAGCCCCTGCGGCGCCTGGCAGTTCTGGCAGGCCAACCACTGGTACTGAGCCGACGCTCCCAGTGGTCCGCGGGACCCGTCACGAACCGTTGCCCCCGTGGTGATCAGCACCGATCACCACGGGGGCATTCGTGTGTTCTCCGCCACCCGTGCGGACGCCGTCCGGTCGTGGTCCCCGTCACCCGCGCGGGCCGCCGCCCGGCCGCCGCGCCAGGCCCGCACCCGCACGCCGTTCACTGCCCGTCTGCCGGCCTCGGGCCCTCGCCAAAGAGTTCCCGCGCCCCCGACGACCGCTCTTCCGGTTCGGGAAGCAACCACCGGCGCGGGTAACGTCGTCCCTCACACGGCGAAGCCACTGGCCATCGGGGGCGGAGGAAAGCGGAATGACGAGCAGAATGGACAGGCTCAGGTCGGCCGTCGGCCGCTGGGCCGCGAAGGCCGCCGAGCGGCGTGCCGAGGTGGAGGGCGCCGACGCCGGACACGGCGAGCCGGCCGGCCACCGCTCCGGGCTCTCCAACGTCGAAGCCGGCCGTGCCCAGGCCCAGCAGGAGGCGGCCGACAGCGGTCGCGGCAGTGACTACGTACCGCCGCCGCCCCAGTACGCACCGGCCATAGCGGCCAAACCGGAGCCCGCAGCCGCCGTGCCGTGGGGGGTGCGGGTCGCCGCCGAGGCCGGATGGCGGCTGCTGGTGCTGGCCGGGGTCGTCTGGGTGCTGATGAAGATCGTCAGCACCATCAGCCTGGTGATCATCGCCTTCTCCGCCGGCCTGCTGATCACCGCACTGCTCCAGCCGACCGTCGCCCGGCTGCGCCGGCTGGGACTGGGCCGAGGAGTTGCCACCGCCATCACCTTCATCGGCGGGTTCGTGATCATGGGCCTGGTCGGCTGGTTCGTGGTGTGGCAGGTGATGGAGAACCTCGACACCCTCACCGACAAGGTGCAGGCCGGTATCCAGGAGCTGCGCGACTGGGCGCTCAACGGGCCCTTCCACGTCTCCGAGGACCAGATCAACGACATCGCCCAGAACCTCAGCGACTGGATCGGCGACAACAGCAAGGAACTCACCTCGGCGGGCCTCGAGGGGGTCACCGTCGTCGTCGAGTTCCTCTCGGGCGCGCTGCTGTCGATGTTCGTGACGCTCTTCCTGCTCTACGACGGCCGCCGCATCTGGGAGTGGGCGCTCAAGTTCGTGCCCGCCGCGGCCCGCGAGGGAGTGGCCGGCGCCGGGCCCCGTGCCTGGGCGACACTCACCGGGTACGTGCGGGGCACGGTGATAGTGGCCTTCATCGACGCGGTCTTCATCGGCATCGGCCTGTACTTCCTCAATGTGCCGATGGCCGTGCCGCTCGCCGTCTTCATCTTCCTGTTCGCCTTCATCCCGATCATCGGTGCCGTGGTCTCCGGCGCACTCGCCGTCGTCGTCGCCCTGGTCACCAACGGCATCGTCACGGCCGCGCTGACCCTGGCCGTCGTGCTCGCCGTCCAGCAGATCGAGAGCCACGTCCTCCAGCCGTTCATCCTCGGCCGTCTGGTACGCGTCCACCCGCTCGCCGTCGTCCTCGGCGTGACGGGCGGCAGCCTGATCGCGGGCATCCCCGGCGCCGTGGTGGCCGTGCCGCTGGTCGCGGTCAGCAACACCGTCGTCGGCTATCTGAAGGGCTACGCGAACGAGCAGACGCTGCGCCGGCTCAGGGAAGCGGCACCCCCGGGCGGCGGCGAATCCGAGGAGCCGGCCGGGGAACGGGACAAGGAGAAGTAGCGGCTCAGTAGGGGGCCTCGCGCTGGTCCATGAAACGCCGCAGCCGCTCGGTGTCGGCGGCCGTCCAGCCCTCGGACGGCGCCACCGCCGCCCACGCCTCCACCGAACCGTTGCCGTACCGGTGCCCGTGCGGGGCGTCCACCCCGTAGGAGACGGCCATGTCCACCGTCGTCTGCCAGAAGGTGACCAGCGGGAACCAGTTGACCGCGCCGGTGATGTCGGGGCCCAGCGGCTCCCGCAGCCAGCGGGGCCGGTGCAGCGCCAGCTCGGGCGACCACCACACGATGGCGTCCGAGGCGTTCTGGAGGTAGACCACGCGCGGCGTGCCCCAGGTGGACTCCGGGCCCGGCCGCGCGAGGTCCTTCCGCGGCCACTGGGCGAACCGGAAGTGCCGGCCCTCGTCGTACTCCGGCCGCCACACCGGGCTGCCCGGATCGCGGTGGGCCGTCAGCTCCCGGCGGATGGGGGAGAAGTTGGGGGTGCCGGCCAGCACCGCGCCGTCCACCTTCGCCAGCAGATCGTCCGGGCCGTCGAACGCCGCTTCGATGCCGTAGGCCCCCAGCGACTCGCCGAAGACGACGAGTTTCGGCCGCTCGGCGGCCGGTATCTCCAGCCACCGGGCGCGCACCGCCTCGACCAGGGCCCGGGTGGCCCGGCCCGCCTGCTCCTTGTCCACCAGGAAGGACGCCCAGCTGGGCAGATAGGAGTACTGCACGGCGACGATCGCGGTGTTGCCGTGATGGATGTACTCCAGCGGTTCGGCGTCCGTCGAATTGACCCAGCCGCGTCCGGTCGTCCCCGCGACGGCCAGCACGTCCCGGTCGAAGGCGCCCGTCCGCTCCAGCTCCCGCACCGCCAGCCGGGCCCGCGCCCGGAAGGTCGGTGCCGACTCCTGTCCGACGTAGACCCGGACCGGCTGCCGGGCACCCTTGCCGGTGACGGAGGCGATCTGGTCCGCCGACAGGGAGGAGCCGGTGAAGTTGCGGCCCTCGTACCCCAGGTCGTCCCAGTGCACCAGTGAGGCCGTACTGCCCGAGACGAGGGAGGAACGCGGCCGGGTGATGCCGTCCTTGGTGCTCTTGTCCGTTTTCTCCGCAAGATGCGCGGCCACGTCGATGACGCCCCGGTCGAACACCACGTCACGGGTCCCGAAGACGACGACGGTCGCACTGACCAGCAGACCGGCGCCGATCGCCAGCGGGCGCGGCACGAACCGCCCCAGGACGCGGATCAGCGCACGCGTCCCCAGCCGGACCGCCCGGCCGAGGGCGACCAGGAAGGTGCATATCCCCAGGGCCAGCAGGGCGATCATCAGTGAGTGCCAGGTCAGGGCGGCGGGCATCCCCTGGAGGCGGCGCAGCTCCCGTTGCGCGTCCGCGCTCAACGACAGCGCGGCGATGGTCAGCAGCGTGCTGAGCGCGTAGTACGCCAGCCAGGCCCGGGCCCGCCAGCGCTGCGACGGCCGCGGGTGTCGTGAAGGCCGCAGGTGCCGGCGGCCCGGCAGCAGACGGCCGTAGCGGCGGAGCAGCGGTGCGAGGGCGAGCCGTATCAGCCACTCGGCCAGCCCGCCTATCGCATAGCCCATGGCGGCCGTTATCCCGCCGATGACCCCTTGCAACGGCCAGGGACGCGGCACCAGCGACGGCGTCAGCGAGAGCCAGAAGAAGAGCGTCGCGCACCACAGGGCGGTAAGCCCCGGCCACCGCCGCAGCACGTACGAGGAGTTTGGCGCCTCCCAGTAGGGGCGCCGCACCAGCGCCGCCAGCCGCCGCCGCGCACCACGGGCGACCGCCCGCCACCGCGGTGCCCGAGCCCCGCTTGCCGGGCCGGCCTCGGGCGCGGCGTCGCCCATGGGAGGGGTGTCCTCGTCCTGGGCGGAGGGTGGGGCGGCGGGGATATCGGCGCCGGGCGTGGGGTTGGTGGTGCTGGTGGGTTCCGTGGTAGCGGGTTCCGTTGTACCGGCAGGCGTGCCGTTCGTAGTGGAGGGTGAGCGGTCGGTGTGGGCCGGCGGGTGGCCGGTGTCCGTCGGGTCGTCCGTCCCGGCGGGCGGGTCCGAAAGGGAGTTCGCGTTGTGCGCTCCCGGCGTACGAGGGAGCGGCGCGAGCCGGTCTTCCGCTGCCCGTTCCATCGCCCCACTGTCCGTTCGTATGACCGCCCCGTGCCGACCGTCCAGTATCGGCCGCCCCGATCGGCTGACGCAGAGGGGGGTGGGTGGGTTGCCTCATGGCCGCTGATCAGCGGTGGAGCCGGCTCGGCGGGCGGTGGAGCCGGCCCCGGCCGACGGTGGACGTACCCCGGTCGGCGGCCACTCGTTCGGGGTATACAACGTGTGTATACACGTCGTGTAGAGTGCTCCGCATGTCGATCAGTCACGCCTTGCTCGGTCTGCTGGAGACCGGGCCCCGCCACGGTTACGACCTCAAACGCACCTTCGACGCGAAGTTCGGCCAGGACAGACCGCTGCACTACGGGCAGGTCTACTCCACGATGTCCCGGCTGCTGAAGAACGGTCTCGTGGAGGTCGAGGGCATAGAGCCGGGGGAGGGACCCGAGCGCAAGCGGTATGCGATCACGGATGCCGGTATCACCGACGTGCAGCAGTGGCTGGCCACCCCGGAGAAGCCGGAGCCCTATCTCCAGAGCACCCTCTACACCAAATTGGTGCTCGCCCTGCTGACCGGACGGGACGGTGCCGCCCTGCTGGACGTCCAGCGCGCGGAGCACCTGCGGCTGATGCGGGAGCTGACCCGCCGCAAGACCGAGGGCGATCTCGCGGACCAGCTGATCTGCGACCACGCACTCTTCCATCTGGAGGCCGATCTGCGCTGGCTGGAGACGGCCGCCGCCCGGCTCGACAAGCTCGCCCAGGAGGTGCGCGCATGATGTCCACCGGCACTGTCCCGGCAGCGGACCCCACGGCGGACACGGGCGTGCTGCTGAGCGCGAACGGTCTGCGCAAGACGTACGGGACGACACCCGCCCTCGACGGCGCGGACTTCGCGATCCGGCCTGGTGAGATCGTCGCGGTGATGGGCCCTTCCGGCTCCGGCAAGTCGACGCTGCTGCACTGCCTGGCCGGCATCGTGCCGCCCGACGAAGGTCAGGTGCGGTACGCGGGCAGGGAACTGTCCGCGCTCTCCGACGCGGAACGCAGCGCCCTGCGCCGCAGCGACTTCGGCTTCGTCTTCCAGTTCGGCCAGCTGGTGCCGGAGCTGACGTGTCTGGAGAACGCCGCTCTGCCGCTGCGCCTGGCCGGCACCCGCCGCAAGGAGGCCGAGGCGCAGGCCGCCCGCTGGCTGGAGCGGCTGGAGGTGGACGACGTGCGGCACCACCGGCCCGGACAGGTCTCCGGTGGCCAGGGGCAGCGTGTCGCCGTGGCCCGCGCCCTGGCCGGTATGCCGCGAGTCGTCTTCGCCGACGAGCCGACCGGAGCCCTCGACTCGCACAACGGCGAGCGCGTGATGCAGCTGCTGACGGAGGCGGCCCGGGAGACGCAGGCCGCTGTGGTGCTGGTCACCCACGAGTCGCGCGTCGCGGCCTACTCGGACCGCGAGATCGTCGTCCGGGACGGCCGGGCCCGGGACATGAGCGCGATGGCGGGTGCCGTATGACGGCCCAGCGCTCCGGGGGAGCCCGGCTGCGGACGGCGGCGCGCGATCTGGCGATGGGCGGCCGGTTCGCCCTCTCCGGCCGCCAGGGCTGGGTACGGACGCTGCTCACGGCGGTCGGCGTGGGGCTGGGGGTCGCCATGCTGCTGCTGGCCGCTTCCGTCCCGCACATCGCACAGGTCCGCCAGGAACGTACACACGCCCGCGACCTGAACCCGAGCGGGGACTACGGACAAGGGGAGAAACCCGGCGACCGCACCCTGCTGGCCGCCGACGCGAAGACGACCTACCACGGCAAGGAGATCTACGGCTACGCCCTCCAGCCCGAGGGGAAGCACCCGCTGGTGCCGCCGGGCATCGACGCCCTGCCCGCCCCCGGCCGGATGTACGTCTCACCGGCCTTGAAGAAGCTGCTGCGCTCGGACGAAGGCGGAGAACTGGCCCGCCGTCTCGACTCCCGCATCGTCGGCACCATCGGCGACGAAGGGCTCGAAGGGCCGCAGGAGCTGGCCTTCTACATGGGTGCGGAGAAGCTGAGCCCGCCCGGTACGGGCACGGCACGGGTGACCCGGATCGGCGACACGGAAGAGGGAGGCCCCATCCCCCCGGTCGTGGTGCTGCTCGGTGTGGTGGCCTGCGTCGTCCTCCTGATGCCGGTCGCCGTCTTCATCGGCGCCGCCGCCCGCTTCGGCGGTGACCGGCGGGACAGGCGGCTGGCCGCACTGCGCCTGGTCGGGGCGGACGCGGCCATGGCCCGCAGGGTCGCGGCCGGGGAGTCCCTGGTGGGGGCGGTGCTCGGGCTGTTCTTCGGGGCGGCGGTCTTCGCCCTGGGCCGCCACCTCCTGGGCGGGGTCTCGCTGTTCGGCCTGAGTGTCTTCCCCTCCGCCGTGGTGCCGGGGTTGGCGCTGGGCGCGCTGATCGTGCTCGGGGTGCCCGTGACGGCCGTCGCGGTCTCGGTGTTCGCGCTGCGCGGCGTGGCCATCGAACCACTGGGCGTGGTGCGGGAAGCGGAGCCGGGCCGCAGAAGGCTGTGGTGGCGGCTGCTGCCGCCGCTGGCCGGCGCGTTGCTGCTGCTGCCGCTCTCGGGCGAGGTCGAGAACACTCCCCAGGGCGATGTGCACGAGGTGCAGGTCGTGGGCGGAGTGCTGCTCCTGCTGAGCGGTGTGGGGCTGCTGCTGCCCTGGGTGGTGGAGAGGCTGGTGGCCCGTCTGAACGGGGGCGGGGTCTCCGGGCAGTTGGCGGTGCGCAGGCTCCAGTTGAACAGCGGCGCCGCCACCCGCGCGGTCAGCGGCATCACGATCGCGGTGGCCGGTGCCATCGCGCTCCAGATGCTCTTCCAGGGGGTGGCGAAGGAGACGACCGTCTCCACCGGTGACCGGGCCGACGCCCAGCGGATCGGGGTGCGGTACGTACCGGTCGGTCAGTCTTTGACGGGGAGCGAACGGCTCACGGCCGCCTTGCGGAAGACGGATGGGGTGCGCCGCGCGACGGGATATCTGGAGAGCTACCAGCAACTCGTCGGCAAGGACAAGTACGTCGCGGTCGGAGTGGGAAGCTGCGACACGCTGCGGGAGATCGCCGCGGTCGGCTCCTGCCGGGACGGCCAGTCCTTCCGTGTCGAAGCGCCCCGCGGCAAGGGGGAGGTGCCCCCGCCCCCGGCCGGAACGAAGGTGCGGCCGGACACCGAGGACGACTCGCAGGACAGCAAGCCGGGCCATGTCTGGAAGGTGCCCGCTTCGGCTCGTACGGTCACCGCCTTGCCGGACATCTGGGGGGAGGATTCGTTCGAGGGGCTGCTCCTCACTCCGGGGGCCATGCCGAAGGGTGTGACGGACGACGCGGTGTACGTCGGCCGGGTGCAGCTCGCCGCGGGCAACGCGGACGCACTCGAGCACGTGCGTACCACCGTCTTCCGGGAGGACCCGGCGGCTTCGGTGATCACTTTCACGGGCAGCGAGCGCAACGGCTACTTCGTGATGATGCAGCGGGTGATACTCGCCGCCGCGGTCGGTGTGATGGTGCTGATCGGCGCCAGTCTGGTGATCTCGATGCTGGAGCAGCTGCGGGAGCGCAAGCGGCAGTTGGCCGTGCTGGTCGCGTTCGGTACGCGCCGGACGACCCTGGGGGCCTCGGTGCTGTGGCAGTCGGCGGTCCCGGTGGTGCTGGGGCTCGTGCTGGCGTCCGGGTTCGGGATGCTGCTCGGCTGGGCGCTGCTGCGGCTGATCGACCAGCCGGTCGCGGACTGGCTGGTGTTCTTGCCGATGGCCGGAGTGGGGGCGGGGCTGATCGCGGTGGTGACACTGCTGAGCCTGCCGGTGCTGTGGCGGCTGATGCGTCCGGACGGGCTCCGTTCGGAGTAGCGGCACCGTTCCGGCCCTCGCCTCCCCGCTCGTCCTGCCCCGGCCCCCGACGGACCCCCGTACTGGCGGGAACCGGGGCAGGACGTTAAAGTGATAGCACATTGATAGGGCGCGGTCCGTCGGACACGCGCTCGCACACCGAGGAGAACGGGGGAGACGTGATGAGCCTCGACCAGCCCGTCGACGTACCGGAGATGCCCGCACCGGAAGTACGGGAGACGGCCGCGCACAGCATTCCGGGCGGACTCGCCCTGCTGCTGGGACTGATCGGCTTCCTGCTCGGGGTCGGTGCCGCGATAGCCGGCGCCGGTCTCACCGCCGACAGCGGTGCCGCGGGCGGTGCGCTGATCGTGGTCGGCGTGGTGCTGGTGATCGCCTCGGTCTTCGGCATGGCCGGGCTGAACATGGTGGAGCCCGGTGAGGCCCGCGTCGTCCAGCTCTTCGGCCGCTACACCGGCACGATCCGCGCGGACGGGCTGCGCTGGGTCAACCCGCTCACGAGCCGTTCGAAGATCTCCACCCGGGTCCGCAACCACGAAACAGCCGTCCTGAAGGTCAACGACGCCTACGGCAACCCGATCGAGCTGGCGGCCGTTGTCGTCTGGCAGGTCCGCGACACCGCCCAGGCCCTCTTCTCGGTGGACGACTACGTGGAGTTCGTCGCCACCCAAACCGAGGCAGCCGTGCGGCACATCGCCATCGAGTACCCGTACGACGCGCACGACGAGAACGGCCTGTCGCTGCGCGGCAACGCCGAGGAGATCACCGAGAAGCTGGCCGCCGAACTGACGGCGCGGGTGAGCGCCGCGGGCGTGACCATCGTCGAGTCCCGCTTCACCCACCTCGCCTACGCCCCCGAGATCGCCTCCGCCATGCTCCAGCGGCAGCAGGCGGGCGCGGTGGTCGCCGCCCGGCAGAAGATCGTGGAGGGCGCCTGCGGCATGGTCGAGGACGCCCTGGCCAGGATCACCGAGCAGGACTTCGTGGAGCTGGACGAAGAACGCCGGGCCACCATGGTCAGCAACCTGCTGGTGGTCCTGTGCGGCGACCGCTCCCCGCAGCCCGTGCTGAACACCGGGTCGCTCTACCAGTGACCGAGGACGGCGAGGACGGCGAGGACGGCGCCCCCGACCGGAGCGGGCCGGCGGCGCCGACGCCGGGGAGGAGCAGGCCGCGGCAGCGCAAGCAGGTGCTGCTGCGGCTCGACCCCGCCGTGCATGACGCGCTCGCCCGCTGGGCGGCCGACGAACTGCGCTCCACCAACGCGCAGATCGACTTCCTGCTGCGCCGGGCCCTCAAGGAAGCCGGCCGCATGCCCAAGGAGGCCGGGCCCCAGCCGCGCCGGGGCAGACCGCCCCGCGAGCAGTGACCACCGCGAGCGGTGCCTCCACCGGGAGCAGCAGCCACCGCGAGCTGTGCGAGCAGTGACCACCGCGAACCGGTGGGGCCGTGGCAGTGGCCGTGCCCGGGTCCCGTCGGCTCAGGGCAGGGCCGGCCGTACCGGCAGGGCGGCCAGGGCCGCACGCAGGGCGTCGCCGAAGGAGCAGAACTCCTCCTGACGGGCGGCGCCCTCACGCATCGCCAGCGCGATCCGCCGGGAGGGGGCCGGGTCGGCGAAGCAGGCGGTGCGCAGGGACTCGTTGCGTCCGGCCTCCACGCGGACGGCGGTCTGCGGCAGCAGGGTCACCCCCATGCCGCCGGCCACGAGCTGCACCAGGGTGGAGAGTCCGGCCGCGCTGGTCGTCACGCTGGCCGATTCGGTGCGGCCCGCCTCCCGGCAGATGTCGAGGGCCTGGTCGCGCAGACAGTGCCCTTCGTCCAGCAGCAGGAGGTCGAGTTCGCGCAGCAGGGAGCGGGGCAGGTCGCAGCGGCCGGCCGCGGGGTGGTCGTGCGGGGTGATCAGGACGAAGTCCTCGTCGAAGAGCGGTACCTCACGTATCCACGGCGCCGCCAGCGGAACCGCGCACAGCAGCAGGTCGAGCCGTCCTTGCCCGAGCCCCTCCAGCAGGGAGTCGGTCTGCTCCTCGTGCACCTGGAGGTCGAGCGCGGGATAGCGCCTGCGGACCAGGTCCAGCACGGTCGGCAGCAGATACGGGGCCACCGTGGGGATCACACCGAGCCGCAGCACGCCGGTGAAGGGGGCCTGGGCGGCCTCCGCCTCCTCCATCAACTCGCCCATGGTGTGGAGCACGGCGCGCGCACGGGCCGCCATCCGCTCACCGGCGGGTGAGAGCAGTACCTTTCGGGTGGTCCTCTCCAGCAGTTGCACGCCCAGCGTCTCCTCCAGTGCGGCCACCGCGCCCGACAGCGCGGGCTGGCTCATGCCGATGGCGGCGGCGGCCTCCCGGAAGTGCAGATGCTCGGCGACGGCGACGAAGGCCCGCAGCTGGGAGAGGCTGGGCTGTCTGCTGCGGGCGGTGCGCGGCGGCTGCGCGGACGGGGACGGGCGCACGGGCTGCGCGGGGGAGGTCTGCGCGGTCGGTGCGGTCACTGATAACTCACTCCAATCAACCACACCAACTCTAGCTATTTCCGTGATCAATGCCGCATGTGGTTAGGTGGGATCGACCAACCTCCAGGAATGCGCACAATCTAGGCATCCTGGCCGCAAGTGCAAGGAGTGTGTACGTGCTCACCGTCGGTGACAAGTTCCCTGAGTTCGAGCTGACTGCCTGCGTCTCTCTGGAGAAGGGCAAGGAGTTCGAGACGATCAACCACAAGACCTACGAGGGCAAGTGGAAGATCGTCTTCGCGTGGCCCAAGGACTTCACGTTCGTCTGCCCGACGGAGATCGCCGCCTTCGGCAAGCTGAACGACGAGTTCGCCGACCGCGACGCCCAGATCCTCGGTTTCTCCGGTGACTCGGAGTTCGTGCACCACGCCTGGCGCAAGGACCACCCGGACCTGACCGAGCTGCCCTTCCCGATGATGGCCGACTCCAAGCACGAGCTGATGCGTGCGCTCGGCATCGAGGGCGAGGACGGCTTCGCGCAGCGTGCCGTCTTCATCGTGGACCAGAACAACGAGATCCAGTTCACGATGGTGACCGCCGGCTCCGTCGGCCGTAACCCCAAGGAGGTCCTGCGGGTCCTCGACGCGCTCCAGACCGACGAGCTGTGCCCCTGCAACTGGACCAAGGGCGAGGAGACCCTCGACCCGGTCAAGCTGCTGGCCGGTGAGTGAGCAGTCATGGCGCTCGATGACCTGAAGTCGGCCCTTCCGGACTACGCGAAGGACCTGAAGCTCAACCTCGGCTCCGTCATAGGCAACTCGGAGCTGCCCAAGCAGCAGCTCTGGGGCACCGTCCTGGCCTGCGCCATCGCGTCCCGCTCCGGCATCGTGCTGCGCGCCCTGGAGCCGGAGGCCAAGGAGAACCTGAGCGACGAGGCGTACGCCGCGGCCAAGTCCGCCGCCGCCATCATGGCGATGAACAACGTCTTCTACCGCACCCGGCACCTGCTGTCGGACCCGGAGTACGGGACCCTGCGCGCCGGTCTGCGGATGAACGTCATCGGCAACCCCGGTGTCGAGAAGACCGACTTCGAGCTGTGGTCGCTCGCCGTCTCCGCCATCAACGGCTGCGGTCAGTGCCTGGACTCGCACGAGCAGGTGCTGCGCAAGGCCGGTGTGGACCGCGAGACGATCCAGGAGGCGTTCAAGATCGCCGCGGTCGTCCAGGCCGTCGGCACCACCCTGGACGCCGAAGCCGAGCTGAGCGCCTGACGGCCGTGCCGTCCCGTGTCCGGGCGTTGCGCTGTGCGGTGCCCCGCACCGCCCAGTGCGCCCGGGCGCCGCACCGCGTCCGGACCGTCAGGGGCGCCCGGACGCTCACAACGCACCGTCCGCCGCGCCCAGCAGCCCGCGCCGGGTGAAGCGGGACTCAGCCGCCCGCGCCAGGCGCAGGACCGCTTACGCCGGTCACCGGCTCAGCCACCGGCCCGCACCCGGGAACCGATGCCGCCCCCACGGGGGCGGTCACCCCGGGTGCGGGCCGGCGGCGTTGCCACCCGCGAGACCCACGCAACCCACGCAACCCCCGACTCGGGCC
This sequence comes from Streptomyces albus subsp. albus, assembly GCF_000725885.1. GTDB lineage: Bacteria > Actinomycetota > Actinomycetes > Streptomycetales > Streptomycetaceae > Streptomyces > Streptomyces albus. The sequence continues at coordinate 37,294 of NZ_JODR01000021.1, read as the reverse complement.
GCCCGCACCGCACCGTCCGCGGGCCGACGGGCCGCTCCCGTCTCCCCCTGCCCCGCACCCCCACCCGCACCCCGTGCCCCGTCCGGGCAGACAACGCCCGGCCCCGGCACGCGTACCGTGCCCGGACACGCGTCTGCCGCCCAGGCCGGGGCTCAGGGCCGGGACGGGCGCGCGGTGGTGTCACGGCTCCGGTTCGGGCTCCGGGACGGGCAGTTCGAACCAGACCACCTTGCCCGTGGACAGGCGAGTGGCCCCCCACCGCCGGGCCAGCCGGTTGACGAGGTACAGCCCGCGCCCGCCCTCGTCGGTGGCGCGGGCCTGCCGCAGCCTCGGCAGCTGCGGCACATCGTCCCCGACCTCGCACCGCAGGACGTCCGTGCGCAGCAGCCGCAGGGTGATGGGGCGTTCCGCGTACCGCACCGCGTTGGTGACGATCTCGCTCACCAGCAGTTCGACCGCGTCGCTGAGTTCGTCCAGGCCCCAGCGGGCCAGGGCTCTGCGGGCCAGCCGGCGGGCCTGCCGCGCGGTCTGGGCCCGCGGGTCGAGGTACCAGTACGCCACGTCGCTCGGCGCGATGCCGTCGAACCGGGCGGCCAGCAGGGCGATGTCGTCGTCCCGGTCGCCGGGCCCGACGATGTCCAGCACCTCGTCGCACAGCGGCTCCAGCGGGGCGGCGGCGCCGGGGCGGGTCAGCCGGGCGGTGGCCGCCAGCTTCTCCCGCAGGTGCTCGATGCCGGTCCACACGTCCCGTTGCCGCGATTCGACCAGCCCGTCGGTGTACAGCAGCAGGGTGGCGCCTGCCGGGGCGTCCAGTTCGACGGCCTCGAAGTCGACGCCGCCCACCCCGATCGGGGCGCCTGCCGGTATGCGGAGGACCTCCGCACGGCCGCCGCGGTGCAGCATGACGGGCGGCGGGTGGCCTGCGTTGGCGACGACGATGCGGTGTGCCACCGGGTCGTAGACGGCGTACAGACAGGTGGCCATGCGGTCACTGCCCAGCCGCTGGGCCTGCTCGTCCAGGTGGTGCAGCACTTCCTGCGGCGGCAGGTCCAGTCCGGCCAGTGTCTGTGCGGTCGTGCGCAACTGGCCCATGATGGCCGCGGAAGTCATCGAGTGGCCCATCACGTCGCCGACGACGAGCGCCACGCGTGAGCCGGGCAGCGGAATGGCGTCGTACCAGTCGCCGCCGACCCGGGCGGTCTCGGCGGCGGGCAGGTAGCGGCTGGCGAGCTGGACGCCGGTGGGCTGCGGCAGCTCGTCGGGGAGCATGGTGCGCTGGAGTTCGTCGGCGATGTACGCCTCGCGCCCGTACAGCACCGCTTTGTCCACGCCCAGCGCGGTGTGGGTGGCCAGCTGCGCCGCGATGAGCAGGTCGTCGGGCTCGAAGGCGGGCCGCTCTGGGCGGCGCAGGAAGACGGCGGCGCCGATCACCCGGCGCCGGCCGCGCAGCGGCGCGAGGATGGCGCGGTTGCCGGTGGGCACCTGCCGGTCGGGGCCCAGCAGTTCGGGGAGGGCGGCGCTGGCCGCGGGCGAGTCGGCGAAGACCGGCCGTACCCCGCGCAGCACCTCGGCCAGCGGACCGCCGGGCTGCACCTCGGCGAGCTGGGCCGCGGCCGTGCCGGCGGAGCCCGCCGCCATGCCGGAGACCACACCGAGGGTGAGGCCGGCGCCGGTCTCGGCCACCGGGCCGGGCGGCACCGTCTGGGTGTGGTGCAGCGCGTGGGCGGTCAGCGGGTCGTCGGGGATGCGGTCGCTGCGCCGCAGCCGCAGCACGAACGGCCCGGTGGGGCGTTCGTCGCCGACGGGCAGCGGGTCGCGCAGATAGACGAGGATGGCGTCCGAGTAGGCGGGCACGCTGGCGCGGCACAGCCCCAGCACCGTCTCGTCCAGGTCGACACCGCGCGCGATGCGCCGGGTGGCGGCGCCGACGAAGCGCAGCCGGTCCCCGCCCCGCCGCTCCCGCTCGGAGTGCTCACCGCCGGCGGCCGGGCCGGGGTGCCCGGCGGGGCCGGGTGCCGCCCCGGTCGTGGGGTGGGGCGGATGCGGCTGGGGCTGGGCGGGGATTCTCTCGTGTCCGCCCGCACCGGGGCCGGACGGGGCGGCGTCCGGCCCGTCCGCGGGGCCGCTGCGGGCCTCCCCCGAGGGTTTCGGCGGCGTCGGCTCGGTGGTGCTGCTCGCCGCAGGCTTCTCGTGCTCCGTCACGCGTTCGGTTTCCATCCATCCGGGGCTGCGCGTCGGCGCACGCCCAGCGCCAGGTGCTCGCGGTCTATGGGCGTCGTCGGCAGTGCAGGAAGAGCTGAATCTCGGGCGGTATGTCCGTGCTCGCAGGAGCGTACGCGCGTGCGTCCTCCTCCACGATGTCGAATCCCGCGTCCTGGACCACTGAGCGCAATTCGTCCCGCAGATAGCCGGATACCCGGATCGCGTTGCCCAGGAACGGGATCGCGAAATCGTTCACGTCCGCTTCCACCATTCCCAGGACCAGCGGGCCGTCGCGCAGGAGCTGCCCGTGCAGGGTCCGCAGCGCGTGCGGGATCTCCCGGCGCGGGAGCATCATCAGCGAGAAGAACGCCACGACGCCGTCGAACGGGCCCAGCCCGGACGTGGCCAGGTCCGCCACGTCCAGTTTGCGGAACTCGCTCTCCGGCACGTTCTCCCGGCACTGCTTCAGCATCGAGGACGACAGGTCGATACCGACGACCTTGTGTCCGGCGTCGGCCAGCTGGCGGGCGGTCGGCAGTCCCGTGCCGCAGCCGACGTCGAGGATCCGGGAGCCGGGCGGCAGCAGGCCGGCCAGCCAGGCGGCGCCGGCGATCTGGCCTTCCTTGTGCGGGAACGTCTCGTCGTAGCGGTCACCGATGGCGTCGAACGCCTCGGATTGACCCGACCTGTCGATGCTCGTCCGGTCGTACCCGTCATAAGCACCGGCACCGGCCCCTGGTGTCCCGCTGGCCGCCGAACCCGCAGAGCTGCTCACGGCTGGGCTCCTTCCTGGCTGCCGGGCAAGTCCCCGGGGGGTGAGGGGAGTTGTGCGGCGTGTGCTTACGGAGGTTGATCCTACGTTTGCAGTATGGGGGCCTATCAAGGGGCACCGGGAGGCGGGTGCGGACAGGTGCTCCTGGGCGCCGCCCCGCCGGAGGGCGGCCGGTCCCAGTCGTCGGGCAGTTCGGGCACCGCCCAGTGCGGGTCGGGGCGCCACCGGTCCCAGCCGTCCGCGAAGGGTGAGCCCCAGGTCCGTACGGCGGCCACTGCCCTCTCGCCGGCCTCCCGCACCCGCTCGGCCTGCTTCGCGTCCATCAGCCCGGCCCGCTGCGCCTCGGCGAACTCGTCCTCGTCCCGCCACTCCCACCGTCCGTCGGGGCTGACCTCCAGGTCGAGGAAGTGGTCTTCCGAGTCGATCCCGCCCGGCCAGCGCAGCCGGGGCTCCTCCAGATTCACGTAGTAGTTCTTGAACCGCCAGCCGCGGTCCCAGAACAGCCATACCGACCAGGGCTCCTGCGGCCGGGCCAGTTTCAGCACGCCCATGCCGAACCACCGGGTGAACGCCGCCCGGCGGGGCTTGGTGTAGCGAGTGGTGAGGGGTTCCCGGTGCACGGGGGTGCCGTCCGCCAGCTCGGGGCGGACGCACAAGGTGCCGGGTGCCAGCCAGGCCGCCAGCAGTTCCGGGGTGTCGCGCACGACCGTGACGGGGCGGCAGATGTGGGGGTATGTGGCGCCGTTGGCCCGGTAGCGCCACAGGATCGGGGTGCCTGTGGGCCAGTGGCCGGTGGTCGCCGCCTGTTCCGCTGTCATGACGGGATCTTAGGTGCCCGCCCCGCCGGCCCGCCGTGAGATGCGCCGCAGCGACGCACCGGCGGGCGGGCCGGAAGGGGAAAGGGGGTGGTCAGGGGTGTGTCATCCGCAGCACGTCCAGTGCCTCGTCGAGCTGTTCGACCGTCAGCTCGCCGCGCTCGACGTAGCCGCTGCGCAGCACGGCCTCGCGGATGGTGAGCCGTTCCGCGAGTGCCTTCTTGGCGACGGCGGCGGCGTTCTCGTAGCCGATGTACTTGTTGAGCGGGGTGACGACCGAGGGGGAGGACTCGGCGTACTCCCTGGCGCGTTCGGCGTTCGCGGTGATGCCGTCCACGGTGCGGTCGGCCAGCAGCCGCGCCGCGTTGGACAGCAGCCGGATCGACTCCAGCAGGTTCTTGGCGATGACGGGCAGCATCACGTTCAGCTCGAAGTTGCCCGCCGCGCCGGCCGTCGCGACCGTCACGTCGTTCCCGGTCACCTGCGCGGCGACCATCAGCACCGCCTCGGGGATCACCGGGTTGACCTTGCCCGGCATGATGGACGAGCCCGGCTGGAGGTCGGGCAGCGCGATCTCGGCCAGGCCGGTGCGCGGCCCCGAGGACATCCAGCGCAGATCGTTGGAGATCTTGGTGAGGCCGACGGCGATGGTGCGCAGCTGCCCGGAGGTCTCCACCAGCGCGTCCCGCGCCCCCTGGGCCTCGAAGTGGTCGCGGGCCTCGGTCAGCGGCAGCCCGGTGGTGCGGGCCACCTCCTCGATGACGGCCGCCGCGAACCCGGGCGGGGTGTTGATGCCGGTGCCCACCGCGGTGCCGCCCAGCGGGAGTTCCGCGAGCCGGGGCAGGGCCGCGCGCAGCCGCTCGACGCCGTACCGCATCTGCGCCGCGTAGCCCCCGAACTCCTGCCCGAGGGTGACGGGGGTGGCGTCCATCAGGTGTGTGCGCCCCGACTTGACCACGTCCGCGAACTCCTCCGCCTTGCGCTCCAGCGCCTGGGCGAGGTGTTCCAGTGCGGGGATCAGATCGGCGGTCACCGCGGCGGTGGCCGCGATGTGGATGGACGAGGGGAACACGTCGTTGGACGACTGGCTGGCGTTGACGTGGTCGTTCGGGTGGACCTGGAGCCCGTCGCCGTCCGAGCCGCTCAGCCGCTCGGTGGCCAGGGTGGCGAGCACCTCGTTCATGTTCATGTTCGACGAGGTGCCCGAGCCGGTCTGGAAGACGTCCACCGGGAAGTGCTCGTCCCAGCGTCCGTCGGCGACCTCCTCGGCGGCGGCGCGCACCGCGTCCGCACGCTCCTGGTCGAGCACGCCCAGCCGGGCGTTCACCACGGCCGCCGCCGCCTTGATCCGCGCCAGCGCCTGGATGTGCGCCCGCTCCAGCCGCTGCCCGCTGACGGGGAAGTTCTCCACGGCCCGCTGCGTCTGTGCCCGCCACTTGGCGTGCGCGGGGACGCGGACCTCCCCCATGGAATCGTGCTCGGTCCGGTACTCGGCGCTGCTGGTGCTGTCGGTCATCGTGCGTACACCTCCATGCTCCTCAGCATCTCGCACGGCGCGGACATTCCTGGTCAGGGCCGGCCAGGGGTCGCTAGGGTCACCGCATGACGAGTCGTCTCGCACAAGTGTGCATCCATGCGGTCGAACCGCGGCGCGTGGCGGACTTCTGGTGCCGGGTGCTGGGCTGGGAGATCCTGGAGAAGGAGGACGGCGGCCTGTGCCTGGGCCCGCCCGGCGGCGGGATGCCCGGCATCGACGTGTTCCCCGTCACCGAACCCAAGACCGTCCACAACCGCCTCCACCTCGACCTGCGCGCCGACGGCACCAGCACCGAGGAGGAGCTGGCCCGGCTCCTGGCCCTGGGCGCCCGCAAGGTGGACGTCGGCCAGCCCGCGGACGTGAGCTGGACGGTGCTGGCCGACCCGGAGGGCAACGAGTTCTGTCTGCTGGGCACCCCCGTGCAGGAGCTGCCGGGCGCGCGGGAGTGAGACCGCGACGGCCTCGCCGGCGGGCGGCAGCCGCAGGGTTCACCGACCGCCGAGCTGGGTGTAGGCGCTGTTGAGGATCTTCTGCGCCAGCTCGGCGTGCCGGGGCGCGACGCGGACACTCATGTACAGCTGCCAGGCGTTCCGGCTGCTGTGCAGCTCGGTCCACAGACGCAGCTCATAGACCTTCTCCGTGCGCCGTACCGCGTACAGCGGGCCGCCCTTGCCGTGCGGGCGCCAGCGGACCGCGGCGGGCCCGGGGCGGTCCGCCGCGAACCGCCGGGTCTCCGTACGCGAGCAGCTGTCTTGGCAGGACAGCTCGGCCAGGTGCAGCCGCAGCCGGGGGATGGACCCGGCGGGCGGCCCGACGGTGGAGGCGCCGGAAGACGTATCGGTACGGGTTCCGCAGTCGTAGACACTGACGTGGGGGTTGTCCTCGTCTCCCCAGTTGCAGGTCAACTGCTTGGGGGCGCGCAGCCGCCACGGTGCCACGGGGAACTCCCACAGGTACGAGCGTTCCCGGCGGCCCCACACCGCACCGAGCAGCCGCCGTTCGGGCTGCCGGTGGCGGGTGAGCCGGGAGTCGTGGGGCGGTCGGGTGCGCGGGATGCCGGCCAGGTCCCGGGCGTCGTCCCGGCCGAGCGCCAGGCGCAGCAGCGACTCGGCGACGGCGGCGACCCGGCGCCGGGAGGCGAACTCCTCCTCGTATCTGACGGCCACCAGCAGGTTGCCCTTCCGAACGGTGAAACGGGCCCGTTGCAGCAGGGTGCCGGTCGAGGTCCGCAGCCCCGTCCTGGTCACGACGCGGACCGCCTCGTCGCCCGGTGCCGGCCGGTCGTCGAAGAACATCGCGGTGCTGGGGCGCCCGGACGCCCCGGCGGCGGCGCGCCGCTGTCCCTGTTCGAACTTCAGCATCCGCTGGAAGCTCTGGTGCGCTACCTGCGCACCGCTGAGGCCGCCGGGCCCCGGAGCCATCGCACGCACTTGCACGCTCACCTGGACCTCGGGTGCGAAGGGAGCCTGCTCGCCCGCCAGACAGGTGTCGTCCCGCGTGGTCCGCCGCCAATCGGTCATCAGCGCGTCGAGAGCCTCACGGGGCAGCACCGCGCAGGTGGTGGCCGGGCCCGGGTGCGGCGCCGGAACGCCGTCCGCGTCCAGCATCCCGAGGGCGGTGGAGAAGAGCAGGACACCGCCCAGCAGGCCCAGGGCCCCGCCGACGGGTTCGCCGAGCGCGTGCAGCCGCCCGTGCGGTGGTGCGGGAGCGGGTATGTCCTCGGCCAGCCGGTTGCGCAGTTCGATGTGGCGGAACCGGTGGACGCCGCCGGACTGCCGCAGGATCCCCTTGGCGTGGGCCTCGCGCAGGAAGTCCATCAGCCGCCAGGGCAGCCGTCCCGTCGTGGCGAGCCAGAGCCGGGCGAGCGTGAAACGGCCCCACGCCGAGGTGGCGTTCTCGTGCAGCCAGGTGCTCAGCGCGGCCCCGGCGACGGTGCCCAGCCAGGTGCCGGCCGTCACCACGTCCCGGCCGCCGAGCAGGTGCCACAGGGCGAGCAGTATCACCGGCAGCCCCCAGACCAGGGCCGGCTCGCCCGCCCCGCGGGTGGGAACGACGCCGAGGGCCAGCGCGGTCCGCCGGTCCCGGAGCAGCAGCCGGGCGGGTTCCGCCGCGGTCTGCGGGTCGGCCGGTCTCCTGGTGCGCCGCAGCACCTCGCACAGAACGGTGTACGCCAGGAACGCGGCTGCCAGCACCGCCCCCAGGCGCCTGCCGTGCGAGCCGGCGATCCCGTACGCCAGGTAGACGGCCCCCACCGCCAGCAGCGTCCACCCGGCCGCCTTGCCCACCGCCGTCCAGGACACGGCCGGCCGCGTACCGGCCGACAGCGGCAGCCGCGTCTGCTGCGGCACACGGGAGGGGCGCCCGCCCCATTCGTGCCAGGCGTACGCGAGGGCCGCCAGTCCGCAGCCTGCCCACAGCGGCACCGGGACCCAGCGGTCCCACCAGGGGGCGCCCAGTCCGGCGAAGCGCACGGTGAGGGCCGTCGTCACGGCGGCGGGCAGCACGCTCAGCCGCCGTAACCAGGACGGGAGCGCCTGCTCCAGCCGCCACCAGGCGATCTCCGTGTCGCCCAGGCGGCGGGCGTGTGCGGCGAGGAAGGCCGCCCGGCGGCGGGCCCGCGCCGCGAGGGCCGGCCCGGCGTCCGCGTAGGCGGCCGTCAGGAACGCGTCGTACAGGTGCCGTTCGACGGCCTGCCGGGTGGTGAAGCGTCCGGCGCCCAGGAGTTCGGCCGGGTCGGCGTCCGTCTCGCTGTAGGCGACGCGGGCCAGGGCCACCATCAGTGGCGTGCTGAGCACCTGGCGCAGTACGCGGGTCTCGCGCCGGGTGTCGGCGGGGTCGGCCAGCCGGGCCAGTACGGGGGACCACTTGGTACGGGAGGGATCCGCACGGCTGGTGCGGCGGCTGGTGCGGGGCAGGTAGTGGCGCAGGTCGTCGACGGTCAGCGGGCACAGCTCCACGGCCACCGCGCCCGGCATCGGCAGCGCCGCGGCCTCGACGGCCCGCGTGTACTCCCTGGTTCGGCTGGTGAGGACGTAACGGGCGTGCGTGGTGAGACTCGTCCGCAACTGCCGCAGCGCGTCCGCCTGGCTGGGCCGGGGCAGTTCGTCGAAGCCGTCGAGCACCGGCAGGACGCGCCCGGACTCGATCAGGTCGAGCGCCGTACGGGGGGTGGGCAGCGGCACCGGATGCTCGGCCGAGAGCCGCTCGGCCGCCCACTGCCACAGGCCGCGGCCCTCCGCCGGGTTCCAGGACGCCAGCGGCAGCACGACCGGAACGGGAGCGCCCGAGGCGGGGCCGCGCGCCTCCAGCAGCCTGCGGGCCAGACGGTGGACGAGGACGGTCTTCCCCGCACCGGGTGCACCCAGCACGACGAGACGGCCGCGGGGCAGGCCCGCGAAGAACTCGGGTATCCCCGCGAACTCACCGTCCGTCTCCAGCGAACCGGCCCGGGCTGCGGTACCGGCCGGAACGCCGAGCACATTCGGCTCGTGGTCCGTGACCAGCGGATCGGCGGCCCGCCACCGTACGGGGATGGGGGTGGGCGTCGTCACGGGGGACAGCGCCAGCTGGTCCTCCCTGGCGTACTGCCGCTCCAGCGCGCCGGCCAGCCGCTCGGTGGCCTGGTCGAGCCGGTGCGCGGGCAGCGGGGTACGGGGCCGGGCCAGCCGTCTGCGTTCCAGGGCCCGGCCCACCGCGGCGGCACCCATGGTCACGGCCCCCACCAGGGCGAGCAGCAAGGGCAGCCGCTCGTCGCGCACCAGGCCGCCCGGCAGTCCGGACGGTCTGACCGCCAACACGACGGCGGCGCAGGTCAGCAGCGCGGTGAGCGACCACAGGAGAACGGGCCGGCGGGGCAGCGGCACCGGCGTCTCGTGCACATGGATGTGGACGGCGTCGACGCGTTCCGCCTGGACGACCGTGCCGAAGCGGCCCCCGGTGATGCGGTTCTCCCAGCGGGGTCTGCCACTGCTGTCGTCCCCGGCCACCGGCCGCCCCCCCGTCCCCCTGCCCGTCCGACCGCCTGCCCTTTTGCCCGCTGCTTGTCTCGTACCCGCTTGCGCCGGGAGCGCCCCTCCTCAGCCGGCCCGCCTGCCCTCACTCCGTCCGGCTTCGGCGCGCCGGGCCTGTCGGCCGTTTTCCCCTCCGCCGTCCTGGCCCCCAAAGGGGCGCCGCCTCGCACGGCCGCGAGGCGGCGGCCCGCTCAGGCGCCCTGGCGTACCGGGATGGACGTCACGAACGGCTGCTCAGGGGCCGGGTCGGCGAAGAAGTCGTTGCCCTTGTCGTCGACGACGATGAACGCCGGGAAGTCCTCCACCTCGATCCGCCAGACCGCCTCCATGCCCAGCTCCTCGTACTCCAGCACCTCGACCTTCTTGATGCAGTCCTGCGCCAGCCGGGCCGCCGGGCCGCCGATCGAGCCGAGGTAGAAACCGCCGTGCTGGGCGCAGGCGTCGGTGACCTGCTTGCTGCGGTTGCCCTTGGCCAGCATCACCTTGGAGCCGCCGGCCGCCTGGAACTGCTCGACGTAGGCGTCCATCCGCCCGGCCGTGGTGGGGCCGAAGGAGCCCGAGGCGTAGCCCTCGGGGGTCTTGGCCGGTCCCGCGTAGTAGACGGGGTGGTCCTTGAGGTACTGCGGCATCTCCTCGCCGGCGTCCAGCCGCTCCTTGATCTTCGCGTGCGCGATGTCACGCGCGACGACGAGCGTGCCGGTCAGCGAAAGACGGGTCTTGACCGGGTGCTTGGTCAGCTCGGCGAGGATCTCGTCCATCGGCCGCGACAGGTCGATCTTCACCGCGTCCAGATCGGCGCCCGCGCCCTCGGTCAGCTCCGACTCGGTGGTCTCCGGCAGGAACCGCGCCGGGTCCCTCTCCAGCTGCTCCAGAAAGACGCCCTCGGCGGTGATCTTCGCCTTGGCCTGACGGTCGGCCGAGCAGGACACCGCGATGGCCACCGGGCAGGAGGCACCGTGCCGGGGGAGCCGCACCACGCGCACGTCGTGGCAGAAGTACTTGCCGCCGAACTGCGCCCCGATGCCGATCTTCTGCGTCAGCTCGAAGACCTTCTCCTCCAGCTCCTTGTCCCGGAAACCGTGCCCGGAGGGGGAACCCTCGGTGGGCAGCTCGTCCAGGTAGTGCGCCGAGGCGTACTTGGCGGTCTTGAGGGCGTACTCGGCACTGGTGCCGCCCACGACGATCGCCAGGTGGTACGGCGGGCAGGCGGCGGTGCCCAGTGAACGGATCTTCTCCTCCAGGAACTTCATCATGCTCTTCTCGTTGAGCACGGCCTTCGTCTCCTGGTAGAGGAAGGACTTGTTGGCGCTGCCGCCGCCCTTGGCCATGAACAGGAACTTGTAGGCGTCCCCGTCCGTGGCGTACAGCTCGATCTGCGCCGGCAGGTTGGTGCCGGTGTTCTTCTCCTCCCACATGGTCAGCGGCGCCATCTGGGAGTAGCGCAGGTTGAGCTGCGTGTAGGCGTCGTGGATGCCGCGCGAGAGGGCTTCCTCGTCGCCGCCCTCGGTCAGCACGTGCTGGCCCCGCTTGCCCATCACGATGGCGGTGCCGGTGTCCTGGCACATGGGCAGCACGCCGGCCGCCGCGATGTTGGCGTTCTTGAGCAGGTCGAGCGCGACGAACCGGTCGTTGGCGCTGGCCTCCGGGTCGTCGAGGATGCGGCGCAGCTGCGCCAGGTGCTCGGGGCGCAGATAGTGCTGGATGTCGTGGATCGCCTCGGCCGCCAGCTTGCGGAGCGCCTCCGGCTCCACCTTGAGGAAGGTGCGCCCGCCCGCCTCGATGGTGCTGACGCCCTCGCTGGTGATCAGACGGTAGGGCGTGGGGTCCTCACCGGTGGGGAGCAGATCCGTGTAGGAGAACTCCGGGCTGGCCGGTTGGGAGCTGGCAGACATACGGGGACTCTTCCTCTCACACTCGCGGCTCACCCAGGGGGGAGCCGGGGCTCTCGACGACGGGAGCGCGTCTCACAGCGTAGAACGCGGACGCAAGGGGGCCGTGCGGGGGTAGTCGCGATCTATCGCGTTTGGGTACGCTGCCCCTGTGACTGAAGACTCTCCGCGCCCCTCGCTCGAAAAGCAGCAGGCCGACGGGCAGCCCCCGGCGCCCGCCCCGGCGGTCTCGCACGCCGACGTGCGGGCCTCGGACGCCGACCGGGACCGCGTCGCCGACATCCTGCGCGAGGCCCTCGCCGAGGGCCGGCTGGACCCGCAGGAGCACGGCGAGCGGATCGACGCCGTCTACGCGGCCAAGACGATGGGTGAACTGGAGCCGCTCATCCGCGATCTGCCGGCCGGCCGCGAGGCCGCCTCCGGCGCGGCGCACGGCGAGGGGGAGGACCCGGGGGCCGGGCGGTCCTACGCCTCCTCGTTCGCGACCTTCTCCGCCTCGCACACCTCCGGGGCCGGTGCTTTCGGCTGGGGACCCAAGGAGAACCTGGTCGCGATCTTCAGCGGCTCCGGGCGCAAGGGGCGCTGGCGGGTGCCGCGCAAGATCAACGCGTTCGCGCTCTTCGGCGGTATCGAGATCGATCTGACCGAGGCGCTGTTCGAGCATCCGCACGTACAGATCAACGCCACTGCGATCTTCGGAGGAATCGAGATCCGGGTCCCGGAGAATGTCACGCTCCAGCAGAAGGGTGCGGGGATCTTCGGCGGCTTCGACGTCCAGGTCACCGACTCGCCCGATCCCGGCGCCCCCACCGTGCTGGTGGAGGGAGCCGCCATCTTCGGTGGCGTGGACGCCAGACCGAAGCGCGGGCGGCTGATCCAGAACCTGCGCGACCGGTTCCGCAAGGAGTTGTGACACCCGCGCCGACGGGCCCGGCGCATGGGCGGCACGGTGTGCGCCGGGGAGCGTACGCCCGGGCGCGCATGGGAGGCCACGCAATGCATACCGGCGCGCACAGCGGGTAGGGCTCGGGCATCGTCTTTCGTACGGTCGGATTCGCGGACCGGCCCCGCAGGGGGCCGGTGGGGGACTCGTGAACCACCGTGCGATGCAAGACGGGTGAAGGGGAACCAACCTCCGTCGTCGCGTCAGGAGCAGACCGTGCTGCAAACGCCGCATCAGTCCCTGCAGGCCGCCGCCACCATCCCCGTACAGCGAACGCCTGAGCGAGATGACCAAGCGGGCCCCTGGCACGCGGAGGCCGTCTGCCGCCGCGACGAAGCCGGCCTCTTCTTCGCCCCTTCCAAGGAGCCCACCGCCGCCCGCCTCTCCCGGGAACAGGCGGCCAAACGCGTCTGCGCCCGCTGCCCGGTCCTGGTCGAGTGCCGCGAGCACGCCCTGCTGATGCCCGAACCGTACGGCGTCTGGGGCGGGTTGACCGCCGCCGAGCGCCGTGTGGTCCTCACCCGGCGCCGCAGGGCGAAGACCGCCACCGTGTAGCGGCGAGCCGATCGCCCCGCCGCGCGCCGCCCCACCGCCCGCGTGCGCCGGTTGCGCCCCGCATGCACCCGCCACCCTCGGCATGAGGGAGGCCGCATCCGCGTGCCCGCGCCGGGGTCGGTGCCGGGGGCTGTGGTGCGCCCGGGGTTGGTTGTGTCGGGGCCTGTGGTGCGCCCGGGGTTGGTTGGTGCCGGTCTTCGGGTTGGTGCGTCCACGGGGTGGTGTCGGTCATCGAGTTGGTGCGTCCCGGGCTGGGCGCCCCCTGGGGCCGGGGGCTGGTCACCGGGCGCGCGAACGATGCGACTCCGGCCTGGGCGGTGTGCTCACGGACGTTGCGGGGCGCGGCCTTTTCCGGGCGCGGATGTTGCCGGGGTGCGGGCGTCGCGCCGGACACGCGTCACCCCGGGCATGCACCGCCACCGGGGTCACGGTGACACTGACCTGCGGCGACACCAACTACAGAGGGCCGTCCCTCGTGGCATGGACCGTCACCCGGTACAGGGCTGCTGCCAACACGGGCCGCCACCTGGCACGGGGTGCTGCCCGGCAGGGGGAGGCCACCCGGCATGCGGGCACAGGTTGCCACCGAGCGCGGGGCCACCATCAAACATGCGGTCGCCGCAGGGGGCCGGAAGACCGAGGCACCAGGGGGCCGGGGGGACAGGGGCGCCGCACAGGCGTGGGCGTGCCGTCGCCGTGGCGTGGGGCCCGGGGAGGGCGGCCCACGCCACGGCGACGGCACGGTGCTCAGCGTGCGCGGTCGAAGTCGATCGCGCTGTAGGCACGCAGCTTCGAGAGCCGGTGCTCCGACTCGATCTGGCGGATCGTCCCCGACTTCGACCGCATCACCAGGGACTGGGTGAACGCCCGCTCGCCGCGGTAGTGCACGCCCCGCAGCAGATCGCCGTCGGTGATCCCGGTGGCGACGAAGAAGACGTTCTCGCCCTTGACCAGGTCCTCCGTCGTCAGCACCTGGTCGAGGTCGTGCCCCGCGTCGAGGGCGCGCTGCCGCTCCTCGTCGTCCTTCGGCCACAGCTTGCCCTGTATGGTCCCGCCGAGGCACTTGATCGCGCAGGCCGCGATGATGCCCTCCGGGGTACCGCCCACGCCGAGCAGCAGGTCCACACCGGTCTCCTCGCGCACCGTCATGACGGCACCGGCCACGTCACCGTCCGCGATGAACTTGATCCGCGCACCGGTCTCGCGGATCTCCTTCACCAGGCCCTCGTGCCGGGGGCGGTCCAGCACCACCACGGTGACGTCCTCCACGCCGCAGCCCTTGGCCTTGGCGATACGGCGGATGTTGACCGTCGGCGGCGCCGTGATGTCCACGAACTCGGCGGCCTCGGGACCGGTCACCAGCTTGTCCATGTAGAAGACGGCGCTCGGGTCGAACATCGCGCCGCGTTCGGCGACCGCCAGCACCGAGACGGCGTTGCCCATGCCCTTCGCCGTCAGGGTCGTCCCGTCCACGGGGTCCACGGCCACATCGCACTCGGGGCCGGTGCCGTCGCCGACGCGTTCCCCGTTGTAGAGCATCGGGGCCTCGTCCTTCTCGCCCTCGCCGATCACCACGATGCCGTTCATGGAGACCGTCGAGACAAGGGTGCGCATCGCCTTCACGGCGGCACCGTCCGCGCCGTTCTTGTCGCCCTTGCCGACCCAGCGGCCCGATGCCATCGCCCCCGCCTCCGTCACCCGCACGAGCTCCAGCGCGAGGTTGCGGTCCGGTGCCTCCGGGCTGACTTCGAGCGGCGAGGGCAGGTGGTGGTGTTCGGTCATCGGAACACACCTTTCTGTACGGCGACTCAGGACGGCCACTGCGGCGACGAGCTGCGCCGATTCGGCGAGGGTGGGCAAGATTTTACCGGTAGGCACCAAACTGAGCAGGGGCGCCCACGGATGAGCGCGCGCCGAGACGTGCGCCGGCTCCGTACTCTCCCCGCAGGTCCGGCCGTTCGCCTCCGGTGGCCGCTCGGCCCGGCGGCCCCGCGCAGTTCCCGTCGCCCTCTCCGCAGCCCCCCGGCGGGCCGCCGACGGGCATAAGGGACGATGGGGGTGTGGCAGCAGACAAGAAGCGAGGCGCGCAGACCGCGCGCGACATGGTGATCTCGCTCGCGGTGATCGTCCTCGCCGCCTGGGTGATCTACCTCTTCGTCCCGCACGACGAGTCCAAGGACCCGGTCAAGCCGGTCAGCTACCGCGTGGAGCTGGCGTCCGCACGGCGTGCCGCCCCGTACCCGGTCGCCGCGCCGCAGGGACTGCCCAAGGAGTGGCGCGCCACCTCCGTCCGCTACACCGCCGACGGCCCCGCCGGCGCGGCCTGGCACCTGGGCTTCATGACGCCCGACAACGAGTACGCGGCCGTCGAGCAGAGCGACGACGAGAGGCCCGGCCGCTTCATCGACGAGGTCACCCAGGGCGCCGAGAAGACGGGGAAGACCCAGCAGGCCGGCGGCACGGAGTGGACGCGGTACACGGGCTCGAAGTACGACGCGCTGGTTGCCAAGTCGGAGGACGGCAAGTCGGTGACGGTCGTCACCGGCACGGCGACCTTCCAGCAGCTGGGCAAGCTCGCCGGCTCCCTGGAGCTCAAGCAGGACAAGCCGGAGGCGCCGGCCAAGGAGAAGGCCGCAGAGAAGGCCGCCGAGTAGGCCGCGGAGCGCACCGCGCGGGTGTGCGCACCACGCGAAGGGCGCGGCCCGTTCCCCGAGTGAGGGAGCCCCCGGCGTGCCCCCGGCGTGGGTGGAGGTCTCCGGGTGAGGAGGAGCCTCCGCGCAGGAGGATGCACGCCGGGCGACGAGGAGCCTGCGCGCATGAGGAAGCCCTCCGCGCGCGAGGGGGGAGTTACGCGCGGAGGGCGGTTCGGGGCCGGCTGGGCGGCGGTGCCGGGCCGGGGCCGTCAGCGGCCGGGCGGGCCCGTGACGAGGCGGCCGGCGGTCGGCATCCGGAGCAGGCGGCCGGCGTGCCGTGCGGGCCCGCGGCTCACAGGACGGTCGCCACGTCCTCGTAGTCCAGCCGCGGCGAGCGCGCGGCGAAGGCGTCCGGGCCCGGCTTGCCGATGTTGACGACCATCAGCACCTTCTGCCGTCCGTCGCCGAAGAACTCCTTGTTGACGCCCTCCGGGTCGAAGCCGGTCATCGGGCCGGCGGCGAGCCCGGCGGCGCGTACGCCGAGGATGAAGTACCCGGCCTGGAGCGTCGCGTTGAGCGCGCCGGCGGTCTCGCGGGTGGTCTCCTCGGAGAAGACGGCGTCCTTGATGTGCGGCGCGTGCGGGAACAGGTGGGGCAGCCGCTCGTGGAAGTCCAGGTCGTAGGAGAGGATCGCGGTCAGCGGCGCGGTGCGGGTCTTGGGCACGTTGCCCTCCGCCATGTGGGCGAGCAGCCGCTCCCGGCTCTCGGGGGAGCGCAGCAGGGTCAGCCGCAGCGGCGACTGGTTGAAGGCCGTCGGGCCGTACTTGATCAGGTCGTAGACGGCCTGGATCTGCTCCTCGGTGACCGGCTCGTCCGTGAAGGTGTTGGCCGTACGGGCCTCACGGAAGAGCAGGTCCTGTTCTGCGGGGTCGAGGACGAGAGCCATGGGGTGGTGCCTTGCCTTTGCGTGCGACGACAGGTGCTCCGGTGAACGGAGGGGTACTCCGTTTAAGTGTAACGAGCACTTGTTCAACGTTGAACTGGTGCGGGGTGATGACGATCACCCCGCCCGCCGCCGCCCGGGTCCTCCGGTCAGCCGGGCTCCCCGTCCTCCGCGTCGTCGTCCTCTTCTTCCGCGTCGTCCGCCTCTTCCTCCAGCACGGCGTCCAGCCGCGCCCGCGCACCGTCCAGCCAGGCGCGGCAGACCCCCGCCAGCTCCTCGCCGCGCTCCCACAGCGCCAGCGACTCCTCCAGCGTGGAACCGCCCGACTCCAGCCGCTGCACCACCTCGACCAGCTCCGCGCGGGCCTGCTCGTAGCTGAGCGCGTCCGCCGTGGCCAGCTCCGCCTGGGAGGCGCCCTCCGCGGACCCGGCCTCCCCGTCGCGCGGGGACCCGTCCCGGGCCGTCCCGGCAGCCGTCCGCCCTTCCGCTTTCGTCGTCATACCGCCAGCCTATGCGGGACCGCTGACACCCGGCGGACACCGTCGGCAGCGCCGGGCGGCACCGTGGCTCTCACCGGCCCTCCCCGCCGCCGCCGACGGCACCATGCCCGGCCGCGTCGGGGGCGGCCCCGTCAGATCCGACGGCGCCGGCGCTGACAGTGACGCCGAACTCCCCGTCGGCCACCCGGGCCCGCAGCCGCTCGCCCTCGGTCACCTCCGCGGCGTCCCGCACCACCGCGCCGTCCGCCCGTTGCAGCACCGCGTACCCGCGCTGCAACGTCGCGGCCGGGGAGAGCGCCACCACCCGCGCACGGGTGTGCGTCAGCTCGTCCTCGGCACGGGTCAGCCGGTGGTCCAGACAGCGTCGCGACCGGTCCAGCAACGCCGCCAGCTCGTCCTCGCGGGTCTCCACCATCGCGTACGGATCGGCCATCGCCGGGCGGCTCATCACCTCGGCGAGCCCGCGCTCCTCGCGGTCGAGCACCCCGTTGATCACCCGCCAGGCGCGCTCGCGCAGGGCCCGCACCCGCTCGTGCTCCTCCCCGACGTCCGGCACGGTGTCCTTGGCCGCGTGCGTCGGGGTACGCGACCGCAGGTCGGCCACCAGATCCAGCAGCGGCGCGTCCGCCTCGTGCCCGATGGCCGAGACCACCGGAGTGCGGGCCGCCGCCACCGCGCGCACCAGCCGCTCGTCCGAGAAGGGCAGCAGATCCTCCATCCCGCCGCCGCCCCGCGTCACGATGATCACGTCCACGTCCTCGCGCGCGTCCAGCTCCCGCAGGGCCTCGATGATCTGCGGCACCGCGTACGGGCCCTGCACCGCCGTGTTGCGCACCTCGAACCGCACCGCGGGCCAGCGCTCCCGCGCCGTGTGCAGCACGTCCCGCTCCGCGTCGGAGGCGCGGCCGGTGATCAGCCCTATGCGCTGCGGCAGGAACGGCAGCCGCTTCTTGCGCTCGGCGGTGAACAGCCCCTCGGCCGCCAGCGCCTTGCGCAGCCGCTCCAGCCGGGCCAGCAGCTCCCCGACCCCCACCGGACGGATCTCCGCCGCGCGCAGGGAGAGCCGGCCCGTCTTCTCGTACCACTCGGGCTTGGCGTGCACCACCACGCGTGTGCCCTCGCCGATGACATCCTTGACCTGCTCGTAGACCTGCCGGAAACAGGTGACGCTCAGCGACACCTCCCGGGAGGGGTCCCTGAGCGTCAGGAAGACCATGCCCGCCCCCGGCCGGGGCGAGAGCTGGATGATCTGGCCCTCGACCCAGACGGCACCGAGCCGGTCGATCCACCCGCGGATCAGGCGCGAGACCTCGCTGACGGGAATCGGTGCTTCGGCGGACGTGGTGAGAGGCATGCGGAAAGGCTAGGCCCTCCCACCGACATCCGGGCCCTCCCGGGGCTCGCCCCGAAAGTGGCCGGCAGCGCCCGCGGCCGGCCCCGGGAGGGCTCAGTCCGCGTGGGTGCCGGCCCGGTCGCGGCGGCGCAGTACCGCGAGCGCCACGAGGGCCGCGGCCAGCCAGCCCAGGCCGACCCAGTGGGCCTCGCGGTTGGCCGTGACGATCACGGCGATGATGATGGCAAGCCCGACCAGCGGCAGCACCCAGTTGCCCAGCACTCCCGCCCGGGGCCCGGCGGTGCCGGCCGCCTCCTGCGCCCCGCCGCCGCGCCGGCCGAGGCCGTAGTAGCCGACCACCGACAGGTGCAGCATGCCGAACGCGAACAGCGCGCCGATGTCCACGATGGACACCAGCCGGTCCAGACCGTCGGGGGCGCGGGCGGCCCACACCGCGGCGCACATCGTCAGCACCGCGCTGACCAGCAGTGCCCGCCCCGGCACGCCGGTGCGGGCGCTGACGTTGCCGAGGGCGTGCGGCAGCCGGCGGTCCCGCGCCATGGCGTACAGCAGCCGGGAGGCCGCGGCCTGCCCGGCGAGGGCCGCGAACGCCGCGCCCAGCGCCTTGCTCGCCGCAACCGTCGTCTGGAGCCAGCCGCCCACCGCCGCCTTCGTCGCGTCGTAGAAGGCCGAGCCCTGCTCCGCAGGGTGGTCCGCCAGGTGCCGCGAGGAGTCCACCGACAGCAGAGCCGCCAGGTACGTCTGGACGACGAAGAGGAACCCGGTGATGAACAGGCACCACACCACGGCCCGCGCCACCGTCGACGCGCCGCGGCCCTTGCCGCCCACCGCCTCCTCGGCGAAGTTGGCGATGGCGTCGAAGCCCAGGAAGGAGAGCACCGCCACGGAGACCGCGCTCAGCAGCGCCGTCAGCGAGAACGTGCGGTCCCCGGTGAGCGGGGAGAGCCAGTCGCGTTCCGGGCCGTCCTGCACCAGTACGACGAGTGCGGCGGCCACGAAAACGGCCAGCACCAGGATCTCCATGGCCAGCACCAGGAAGCCGACGACGGCCGCCCGGCGCACACCCGAGAGGTTCAGCGCGGTGGTGACCACGACTGCGATCGCCGTCCAGATCCACTGATCGACCTCGGGCACGAGCTGCGCCATGGCGATCCCGGAGAAGAGATAGGCGACGGCCGGGATGAGCAGGTAGTCGAGCATCATCATCCAGCCGGTCACGAATCCCGCGCCGTCACCCAGTCCCGCCCGTGCGTAGGCGTACACGGAGCCCGCCTGCGGCACCGTGTGGATCATGCGCGAGTAGGAGTAGGCGGTGAACGACATGGCGACGGTGGCGACCACGTACACCAGGGGCACCACGCCGTGACTGCGGGCGTCCAGTGCCCCGTAGATGCCCACGGGGGCCATCGGTGCGATGAACAGCAACCCGTAGACGATCAGGTCGCGGAGGGTCAGACTGCGCCGCAGGGCGCCGCTCGGCGGGTCACCCGGGGCTGTAGCGGTACGCGAGCGATCTCCAGGCATGGCCCCAGCTTGCCGCAGAACGCCCTTCACGGCAGAGAAGCGCGCAACACACCGGTCGGTCGTTTTCGGTGCCGCACTGGCGGTCGTTTTGCGGAGCCGCCGAGTGGGCCACTGGTCGGTCTTTGGCGGAGCCCGCCCAGCGTGCCGCACCAGTCAGTCGTTTTCGGTGCCGCACAGAGCAGCCGCGGCCCCTGCGTGCGCCGTGCACTCCGGTGTGCGTCCCGTGCGCGCCCGCACGCCCGGCGGCCCTTGCGGGCACGCCCTTACGATGGAGCCATGACTGGTACGCCCGACCGCCGGCCCGCCGACGCCCCGGAATCCGCCGCCTCCGACTCAGCCCGGGAAGCCGACGCCCCGGAAGCCACTTCGGAATCCCCGGCCCCCGGCCGCCGCCGGGTCCTGCTCGCCGCGCCGCGCGGCTACTGCGCGGGTGTGGACCGCGCGGTGATCGCCGTCGAGAAGGCGCTGGAGCAGTACGGCGCTCCCATCTACGTGCGGCACGAGATCGTGCACAACAAGTACGTCGTCCAGACGCTGGAGAAGAAGGGCGCCATCTTCGTCGAGGAGACGGACGAGGTCCCCCAGGGCGAGATCGTGATCTTTTCGGCGCACGGCGTGGCGCCCACCGTCCACGAGGAGGCCCGGCGCGGAAAGCTGGCCACCATCGACGCCACCTGCCCGCTGGTCACCAAGGTGCACAAGGAAGCGGTGCGCTACGCCAAGGAGGACTACGACATCCTCCTGATCGGCCACGAGGGCCACGAAGAGGTCATCGGCACCAGCGGTGAGGCGCCGGACCACATCACCCTGGTCGACGGCCCGAAGGACGTGGAGAACGTCGAGGTCCGGGACCCGGACAAGGTCGTGTGGCTGTCCCAGACGACCCTGTCGGTGGACGAGACGATGGAGACCGTCGACGCCCTCAAGAACCGCTACCCCAACCTGCTCTCGCCGCCCAGCGACGACATCTGCTACGCGACGCAGAACCGTCAGACGGCCATCAAGCAGGTGGCGGCCGAGGCCGACCTGGTGCTGGTCGTCGGCTCGAAGAACTCCTCCAACTCGGTCCGCCTGGTGGAGACGGCCCTCTCGCACGGCGCGAAGGACGGTCACCTGGTGGACAACGCGGACGAGATCGACGAGGCCTGGCTGGAGGGCGTGAGCACGATCGGCCTGTCGTCGGGTGCCTCCGTACCGGAGGTGCTGGTCGACGGCGTGCTGGAGTGGCTCGCGGAGCGCGGCTGGGACGACGTGGAGATCGTCAAGCCCGTCGACGAGCACATGCAGTTCTCCCTGCCGAAGGAGCTGCGGCGCGACCTGCGCTCGGAGGCCGCCGAGAAGCTGCGGGCATGACGGCAGCACGCCGCCCCGCGGGCATTTCGCGGACCTAGCGGTTCTCCGGGCCCTCCGGACCGCCCGGCCCTCCGGACACCTCACAGGTTGTCCGGAGGGCCGTCGGCGTTCCGGAGGGCTCTGCCGGTTCGCGGCGGCACCGCACCGCCTCACTGCCCGGAAGGCGCGGGCCTTCCGCCGTCCGGGCGGACCGCATCGCCGTCGGGCCGGTGAGCACCGACGTGGGCACTGCCGGCCCGGTGAGCGCCGGCGGCCCGGTCCGCGTCGCCGTCCGGCTGGACGGAGAGGAAGCCC
Organism: Streptomyces albus subsp. albus; assembly: GCF_000725885.1. GTDB lineage: Bacteria > Actinomycetota > Actinomycetes > Streptomycetales > Streptomycetaceae > Streptomyces > Streptomyces albus. Next base: position 15,970 of record NZ_JODR01000021.1, on the reverse strand, counting down.
TGGTCCAGCACGCGGCAGGTCTCCTCCAGCAGCCGCTCCCGCTCGTCCTCGTCGCTGCCCTCGGCATGGCGCAGGGTGACGGTGAGCGCGGCGACGGCGGTGACGGCGCCGAGCCGTACGAGGTGGGAGCCGGCAGGCCGGCCGAGCCGCGCGGCGATGCCCTGCTCGACGGCGTGGACGACCTTGCGGGTCAGCTGGGTGGCCTGCGCAGCCACGTCCGGGTTGCGGTGCATCACCTCGCGGACGATCGTGGCCCGGCTGCCGGGTTCGGGCGGGAACGCGGTCGTCGTCATGGCCCACACCGCGGCCCGTACGGCGCTCTCCGAGCGGGGCCGGTCGGCGATGAGGCCCGCGAGGTAGGCGTCGTCGGCCGCGTCCCAGGCCAGGAACGCTTCGTCCTTGGTGGCGAAGTGGTTGAAGAAGGTACGCCGGGAGACGCCCGCCTCGGCGCAGATGTCGTCGATGGTGACCTCGTCCGCGCCGCGCAGACCGGCCAGTTTCGTCGCCGCGTCGCGGAGGCGGGCGGTGGTCGCGCGTTTGCGGGCTTCGCGCTGGCTCGGTTCCTGCTGCTGTCGTTCGCTCACTGTTCCGCCCCGCTCCGGTGGACCGCCACATTCTTTGCACTCATTGCACTCACAGGTTACTGTGCCGATGAGGGTGCAATGAGTGCACTCATATGGGTGCAGTCAGTGCACTGGAGCAGAGGAACTCCGGAGGGCGGGACATCCCATGACCGAGTACGCGTTCAAGAAGACCGGACGAGAGCTGTCCAACTGGGGCCGCTGGGGCGACGACGACGAGAAGGGCACCCTCAACTTCGTCACCCCGAAGACCGTGAAGGAGGCCCTCACCGCCGTACGGACGGGACAGCGGTACGAACTGAGCATCCCGGTGGGCGCCTCAGGCCCGCAGAACGGCTGGATGCGGCGGATCAACCCGGTGCACACCATGACCGTCACCCCGCACGACTTCACCGCGGCCGAGGGGCTCTTCACCGCCCCCGAGGGCCTCGTCGTCAGCGACGACTTCATCAGCATGCCGCTCCAGTCCGGCACCCAGCTGGACGGACTCACCCACGTCGGATACGACGGGGCCTTCTACAACGGCGTCCCGGCGGACGCCGTCACCCCCGCCGGCGGCGCCGCCCGCAACGCCATCGACGCGACGCTCCCCGGCTTCGCCGGCCGCGGCGTCCTCCTCGACGTCGCGGCACTCGACGGCGGGGAATGGCTGGCCGGCGGCCGGTCCGTCACGGTGGCCGACCTGGAGCGCGCCGAGGAGGCCGCCGGAGTCCGGCTCGGCACCGGCGACGCCCTCCTCGTCCGCACCGGCTGGCTGCGCAAGGGGCTCACCGAGGGCTGGAAGGGCTGGCTGCACGAGGAGCCCGGACTCGACCCCGAGTGCGCCGCCTGGATACACGACCGCGAACTGGCAATGGTGGCGTGCGACAACTGGGGCGTCGAGGTCCAGCCCGCCGACGACGGCCTCATCCCCCTGCACGCCGTCCTCATCAGGGACATGGGCATGATGCTCGGCGAGATGTGGCAGCTCGACGACCTCGCCGCCGCCTGCCGCGCCGACGGTGCCTGGGACTTCTTCCTGACGGCCACCGCCTTGCGGATCACGGGCGGCGTCGGCTCACCGGTCAGCCCCGTCGCGATCCGCTGAGCGGCGACGGCACCGCGGGCCGCCCCTGATGAGGGGCTAGGCGGCGGCCGGCTGCCGCCGCTGCTCGCGGCGGTGCCGCAGAGCGATGAGCACCCGCCGCACCAGTACGAGCACCAGACAGCAGAGCGTCCCGGCGTACAGCCACAGGGCGTGCAGGGCCAGACCGGTGAAGACGTCCTGGAGCAGCCCGGACAGACCGCTGCCGGGGCCGCCGGTGAAGAACTGCCCCACCGTGTAGGCGAGCGGTGCGGCGACCGGCGCCGCGAACAGCTCGGCCGGCCGCACCCACAGCGCCCCGGCCACACAGACGAGGACGAACACACAGCCGTAGAGCACGGGCGCCCCGAAGGGCAGCAGCCCGGACAGGCCGCCGGCAGCCGCCATCAGCAGCGAGGAGAAGACCCCCACGCCCAGTCCCGTCAGCCGCGGCGCAGGCAGCCTCGACCGCGTGTCCCCTCCCGGACGGCCGGAAGGCGCCGCGGCGGGCGCGGGCTCGGACAGTTCGTCGCCCGGTGCGGGGCGGGGCGGTGCCGTGCGGCCCGCGGCGGGGGCTGCCGGGCGGGGCAGCCGGGGACGGCGCCGGACGCGCCCGCCCCGGGGAGCGCCGAGTGGGACGGCGTCCTCGGGGGCCGGGGCGGCGGGGGCCTGGTCGTACGCGCGGCGCGGCCCGTCGCCGTACCCGTCGTACCGCCCGTCGTACCGGTCGTACGCCTCGGGGCCGTACGCGTCGTACGGGACGTCGTGGCCGTGCGGCTCGTACAGTCCGTACGGTTCGTGCTCGGTCGGGTGCGCGCTGCGTTGCTCCACCGGGCCACGGTAGGCGGTACATGCCAAGACGCGCCGTCATGGACACGCGATATCCGTCATCGCCACCGGACCGGCACTACGCGCTGACGTCCGACAGGGGGACACGACCGCCCGACGCTGCCACGCGCACGACGGTACGGATCGCTGCCCCTGCCGGGGGTGCCGCAGGGCGGCCCGGACCCCTCAAAGGAGCCCCGGCGCCTTCCGTAGACTGGGTGGTCGGCCCGAGGGCCGCCTGTCCGCCAAGAGACCGCACTATGGAGAACCCCGCCAGGGGCCACGGGAAGTAGTCGCCACGTGTCGCTCACGATCGGAATCGTCGGCCTGCCGAATGTCGGCAAGTCGACCCTGTTCAACGCCCTGACCAAGAACGAGGTGCTGGCGGCCAACTACCCGTTCGCCACCATCGAGCCGAACGTCGGCGTCGTGGGCGTCCCCGACCCCCGCCTGGGCAAGCTCGCCGAGCTGTTCGAGTCCCAGCGGGTACTGCCCGCCACCGTCGATTTCGTCGACATCGCCGGCATCGTGCGGGGTGCGAGCGAGGGCGAGGGCCTGGGCAACAAGTTCCTGGCGAACATCCGTGAGTCCGACGCCATCTGCCAGGTCATCCGCGCGTTCAAGGACGAGAACGTCGTCCACGTCGACGGCAAGATCTCGCCCAAGGACGACATCGAGACGATCAACACCGAGCTGATCCTCGCCGACCTCCAGACGATCGAGAAGGTCCTGCCGCGGCTGGAGAAGGAAGCCCGCGTCAAGAAGGACAAGCAGCCGCAGGTCAAGGCCGTCCAGGAGGCCAAGGGCATCCTGGAGGAGGGCCGCACCCTCTTCTCCGCGGGCATCGCCCAGGGCACCGAGCGCGCCGAGGCCCTCCACGAGCTCCACCTGCTGACGACCAAGCCGTTCATCTACGTCTTCAACGTGGACGAGGACGAACTGGTGGACGAGGACTTCAAGAACGAGCAGCGGTCCCTCGTCGCCCCCGCCGAGGCCGTCTTCCTCAACGCCAAACTGGAAGCCGACCTCGCCGAGCTGGACGAGGAGGAAGCCCTGGAACTCCTCCAGACCGTCGGCCAGGACGAGCCCGGCCTCGCCACGCTCGCCCGCGTCGGCTTCGAGACCCTCGGCCTCCAGACCTACCTGACGGCAGGCCCCAAGGAAGCCCGCGCCTGGACCATCAAGAAGGGCGCCACCGCCCCCGAGGCCGCCGGCGTCATCCACACCGACTTCCAGCGCGGCTTCATCAAGGCCGAGGTCATCTCCTTCGACGACCTGGTCGAAGCCGGCTCCGTCGCCGAGGTCCGCGCCCGCGGCAAGGCCCGCATGGAGGGCAAGGACTATGTGATGCAGGACGGGGACGTGGTGGAGTTCCGGTTCAACGTCTGAGCGAACGGGACGGCCACCGTGCAGGGTGAGCCGCGCACGCCGAGGGGCCGGCTCCCCGGGGAGCCGGCCCCTCGGCGTTCCCGCCCCGATCCTCGCCGAGCCGGGGCGTGCCGCTACCGGCCGCCGACGCCCGCGGTCTCGACCGCGGCCTTCGGCACTGCCGCTCCGATCAGCTCCCGCAGTTTCTCGCGGGTCTCGGCGTCGGTCGAGTACACCACCGTGCCGACCATTCCCCGCGTCAGCAGCACCTTGTACGTGTTGCGGATCAGCCGGTCCACGTCCGCGTCCGGGACCGACTTCTTGAAGACCGGGTCCTTGGACTGTGTGCGGTCGGTGACCCAGTGGTCGCCCCGCCACACCAGATCGGGACCGATGATCACTCCGCTCCAGTCGTACTCGAACCCCTGTGCGGTGTAGACGCAGCCCACTTGCCCGAAACCGGCCGGATCCGTCGCCCACAGCGCCGCGGGAGGAGCGCCCCCGACGGCGCGGTCACCGTAGACGTTCCAGGGGCGCTGCCACTCCCCGACAGTGACGTCCGCGGGCAGGGCTTGGCCGGGCGGGACCTTCTTCGTCCACTTCCAGCAGTAGCCGGCGGACATGCGCGCACCGTAGCCCTGTGCGCGGCGCTCCTGGAGGTACGCCTCCATCTCCTGCGGGCTGTCCGCGAGCAGGAGCTGCATCCTGCCGTCGGGTTCCCATGCCACAGGCCCGCCCGGCTCCAGACCCAGGAGGCGTATCACCCACCGCAGGTACGCGTCGCTGCCGCCGCAGCGGAACTGGCTGTCCAACGACACCAGCCGGCAGTGGAGCCCCTTCCGCGCAGCCGCCTCCTTGATCTCCGCCACCGTGCCCATCTCACCGGGCCGGACGACCTGGTGCTCGTCCAGCAGGAAGACCGGGACGCGTGCCGCGTCGATGAGCTCGTCGATCTGAGGCTTGCCGGTGCGGTTCGACGCGGGCGTGTAACGGTTGGCCGACGTCTCCCGGATGCGGTGGGCCTCGTCACAGATCAGGACGTCGAGACTGTTGCGCTCGGTGGTCATGAAGCTGTTGAAGTACTTGAAGAGCCCTTGCACCTCGCGCTTGCGAGCGCCCGCCACCTTCCTCATCGTGGTCGTGAAGGAGTTGGAGCCGGTCGCGTGCAGCGCGGTGATGCCCTGCCGGTACAGCTCGCCGAGGAGCGACAGCGCGATGACGCTCTTGCCGGTGCCCGGTCCGCCGGTGACGACCACGACCTCCTTGTGGTCGGACTGCTTGGCGCGGCGGACGGCGTTCAGGACCGTGCGGTAGGCGACCTGCTGCTCGTCCAGGAGCACGAACTGCTCGCGCTCCCGCACCTCCTGGGCGGCCACCGCCATGAGCTGCCTGGACGGACCGATCTTCCCGTTGACGAGCTCGTCCGCAGCGGCGGCGCCGGACTCGGCTCCCAGTTTGGAGCGCAGGTAGTCGATGAACTCCCCGCGCCGCTCGCCGATGAAGAGCCGACCGTACTCGTTCTGCTCGGCGGCGAAGAGCCCGCTGACGCCGAACCGAGTGGCATTGTGCAGGTACGCGGCGCCGCTGATCCGGTCGGGATGTTCCGCCAGTGCTCCGTTGAAGGAGACGAGGTATTCGCAGTAACCGCGCACCTGGTCCACGGGGTTCAGCACGGCCCGGGCGTACGCGTCGATGCGGCACAGGGACGGATCGTCGTCGTCCGGCTCGGCGCTGCTCCACTGCTTCAGCTCCACGACGACGTACGACGGCAGACCGGTCGTGGGGTGCACACCGGCAAGTACGGCGTCGGCCCGCTTGCTGTTCAGCGGCAGCCCGTACTCCAGCAGGACCTCGACCCGGCCGAGGCCCGCGTCGTTGAGGGCGTTCGCGAGCACCGGGATGCTCCGTTCCCATGAGCGCACCTCGGATCCGCTCGGCTTGTGACCGTGCATATGCACGAACTGCTCCGTCAGGCGGAAGAAGAGAGAGCCGGAAAGGCACTCGGCGGCGACCGCGGCGGCGGAATCGCGGAACAGCAAGAGGACGCCCCCAGGCAGCACGAAGGAACTCGTGCGGGTGGGGGCATGTCCGTGAAGACTCCGTCATACGGAGCGGAAGCCCGGCGGGCCGCAGCTACGACGAGACCAAGGCTACCTGTGGTGTCCTGTCCGGACAGAGGGGAGTTGGGCCGCTTCGCTGGCGGGCCTCGGCCTGGGGCGTTGCTGTGCTGCCGGCTGTCACGGCCCCGGCTCTTCCCTCCTCGTCGGTACCGGGTCGCGGCCGAATACCCAGGGGGCGAGGACGACGAGCCAGCCGTCGGGGTCCTCGAAGAGGGTGGCGCCGTGGTCGGGCCAGTACGGGTTGGCGGCGGGGACGGGGTGGTGGCCGCGGGCGGTGAGGTGGGCGACCGCGCGGTCGTGCGCGGCCTGGTTCTCCAGGTAGAGCACGAGTTGGTTCTCCGGGTGCGGTGCCGGGATGCGGGGCGGGTTGCCGTGCTGGGTGATCTCCATGTGGACGGGGGTGCCGGGGAGGCCCACGACGAGTCCGTCGTAGCCGGCGTGGCCGCGCCATTCGGCGAGGACGGGCAGGCCGAGGTCGTCGACGTAGAAGGCGCGTACGGCGTCCAGTTGTGCGCTCGGGCGGGCGAAGCGGACCGCGCCGACGGCCAGATGGCCGGGCCAGCCGGAGGCTGAGTGCTGTGCGGGGACCGCGGGGGCTGTCCTGCTCGCCGAGGCAGCCCGTTCCGTGGGGTTGCTGTCGTTCATGGGGACACCGTGGCAGCCGGGGCCCGGCGTGCGCCTCGGACCGGCGGCAGAGGCCGTATCCGTCCATGGGCGGAAGTCCGCCGGGGGATCAAGCCCCCAAAGAAGTGTTTGACGGTCAGGGGTTCCTCCCGCACACTCTTCGCTGTGACGACTCCCGTCTCCCGGCGGCCGGACACTCCCGGCCGCCCCCTGATGCGCGCTCTCCTGCGCGAAAAGGCGTTCCGCAGCCTCGCCGCGGGACGTGCCCTGACGTTCTTCGGCAACTCCATGGCGCCGGTGGTGCTGGCCTTCGCCGTGCTGGACCTCGGCGGGTCCGCGGTGGATGTCGGGCTCGTCGTCGGTGCCCGGTCGGTCAGCAACGTCGTGCTGCTGCTCTTCGGCGGGCTCCTCGCCGACCGGATGCCCCGCGCACTGGTGCTCCAGGGCGCGGCTTATTCCGCCGCGGCCGTACAGGCGGGGGTCGGCATCGCGGTACTGGCAGGCCGGGCACCAGTCGGCATCCTGCTGGTCCTCAGCGTGGTGCAGGGCGCCGCCTCGGCCGTGTCCATGCCGGCGTCGGCGGCGCTGATCCCCCGCACGGTGCCGGCCGGCGAACTGCGGGGCGCCAACGCGCTGTCCCGCATGGGCGTCAACGCCGGAATGATCGCCGGCACTTCCTTCGGCGGGCTGCTCGCGGCCCTGGCGGGACCCGGCTGGGGCATGGTGCTCAACGGGGTGGCGTTCTTGGGTGCCGCACTCGCGTACGGGGCTGCCGGACGGGCGCTCGCCAGGCGGCGGGCGGCGGCTGCGGCTGCGGCTGCGGAGGAGGATTCCGTCGAGGCAACCGCGAGTGGGGCCACGGCGGTCGAGGGCGGCCCCGGGGCGTCCGACGGTGCCGCGGAGGGCCCCTGGCACGCATTGCGCGAGGGCTGGCGCGAGTTCGTCTCCCGCACCTGGGTGTGGGTGGTCGTGGCGCAGTTCTTCGTGGTGAACGCGGTGTCCGCCGGAGGCATCCAGGTGCTGGGACCCACGGTCGCTGACGCGACGTTCGGGCGCACCCTGTGGGGTTTCGTCCTGGCCGCACAGATGGCCGGTGCACTCGTCGGCGGACTGCTGGTCGCCCGCTCGCGGTCGCGGCACGCCCTGCGGATCGGGGTGGCCGTCGTCGCGCTGGACGCGCTGCCGCTCGCCGCGCTCGCGCAGTCCGCCGATGTGGCCGTGCTCCTGGTGGCGATGTTCGTGAACGGCGTCGCCATCGAACAGTTCGGCGTCGCCTGGGACCTGTCCCTCCAGGAGAACGTCCCCCAGGACAAGCTGGCCCGCGTCTACTCCTACGACGCCCTCGGCTCCACCCTCGCCCTGCCGCTGGGGGAGATGGCGGCCGGCCCGCTCGCCGAACACTACGGCGTGCGCCCCACCCTGCTGTGCGGCGTCGCCCTGGTCGCGCTCGTGACGGCGGGCGCCCTGTGCAGCCGCCAGGTGCGCGACCTGACGACCGGTGGGGCGGTCGCCCCTGTCGACGGCGGCCCTGCTGCGGGCGGCCCCCGTGGCGGTCGCCCTCCGGATGCGGCCGAACCGCTCGACGCGCCCTGAGGGAAACTTGTCCGGTGCCCGACTCCACCAGCCCGCCCGACGGGACGCCGGGGGCCAAGCCCCACAGGCCTCCGAACGCCGCCGACGACCCTTCGGTCGCCGACCTGCGGGTGCTCGCGCACCCGTTGCGACTCCAGTTGCTCTCCCTGCTGACGGGGCAGGCCTACAGCGCGGCCGAGGCGGCCCGGGTGCTCGGCCAGTCGCAGGCGAACGTCAGCTACCACTTGCGCAGACTCCACAAGGCCGGGCTGGTGGACGCGGTGGGGGAGGTCACCGTGCGGGGCGGGACGGCCAAGAAGTACCGGCACGACCCTTTGAGTGGTGAATTGCTGGGCAGCGGTGCCCGGCAGGGGGTCGACAGTTATCTGGCCCTCGCCGGCGCCCTCGGCGAGGAACTGCGCCGCCGTACGGCCCAGCGGAACACCTCGGTCCCGGGGGAGATGACGGACGCGGAGGTGTGGCTGGACCCGCAGGTGTGGGCGGACGCGCTGCGCCGGGCCAGGGAACTGGGGGACGATCTGCACCGTCATGCCCTCCCGCCGGGGACCCCCGGCGCGGTACGGGCCAGCGCCACCATGGTGCTGTTCACCATGCGGTCCGGTGAGGAGTCCGAGGGCTGATCCGCGCAGCCGCCGCGGCCCCCGTCACACCTGTGGATGCTCCGTCTCCGCGCCGGCGTACGCCGTCACGCATGTGGACGCCCTGAGCAGGCTCTCATCACATCGGGTGAAACTTTGGCCGCCCGTTGCGGCCAACAACCCTCTGTTGCCAAGCTGTTGCTGACCGTCAACACCTCTCGGCAGTACTCGACGCCTCCGCGTCGTCACTTCGCACCCACCCAGCACCAATACCCAGCACCAGGCTGGCCAGGCCGAAACGGGGAGGGCACACGTGCCATTCGGTGAGCAGCCCGCGTATCTGCGTGTGGCCTCGGACCTGCGCAAGAAGATCGCCGACGGATCTCTGCCGCCACACGCCAGACTTCCTTCGCAGGCCCGCATCCGCGAGGAGTACGGCGTCTCGGACACCGTCGCGCTGGAGGCCCGCAAGGTGCTGATGGCCGAGGGGCTGGTCGAGGGCCGCTCGGGCTCGGGGACGTACGTGAGGGAGCTGCCCACCGCGCGCCGCGTCGCCCGCACCGGGTACCGCACGATGGGCGAGTGCACCCCCTTCCGTCAGGAGCAGTCCGACGAACGGGTGCAGGGCAGCTGGGAGTCCCGCAGCGAGCAGGAGGAGGCGTCGGCGGACATCGCCGAGCGCCTGTTCATCGAGCCGGGCGACAGGGTGATGCGCACCCGGTACGTCTTCCAGGTGGACGGTGAGCCGGTGATGCTCTCGACATCCTGGGAGCCGCTGGCCGTGACGGGCCGGACCCCCGTGATGCTCCCCGAGGAGGGGCCGCTGGGGGGCCGGGGCGTGGTGGAGCGGATGGCCGCCATCGACCTGGTGGTCGACAACGTCACCGAGGAGGTCGGCACCCGGCCTGGCCGGGCCGAGGAGATGACCGCGCTCGGCGGGGTTCCCGGCCACGCTGTGCTCGTCATCGCGCGGACGTACTTCGCGGGCAAACGTCCGGTCGAGACGGCGGACGTGGTGGTCCCCGCAGACCGCTTCAAGCTCGCGTACCACCTGCCGGTGAAGTAAGCCGGCGGGACGGGACCGCGCCCCATGTGTCGGCGGCCTGCGGCGCTGGTGGCTCACGTCCGTGGATCGTGCGCCCGCGTGTGCGCCCCTATCGGGCGTGCGTCGCGTTTCCTTGGCTGTGGGGCCCGTTGCCCTCGTCGGTGCGGGCCTCCGTCCGCCCATCGGCCGGACCCCTTCTGCCTCTTGCGTCCCGCGTGCTCGTCGCCGTCCGTTGCCATCGTTCCGCGCGAGGGTTGCCGTCCGTCACCGGAACGGGTGACTTGCGAGTGTCAGAGCGTCCCGGGGCGAGCGAACAGGCGGCCGAAAAGGTTGGCCCTTTGTGCAAAACCGAATGCGCTGAGTGAACGCTGGGCGTAAGCTCTGGCATATGCGAAGTGCGAGCGGCGACAGTGACGCGCTGCGGCCCTGGCAGCTCATACGCCAGGACCGCCACGGCAATCGTTACCGCGTCGGCAGTTACGCCACCCGGGCCGAGGCCCTCCATCTCGCCGAACGGCTGGGGGAGCGGGGCGAGGGATATGTGGTGGAACGCTGTGACCGACTGATCGACACCTTGGAACCCACGGACGACATCCGCCGCTGAGCGGCGGACCCGCACGGACCACCTCGGCCCGGCGGCCGGGTGCATGGGGGGCGTACGTCTCGCGGTGCGGTGTGCCCGTGCGCCGGAGCGCGTTCCTTGTGTGGTGCGCTCCTCTGCCACCCTTGCGCGGTCAGCGCGTCCCTGGTTCGGCCGGGTGCTCCTTACTGCCGTCCCCGGTGGGTGCGTGCGGCCTGTGGGTCGCCGTCTCCCGCGCCCGGTGCGGTCCGCCGTTCCTCCGGTCCGTCGTTCCTCCGGTGTGCCGGTGTGCTGGCGTGCCGGTGTCCGGCCGTTGGCGCGCCGCCGTGCCCGGCACCGCCCCGCCGGAATGATCCCGATAATCCGCAACCCTGTGGATAATTAGGCCGTCCTGACCGTTTCAGCTGTCTTGGGTGGTTCTCCCGTCGGCCGTCCGCCGTACCGTGGCCGGGCCGCGATCCGCTCGGGGCTGCCAGTCGAGCGTGACCAGGGACGTGGGCCATGTGAGCACCGAACCCGCCGACAGGGCGACCTCACTTCTGGACACCCTGCGCATCGGCATCGTCATGCTCGACGAAGAGGGCACTGTCCTGCTGTGGAGCCCCACGACGCAGGAGATCTGCGGCTGGTCCCCGCAGGAGGTGACCGGTCACCGGCTCGAGGAGTTCATCGCCGGCGACGACGAGGAACGCCGTACGCGCGCAGAGGTCCTGCGCCGCACCCACGAATGGCGCGGTGGTATGCGGCTCCGGCACCGGGACGGGGGCCTGGTCGAGGTCGAGGGGCGGGGCTCGGTGCTCCAGGACACCGAAGGACGGTCCCTGGTCCTCGCCACCTTGATGGAAACCAGGCGGATCAAGGCCGTCGAACACGACCTGGCCGCGCTGGACGGACTGTTCGTCACCTCTCCGCTGGGCATCGCCCTCTTCGACACCGGGCTGCGCTACGTCCGGTGGAACGAAGCCCTGCTCGAACTGAACAGCGCGACCGGTCGCGACCTCCTCGGCCAGACCGTCGCCGACGTACTGCCCCCGGGGCTCGCCGAGGAGGTCCTCCGCATCCAGGCGGGGGTGCTGGAGACCGGACGCCCCGTGGTGGACATGATCATGCCCGCACCGTACGGGCCCGGCGCCCGCTCCCTCTCTTACGGGCAGCTGACCGACCGCGCCGGTCAGGTCGTCGGGGTGAGCTGCACGGTGATGGACGTCACCGAACGGCTGGAGGCACTCAACAAGGCCGAGGCGGCGCGCGGCCGGCTCGCCCTCCTGGACGACCTCGGGGTGGCCCTGGGCGACCGGCTCGACGTACGGGCCATCTCCCAGGCCATCGCCTCCGTGCTGGTGCCCCGGTTCGCCGACTACGCGGGGGTGCTGCTGCGCGGCGAGGTCGCCGACGGAGGTGATCTGCCCGAACAGGTGATCCCCATGGGGACGCCCCTGCATCTGCTCGGCTTCGCCGCGCGGCACGCGGGGGGAGCGGGTCGAGCGGCTGCTGCGGCTCGGACGCGAGGTCGTCTACGAACGGGGCTCGCTGCTGTCCCGGGCGCTGGATTCCGGGGTCCCCCAGATCGCCAATTCGCCGGAGGAGATCCTGCGCGCCACCCGGCCCGGCGATCCCAAGGTCGAGGCCGGATTCGAACTGGGCGCCTACTCGCTGATGGCCGTACCGCTGCGCGCCCGGGGCACCGCGCTCGGGCTGCTCGTCGTCAGCCGGACGGGAGGCAACGGACAGCCGGGAACGGGACGGGAGCGGGAACCGTTCGTTGACGACGACCGCGCGCTCGCCGTCGAACTGGCCGACCGTTCCGCCACCTTCCTGGACAACGCGCGGCTCTACGCACGGGAACGCGAAGGGGCGCTGATGCTCCAGCGCAGCCTGCTGCCGCAGCGCATCCCCGAGCCTCCCGGTGTGGTCCTCGCCTACCGTTACGTGCCCGGCAGCAGCGGCACGGAGGTCGGCGGCGACTGGTTCGACGTCATCCCGCTGCCCGGCGGCCGGGTGGCGTTCGTCGTCGGGGACGTGATGGGCCATGGGCTGCACTCCGCCGTCACCATGGGCCGGCTGCGCACCGCGGTGCGCACGCTGGCCGGGCTCGACCTGCCGCCCGACGAACTGCTGGCCCGCGTCAGCGTCGTCGGCGAAGACCTGTCGCACGGGCCCGACGAGCCGCTGATGGCCACTTGTCTGTACGCCGTCTACGAGCCGGCACCCACCTCGGCGGGCAGCCGCTGCGGGGTGCTGACCATGGCCAGCGCGGGCCACGTGCCGCCCCTGCTCGTCACCCGTGAGGGGGACGGTGGCTGCCGGGCCAGGCCGGTGGACGTCCCCTCCGGCATGCCGCTGGGGGTCGGCGGCGCCGTGGGCGAAGGGGACTACACGCTGACCGAGGTGGAGGTCGAGGAGGGCGGCATCCTCGTCCTCTACACCGATGGTCTCGTCGAGACCAGAGGCGAGGACATCACCACCGGCATCGACCGGGTGTGCGCCCTGCTCGCCGGGCCCGACCCCCGTCGGGCGCCCCCGGAACCCGGCTTCACCTGGGACGGGGCCGGCGCCCATGTGTCACCCGGCCCGGCCGAGGAGACCGGCTGCGGCGGTATCGAGCAGGCGTGCGACGTCCTCATCGGCGCACTGCGCGAACAGGGCGGCCGTACCAACGGACGGCTGAGCACAGGTGACGACGTGGCGCTGCTGATGGCCCGGCTCGGCGGACTGCCCGGGGACATCGCCGCCTCCTGGTCGTTCAGCACCGGCAGCTACGCGGTGCGCAGGGCGCGCGAGGCCGTACGGCAGACGCTGCGCGAATGGGGACTGCCGACGCTGGAGGACACCGCGGTACTGCTCGTGAGTGAACTGGTCACCAACGCGCTGCGGTATGCCCACGGGCCGATCGGGGTGCGGATGGTGCGCGACACCCGGCGCGAGGGCGGCGCCCAGGAAGGCGCGCTCGTGGTGGAGGTCTCCGATCCGCTGCCCGAACCACCCCGCGAGCGCATCGTCACCGAGGAACAAGAGGGTGGCAGAGGCATCCAGCTGGTCGCGCATGCGGCCCGCCGATGGGGTACCCGGCAAGGACCCGAGGGCAAGACGGTCTGGTTCGAACTGCCGCTCGCCTGAGCAGACATAAGAACAGATCTGAGCAGTCTTGGAACAGATCTGTGCGACCTGTGCAGACAGCAGATTTGCGCAGACATGGGAACAAGATCTGCGCGGCCAGGAGAACAGCACCGTGCAGGCATAAGGACAAGAAAGGACAACGGGCCGTGGTGGCGCGGGGTGGCGCCTGCCCGACCCGGCAGCGGCTCGTGGGACGGCGCACACATCAGGGGTTCGACTGCCCGCTCGCTGGTTAGGAGACAGGGGTGGCCCCCGTGGACAGCGGGGGGTATGCGCATGTTGCCTCGTCGCGGCAAGGAGACTTGTAGCGATCGGGAAGAGCGGGCTCCGGATTGCTCTCCGGGCTGCCACACTGCTCGGACCGGAGGCGAGCACCGGCAGTGGAAGGGGCGGCATTGAGCGATATCCCAGTGGAGGCGGCCGGTAAGCAGGACGACGTGCGTCGTGCCCTAGCCCTGCTGAACGCCGCAGGCGCGCGGATCGGCAACTCACTGGACCTGGAGACCACGGCGCGGGAACTGCTGGACGTGGCCGTCCCCCAGTTCTGCGACCTGGCCTCCGTCGACCTGTACGAAAGCGTGCTCGCGGGTGACGAACCGCGCCCCGTCGGACCCGCCGGGCCCGACGAGAACGACGGCTTCGGCAACGACGGTTCCGGTGGCAGCGGGTTCGCCACCACGGACCTGGGGCCCGTCAACGGCGTCGTCCGGCGCGGGCTCCCGGCGGGCAGCACCCGGCCGGGCCTGCCCCGTCGGCGCAGGCCCGTCGGCTCACCACGCGCCGAACTGCGCCGCGTCGCGTTCGCCAGCGCCGTCTCCGACGCCCCGTACGGTCTCGGCATGCCGGACGACGAGGCCCGCACCCCGGCCTGTGACGCCGAGGCCGCGGCACGGGCCGCCCGCAACGGCTCCGTACCGGCCCCCGTCGCACAACCGGGACAGCCCGCCGAGGTCGGCTCCACCCACTGCTACGCCGAGAACTCCCCCTACGCCGCCGCACTGCGCACCGGCCGGGTGCAGAACATCACCGGGCAGGACAGCGGCGTGCCGGCCCAGTTCGGGACCGTCGTCCAGTCGACACTCGTTGTGCCCATGGTCGCCCGGGACCGAGTGCTGGGACTCGCCCAGTTCTCACGGGCCAAGGGCAGTGAACCCTTCGGGGAACGGGACGGCGCACTCGCCGCCGAACTGGCCGCCCGCGCCGCCGTGTGCATCGACAACGCCCGCCTCTACCGCAGAGAACACGAACGCGCCCTCATACTGCAACGCAGCCTGCTGCCGCCGGGCGACCCCGAAGCGGCCGGACTCGAGATCGCCTGCCGCTATCTGCCCGGCAACCCCGCCACCGAGGTGGGCGGCGACTGGTTCGACGTGATCGAGTTGCCGGGCCACCGCACGGCCATCGTCGTCGGTGATGTCATGGGGCGCGGACTGCGCGCCGCCGTCGCCATGGGAGAACTGCGCACCGCCGTACGCACCCTGGCGCTGACCGACATGGAACCCGCCGAGGTGCTGGGCGCACTCGATGAGATCGCCCGCGGCCTGGGCGACCCGCGCAGACAGCAGCACACCCAGCGCGCCTACCGCGGCAACGACGCCGATCTGGCCGAGGTCTACCTGGCGACCTGCATCTACGCCGTCTACGACCCCGTCTCCCGGCGATGTACCTTCGCCAACGCCGGACACCTGCCGCCCATCATGGTCGAACCGGACGAACCCGCACTGCTGCTGGAAGTACCCAAAGGAGTGCCGCTGGGAGTGGGCGGCGAGCCGTTCGAGGAGATCGAGATCGAACTGCCGGAGGGCGCCATGCTCGCCCTCTACACCGACGGCCTGGTCGAATCCCGCGACCACCCGCTGGACGAGGGCCTGGACCGGTTCCGGTCGGCGCTCACCGACGCCACCGAACCGCTGGAGGACGCCGCCGACCGGGTCCTGCGCACCCTCAACGTCCACCACGGCGAGGACGACATCGCCCTCCTCGTCGCCCGCGTCCAGGGACTGGACGAGGAACACGTCGGCGACTGGACACTCCCGCCGGAACCGCGCTCGGTCGCCCGCGCCCGCGAACTCGCCCGCGAACAACTCGCCGCCTGGGACCTGGAAGCGCTCGCCGACACCACCGAACTGCTGGTGAGCGAACTGGTCACCAACGCGCTGCGCTACGGGGAGGGCAACATTCGGCTACGGCTGCTGCTGGACCGCACCCTGGTGTGCGAAGTGTGGGACGCGGGACAGGTACAGCCACGCCGGCGCAGGGCACGTGACACGGACGAGGGCGGCCGTGGCCTTCAGCTCGTCGACCTGCTCAGCAGCGGCTGGGGCAGTCGCCGCGTACCGTCCGGCAAAGCCGTCTGGTTCCAGTTGCCGCGCCCGGAGGCCGGTGTCGAAGCGCCGGATCCGACCGAGGCGCTGCTGAGCCTGTTATGACTGGCGCGGGGCGGATGTTTGTGGTGGGGGGACGGGGGTTGGGG
>NZ_JODR01000020.1 GCF_000725885.1 Streptomyces albus subsp. albus | reverse complement strand
CGACTGGGACATCAACGCCCAGAAGGGCATCCCCTCCAAGGGCCTGCTCCAGGTGATCCAGCCCACCTTCGACCAGTACCACGTCAAGGGCACCGCCGACAAGCTCACCGACCCGGTGGCCAACATCGTCGCGGCCTGCAACTACGCCGCCGACCGCTACGGCACCATGGACAACGTCGACTCCGCCTACTGACCGGGCAGGCACCGACACCACAGCACCGCATGCGAGAGCAGGAGCGGCTGGAAGGGTCCCCCTTCCAGCCGCTCCTTCGTCGTGCGCGCCGGCCTTCGGGCCGGTACGTGACGAAACGGGGTCGTCACTCGGCTTCCGCGGCAGAGGTGAAGAACTCCGCCAACCGCTCCAGGCCGTGCTCGCCGAACATGGTCTCCAAGCTCGCGGCGGACTCACGGGCGGACGCCTCGCTGCGGGGGAAGAGTGCTTCCTCGTACGCGGTCAGCGCGGCCTCGCGGTCGCCGGGGTGGGCCGCGATCGCCCGGCCGAGCTCGGCGCCGTCGAGCATGGCCAGGTTGGCGCCCTCCCCCGCGAACGGCGACATCAGATGGGCGGCGTCGCCCAGCAGCGTCACGCCCGGAACGCGGTCCCAGCGGTGCCCGACCGGCAGGGCGTGGATACGGCGGGGAACGAGCGCCCCGTCGGCGTCGGCGACCAGGTCCCGCAGTCCTTCGTCCCAGCCCTCGAAGTGCGAGAGGACCGCCGCCTTGGCGGCGGGGACGTCACGGAAGTCGATCGTCCCCAGCCAGTCCTCACCCGCTGTGAGCGCGGCGTAGACGTGCAGGCTGCCGTCGGTCTCCCGGTGTGCGAGGAATCCGCGCCGGTCGCCGAGGCAGATGAAGAACCCGCCGCCGATCAGGGCGGCGCTGCGCGGGTGGCGGGCGTCGGCGTCGTGCAGGTCGGTCTCCACGAACGAGATGCCGGTGTAGGCGGGCCTGGCGGCGGAGACCAGCGGCCGGATGCGGGACCAGGCACCGTCGGCCCCGATGAGCAGGTCGGTGGTGATGGCGGATCCGTCGGCGAACGTCACCTCGTGGCGTCCGCCGCCGAGCGGGCGGACGCCGCTCGCCTTCCTGCCCCAGCTGATCGCGTCGCCGGGGAGGGAGTCGAGGAGCAGGTCGCGCAGGTCTCCCCGGTCCACCTCGGGACGGCCGCCCGTGCCGTCGTCCTCCTGGGTCACGTGGACGGTGCCGTCGGGGCCGACCAGCCGCATGGCCTGGCCACCCCGGTGGATGATCTTCTCGAAGTCCTCGTACAGACCGGCGGCGTGCAGTGCCTGCTGGCCGTTCTCCTCGTGGATGTCGAGCATGCCGCCCTGGGTGCGGGCGGCGGGTGATGCCTCCAGTTCGAAGACGGTCGCCTCCACACCGTGCGCGTGCAGGACGCGGGCGGCGGTGAGGCCGCCGAGACCTCCGCCGATAATCGCGATGGGGTGATGGATGGACATCTGTGCTCCAGGGGCGCCGGGGGACGAGCGAGAAGGTGTCGGGCCGCTCCTTGAGACGAGCCGCGCCGACCTCTCCACCGTAGCGAACATGTTCGTAACGAACAAGTTCGTCCATCGGCGAGGAAAAAGCCGTGCTCCAGCCCCCTCGAAGGGAGGTGGCCGGAGCACGGCGCCGCATCATCCGTCGTTCCGCCGCCGGAGCGGCTCGTCCGGCCGCAGACCGGCCTACGGCACGGTGTCTACGAGCGGGTGGCGGTTCCGCACCGCGCTCCCGCGGCCTCCCGCATCCGTGCGTCCATCGAGGTGCTGCGGTCGTACGGGTCGACATCCGCACCGTCCGGCGCATCGGTGCGTTCGTCCCCGAATTCGGGGACGAAGTAGCCGGTGCGCGGCCCACAGCCGCCGTTGGTGGTGTCCGCCCGGTAGGAGACGAGGGAGAACGTTCCCTGCTCGGTCCTCACCCGCTCCGGGTCGTCCCAGCTCATCACGATCTCGCGCCGCACGATGGTGCGGGCGACCTCGTCGCTTCCGGCGTCGGCGCGCGCGACCGGATAGACGAAGGTGACGTCCGCGGTCACCTCCACCGCTCCGCGCTCGCCTTCCCGGTACGTGATCCGGCCCCGCGTCTTGACCACGTCCCCGACCAGCCGCACCTTCGTCTTCGCGAAGCGGCTGAACAGCATCAGCGGATCGTTCTTCCGGCTGGGCTCGCTGAACGCCGTCTTGAGGTAGCTCTGGACGTCCGGCTGCTGCGGGTTGATGAACGCGACCGCTTTGTGCGGGTACCGTCCCCGCAGTACGCCGGTGTCCAGGCTGGACGCGGCGAGGAAGTCACGGGAGTCCGCCAGCGCCCGGGAGACCTCTTCCTTGCTCATCCAGCCGGTCGCCCGGGCCGCGGGCATGTGGATCCCGGCCGTTCCCTCGTCCCACCGTGCCGCGGGCGAGCCCCTGAAGGGCTCCTTTCGGGTCGGACGGAGAGCTGCCGCATCAGTCGCGGGCGGCCCGCCGGGCTGCTCCGATTCGGCGGCCAGCGGTGTCTCGTCGCCGTCGCCGCCGAACCATCCGATCATCCTCCCGCCGGCCAGCGCAGCGACGAGCAGGACGGCCGCGCCCAGCAGCACGGCGAGGTGCCGGCCCCTGAAGCGGCGCTGCCGGGCCGGCTGTTGCTGGTACGTCCGCCACCCCGTCGGCCGGTCCGGCTCCTCGCGCAGCCGCCGGGCCACCATCCGCGCCCGCGCCGAGGGCTCCTTGGGTGCGTCGTCTCCCCCGGCCTCGGCCGTGCGCAGGAAGCGCTCCCACTCCTCGTCCGGTATGGACGCCCCGTCCTTGTCCACCACGTGCTCCCGTCCCCACACGCCCGGCCTTCACGAATCGGCCGTTTTTTCGAGCATCATCACACAGTTTCACGTTTCCCAGGCCGTGGTGCCGGACGGAGAGCACTGCCGGCGGTGATGAGCGGCACGGTGGGCCGGGCCGGGCGGGCCTGCCGGGCGGGGACGCGTCGTGCCGGGGAGGGGGCGGCCGTCACATGCAACGGCCGGGGCCCCTTGGTTCGGGGCCCCGGCCGCGGGCCAGCGGGCGCGAGGAGGGAATCCGTCGGGACGGCCCGGCATCACGGCCGTGACGAACGCCGCGCCTGCCGCCGTTCCCGCTCTTCGGGGTCCGATGCAGGAGCAACGGTGCCGCAGACGTCCGCTGCCCGTCGGTCGACGGGCACGCCGCTACCGGCCTGTCCGGTCATCGCACCGAAGCGCCTAGTCCTGCTGGCTGTCCGAGGGCAGCTTGCGCAGCTTCAGGTCCTTCGCGTGGTCCGTGCCGAACCCGTGGTCCAGCATCTTGGCCGCGTCGTCGTAGCGGTCCTTGCTGTTGAGCACGGTGCCGACGAGGGTCTTGTCGCCACGGGTGGCGGCGAAGACCAGGCACTCGCCGGCCTTGCTGGTGGTACCGGTCTTGATGCCGATGGCCCCGGGGTAGGCGCCGAGCAGCTGGTTGGTGTTGGTCCAGGTGTAGTAGCGCGTGCGGCCGTTGGCGGCGGGCGCCTCGCCCTTGTACTTCTTGGTGCTCACCACCTTCCGGAAGACCGGGTTCTCCATCGCGTGGCGGGCCAGCCGGGTCAGCTCCTCCGGTGTGCTGGTGTCGTCACCGGTGCCGTCGAAGGTCTCGAAGTGGGTCTTGGGCAGACCGAGCTGATTGGTCTTCGCGTTCATCTTGTCGATGAACGAGTCGACGCGTTCGGCGGATGTGTCACCCTCGCCGAGGTTGTCGGCGAGGGCGTAGGCGGCATCGGCACCGGAGGGCAGCAGCGCCGCGTAGAGGAGCTGCCGGACGGTGACCTTGTCACCGGTCTGCAGATCCGCCGTGCTGGCGTGGTGCTCGGTGACGTAGTCGCGGTACTGCTGCTTCACCTCGACCTTGGTGTCGAGGTCGGTCTTGTCGTCGAGCACCACGGACGCGACCATGATCTTGGTGGTGCTGGCCAACGGACGCGCCGTGTCCCCGGCCTTGTCGTAGAGGGACTCGCCGCTGTTGACGTCCAGCATCTTGGCGCCCTTGGCGGCCACCGGCGGCGGAGCGTCGGGGGCCGAGACCGCCGACGCCACGAGCGGCGTGCCGACGAGCAGCGCGCCACCGGCGGTCAGGCCGATGACGAGATGCCGGGTTTTCGGTTTTCTCAGAGCCATGGAGAGAACTCCAGGTAGTGACTTACAGATGGGCCAAACAGCACCCCCGCCTGGGAAGCGGGGGGCCTGAGAAGTCTGACGGTGGCTCTGAGCAGGAAGTTCACGAAAAGGTGTGCCGATTTCGCGCAGACGTTGGAACGGCAGCAGTCACACCCTGCCCGGAAAGTCACCCATTACCCCGCAAGCCTCCGATCATGGGCGTAACCGTGCGGCTCGTCGGCTCCGCGCGGCCGGGCGGGCCCCCGCCGGGGGCGTCCCGGTCATGTGCGGCGGCGGAGCGAGGCGAGTGCCGCGCGCGTGTACGGCCGGTCGAAGTACATCGTCAGGAGCGAGGCGACGAGGGTGACCCAGAACATCACGCGCGGCACGTCGCGTTCGGTCCACGGCACCAGAGTGATCACCAGGACGCACACCATCACGGCCGCCGCGTGGCCGACGGCCAGGCGGGCCCAGCCGTCGCGGCGCAGCAGGGACCGTACGTTGAGCCGCACGCCGCGACGCCGCCTGCGGTAGCGCAGCAGCGCCCCGAACACCCACACGGGGACCAGCAGCAGCACGTCCCACAGCCGCTGTCCGAGCGACAGGGGCAGCGGGTCCGGCGCCCGGTCCTCGGGGGCGAAGGCCAGATCGAGGCCGACGGCGGTGAACAGCAGGCAGAGCAGGGCCAGCCAGCGGGTGCCGCGCAGCAGACGGTAGGTGGCGCTGTCCAGTTCGCGCTGCATGTCCGGGGAGGCGGGGTCCGCCGTGAGCGCGTCGGCGACCAGATCGGCCGCGTCGGCCGCCCGCGTCCCCGGGGTGTTCGCTGCCTTCCGGGTCTGCTGCGCCAGGGCGAAGGGGTGCTGCGGGTCGATCCGCAGGATCTCCTTCTCCAGCTGGTCGGTGACCGTGTGGTTGCCGTCGACTCCCGCGACCTTCCAGGCACTCATGTAGGCCGCGACATCGTCGGGACCCAGCCGGATGCCCTCCTGGGCCAGCTGGGATGCCTCCTCCAGCAGGACGGACGCCTGGTGCTGCCGGGAGAGCGCGTCGGCCGCGTCCCGCGCCGGCTGCTGGCGCAGCCGGCCGGCCCGGAAGGCGAGGACCTCGGCGAGCAGCGCGTAGGGGCGGTGGTAGTGGGGGGCGAGCCGGACCGCCTCGCGCAGGGCTGCCTCGGCGTCCTCCATGCGGTGCAGGCCCCGCAGTGCGGTGGAGCGGTAGATGAACGCGCCCGGCTGCTTCGGGTCGAGCCGCAGCACCTCGTCGGCCGCCTCCAGGGCCCGCTGGTGCTCGCCGGCCCCCAGGTGGCAGCGGGCCATCTCCAGCCAGGCGCTGACGTCCTGCGGTGCCTCGGCGATCCGGTGGGCCAGCACGGCGGCGGCTTCCTCGTACCGCTTGAGGTCGATGAGGGCTGTGGCCCGGTCGACGGACTGGTCCTGGTCGGTGTTCACAGCCTGCGCTTCCTCTTCAGGTAGGCGACGAGGTCGTCGTACTGGCCGCCCTCGTTCGCGTACAGCGCCACGTTGCGGGCGGAGGCGAACCACGGCTCGGTGGAGGGGGTGAGCTGCTTGGCCGCGCCGAGCAGGTCCTTCATGCCGATCATGCGGACGGTGCCGGTGCGGGCCGAGTCGAGCAGGGCGCTCTCGGCGGCCGACTCGCACAGGTGCGCAAGGTCCGCCCCGGAGAAGCCCTCGGTGAGCTTCACCAGCTTGCCCAGCTCGACGTTCTCGATGGGACGGTCGCGCAGATGGTGGCGGAGGATCGCCTCGCGGGCCGGCGCGTCGGGCGGCAGCACCAGCAGTGTGCGGTCGAACCGGCCGGGGCGCCGCAGGGCGAGGTCGACGTCCCAGGGGACGTTGGTGGCGCCCAGTACGAAGACGCCCTCGTTGGCGGCGGCGTCCACACCGTCCAGTTCGGTGAGGAGCTGGTTGACGGTGTTGCGCATGCCGCTGGAGTGGGTCCGTGAGCGTTTGCCGCCCAGGGCGTCCAGTTCGTCGAGGAAGACGACGCACGGGGCCTGCCGCCGGGCGGTCTCGAAGACCTCGTGCATGTTGCGTTCGGAGTTGCCGATCCACATGTCGAGGACGTCGTTGACGGACACCGACAGGAACTTGGCGCCGAGTTCACCCGCGACGGCCCGCGCCACGAATGTCTTGCCGCAGCCGGGAGGCCCGTACAGCAGGAGTCCGCCGCGCAGGCTCTTGCCGTACAGCCGGCGCAGCTCCGGGTTGCGCAGCGGGGCGAGGAACGCCGCCTCCAGCCGGTCCTTGACCTCTTGCAGGCCGCCGACGTCGGCAAGGCGCACCGCGCCGGGGACCTCGACGTCCCACGCGGCGGCGTCGCCGGGGTCACCGCTGCCGTCCTCGGTGAGGGGGGCCTCCGGTTCGACGAAGCGCGGCGGGACGGCGTCGCCGATCTGTTCCTCGGCGGCCTTCCAGTCGAATCCGCGCTGCGGCGCGGGCGTAGAGGATGCGGGCGCTGCGGGCGCGGGCGTCGAGGCCGCGGGGTTCACGGGCGCAGGCGTCGCGGTTCCGGGTGCCGTGGTCCCCATCGCCCGGGCCATCAGCGCGCGGGCCTGTGGGTCCCCGGGCGCGTGCTGCAGGGCCACGGCTGCTTCGGCGACGGCGGCGTCGGCCGCGCCCGCTTCCAGGAGCAGTTGGGCGAGGTGCAGCCGCAGCGGTACGTCCTGGGGCGCGGCGGCCACCGCCGTGCGCAGGCTCTGGATGAGGGGGGATTCAGCCGACATGGCGCCCACTGTACGAAGCGGGCCCAGGCAGTGAGCGGGCGGGCTCCGCTGGGGGTTCGCCGGCCGGCCCGCGCTCCTTCACCCGTGCGGGAGGGAGTTGGCGGCTTCTCCGCGAGGGCTGGTCCTTGCTTGTGCAAGCAATGTAGGCTCCGGCGCATGGATGGTCTCGTCATGGATGGCCTCTCCTCGGCACCCGCCGGTGACGAGGAGGACGACCGGTGGTGCATGGCCGTGCGGCTGCTCGGCCGCGTCGAGAAGCACCTGGACACCACGCTGCAGCGGCGGCACGGGCTGCCGCTTTCCGAGTACCGGGCGCTCTGCGCGCTGAGCCGGGCGCAGGACGGCGAGGCGATGCGCATGAGCGAACTCGCCGACCGCATCGGCCTGAAGGACAGCACCGTGACACGCCTGGTGGGCCGGCTGGAGACCCAGGGGCTGGCCGCACGTGCCCCCGGGGCCGGGGACGGGCGTGCCGTCACCGCCCTCATCACCGCCGAGGGCCGGGAACGCTACGCACAGGCCACACCCACCTACCGCGCCGCGCTCGGCAGCGCCCTCGACGCCGCCCGCACCAACATCCATCTGGCCGACCTGGCCGCGTGGGTGCGCACCGGCCTGTCCGCGGTCGCCGGTACGCCCAGCGCTCCGCGATCCCCTGGAAGGGACTGACATGACTTCCGCTGTGAGCACCGCCGTCGAGCACTACGACCGGCTCCTGGCCGAGCACTACACCTGGATGATCGGCGGCGACGTCGGGCAACTCGCCGAGCGTCAGGCCGGTCTCTTCACGGAGCTCGGCCTGGCCCCCTCCGCCGAAGGCACCACTGCCGTCGATCTGGGCTGCGGCCCGGGAGCACAGACGCTGGCCCTGGCCCGGCTCGGCTTCGCCCCCGTGCTCGCCGTGGACACCAGCCGCGAACTGCTGGACGAACTGGCGCGGCACACGCGCGGATCAACGGCGGTCCGCCCGGTGCACGGTGATCTGCGCACCGTGCTGCCCCAGGCCGTCGCACCCGGCACGGCCGGCGCCGTGGTGTGCATGGGCGACACCCTGCCGCACCTGCCCGCGAGGAGCGACATACCCGTACTCCTGGGCGACATCGCCCGCGCCCTGTGCCCGGGCGGCCACTTCGTCGCCGCCTACCGTGATCTCACCGGCGAGTTGCACGGCACGGACCGCTTCATCCCCGTACGCGCCGACGCGGACCGGATCCTCACCTGTTTCCTCGAATACCGCGACGAGGAGACGGTGACGGTGCACGACGTGCTCCACACCCGCACCGGCGCATCGTGGCAGATGCGGGCCGGCAGCTATCCCAAGCTGCGCATCGGGCCGTCGTGGCTGGCCGGACAGTGCCGCGAGGCGGGTCTGCGCGTCCGCTCGGACACCACGGGCCCCGGCGGCATGCGGCTTCTGCACGCCGACAAGCCCTCACCGGCTTCCTCCTGACGAGGGGGCGCGGCGCAGCCGGACACAGGACTTGGTGGCGGCCCCGGGTGCTGCCCGCGCACAGTTCGGGCAGCACCCGCGGCACCGGGGCGGCAACCGCCCCCCCGTTACGCCGTGGCGCCGTCGCGGCAGGCCGGGTGGCCCCAGCCTGAGGCGACCTTCGTGATCTCCTCGCCCGTCTCATAAGGGGACCGGCAGTGACCGCAGCGGCCCGGGAACCTGGCCTTGATGACCGGTGCCCTCCCGCCTCCCCGACGACGCCCGGCGGTCTTCCCTGCGCGGGCCGCGCGCGGTTTGTCCTCGGTCGCCGGGCTCGGCTGCGGGATCTCGGGTGTGCCGTGCGCGGTGCCGGCGGGAGCCTGTTCGGTGGCCGCGACGCTGGCGGCGGCGTCGGCGATCGCGTTGAGCGGGTCACCGTTCACCTGGTGGGCGAGCACATGCCGGAAGACCACGTCGCGCCCTTCGAGCAGGGCGTCGATGCGGACGACCAGCTCCTTGTTGGCCACGGGCTTCTTCGACGCGGTCTGCCAGCCGTTGCGCTTCCACCCCGCAATCCATTTGGTGACCGCGTTCATCGCGTACTGCGAGTCCATCCGGATCTCCAGCGGTACCGCCGGATCGGTGGCCTCCAGGAGCTGGGCGAGGGCCGTCAGCTCGGCGACGTTGTTGGTCGTCCGGCCCAGCGGGCCCGACTCCCAGCGCTGCGGTGTGCCCGCGGGGTCAGCGAGCACCCAGGCCCAGCCCGCGGGCCCGGGGTTGATCTTGGCGGCACCGTCACAGGCCGCGACCATACGTTCAGGCATCCCTCGATCATGCCAGGCCCCGCTCCCCCGTGAGCGGCCCGCACGGGGGAGCGTCCGCGGCACCGCGTTGCGCGGCCTGCGGGCCCTGCTCAGGGGGTCACAGGGCCCCTTCCTCCATTTCCTCCATCCGCTCCGCCTCGCCGCCCGCGGGTGACGTCCGGCTGCGGGCGAGGTCCGCGAAGGCGCCGAGAGTCGGACGGGCGAAGAAGCGGCCGAGGGGCAGCCGCACCCCCAGCTCCGCCGCCGCCCGCTCGACCAGCCGGACCGCCTTGACGCTGTCGCCGCCGAGGGTGAAGAAGTTGTCCTCCGGTGTGCGCACCGGGCAGCCGAGGACGCTCTCCCACAGGGATGCCACCGACCGCTGGACCGCGTCGAGCCGCCCTTCTGTCTCCTTCTCGCCGGCTCCCCGGCCAACGGCTGCGGCCACGGCAGCGGGCACACCGCGCCGGTCCACCTTGCCGTTCGCGGTCAGCGGGAGCACGGGCAGCGCGGCGATCCGGTGCGGCACCATCGCGGGGGGAAGGCGCTCCTCCAGCCAGTGCCGCAGTGCGGTGGGCAGCGCCGTGCTGTCGCAGCCGTCGGCGGGGACGACGGCGGCGACGAGTTCGCGTGCGGCGCCGGAGGCCGAGACGGCGGCCGTCGCACGGCTCACGTCCGGGTGTGCGGACAGCGCGGCCTCCACCTCGCCCAGTTCGATGCGGTGGCCCCGGATCTTCACCTGGTCGTCGGTGCGGCCGAGGAACTCCAGCACTCCACCGGGCCGGTACCGGCCGAGGTCGCCGGTGCGGTACCAGCGGTGTCCGTCGGCGGTGACGAAGCGGGCGGCCGTCGCCGCGGGGGCGCCGCGGTAGCCGCGGGCCAGTCCGGTGCCGCCGATCCACAGCTCGCCCGGCACCCAGTCGGGCCGGTCCTCACCGTTCGCCGGGTCCACCACGCGGTAGCGCTGGTTGCGCAGCGGCCTGCCGTACGGAATGGAGGGCCAGCCGGCCAGGGGGCCCGCGATGTCGTGCGCGTTGGACCAGATGGACGCCTCCGTGGCGCCGCCCAGGCCGACGAGGCGGCAGTCGGGCACCAGCGCGGACAGCCGGCCCGGCAGGTCGAGGCCGATCCAGTCGCCGGACAGCAGTGCCAGCCGCAGGGCGCCGGGGACGCGGCCGGGCTGGTGCTCGGCGACCGTCAGCAGCATGTCGAGCAGTGCGGGGACCGTGTTCCACACCGTCACCTGGTGCCGGACGCACAGGTCGGCCCACCGCTGGGCGTCGCGGCGTTCCTCCTCGGCGACGGTGACCAGCGCGCCGCCGGCCGACAGCAGGCCGAAGACGTCGTAGACCGACAGGTCGAAGTCGAGAGCCGAGACGGCCAGGACCCGGTCGTCGGGGCCCACCCCGTAGCGCTCGTTGACGTCCTCGACCGTGTTGGCGGCGGCCCCGTGGGTGATCTCGACCCCCTTGGGGTCACCGGTGGAACCGGAGGTGAAGACGATGTACGCCAACTGGTCCGGGGCGGCGGCGGCCGGGGCGGCGACCGGCTCGTGACGGTCGGCGTCGGTCAGCGGCAGAGGGACGGCGGGCCACTCCTCGCCGGTGGCCTCCGCGGTCAGTACCAGCCGCGCGCCCGCCCGGGTGACGATGCGGTCGCGGCGTACCCGTGGCTGGTCGATGCCGACGGGCACGTACGCGGCCGAGGCGGCGAGCACACCGAGGACGGCGGCGATCTGGTCGGGGCCCTTGGGCAGGCAGACGGCGACCGGCTCGCCCTCACGGACACCGTGCGCGGTCAGCAGCGCGGCGATCCGGCGGGCCCGCAGTGACAGTTCTCCGTAGGTCACGGGCGGGTGGGTGCCGTCCGCGAGGAGCGCCGGGGCGTCGGGGTTGGCGATGGCGTTGCGGAAGAACGGCGCGTGCAGGCAGGTCTCCCGCTGGGGTGCGGCCGTGTCGTTGGCCTCGTCCCGCGCGGCGCGCTGCGCGGGCGGCAGACCGACCGGCCGCGGGGCGTTCCAGTCGGCCTCCAGCAGACGCCGCAGGTGTGCGGTGTACGCCTCGAACATGGCGTCGAGCACGCCGTCGGGGAACAGCTCCTCGACGGCGTCCCAGTGCAGGTCGATCACGGTGCCCTCGAAGGTGCGCCGTTCGACGGCCTGGTGGTCCAGCCACACCTGCGGGGTCTGGGTGATGCCGTACACCTGGTCGGTGAAGAGCCCGGCCGTATCGTCGCCGGCGTCCAGGCCGAGGGCGCTGGTGAAGACGACCGGCATGGTCACATCGGCCTGCCCGGTGCGGCGGGCGAGCCGGCGCAGCACCTGGACGGCGGACAGGGAGCGGTGGTCGAGGGCCTGCCACAGCTCCCGCTGGGTGCGGCGGGCACCGGTCAGCCATGCCTCGTCGGGCCGGTGCTCGTGGCCGACCAGCACCAGCGAGGTGAAGTCGCCCAGGACGCGGGCGATGTGCGGGTGTGCTTCCCGCCGGTCGAACAGGGTCAGGTTGACGGTGAGGTCCCGCTCGCTGCTCCATGCGGACAGCACCTCGCAGTACGCCGTCAGCAGGACGGCGGACGGGGTGACGCCGTGGGCGCGGGCGCGCTCCTCCAGGGCCCTGCGTGCCGCCGCGTCGAGAGTGGCGGTGCGCCGGGCGAA
The DNA here is from genome assembly GCF_000725885.1 of Streptomyces albus subsp. albus. Lineage (GTDB taxonomy): Bacteria > Actinomycetota > Actinomycetes > Streptomycetales > Streptomycetaceae > Streptomyces > Streptomyces albus. The sequence continues at coordinate 118,821 of NZ_JODR01000020.1, read as the reverse complement.
CCGGGGGCGGGCGACTTCGGCCGGGTCGCGGGCGAGGGGCAGCCGGGGTGCGGGCGGCAGGTCGTCGAGCCGCCGGTCCCAGTACTCTTCGGCGGCTTGCTGTTCCTCCGGGTCGGGCCGGGCGGCGAGCACGTGGTCGCGGAAGGAGACGTCCACGGGCGGCAGGGCGGCGTCCGGGTCGGCGTACAGCGCGGACAGTTCGGAGTAGAAGGTGAGGATGCTCAGCGCGTCCAGGACGAGGTTGTCCATGCCGACGGCCAGCCGTACCCGTTCGCCGTCGCGGACGGCGGCGATGCTGAACAGCGGCCAGCGGCCTGGGTCGAAGACGTGGTGCGACCAGGTGTCGCGCAGCGCGGCGCGGGCTTTTTCGGGGTCCGGTCCGGCGTCGGTGACCTGGAGGGTGAAGCGGGGGACCTCGGCGAGGACGCGCTGGTTGCCGTCGGCGTCGAAGACGGCCCGCAGCATCTCGTGCCGTGCCACCAGCCGGTTGACGGCCTCCTCCAGCCGTGCCACGTCGAGCCGGGGTATGTCGTACTCGCGGTAGAAGTGACAGCCGACGCCGCCGAGGGTGAACTCCTCGCCGCGCCCGAGCCAGTAGGCGAGCTGCACGTCGGTGGGCGGGAAGGGGTCGTGGCGGTGTTCGGGGTCGGGCGCGGGCGGGCGGGGCGCCGGGCGGGCCGGGCCGAGGTGGAGGGTTTCGGCGAAGTCGGCGAGGACGGGGTGGGCGAACAGGGCGCTGAGGGCGGTGCCCCGCGCCCCGTCGGCCCGCAGCCGGGTCAGGAGACGGGTGGCCACCAGGGAGTCGCCGCCCAGGGCGAAGAAGTCGTCGGTGCGTCCGGGTCCGGGCCCGGGGATGCGCAGGACGTCCTTCCAGGCGGCGGCGACGAGGCGTTCGGTGTCGGTGCGGGGCGGTTCGTGGCGCTGCGGTGCGGCCGGCCCGGTGCCGGCGGCGGCCAGTTGCCGCACGCGTTCCGCGACGGCGGCCCGGTCGGTCTTGCCGTTGCGGGTCAGCGGGAGTTCGGGGAGCACCACCGTGCTGTCGGGAACCATGAACGGCGGCAGGAGCGTGCCGAGGTGTTCCTTGAGGTGGGCCGGTGAGGGAAGCCGTCCCGGGGCGGGTACGACGGCCGCCGCCAGCCGGCTGTGGGGCAGCACCACCGCGACGACGGCGGACACGTCGGGATGGGTCGCCAGCGCGGCCTCCACCTCGCCGGGTTCGATGCGGTGGCCGCGCAGCTTGACCTGGTCGTCGGTGCGGCCGAGGAAGTCCAGTGTGCCGTCGGGGCGGTAGCGGGCGCGGTCTCCGGTGCGGTACCAGCGCACCCCGCCGTGCCGGACGAACCGGTCGGCGGTGCGCTCGGGGTCGCCCCGGTAGCCGCGGGCCACTCCCCCGCCGCCGATCCACAGTTCGCCGGGCACCCAGTCGGGGCAGTCGCGGCCGAGCGCGTCCACCACCCGGCAGCGCACCCCGGCGAGCGGCCGGCCGTAGGGCACGATGTCCCAGTCGCCGGGCAGCGGGAGCCGCACCTCCTGCCAGGTTGAGTGGATGGCGGTCTCGGTGGTTCCGCCGAGTCCGGCGAACCGGCAGTCGGGTGCCTGGCGGGCCAGCCGCTCGGCCAGGCCGGTGGTGACCCGGTCGCCGCCGAGCAGCACGGCGCGCAGGGGCAGCCGCGGGGCCGGTTGTGCGTCCACTGTGCTGGCCTCGGCCACGGTGAGCAGCATGTCGAGCAGGGCGGGTACGCAGTTGAGGACGGTCGCCCGGTGGGTGTGCGCCAGGCGCAGCCACGCCTCGGCGTCCCGGCGCTCCGGCTCCCCGACGCAGACGACGGCTCCCCGGGTGCTCAGTGGTGCGAACAGGTCGAAGACGGAGAGATCGAACTCCAGCGCGGACAGGGCGAGTGTGCGGTCGCCGGGGCCGAGTGCCAGCCGGTCCCGCAGATCGGCCACGGTGCACATGGCCGCCGCGTGCGGCACCTCCACGCCCTTGGGTTCGCCCGTCGAGCCGGAGGTGTACAGGACGTAGGCGAGGTCCTCGGGCGTACCGGGCAGCGGCGCGGGCAGGGGCTCGGCGGTGCGGGCGGCGTCCAGGCTGTCGAGAAGCAGACGGGCCCCGGCGGACTTGAGGATGCGCTCGCGCCGCGCCGGCGGCTGGTCCGCGGCGACGGGGAGGTAGGCCGCGCCGGCGGCGAGGACGCCGAGCACGGCGACCGCCTGCTCGGGCCCCTTGGGCAGACTCACGGCGACCAGATCGCCGGGGCCGACTTGCCGGGCGCGCAGATGTCCGGCGACTTTCAGTGCACGGTCGGCGAGTTCGCCGTAGGTGTACTTCCCGGTGCCGGTGCCGCTCCCCCACAGCAGTGCCGGTGTGCCGGGCGCGGCTGCGGCGTGGCGGAAGAACTCGTCGTGCAGCCGCAGTCCGCCACCGGGCGGCCGGCCTGTCGCGTTCGCCTCCCGGCGGGTGCGCCGCTGGTCGTCGGGGAGCAGGTCGCCGACGGGGGACGTCCACGCGGTCGCGTCGTCGGTGAGCCGGTCGAGCAGGGAGCTGTAGGCGGCGAACATGGCGTCGAGCACACCGGGGGCGAAAGCGTCCTCGCGGGCGTCCCAGTTGACCAGCAGACCGCCGTCGAGTTCGGTGATCTGGGCGTCGAGCCAGACCTGCGGGCCCTGCGAGATGATCCACACCGGTTCCCCGAAGACGCGGGTGACCGGGGCCGGGAAGAGCGGGCCGAGGCCCAGGGCGCTGGTGTGCACCACGGGGGCGAGCGTGGGGGCGCCGCGGCGGCGGGTCAGGTCGCGCAGCACCTCCACCCCGGAGTGGCGGGCGTGCGCCGCGTCGGTGTGGAACCGCTCCTGGAGCCTGCCCGCCCGCTCGGCGAACCCGCCCGGCGCGGTTCCGTCCCAGGCCGGCAGGACGGAGGAGGTGAAGTCCCCCACCAGGTCCTCGACGTCCGGGTGCAGCGGTTCGCGGTCGAACAGCGGGAGGTTGAGCAGGAAGGAGGGGGTGGCGCTCCAGGCGGTGAGGACCTCGGCGAAGACGGCGGTGAGCGCGAGCGCGGGGGTCAGTCCGTGGGCGCGGGCCCGGGCCTCGAAGGCGGCGGCCCGCTCGGGGCTGAGCACCCGGTGTCTGCGGACGACGCGTGTGGCATCCGCGTCGTGTCCGGCCGCGGGCAGCTCCGGCGGCCCCGGCAGGGCGTCGAGGCGGTCGGCCCACCAGTCGCGGTCCGCTTCGCAGGCGGCCCGGCCGGCTCCGGCGCGGTGGGCCGCCCGGTCGGACTGGTAGCGGCGGAAGGAGTAGCCGGGCGCGGCGCGGGGCACCTCGCCTCCGGCCGTGTAGGCGTCGGCGAGGTCGGCCAGCAGGACGCGGAGGCTGAGCGCGTCGGCGGCGATCATGTCGAGGTTGACGTGTGTGCGGGTGCGGCCGTCGGGCAGCAGGGTGAGCCGTACGTCGAAGACCTCGCCCGCGCCGATGTCCATGGCGCGGTGCGACAGGGTGCCGCGGATGCGGTCGAGGTCCGCCGCGGCCCGCTCGGCAGTGTGCCGGCGCAGGTCGGTGACGTGGAGGCCGGGCCAGGGGCTGGTGTCCAGGATCTCCTGGGTGCCGTTGTCGAGGACACGGACCCGGAGCATGTCGTGGCGGGCGAGGACGGACCGCACGGCCGCCTGGAGGCGTCCGGGCTCGACGCCGGTGCCGTCGAACTCGTGGTAGAAGTGCGCGGCGACACCGCCCAGCCGCTGTCCCGGCGACCGTCCGGCCCAGTAGGCGTGCTGCATCAGCGCCAGCGGGAAGGGGCCGGTGTCCTCCTCGCCGCCGGCCTCATGGCCGGTGTCCTTGTGGCCGGTGTCCTTGTGACCTGCGGCAGCCGGCGCTGTGGCCGGGTCCGGTGCCCCGGAAGCGTGAGGTGCCGGAGCGCTGGAGAGCAGGGCGTGCCAGGCGGCGGGCGTCGGATCGGCGGCGAGGGCCCCGAAGGTGACGCCTGGGGCGGCGCGGCGCCAGCGGGCGGCCAGTTTCATCAGCGTGATGGAGTCCAGGCCGAGGGCGATGAGGTTGTCGTCGTCGGCGAGGTCGCCGGGCGGCAGGTCGAGTACCGCGGCGAGCCGGGCACGCAGGGTCTCCAGGTCCGTCGTCTCGGCGGCGGCCGGATCGGTCGGGTCGGTCAGCACGGGTCTTCCTTCTTCTTACGCCGGGTACGGGGCCGGCACGGCGGGAACGGCCGCCGTGCCGGGGTCCGTCGCGGCCCGGCCGGTGGGGCGGGGCGGGGGATGCGGGGGGATGCGGTGGCCGGGCGGTGTCACCAGCGCACCGGCAGGGTGGCCGGGCCTCTGAGGAAGGCGGCCCGCTTCCATGTCGGCTCTCCGGCCAGGCGCAGCCCGGGCAGCAGACGGGCGAGGGCACCGAGGCCCTCCTGGAGTTCGACACGGGCCAGCGCGGCACCGGCGCAGTGGTGGATGCCGTGCCCGAAGGCGAGGTGCCCCGCGGTGTCGCGGTCCGGGTCGAGGGTGTCGGGGGCGGGGAAGCGGAGGGCGTCGCGGTCGGCGGCTCCGATCGCCACCAGGACGGGTTCGCCGGCCCGTACCGTGACGCCGCCGACATCCACGTCCTCGACGGCGTAGCGCGGCAGCGAGGCGGAGGCTGCCAGCGGAACGTACCGGAGCAGTTCCTCCACCCAGGCGCGGGCCCGCCCGGGATGTGACGCGATGCCGGGGAGGGCGTCGGGGCGCTGGGTGAGCAGCACCCAGGTGAAGTTGGCGAGCTGGGAGGCGGTGGTCTCGTAGCCGCCGAGGAGGAGGGCGATGCACAGTTCGACGAGTTCGTCCCTGGAGGCCCTGCTGTCGGGGGCGTCCTCGTCGCGGGCGCGCAGCAGCGCCGTCATCAGGTCGTCGGCGGGTTCGGCCCGCCGCCGGTCGAGCAGGTCGCCCATGTACGTCTTGAGCGCGGCGGTGGCGGCCAGGAAGTCCTGCGGGCCGGCCCCGCTGGTGGACAGTACGGTGTCGCTCCAGCCGCGGAAGCGGTCGCGGTCCTGGGCGGGGACGCCCAGCAGTTCGCAGATGACGGTGATCGGCACGGGCAGCGCGACGTGTGCCACCAGGTCGGCGGGGGCCGCCGAGGCGGTCATCCGCCGGACGGCGTCCTCGGCGATCCGCCGGACGCGGGGGCGCAGTGCCTCCGCGCGGCGGGCTGTGAAGGCGCGGGCGGCGGGGCGGCGCAGCCGGGTGTGGTCGGGCGGGTCGGTGGCGACCAGGCCGATGGGGCTGACGGGGGTGGTGCGGGGCGCGTCGCGCCGGGCGTCCATGGCGCGGGAGAAGCGGGTGTCGGCGAGGACGGCCCGGGCCTCGTCGTGACGGGTGACGAGCCAGGCCGGTTCGCCGTAGGGCAGTTGGACGCGGACGGGGCCCGGGGTGTGCTGGGCGGCGCGGTAGGCGTCGGCCAGGTCCAGCCCTTCGTCGGTGTTGAACGGGTAGCGGGCGGGCGTGGTCACAGGGCCTCCGCCGGGGTGTTCAGGGTGCGGGCGAGCGCGGCGCGGTCGACCTTGCCGGCGCCGGTGCGGGGGAAGCCGGTCAGGACGCGGACCCGGTCGGGGTGTTTGAACGCGGCGACTCCGCGGCGGACGAGGTGGTCGAGGAGTTCCCGCCGGGTGGGTGCCTCGCCCCGGGGGACGACGAAGGCGCAGGTGCGCTCTCCCATGTCGGCGTCCGGGAAGCCGACCAGGGCCACGTCGTGCACACGCGGATGGGCCAGCAGGTGGTTCTCGACCTCCTCGACCGGGACCTTGTCGCCGCCCCGGTTGATGACGTCCTTGAGGCGGCCCTCCACGACGAGGTTCCCGCCCGGCAGGCGGCGCACCAGGTCGCCGGAGCGGTAGAAGCCGTCGGGAGTGAAGGCGGTGGCGTTGTGCCGCTCGGCGCGGAAGTAGCCGCGCAAGGTGTAGGGGCCGCGCGTCCACAGCTCGCCGGTGGCGCCCTCGGGGACGTCGGTGCCGTCGGGGGCGACCACCCGTACCTCGTCTGCGTCGGACAGGGGGCGCCCCTGGGTGGTGAACACGGTCTCGTCGGCATCGTCGAGGCGGGTGAGGTTCAGCAGCCCCTCGGCCATGCCGTAGACCTGTTGCAGTGCGCAGCCGAGGACCGGGCGTACGCGGCGGGCCGTCTCCTCCTTGAGCCGGGCGCCGCCCGCCTGGAGGAGGGTGAGGCTGCTCAGGTCCGGGGCGAGCTCTTCGGCCGCGTCCAGCCATGCCAGGACGAGCGGGGGGACGAGGGCGACGGTGGTGACCCGTTCGCGGGCGATGAGGTCGAAGGCCACGTCCGGAGCGGGCGAGGGCGCCAGCACGGTGGTGCCGCCGGCGTGCAGGGTGCCCAGCAGGCCGGGGCAGGCCAGGGCGAAGTTGTGGGCCGCGGGCAGCGCGAGCAGGGTGACGGTGTGCGCGTCGAGACCGGCGGCGCGGGCGGCGGCGCGCAGGTTGTAGGCGTAGTCGTCGTGGGTTCGCGGGATCAGTTTGGGCAGTCCGGTGGTGCCGCCGGACAGCAGCAGTACGGCGACGTCCTGGGGGCGGGCGTCGTCGGGGGCGCCCGCGTCCGGGGAGGCGGCGGTGAGGGCGTCGAAGGGGTGCCAGGGGCCGGGCCCGGCGGGGCCGGTGGTGAAGACGTGGCGGACGGTGTGGGCGGCCCTGGTCACGGCCTCGGCGAGTCCGGGCTGCTCCGGGCCGCCGTGCAGGACGCAGGCGGCGGCGCCGGAGAGGCGGGCGAGGTGGACGAGTTCGCTCTCGCGGTGTGCGGGCAGGGCCAGGACGGGGACGACGGCGGCGCGGAAACAGCCGAACAGGGTCAGGACGAACGGCAGCCCGTTGGGCAGGTGGACCAGCAGCCGGCTGCCGGGCCCGAGGCCGTGGGCGCGCAGGCCGGCGGCCACCCGGTCGGCGGCCTCGTCCAGTTCGGCGTAACTCAGCCGTCGCCCGTCGGCCACCAGCGCGGTGCGTCGGGGGGTGCGGCGGGCGCTGTTCCTGAGCACGGCGCCGAGGGTGGTACCGGTCCAGTAGCCCTCGGCGCGGTAGCGCGCGGCGTCCGTCTCGGGCCAGGGGGTGAAACCGTCGAGCAGGGGCACGGTGTGTCCTCGGGGTCGGTGGCGGGTGGGACGGGGTGCGGGTGGGGCGGGCGCGGGTGGGGCGCGGGAGCGGCAAAGGTGCCGGCGGGTCAGCGGGTGGCCGGGCCCAGACGCAGCGGCAGGGCCTCCAGGCCGTGCATGGCGGTGGAGTGGCGCCAGCGCAGCGCGGTTTCGGCGACGGCCAGTTCGAGGCCGGGGAAGCGGGCGAGGAGCCTGGCGAAGGCGATCTCGCCCTCCAGCCGGGCCAGGGCGGCGCCGACGCAGTGGTGGATGCCGTGGCCGAAGGCGAGGTGGCCGCCCGCCGGGCGGGTGATGTCGAGCCGGTCGGGTTCGGCGAACCGCTCGTCGCGGTTGGCGGCGAGCCAGGAGACCATCACGAAGTGGCCGGCGGGGACGGTGACGCCGCCCAGTGCGACGTCCTCGGTGGCGTAGCGCGGGCTGGAGAGGTTGTTGGGGGTCTCGTAGCGCAGGAACTCCTCGACGGCCTGCGGCATCAGTTCGGGGCGCGCCTTGAGCAGGTCGAGCTGTCCGGGGTGGCGCAGCAGGGCGAGTACGCCGCTGCTGATGAGGTTGACGGTGGTCTCGAAGCCGCCGGTCAGCAGGACGACGGCGGTGGAGATCAGTTCGTCGCGGGACAGGCGGTCGCCGCCGTCGCTGACGTGCACCAGGCGGGTGAGCAGGTCGTCGCCGGGATCGCGGCGTTTGGCCTCGGCGAGGTCACCGAGGTAGGAGGCCATGCGCAGGGAGGCGGCGCCGATCTCCTCGGGCCCGGTGGCGGCGACCATGGTGCGGGTCCAGGCGGTGAACCGGTCGCGGTCTGCGAAGGGGACGCCGAGGAGTTCGCAGATGACACGGATGGGCAGGGGCAGCGCGTAGTCGGCGAGGAGTTCGCTGTCGGGGCCCGCTTTCTCCATGGCGTCCAGGAGTTCGTCGGCGATGGCCTCGATGCGCGGGCGCAGCGGGGCGACGGCGCCCGCGGTGAACACCTTGGTCACCAGGGAGCGCAGCCGGGTGTGGTCCGGCGGGTCGAGGTTGAGGAGGTTCTTGGCCAGTTCGGGGGCGAAGCGGCTCTCGGTGTCCTCGCCGCCGCCCAGGCGTAGCCGCTCCAGCCGGTCGTAGACGCCCTCGCTGCTCAGCCGGGGGTCGGTGACGGCGGCGCGTGCCTCGTCGTGGCCGGTGACGAGCCAGACGGGGAATCCGCCGGGCAGTTCCACGAACCGTACGGGGGCGGCGGCACGCAGCCGGGCCGCGACGGTGTGGGCGTCCTGGATGAAGTCCTCACCGAGCGGGAGGGGTGCGGGTGCGGGCGTGTTCACAAGGTTCTCCGGTGTGCGGGTGCGGGGGTGCGCCCGGTTGCCGTCCGGGCGCACGGGTGGCGGCGGTGGGCGGCTGTCACGGCAGGTCCAGTTCGGGCTGGTACAGGTCGGCCCATACGTGGAAGTCGAGGAGGCGCTCCAGGCCGGTGCGTACGGCGCCGGTCACGGTGGCCGGGTCGGCGGCTGCGGTGCGCTGTGCCCAGCCGTGGTCGAAGACGGCGAACACCGGGTGGCCGCGCTCGGCGAGGAGTTCCCGGGCCTGTTCCTGGAGGGCCGCGGCGTAGGCCGTGTCCTGGGTGGAGGGGTAGGGGCTCTTGACGCGTTCGGTGACGGACGCGGGCAGCAGGTGGGCGACCGCCTGCCGCAGCAGGCTCTTCTCCCGGCCGTCGGCCGTCTTGAACGCCCAGGGCGCGTTGTGGACGTAGGAGACCAGGCGGTGGTCGGCGAAGGGGACGCGGACCTCCAGCCCGGCCGCCATCGACATGCGGTCCTTGCGGTCGAGCATGGCCCGTACCAGCCGGGTGATGTGCAGGTGGCTGCTGGTCCGCATGCGGCGTTCGAAGGGGTCCTCGCCGGGCAGGTGCTCGACCCGGGCCACGGCGTCGGCGTACTGGTCGGCGACGTAGGTGCCGATGTCGAGGGCGTCACGCAGCTCCGGGCGGAGCGGATCGGTGCGGTCGGCGGTGTAGGTGTTCTGGAACGCCAGCCAGGGGAAGGTGTCGGCGTCGCGGGCGGCGGGGTGGTGGAACCACACGTATCCGCCGAAGAGTTCGTCGGCGAACTCGCCGGAGAGCGCCACGGTGGACTGCTCCTTGATGGCGCGGAAGAGCAGCAGCATGGAGCTGTCGATGTCGCCGAGGCCGATGGGCATGTCGCGGGCCGCGACCACCGCCCGGCGCAGTGCCGGATCGGTCAGCGCGCGGGAGTCGAGGACCACGTTGTGGTGGTCGGCGCCGACGTGCGCGGCCACGTCCCGGATGAACGGGGCGTCGGGGGTGTCGCGGAACTCGTCGGGGCGGAAGTTGTCCTCGTAGCCCGCGAAGTCCACGGAGAAGGTGCGCGGCTTGTCCCCCGCCGCCCGCTGGTGCCGGGCGGCGAGCGCGGTGACGGCACTGGAGTCCAGGCCGCCGGAGAGCAGCACGCACTGGGGCACGTCGGAGACGAGCTGCTGCGGCACGATCTCGCCGAGGAGGGCGGCGACCCGCTCCACCGTGGTGGCCGCGTCGTCGGTGTGTCCGGCGGTCTCCAGCCGCCAGTACGTGTGGTGGCGGACACCGTCGCGGTCGACGGTCAGCACGGTGCCGGGTTCGACCTCGTACAGGTCCTTCCACAGCGACCAGCCGGGCGCCTTGGTGAAGCCGACGAGCTCGCGCAGGCAGGAGGTGTCCACGCGGCGCGGGAAGGCCGGGTTGGCCAGGACGGCCTTGGGCTCGGAGCCGAAGAGGAGACCGTCGGGGGTGCGGTGGTAGTAGAGCGGTTTGACGCCCATGCGGTCGCGGACGAGGACCATGCGCTGCCGCCGCTCGTCCCAGAGGGCGAAGGCGTACATGCCGGTCAGGCGTTCGGCGACGGCCTCTCCCCATTCGAGGTAGCCGCGCAGGACGGTCTCGGTGTCGCTGCGGGTGGTGAACCGGTGCCCGCGGCGCTGCAGTTCGGCGCGCAGCTCGGGGTGGTTGTAGACCTCGCCGGAGTAGCTGAGGGTGACATCGCCTTCGGGGGTGCCGGCCGTCATCGGCTGGGCGCCGCCCGGCAGATCGATGACGGCCAGCCGCCGGTGGCCCAGGGCCGCGTGCCGGTACAGACGCACGCCGCCGGCATCGGGTCCGCGGTCGGTGAGAGAGGCCGTCATGGCGTCGACCGTGGCGCCCCGCAGGGTGAGGTCCTGGTCGAACGCCACCCAGCCGGTGATTCCGCACATGGGTGTTTCCTCGGTTTCGTGTCGGGCCGCCGCGCTGCGGGCGGGCGGCCGTCGGGTCAGGTCGCAGGGCGCCGGGCGGCGAAGACCCGGTGGCCCAGCGGGTGGAGGGGGTGTCCGGCGGCGGGCAGGTCGGCGACGGGGAGGAGACCGGCTTCGTCGAGTACGGCCCGCCACTGGCCGTGGGTCAGGAAGCTGGCGCCGGTGGCCGCGCGGGCGTCGCCGGGGGCGGCCAGCAGGAAGCCCTGCGAGGCCAGCACCCAGTGCTCCTCGCGGGTGGGTTCGGTGAGCACCAGCAGTCCGCCCGGTATCAGCAGCCGGGCCAGGCCCCGCACGGAGCGGTCGGTGTCGACGGCCGCGTTCAGGACCCCGCCGGCCACGACGGCGTCGAAGGTGCCCGCCGCGTGGCCCTGTTCCACGGGGTCGCGGTCGATGTCCAGCAGCCCGTAGCGCAGCCGGTCGCCGAAGCGGTCGCGGGCGTGGTCCAGGAAGAACGGGGACACGTCGGTGAACAGGTACTCGACGGGCGTGCCGGTGAGCCGTTCCAGCGCGGGGAGGACCACCTCGGTGGTGGTCGCCGTCCCGCCCCCGGCCTCCAGCACGCGGCGGACCCGGCCGCTGTCCGTTTCCCGCAGGTGGCCGGCGGTCAGTGCCGCTGCCGCGTGGTGCTGGTAGCGCGCGGTTGCGCTCTCCCGGTACAGCGAGCGTGCGGTGTCCGTCCGTCCGCGGGGGAAGAGCAGTCCGGCCGCCGAGCGCTCGCCCCGCAGCAGCGCGAGGAGTTCCCCTGCCGAGCTGCGGGCGTAGGTGACGGTCGCGTCGGAGCCGTGGGCGGCACGCCAGCGCTGCCGGGCAGGCCCCCACACCGCGTCCAGGTCCGCGTACGTGTCCGGGGCCGCCGTGCAGCGCAGCGCCCCCGAGGCGTCCGCGCTCAGCAGCCCTTCCTCGGTCAGCACCGTCAGCCAGCGGTGCAGCAGCCGTCGGTGGGCGGGTGCCGGACGCACCGCGGCCGTGATCTCGTCCCGGGTGCGGCGCTCGCCGGTACGCGTGTAGCAGCCCGCCTGCCGGAGCGTGTGCAGCATGCTGTGCAGCGCGGCCCGGCTCACCTCGCGGGCGGCGGCGGCCGAGGCGTGCGGGTCGAGACCGCCCAGCGCCGCGTCCCCGGCGGCCGAAGCGGTCTTCGCGATGTCGCGGGGAGCGCGGTGGCCGCCGGGCCGCGGTGGTGCCGCCTCTACCAGCCGGGGGCCGAGGGCGGCCCAGGCCGCGACGCTTTCCGGGTCGGCGCCCGGTTCCGTGCAGACCACCCGGGCCAGGGCGGAGAGGTCGGTCAGCGCCGCGGTGGGCGACTCGGGCAGGGAGCGCACCAGTGCCGGCGGGAGGACCGCCTCGGTGGCCTGCGCCCGCTCCAGTGCGGCCAGCAGCCGGGCCGGCGGGGTGCCGGAGGGGACGGCCGTGACCCGGCCGCGGCGCGCCCAGGCGTGCAGGGCCGCCTCGGCGCCCGCCGGGTCGCCGGTCAGTACGAGGGTGTGCGGGGGCGGCCCCGGCTCGGGCCCGGGCTCCGGCTGGGCGGCGGCCAGGGCCTCGGCCACGCCGGAGAAGAACAGGGCGGCTTCTTCCGGCAGCCGGCCGGCGGGGGCGGGCGGGACGGCCGCGAGGACCGCACGGGCGTCGAACGGGCTGCCGTCGACGGTGCAGACGGCTTCCCCGTCCCGGCCGGCGAGGATCGCCTGGAGCGCACTCGTGTCCACGGCGTCCTCGCCGGGGGCGACGGCATGCCACAGGTACTGGCCGGCCGGGGCCGGTCCGTCCGCCTCATCGGGGTACCGGGCGCGGACGAGGAGACCGGCGGCCGTCAGGTCCTCCTCCCACTCCCCCGCCGCGGGGAAGACGGTGTCGGTCCCGGCCCGGCGGTCGGTGCAGCGGGTGCGCGGGTCGGCGGCGTGCGGCGACGAAGCCGGCGGGGACAGCAGGAACTCCATGGAGGTCAGGACGGTGTCGCAGTCCCCCGCCGAGTCGATGACCAGCAGCGTGCCGCCGGGCGCCAGCAGGCGGCGCACCTGGCGCAGGGCGGCCGGTATGTCGGCCGCGTTGTGCAGGACGTTCGCGGCGACGACGACATCGGCGCTGCCGGGCGGGAAGCCCTGGGCGGCGAAGTCGCCGTCCACGTCGAGCAGTGCCGTGGCGACGCCGAACCGCTCGGCGGCGGCAGCGGTGCACAGCGGGCTCACATCGGTGAACACGTAGTCCGCGTCGTGGCCGCGCAGTGCCTCCAGGACCGCTTGCGCGGTGGCCGCGGAACCGCCGCCGATCTCCACGACGCGCGCCGGGCCGTGCCCGCGCGCGGCGATCGCTCCCGCCACCAGTTCCGCGCACCGCGCGTGCAGCCGCCCGGTGAAGACGTTGCGCTGGTAGGCGCCCAGCGCGGTGAGCACATCGGTGTCCTGGGGCAGCAGACCGGCCAGGGTGACACGGTCGCTCAGCAGCTCGGGCAGGCGTTCCAGGGCGGCCCGGTGCAGGCGGGCCATCGCCGGGGGGAAGCCGAGCCGGCCGTACCGGTCGGGCAGCTCGTGCAGGGCGGGCGGGTCCGCCGGGCCCACCGCGTGGAAGACGCCGTCCTCGTCGCGGCGGGCCGCCCCGGCCGCGGTGAGCGAGGCCAGCCACCGGCGGAGGAGGGAGCGGTGCCGCGGGGCCACGGGAAGGCGGGCGGCGATTCCGTCCGCTGTGCCGGGCAGCGCGGGGTGCAGCACGGCCGCCATCGCGGCGCGGCTGACGTGGTCCAGACGGTGCAGGTCGGCGGACAGCCGCGAGGTGTCCCGGGCGTCGGCGCGTATGCCGCTCACAGTGCCCCCACTTCGGCCACGGCCTGGGGCGCGAACGGGTCGGCTCCGCGTGGCAGCAGTTCGACGCGGGCGCACGCTCGCGTTCCGTCCGCCGCGGGGCGGGTGAGCGCGGTGACGGCAGCGGGGGCGTCGAGGACGTCGGCGGCGAAGTGCCGTCCGGGCGGCACCTCACCGCGCAACACCTGGAGCGCCGTGTGGGCGGCGACGGCGCCGCTGAGCGGCGCGTTGCCGGTGCCGTGCAGGACGGCGGTGCGGCTTTCCGCACCGCTCGCCCCGCGTCCGGCGACGACCACGGCCAGGGTGACCGACGGGGAGCGCCCGGCCATGTCGAGCCGTGCCGCGCGGCACAGGCGTTCCGCGGCGTCCTCGGGCGGCAGGACGTGCACCCGGTCGAGGGCGGCGAGCACCTGTTCGCCCTGTACGAGGGTCAGCCAGTCGCCGTCGCGGACTCCCAGGGCCCGCGCGGTGCGGATGTCCTCGGCGGACAGCTGGGGCACAACCGTGCTGGTGCCGGGGAAGAACAGCAGGTCGGCGACGATCCGCCGGGTCAGTGCGCGGGGCCTGGCTGCTCCGTCGCGCCAGGCGGCCAGGGGTCCGGCGGCCGTGGTGGCCGCGCCGTGCAGATACTCCAGCGCCGAGGTGGTGGTGAAGTGGTCCACCACGCGCGTGCGGAGGCAGACCGTCTCGGGACGGGTCAGGCCGGCGGTCCGCACCCAGTGGGCCACGGCTCGCGGGAAGAGGCCGGTCAGTCCGGGACGCAGCCCCGCCGAGAGCACGGCGGTGCGGCCCGAGTGGCGGTACCGGTCGTCGTCCAGCTGCGCGTGGAGCGCGTCGTCCCCGGCGGCGTCCACGTAGTCGACGCCCGCGCGGAGTGCCGCTCGGGCGGCGGACGAGCCGGTCAGGTGGGAGGGGCCCGCGCAATTGACGAGGACGCTCAGTCCGTCGGCGAAGGCCCGCACGCTGTCGCCGTCGCGCACGTCCACCGTGCGCGCTTCCGCCGCCGCGCCGGGCGGCAGTCGCCGGGCGCGGAAGTGGGCCGCGGCGGTCGCGGACCGTCCGCCGATGCGCACCGGCACTCCGGCCCGGTACAGGGCCGAGACGGTGTGCGCCCCCACGTCTCCGTAACCTCCGATCACGCCGATCACCGGGTCGCCTCCGTCTCCTGCTGTGCCACCAGCCGCCAGCCCCGGCTGCGGCGCCGCCGCTCCCAGAAGCGGGCGTAGCGGCCGTCGGCGGCGAGCAGTTCGGTGTGGGTGCCGCGTTCGACGACGCGGCCCTCGTCGAGGACGAGGATCTGGTCGGCGGCCACGACGGTGGACAACTGGTGGGCGATCACCAGCAGGGTGGAGTCCGTCATCAAAGTCCGCAGCGCCCGCTGGACGTACTTCTCGTTCTCGGGGTCGAGGGCGGCGGTGGCCTCGTCGAGCAGGACGACGGGGGCGCGTTTGAGGACGGCGCGGGCGACGGAGACGCGTTGCCGCTCGCCTCCCGACAGGGAGGCTCCGCCCTCGCCGACGCGGGTGCCGAGGCCGTCCGGCAGCCGCTCGACGATCTCGTCGACGCCGGCGATCCGGGCCGCTTCCCGCACTTCCTCGTCGGTGGCGTCGGGCCGGCCCACCCGGATGTTGCCCTCCAGGGTGTCGTCGAAGAGGTACACGTCCTGCTGGACGAGGGCCAGCTGGGACATCAGCTGCTCCACGGGCATCTCGCGCACGTCGGTGCCGCCGACGCGGACCGTTCCAAAGTCCGCGTCGAAGAAGCGGGCGACGAGCCGCACGAGCGTGGTCTTGCCGGCGCCCGACGCGCCGACCACGGCCGTCATGGTGTGCGCGGGGACGTGCAAGGAGACGTCCCGCAGGACCGGGTTCGCCTCGTCGTAGCCGAAGCTGACGTTCTCGAAGGCGAGTTCGCCCGGGCGCGGGAGCGGGGCGCGGACGGCGGTGTCCGGCAGGGGCGGCTCGTCCAGGAGGGCCGCGAGCCTGCCGAGGTCGTTGCCGGCCATGCGCAGCATGCCGCTCATGCCGGCCGCCTCGGACAGCGGCCCGACGAACCGTGCGGCCAGCGCGAGGAGCGCGACCAGCGCTGCGGGCTCCACGGCGTCGTTGAGGGCCATGGCCACTCCGGTGGCCACCAGGGCGGCGAAGCACAGCTGGACGGCGAGCCCGTTGGCGAGCAGCCGGGGCATGGTCTCGGCGAGCATCCGGCCGCCGGCCCGGCTGCGTTCCTCCACGGCGGCCTCCAGCGGCGCGTACCCCTCGTGGTCGCGGCCGAAGGCACGCAGCGTCTTCTGCGCCCGTGCGAACTCCACCACCCGGCTGCCGGCGAGGGCATCGGCGGAGTCGCGCTGCCGTTCGCTGCGGCCGATCCACGACGCGGACCAGCGGTGGGTGACGTACAGCAGCGGGGCGCAGCAGACCAGGACCAGGCCGAGCCGCCAGTCGAGGACGAGCATCGCCACGACGACCGTGGCGGGCGTGACGACTCCGCCGACGACGGGCGTCAGCAGATGCGCGAAGACGTTGGTGACGGTGAAGGTGCCGGTGGTGGCGCTGCGGGCGACCCGTCCGACCTTCTCCGTGGTGAACCAGCCCAGTGGCAGCCGCACCAGATGGTCGCCGAGCCGGTCGTGCAGGGTGGTGAGCGTGACGACGGCCAGCCTGAAGCCCCGCATGGTCTGCTGGTAGCGGGCGACGCAGGTGGCCACGACGAGCACGGCGAGGACGACGAGGTGCCGCAGCGCCCCCTGGGTGTCGCCGTCGAAGACCGAGCGCAGGACGGGCACGAGGAAGGCCGTGGCGATGCCTTCGAGGACCGGGTGGGCGATCAGCCAGGCGAGGTAGCGGCGCAGCGCCCCGCGGTGGTCGGGGCCCAGGATGGTGGCCAGGTGGCGGATCATCGGCCGGCCTCCTTCGTCGGCTCGGCGCCGGGCGCGCCGGCGGGGCGGTGGGCCGCCCACATGCGGGCGTAGCGCCCGCCGGCGGCGAGCAGTTCGGTGTGGGTGCCCTGCTCGACGAGGCGGCCCCCGTCGAGGACGGCGATCCGGTCGGCCCCGGTGATGGTGGACAGGCGGTGGGCGACCACGAGGACGGTGCGGCCACGCACCAGGGTCGAGAGGGCGTCCTGGATCTGCGCCTCGGACTCGGGGTCGGCGTAGGCCGTGGCCTCGTCGAGCACGAGGACGGGGGTGTCGGCGAGCAGGGCCCGCGCGATGGTCAGCCGTTGGGCCTCGCCGCCGGAGAACCGGGCGTCGTCGCCGACGACGGTGTCGTAGCCGCGCGGCAGCCGCGCGATGCGGTCGTGGATGCGGGCTGCCTTCGCGGCGGCGACGAGGTCGTCGTCGGTGGCCTCGGGGCGGCCCAGGCGGAGATTGTCGGCGACCGTGCCGTGCAGCAGCTGCACGTCCTGGAGGACGAACCCGACGTGGCGGTACAGCTCCTGGGGGGCGATGTCGCGGACGTCGGTGCCGCCGATGCGCACCGCTCCGGCGTCCACGTCGTGGAAGCGGGGGACGAGCGCGGCGAGTGTGGACTTGCCGGCGCCGGAGCCGCCGACCAGCGCGGTGACGGTGCCGGCCCGGCAGGTCAGGTCGATGCCGTGGAGGACGGGACGGCCGGGTTCGTAGCCGAAGACGACCTTGTCGAGGACGACGTCCCTGCCGCGGGGCGGTTCGGGCCGTGCGGGCACGGGGAGTTCGGGGACGTCCAGGAGCGCGGTGATGCGTCCGGCGGCTGCCACGGCCTTGCGCTGGGCGGTGAGGCCCTGGTTGAGGGTGAGCAGCGTGGTCGGCAGGACGGCGGCGACCAGGACCTCGGCGAGGACGTCGGCCGGGCCGACCCATCCCCGGTGGGTGAACCAGATGCCCCCCGCCAGTCCGACGACGCTGATCACGGGCACGGACAGGGCCATGGAGGTGTACGCCTCCAGCCTGAGCACCGGCCGGACCCAGCCGGCGTACTGGTCGCCGTAGGCGTGCACGGCCTCGCGGTATCCCGCGTGCGCGCGGCGGGTGCCGCCGAACACCTTGACGACGCCGATGCCGTGCACGAACTCGACGACGGCGGAACCGACCCGGCCGAACGCGGCATCCAGCGAGGTCATCTTCTCGGCGAAGCCGCGCATCATGAAGGCGTACGCCGTGAAGTAGACCGGGAGGGTGGCCAGCGCGAGGAGGGCGAGCCGCCAGTCGACCCACAGCAGGTAGCCGAGTCCGGCCAGCGGCAGCGCGATGGCTCCGGTCAGCTCCACGTCGTGGTGGGCGATGAGGTGGTGCAGGTCGTCGATGTCCTCCTGGGCGGCCTTGCGGACCTGCCCGGAGGTGGTGGAGGAGTACCAGCCCAGCGGTACGCGGCCGAGCTTGGCGACCATGCGGCGCCGCAGATCGGCCTGGAGCCGGCCGTCCGCCAGGTGCGTGATCCACAGGGCGGCGCCGTTGCAGCTCCAGCCCACGACGAGGGTCGCGGCCACGACGACGGCCGCGGTGACCACCCGGTCGCGTTCCAGGGGCCCGTCGGCGAGCAGTGCCCTGCCGATCTCGGCGATGCCGACGAACGGCACCAGGTTGGTGACGGCGCCGACGGCGCCCAGTACGACGCCGAGGCGGGTCATCCAGGCGACGGGGCGGCGCAGTTCGCGCAGGGCGTCGGCGGTGCGCCGCCTCTCGTCGGGGGCGGCGGCGTCCCCTGCGGCGGGCCGCTGTCCGGCCGCCGTCTCCGGTCCGGTGGTGGTCGTGGTCATCGGGCGGTGCCTTTCTCGGTGTCACGGCCCGGCCGCAGCGGCGCCGCCAGGTGTGCGGCGACCGTGTGGACGTGCGGCGGTTCGATGACGCTGAAGTGGTTGCCGGGTACGTCGGTGACGGTGAACCGGCCCAGGCACGTCTCGGCCCAGAACGGCTCGGCGAGGTGGCCGACGCCTCCGGTGACGCCGAACGACTGCTGCTCGGCGGCCCGCAGAAACGTCATGTCGCCCGCGTACGGCTCCAGTTGCAGGTGGGCGGCCTTCATGCTGTGCCGGCAGGTGCGGAAGAGGGCGGGGACCAGTTCGGCGTCCACGGGCACCTGGGCGCCGGCCTCGGCGGCGCGGGCGTAGCCGGCCAGCCGATCCTCCTGGGGGCGGGCGGCGGCGCGGCGGGCGGCGGCGGCCACCGCGGCCAGTCGCTCGTCGCCGTCCAGGGTGGCCAGCGCCCCGGCCGGGATGCGTCCGCCGCCGCGTTCGGTGAGCAGTTCCACCGCGCGGTAGACGTCCTCCTCGGCCACGTCGGGACCGAAGACGGCCGGTACCGGGTCGAGGCCGAGGTTGGGCACGAAGATGGACTCGTAGGCGAGTTCCTCGTCGGTGTCCAGGAACATCGGGATGCTGTCGACCAGGGTGAGGTCGTCGACCCGCAGTCCGCGTTCGGTCAGCCGCCGGGCCACTTCGGTGGCCAGCAGCCCGCCGAGGCAGTAGCCGATCAGCTGGAAGCGGGTGTACCCCTCCTCGGCCAGGCGCCGGGCGTACCGGTCAGCGACGGTGGCCACGAGTTCTTCGGGCGGTGTCGCCGTGTACTGCTCCGCGTCGGCGACGGCGACGCCGATCACGGGTCCCAGGTCCTGGGCGGCCAGGGCGCGGCCGAGGTGCTGGAAGTAGTCCAGGGTGCCGAGCGCGGCGTGGAACATGACGCGCACGACGCCGTCGGGGTGCGGGGCGCCGCCGAACGGGACGAGCAGGGCGTTGCCGCCGGTGTCGCGGGGCTCGCCGCCGGGGCTCGCCGCCGGCCGGGCCGCTGTGCCCAGGGCCCGGGCGAGGGCCTGGACCGTGGGCTCGTTGAGCATCTGCCGCAGCAGCGCGTCGTAGCTGAGGTGGGCCGCCTCCGGTATCTCCTCGCGCAGCCGGCCCGCCACCCGGGCGAGGATCAGCGAGTCGGCGCCGTGGTCGTAGAAGTTGTCCTCGGGGGCCAGGGAGGTGGTCCCCAGGGCTGTGGCCCACAGTGCGCACAGCCGTTCCTCCAGCCCGGCGTCCTCGTCCGCCACGGGCGGCTCGCTGCCGGCCAGTTCGCCGGGGCGCCGGGCGGCCAGGGCGCGGCGGTCGATCTTGCCGTTGGCGGTGACGGGCAGCGCGTCGACGATCTGGAGGTGGCCGGGCACCATGGCGGCGGGCAGCCGCTCGGCGACGTGTGCGGCGACCTCCTCGGGCCGCACCGGTGTCCGGTCCGCCTTGGCGCGCAGGACGAACAGCCGGTGCCCGGCGGACGCGAGGGCGTGGTCCGCACCGGGCAGGGTGAGGACCTCCTCGGCCCCGGCACGGTCGAACAGGGCACGCCAGCCGTCCTCGCCGAGCAGCGGGCAGGCCCCGCTCTCGCGGTCGCCGTCGGCCGGTTCCATCATGAAGCCCTGCGTGAGCAGGATGTGCGGGTGGGCGCCGACGGGTTCGGTCACCACCAGCAGCCCGCCCGGGGCGAGGAGCGAGACGGCGGTGCGTACCGCACGGGCGCTGTCCCGGGCGCTGTTGAGCACGCCCGCGCACACCACGAGGTCGGCCGAGTTGGGCGGCAGCCCCTGCGGCAGCGGGTCGCGGTCCACGTCGAGGACGCCGTAGCGCAGCCCGCGTCCGGCGAAGGTCTCCCGCGCCCGGGGCAGGAAGGAGGGGCTGACGTCGGTGAACAGGTAGTCCACGGCGAAGCCGTCGAGCAGCGGCAGGACGGATTCCGTGGTGGCGCCGGTGCCGGCGCCCACTTCGAGGACGCGCAGCGGCCCCGGGCCCTCGTGCTCGGCCGCCCGGCGGTGGACCACGGCGGCGACGGCGGCGTTGAGATGGCGGGAGAGGGCGTCGTCGCGGTACACGGCACGGGCGGGGGCGTCGTCGCCGCCGGGGAAGAGCAGGTCGAACGGGTTGAGGCGGTCCTCCAGCAGGGCGTCGAGCCGCTCGGCGTGCGCCCGGTGGTAGGCGAGGTAGCCGTCGGTGCACAGGCCGTCCGCGACGGAGCCGGCCACCTCGTCCCACGCGCGGGAGACATCCTCGTCGCCGGGCGCCCGCGGCGCGTGGTAGCGGCCGTCCGCATCCCGGTCCAGCAGACCCGCGTCCGCCAGCGCGGCCAGCCAGTGGCGGACCAGCCAGCGGTGGCGGGGGGCCACCCGGGCGGCGTCCAGCACCTCGTCCGCCTGCTCCGGGCGGCCCGCGAGGGCTCCGCGCCGCCGCAGGGCGTGCAGCATCGTCAGCAGGGCCGCGCGGTGCAGGGCGTGGTGGTGGGCGGCGATGCGGCCGGGCCCGGCGTCCGGCAGGAAGCGGTCGGCGTGGCGCTGCGCGGCGGTGCGCAGCCGGGCGTCCCGGGCGGTCTCGTCCGGCGGGGTGCGCGGGGCCGGTTCGACGAAGCCGAGGAGCATCCGCTCGCCGTCCTGGTCGCCGACCACGGCCGCGGCGGCTCCCACGGCGGGGTGTGCCGCCAGCGCGGCCTCGACCTCGCCGAGCTCGATGCGGTGACCGCGGATCTTGACCTGGTTGTCCTCACGGCCGAGGAATTCGATCTCGCCGCCCGGCAGATAGCGTCCCACGTCCCCGGTGCGGTACAGCCGCTGTCCGTCCCGGGGGTGGCGGGGGAAGCGGCGGGCTGTGAGGTCCGGGTCACCGAGGTAGCCGATGGCCAGGCCCTCGCCGGTGATGCACAGTTCGCCGGGCACCCAGACCGGGCAGTCGCGGCCGTCCTCGTCGAGGATCCGGAAGCCCTGGTTGAGCAGCGGCAGGCCGTAAGGGATGCTGGTGCGTCCGTCGTCCGCCTCGGTGACCGGGTGGTGGATGGACCAGATGGCCGCCTCCGTCGCGCCGCCCAGCGAGACCGGCGACAGGCCGGGCAGCAGGCTCCGCAGCCGGGCGGGCAGGGTCACCGGGATCCAGTCGCCGGACAGCAGCGCGAGCCGGAGCGTGGGCAGTGCCGCCGGTTCCGTCGTCAGGTAGTCGGCGAGCATGTGGAGCTGGGCGGGCACCGAGTTCCACACGGTGACGCCCTTGCCGGCCACCAGTTCCGCCCAGTGGGAGGGGTCGGCCCCGCGTGCCGGGTCGGGCAGGACGAGGGCGGCGCCCACGGCGAGGGCGCCGAAGATGTCGTACACCGACAAGTCGAAGCCGAGCTGGGCGAGCTGGAGCACCCGGTCGGTCTCCGTGACGCCGAACCTCTCGTTGATGTCCCGCACGGTGTTGAGCGCGGCACGGTGCGAGGTGACGACGCCCTTGGGGTCGCCGGTCGAGCCGGAGGTGTAGACGACGTAGGCGGGTTCGGCGGGGTCGCCTGCCGCCGGCACCGGCGGGGAGGCGGCGGGGGCGAGCCGGTCGACGTCGGTGCGGGGCACGCCCTCGGGCCGGCCGGCGCCGTCCCCCACCCAGGACTGGGTGAGGACGTGCCGGATCCCCGCGTCGGACAGCAGCCGGGCGCGGCGCAGCGCGGGCTGGGTGGTGTCGACGGGCACGTAGACGCAGCCGGCGAGCAGGACGCCGAGGACGGCGGCGGCCTGTTCGGGTCCCTTGTCCATGACGACGGCGATCCGGTCGCCGCGCGTACGGCCCGCCGCGCGCAGGGCGTCGGCCACGGCCCCGGCCCGCCGGGCCAGTTCGCCGTAGGTGACGGTGCCGAAGGCGCCCAGCAGGGCGGGCGCGTCGGGGGTGTGCCGGGCGCGGGCGAAGAAGCCCTCGTGGAGCAGCCCCTCGGGCAGCGGCCCCGCCGTGTCGTTGGCGGCCTCACGCTCCCGGAGCTGCCAGGCGGGCAGGCCGACCGGGTCGGTGCGGTCCCAGGCGTGCGGGTCGTCGGCGAGCGCTTCGAGCAGGGCGCCGAACGCGGCGAGCATGTCCTCGGCCATGCCCTCGGGCAGTATCCCCTGCCGGATGTCCCAGTTGACCTCCAAGTCCCCGGAGCCGTCACCGACCTGGCAGTCCAGGAAGACCTGCGGGGTCTGGGTGATGCCCGCCCCCAGCGTCCGGCCGCTGCGTTCCGACGAGCCGGGGCCCAGTCCAAGGGAGCTGGTGAAGACGTACGGCATGAGGGCCGCCTCCCGGCCGCGGAGCCGGGTGAGGTCGCGGATGACCTCCACCCCGGAGTACAGGCGGTGGTCGAGGTCGGTGAAGAGGCGCTCGCCCAGCCGTTCGGCGCGCTCGGCCGGTGCGGCACCGGAATGGGCCTCGACGGCGAGCAGGGTGACGGAGGTGAAGTCGCCGACCAGGCGGTCGACGTCCGGGTGCAGCGGCAGCCGGTTGAGCAGCGTCAGGTTGACGGTGAAGGACTTGCGGCGGCTCCACCGCTCCAGGACCGACACATAGGCGGCGAGGACGGCGGTGGTGGGGGTGAGTCCGCGGTCGGCCGCCTGGCTGCGCAGGCGTTCCCACGCGGGCGCGGGCAGGCGGTGGGTGAGCCTGGCGAA
Organism: Streptomyces albus subsp. albus; assembly: GCF_000725885.1. GTDB lineage: Bacteria > Actinomycetota > Actinomycetes > Streptomycetales > Streptomycetaceae > Streptomyces > Streptomyces albus. Next base: position 96,280 of record NZ_JODR01000020.1, on the reverse strand, counting down.
GCGGGGCCGGCCGTCGGCCGGCGCGGTCACCAGGGGCAGGTCGGGGGCGGGTGGCAGGGAGTCGAGACGTGAGTGCCAGTAGTCCCGGTCGCGGCGGTGGCGGGCGGTGTCGCGCAGGGCGCGTTCGGCCAGCACGTAGTCCCGGAAGGAGAGGGTGAGCGGGGGCAGCGGGGAGGTGTCCGCCGGGTCGGGTGAGGCCAGCAGGGTGTCCAGTTCGTCGAGGAGGAGGGCGGCGCTGGCCCAGTCGGCCACCAGGGCGTCCAGCGAGAAGTGGAGCACGTCGCCGTCCGGCAGCCGGGTCAGCCGCAGTTCGAACAGGGGCCAGCGCGCGGGGTCGTAGGTGCGGTGCCCGAGATCGGAGCGCGTCTCCTCCAGGTGCTCGTCCCGGCGTTCCGGGGCGTCGCGCAGATCGGTGACGGCGATCCGGCAGCGCGGCACCTTGGGCAGGATTTGCTGGTAGCCGTCCTCGTGGACGACCGCGCGCAGCATGCCGTGCCGGGCGATCAGGGCGTTCCAGGCGTCCTCCAGCGCGGCGGGGTCGAGCCGGGGGTAGTGGATCTCCAGATAGCCGTGGCAGGCGACGCCGCCGTGCCCGAACGGGTCGCGCCGGCCCAGCAGGTAGGCGCTCTGCACATCGGTGAGGGGGAACGGCTCGTGGGCGGCGGCGGGGTCGGCGGTGACCGTGCGGGCGGCGTCCTCCGCGTCGAGCAGGACGAGGAGCTGTTCCTTGTGCGCCCGCAGGGCGGCACGCCGTTCCTCGGTGAGGACACCCTGCGGTGCCCGGAACCGTATCCGGCCGTCCTCGCTCCACAGTGCGACGCCGAGGGAGGTGAGTTCGTCGAGCAGATCGGCCGCGGTGGTGGGTGCGGTCATGACGTGGAGGTCCCCTTGCCGTGTGTGGTGGGCGGTGCGGGCAGGTCGTCGGCCGGGCGCAGCACGGCGCCGTGCAGCAGGGCCGGGTCGGGCGGCCGGGTCAGCCCGGCGAGGTGGACGGCGCGTACGGCGGTCACCGGTGCCTCCTCCAGCAGGAGGTCCGGTGCGTCACCGGCCAGGTGCCGCACGGCGGGCAGGTCGTCGGGGTGGACTCCGAGGACGATCCGGGTCAGGGCCCGGGCACCGTTGGGGTGGCGGACACCGGACGGGTGCTGGGGCGGGTCGTAGGGGGTGACGAGGAACGGGAGGCGTCCTGCCCTCGGGTAGGAGAAGGCGAACCGTGTCTCGCCGCCGTCCGGGCGCCGGCGCGTCCAGTGCACGGCGCGTCCGCACGGCACCCCGTCGTCGGCGAGGCGGCGGGTGACGCCTGCCAGTTCGGCGTGCTCGACGAGCAGGGCCAGGTCGCAGAAGCCCTCGTCCTGGCGGGCCCAGCGGACCATGCGGTCGCCCGCGCCCCGGCCGAAGCGCAGGTCCACGGGCAACCGCATCCAGCGGGCCCCGGGCGGTGTGGTCAGCAGCTCGATCACCGGCCCCTGGGGGAACCAGACGTGCGCGTGCAGCGCCTTGCGCTCGGGAGCGGTCGCGTAGGCGACGTCGAACCCGGCGGCGCGGAAGTCCTGGACCGCGCGGTGCAGGTCGTGCACGCGCACCAGGACGTGGCTGGTGCGGCGTGGCGGGGAAGGCAGGGAGGGCGGGGAGGGCGGGGAGGTGGCGGTCATGGGGCCTGTTCTCCTGCGCGGGCGAGGGCTGTCGAGGCGGCGGCTGCGGCGTCCCGCAGGTCGGTCCAGTCCACGACGGGCGGCTCGCCGGGCCGGATCAGTTCGGGCATGCCGAGCTGCGCGGTCAGGTCGGCCCAGCAGCGGGACACCGACAGGGCCCACTGCCCGGCGGCGGGCCGCAGGGCCCGGTCGGTCACGGCGTCCCGCAGGCGGTGCAGAGCGGCGAGGACGGCCTGCGGCCACAGCTGGGCGAAGACGTGGTGGTAGCTGCCGGCGGCCGGGTGGAGTTCCACGGTGGAGGGTGCGGCCAGCCGCTCGGTGCCGGGACCGGCGAGCACGAGGCGTCCCGTGGTGTCGCGCGGGGCGTGCAGACGCGGATTCCACAGCACCGGCCCGTGGGTGTCGGCGAGGGTGAGGACACCGGCGTCGGTGCCCAGTGCGAGGCGGTGCAGCAGATGGGAGTGGTTGTCCGGGTCGTCGGGGTGCACCTCGTTCTGCACCCGCAGGGTGACGGGGGTGCCGCCGATGACGGCGTGCGCGGTACGGAAGGGCTGCTGGTGTCCGGTGAGGGCGGTGAGCCGGGCGTCGGGTCCGGGCTGGGCGCGGAAGGCCCAGGGCCGCAGTGCGCCGGCTGCCCGGCCGAGGACGTCCAGCAGCGGGTAGGCGACCTGGCTGTTGCAGGCGGCGTCGACGAAGCGGACGGGGCCCCGGGCGCGCAGCACCTCGGCGGCGGCCAGGAAGGCCCGCACGGGCGCCAGGTCGGGGTAGAGCGTGCCGACGGCGTAGGCGGCGTCGCCGTCGCGGGCGGCCCGCAGGTTGCCGGCGAGTTCACCGGCGTGGACGGGGTGTTCCTGGAGTACGTGGATGCCGCGGCGCAGCGCGGTGCGGGCGATGTCGGAGCCGGGGCCGCCGGTGGCGCCGGAGCGGACGACGACACAGAGGATGTCGGTGTCGTCGGGCAGGTGCGCGGCGTCGGTGTGGAGCGGCACTCCGGCCCGCTCGGCCGAACGGCGCGAGTAGTCCCCGCCCTTGGCGAGGATGCCGGTGAGGGTGAAGGCGTCCGGGTCGCGGCGGACGGCGTCGAGGTAGATGCGCCCGAAAGCGGTTCCGGCGACCACGACGCGCAGCGGACGTCGAGGCCGGTTCACGGGGCCGTCACGGCGGTCGGCACGACTGCCCCTCCCGTGTCGTCGGACACCGTTGTCGCGTCCGCCGGGACCAGGTGGCCGCTGACCGCCCGGAGTTTCTCCCGGGTCTCCTCCAGTTCCCGTTCGGGGTCGGAGTCCGCCACGATGCCGGCCCCGGCACGCAGCCAGGTCCGGCCGTCCTTGCGCAGGACGGTGCGCAGTACCAGGGCGGCGTCCAGGGTGCCGTCCCGGTCGAGCCGGACGACCGCGCCGCTGTAGAGCCCGCGTTCGCGCTCTTCCGCGCGGCGGACGGCGGCGAGCGCGGGCGGTTTGGGTATTCCGGAGGCGGTCACCGCGGGGAAGAGCGCGGCGAGGGCGTCCCACCGGTCGCGGCCGGGTGCGAGTCTGCCGCGCAGCCGGGAGGCGAGGTGCTGCACGCTGCCCCGTTCCTCCACGCCCATGAACGCCTCGGCGCGTACCGTCTCCGGGAGGCAGACCGAGTGCAGTTCCTCCTGCACCAGGCGTACCGAGACGGCGTGTTCGTACACCTCCTTGGCGTCGCGGTGGAGCTGGGCGCGGCGGGCGGCGTCCGCCGCGGGGTCGCCCGTCAGGGCGCGGGTGCCGGCCAGCGGCTGGGCGGTGACGAGGCCGTCGGCGTCGATCCGGGCGACTATCTCGGGGCTGAACCCGGCGGCCTCCCATCCGCCGTGCCGCAGGAGGAAGGAGCGGGCCGGGCGATGGCCGCGCCTGCCCGCCACGTAGGTGGCCGGCAGGTCGATCTCGCGGGGCACGGTCACGCTGCGGGAGACGATGGCTTTGTCCAACTCCCCCGCCCGGATGGCTCGTACGACCTCGGTGACGGCGGCGCGGTACCGGGCGGCGTGCTCCTCCAGGTCGACGGTGATCCGGGAGGCGACCGGGGTGGTGGCCGCGCGCTCGGCGGTGCGCAGCCGCCGCTCCAGTGTGTCGAGGGCGTCCGGGCCTGCGGCCCGCAGTACGGCCGCGGAGGGCGTCAGCCTGATCTCGCGCCGCGGGACGACGAAGCGGGCGAGGAGACGGCCGGCGGGCACGTCGCCGCCGTGGTAGGCGTGGGCCAGCTCGTAGGTGATCCAGCCGTGCGCCGTTCCCGGGCCGCCGGTCTGTGCGCGGAGCAGTTCCCCGGCGGCGGCCAGTGGGTGGGCGCCGGCGGGCAGTTGCGCGGTCGCGGTGTCCGGGCCGTACCGGCGGACGGCAGTCCCGTCCACCTCGACCACGACGGCCTCGCCCTCGCTCCATACGACGTCGCCGCCTTGTTCGTACAGCAGGTGCGGCTCATCGGTGGCCGCGCACAGGGCGGCGGCGACGGTGACGGGGTCGCCGCTGAAGGTGAGTCCGCGTTCGGGGAAGGGGTCCCGAGGGGTCACGAAAGGTTCTCGCTTTCCGGTTGGGGGCGGGCGCCGGCGGCGGTGCGGGTGAGGTCCGCCAGGAGGCGCAGCACCGGCTCGCGCCGGGGGGTGAAGTAGAAGTGGCCGCCCGGGAAGGTGTGCAGGGCGAAGGGGCCGGTGGTGTGGTGCGACCAGCTCCCAGCCTGCGCCTCGTCGACCTCGGTGTCCGCGTCTCCGAGCACGGCGGTCACCGGGCAGTGCAGGGGCGGGGGTGCGGCGCGGTGGTAGGTCTCCGCGAGCCGGAAGTCGGCGCGGACGGCGGGCAGGTAGACGGCGCGGACGGCGGGGTCGGCGAGCAGGTCGCCGCGGGTTCCGCCGAGCCGGACGAGTTCCGCGACCAGTTCGTCGTCGGGCCTGGTGTGCATGTCGCCGCGGGCCGGCGCGGAGGGGGCGCGGCGGCCGGAGACCACGAGGTGGCCGGGGGCGGCTCCCCAGGCGGTCAGTACACACGCGGTCTCGTAGGCGACCGCGGCGCCGAAACTGTGACCGAAGAGCACCAACGGGCGGTCGGTGAGCGGCAGGAGTGCCGCCGAGACGCCGGCGACGAGGGTCCGCAGGTCGTCGGCGGGCGGTTCGGACAGCCGGTCCTCGCGCCCGGGGTACTGCACCGCGGACAGCTCCACGTCCTCGGGGAGGCCGGCCGACCAGGCCGCGTACGGGCCGGCCGTGCCGCCGGCGTGCGGCAGGCAGACCAGGCGGGCGGAGGGCTTGTGCCGGGGCGTTCGGCAGCGCAGCCAGGCGTCCGTCACGTGCGTTGTCTCCCTTCGGCACAGGCACCCGGCGGAGGGATCGGCCCCGGTGGCGCGCACGGCGGGTGCGGGCCGGCGGGGTGCCGTCGGGCGCTGCCCATACAAGCCCTATCGAAAACGATTGTCAAAACTATTTGCCGACTACTGTTCGATTCGACGACCGGCCGCACACCACAACCCCGGCACACCGGGAGTCCCCAACTTCCGCTCCAGCTTGCGCAGTTGATGACATCCGACCGGGCGCGGCACACCGGCCCGCACCCCGTCCGGTTGATGGTGAAAATGATTGTCATGTAAGACTGAGGGGGTCTTCGCCTCTCAGCCGCGGGCGGCCCGGCACATCGGCGCGCCCGCCCCCTCGCACTCGGAGTGTCATGTCTCCCAGCCCCGCCATGCCCTCACCGCCCGTCACACGGCGCACCCTCCTCGCCCTGCTCGGAGTGGGGGCCGCCACCGCCGCCGCACCCGCGCTCACCGGCTGCACGTCCGACGGTGCGGCGGCGCCCACCGTGACCGGCGCGCCCACCGGCGAGCCCGGGCGCGGCGGCACCGCACGGCTGGCCTTCGCCGGAGCGGGAGCGGCCGAATCGCTCGACCCCACTGTGGGCACCTCGCCCTGCGACCTCGCCCGCTACTCGGTCGTCTACGACACCCTGTTCTTCTTCGCCGACGGCCAGGCGAAGCCGGCCCTCGCCACGTCGGCCGAGGCCGACACCGAGGCCGAGAGCTGCACCCTGGCCCTGAGACGGGGCGTGACGTGGCACGACGGAACGCCCTTCACCGCCGCCGACGTCGTCCACACGCTGGCGTACCGCGCCTCCCCCGACCGCGTCTCCCCCAGCGAACTGGCGGCCTACTTCGACCTCGCCGCCGCCGAGGCGCACGGCGACCACACCGTCGTCATACCGACCCGCCGGCCGGTCGGCGACCCGGCCACCCTCCTCGCGGGCGCCGGCCTGTACGTCATCAAGAAGGGCACCTCCTCCTTCTCCGCCGGCAAGGTGGTGGGCACCGGCCCCTACCGCGTCACGGCCTTCAAGGCGGGCGTCGAGACCCGGCTGGAGCGCCACGACGACTACTGGGACGGAGCCGGGTACGCCGAGAAGGTGGTGCTGCTCAGCGTCGACGACGCCCAGGCCCGGGTCAACGCGGTCAAGGACGGCCAGGCCGACTACGCCTCCGACATCTCCTTCACGACCGCGAAGGCGGGACCGCCCGGAACCGGCCTCCAGATCCGTGACGCGGGCAAGAACGCCCGCACGACCTACGGCTTCGTCCTCAACGTCGGCCGCGACCTGCCCTCCGACCCCCGCGTACGGCAGGCGATCAAGCTCGGCATCGACCGGAAGGCCCTGGTCGAGGCCGTCTTCCTCGGGTACGGCGCGCCCGCCAACGACCTGTTCGGGGCGGGAGCCAAGTACTACCTCGACGACGTTCCCGTTCCCGGACGCGACGTCGCGAAGGCCAAGCGGCTGCTGAAGGAGGCCGGTGCCACGGGCAAACCGTTCGTGGTGCGCACCGCCGAGTACGAGACCGGACTCAACTCCGCCGCCGGGCTCTTCGTGGAACAGCTCCGCGGCCTCGGTCTCGACGCCTCCCTGGTCAAGGTCACCACCGCAGAGGGCTACGACCCGGCCGGGATGAAGGCGTGCGACGCCATCTCCTTCCCCCTCGGGCCCGTCTCCCTCGCCCTGACCTACACCCGGTCGGCCGCCTTCAAGACCCTGGCCTTCCCGGACGAGGAGCTGGAGAAGGCCGTCGCCACGGCGTTGTCCACCACCTCCGAAGCCGACCGGGCCGAAGCCTGGGCCAAGGCCCAGCGGGTGATGGCCGAGCGGGGCAACTGGGTGGCCTGGGGGCGCGGTGACGTGCTGAGCCTGGCGAAGGAGAAACTGACGGGCATCGAGAACCGCGAGTCGCCGAAGTACCCGTGGCTGGGGAAGGTCGGGTTCGTCGCGTGAGAGCGGACACGGCCCGGTACGTCGCCGGCCGGCTCGGCACCGCCGCCGTCCTGCTGGCCGCCCTGTCCCTGGTGGTGTACGCGGGCGTCGACCTCCTGCCCGGTGACCCCGCGTCCGCCCGGCTGGGCCCCGACGCCACACCGGAACAGCTGGCGGCAGCGCGCGAACGCCTCGGCCTGAACGAGCCCTTGGCACAGCGGTATCTGGAGTGGGCCGGCGGTCTGCTCCACGGCGACCTGGGGACCTCGGCGAACGGCACCCCCGTCGCCGGGATGCTCGCCGGCCGGCTCGGCAACACCGCCGTCCTGACCGCCTTGACCATCCTCCTTCTGGTGCCCCTTTCCCTTCTCCTCGGTGTCGCACTGGGCCGCCGGGCCGGCAGCCGCGTCGACGGTACCGGCTCGACGCTGCTGCTCCTGACCACCGCCGTGCCCGAGTACCTGGTCGCCGGGGTGCTCGCCCTCGTACTGGGCGCGCAGTCGGGCTGGCTCCCGGCGACCTCGCTGGTGCCCGCGGGTGACTCGCCCCTCGTCCATCCCGAGGTGCTGGTCCTGCCGGTCCTCAGTCTGCTGTGGGTGAGCCTCGCCTACGCCACCCGCGTCATCAGGGCGCAGACGCTCACCGCGTGCCGCGCCCCGCACGTGGAGGCCATGCGGCTCAACGGCATTCCCGAACGGGCCGTGCTGTGCCAAGGGGTACTGCCGGCCGTGCTGCCGGCCGCCGCCCAGATCTGGCTGGTCACCTCCGCCGGCCTCCTCGGCGGCACCGTCCTGGTGGAGATCGTCTTCAACTACCCGGGGATCGGCAAGGTGCTGGTCACCTCCGTCAGCACGGGCGACCTGCCGGTCGTGCAGGCACTCGCGATGCTCATGGGCGCCCTCACCCTGCTGGCCACCATCGCCGCAGACGTCGTCGGCACCGCAGTCGGAAGAACGAGGTCCGTATGAACACCCCCGCACCGCCACGGCGCGGCATACGCGGTGGCCGGTCGTCCGCCGCCCGCGTCCGGGCCCGCGGCGGGAGGCGCACCACGGCCGTGGCCGTACTCGTCGGCGCCGTCGTGGTGGCCGGGGCGGCCGGACCGTGGCTCGCCCCGCACTCCCCCACCGAGGTGGCCGCGGCACCGTTCGCGGCCCCCGATACCGCACATCCGCTGGGCACCGACCACCTGGGCCGCGACGTACTGTCCCGGCTGCTGCACGGGGGTCCGCCGGTGCTGCTCACCACCACGCTCGCCACCGCGGTCACCGTGGTGCTCGGCACCACGGCCGGGCTGCTGGCGGCCTTCGTCGCACACCGCCGGCCCAGGGCCGAAGGCGTCGTCATGCGCCCCCTCGACGCCCTCGCCGCGCTGCCGCCCATGCTCGCCCTCCTGCTCGTCCTGACCTCCGTGCCCAGCCGGCTCGGCGTCGTGGTCGCCGCGTGTGTCGCCGGGGTCCCGCTGTCCGCACGGGTCGTCAGGGCCGCCGCACTGCCCGTATTGCACAGACCGCACGTGGAACTGGCGGTCGCGCGCGGCGAACGGTGGCCCTGGGTACTGCGGTACGAGGTCCTGCCGCTGGTCGCCACCACGGTGCTCGCCGACGCCGGCCTCCGCTTCGTCTTCTCCCTGTACCTGGTGGGCGCCGCCGGGTTCCTCGGCGTCGGGATGACCGGCACCGACTGGGGCACCCTGCTGCACGAGGCGCTGCCCGGTGCCGCTCTCCAGCCGTACGCACTGCTGGCGCCGCTGGTCCTGATCGCCGTCCTCGCCGTGGGCGTCAACCTGCTGTCCGACACGCTGACCCGCCCCCGGGCCGAGGAGTGAGCCACGCGATGCTCTCCGTCGAGAATCTGACGCTGCGTTCGGCCCAGGGGCCGGTCCTGCGCGGTGTGTCCCTGACCGCACGGGCCGGCGAGACACTGGCGGTGGTCGGCGCCTCCGGCTCCGGCAAGACGACACTGGCCCTCGCCGTGCTGGGACACCTGCGGCCGGGCATCACGCTGGGCGGCGGCCGGGTCCGCGTCGCCGGGCACGACACACTGCCCGAGCCCCACCCGCAGCTGCGGGGCCGTACCGTCGCCTATCTCGGGCAGGACGCCGGCTCGACCCTCAACCCGTACCGCCGGCTGGCGCGCACGCTGAGCACCGCCTCGGGAACCCGTGGCGAGCACCCCGTGGCGGCGCTCCTCCACCGGGTCGGCCTGCCGGCCGCCCTCGCCGGCCGGAGGCCCGCCGAACTGTCCGGAGGCCAGCAGCAACGTGCCGCTCTGGCCGCCGCACTCGCCCGGGATCCCCGGCTCCTGGTGCTCGACGAACCCACCTCCGCGCTCGATCCCGCGGCGAGGGACGAGGTCCGCGCGGAGCTCGCCCGCGTCCGCGCGGCGGGGGTGGGCCTGCTGTGGATCACCCACGACCTGTCCTCGATCGACGGACTGGCCGACCGCATCGTGGTGCTCGACGACGGACGCATCGTGGAGGACGCCCCGGCGGAACGCGTGCTGACCGCTCCGGCCTCCCGGGCCGCTGCGGCACTCGTCACCGCGGCGTCGGCGGCAGCCGGCCGTCCTCCCCGCGAGAGCGGCGGGACCCCGCTGCTGCACGTCGAAGGTCTCACCGCGCGGCGCGGCACCCGGCAGGTCCTCCACAACGTCGGTCTGACGGTGCACCCGGGACGGTGCCTGGCCGTCACCGGCGCCTCCGGCAGCGGCAAGACGACACTGGCCCGCTGCCTGGCGGGGCTCCATCCGCCGGCCGCCGGAACGGTCCTCCTCGACGGCCGGCCGTTGCCGGGGCGGGCGCACAAGAGGCGCACCGCGGACCGCGCGGCGGTCCAACTGGTGCCGCAGAGCCCGGCGGAGACGCTGCACCCCGCGCAGACCGTCCATGACGCCCTGCGGCGTCCGCTGCGCGTCCTGCGGGGGATGCGGGACGCACAGGAGATCGACGAGGAGATCGAGCGGCTGCTCGCCCTGGTCCGCCTGCCGGCCGGGCTCGCGCGACGGCTGCCCGGCCGGCTCTCCGGCGGCCAGCGTCAACGTGTCGCCCTCGCCCGGGCGTTGGCCGCCGGACCACGCGTCCTGCTGTGCGACGAGATGACCTCGGCCCTGGACTCGGTGACCCAGGAGTCCGTGCTCGGCCTGGTGCGTCAGCTGTGCGAGGAGCAGTCGCTGGGCGTGCTCGTCATCACGCACGATCCGCGGGTGGTACGCCGGATCGCCGACGACGAAGTCGCCCTCACGGACGGAGAACTGGCCCGGCGCCCTCGTGTGCCCGCAGGTCAGGCGCGGTGATCCGTCCGCCCGGCGGGCGGGGCTGCGGGTGCCGGGGGCCGCTACGGCCGGGCCCCCGCCGGGAGCGGTCCGGCCGGCCGCTACAGTCGGCCGGCATGGCGACAGACGACATGCGCAGCGGATTCTGCTCCCTGTGCGGCGGGGACGAGGTCCACGAAGCGGAGATGGCCGGGCAGTTAGGGCTCCGCAAGCCGGGCGGGCTGCTGATGAAGGTGAACGTCTTCACGGTTCTGGTGTGCACCGGCTGCGGCCATCTCCAGTGGCACGTGCCGATGGACGAGGAACGGCGTGACTGGCTGCGCAGGAAGACCCCCCGGGTGCGGCCCCGGCCGCCGCAGCGCTGACCGGTCCGGCCCTCCACAGGGGGAGCGCGGGTCGTGACCGCCCGTGCCCAACGCCGCCTCAGTCACCACTCCGGGCTGCTTCGGGCACCGCCTCCACCAGACGGTGCCCGGCCGCCGTCAGTCCTTCGGACACCGCCTCGGTGAACGCGACGATCGCCTCGTTGTGGCGGGTGGGCACCCACACGACCGAGGTCTGCCAGGCCAGCGTCGCCCCCTCCAGCGGGCGCCAGACCAGTCCGTCGGGAAGCGGTGTCGCCGGGGGCTCGTTGAAGTGGACGCCCCGGCCCGCGAGGACGAGACCGTGCACGAAGTGCGGGTTGCGCGCGTGCCGGATGGCCCCGGGCAGCAGCCCCTCGTCACGGCAGATGAGCAGCATGTGGTCGTACAGCCGTGGCGCCATCGCCCGGGGGAAGACCACCAGCGAGGCGCCGTCCAGGTCGCGCAGCCGGACGGCGCCCCCGGGCCGGGCCGCCGGGTGGTCGGCCCGCAGCACGACGCCCAGCTCCCGCCGTAGCACCGGCCCGGACTCCAGACCGACCGTGTCCGCGGGGTGCCGGACCACCCCCGCGTCCAGTTCGCCCTCACGCAGCCGCAGCAACTGCTCGTCGGTCGTCAGCTCGTGCAGGTCGATGAGCACGTCGGGGACGCGGCGGGCGAAGCCGGCGGTCAGCGTCGGCAGCACCTGCGGGCCCGTGTCCGGCGGCACGCCGACCCGCAGGACGCCCGCCTCCCCCGGCCGCACCCGCCGCATGGCCTCCCGTGCACTGTCGACGCCGGCCAGCACCGGCCGTACGTGCTCCAGCAACAGCGCGCCCGCCTCGGTGAGCTGAACCCGGGGACGGGTGCGGTCGAAGAGCCGCACACCCAGTTCGTTCTCCAAGTCGCGGATGCGCTGCGACAGCGGCGGCTGCGCCATGTGCAGCCGTTCCGCGGCCCTGCCGAAGTGCAGCTCTTCGGCCAGAACGGCGAAATAACGCAGGTGACGAAGCTCCATCGGCGCACCATATCGCTCCGATATCGCCGGCAGTCCCGATTGGTGTTAGCCGGATCACATCGCGGGCTGTTTGCATGGCTGCCGACGGGAAGCCCACCGGCCTTCACCCGCCCTCAACCCACCCACCCCATGTGCGGCGGCCATGCCGCAGCCCTCCCCTGCGCGCACGACAGGCGCAGTCAGGCCCCTGAAAACCACGGAAGCGACACAAGCGACAGAAAGGCATGCCCTCATGACCGACGACAGCACCGTCCTGGTGACCCGCCACCCCGTACCGGCCGACGGCGAGGGAATCCACGTGGCCGAGGTGACGCTCAACCGTCCCGACAAGCTGAACGCCTGGACCGCCGCGATGCGTGACCGGCTCGTCGCCGCGCTCGACGAGGCGGGCGCCGACCCGCAGTGCCGGGCGGTCGTGCTCACCGGCGCCGGACGCGCGTTCTGCGCGGGCCAGGACCTGGCGGAGACGGCCGCCATCGACCCCGACGACCACGCCGCCGCCGAGGCGTGGATCGACGACTTCGGCCGCCTCTTCCGCGCGGTGCGGGCCCTCGACAAACCGGTCGTCGCCGCCGTCAACGGGGTCGCGGCCGGCTCCGGATTCCAGTTCGCCCTCCTCGCCGACCTCCGCATCGGCCACGAGGGCGTCAGGATGGGACAGCCGGAAGTGCTCTCCGGCATCCCCAGCATCACCGGCATCTGGGCCATGCGGGGCATCCTCGGCCGCGCGAAGACCGCGGAGTTCGCCCTCACCGGCCGCCTGGTGGACGGCCCCGAGGCGCAGCGGCTCGGGCTGCTGTCCCGCCTGGTGGACCAGGACCGGGTGAAGAGCGAGGCGCTGGCGGAGGCCGCACGGCTGGCGGAGCTCCCGCCCGGTGCCGTCGCCCTGACCAAGGGCCGGCTGCGCGAACTGGACGACGCGGGGCTCGACGAGGCGGTCGAGGCGGCGAAGAAGGTGCACACGGCCGCCTACGCCACGGGCGAGCCGCAACGCGAGATGGCCCGCTTCCTGGCCGGCCGCCGCCGCTGAAGCCGGCCGGCCGCCGCCGCGTCGCACCGGCCCGTACCCCCCGGATCCGCCCCGCCCCACCAGGAGGAACACCATGACCACCGGCGTCACCCCCGCCGACACCGCCGATGCCGCTGATACCGCCGATACGACCGGTGACGGAGATTCCGTCTACCGCCGGCTCGTGGCGGACCACCGCTGGAGCGTCCCCGAGCGGTACAACATGGCCGCCGACGTCGCCGACCGGCACCCGGGCGACAAACTCGCGCTCATCTTCGAGGACCACACCGGCCACCGGGAGGAGGTCCGCTGGCAGCAGGTCCAGGACCGCTCCCGCCAGGTGGCCGCGCATCTGCACGCGCTCGGTGTCCGCAAGGGCGACCGGGTGGCCGTGCTGCTGCCGCAGCGTCCGGACACCCCGGCCACCTATCTGGGCGTCCTGCGGACCGGCGCCGTCCTGGTGACGATGTCGCTGCTGTGGGCGGACGAGCCCATCCGCTACCGGCTGGCCGACTCCGGCGCGGGCGTACTGATCACGGAGCGGGCCGCGCTCGGCCGGGCCGAGGGCTTCGACGGCACCGTGGTGGACGTCGACGACCCGGCGATCGGCGCCCTGGCACCCGAGTACGCGACCGCCCCGACGGCCGCCGACGACCCGGCGCTGATCTTCTACACCTCCGGGACCACCGGACCGGCCAAGGGCATCGTGCACGCCCACCGCACCCTGCTCGGGCACAACGAGTTCCGCCACTGCCACGATCTGCGGCCCGGCGATGTCTTCTACGGCGCCGGGGACTGGGCCTGGTCCATGGCCAAGCTGATGGGCCCGCTGCGCGCCGGCGCCGTCCACCTCGTCCACCGGCCCGCCGCCGGCTTCGACCCGGCCGGGCTGCTGGCCGCCATGTCCCGTAACAAGGTGACAACGGCCCTGGTCAACCCCACGTTCCTCCGTAAGATGATGCAGGACGTCCCGGACGCCGGGACCCGCTATCCGCAGTCGCTGCGCGTGGTGTGCTGCTCCAACGAGCCGCTCACCCCCGACCTGATCGACTGGTTCCGCGAACAGTTCGGCGTGACCCTGCTGGACTACTACGGATCGACCGAGTCCTACCCGCTGCTCGGCAACTTCCCCGGCGTACCGGTCAAGCCCGGCTCCATGGGCCGGCCCCTGCCCGGCTGGGACGTCGCACTGCTGGACGAGCACGACCGCGAGGTGCCCGTGGGACAGCCGGGCGAGATCTGCCTGCGCGCCGGGTCCAACCCCCAGTACCCGCTGGGCTACTGGAACCGGCCCGAGGCGTCGGCCGAGACCTTCGGCGGCACCTGGTACCGCACCAAGGACCAGGCCGTCATGGACGAGGACGGCTACTTCTGGTTCCTGGGCCGCACCGACGACGTCATCAAGACCTCCGGGTACCGGGTCGGCCCCTACGAGGTGGAGGCCGTGCTGCGCGGGCACCCCGCCGTCGCCGACGCCGGAGTGGTCGGCGTCCCCGACCCGGTGCGCGGCCAGGCCGTCAAGGCGTGGATCGAGCTGAACCCCGGATACGAGCCGGGTGACGAGCTGGCCCGGGAGATCTCCGGCTTCGCCCGCACCACCCACTCCCGCTTCGCCTACCCGCGGCTGATCGAGTTCACCGACGAGCTGCCCCGCTCGGCCACCGGCAAGGTCCAGCGCGCCGCCCTGCGGGCCCGCGACCTCGGTGCCGCCGCGAACCCCGCGGCCCCAGCACCCGCCACCCCCGACACCGGTACACAGAGCACGAAGGACGGGCCACGGTGACGACAGACAGCACCCTGCCCCGGTCCGCCCCGGGGGACGAGACGCGCGGCGACGGCACGGCGGCCGAAGCGGCCGACGCACCCCGGGTACGGCGCAAGGTCGCCCTGGCGACCGCCGTCGGGAACTTCGTCGAGTGGTTCGACTCCGGCGCCTACGCCATCATGTCGGCCACCATCGCGGGACTGTTCTTCCCGCAGTACGACAAGACCGCCGCCCTCCTGGCGACCTGGGCCGTCTTCGCGGGCGGCTTCATCGCCCGGCCGCTGGGCGCCGCCTTCTTCGGCCGCTACGGCGACCGGATCGGCCGCAACCGCATGCTGGCGCTGAGCGTGCTGTGCATGAGCGGCTCGACACTCCTCATCGGCCTGCTGCCCAGTTACGCCACCATCGGCATCGTCGCCCCGGTGCTGCTCTTCCTGCTGCGCGCGGTGCAGGGCTTCTCCACCGGCGGCGAGTACACGGGTGCCTCCGCGTTCATCATGGAGTACGCGCCCGAGGGCCGCCGTGCCCGGTACGCGAGCGTCGTCCCGCTGACGGTGGGACTCGCCTCGGTGGCCGGCGCACTGACCGGGCTGGTGATCACCTCGTCCCTGGACGAGGCCGCACTGGAGAGCTGGGGCTGGCGCATCCCCTTCCTGCTGGCCGGGCCGCTGGGGCTCATCGGCCTCTATCTGCGCAGCCGGATCGAGGACACCCCCGTCTTCCGCGCGATGGAGCGGCGCGAGGCCGTGCAGGAGGCGCCGTTGCGGGAGGCGTGGCGGGCCTGCCGGCGGCAGGTGCTGACGCTCTTCGGCTACAGCATCACCAACGCGGTCGGCTACTACCTGATGAGCAGCTACATGATCTCCTACATGTCGGAGGAGGTCGGCTACACCAAGTCGCAGGCCATGCTCGTCGGATTCGTCGCAATGCTCGCCTACAGCGCGGCCTGCCCCTTCATGGCCGCCGCCAGCGACCGCTACGGGCGCCGGCCGATGCTGCTGGCGGCCTGCGGCGGCTTCGCGGTCGCCACCCTCCCCGTCTTCTGGCTGATCGGCACCGGACTGGCCGGAGCCCTCGTCGGCACGGCGGTACTGGCGGTGCTCGTCGCGGTGATCGGCACCTCCAACGTCCCGGCCATGGTCGAGATGTTCCCGGGCCAGCTGCGGGCCAGCGGCTCCGCCCTCGGCTACACGGCGGCCTACGTCCTGTTCGGCGGTACCGCACCGTTCGTCGCCACCGGTCTGGTCACCGCCGTCGGCAGTCCCCTCGCGCCGGGCTTCTACCTGATGGGGCTCGCCGTCGTCTCCGCACTGGTGGTCCTCTTCGCCTTCCGCGAGACCCTGCACCTCCCCCTCACCCGGACCGGCACCCGGGAATGACCCGGCCGGCCCCAGGGGCGCCGCCCGGCCCCGCACCCGGGCGGCGCCCCTTCACCGTTCCATGCGGCGGGCCGGCACATTGGACGGGCCGCGCGGAAGGGGCGGCTGTTGGGCAACCGTTCGGGTGCTGGTTGCGTCTGGTCAGGGGACGAAGGTCGTGGAGAGAAGGATGCGGTGGACGAGTTTCTGGTGAGGACGTGGACGTGGGTGGCTCGCGGGGTGGGGCTCGTCCTCGACCATCTGAGCCTGCGCCCCGGCGTCGGGGCGTCTTCCTCGGCCGTCCGGCGCGGTACGGGCCAAAAGCGCCGCTAGGGTGCGGTCCGGCGGTAGACCGAGCTGAGCAACTGGTCCTTGGCCGGGCCGTGCACCACCCAGCGCAGCCGCCACTCGTCGTCGGAGACCACCGTGAAGGTGCCCTCGTACAGGTCGGCGGCGCACGGGTGCCGGGCGATCCACCGGCCGCCGGTCAGGTCGAGGTGGTGGAAGGGCCGCCCGTCCAGGAAGGCGACCTCCGCGGTGCCGTCCGGGTTCGGTGTCAGCCGGAGCGTCCGCCCGGCCTGCCGCCGGGTCCCGCCCCACTCCAGGACGCCTTCCTCCACGTGCAGCCATTCCGTACCGGTGCCGTCCCTGCGGAACTCCGCGCGCCCGGTGAACCAGCCGCTGTGACCGGCTGCCCGGTCACGCAGCTCACGGCGTACGGTCCACTCACCGGCCAGGTAGGAGAGGGCATCGGCGACAGGGTGCGGCACTGGGTCCATGGCAGCAGTCTCGCAGCGTCGGCGCCGGCGGCGGCCGTCGGGGGCTGAGCGGCCACTGGGGCGCCCTTTCCGACTGGTGAGCGTGTGGTTCCCGGTATGCCTGTTGAGTACGTGGCCGCTGGGCAACAGGCCCGCTGCGGCCGGTCCGCCGCCGCGTCGGCCCGGACCGGCGTGCTCAAGCGTTGCCGCCGGTGGCCGTCTGCCCGCGGTCGCCCCGGAGCCGGGCACGGTACTCGCCCGGCGGCATGCCCCGGGCACGTCGGAAGGCGCGGCTGAAAGCGTGCGGTGAGGCGTAGCCGACCGCGTCGGCGATCGACTCGACCGGCTCGTCGGTGTCGCGGAGCCGGACGGACGCCAGGTCCAGGCGCCACTGCGTCACGTACGCACCCGGCGTCTGTCCGAGGGCGGATCTGAAGTGCCGGGACAGCGTCGCCCGGGAGACCGAGGTCGCCGCCGCCAGGGACTCGGTGGTCCAGGGGTGTTCCGGCCGGGCGTGGACACGTTCCAGGGCGTCGCGTACGACCGGGTCGCGCATCCCGCCCAGCCATGAGCCGGGCTGCCGCTCCGGGTGGCGGGCCAGCCAGACGCGTACGAACTGGATGAGCAGAAGGTCGACGATGCTGTTGACGGCGGCGGTGGTGCCGATCTGCGGCTGTGCAAGTTCGGCCGTCAGAAACTCGACGGTCTTTCTGAACTGTGCGTTCTCGCGGCTCGTGACGTGCATCGGCCGGGCGAGGGAGGTGAGCACCGGCGTACTCACCTCCGGGTCCTGCTCGTAGCGCAGGATGAGCACCTCCGTCCGCGCCGGGTCCGAGCCCAGGTGCAGGGCGCTGCCGTCGGTGAGCGCCCGTCCCGTCGCCTCCCGGTCACAGGGCCCCATCACCGTGTCGGGCCCGCCGGCCAGCCCGTGGGCGGTGCCCGGCGGCAGCAGGACGGCGTCCCCCTCCCCCACCTCCAGGGGTTTCCCGCCCGGGACGTGGAGCCACATCGTGCCGCGGGACACCACGTGCAGTGCCGCTCCCGGGGAGGAGTCCAGCCACAGGCCCCAGGTCCCGCCGGCCTCCAGCACGACCCCGAGTGCCCCTCGCGCGCCAGATACGCGCAGGGCCTCAGCGAGTACGTCCATCGTTCCCTTCTTGTCGCCAGGCGTCAGACCACGTCAAGAACGATCTTTCCGTGCACCTTCCGCGCGAACAGTGCCTGGACGGCATCGTCCACATCCAGCCAGCTGCCCCGCAGTCCGACCGGTACCGAGAGCCTTCCGGCGGCCACGAGGCCGAGCAGGTCCGTCAGGTCCTCGCTGGTCGGCGTCATGTCGCCGTAGGTGGTGATGCTGCGGGACTCACCGAAGCCGAACAAGGCCCCTGACGGGAACGTGGTGTCCTGCCCCGAGGAGTAGCCGACCAGGTGGATGGTGCCGCCTTCGGCGAGGCGGTGCCACGCCTGGGCCAGCAGCGGTCCGGCGACCGTGTCCAGGACGAAGTCGAAGCTGTACTCGGTCCCGGCCAGGTCGGTCAGGACCCTGTCGGCTCCGAGTTCGCGGAGTCCGGCGGCCCGGTCCGGTGAGCCCACGAGTGCCGTCACCCGGGCGCCCGCCAGCGCCGCCAGCTGGACGGCGAAATGGCCCACGCCCCCGCTGGCGCCGGTGATCAGGACGTCGCGCGCCAGCAGGGAACGCTTGCGCAGCACCCGCAGCGCGGTGACTCCGGCGATGCCCAGCGCGGCGCCGTCGGCGAGATCGACGCCCTCGGGGACGATGCCGAGCGAGGCGGGACTGACCGCCACCCGCTCCGCCCACGCGTGGGACGACATCCCCAGCGCGACGCGGGTGCCCTCGGGCGGCCCCGAGCCGTCGGCCGCGGCGCGCACCACGACGCCGGCCGCGTCGTGACCGTGCACGGCGCCGGACTGCCACAGGTGCAGATAGTTCAGCTCGCCGAAGTTGAGACCGATGTGGCGTATCTCGACCAACGCCTCGTCGCTGGACGGCTCGGGCTCGTCTACGTCGGCGAACCGGACGGGTCCGGCCTCGCCGTGCTCGACCACAAGGGCACGCATAGGGGTGTTTCCTTCTCTCGGGATGCGCCTGAACACTCGGCGCGGCAGCGGACGGAGTGCGTGAATGCCGCACTGCTTCGTCTCCTTGAAACCCTACGCAGGGCCCGCAGAGCGGCCAGTCCCGTGAGAGTCGATCAGTTGACGATCTGTGTCAGCGGGCCGGCCGGCCCACGCTTCGGTGCCCGGCTGCCCGGCTGCCCGGCAGCCCGGCAGCTCAGGTGAGCAGCGGCTCAGGTGACCAGCGGGAGGAAGACCGTGTCGACGATCTCCTCGATGTCCGAGGAGGGCATGGGTCGCAGGTTCATGAGGACGTCGTGCCGGAGCAGGTCGTAGGGCAGCCGCATGATGCGGGGGGTCAGCTTCGCCCCGTCGATCTCTCCGCGTTCGACGGCACGGTGCGTCACGGATTCGATCAGTGACCACCGCTGGTCGATCAGGGATGCCCGCAGTTCGGCGGGCGTCGTTCCCGTCTCCTCGAAGTAGGCGGCCAGTTGTGCGGTCATGGCCGCAGCGAACATCGCGAACCCGTCATTGAGCTGTTCGAGCAGTGCGACGGTGTCCTCGCGCAGCGACCCCGTGTCGGGGTCGGCGAACGGGAACCTGTCGCCGGCGCGGGCCAGGGCGTCGCGGACCAGCACGTCCTTGGCGGCCCAGTGGCGGTTGACGACCGGGCGGCTGGTGCCCGCACGGTGCGCGACCCCGGCGAAGGTGAGTGCGGCGTACCCGCGTTCCATGAGTTCGTCCCACGCCGCGTCGAGCAGCGCCGCTTTCAGTTCCGCGCCGTGCCGGCGACGCCTGGGACCGGAATCCGAGCTTGCAAGATGCATGGATGCATCTTACGCTCGCCGTCGAGGCCCCGACAAGCGGGCCGATGCATGAGCATGCCCGGCAATTCCGTCATGCCACGCACCTCTCCACCCTGGCGAAAGAGACACCCATGAGCACCAGCACCGATACACAGCCGCACCGCTCGGTGACCGTCGACGTCCACACGATGGGCGGCACGTTCGACGAAACCGCAGTGGACCGGTGGGAACTCGAAGCCGCGCGACGGGCGCTGAAGAACCTCAAGACCGTGGCCGGTGGCCAGGTGATGATGGACCTCCTCGCCGACCAGATAGCCGCCGGTGACCGCTTCCAGAAGGGACTCGTCGAGGCCTCCGCCGGCACCTACCGCGAGTCCCGCACCGAGTTCACCGTGCACGGACTCGGCGGCTCCGAGCTGGCCGGCTGGTTCGGGTCACAGGCCGGCACCGGCCGCTTCCAGGACAAGACACTGCTGCTCAACGCCCACCCCGAGCACTACGTCGAACCGCCGTCCTACACCGGGGGCATGGTCGAGACGATCGGCGGCCACCTCACCCGCTTCAAGGTCTCGGTGGCCCGCGAACTGCCCCCGGCGGTCGGCGCGTACCTGGACGCCGCCTACCCGGTGACGCTGATGAACGCCCTGCTCGCCCTGGACGACGGCACCCCCTTCGCGTACTGCCTGCACCAGGCACGGGACACCGCCACGGGCGCGGATGTGGTGGTACGCGTCATCTACCCGTCCGCCGCACCGGACTCGATGATCGAGGGCCACTGCCGGCACCTGGCCATCGAGTTCCGCAGCTGGATCCGCAACGCGGCAGCCGCCGCACGGTGACGGGCGGCCACGGCTACTCCTCCCGTTCGATCCACTCGCTGCCGCCCAGCGGGTAGTCGTAGCCGGGGCGGCCGGCATCGGCGCTCGTGCGGAAGGGGCTGCCGTTGTTGTCGATGTGCACCGTGCCGCGACGGTCGCCGCTCGACCAGTCCAGCGTGAGGTCCCAGCGGACATCGTGCGCCTTGGTGCGGGCGGTGACGTAGAAGACCTCCGGGTCGGACTCGCTGACCTTGTACGGGAAGTCCCGCTGGCCGTTCCTGACGGTGACGGTGGGGCTGCCGTTGTCGAGGTCGACACCGAAGGACTTGGTCTCGACGTTGCCGCCGCAGCCGACGCCCATCGAGTAGTCGTTCCAGGCGAGCGGGGCGCCCTTGCTGACGACCCGCACATGCAGGGCCTCCAGCACGACGGTCTCCTTGCCGGTGCCCTGCACGGTGAGGGCCACGCGCTGCTCCCCCGAGGAGACCGCACGGTAGGCGGCGGCCCAGCGGGGCGCGTCCTGCTCACCGGCGGGCGGGCCGACCTGTTCCGGCTCACCGTCCACGAGGAAGTGCTGACTGCACGGGCTCTCGTAGACGTAGGGGCGGACGGCGACGTTGACGGGCGCACCACCGCCGCGCCGGGCGGCGCTCCTGCCGTCCTCGGCACCGGACTTCGGCGTCGGCGCGGCGGAGCCACCGCCGCTCGCACTCCTGGACCGGGACGGGGACGGGAAGGGCACGGGTGGCCGTGCCTCGTGCGCCCGCCCCGGACCACTCCTTGCTCCGGTGGCCGGAGCGGTGACCTCGGCCGCCTGCTTGCCGGTGACGTCCCCGCGGGTGGCCGGCAGCTGCACGGTGAGGGCGACGGCTCCCAGAACGGCGGCGGCGACGGAGGCGACGAGCAGGGTCCGGCGCCGCCGGGAGCGTACGGGAGCGCGGGCCACGGTGCGGTGGACCACTGGTTCCTGTGACCGGTCGGGGCCGTCGGGCCGGGCGGGGCCGTCGGGACCGGCACACTCGTCGGGTTCGCCTCGTCCATCGAGTAGTCCCGTGCCGCCGCGCCCGTCGGATCCGGTGAGTGCTCTTCGGCCGTCGGGGCGGGCGGGATGGCCGCGCTCGTCGGAGCGGGCCGGGCGGCCCTGCTCGTCGTTCCGTCCGGGTGCGCCATGCCCGTCCCGTCCGTCGGGACGGGCGTGTTCACCGGATGCCTCGGGGGCGCCGCGCCCGCCGGATCCGTCGTCCCCGGGCGCCGCCTCCGCGCCGTCCGCTGCCCCGGACGGGATGTCTCCTGGGACAGCCGGTTCTCCTGCCGTCCCGTGCGGACCGTCGTCCGGGACAGCCTGCTTCCCCACCGTCTTGGCCAGGCCGTCTGCCGGAACGGCCTGGCTTCCACTCGTCCCGTTCGGGCCGTCACCCGGAACGGGCGGTCCTCCCGCCGCCGGGTGCGCGCCGTTCCCCGGAACGTCGCGGGTCTCCCCGGCCCCGGACAGCAAGCCACCCGCGACAGCCGGGCCCTCCCCCGACCCGGGCAGCCCGTCTCCGGGGGCCTCCGGGCGGGCGGGGCCGCCCCCGGCGCCGGTCGTCGGCTCCACGGGCGCCGGGGGCGCCTTCGGCTGTCCGGTGCCGTCACCACTCGTCCCGCCGCGCGTTCCCGGCGCCGCCCTGCGTCCGCGCGCCGCGTCCGCCAGGATCCACCGCCGGTGCAGCTCCACCAGTTCGTCCGGGGTGGCCCGGCACACCCTGGCGAGCCGTTCGACGGGTGCGTAGTCGGCCGGGACCGCGCTGCCGTTGCAGTAGCGGTGCAGCGTCGACGTGCTCGTGTGCAGCCGTTTGGCGAGCGCGCCGTAGCTGAGCCCCGAGCGTTCCTTCAGCCGCCGCAGCAGCTCGGCGAACGCCTCCGCCTCCTCGGCAAAGCCCCTCGCTCCGGTGGCCCCTGTCGCCCCTGACACCGTTCCCTCCCCTTCCCCCGGTGGCCTGTCGCGTCCCGTTCCCGCGTTCCAGGACCTCTGCATTGTCCCTGGTCGGAGCCTGTTTCTGCGTTCCGGCGTCCCGAACTGGCCGGATTGTGTGGCACCTGGGACGGACCGCCCCGCAAGCTTCGGTCATCCAAGCACCACACCGACCGCACCACCGAAGGGGCTCACCCACGTGTCCAGCATCCGCAATTCCCGCGCACGTCTCCTGCCCGCCGCCGCGGCCGTCGCGTTCGCCGCGTTCTCCCTGACCGCGTGCGGCGGCGGATCGGCGGACGACGACGCGCGCTCCTCGGGCGCCTCCTCGCCCTCCGCCTCCTCCCGCGCCGTCTCGTCCTCCCACCACGACGCCGAACAGGTCGCGTCCGGTTCGAAGGCGGCTGCGGGTGATGCGGCGACGGTCACCGCCGGGAAGCGCAACGCCCGTACGAGCGCCGGCAAGGCCGTCACCTGTCAGGGCTCCAACACCCGGACGGAGGCGCAGCTTCTGAACCGCCCGGCGAACCACATGCTGCTCACTGTCACCAACACCAGCAACAGCACCTGCTACCTCTACGCCTACCCGGCCGTCCGCTTCGGCGAGGCGCAGTCGGTGCCGCCGGCCATCGAGGCTTCGAAGCCGCAGGCCGTCGTCACGCTGGCTCCGGGCGAGAGCGGGTACGCCTCCGTGAACCTGTCCTCCGCCGACGGCAGCGGCGGCGACGGCCACGTGGAGAAGTCCCTCACCGTCTACTTCCAGGGCCGCACCCCCGACGAGGACGTCCCGGCCGGCGCCCACCCGTCGCTGCCCGCGGAGGGCGTCTACATCGACGACAGCCTCAAGGTCACCTACTGGCAGCAGTCGCTGGAGGACGCCATCAAGTGGTGACGCCCCCGTCGGCGGGAGCCGTGCCCTCGGCTCCCGCCGGCGGAGCGGACCACCCCGCCCCGCGGCCGGACGAGCACCTGCGTCCGGCCGCGGCGCCCTTCCCGGCGAGGGCTCACACCGACACGGCCACCAGGCCGAAGCCGATCAGCACCGCACCCGTGGTCCGCCCGAGGAAGCGGCGGCTCCGCGGACTGCGGAGCAGGTGTCCCGACCGGGTGAGCAGCAGCACGCAGCCGCCCAGCCAGGCGAGGGTGAGGGCGGCGTGGAGGAGGACGAGGAGCACCATGGCCCAGGCGGCGGGCAGTTGGGGCGGGGCCAGCGTGGGCAGCAGTCCGGTGTAGCAGACGGCGATCTTCGGGTTGAGGACGTTGCTGATCAGCCCCGTCCGCCAGGGGCCGCCTCCGGTCGCGCCGGCCGTGTCCGCAGCGGTGTCGGGCGCGGAGTGCCGGTGCTGCCACAGCGTCCGGGCACCCAGGAACACCAGGTAGCAGGCGCCCAGCAGCTTGATGACGAGGTAGGCGGTGGGAGAGGCGGTCAGCACCGCTGCGAGGCCCGCCGCGGCGAGGGCTCCCCACACCAGCAGTCCGAGCGCGACACCGCCGCTGGTCCGCAGTGCGTCGCCGGGGCCGGCCGCGAGGGCGCGTCGGGTCACCACCGCCATGTCGGGGCCCGGTGTGACGGTCAGCAGGCCGAGCACGCCGGCCGCGGCTGCGAAGTGGGTCAGCATGGTGACGGCTTTCTCCCCGCCGGGGGCCGGGCCGGCCTCCCCGGCGGGGCTGGAGTCGGGGGGAGGGTGCGGGAGTTGCGTGCCGTGTGGTCAGGGAGCGGTGGCCAAGTGGGGGTTGGCCGACGTGCCCTCGGTGTTCAGCAGGACGACGACCGAGGTGGCGTCGAGTCCCAGTGACGTTCGCCGGTCTCCGGCGTCCCGGCCGGTGAGCGCTGTCCGCAGACCGGCGAGCGTGGCCGCTCCGCAGGGCCCCGAGGAGACGCCGAGTGCGGCCAGGCGGGCAGCCGCGCGGTCCGCGGCGGCATCGGTGACGGCGACGGCGGCGTCCAGCCCGTCGCGCAGGCGGGGCCAGGCTGTGCTGGACGGGGTGCCGCAGTTCAGGCCCGCCATGGTGGTGTGCGAGGTGGTGACGCTGACGGGTGCGCCGCGGGTGAGGCTCTCCAGGACGCAGGCGGCGGTCTCGGGCTCCACCGACAGCAACGCGGGGGCGTGGCCGGACGGCCGGCTGCGGTAGTGGGTGATGACGGCCTGGGCCAGTGACCCGACCCCCACCGGGACGCAGACGAGGCCGGGCCCTTCGGCCACGCCACGGGACGCGAGTTGTTCGTCGATCTCGGCGCAGAGGGTGGAGTACCCCTCGACGATCCATCCCGGTATCCGCTCGTAACCGGCCCAGGCGGTGTCCTGTATCAGGACCGCGTCCGGGGCGGCTGCCTTCTCGGCCGCCCGGCGCACGGCGTCGTCGTAGCTTCCCGGCACCTCGGTGACCTCTGCCCCTTCGGCCGTGATGGCCGCGACGGCCCGCGGATGCACACCGTGCGGGACGAACACCCGGGCGCGCTGCCCCAGCCGGTGTGCCATACGGGCCACAGCGCGGCCGTGGTTGCCGTCCGTGGCCGTCACCAGAGTGACGGGACCCGGGTCGGCACCGCTCGCGGCCCGCTCGGCGAGCGCGCGATGGACCGCCCACGAGGCGCCCAGCGCCTTGAAGGCGGGCAGGCCCAGGCGGCACGACTCGTCCTTCACGAAGACCCGGCCGACCCCCAGTTCACCGGCCAGGGAGGGCAGTTCCGTCAGCGGTGTGGGGGCGTAGTCGGCAAGCGTGGCGTGGAAGTTCCGCACCTCCGCGGGCGGAGGTGCGCACCGCCACAG
Organism: Streptomyces albus subsp. albus; assembly: GCF_000725885.1. Classification (GTDB taxonomy): domain Bacteria; phylum Actinomycetota; class Actinomycetes; order Streptomycetales; family Streptomycetaceae; genus Streptomyces; species Streptomyces albus. Next base: position 71,441 of record NZ_JODR01000020.1, on the reverse strand, counting down.
CCGGGCGGCAGGCCGCGCGAACCAGCGGGGCGTACGGGGCGAGGTTCGGCCTTCGGTTTCGTCTTCCGTTTCGTCTTCGGACACGCGTACAGGCTCCGGCAACCGCTTCGATCGGTCCAGCGGATGTTTCCAACTTATACTCATCGGATCATCCGAACCTTTTGAGGTTCAAGGGCAGTGCGGGAGGGAGCGGCCCACGATGTTCGATCTGCACCGGCTGCGTCTGCTGCGCGAACTGAAGCACCGCGGCACCCTCGCCGCCGTCGCCTCGGCCCTCTCCTACGCGCCCTCGTCCGTCTCCCAGCAGCTCTCGCAACTGGAGACCGAGGTCGGTGTCCCGTTGCTGGAACCGGTCGGGCGCCGGGTGCGACTGACCGAGCAGGCCAAGATCCTCGTCGCCCACACGGAGGCGGTCCTGGAGCGTCTGGAGCGCGCGGAGGCGGACATCGCCGGCTCCCTCGCCGAACTGACCGGCACCCTGCGCATCGCCTCGTTCCAGACGGCGGCCCTCTCCCTGGTCCCGGCCGCGCTGCGTCTGCTGCGTGACGCGCACCCGCGACTGCGCGTCCACGTCACGCAGCGGGAACCGGAGGAGGCCCTGCCCGCCTTGCAGGCACGCGACTTCGACCTCGTGCTGGCCGAGGAGTACCCGGGCAATCCGGCCCCGCGGCCCGTCGGGCTGGAACAGGAGCACCTGCTGGACGACGTACTCCACCTCGCCACCCCGCGAACAGCCGGGCCAACCGCCGCGAAGAGCCCGATGGCGGCGCTCCGTTCGCTGGCTGACCGGCCCTGGGTGATGGAACCGCACGGTACGACCGCGCGGCACTGGGCCCTGACCCTGTGCCGCTCGGCCGGCTTCGAACCCGACGTACGGTTCGAGACGACCGACCTGCTGCTGCACCTGCGCCTCGTCGAGCAGGAACACGCCGTCGCCTTCCTGCCCGGCCTCCTCGGGGACGGGCCGCCAACGACCGTGACCCTGCGGCCACTCCCCCAGGGCCAGGGCACGCGCCGCATCGTCACCGTCGCCCGCCGCGGCAGCAGCCGGCACCCCGCCGTCGTCGCCTGCCGTACGGCCCTCCGCCGCGCGGTCGCCCTCCGCGGCGAGCAGGCGGCGGAGACGGAGCAGCACGGCGGTACGGCGCCGCAGTGACGCGGTGGCGCAGTGACGCGGTGGCGCAGTGGCCGGTGCGTGCGGCACCGGCTTGCCTCAGGCGGTGCCTCGCGGGTTACCGGACGCGTCGTCCTCGTGGCTTGCCGCCCAGGACGCGAGGAGGTGCAGCCCCTTTCGGAGGGGTATCGGCGCTCTCCCGGTCAGTACCGGGTCCATGGCCGTTGGGGAAGCGGCCGGCCGGTGGTGGCGTCAAGCAGTACGCGGTCGAACACCGGCCGGCGCAGCGTCACCGTGCCCCGTTGCGACGCGAGTTGCTTGGTGCACAGGCCGGGCTTCCGCGGGCCTTTGACAAAGGCCGACAGCACCACACTGCCGCGGGTCTCCAGCACCTCCACCCCGGCACCGCGGTCGCAGACACCGTGGTGGGCGATCACTGTGATGACGCGTCCGTCCGCGGATGTGCTTACGGGTCCCTTGAGGGCGAGGGGCACGCCGGGAATCGGCTCGACCGGCGACCGGGGCGGTGCGGAGGGGACGACGGCGGCCCGCACGAGGGGCGCTTCGTAGCCTTCCAGGCTGAAGAGCCAGGCCGGGACGGTCGCCGCTCCCCGGCTCGTGACGACGCGCATCCGCCCTGGTTCCACCCGGGTCACCGCCAGGTGCGGCGCGCCCGGCTCCGCGGCCTCGGCCAGTGCCTCGTAGGACTCCTCCGCCCCGTCCGACGGCCGGTTGAGGGTTTTCCCCTTGTGCCACTCGACCCGGCCGTGCCGCGGTCCTCCGGTGGGTAATTCCGCCCGCAGGACGAAACTGCCCGTCCGGTAGGCCCGCTTGTCGGCCTCGCCGCGCAGGCCGCCCCTCGGCGGCCGGACCGTCTCGGCCAACGGGTGGTATCCGGCACGCCACTTGGCGGCTGCCGCCGACCCGTCCCATGCCGCCGCGACGTGCCGGGCACGCTGGGCCCGGGCCCGTGCGCTGTCGCCGTCGGCCTCCCGCGTGGAGTGGCCCGCCTCCTGCGGGTTGCCGCAGCCGGGGAGGGCGCCCAGGCCGACGGTCAGTACGACGGCGGCGAGCAGACCGGCGGAGCGGGAGGAGCGGATCCGCATACGAGGACCTTTCCGCGGGCCGGTGCGGCAGGCCGGTCCGTTCTCGCGGCACCGCCTGCTCCGGGCGTCCGCCGGTGATCGGGGAACAACCGTGCGCATCGAGGTGTGCTGACGATACCGTCACGCCCTCGTCCCGGCGGCCCGTGCGTCGGGACGCGTACAGGTTCGTGCGTACGGGTTTTGCGAGAGGCGCGGGCGGTCCCCGGGGTCAGGGGTGCGGTGGTGTGTCGGCGTCGGCGAGGCCGCGCAGTGCCTGGCTGGCCTCGGTGAGGTGGGCGACGGCGGCCTGTTCGGCCGCGTCGGGGTCGCGGGCGGCGATGGCGTCGACGATGGTGACGTGCGCGGCGTTCTGGAGCCGGACCGCGTCGGGGAGAGGGGCCCGCATCACGGAGCTCAGGGTGGAGCGCAGGGCGTCGGAGAAGTAGTCGTACAGCTCGGCGAGCACCGGGTTGTGGGCGGCGGCGGCCACCTTCTGGTGGAAGGTCACATCGGCCTCGATCAGGGCCTCGGTGTCCTGCGCCTGCCAGGCGCGGGTGCGTCCGCCCAGGGCGGCGCGCAGCGCGGCCAGATCGTCGTCGGTGCGGCGCAGTGCCGCGTAGCGGGCGGCGTCGCGTTCGAGGGAGGCGCGCACCTCGTAGGCGTCCAGGGCGGCGGAGCGGCGCAGACGGCGCTGCATGGCGGCGGCGAGTTCGCTGCGGGAGCGCACATACGTGCCGTCGCCCTGACGGGGTTCGAGCAGACCGGTGTGCACGAGGGCACGTACGGCTTCGCGGACGGTGTTGCGGCCGACGCCGAGCTGCTCGACCAGCACGGGTTCCGGCGGGATCTTGCTGCCGACAGCCCACTCGCCGCTCTCGATCAGCGCTTCGAGCTGGGAGATGACGGTCCCCACCAGGTTCGGGCGCGGGGCGCTGCTCAGGGGCATGGGGGACCTCCAAGTGGGTGGGCGGGGCCGGGCCGCGGCGGCGGGGGGTGTCCTGGCACCCGCGGCCGGACGGCGTTGCGCCGTACGGCAGCGGCGAGGGCCCGCGGGCCCCTGAGCAGGACACCAGCGAGGATAGACGCCGCCGCGCCGGGGGACGCGGCCCCCCGGCGCGGCCGACAGCGCGGATCGGCCCGTGCCCGTGGGCGGCGCCTTACCGGGTGCCGTCGGCGTCGGCCCCGATCGAGGCCCACTCCACCTCCGCGTCGGTGTGCCGGACGGGGCCCTGGGCCGCGGCCTGCCGTTCGTGGCGGCCCACGTAGCGGTCGCGGCCGGCCAGCACGCCGAACAGTGTCTGCGGCACCAGCAGTGCTGCCAGCACGGTCAGGGCCGTGGTCCAGTCGTGCGTGGCGTCGTGGACGGCGCCGAGCACCAGCGGGCCGAGTGCGGCGAGCAGGTATCCGACGCACTGCGCCATGCTCGACAGCTGCGCCGCGTGCCGGGCGTCGGGGGCCCGCAGCACGATCAACGCCAGGGACACGCTGATCGCCACGCCCTGCCCGAGGCCGAGGAGCACCATCCACACCCAGGCGCCTGTGACGGGCGCCGCCATCATTCCGGCCAGGCCCGCGCAGCACAGCACCGCGGCGACGACGGCGAGCCACCCCTGGGAGCGGGTACGGCCGGCGAGGACCGGCCCGGCCAGGGAGGAGACGATGCCCAGGATGCTGCTGAGGGAGAGCATCCAGCCCGCCTGCCCGGCGGACATCCCGTGGGCGGTGAAGATGGCCGGCAGCCAGGCGGTGGCGGTGTAGTAGTTCAGCGACTGGAAGCCCATGAAGAGGGCGACGTACCAGGCGAGCGGCTCCCGCCACAGGCCCCGCACGGCGCGGACGGGGTGGCTGGGGGCCATGTCCCTGTGCTCGGTGGACAGTTGCGGCGCCCAGCACAGGATGGCGATGACGGCCAGGACTCCCCACAGGGCGAGGGCCGGGCGCCAGCCGAGGGAAGCGGCGTGCTGTACCGGCACGGTCAGCCCGGCGGCCAGTGCGGCGCCGCCGAACAGTGCCATCGAGTACAGGCCCGTCATCAGTCCGGCCTTGTGGGGGAAGTCCCGTTTGATGATGCCGGGCAGCAGGACGTTGCCCATGGCGATGGCCACGCCGACCAGGAAGGTGCCGGCGAACAGGGCCGTGACGGAGCCCGCCAGCCGCAGGCCGACACCGGCGAGCAGCACCACGAGCACCACCAGCAGCGACGCTTCCATGCCGGCCTTGCGGGCCAGGCGGGGCGCGACCGGTGCGAACAGCCCGAAGCACAGCACGGGCAGGGTGGTCAGGAGCCCGGCAGCCGTGGACGTGAGGCCGGTCGCGGAGCGGACCTCGTCGAGCAGCGGCGACATGGCCACGATCGCGGGCCGCAGGTTCAGTGCGACGACGATCAATGCCACCGCCAGCCATATGGTCCGTCTCCGCCCGGGCTCCCCGGGTCCAGCGGCTCTCATTGCTCAGCTCCCTTCAGCAGTCCCATCAGCCTCATGCGCAGCAAACATCCTAACCTCCCATGTTTGATGACTCGTGGTGACGCCCGTCACGGACAGTGGGAGGCGCGAGGCCACCGCGGCTGCCGTCACTCGGCGCGGGCCAGGCGTTCCGCCAGACGTTCGGCTCCCCCGTCACCGCTCCATGGTGTCCAGGACCTCGATGAGCTCTTCGCGGGTGGCGGCCGGGTTGACGAGGGCGAACCGGGTGACCGGCTCGCCCTGGTGGGAGCTGGGGACGACGAGCGCCGTCTGCTCCCTGAGCAGCCGGTTCGACCATGCGGTGTAGTCGGCTTTGCGCCAGCCCTCGCGCCGGAAGACGACCACCGAGAGTTCGGGGTCCCGGACCAGGGAGAGGCGGGGCCTCGCCCTGATCTCCTCCGCGATCTCCTCCGCCAGGTGCAGGCACCGGGCGATCGCCGCGCGGTACGCACCCGCCCCGTGGGTGGCCAGCGAGAACCACAGCGGCAGTCCGCGGGTGCGGCGGCTGAGGTGGACGGCGTAGTCGGCGGGGTTCCAGCCGGGAGCGTCGTGGAGGGGGTCGAGGTACGCCGCGTCCTGGGCGTGCGCCGCCCGTGCCGCGCCCGGGTCGCGGTAGAGCAGAGCGCACGCGTCGAACGGCGCGAACAGCCATTTGTGCGGGTCGACGGTCAGCGAGTCGGCCAGCTCCACACCGCGGAACAGCTCCCGGCGCTCCGGCGTCAGCATGGCCGCGAGCCCGTAGGCGCCGTCCACGTGCAGCCAGAAGTCGTGGCGGGGGCGCAGCCGGGTGAGGGAGGCGATGTCGTCGACGATGCCGAAGTTGGTGGAACCCGCGGTGGCGACCACCGCGAACACCTCGTCCCCGTACCGCCCCAGGGCCCGCTCGACCGCCTGTCCGGTGAGTTTCCCGTCGGCGCCGGTGGGCGCGAGCGTGATGTCGATGTCCATCACCTTGGCGGCCGTCACCAGGGAGGAGTGGGCCTCGGCGCTGCACACCACGCGCCAGCGCGGCGGCCGGTGCCCGTTCCGCTTCCGCAGTGCGGCGTCGCGGGCGGCGACCAGCGCGGACAGGTTGCCGAGCGTGCCGCCTTGGACGAACGCGCCGCCGGCCTCGGCGGGGAGCCCGAACTCGCGGGCGAGGAAGGCCAGCACCTCGTTCTCCGCGAAGATGGCACCGGACGACTCCAGCCACGAGCCGCCGTAGGCGTTGGCCGCGGAGACGGCGAGGTCGAAGGCGGTGGCGGCCTTGGTGGGCGCCCCGGGGATGAAGGACAGATGCCGCGGATGGGCGAGGGTGACGCAGGCGGGCGCCAGGATCCGTTCGAAGACGGAGAGCGCCTCACGGGCCCCGATGCCGTCCTCGGTGAGTGTTCCGGCCGCGAGGCGGGAGAGTTCCCCCGGGGTGCGCGACCGGTTCAGCGGGGGGTGCTCCTCCAGGATCCGGCGCCGCGCATGGTCCAGTACGAGGTCGACGGCGCCCTCGGTCTCCGCGGTGCTGTGGTGCATGCGCGCTGACGCGTCCGGTGCGGCCATCACTCTCCTTTCGGACCGGGCCTGCACACCCGGTGCCTGCCATGCGGCCCCGGCTGCCTCCGGGCCCGCCGCCGGGGACCTCGCCCACGGTCACGGTCCCCGTCCGGCTCGTCCCGGTGCGCCGCCGGCGGCGGGCCCGAGGGCGTCGATGAGCCGGCGGGGATATCCGGCGTCGAGCAGCGGGCCCCGGACATCGCGGTCGAGGTCGGGGAGATAGCCGAAGAGGACGTCGGCCGGCCCGCCGATCTCCACGTCCCCGCAGGAGGCGGGCAGCACAAGAGTTTCCGCCCGCCCGAGTTCCTCGCTCCACCCGCCCGTGCGCACCCGCACGGGCGCACCGGCGTTGGAGAGGATCTGTGCGGTGGCGAAGGAGTGCCGCAGCGGCTCCTCCGCAGCGGCACGCCAGCGTTCGAGTGCGAAGTACGGGCCCGCGCACAGGAAGACGCGCTCCACTCCGTCGCCCACGGGGATGCGGAGCCCTGGCGTGAAGTCCGGTCTGCTGTCGAGGTCGGCCTGGCGCATGAGCATGTCGAGGTTGGCGGCGAACTCGGCGTCGCCGACGGGCGAGCCGTCCTCCATGTTCCAGCGCATCGCGTGCTGCTGGATGTCGGACGTCTGCTCGATCTCGTAGACGAGAGTGTCCGGGCCGAAGCTGTGCGGTGTGCCCCCGGGGACGTAGACGGTCTCCCCCGCACGCACCGGCAGCCGGCGCAGCACGGCGTCGAAGTCCTGCGCCTCCAGCGCGGCGCGCAGCCGGTCGCTCGTCACTCCCTTCTTGACGCCGCACAGTGCGGTCGCGCCTGGCGCCGCCTCGAGGATGTGCCAGGCCTCCGTCTTGCCGTTCGGCTGGCCCTCCAGTCGCTGGGCGGCCTCGTCGTCGGCGTGCAGGTGCACGGGCAGCGCGCCGGAGGCGTCGATGAACTTGGTCAGCACCGGGAAGCGGTCACCGGACCACCCGGCGCCCATCAGTTCCGCGGGGTACTCGGTGACGACCTGACGCAAGGACCGGCCGGCCAGCGGCCCGTTGACCACCGCACTTTGTGCGCCCGGCACATCGCTGCACTCCCAGGTCTCCGCGACGCTCCAGTCGGGGATGCCGCGCTTGCCGAGGCGGCGGGCGAGGGCGTGGCCGCCGAAGACCAGCGGCTTGGCCGTCACGCTCAGCCGCAGCGGATACAGGCCGCTCATCCGCTCGCTCACAGGATCGGCTGCCCGCCGGTGACCGCGATACGGGCCCCGGAGACGTAACCGGCCTCGTCGGAGGCGAGCAGTACGTAGACCGCCGCCAGCTCGGCCGGCTGCCCCGGCCGCCCGAGCGGTACCTGGGAGCCGAAGGACTCCACCTGTTCCTCGGGCATGGTCGCCGGGATGAGCGGCGTCCAGATGGGCCCGGGGGCGACGCTGTTGACCCGGATGCCCTTCGGGCCCAGCAGCTGCGACAGCGAGCCGGCCATGTTCGCGATACCGGCCTTGGTGACGTTGTACGGGAGCAGCTGCGGCGGCGGCATGTCGGAGTTGACCGACGTACTGGCGATGATCGCCGAGCCCAGCCGCATGTGCGGGACGGCGGCCTTGGCCAGGTGGAAGAAGGCGCTGAGGTTGATCGCCAGGGTGCGGTCCCACTCCTCGTCGGGGATGTCCTGGAGGGAGTCGCGCGTCATCTGGAACGCGGCGTTGCTGACCAGTACGTCGATCCGGCCGAACTCCGTCACGGCCCGCTCGACGACCGACCGGCAGTGCGCCGGGTCCGCCAGGTCCCCGGGTACCAGTACGCATACGCGGCCCGCGTCCCGCACCCAGCGCCCGGTCTCCTCCGCGTCCTCGTGCTCGTCGAGGTAGGAGATCACGAGGTCCGCGCCCTCGCGGGCGTAGGCGATCGCGACCGCGCGGCCGATGCCACTGTCCCCGCCCGTGATCACCGCCACCTTGCCGGTCAGCCGCCCGCAGCCGCGGTAGCTCTCCTCACCGTGGTCGGGCCTGGGGGTCATCTTCGGGGTGACGCCGGGCGGGGACTGCCGCTGACGAGGCTGGGGCATCGGGCCTCCCGGAGTTCGGCGAAGCGGGGGCGAGGGCTGCTCCCCGGCCCGTCGCTGTGCGCGGGGACGGTGTCGCAGGGCGGGTTCCCTCCGGCACGGCACGCGGTCCGGGCCGGGCCCTGCGCACCCCCATGCTCACGCGCCGGCCGGCGGCCCGCCACGCGGCGGCGCCGTGCGGCGGGGGCGCGGCCGGGTCAGTGGCCGGCGGTGAGGGTTCCGCCGAGCTTGCCGTGCAGGTCGGCGCTGGGATCGTTCAGGCCGGTGATCTCCACGGTCTTGCCGCGTTCGGCGTACTTCGTCCCGACCGCGTCGAGTGCGGCGACGGAGGACGCGTCCCAGATGTGGGCGCCGTGAGCACCGCGATACCGGCCGCGACGGTGACGACGGTCAGGTACTCGCGCACACCGGCCCGCCGGGGCCGCACAGGACTGACCTCGCACCTGTTTCCCGGACACACTCCGTACCCGGCGGAACGGAGATGCGCGGAGCCGGGACGGCGGGATGTACTGCGCCCATGACCACACATCCCCGACGGCACACAGAGGACTGGCTCGCGTACTTCGCCTCCTCCGGCCACCCCGCGCCCCGGCCCCTGGCAGCGGGCGCCGAGGGCACCGTCTACCGGCTCGGCGGAGGCACGATCGCCAAGGTGTGGGACGGACGGCCGCCGGCCGGTCTCGACCTGGTCAGCCGGGTCCAGGCGGACATCGCCCGCCATCCGCTGCCCTTCGCCACGCCGCGGATCCTCGGTTCCGAGGAGCGCGACGGCGTCCTCGTCACCTACGAGCGGGAGCTGCCCGGGGTGCCGCTGCGCGACGACTCCGCCAGGACGCCCCCGCCCCGCGATCTTCCCGCGCCGGAGACGGAGGCGCTGCTCACCGTGGTGCGCGGACTGGCCTCCGTGCCGGGCTCGCCCGCGATGCGGCAGCTGACAGTGCGGGGCGACGACCGCCCGCTGTGGGAGGGCCACACCCGCTTCCCCGACGCCCTCGCCGCCCTGGTCGAGCGGGCCGCCCGCCGCAACGGCGACGCACTCGCCGCGGCCGTGCCCGGTCTCGCCCCGGTGGTGGAGCGGACCGCCGCGGCGTTGCGGGCGCTGCCGGACACGCCCGTCACCGCGGTCCACGGCGATCTCGTCCCGCCCAACATCCACGTCGACAGTGCCGGACGCCCCGTGGCAGTGCTGGACTTCGGATTCTTCACCACAGCCGGCGACCCGGCGTTCGAGGCCGCTGTGACGGCGGCGGTCTGGGACATGTACGGACCCCACGCGGAGCACCACACGGCCGAGCTCACCGGCCTGTTCGCGGCGGTGCTGGGCCACGACGCCGAGGTCATGGCGCTGTACCGGACCGCCTATGCGCTGTGCACCTACGACCTGTTCGGCACGGACGGCACCGACGGCCACTTCCGCTGGTGCGCGGCGCTGCTGAACCGCGGTGCCGCCAGCGGCCGGGACGCCTGAACGCCCGCGCCGCGGGGGTCCGCGTACGGCGGCGCGAGGCCGACCACCGGGGCGAAGCCGGACGTCGCCGTCAGGAGACGCACGCCTCCGCGATCGAGAGGCTGTTCTCGTAGAGGTGGTGCCGGGTGATCCGGCCGTCCTCGACCGTGAGGCGCAGCGCGAAGGGCCCCTCGAAGGACTTGCCCGTCGCGCGGACGGTGCCCGAGACGTGCCCCGTCAGGACGGCATCGGTGCCGTCGACGAGGAAGGTGTCGACCGAAGCGCGGGCGTCCTCGGGCACGGTGTGCTCCATCAACTCGGTGAACTGCGCGGCGCATTCGGCGGCCGTGGAGCGGGGCCGGATCCAGGGAACGGCGGGGTTCTCGGCGAGCAGCCAGTCGACGCGGTCGGCGAAGAGCGCGGTCAGGCCCTCCGTGTCCCCGGCGAGGCGGAGTGCGAGGAACTTCTGGACGGTGGCGCGGGTGCTGTCCGCGGTGCTGGATGTCATGGCGCCCAGCCTGCCGGGGTGCGGGCCGCCCGTCGATTACGTCCGGGGTAAGGGCCGCGGCGGGAACGCCGGCTGAGGGATGCCGCCCCCGGCGCCTCACCGGGGGCGGCCCTCCTCGCTGCCACATCGGCGCAGGGCGTCAGGGCAGGATCGAGTCGACGTATCCGCCGTCCACCCGTACGGCGCCGCCCGTGGTGGCCGAGGCCAGTGGTGAGCTGAGGTAGACGGCCATGTTGGCGATCTCCTCGGGCTCGATCAGCCGCTGGAGCAGCGACTGCGGCCGGTGCTCGCGCATGAACTCCCGCTGGGCCTCCTCCCACGGCAGGGAAGGGTCGACCAGTTCGTAGACGAAGTCCTCCACACCGCCGGTGTGGGTGGGCCCGGCGATGAGGGAGTTGACGGTGACCCCGGTGCCCGCCGCGTCCTTGGCGAAGCCGCGGGTGACGGCGAGCAGCGCCGATTTGGACATGCCGTAGTGGATCATCTCGACCGGGATGACCACCGCCGAGTCGCTCGCCACGTTCAGCACCCGGCCCCAGGAGCGCTCCTTCATCCCCGGCAGATACCCGCGGATCATCCGTACGGCCGCCAGGACGTTGACGTCGAAGTAGCGGCGCCACTCCTCGTCGGTGATCTCCAGGGCGTCCTTGGAGCCGAAGATGCCGAGGTTGTTGACGAGGATGTCGGCGTCCGGCACGGCCTCGGCCACCTGCCGGGCACCGTCGTCGGTGGTGATGTCCCCCGGGGCGGCCACGAACGCGGTACCGTCCGTCTGCCCGCGGAGCCTGTCGACCGCGGCGTCCACGGACTCGCGGCTACGGCCGTTGACGGCGACGCGCGCGCCGGCCCTGGCGAGCCCCGCCGCGATGGCCGCACCGATGCCCTGCGTGGAGCCGGTGACCAGGGCCGTCCGGCCGGAGAGGTCGATCTGCACGGATTCCTCCTGGGGTGCGAGGGGGAGGACGAAGCGGCACCCGCCGCGCGGGTGCCGCTTGTCGTCAGTTGAAGGTGTCCGGGTCCGGGCCGGTGCGGGTGCCGTCGTCCAGGGCACCGATCTGAGCGATCTCGTCGTCGGACAGCTCGAAGTCGAACACGTCGAGGTTCTGCCGGATGCGCTCGGGCGTCACCGACTTGGGGATGACGATGTTCCCCAGGTGCAGGTGCCAGCGCAGGACGATCTGCGCCGGGGTCTTTCCGTGCCGCTCGGCGAGCGCGGTGATCGTCTCGTGGCCGAGCAGTGCGCCCTGGGCGAGCGGGCTCCACGCCTCGGTGGCGATGCCGTGCCGGGCGTGGAAGGCACGCAGCTCGGCCTGCTGGAGGCGGGGGTGCAGCTCGATCTGGTTGACGGCGGGCACGATCCCGGTCTCGTCCAGCAGCCGCTGAAGGTGGGCGGGCTGGAAGTTGGAGACGCCGATGGCCCGCGCCCTGCCCTCCGCGTGGATCCGCTCCAGGGCGCGCCAGGTGTCGAGGTAGCGGTCCCGCTCGGGGGCGGGCCAGTGGATGAGGTACAGGTCGACGTGGTCGAGGCCGAGCTTCTCCAGCGACGCGTCGAAGGCGGCGAGCGCCGAGTCGTGGCCCTGGTCGTCGTTCCACAGCTTGGTGGTGACGAACAGCTCGTCGCGGGGGATGCCGGAGGCGGCCAGGGCGCGGCCCACTCCCGTCTCGTTGTTGTAGGCGGCTGCGGTGTCGATGCTGCGGTATCCGGCCTCCAGCGCGGTGGTCACGGCGGCGGTGGTCTCCTCGTCGGGGACCTGGAAGACGCCGAAACCGAGCTGCGGCATGGTGACGCCGTTGTTGAGGGTGACTGTGGGGGTGGTCATGGTGCTGATCCTTTCGCGGCCACGGGTCCGCGCGACCGCGTCGTGCAACGGCAGAAGAGTGATGAGGGCGCGCTGCGGCAAATGACCCGCCGCCTCCGGGGTACCGGTGGGCTCCTCGGGACGCGCCTTCGGTCACGTTAATTGCACGCGCTTGTTATTGCAAACGCGTCCTACCGCCGCGTGGAAGCGCTGCGGAACAGCCCGTGCCGAGGGTCAGCTCCCTGCACTCATGGACATCAGCAGCACCAGCGTGAGGAGCGCCAGGGCGCCCAGTCCGATGCCACCGGCCCGGGCACCGCGCCGGGCCGCGAAAACGGCGATCACCGTGCCGAGCGCGATCATGGGCACTCCCCCGACGACAACGACCAGCAGCCCTTCGACGAAGACGGAGGGCGCCCGCACACCGTCCTGGCAGGACGAGCAGGAGATCGCCAGCAGCGGCCCGAACACCCACAGGAACGCCCCCAGGAGCAGCGCCGCGCAGGCCAGCGCGGCCCGCCCCAGCCACTCGACGGGAGTGCGGCGGCGCCCCGCCGTACCGCCCGCTCCGGAAGCGGGGGCGGCGGGTGCCGGGACGGAGGATTCCGGAGTGGCCGGTGCCGGACCGGCATCGGATGCGAAGGAGTTGTCCATGTGCCCGACGCTAGGAAGGAACCGGGCCCGCCGGTATCCGCACCGGTACTCACCGTCGCCTTCGCCCGGCTGAGTACCGGGCGCCGGGCCGGGGCCCCGCCGGTCCCCTGAGTACGCGCACTCAAGTGTCTGCGTGCGTCTGCGGCCAGGCCCGGGAGCGGGTCCGAGGGCTCCGGCGTCCCGCACGTCACCCGGTGCGCGGGCGAGCCACGGAAGCGGGCGGCGACCTCGGCTCCGCCGCCTGCCGCACCGTGCCCGGGGGCGGGCCCCGCAGAACGTGCCGGCAGGACGGCACGTCCTGCGGGATGCTCACAGCGCGGGTCCGGCCCCCGGCGGCACACCGCGGGAGCCGGACCCGGTCGGTACGGCCTGGTGGACGGCTCTCACGGATCGGCGGGCCGCCTCACGTCCCCCCTCGGGCGGCGGCCTTGCGCACTGGTCCGGGAGAGCACCGGCTCACACCCAGACGTAGAGGTCGTACAGACCGCCGGCGTTGCGGACGCACTTGGCCGAGCCGGCGTAGGAGTCCCGCAGCTCGTAGCACGCCGACTTGGAGAACTCGCCGATGTACTCCCAGCCCGTGACGCCCGCCGCGCCCGCGGGGGCCGGGGCGGCCCCGGACGTGGCGGCCGAAGCACCCGCCGCGGCCATCATCACGACGGCCGCGCTCGTGGCGAGTGTGGCGAAGGCGCGCTTCGCTGTGCTGCGCATGTTCGTCTCCCCTCTCGTGTGCCAGCAGGGTCCCCTCCTGGCTGCCGCCAGCATTGGTGAGCCGCCGACGCGGTGGCCAGATCTTCCGCTGTCCCGGACAGCCGGTGCGCTGTCCGGGCTGGTCAGCGACCGGGCCGTACCTTGTCCCGGACAGCGCCGGCGGCCGTCCCGGTCCCTGGCCCCCGGCCACCGGTCCGTCCCGGCGGCGCGCGCAGCCCGGTTGCGCGTCGGCACCCGGCGCTCGATTGCGCACCAGCGCCCGGTTCCTGATGGGGTGACGGCATGACGACACCGCTGCATCGCGCGCTTCAGGCTCTTGAGCGCTTCAACGCCACCCACCCGTGGGACCACAACGCGCACTACCACCGCTGGATCGTGCGACAGCTCCCCCGGCGCTTCGGCAGTGCCCTCGACGTGGGCTGCGGGAGCGGCGATCTGGCCCGGCGCCTGGCGAGACGTGCCCGCACCGTGTGCGGCATCGACTCCGACCCGGGGATCACCGCCCGGGCGCGGGAGCTGACCCCCGCGGCGGCTCCCGTCACCTTCGTCACCGCGGACGCGCTGACGGAGTTTCCCGCCGGCTCCTACGACGTCATCACCTGCGTCGCCGTCCTCCACCACTTGCCGTCGGCCGAGGCGCTCGCCCTCTTCCGCCGCCATCTGGCGCCCGGCGGAACGCTGGTGGTCCTCGGGGTGGCACGCGCGGCGACGCCATACGACTTTCTGCTCTCCGCCGTGGCGGCGCCGCTCAACGCCCTCATGGGCTGGGCCAGGAACAGGGGACGCACGGCGCCCCGCCCCGTGTCGATGACGGCCACGACGCGGCCGGCCGAGGAGAGCTTCCCCGACATCGTCCGCCAGGCCCGTGCGGTACTGCCCGGGGCGCGTCTGCGCCGACGGCTGTTCTGGCGGTACACGCTGGTGTGGCGGAACCGTTGAGCGGGCGGCGCGCAGCAACGGAACGCGGCTCGCACGGTCCTGTCCGGCCGGTGCCGGGGCCGTCGGCGCCGGCCGCTGTCAGTGCCGGTCGGCACAATGACCGGCATGACACCGTGGCTTCTCAGCGACATCGAACGCGCCGTCCGCAGCAGTTGGAGCGCGGAGACGTGCACACCCGAGTACCGCTCGCGCTGGTCCGGGGACAATCCGGCCCGGGACCAGTGCGGGGTCACCGCGATGGTGCTCAACGACCTGCTGGGCGGCGAACTGGTGCGAGGAGAGGTGTACGCCGGCGGGAAGCACGTGGACTACCACTGGTGGAACCGTCTGGGCATGGGCGTCGACATCGACCTGACCCGCGAGCAGTTCGGCCCCGGGGAGACGGTCACCGGTGGCGTCGTCGTGCCCCGCCCTCCGGTCACCGAATGACGCAGACTCCGCGAGGAGTACGAACTCCTCCGCGACCGTGTGCGGGCCAAGCTCGCCGGGCCGCGGGCGGCAGAACTGTGACCGGCCCCGCCGGGCCGCCTGCGTCGCGCCTCTTGTCACCGGCCCGGTCGACGGGTCTTCACGAGGGAGTGGCGGAGTCCGGGCGGAGCTGTTCCTGCATGCCTTGGAAGTCCCAGTTGAACCACGACTCCGCGATCTTCCCGTCGCGGAACCGGAAGGTGGCCTGGCCGGCCGCCTCGAAGGTCCGGCCGCTCGGCGCGATCCCCTGGTACTCACCGATGTGCCGGCCTCGCACCGTGAACCGCGCGGCCACCAGATCGTCTTCGGCCACCATGCTCTCGACCGTGTGCCGGAGCGCGAAGGCCGTGGCCACTCCCCCGTACACCTCCCGGGCCCCTTCCAGGTCCACCGTCTCCTGCGGCATCGCCGGATCGTGTTCGGCGTAGTCCGCGGTGCACAACTCGGGGTACTCGGTCACGCGGTCCGCGTCCCGCTCCTCCTCCAGGAAGCGGCGGACCGCCTCCTTGTGCTCTGCGAGCTGGTCGAGCGCCATGACGCCTCCCGGACACAGTGGACATACCGGATGTTCCAGGCTAGTCGCCCCGGGATGGTGTGTCCTGTTCGGCGGCGCCCCGGCAGATGACGGCGAGCGGCGCGCGACCGGGCGCGGGCGCGCCCGCGGGCGAACGCCCCCCGTACCGGTGGACGTACACAGGATCGCCGCCGGTCCGGTAAGAGCCACAGCGACAGGGGGCGGCTCGTGGCGGGGGACGGGGCAGGCCGGCTCGGGGAGCGACAGCGCGGGATCGTCCGGCCCACGGAGGCCGCGCGGCGCGTTTTCCACCCGCCGCGGATCCCCGAATCCGTGGATCCGCTGGTCGAACGGCTCAGGCAAGTCCGCGTACTGACCAGCCTCGTGACCGCGCTGGGCGTCCACACCGTCTCGGCGGGCGGCTTCTCGCTCCGCGAGGCGCTGGAGAACGGTGTGACCGCGTCGCTGGCGCTGCTCGTCATCACGCCACGACGGTGGGCGGACTGCTGGAGCTGCACCGTCTGCGCCGCCACCACGGCACCCGGCTGCGGACCCACCCGCTGGCCCGTACGCGCTGAGCGCGGGGCCGCGACGCGGCCGGCCCGGCCGCTCCCCCGCCCCGGGCGCCGGGGCGGATACCGCACCGGCACCTCCGGGCCGACCCGGGATCGGGCGGTCTTCCCCGCTGAGGGGCGACGGCGGTCAGGCCGTGGCGCGGGGGCGGGACCGCTCGTCGGGGGTCGTCTTGCGGTCGGCCTCGTCCTTGACGAGCCAGGAGAGCAGCGACGCCACCGTCAGACCGGCTTCGGCCGGGTGGCGCAGCACCTTGCTGGGGTCGATCTGGTAGGTGTTCGTGCGGCCTTCGCGGGTGTGCGAGAGATAACCGTCCCGCTCCAGGTCGGCAATGATCTTCTGTACAGCGCGCTCGGTGAGTCGGCAGTGCGCGGCGATGTCGCGGATGCGGGCGCCGTGGTCATCCGCGATGGCTGCCAGCACTCGTGCGTGATTTGTCAGAAACGTCCATCCGGTGTGTGGCTCTGGCACTCCGTGCATGCGCCAACTCTACTGCCCCAGCATTCACGCACCCAATAACACGTACTAGAGTTCATGTATCTTCTGACATGTGAAACCAGGAGGAGCGCGCCGGACACCGAGGCCGGCCCCGAGGAGAGGGGAGGGACGTCCATGACGGAACACTCCGGAGGCCGCGGCGTCCCGAGCGGCTTCCCGGCGGGCGGCACGCCGATCGGACGGGCCGCGACAGCATGCGGGCGGAACCCCCTTGTGCGCCCCGGCCGTCGAAGCCGCACCCGAGGGCGACCGGACCCGTGTCAGCGTACGGGGCGAACGCCGCCGCGGCAGCCCGCGCGGCCGGGCCGGCCCGCACCGGGCACCGAGCGCTTCTGCTGCCCGGCGGCGGCACCGGCCCGGCTCCATGCCGGGCCGTGCGCCGTGACCGCGCCGGGCTCCACGTCCTGCTCCGCCCGCGCCGGCAGGCGCTCGGACCGAGGCAGACCGTCCCATCCACACCAGCAGCCCCGCGGTTGAGCGGCTGCTCATCCTGACCGGAGCGCGGGAGTTGTTCACCCAGCACAGCCCAGACGACGACAAGGACACACCCGGTACCGGCGATCCGCACGAGGACGCCGACCAGGATCTGCGCACCGAAGTGAGCCAGCTGCGCCGGGCCATGCAGACCCGGCCGACGATCGACCTGGCCCGCGGCATGCTCATGGCCACTTTCGGCCTGTCCCCCCAGGCGGCCTGGAGCGTCCTCGTCACCACCTCCCAGAACACCAACACCAAACTGCACCGTCTGGCCGACGATCTGGTCGAGACGGTGCAGGGGGCACCGCTGCCGAAGGCGGTGCACCAGCAGTTGGTGAAGGCGGTCGCCGACGCGAACGCCGCGACGGCGGCCGAGGGCTCCGGCCGCCGGCCGACAGCCTCCCGGCAGGCCCCGGCGGCCGGCCCGCGCCACTCCGCCGCCGGACCGTCGCACGACCCCGGGCCCGGACCGTCGCGAGAGTCCCGGCCCGGACCCCGCTCACCCGCGGGGCCGTGAAGTCACCGTGCCCCTCGGCGGCGTCCGGCCCGGTCCGGATCGGCGGCGCCGCGCTGCTGCGCACCACCGCCCCGCCCGCCCCCGGACAGGCCCGATCAGCAGTGGTCAGGCGGTTACCGTTCTGATACTGGTACGGCATGGATTTCCAGGAGAAGACCGGGTTACCACACACTCAGGACGTCCCCGCCTTCCTGGAGGGCCTGCGACGTCTCAAAGAGGAATCGGGTCTCACGCTGCGGCAGTTGGAGCAGCGCGCTGCCGCGAAGGGTGAGCTGCTGCCGCGCAGCACACTCTCCTCCATGCTGAGCGGCAGGAGACTGCCCCGGCCCGAACTGCTCGCCACCTTCATCAGGGCCTGCGGACACGAGGAGCGGGTGGACGCATGGCTCGCCGCCCGGGACACGCTCGCCGCAGGCCTACGTTCCGAGGAGGACCCGGCCGAGACCGCCCCCGCACCCGCCGCCCCCGCACCCGCCGGCCCCGCACCCGCACCCGCACCCGCACCCGCACCCGCACCCGACGGACCGAATCCCACCGCAGCCGGGCCCGGTCCCGTCCCCGCCGCACCCGTCCCCGACACCGATACCGAAGGGCGCGGTACCCACGCATCCCGTTCCCGCCCGTACCGCCGGTTGCTGCGGCCCCGTCTGCTGGTGCCGCTGGCGGTGGTCGCGCTGGTCGGCGCGACGGCCGGGGTGCTCGGCACGCGGAGTGAGGATCCCGGACCCGGACCGGCCACCGCGGCCGATGCCGCCCGGGAATCGTCCGGACAGACAACGACGAGAACCGCCCGGGAGAAGGGGGAAATACCCCGTGGCGCGATCCGTCTGCACCCGCTGTCGGCCGACCGGCTGTGCCTGACCGACGGTCATGTCCGCGACGGTCGTTATCACTCGCAGGTCGCCGTCCAGCGCCCCTGCGACGAGGCGCCGCCGCAGAAGACCGAGCTGCGCCGCGAGCCCGGCTCGGACGGCTACCGCATCCAGTGGCACCACCCCGAGTTCGGTACCGGCTGCCTCAAGGTCCTCGACTCGGGCCCCGGCAAGGGGCTGCTGGAGCCCTGGGACGCCTGCGACCGTGCCGAACTGTTCCAGGTGGTGCCCGCCCCCGGCCGCGGTGTGGTGACCTTGCGTACGGAAGGGGGCCGTTGCGTGGGCATGGCGGAGCCCGTCACGGCCGAGCGCACCGAGGCCGTCGCCCAGCGGTGCACCACCGGCCGCCACCAGTTGTTCCGCGTCGAGCCCGCCGACTGACCCCGCCGGCCGCGTGTCGGGCGGCCGGCGGGTGTTCTGCGGGCGGACAGCGCGAGCCGGAGGCGGGTGCCGCACCCGTCGGTACGGTCGGCCGTCCCTCACCTCCCCCGTGGCGGTGAGAGACGGCCCGGTCATGCGGTGTCCGGGAGGGGATGCCGACGCCTTCGATCTTCGGTGCGGGCCCCGGCGGGGAGGAAGGGGGCCGGGCTGTCCCGGACGGGTGCGCGCCTGTCCGGGCAGGTCAACGGCCTGTGCGCGGTATGTCCCGGACGGTGCGGCCGGGGGCCGGGGACGCGGCGGCACCCTGTGCGGCGTCCTTGGGGGCACCGGCTGCCGTGGTGTGCTCAGCGCCGCTCCCGGCGCCCGGGACCGCGAGCACGCTCCCTCTTTCGAGTGGTTTGCCGACCGAGGTTGTTCCGACGGTCGGACGATCCTGCCGGGGGGCCGTGCGCTGCGGCCCGGGGAAGGATGGTGTGCCACCGATGGACACGATGCGACGAACACTACTGGGGGCTGCCATGGCCTCGCCGCTGCTGGCCCAGTTCTCCGGCACGGCAGCCGCGGCTTCCGTGGACGACACCTGGGGAACCGTCTCCGACGCCTGGGTCGAGATCCGCTGGACCGCCCCGGCCCAGGCACAGCTCGACCGGCTGGAGGCGGTGGTGGAAGCGGTGCCGCCGGCCCGGCTGATCAAGGGCTCCGAAGGTGCCGCCCTGCGTTTTCCCGTACGGACCGGGAGGGGCGAGCCCTCGCTGAACGATCTGTCGAAGGCCCGGGGAGAGGGCGGCCTGGACGGCGGGCTCACCGTGCGCACGCCGCAGGGGACTTTCCGGGTGACCCGCCTCCGCGGCACGCTGCGGGAAGAGGTGGCGTCCGGTACGTGCGTGGTCAACGGCGTGGAGGCGGGGCACCGTTCCCTGTTCCGCTGCGGTGTGGCCGAGGGCCGGCTGACCGCCGGGCAGGTGCCGGCCGACCGTCCGCTGAAGGTCCGGGTGGGCGATATGCCGCTGCACCCCACCCCCGATCTGGTCGAGGCGTTCTCCGCGACGTTCGGCAAGCCCGTCTTCTCCACCGGCACGGTGCTGGCGCATCTGTCGGCCGAGGGCGTCTACACCCCGCCGAAACGCTGACGGCGGACCCGCCCACGGGCCCTCCGCCCGGCTGGGGCGATCCGCGCCGGTGCGGTGGGCCAATGGCCGGGGCACGGCGCCGACGGACCCGAGCAGCGGGTCCGTCCGCTCCCCGGGCGGGCGGAACCGGTCCGGGTCATCCGGTCCGGGTCGGTTTTGCCGGGGTGGCGGGGGCGGGGAGCCCGGCGCCGTAGCGGCGCTCGCGGGAGGCGTAGACGGCACACGCCTCCCGCAGCTGTGCCAGCCCGAAGTCGGGCCACTGGTCCGGGGTGAACAGCAGCTCGGCGTAGGCGAGCTGCCAGGGCAGGAAGTTGCTGAGCCGCTGTTCGCCGGAGGTGCGGATCAACAGGTCCACGTCGGGCAGGCCGGGTGCGTACAGGCACCGGGCGAGGTCGTCGGGGCCGATGTCCTCGGGACGCAGGGTGCCCGCGACGGCCTCGGCGGCCAGCGCGCGGGCGGCGGCGGCGAGTTCGTCCCGTCCGCCGTAGTCGACGCAGACGGTCAGGTTCAGCACGTCGTTGCCGAAGGTCATGCTCTCCAGCAGGGCCAGCGCGGCGGCGAGGGACTGTTCGATGCGGTCGCGCCGCCCGCACCAGCGCACCCGTACGCCGAGTTCGTGCAGCCATGCGGCGCCCTGGAGTGCCGCGTCGGCCGCGGCGGCGAACAGGGTGACCAGTTCCTGCTGGGCCCGGTTCCAGTTCTCGGTGGAGAAGGCGTAGACGGTCAGGTGCCGGATGCCGAGCCGTAGCGCGGCGTTGACCAGGCGTATCAGCGCCCGCCCGCCCGCGTGGTGGCCCTGCCAGGCGAGCAGTCCGCGCCGCCGGGCCCACCGGCGGTTGCCGTCCATGATCACCGCGACGTGGCCGGGCATCGCGTGGCCGGGCCGCACCGTGGCCGGGGGCCGGCGTGCCGTGGCGGCCGGGGTGAGCGGGGCGACGCCGTCGGTCAGTACGCGGGAACGCAGCAGGGCCGCCTCGTCGTACTGGAGTTGCGCGCCGAGCAGGAGGACGTGCAGGAACGGCCGGCAGGCGGCTTCGACGGCCCCGGTGACCGGTACGGCCTCCTCCAGCAGGCTCTGCCACCGGGTGAGCTGCCGGTCGACCAGTTCGTCCAGCGCCTCCCGTCGGCCGCCGCTCAGCAGGTCGGCGGGTTCCAGTCCGAGGTCGCGCAGGTCGCCTCGCGGCAGATGGCAGCGGCCGGCGGCCAGATCACCGGGCAGGTCCTCGAAGATGTCGGCCATCTGGCAGGCCTCGCCCAGCGCGGACACCAGCGCGGGTGCGTCGGGCCCGTGCGGTCCCAGCAGCGGGAGCCAGAGTTCGGCGATGGTGCCGGTGACGCCCCGCAGGTAGTGCCGCTGCTGGGCGAAGGTCTCGAACGCGGGCGGGGCGGCGCAGTCCTGGCCGACGGCGTCCAGGAACTCCTCGACCAGCGTCCGGTCGAGGCCGTGGCGCAGCACCGTGTCCACGAACGCCCGCCGCAGCGGATGTGTGCTGTGCCCGGTGCGCAGGTCGGTCATGGTCTCGGCGCGCCAGCGGGCCAGGCGGCGCATGCGGCCTTCGGGTGTCCCCTCGTCGGCGATGCGGTCGGTGCGCAGGGCGAAGCCGTGCACGGCGTGGAGGTGGGGGCGGACCGCGGAAGGCAGCATGTCGGTCGCCGTCCACAGGGGCGGCAGGTGCCGCCGGATCTCCCGTGCGCACAGTTCGTAGGACTCCCGCAGTGCGCTCGCGTCGTTGCCCGCCTGGTCGTGTCCGGTCATGCCCGCCCCTCTCCCCTCCCCCGCCCCGTCCGCATGGTCCGCGGTGCTGTCGCCGGGCGGGCCTCGGTGCCGGCTGCCGGCCGGAACGGCCGGGAAGCCGCACCGGCGTCAACGACGCGGCGGCGCGTGGGTACCGCGACAGGCGGGGGGGCAGGCCTGCAACCGGCCATGATCGTGCCGGCTGCCGGGGGCCGGGGGGCGGGCCGGTGGTGACTTTGGGTGCGGTCAGCCGAGGTGGCGGGTGGCCTCGGACTGGGCGTGGGCCGACCGGGTCAGGAAGTCGGCGACGGTGGCGAGTTGTTCGTCGTCGTACTGCTCGCACGCCTGCCGCACCCTGCCCGATGTTTAACCAGACCTATCCAAATAACTCAGGGTGAGGGGTGTTTCTGTCGCGAAAGCGCTCATCGTCGGCGCGACGAACGCACCCGAGGACGCCGTCGAGCCGGCCCGGGGCCGTGCGGGGCCGCCCCGACATCCCCTCCGTCTTCGCGGCCTTCGAGGCCCGCCGGCGCCCCGCGCGAGCGGATCGTCAAGGAGGCGGCGTATCAACAACGACAAGGCGGCGGGGCCGGTGGCCCTCGTCTTCCGGGGCATGCCGCTGCCGGTGATCACGCCGAGGACGGCGGGCAGCGCCGGGATCCGGCGGACGTACGGTCACCGCATCGGCTGGGAGGCCCCCGTCACCGGCGGCTGCGAGGTGCGGCGGTCCCCGCCGTCGGGCCACGGGGCCGGGTCACAGGAGCAGGTGGACGACCGCCGCCAGACCGATGACGATCACCGTCGCGCGCAGCACCTGGGGCGGCAGCCTGCGGCCGACCCTGGCACCGAGGAGGCCGCCGAGCGTGGAACTGACGGCGAGCACCCCGACGACCGGCCAGCTGACGGGGGCGACGACGGCGTACACGGCCCCCGCCACGATGTTCACCACGGCGGACAGGGTGTTCTTGAAGGCGTTCAGCGTCTGGAGGGAGTCGGCGAGCAGGAAACCCATGACGCCGACGAGCATGATCCCCTGCGCGGCGGTGAAGTAGCCCCCGTAGACGCCGACGAGGAAGATGAGGACGTACAGCAGCGGCCCGGAGCGGTCCGCGCCGTTCCGGGTGCGCAGCCGCCGCGCCGCCAGCGGCTGGACGGCGACGAGCAGCACCGAGAGGCCGACCAGTGCGGGAACCACCAGTTCGAAGGCGTCCTGGGGCAGCGACAACAGCAGCACCGCTCCCCCGATGGCGCCGAGGAACGAGGCGACCGCGTAGCGGATCACCCGGCCGCGCTGTCCGGCCAGCTCGTGCCGGTACCCGTAGGCACCGGTGACCGAGCCGGTGATCAAGCCCACCGCGTTGGACGTCGTCGCGGTCACCGGCGGCCAGCCGAGCGCGACGAGCACCGGGAAGGTCACCAGCGTCCCCGAGCCCACCACCGTGTTGATCCCGCCGGCCCACAGGCCCGCAACGGCGATCACTGCACCCTCCCACCATGTCATGAACGCAACGGTACGATCACCGGCGGCGAGCCGGACCGGGGGGCCGCCGCCGAGAGCGCGTCACTCCGCTGGCGGACCGGCACCCTCCGTCTGCCAGCGGGAACGCCACGGATGCGGCCCGGCCCGCCCCTCTCCGCGCAGACTGGTGGCATGGGCAACGTCGACGGCCAGGACGCATCCACGCGACGGTTCCCCCCACGGCCCGACAGCGTGAGGGCGGCCCGGCGTTTCGTGCGGACCGCCCTGGAGGGGACGCCGGACCCGGTCGTGGACACCGCCGAGCTGCTGCTCGGCGAGCTGGCCACCAACGCGGTGCTGCACGCCGGCACCGTTCGAGGTGTCGGTCTCGGCCACGGACGGCAGGGTGCGCGTCCAGGTCGGCGACCGGCAGCCGGACCGCCCGCCGCTTCCCCCGGGAACCTGCGCGGGAGCGGGCACCGGGCTGGGGCTGGTCATGGTCGAGGAGCTGGCCTCCCGTTACGGGGTCCGGTCGGGCGAGGAGCACAAGACCGTGTGGTTCGACCTGGGGGACGGTCCCGCACCGTGGGCGCCGTCCACCTGGGAGTCGGCCCGGCCGCCGTCCGGGCCGCACACGACGGTCGCCTTGGTCGACCTGCCGCACGCCCTGTACACCGCCTGCCGTATGCGCAGACACGCGCTGCTGCGTGAACTCGCGCTGGCCACCCCTCCCGGCCGCGCGGCCGGGGTGTCGACGCGGGACGCTCTGACCGCGCACGAGACGAGCACCCGGGTGACCGCATGGCTGGCAGCGGCCCTGGAGACCCAGCAGCCGGCCTCGGACATCCGCTCGGTGCGGATCGCGGTTCCCAGCGACGCGGCGCCGGCGGTGGACACCCTGCGCCGGGTGCTGGAACGGACGGAGGAGGCCGCCCGCGACGGGCGGCTGCTGGCCCGGCCGTCCTTCACCCACCACCGTGACTTCCACACGTGGCTGTTCGACCAGATCGTCCGCCAGCTCGACGGCGAGGACCCCACCGCGTGGACGGTCGTCCCGCGCGAGCCGGGCGCCACACCCGCCCAGCTCGCCCCCTGGGAGGCCGGGCAGGTACGGGACAGCCGCACCCCCACCATCGCCGCCGACGAGGACAACAGGATCATCGCGGCCAACGACGCCGCGGCCGACATGCTCGGCTGGTACGCGGAGGAACTCGTCGGGCAGCGGCTCACCGTGCTGATCCCGCAGCATCTGTGGGGCCGTCACCTCGCCGCCTTCGGCTCCCTGCTGCTCACCGGTATGCCCCGGATCATGGGCCGCTCCGTGCCGCTGCCCGCCCAGCACCGGGACGGGGAACTGGTCCCGGTCCGTCTGCTCATCCAGCCCCAGGAGACGGCCGAGGGCGAGACGGTCTTCGTCGCCCAGCTGACGCCCAGGGCCGCCACCCCCTACAGCCACGCTCCCGAACGCAAACGCGCACCGTTTCCGCAGGAGCCGGCCGGCGTGCCGGCGCGGGAGCCCGTCAGCGCGAGCACCGGCGGCGACGAGGACGCGTACAAGCTGGAACGGCTGGCGCTGCTGGCCGACACCCGCAGCGCGCTGAGCGGCACCGCCGATCTGCGGGAGGGGCTGCGGCGCGTCTGCCTGGTGCTGACCCAGCGGCTGGCCGACTGGTGCGTGCTGGATCTGGTGGACGAGCACGGCCGGGTCGAACGAGCCTGCGTCGTGCACCGCGATCCCCAGCGGGTGCCCTTCGACATCCGCACCGGCGCGCTGCCCTCCGTCTCGGAGGAAGCCCAAGGGGCGCTGGCGCGGGTGCTGAGAGGGGCGGGCCCGCTGCTGCTGACGGACGCCTCCGAGGCGGGGCCCGCCCGCAACGCGCTGGACGCCCGGCATCTGGAGCTGATCCAGCGGATGGGCGCCAACAGCGCGGTGGTGGCGCCCCTGCGTGCCCGCCAGGAGATCATGGGCGCGGTGACGGTGGCCCGTACCGGCGGGGCGGAGCCGTTCACCGGGGAGGATCTGCCCCTGGTGGACGATCTGGTCCGCAATCTCGCGCTGGGCGTGGACAACGTCCGCCTGTACCAGACGACGCAGGACATCGCCGAACGCCTCCAGCACTCCCTGCTTCCCGTCCTCCCCGACGTCCCGCACCTGCGGATGGCGGCGCGCTACGCCCCCTCCTCCGCCACCGCGCAGGTCGGCGGCGACTGGTACGACAGCTTCGTGGTGCCCAACGGCAGTACGGCACTGGTCATCGGGGACGTGGCGGGACACGATCTGGAGGCGGCGATCGCCATGAGCCAGCTGCGCAGCATGCTCCGCGGTATCGCCATCGACCGCCAGGAGCCCCCGGAGACGGTACTGCGCCGGCTGGACACCGCCCACCACAGTCTGTATCAGGAGGCCACCGCGACCTGCGTGTACGCCGTGGTGAAAGGGCCGGCCGAGGGCACCTGGGAGCTGAAGCACTCCTCCGCCGGGCACCTGCCGCCGCTGCTGACCACCTACGAGGGCGAGACCCGCTATCTGGAGGACGGCGCGGGACTGCTGCTCGGTGTGGACCCCGGAGCGCCCCGGCCCGGCGCCCGGGACCTGGTGCCCGCCGACGCGACCGTCCTGCTGTACACGGACGGGCTCATCGAACGCCGCGGAGGCTCCCTCGACGACGGCATGGAGCTGCTGCGTGAGCACACCGCCGACCTCGCCCGGGAATCCCTCGACGTGTTCTGCGACGAACTGCTGCTGCGGCTGGGGGCGGACAACGCGGACGACATCGCCGTGCTGGCCGTGCGCCCGGTGCGGCCCTCCTGACGGCCTGCTCAGTCCTCGTCGGTGAGCAGCTCCACGTAGTCGGGCAGCGGGGGGATGGCGTCGTCGTCGGCGCGCAGGCTGAGCACGTCCCCGTCCTGCCCCACCTCGGTGAACCCGCCGAGACGGTAGGCGATGTACATCATGCGGTTGCGGTCGGTGCGGACGAAGTCGGCGTACAGGGGGCAGCCGGCGGCGCGGGCACGGCGGCGCAGATGGTTCACCATGATCGCGCCGATGCCGCGGGACAGTACCCGGCAGGACATCAGCAGCAGCCGTACCGTCCACGCCTCCTTGCCGGTCTCCACCAGTGCCAGGCCGATGACACCGTAGGGGCCGAAGCGGTCGGTCAGTTCGGCGACCAGCAGCTGGTGGGTGGAGGAGGTGCGCAGGGCGTCCAGCTCCGCGTAGGAATAGGTGCGGCCGGTCGCGTTGAGCTGGTGGGTGCGCACCGTCAGCTCCTCGGCGCGCCGCAGGTCCTGCTCGCGGGCGGGGATGATGCGCAGCCGCATCCCGAGCGAGGCCAGGAAGCTCTCCTGGGGACCCTCGAACTCCTCCTCGGCCTGCTTGCGGCGGGCCGACGCCTGGTACATCCGCCGCCGGTCGCGGGCCTCGGCGGTGATGTGCGCGGGGGACAGCTCGGCCCTCTCCACGAGCGTCGGCACGTCCGCGGCGTCCACGCAGAGCACTTCGGGCAGGACGTGGGCGACCTCGGCACGCTCGTAGGGGTCGTCGTCGACGAAGACGAACGAGTCGGTGGCGATGCCGAGTTCCGCGGCGATGTCCCGGATGGCCTGCGACTTGGTGCCCCAGCCGATGCGCGGGGCGAGGAAGTAGTCGGCGAGTCCCAGCTCCGCAAGCCGTGCGAGAGCCGGCTCCGGCTCGTTGCGGCTCACGACCGAGTGGAGGATGCCGCGGCCGTCCAGGGTGCGCAGCGCCTCCCGGACGCCCGGGCGCACCGTGAGCTCGTCGCCCTCCAGCAGCACTCCGTCCCACACCGTGTTGTCGAGGTCCCACACGACGCACTTCTTGGTCTCACCCACCGCTGTGCACTCCCCTGTTCTGCGCCGGGGCCGACAGCCCCGCGGGCCCGGCCAGTTCCCGGACCACGGACTGAGCGATCACCGTCTGCTGGATCTCGGTGGTGCCTTCGATGATTTCCATGATCTTGGCGTCCCGCAGCAGCCGCTGGACGGGGGCGTCGGGGCCGCAGCCCCGCGCGCCGTGCACCTGGACCGCGTCCGCCGCCGCCCGGAAGGCGCTGCGCGCCGCGAAGTACTTCGCCGACCACACGGCCTCCACCGCCTGCGGGTCGGCGCTGTGCAGCAGGCGTCCGGCGCGCAGGCACAGCAGCCGTGCCGCACTCGTGTTGACGGCCATCTCCGTGATGAGGCGCTGCACCAGTTCGTGCTGGGCCAGCGGCCGGCCGAACTGCTCGCGGGCGGCGGCGTGCCGGGCCGAGGCCTCCACGCAGGCACGCGCCAGTCCTGCGGAGCCCCACGCGACGCTGTAGCGCCCGGTCTCCAGGGCGTCCGCCGCCACGGCGTTCAGTCCGAACCCGGCCCGGCCCACCAGGGCCTCGGCCGGTACGGCGCACCCGTCGAAGTGCAGGTGCGCGGTCATGGCGGCCCGGGTCCCGAGCATTCCCGTGACGGGTTCGACGGTGCAGCCGGGGGCGTCCCGTTCCACGAGGAACGCCGCGGGGCCGTCGTCGCACCGGGCGAAGACGAGGAACACATCGGCGGCCTGGCCAAAGGTGATCCAACGCTTTCCGCCCGTCAGCCGGTAGCCGTCGGCGGTCTTCTCGGCGGCTGTGCGCAGGCTCGCCACGTCGGAGCCGGCCTCGGGCTCGGTGAGGGC
Organism: Streptomyces albus subsp. albus; assembly: GCF_000725885.1. Classification (GTDB taxonomy): domain Bacteria; phylum Actinomycetota; class Actinomycetes; order Streptomycetales; family Streptomycetaceae; genus Streptomyces; species Streptomyces albus. The sequence continues at coordinate 43,860 of NZ_JODR01000020.1, read as the reverse complement.
GAAGGCCCCCACCGCGGTGCCGCTCGCCAGCGCGGGCAGCCAGCGGGACCGCAGCCGGCTGCCGCCCCAGCGCGTCACCGCGCGGATCACCATGCTGTGCACGGTCAGCAGGCTGCGCACGGACGAACAGGCGTGCCCGAGTGCTTCGTTGAGCAGCCCGAAGGTGACCGGGTCCAACCCGGCGCCGCCGTGTTCGCGGGGTGCCCAGGCTCCCAGGTGGCCCTCGTCGGCCAGGGCGCGCACCACCTCGCCGGGCAGGTGCTCCTCACGGTCCCAGCGGTCCGCGTGCGGCAGGATCTCCCGGCGGGCGAAGTCCGCGAAGCCGGCCTGTGCCGTGCGCTGCTCGTCGGTCAGCTCCAGCCCTTCGGTCCACGGCGGCGGTGCGGCCGGGCTGTCCGGGGCGCCGCGGGAGCGGGGCCGGGCCGTGGTCACGGCTGCCCCGGCGTGCCGGCCGCGGCCTGCTTGCGGGCGACGAAGGTGTCGATGGCGGACACCGAGCAGAAGTTGTCGCGGCGCAGGTCCCCGTCCTCGACCTCCACCCCGAGGGTGTTCTCGACGAAGACGACGAGTTGGAGCAGGAACAGCGAGTTGACGTAACCCGTGTCGAAGAGGTTCTCGTCGTCGCCGATGTCGTAGCCGCTCAGGTGCCGGCTCAAAAAGCCGCGGATCTGCTCACGGACGTCCGTCTGCGGGAGGTTCGTCACTGGCTCACCGTCCTTGTGCCGTGCCGGGTACCGCATCGCTCGGTGCGGTGCTTGTCGTGGATGTGGACGTGCGCGTCAGGTCTGCGCGTAGGTGTAGAAGCCCTGTCCGCTCTTGCGGCCCAGCAGACCGGCGTCGACCATGCGGCGCAGCAGCGGGCAGGCGCGGTACTTGCTGTCGGCGTACTCGGTGTAGAGGCCGTCGAGGGAGAGCAGCACGGTGTCCAGTCCGATGAGGTCCGCCGTCTCCAGGGGGCCCATGGGGTGACCGAAGCAGCCCTTGAACAACCGGTCGACGTCCTCGGCGGTGGCGACGTTCTCGTACACGGTGAACATGGCCTCGTTGACGGTCAGCATGAGCACCCTGTTGGACACGAACCCCGCCGCGTCGGCCACCACGACGGTCTCCTTGCCGATGCCGGCCAGCAGTTCGCGGGCGCGGTCCAGCGTCTTGTCGGAGGTGTGGTGGCCGCGGATCACCTCGACCATCGGTTTGAGCGGTACGGGGTTCATGAAGTGCATGCCCAGCACCCGGTCGGGACGGCTCGTGTGGGCCGCGACCCGGGTGATCGGGATGATCGAGGTGTTCACCGCGAACAGGCACTCGGACTGGCACAGCGGGTCGATCGCCTCGTACACGCCGCGTTTGGTCTCCCAGTCCTCCACCACGTTCTCCACGACCATGCCGGCCTCGGCCAGCGGCGACAGGTCCCGGGTGAAGGTGATCCGCTCCAGTACGGCCGTGCGGCTCTCGGTGCCCGCCGCTCCGCCCTGGCCGGTGGCCTGGGCCTTCGCCGCGTCCTGGCGGGCCAGCAGCCGGTGGAAGCGCAGCGCCTGGGAGATGTTCGTCCTCGCCCGTTCCAGGGCTTCCTCGCTGACGTCCACGAGGACGACGCGGTGGCCCGCCTGGGCGAACGTCTGGGCCACCTGGCTGCCGATGACGCCGGCGCCGACGACCCCGATCGTGGTCTGGTTGTCCACGGGTTCCTCCTTCCTGTCAGGTGCCGCTCGTTGGGCCGTCGCCGTCCGCCGCGAGGTCGGGATCCCGTCCGGCGTCGGCGGCGCCGTCCGGCGCGGCCAACTGCCGGGCCAGATCGGCCACGGTCAGCGACTGGAAGAACGTGTTCATGCTCAGTCGCGCGCCGAAGTCGGAGCGCAGCCGGGCGAGGAGCTGGAGGGCGAGCAGGGAGTGTCCGCCCAGGTCGAAGAACCGGTCGTCGACGCCGACGTCCTCGACCCCGAGCAGCTCCGCCATCAGCGCGGCGAGGCGTTTCTCGGTGCCGTCGCGGGGCGCCACGTAGGGCGTGCTGAGCGCGGGACGCGGATGCCGGGCGGGCGGCGCGTCCCCGGCCCCGTCGCCCCCGGCCGGGGTCCCGGCGGTGGACGGCTGCCCGTTCCCCGGTGGCTGCGCCGCCCCGGGGTGCTGCCGCCCTCCGGTGCCGGGCAGGGCCCGGGGGGAGATGACCACCTGGGGCAGCCGAGGCCCCGCCAGGACCCGGAGGAACGCCTCGGTCCCCCGCTCCGGGTCGATACCGCGTGCGAGGTGGTCGCCCAGCGGATCCGCCGCGCGGACGGGTGCCGCCGGGCCGGCCTGCGCCCGGTGGGGTTCCTCCTCGTCCGCGCCCGGCCCGTGGTGAACGGTCAGGTCGGGAGCCGTGCCCTCCAGTACCGACCGCAGCCGGTCGGCGAGCACCCCCGCGTGTTTGAGGACGAAGCCCTCGACGTGGGCGAGCGTGTGGCCGTCCGGGTCGAGGAGGGTGATCTCCGACGTCCAGGTCTGCTCGGCGCCGGCCCCCGCCTCGCGGTTCTCCCCGCTCCCGGCCGGGCCGCCCCCGGTGAAACGGTGGTGGCTGAACAGATGTGCGGGGAGCGGCGCGTACATCCGCAGCCGCCCGTAGGCGAGGGGGATGCGGAAGGCGTCGGCCAGATGGATGCCGGGGTAGGCGGCGGCCAGATCCATCAGGGACGGGTGCAGGGCCAGCCGTTCCAGGTCGCCGGTGCACTCGTCGGGCAGCCGCAGTTCGGCCAGGCACTCCCCCTCGCCGGCCCACATGCGGCGCAGGCAGCGGGAGCGCGGCCCGAATCCCATGGGGCCGGTGTCGCCGGGCGGCGGGAGGGGACTCATCCGTGCGATGAGGGCGTCGAGTGGCCGCGCCCGGGGCGCTGCCGGCCGCGGCAGGCGCCGGACGCGGCCGGTGGAGTGGCGAATCCACGGGCCGCCCGGGCCTGTCGCGCTCAGGATGTGGAAGGTCGCCGCGTCGGCCGGGCGGCCGTCGCTCACCTCCCCGTCCCGTTCCAGGACCGTCCGCACCCGGCGGGTCTCCTTCTCGCCGAGGACGATGGGCGCGTGGAAGGTGACGTCCGACAGTTCGACGGCGGTCTCCTGCCCGGTCCCGGCCGGAGTGCCGCTCTCGAAGGCGGCGCGGACGAGTTCGAGGTGGCCGGTGCCGGGCACCACCGGGTGGCCCAGCATCCGGTGTTCGTCCACCAGCCAGGTGCCGGCCGCGCTGTAGCGGGCCTCGTGGACGTCACAGCCCGCACCCCCGCCGGGAAGCCGGTCGCCGAGCAGCGGATGGCCCGACGGTATCCGCTCCCGCCCGGACGGGGGGCCGTCCACGTCGCCGCCGGGAGCGGGTTCGCCGGTTGCGTCGCTGTCCGCTGACGCCGTGGCAGCCGTGCCGGTGGCAGCGGCGTCGGTGGGGGCCGTGCCCCCGGACACCGCGTCCACCGGAGCCGCCGACGTGGCCGGTGCGGGGCCGGCTGCCGCCTCGCGGACCGCCATGCCGATCTCGGTCCATCCGTCCCAGTCGAGGGAGACGACGGTGCCGGTGCCGTTCTCCTCCTCGTGGGCGGCGAGCGCGTCCAGACAGGCGTTGGCCGCGCAGTAGTCGGCCTGTCCCGGCGCGCCCGTCACTCCGAGGGTGGAGGAGCACAGGGCGACGAAGGACGGTTCCAGCGGCCTGAGTGCTTCCACCAGGTTGCGGGCGCCGGTGAGTTTGGGGGCGACGACGCGCGCCGCGACGGCGGGGTCCTTCAACTGGATGACGCCGCCCCCGGGCACCCCGGCGGCGTGCACGGCGCCGTCCACCCTGCCGAACCGCTCCCGTGCCTGTGCGACGGCGGCCGTCAGCTGCGCGGAGTCCGTCACGTCGGCCCGCACCACGAGGACTTCGGCACCCGCCTCTTCTAGGGCGAGTACGGCACGGATGCGGTGGACGGTCTCCTGGTCGGGCTTTCCCTGCGGCTCCGCCGCGGAGGCGGTGTGCGGTACGCCGGGCGGTTCCGTTCCGTCGCGTCCCTCGGAGGCGGCCAGCAGCGACTCCCATGTGTGGCGCGGGGGCAGTCCGGAGCGGGACACCAGGACGAGCCGGGCGTGCACGTCGCGGGCCAGGCGTCCGGCGAGGGCGAGGCCCATTCCGCCGAGTCCTCCGGTGATGAGGTAGACGCCGTTTTCCCGCAGCGTGGGCGGGGCGTCCGTCTGGTGTGCGGAGTCGGCGGCAGGCAGCGGGACGGGCAGATACGTCAGCGCGGAGCGGCGGGAACCGCGCAGGACGACGGCGGGCGCGCTGTCCGCCGCCGGGGCGAGACACTCGGCGAGAATCCGCCGGGCCAGTGTCCGCCGGGCCGCCGATCCGGCCGCCTCCCCGGTGCCGGTCCTCGCGTCCTGCTGCGGCGCCGGGAGGGTGATGTCCACGCTGCGGCAGTCCACCGCCGGGTTCTCCAGCGGCCACACCCTGCACATGCCCAGCACCGCGGCCTTGTCGGGGCTCGACTCCCGCCCGGCCTGGAGGGCCTGCATCCCGGAGGAGACGACGGTGACCCGCACGGGTGCGCCGCCCTCCCCGGCCTCTCCGAGTGCCTGTGCCAGGTGCAGCAGGCTGACGAAGCCCCGGCGCCAGATCTCCTGGGCGTCGGTGGCGGTCCCGTCCGGTGCGGGCGGGGTGACGGTCCACAGGTGGACGATGTGCCGGGGCAGCGTCCCGGCGGCGGCTGCCTCGCCCAACAGCCGGTCCCACCCGGCCCGGTCGGCGGGGTCGAGGACGTGGTCGGCGCCGTCGGGTGGTGTGCCGGACCCGTCCGCGCAGGCGACGGTGGTGACGGGCACCTGGTGCCGGGTGAGCGTGGCGGCCAGTTCGCGGCCGATGCCGCAGTCGTCGGTCAGCAGCAGCCACGGTTCCGCCGGGGGCGGCTCGGGTGCCGCCGCCAGCGGGGGCAGCGCCGTCCAGCCCGGGGTCCGGAACCAGCCGTCGAGCCGGTCGCCGGCGGTCTCCTCCCGCCGGTTCGGGGCGGCCTGCCGGGCCGCGGCGGTCTGTGCGCCGTCGTCGCTCCCGGCAGCCCGCACGGACGTTTCTCCGGCCGCCGTCCGTGCCGCCGTCGGGGAGGCGGGCGCCACGGTGGGCCAGTGCCGCCGCCGCTCGAAGGGGTGGACGGGCAGCGGCACCTTGACGGGCTGTTCGTGACCGTGCACGGCCTGCCAGTCGACCGGCGCGCCCGCCAGCCAGAGGCCGCCCAGCGTGGTCATCAGGAACCGGTCCTCGGGCTCGGACTCGTGACGGGCCGGCAGCGAGGCCAGGACGCGGACGTCGGACGCCGCGCCCGCCGGCCGGGCCTGGAGCGCGAGGGAGCCCAGGGTGCGGCCGGGACCCACCTCCAGCAGCACCCGCCCGGCCTGCTCCCACAGCCGGGCGGCACCCTCGGCGAACCGTACGGGATCGCACAGGTGCCGGGCCCAGTGGGCGGGGTCGCGGGCCTGGTCGGCGGTGATCCAGTCGCCGGTGACGGTGGAGACGTAAGGGAGGCGGGGCTCCCGCAGGGTGCAGGAGGCCACCACGGCGGCGAACTCCCGGGCCACCGGCCGCATCATGGGCGTGTGGAAGGCGTGGCTGGTCCGCACCGGGCGGGAGACGATGCCGGTCTCCCGCAGCCGGGCGGCGAAGTCCTCGACGGCGGGACGGGGACCGCCGACCACGCTGAGCCCGGGGCCGTTGAGCGCGGCCAGGGCCAGCTCGGGTGCGTCGGCGAGCCGTGCGGCCACGTCCGCCTCGGGCAGCGGCACGGCCAGCATGGCGCCGGCCGGCAGTCGGCCGATCAGCCGTGCCCGCTCGGCCACCAGGCGCAGCGCGTCCTCCAGGTCGAACACCCCGGCCAGACAGGCCACGGTGAACTCGCCGATGCTGTAACCGATCAGCGCGTCGGGCCTGATGCCCCAGTGTTCCCACAGCTTGGCCAGGGCGTATTCGACAGCGAAGACGGCGGGCTGGGCGAAGCGGGTGTCGGGCAGCTGACCGGGATCGTCGTCGGCCTGTCCGGCTGTGCCCCGGCGGTCCCTGCCGAGCATGCGGAGCAGATCGGGTTCCGGCCCGCCGGCCGCGGTGCCGGCTTCGGCGGCGGAGGACGGTGCGGGACCGGCGCCGGGCCGCCGGTCGGGGTAGAGGCCGGCCAGCAGGTTCTTGCCGGGCCGGTCGCCCAGCAGCCGTGCGCAGCGGTCGAGTTCGCGGCGGAATACGGGTTCGGTGGCGTACAGCCGCTCGGCCATGCCGACGTGCTGGTCACCGAGTCCGGGCAGCAGGAAGGCGACGGACGGCGCCGAGCCGGTCCGGGCGGCGCCGCCGGGACCGGCCGTGCCCACGCCCGGCACCTGCGCGGTGGGGCAGCGTGCGTCGTCGGTCAGCGCGGCCCGCGCCCCGGCGGGCGAGTCGGCGACGGCCACGGCGCGGTGCCCGAAGTGACGCCGCCCCAGGTGCAGGGTGTGGGCCGTTTCGGCGAGCCCGGGCGCCTCGGGTCCTCCGAGGTGCTGGGCGAGGCGCTCCCGCACGGTGCGCAGCGCGGTGGCGGTGGGGGCCGAGAGCGTGAGCGGGTGCCAGCGTCGCGGCTCGGTGCCCTCGTGCTCGGGGGCCACGGGCGGTACGGGCCGGGGGGCTTCCTCCAGGATGACGTGGGCGCCGGTGCCGCCCAGCCCGAAGGAGCTGACGGCCGCCCGCCGGGGTGCGCCGTCCGGCCCGGGCGGCCAGGGTTCGGCGGTCAGCGGGACCCGGAAGGGCGAGGCGTCGAAGTCGATACGCGGGTGCGGCCGGTGGAAGTGGAGGGCCGGCGGGACGGTGCGGTTGCGCAGGGCGAGGATCGTCTTGATCAGCCCGGCGATGCCGGCCGCGGCGTGGGCGTGGCCCATCATGGCCTTCACCGAGCCGATCGGCCGCCGCCCGCCGCTCCAGTCCTGTTCCCGGTAGGCGCGGGTCAGCGCGTCGATCTCGATGCGGTCGCCCATGGGGGTGGCGCTGCCGTGGGCCTCCACATAGCCGACGGTGTCGGGGTGGACCCCGGCCGCGGTGAGTGCGGCACGCACGATGGCGGCCTGCCCCGCGGTGCTCGGCGCGGTGAAGCCGACGCGGCCCGATCCGTCGTTGCCGATGGCCGAGCCCTTGATGACGGCGTGCACGGTGTCGCCGTCGGCCAGCGCGTCGGGGAGCCGTTTGAGCAGGACCAGTCCGACGCCCTCGGCGATGACCGTGCCCTGGGCCTCGGCGTCGAACGAACGGCAGTGGCCGTCCGGGGAGTAGATGCTGCCCTCGGGGGCGAGGTACCCGGGGCCCTCGCCCGCGCGTACGGTGACCCCTCCGGCCAGGGCAGCGGCGCACTCGCCGGCCCGCAGCGCCTGCGCGGCCAGGTGCACGGCGACCAGCGAACTGGAGCAGGCGGTCTGCACGCTGACGGCGGGCCCCTTGAGGTCCAGGACGTAGGCGAGGCGGGTGGCCAGGTAGTCCGCCTCGTTGCCGATGTCACGCTGGAAGAGGGTGTGCGGGTCGCCGTCGGCGTGGGCGCCCGCCAGTTCGTAGTAGGCGTTGCGGTAGCCGCCGACGAACACGGCGACCGGGTCGGTGAGGCGGCCGGTGCCCGGCGGGTTGCCGGCGTGCTCGAAGGTCTCCCAGGCGCATTCCAGCAACTGCCGCTGCTGAGGGTCGAGAAGGTCGGCCTCTTTGGGGTTGATGCCGAAGAACGCGGCGTCGAACATGTCGGCGTCCGGCAGGATCGCCTGCGCGGGCACGTAGCGCGGGTCGTCCACCAGACGGTCGGGCGCACCGGCGGCCCGTGCCTGTTCACGGGTGAAGAACGAGACCGTCTCGACGCCGTCGGCCACCTTGCGCCAGAAGGCGTCGGGGCCTTCGGCCTGCGGGAATCTGCATCCGATACCGATGACCGCGATGTCCTGGCCGGGTGGCGGCGCGGTGCGGGGCGTCATGCGGCGGCTCCATGGTGTGGGCTGCGGAATCCGGTGGCGGTGGCCGGGCGCGGAGCGGGGCGGGCTGCCGCCCGGGGTGCGCTCATCCGCCTCGGGCGGCGGTCTCGGCGGCCACGTGTTCGGCGACCAGGGCGCGCAGGGCGACCCGGTTGACCTTTCCGACGCCGATCATCGGCAGCGCGTCGAGGATTTCGAGACGTTCGGGCAGTTTGTAGGGGGCCAGACCGCTGGCGGCCAGATGGCGGCGCAGGTCGAGGAGGGCCGGCTCCGGTCTCGTGGCGCCGTCCGCGTCCGCTTCTCCGGCGGCAGGCCGGGCGGGTACGACGCACAGGCACACGGCCTGCCCCCACACCGGGTGCGGCATGGCCACGGCGGCTGCCGCCGCCACCGCCGGGTGCCGCAGCGCCAGGCCCTCCAGTTCGCCGCCGCTGATCTTCTCGCCGCCCCGGTTGATGACGTCGTCGAGCCGTCCTTCCACCACGAGGTTGCCGGAGGGGTGCAGCCGGGCGACGTCGCCGGTGCGGTAGAAGCCGTCCTCGGTGAAGGCGCGGGCCGTGGCGGCCGGGTCCCCGTAGTAGCCGGAGACGGTGTAGGGGCCGCGGGTCAGCAGGCTCCCGGTGCTGCCCTCCGGGACGGGCTTGTCGTTCTCGTCCACGAGGCGGATCTCGTCAGCGGGCGACAGGGGCCGGCCCTGGGTTTCGGCGATGACGTGCGCGGGGTCGTCGAGGGTGGTGTAGCACAGCAGGCCCTCGCTCATGCCGTAGCACTGCTGGACGGTGCAGCCCAGCACCCGCGTGGCCTCCTCGGCGGGGCCGGGCTCCAGCCGGGCGCCGCCGACCTGGAGGACGCGCAGCGACGTGGGTCCCCGGCCGCGCCGCCGGGCGGCGGCGAGCCACTGGCCGACCAGGGCGGGGACCAGGGTGGAGTGGGTGACCTGTTCCCTGTCGATCAGGTCGAGGGCCGCCTCGGCGTTCTGCGGTGAGTCGAGCACGACACGGCCGCCGGCTGCCAGCGTGCCCCAGATGCCGGGGCAGTTGAGGGTGAAGCCGTGCGTGGCCGACATGACCGCGAAGTAGACGGTGGAGGAGGTCAGTCCGGCCACCTCGGAGGCGGCCCGGATCATGTACCCGTAGCCCTCGTGGTCGCGGGCGATGGGCTTGGGCGGCCCGGTGGTACCGCTGGAGAGGAGGAAGACCGCGGGTTCGCCGTCGAAGGGCGGCCCGGGGTGCCCGGGCAGCGGGGTGTCCTCCCGTTCGGGCCGGCACAGCGCGCCCAGGTCGGCCACGCGGGGGCCCTCCTGTCCCGTCGCGTCCGGACCGTTCCGCCCGGCTGCATCGGCCGGGGGATCCAGTACCAGCAGCGTGTGCAGGCTGGGACAGCCTTCGGCGAGTTCGCGGGCGAGCGCGTAGTGGTCGAAGCGCTCCAGACGGCGGGGCAGCGCCATGGCGGCCGGGCGCACGATCCGCATGACGTGGGCGAGTTCGCGGTGCCGCAGGCCGGGCGGCGCCATCACCGGGTGGGCGCCCAGCCGCATCAGGGCGAGCGCGAGAACGACGAGTTCGCCGATGTTGGGGAGTTGCACCACGACGGTGTCGCCGCGGGTGAGGCCCAGCCGGCCGAGCCGCACCGCCGCCCCTTCGACGGCGGCCGTCAACTGCCCGTAGGTCAGCCGGCACCCGGGCGCGGTGAGGGCCGGCCGGTCCGGGTGGGCGGCGGCCGGGTCCAGCACCATGGCGTCGACGCGTTGTCCCGTCCACCAGCCCTGTGCCCGGTAGGCGGCGGCGCGCTCGGCGGAGGGGCGCGGAAGCGGTGGTGGTGCCTCCTGATGGGGTCGGGTCACCGCTCACCCCCGTCGCCGGTGGGGGTGCGGGAGCCTTCGTCCACGGCTGCCGCGAGTTCGGCGAGCGTGTAGTCGTGGGCGTCCCACAGGTCGATGCGGGCGCCGAACCGGCGTTCCAGCTCCAGTCCCAGCTCGGTGGTCTCGGCGGACGACAGTGCCAGTTCCGCGCGTAGTCTGCGGTCAGGAGAGAGGAGTTCCGGTTCGAAGCCCAGTCCGGTGAGTATGTCCTGTAACTCCTGCATGACAGCCATGGTCGCCACTCTTCCATTTCACGCGTAGGCAACGGTCCGGTGAGCGCAGTGGTCGAAGCAGTGGTCTGAACTGTGAACCGGCGGCCGGGCTGGGGAAAGTGATCAGTAATCACCGGCCGGAACACCAGGCCCGGATTCCATCAAGCGCACCCCGGGCCGTCAAGGGTCACAGGAACGATTTTCCGCCACCGTGCCCGGCCCTCGAAAATGACCATGACCGAAAGTGATTTTCGGGGCGACGTTGACGGTCCCGCCTCACCGCCCTAACGTGATGCCCGCCGTATTCCTGTTCCTGCATGCCCGAAGGGTTGAAACCCGTGACCGTGCGACAGGACCGAGCCGTACTGTTCCCCACCGGCACCTCGGCACCCCCTCCTCGAATTCCGGAGCAGGAATGACTGAGATGACCCGTAGACACGAATACGTGGTACCCGCAGGCCGTATCGGAAGCATCCTGGACGACGCCGAATTATCCGCGCTCCGCGCATTGGTGGATTCCAAGGAAGTGCTTTCCCAGGGGAACCGGAGAGCCGAGTTCGAGAGCCGGCTGCGTGAACACATCGGCACCCGGCACGCGCTGACCGTCACCAGCGGCACGGTCGCGCTCGACCTGGCGGTCCACCTCCTGGGTCTCCAGCCGGGCGACGAGGTCATCACCACACCCCAGTCCTTCAAGGCCATGGCGGATCCCCTGCTGGGCTACGGGGTGAAGGTCCGCTTCTGCGACGTGCGCGAGGACACGCTCAACATCGACCCGGCGGGCCTTCAGGCCCTCATCGGGGAGCGCACCCGCGCGCTGGTGCTGGTCCACTTCGGCGGCCACCCGGCCGACATGGACGAGATCATGCGCATCGCCCGGCGGCACGGGCTGCTGGTGGTGGAGGACTGCGCCCACGCCCTGGGGGCGCGCTACCACGGCCGGCGGCCCGGTTCGCTGGGGGACATCGGCTGTTTCAGCTTCCACTCCAGCAAGAACATCACCTCCCTGGGCGAGGGCGGACTGCTCACCTTCGACCGGGACGACTGGGCCGACCGGCTCGACCGGCTCCGCTCCAACGCGACCGACGGCATCTACCGTGCCGCGCCCGAACGGTTCGGCCAGCCGGACACCGCCCGTCCCTGGATGATGTGGGTCGACGACTCCTACGACCGGGTCTGCCTCGATGTGCGCCGGCCCGGGGGCAACGCCACGATGAGCGAGGCCGGCGCGGCCGTGGGCCTGGTCCAGCTGGGGCGGCTGCCCGAGATGGTGGCCAGACGGGCGTGGATAGCCGGGCGGATCACCGCGACCCTGCGCGAGTTCCCGCAGGCACGGGTGGCCGAGACCGCCGACGGCGTGGAACACGCCCACCATCTCTACACCTTCTTCGTCCGCCCCGGGCACGGCATCGGACGGGACGAGGTGATAGCGGCGCTGGACAAGGCCGGCGTCGAGGTGCAGCTGCGGTACTTCCCGCTGCACCTGCGGCCCGAGTGGCGCGGCCGGAGCCACGGCATGGGCGAGTGCCCGGTGGCCGAACGCCTCTGGTTCCACGAGCAGGTGAACCTGCCCTGCCATCCGTCTCTCACCGACGAACAGGTGGAGCACATGCTCCGCGCCCTCAAGTCGGCCTTCTCCTGACCGGCCACGTCGCACACCACCCCGACACCCCGCGCGCCCCGGGCGCGTACGACCACGCCAGGAGGTCCAACCAGCCATGACCGACACCGACGGTCTCTACGACATCGTGGTGGTGGGGGGCGGCCCCGTCGGGCTGTCCTGCGCCTGGGAGGCGACCGAACGCGGCCACCGCGTCCTGCTGCTGGAGTCCGGAGGGTTCCTCCACGAGGACGGTGGCAGCACCGGGGCGGAGCGCCACTGGCGGCTCCAGTACACCCAGGAGGACATCTTCCGGCTCACCCTCCAGGCGCAGCCCCTGTGGCGCCGGCTGGAGAGCCGCTGCGAACGGCGGCTGCTGCACGAGATCGGCAGCCTGTGGTTCGGGGACACCGAAGTACGCACCAACGAGGGACAGATCCGGGAGACCGCCGAGGTCATGGACCGCCTCGACGTGCCGTACGAGTGGCTCACGGCGGCCGACATCGAGCGGCGTTTCGGCTTCCGTGACCTGCCGCGGCACTACGAGGGGTTCCTCCAGCCCGACGGCGGGACGATCGACGTGCGGGGCACCATCGCCGCTCTGCTGGGGCTGGCGCAGGCCGGTGGCTGCGCGCTCCACGCCCACGAGCCCGTGCGGGAGGTGACCCCGGACGCGGACGGGGTCACCGTCCGTACCGAGCGGGCCGTCTACCGGGCGCAGAAGGTCGTCCTGGCGTGCGGCCCCTTCGTGAACGATCTGCTCGAACCGCTCGGCCTGCGGCTGGACTACCAGGTCTTCGAGATGGCGGTGGCGACGTTCCGGCAGCGCGCGTCCGCGGACACGGCCTCCCCCTTCTGGTTCCTCTTCCAGCAGCCGACCGAGCAGGACACCAGCCTCTTCTACGGCTTCGGCCACAACCCCTGGGCCCCGGGCGATCTGGTGCGCTGCGGCGTCGACTTCGAGATGAGCCCGCTGCCGCACCCCTCGAAGGCCACCGGGAAGCCCGACAGCTACCAGGTGGAGCGGCTCGCGGGATGCGTCGAGCGGCACCTGCCCTCGCTGGACCCGGCGCCGGTGCGGCAGGGGACGTGTCCGGCGGTGCTCCCGTCCGACCCGGAGCGCCAGTTCTTCCTGGACACGGCCGCCGGACGAGTCCCCCACGGGGAGCGGCTGGTGGTCTACGGCGCCGGCTGGGCGTTCAAGTTCATCCCGCTTTTCGGGCAGATCTGTGTGGACCTCGCCGAGAACGGCACCTGCCGACACGACATCTCCCGGCTGTCGCTGGACCCCGCCGGACAGGAATGAGCCCCGCCCGGGCGGGGCCGCCCCGCCCGGGCCGCTCCCCTCCCCCGCGCCTCCGCCGACGCGGTGATGCGGGGACGCGGGGATGCGGACACGGAAATGTGCGCCGTACAAGTACGGTGAGCGACTTCCACGGCGTACACCCGCATGCCGTCCATCCGCTGGGGCTACGGCTTTCACGGAATCCTGGACGGAATTCCGCTCCGGTTCCGCGTACGCCGCGGGACTCATGTTTTTCCGCTCCCCCGGACACGATGCGGTGGTCCGGAGCATGGTCGTTGCGGTCGTTTCCCGGATCCGCGACGGCGTAATCCGGTCCGGATTTTCCGCGGCACTCCTAAGTTTTCGGTGCGCGGTCGACAGTTTTCGGTGCGCCGTCGTCCCGGGAAACATCGCGGCGCAGGCTGAGGACGACACCGAGCACCACCACCGCTCCGCCGATGAGCTGAATCCGCGTCACGGACTCGCCCGCGACGACCACCGCCGAGACGAGACCGAAGACCGGAATGGTGTTGAGGATGGTGACAGCGGTACTGGAGGAGATACTGCGGAGGCCCTTGTTGTAGCAGAGGAAGCCGCCGATGGAGCACACTCCGGCCAAATATGCCATCAGGCCGATGTCGACCGGTGCCAGCCCGCCCCAGTCCCGGTACTCCGTCAGCGCGAGCGCGGCGAACGCGACGGCACCGCCGAACGTCTGGTAGTAGGTGGCGGTCAGGGCCGACATACGGGGGCGCCGCGCCGCCAGCAGCAGGTTGTAGGCCGCCCACGCGAGCCCGCCGAGCGCCAGCAGCAGATCGCCCAGGAGGCGCTGACTGCCCGCCGCGTCCGCGTTGTCCCGCACGATCAGCACCACGCCTCCCACCGCCAGCGCCATGCCCAGCAGGGCCAGTGGCGCCGGGCGCTGCCGGAAGAGGGCGAATTCCAGCGCGAACGTCAACGCGGGGTAGGACGCGACGATGAGCGTGGCGTCGGACGCCGTGGCCAGGTCGACGCCGAAGTTCTCCAGCGTGAAGTAGAGGGTGATGCCCAGCAGCCCGGCCAGTGCCATCTCCAGCCGTTCCCGCACGGACGGCGGTCGCCACCGCCGCTGCAGGCGCACCGCGACGGCCAGCAGCAGGGCCGCCAGGCCGAAGCGCAGCGCTCCGACGGTCAGCGGGGGCGTCCGCTCCAGCGCGAGCTTGGTCACCGAGAACGACGTGCTCCAGGCCAGGGCCGCGGCGGCGACGGCCGCCGCACCCCACCAGACGTGTCGCCCGGCGATGCCCCCGCCCGATGCGGTGCGCTCCCCTTCCGGTTCCGCTTCACCGTCCGGTTCCGTCTCCCCGCTCCGCGGCTGCCGCTCCGAGACCGCCGGCGGCTGCTGCCGCGGGACATCCCCTCGCCCGGCCTTCTTTTCGGCGCCGTCCCGGGCCCCGGCCTCGCCGGCTTCCCCGGCCTTCTCCCCGACGGCGACGCCGTCGGCATCCGTGGCCGCGGCGGTGCCGACCCGCCTGCGACCGCGCGAGCCGTACCTGCCGATGATGCTTCGCTCTTCCCCCACCTGCATCGCCCCTTCTGTGGGAGCCCTGAGAAACCGTCGCTGTCCATCACCCCCGCGTCCCCGCCTGTCCACGGTCTCCGGACGGAGAAACGGCCCGGGCCTCGGCGGAGAATGACGCGACCGAAACTACCATGTGTGACCGAACAGACGCCCAGTGTCTTCCCGCCGTCGACGGGCCCTCCCGGGGCAGTGCCGTGTGCCGCCCCTCACCCCGGGTACAAGCCGGGGGAGGCCCTGGCTTCTGCCCTCACGTCGGGAAACAACCGGTGACACGTGACGCTCGGGAGACACCGTGACAGCCAGACAGCGCGCATCCGCCTCTGCGGCACCAAGCGGTCATCCTCTCACCCTCGGCGTCGAGGAGGAGTTCATTCTGGCCGGTGCGGACGAAGTCCCGGCCGTGCATCCGGAGGCGGACGTCTTCACCGACGACGGTCCGCACGAGCCCGGAGCACCGGAGGATGCGACAGCACTCCACGGGGAGATGCTGACCTCGATGGCCGAGACGGCGACCGGCGTGTGCACCGATCTCACCCAGGTGCGCGCCCAGCTGACCGCCGCCCGCGCTCGGCTGTCCGCGGCGGCCCGGGCCGCCGGGGTCCAGCCGCTGCCGCTGGGCACCCCGCCGGTGCCGGGCCCCCCGCGGTCGGCCGCGCCCACCCCGCACTACCGGCACATGCGCCGGCTCTACGGCTATCTCGTCACGCAGAGCGAGACGTGCGGCTGCCACGTCCACGTGGGCACGTTCGACCGGGAGACGGCGGTCTGGGCCGCCGGGTATCTGCGCCCCTGGCTGCCCACCCTGCTGGCTATCTCCGCCAACTCGCCGTTCTACAAAGGCGTGGACACCGGATACGCCAGCTGGCGGACGATCATGCTCAGCCGCTGGCCGACCCTGGAGATCCCCCCGCACTTCCCCTCCGCCGCGGCCTACGACGAGACCGTGACCACCCTCCAGCGCGGCGGGGTGCTGCCCTCGGGCGCCAACGCCTACTGGCTGGTGCGCCCCTCGTACCACCTGCCCACCGTGGAGATCCGCGTCGCCGACACCACCGCCACCATCGACGAGGCCGTCCTCCAGGCGGGCCTCGTCCGCGCCCTCGTCCATACGGCGCTGGCGGCGCGCGCCGACGGCGAGAGCCCGCCCGGGATGAGCGACCACATGGCCTCCGCGGCGCTGTGGACGGCCGCCCGGCACGGCCTGCACGGCCCCGCCCTCCACCCGTTCACCGGGCGGCAGGTCCCGGCTGTCGGCCTGGCCGAGGAGATGATGGCCATACTGCGGCCCGCGCTGCGCGAGACCGGCGACCTGGAGGAAGTCCAGCGCCTGCTGGACCGGGTGCTGCGCGACGGGAGCGGCGCCGACCGCCAGCGCAGGACCGGCCGCCGTCCCGGCGACGCCTTCGGGACCGCGGAGGCCGAGCGGCGGGTCGCGCCCGCCGCCCCGGTGTCCGCCGACGGCCGGGGCGGCTGACCCCGGCCCTGCGGGCCGGGCCGCGGTTGTGGTGCCGACGGATTGCCGTGCGGCCTCCCGCCCCGCAGGATGGGGGCACCGCACGGACGGTGCCCGCACGGCGAGGGGCGGCGGGCGCGTGCGCAGGGGGGCACCGGATGAGGAACGTCGTCGTACGCTGCTGTGCGCTGCTGCTCGGTGTGGCCGCCGTCTGGGCGAGCCTCGACCTGGCCGTCGAGCCGTACCGCAAGACCGTGGAGTACCGGCACGCCGAGCCGTGTCAGCGCGCCGCGCCGCGCATGGATGCCTGCATCGGACGGGAGACCGGCCGGGTGGCCGACAAGTACACCCGGACGACAACCACCGGCAGCACCGAGGACTCCAGCACGGAGACCCTCTACTACCTGCGCATAGCGCGCGACGGGCGCACCACGGCGTACGAGGTCTCCAACGGCCTGTACGGTGCGGCACGGCGGGGCTCCCGTGCCGGGCTGGACGTCTGGCAGGGGCAGGTGGTCGGCATCACCGTCCGGGGCGCGCGCGACCGGCTCGCCCCGTCCGCGGCCGGCGATCTGACGTTCAGTCTGTTCCCCGGCTGGCTGGGTGCCGGTCTCCTCCTGTGGGCGGCGCTGGGCGGCGGCCGACTGCGGAGCCTGTTCGGCCCGCTGGGGACCCGGGCCTTCGCATGGGTGTGGCTCGGGCTGTGGACGCTGCTGCCCGCCGGACGGATCGCCGCCCACGGCACGGCGGGCTGGGGCATCGTCGGCTGGTCGGTGCTGTGGCTCTTCGGCGCCGCGGTGAGCGTGCCGTTCCTCTTCGGCGAAGAGACGGGAGGCTTCCGTGCGGCGCGCCGGTGGCGCCTCCGGCACCGTCCGCGGCGGTGAGGCCGCTCCCCCGCCGCCCGAGCCGCCTCGGCGCAGCCGTCCGGCCCGGTTTCGTTCGTTCGTGGACGGAACCGGATCACCATGCTCCGGGATTGTCCGCGCGGACCGCGTGAGAAGGGCCGCGGACTACGATGCCGACATGTCCGTACTTGCCAGTTCGTCCCTGCCTGCCGACTCGGTGACCTTCAGCAAGGCGGCGGACGCGCTGTCGGCACTGTCCACCGGCCGCCGGCTGGGCATCCTCGGCGCGGTCGCCGAACTGAACGCGGCAGCCGGGCCGCCACGCCTGGCCGATGTCGCGCAGAAGGTGGGCCTCGACCTCAAAACCCTCTCCAAGGAGGTCGTGCGTCTCACCGAGGCGGGGCTGCTCACCCGCGAGGGCGCTTCGCTGACCGCGCGGCCGGAGGCGCTCGGGGACCTGGCCGCCTCCCTGGCCGAGCACACCGCTTTGAACCGGATCGTTCCCCCGGACTCCCCCCTGCGCCGCTATCTGTCGCACGGGCGTATCACCGCGCTGCCCAAGCGCCCCGAGGATCTGGAAGCCCTCGCGCTGGCCCTGGCCGCGCTGCTGCCCGAGGACCGCTCGCTCACCGAGAACGAGGTCAACGCGCTGCTGGCGCAGGCGGGTGACGACGTGGCACGGCTGCGCCGGCTCCTGGCGGACTTCGCCCTGGTCGACCGGGCCGGATCGGCGGAGTACCGGCGCCGGCCGCTGCCCGGCCCCACCGCCGCCCCCTGACGGACCGGCGTCCCGGCCGGGCATGGCCGGGCTGGGGACCCGCCGCTGATGCGGCGTCAGCCGGCCTCGTGCGTGCGGGCGGGCAGGACCACGGTGACCGCCAGCGGTTCGGCGGCGACCGCCGGTGCCGCCGCGGCGGCCTCCTGGGCGGTCACGGCCCGCAGCGCGGCCAGCAACGAGACGACGAACCGCGACGGCAGGCCGGAGCACTGCACGTCCGCCTGGGTGGCCAGCGCCCTGGGGGCCGGGCCGAGCCGGCGCAGCAGCCCCGTGGTCACGATGCGCCGGGCCGCCTCCACCGTCCGGCCCGTGACCGGCGCGGGGAGGCGTCGGGTGTGGGCCGCGCGGACGAGACGGAGCACCCGGTCGACATCGGCGGTGTCGGGGGCCGCGAGCATGACGAACTCCCCGTGCGCGTGGTCGAACAGGCAGTCCCACAGATAAGTGAGGGCGTGCCGGAACCGCA
Source organism: Streptomyces albus subsp. albus (assembly GCF_000725885.1). Taxonomy (GTDB): domain Bacteria; phylum Actinomycetota; class Actinomycetes; order Streptomycetales; family Streptomycetaceae; genus Streptomyces; species Streptomyces albus. The sequence continues at coordinate 25,864 of NZ_JODR01000020.1, read as the reverse complement.
GGGTGTGGTCGAGGGCGGAGCCCCACGGGCCGAACCCGGCCTGGTTGGCGAGGAGGACCGCCGCCAGTTCCCGTACGGTGCCGACCGGTGGAAGGGGCCGGCGGATCTGCACGTGGGCGAGTTCGGCCCGTCCGCACACGATCTCCAGCCGTTCCGGCGGGGGCGCGTACCGCGGCAGCCGGATAGTCAGCCGGGGGTCCGGGGACACGGGCGGTGGGCCGGCGGGCGGGTGGGTGGCAGGCCGGGCAGCGGTGAGGACGAGGCGCGAGACGAGTGCGGGCGCGTGCAGCGCCGCCTTGTCGGCCAGGTGGCGGGCGTCCTCGGCCAGACGTGCGGTGAGGTCGGTGGCGTGCAGCCGGTCCGCGGCCGGGGCGGCTTCGCAGTCCGCGCGGGCGGCGGCGGTGGCCAGCGCCGCGAGGCCGAACGAGGTCCCGGTGCGGGTGTCCGCGGCGCGGACGACGGCCTGGTCGAGGTTGTCGTCCCGCACGGTGTCGGCCACCGCCCGGCACACCGCGGCCCGCAGCGCGGCGGCGTCGTCCCACAGCTGTGCCGGGTCCAGTGCGGAGAGATGGGCCTCCACCCCCGCGATCCGGCCGTGGTCCACCACGGGCCGCAGCTCACCGAGGCCGGAGCAGTGGTCCCACAGACGCGGCAGGACCAGCGCGTCGTGCAGCAGCAGGGCAGCGGCCGGGGCGGCGGGACGGCCGACGACGCGCAGGTGCAGCAGCGGGGCGGCGTCGGCGGTGACGTAGCAGCGCAGGCTGCGGTGCCCGTCGTCACGGCCGGTGTCGCACACCGTGCCGTCCGGCGCGGAGAGCGGGGCGATGGACGGGCTCACGGGTGGCCGGCCGCACGGGTGTCGATCTCGGCGTACGGGCCGGCCGCGAGCAGGTCCGCGAACCGGTGCAGCGCCTCCGCGTCGAGGGAGCGCACGGCCCTGCGTACGTCGTCGGGGCCGCACGGGCGGCCGGGGGTGCCGTGCAGCAGGTCCAGCGCGTCCCAGGCGGCGAGGTCGGTGACGTCGGGTCGCTCCCGTACCAGTGCGGAACGGACGGTGCCCAGGTCGTCGAGCGGGCCGCGCAGGAGGGGCAGCAGCACGGTACCGGGGAGCGAGGCGGCGCACGGCCGCCGCCCGTCGGTACCCGCGGCCACGGCGTACAGATGGCCTCCGCGCACCGGCACCACCCCGTGCGGGCTCAGGACTCTGCCGGACACCCAGCGTGTGCCGGCCGGGCGGGGCCGCCGCTCCAGCAGACCGGCGACCAGGCGGGCCGCCGCGGCGGACTGCGGTGTCCTGGGCAGCACCCAGGCGGCGGCGCACGCCCCGGTACCGCCTTCGGTGACGGTCCGGCCGGCTGCCGGCGGGACCGCCGGCGGTCGCACGGCGGGGCGGACCCCGGCGCCGGCACACATACGGGCCAGGTCGTCGGCGGCCGGGCCGGGTGTGGGGCCCGCCACGCACACCGCGTGGGCGCGGCCGTGGACGAAGCGGCCCAGTTCACCGGCGAGGGCGGGCAGCTCCCGCGCCCCGGCCCGGACCGCCACCGGATCGAAGCCGGGGTCGCCGCGCAGCAGTCCGGCCAGTGGGCGGCGCGGGAAGCCCGGCAGCGGTTCCTCCCGCAGCCCGCGGTGTTCGAGGCGGATGAGGCGGAGGGCCGCGGTGACGGCTTCCGGTGACGGCGGTGCGGTGAGGCGGGCGAGCCGCGTGGCAACGGCGTCCACGACGGCCGCGATCCGGTCGGGCGGACAGGTGTGGTGGAGCACGACGGCGTGTTCGCCGGTCTCGCCCCACTCGAGTGCGGGGCCGCGCGGTTCGAGGGCGAACCAGACGTGTTCGAAGAGATGGGCGAGGCCGGGGCGGTGCGGCGGATCGTCCAGGTAGCCGCGGTCGAAGGCCACGCTCACCACCGCGCAGGGGCTGTCGGGGACGACCCGCACCGCGGTGCAGGGGCTGCCGTGCCGTAAGGCGGTCAGCATGCGGTGTCCACCCGACCGGTGCCGGTGGGCGCCTCGGGTGCCCTGCGGGCGCGGGCGGCCGAGAGAGCCAGTCCCGTTCCGGCGGCGAGGGCCGTGACCAGTCCCGCGACGAGGAACGTGGCCCGTGGATGGTCCGCGGCGGACAGGCCGCCGAGGGCGTATCCGACGAGGAAGAAGGCGTTGACCACCGAGCCGGCCGCCGCGTGGGCCCGGCCGCGCAGCTCCTCGGGGGTACGCAGTTGGACGCAGGTGCGCATCGCGATGTTCTGGTAGGCGTTGGCCGCGCCGGCGCACACGGCCATGACGACGCAGACACCGGTCACCGCGACCGCGCCGAACACCAGGACGGCGAGCCCGAGGGCGATCGCCCCCGTCTGGACCGCGCGTTCGGGTACCGCCCATTCGCGGCGCGCGGCGACACCGGCACCCACCAGGGCGCCCGCTCCCCAGGCGGCGGTCAGCACGCCGAGAACCGTGCCCGTGGAGTCGAGGGGGCCGGTCACGAAGAAGACCATGGCGACGTTGACCGTCGAGGCGGCGGAGACGGTGAGGACCACCACCGGCAGCACGGCCCGCAGCCCGGACTGCCGGGAGAGGAACCGCACCCCGTCGGTTGCCCCCTGCCACCAGGGCCGGCCGTCTCCCCGCACCGGCCGGCGCACCCGGGCCAGCGCGATGGCGCCCGCCGCGACGGCGAAGGACAGCGCGTCGGCGAGCAGCGCGGTCCTCAGCCCCCAGGCGGCGACCAGGACACCGCCGAGGACGGGACCGAGGAGGGTGGAGGCGGCCCGGCCGGCCTCCAGCAGTCCGTTGGCCCGTGCGGGGAAAGCCTCCCCGGCCAGGATCGGCATCAGCACGATCGCGGCCGGGGTGGCGACGGCCGCACCCGTCCCGACCACCGCGGTACCGGCGAGCAGCACCGGGGTGACCGGCCAGGCACTCATCATGAGCAGCGCACCGGCCTGGAGGAGGGAGACCAGGACGAGGGCTCGTCCGGCATCCCGCCGGTCCAGCAGTTGTCCCGCCAGTGGGGCCAGCAGCACCCCCGGGGCCAGTTGCAGGGTGAGCAGGGCGGCGACGAGCAGCGACCGGCCGCTGCCCGCGAGTTCGACGAGGACGGCGATGGCCGAGATCTCGTCGCCGATGGTGGAGACGAACACGGCGAGCAGGAACACCGCGGCGACGGCCTGGTGGCGGGCGCTGCCGCCGGACGGGGTGGTGTGGGTCATCTTCTCCGGCCAGTGAGTACGTGGTCCGCGTCGTTTCCGTACGCGTGCAGGTGGGTGAATCCGGCCTCGGCGAACAGCTGTGCCAGTTCCGCCATGGGCCGCAGGCGGCGCAGTTGTGTGCCCTCCTCCGTCGTACGGCCCCGGCCGTCCGGGTCCACGACGCGGACGGTCCGCTCCACCGCGAGCAGCCTTCCGCCGTCCCGGGTGCGTCTGCGTTCCTCGACGTGTGCCGTGCGTCCGTCGCCGAGCGGCACGTCCGGGCGCCGCACCCAGTCGGTCCGGGTGCGCAGGACGGCCGCATCGCCCGCGGAGCCGCTGAGCGCGAGGATGCCGCCGGGGGTGAGCGCGGCGGCGTAGCTGTGCACCGACTCGCGGGCGAGGTCGTCGTCGACGATGAAACTGAACGCGTTCAGCGGGCAGTACAGCGCCGCGTAGCCGCCGAGTGAGGCGTCCAGCGGTGCGAAGCTCCCCTGGTGGACGACCGGGTCCAGGCCGAGGGAGACGGCCTGGGCCCGGCACAGCGCCGTCATCTCGGCGGAGAGTTCCAGTCCATGGACCCGGTGCCCGGCGGCCAGCAGCCGCAGCAGCAGACGTCCCGTGCCGCTGCCCAGTTCGAGGGCGGTGCCGTCCGCGCGGGCGACGAGACCGGTGAACAACCGGTCCTCGCCGAACCGTTGTTCGCTGATGGCCGCGGCGTACACGGTGCCTATCAGCCCGGTGTAGAAGCCGGTCGGTGAGCCGGTGGAGGACATACGGGTCTCCTCTCGCCGTGGTGGCGGCCCAGGACGGCGCCGGGGCGGGTCAGTTGTGGCGCAGGGCGTTGTCGGGCAGCCGGACGGCGGCTGCTGCGGGTTCCCATCGCGCGTAGCGCCGGTGCACGGCGTCGAGGTGGCCCCGGTACAGGTCCAGCATCTGGTGCAGCACGGCGAACAGGTGCTCCACACGGGCGGGGGCCAGATTCCGCTCCTGCGCAAGCAGCGCGGCCGGCAGTCCGCCGTGGTCCGCCTCGACGTCCTCGGCCTCGTGGGCGCGGAACGCGTCGAGCAGCGGGCCGGGCACGCCGTGCCGGTCCTGGAGGAGGTCGAGTACGTCGGTGCCGGGCCGGGCGCCGTCGCCGCCGTGCGCGGGGACCTCCGGCAGGACGAGGGCCGCGGCGAACTCGGCGACACCCTGCCAGGCGAAGGCGCCGTAGGCGTGGCTGTAGGCCATCGTCTCGGTGGCCTCCCGGCCGTGGCGCAGCGCGCCGGCGTCGAAGCCCGCCGCACCGAAGCCGCTGAGGAGGAGTTCCCCGTGCCCCGACTCCGAGGCGCGGAAGTCCTCCAGTGCCTCGCGCTGGGCCGTGGTCATGGGGTGCCGGAAGACCGGTTCGGCAGTCCAGGAGGCGGCCCGTACGACGAAGTAGGTCTCGGCCAGCAGCCCCAGGGCCAGCCCGCGGTGGGGGGTGCCGGCGAGGTCCCGCAGCAGCGGTGAGCCGGACAGGACGCGCGGGAACGCGCGCCGGAAGGTGTCGACGAGCCGGCAGGCGACGTACGCCCCCGGCACCGAGGGGAGCCGGCCCGCTTCGGGGTCGATGAGCAGACCGGTGCTGAACAGCCGCTCGATGACGTCGAGGGCCGCCGCCTCGTCGCGGCCCAGCCAGCCGCGGAAGCCGTCGACCAGTTCCTGCGGGGCCATGCCGGAGGCGAGCCGGGCCAGTTCGGTGAGGGGGACGTCGCGGGCGGGGAGCGCGGCCCGGTAGGTGCCGTCCTGGATGCGGACCGTGCCGCCGTCGACGGTGAAGGTGACGTGCGGGCCGAACCGCGGGCGTACGGCGGAGTCGATGACTGCGACCATGCGTGTTACCTCTCGGCGGGTTTGACGAAGATGCGGCCTTGGGTGTCGATGCGGTGGAGCAGCACCGGCCGGTCCAGTCCGGCCAGGTACTCGTCCGTGGCGCGGGTGGCGCCGGACAACTTGCCGTAGTCGTCGACGAGGACCACTCCCCCGGGGGCGACGCGCGGGTACAGCTCGCGCAGTTCGTGCCGTGTCGAGTCGTACTGGTCGGTGTCCAGCCGCAGCAGGGCGATCGTCGCGGGGGCCCGGTCCGGGAGGGTGTCCTGCACGAGCCCGGGGACGCAGTGGATCCGCCCGGCGGGATATCCGGCGGCGGTGATGCGCCGGTGGACTTCCGCGGCCGACACCCCGTCGGTCATCCCTCCCGCCGGCTGCCCGCACGGTTCACCGTCCGGAGCGGGGCAGGAGCCGGGGCCGGGCTGTGCGGGGGCCGTCCCGGCGAATCCGTCGTGCTCGCCGGGCTTCTCCCAGTCCCAGCCGAAGGTGTCGTACAGGTACAGGTCCCGGTCGGTGACGCCCATGTCTTTCAGGGCGAGCGCGGCCAGCAGCATGCTGCCGCCGCGCCACACCCCGCACTCGACCAGCGCCCCGGGCACCTGCGCTGACACGACGTGCCGTACGGCCGTCCACAGGGCGTAGCGGGCGGCGGCGGAGGTGAGGGTGAGGTCTTCGCAGGCCCGTGCCGCCCGCATGAACGCCGCGTCGGCGTGCAGATCGGGTGTGGCGGAGACGGCCCTGGCGATCTCGATGTTGGCGTCGCGCAGGGCGGGCCGCGGCGCGTCCGTGACGACGTGTGCCTGCCGCAGCCGCGCGAGGGCGGCGGACACCGCCGCCGCGCCGGGCGCGGAGACCTCCGCCCGGCCGGTCGCCTCCGGCGCCAGGGCCCGGGCCAGTTCACCGGCCGGGGTGCCGCGCGCGATCTCGGCGAGCAGGACGAGGACACCCGCGTCCGCCTGCCACAACTCGAACGGGCGGTCAACATGGCCGACCACCAGCCGCCCGTCGCGGGCCGCCACGAACGCGCCGTCGTTGAGCCTCATCCGGCCGCCCCGGCGTCCAGGGCGCCGTACCGGACCAGTTCCGCGAGCAGCGTCGCGGCATCGTCCCGGGAGGAGGCGCCGGCGGCGCGGGCGAGGGCTGCCCACTCCGCGGCGGTGCGTGTGGTGCCGGGGGCGAGCGCGGGGAGGAAGGCGTCGAGCCAGGCGCCGCCCCCGGCACGTAGGAGGTGGCCGTTGACCGCGAGGTAGGTGAGGTCGTCCGCGGTCCGGGCACGCAGCGCCGAGCCGGTGGGCACCGTCAGCGGGTCGTGCGGGGCGAGACGGGGGCGCTCGCGGGGTGGGGGGACGACCGCGAAGTGCGTTGCGGTCTCCCGTTGGAGGCGGCGCAGCCCGGTGTGGAGGCCGAGCGCGGTGTCCTCCAGGAGGCGGGAGACCGTCTTGTGGACCTGGGTGTCGACCGCGGTGTCGTCCGCGCCGTCCCGGCCGCCGTGGAAGCGGCGGACGCCGAGTTCGGCGGTGGTGAGCCGGCGCAGTCGGCGCAGCAGCGTCTCCAGGCGGTCCTCCCACTGGTAGTGGGCCAGGTGCAGGGAGACCGCAGGCCGGCCGTCGGAGAGTGCGCAGTGCCACCGGTCCGAGGGCCAGTACAGCACCGTTCCCGGGCCGCCCTCGACCACCGTCGCGGTGTCCAGGTGGTCCTCGGCGCGGACGGACGCGGGCAGATTGACCTGCCGTTGCGCGGCCCCGTCCCCGGCGATGTCCGCGAACACCTCGAACGGCCAGGTGCAGTACCTCTTGTAGCCGCTCACCACGTAGGTGAGGACTCCGGCGGTGTCCTTGTGGACGTGTGTCGGCGCGGTGCCGTAGACGGAGGCGATCAGATGGCAGTCGACGCCGCCGGGCGGCGGGGTGCCGGCCGCGGCGAGCACCGGACCGGTGTGGCGGCGCAGCGTCCGGAAGAACTGCCAGTCGAACTGCTGGAGGGAGTTGACGGTCAGCGCGAAGGTGCGCACTCCGGCCTTCCGCATGCGGTGCGCGTAGCCGCGGAAACCTTCGTCCGTCTGCGGCGAGGGGAGGTAGGCGTCGATGCGGGACGGGTTGACGAGGTGGTCGTCGGCGAACAGGCGCACGTCCTGCGGGTCGGGCAGTGCGGTGCGCCGCGCCGCCGCGGCACAGGCGAGGGCGAACAGCTCGTCCTCGTCGAACGCGGGTGCCTGTCCGGGCAGTTCGAGGACCCGGGGGCGGGTCTCCCAGAACGCCGGCACGTCCCATCCGTACGCGTCGTCCCGCCGCGGGCCCGCTGCGGTGTCCGGCCGCGGGCCGGGAAGGCCGCTCACCGCAGGGACCGCCGTGCCTCGTCGACGTACGGTTTCACCCGCGGGTCCCGCGCGCACAGCCGCTCGCCGTGGTCACGTACGAACGCGTCGGGGTCGGTGACCTTCTCGGCCTTGAGGAGGGTGGCCAGCTCGCCGCCCTGCGCGCCGGCCCAGAGGAGCGCCGCGAGGAGCTGGGTGGCGCCGCCGCCGATGTGGAGGCGCGAGAAGATCTTGCGGCGGCGGAACTCGGGGACGGACGGCAGCAGCCGGGCCACCGCGTCGTCCTCGCGCTCCGCGTCGGCCCGCGCCAGCAGGTCCGACACCTCCTCGGCCGGGTTGTCGCACATCTCGTCCACCACGTGGAGGAGATGGAGAGCGTCGACCAGTCGCAGCGCCGTGCCGAGAGTGCGCAGATACAGGTCCCGGTTGGCCCGCCGCAGCAGGGCGAGCCCGTCGGTCCAGCGCTGGATGTTCGAGGTCTCCTGGAAGGCGGCCGGCAGATAGGCGGTGCCGGGCGGGATGAACTCGTGCGGCCGGTGCGGCGGTTGACCGGCTGCGCCATGGCCTGCGGTTCCGGCGCGGGGCGTGCAGCGGATCGACACCGTCACGGACGGCTTCTCGATCCAGTAAAGCTCATGGACCATCGTGGGCAGGATCGGGGAGACCGCCGCGTCCCGCATCATGGTGCGGCCGAGTGTGGACAGACCGCCGAACGTCACCCCGCTGCCGAGGGGCGCCGGGGAGTCGAAGGCGTACTCCAGGTGCATGCGCCGCCCGCTGAGGGCCAGGAACGCCCCGGGTGAGACGTGCTTGTGCAGGGTCGAGGCGTTCTGCAACCAGTAGAGGACGTCGACGCGCAGCGTCTCGGTGCGGATCACGGTGATGGACGCGTTGCCGAAGTAGTTCTCCCAGTTCTGTTCCGGCCAGCGCCGCGGGTCCGCCAGCAGATCGGCCAGCAGCAGACCGGGGTCGAGGCGGGTGAGGGCGTGCGCGTCCGCGAGCACCGCGGCCAGCGTCCGTGCCCGGCGGGCGTCCTCTTCCGGCCCGCCCGCGGTGTCGTCCGCGGCCGGTTCGGCGGCGGCCAGGGCGTCCCGCAGCTCGTGGAAGGCGTCGAGCGTTTTCACATCGGCTCCCTTTCGGCGTTCGGTGGGGCGGGCGGTGAGGTCTTTCAGGTGGGTATGCCGTACGTCCACCGGGCGCCGAGCAGACGGCGTCCGCCCCGGCTGTCCGACGGGTACGTCGATGTGGTGGCCCCGGGCACCAGGACGCGGACGACGGTCCAGTCGGGCCCGCGGAGCGGCAGCCGCACCGCAACCGGCGCGGTGCCGCGCTCCGCGAGCAGTCCCACGAGCCGGGTGAACTGCTCGTCCTCCGTCGTGTACGGGATCGGGTACGGCTGAGCGTACGGCTGGGCGTCCAGATATCCGCGGGCCTCCTCCACCACGTCCGGCCGCGCCCATGCCGCGTGCGCCGGTCCCGCCGGCCGGCCCGCCCCATGGGCCCGTACCGCTTCGAAGTGCACCTGGCACAGCTCCGTCACGGCGCTGTCCAGGGCCTCTTCGAAGGTGAGCCCGGAACCGCTGGCCCGCACCAGCGTGCCGATGCGGGGATCGTGGTGGAAGGCGTGGACGTCGGGCAGCGGGACGTTCGGATCGGGCCAGTGCAGGGCCCACACCTCGCCCCGGAAGGCGCCGCCGTCGAGGCCGAGGCGGGCGAGCGCCGGTGTGTGGTCGAGACGGACGGCGGGCCGCAGCCGGGTGAAGGAGCCGTACAGCCGGTGCCGCTCCAGGACCTCCCGCAGTCCGCGCAGCGCCGCCGTGCCGGTGTCCGGCCCGGCGGCCAGGCCGGTGGTGGTGCCGTCCGTGGGGCGGTCGGCGTCCGTGCAGGGGAAGACGACGAGTGCCTTGGGCACCGCAACGGCGGAGCCGTCGGCGAGGTCCACGCCCTCGGCGTACCTGATGGGCCGCTCCCCCGCCGCACGGTGCCGCTCCCAGGCGGGCCCGTAGGGATGGAAGCCGGCGAGGCCCAGCCGGCGTACCGCACCGGGCGCGGGCGGCAGGCTCCGGTTGGCCTCATAGGCCGCGTACCGTTCCAGTGCCTCGCCGACGGCTCCCCGGGCCGCGGCCTCCGCACTCATGCCCTTGCCGCTGTTGCCTTCCAGGTGGTCCTGCCCGGCGGCGGGTGTCCGGCAGGTGGCGACGTGGCTGCCGGGCACTGTTCCGGGCCGCACGGTGAGACCGCGCACCATGCCGAACGTCCACGCCTGACCGTCGGAGATGTGCCCGAAGGGTGCCGTGCCGACGGCGCCGGGGGTGCAGAACGCCACGGTGCGGCCCTCATGGACGAGCACGGCCTCGTCGGGCCCGAGCGCGAGGGCGGTCAGGACTGCGCGGACCAGACCGTCCGGGTCGGTCCGCAGACGGTGCACGAACGGCAGGGGCCGGGCGGCGAACCCGAGGGAGTCGAGGCGGGCCTCGAACGCCCAGCGGGTGCCGGGGCAGGCGCCGGGCCCGCGACCGCCCGGGCCGGTGACGTAGGTACCTTCGAAGGCTTCGCCGAGGTGGAGGACGGCTGCCGCGTCCGCGTACGGCGGCGACGGCGGCAGCTCGGATGTGCGGTGAGCGACGGGCAGCACGTACGGCGGTGGGCCGGTGTGCGGCAGGGGCTGTCCGGCGCGGAGCGTGATCCAGCGGCCGGCTCCGGCGGCGGCCAGCCGACGGCAGAAGGAGGCGCACACGCCGGCCGGTACGGCGTCGTCCCGCAGGACGACGCCCGCCACCCGCTCCGGCGACGGACCGGCGCCGGGCACCGGTGTGCCCTCTTCCGTCCCGGTCTCCTTCCTGGCGTCGCCCGGAGGGAGCGCCCCTGCATGGCCGGGACCGGTGGGTTCGAGCCAGCCCGCCGAGACGGCCTGTTCGGGCCCCATCGCCTCGGCGACCGCCCGGGACACCGCCGCCCGGCCCGCCGTCACGGTGCCGGCCCCGACCCGGACGAGAGCCAGGCCGGGCCCGAGCAGATGAATGTCCGCCCCCTGAACGGCCGGGACCACCCAGGGGGCGAGACGGTAGGACAAGTCCGCACTCCCCGGTGACCCGGCCGTCGGCGTGGTCGGCAACCGCGCGTCAGCCATGCCGGGTGCGGGCTCAGTACGACTTCATCTGGAGGACGATCGGGTTGTTGTCGAGCTCCATCATCTCGACGGTGAACGGCACCCGTCCTGCCGGGGTGTTCTCGGCGTTCTCGGGCCGCGCCGTCGCTTCCGTCACGTCGTCGACGTCGAGGTTGCGGTCATCGGTCATCGTGCTGCCTCCGAAGTGAGGGTGGGAGTCATCCGCGCAGACGAACCAACTGGTGCGTCAACGTACCGATGGGACTTTCCTACCGTCAATCACTCGATTGATTGTTTAGCGGGCATCCGGAACGGTAAGGAGAATTCGGGCGACAATGCGCCAATAGGACTATCGGCGGCGGGAATTGGTCTCCTCGCGCCCCGTCTCGTCGTCGCCGGCACGCGGTGCACAGGTCCGCGGACCACACCGCCCGGTGCACCTCCGGCCGCAGGGCCGGGCCGGGTTCCCGCAACTCCTCCGGAACCCTGTCCGGATTGCGTACGGGGGTTCCCAGCCACGGGGCGTGTCGCACGGTCAAGGACCACGCCTCCCAGCATCCTGCGGTCAGCCGTGTGACACCCGCGGTGTCACGGGGAAGGAGTGGGCGGACCGAGGGAGGCCGATGTGGCGCATGACCGGCTCAAGCTGGGCGACGTGCTGGCGGCGGCGGAGAACGCCGCGCCGGGAGAGTCCATCACCGTCGTGGCCGGAAATCTGCGGGAACGGTTCGGCGCCATGGCCGTGTCGTTCCTGTTCGTCGACGTCGTCGGCCGGCAGATGGTGCGGGTCGCCGAGGAAGGCGCACCGGACAAGGGCGAGGGCTCCGAGTGCATCCCCCTCGCGGGCAGCGTCTACGAGAAGGTGCTGCGCACCCAGCGGCTCACGGCGGCGCCCGACGGCGGAGCGGGACAGCGGGTGATCGCACCCGTCACCAACCGGGGCGACACGGTGGGCGTACTGGAACTGACCCTGCCGAGGGCCGCCGGCGACGTGCTGGACGAGGTCGGCCGGGCCGCGCACGCGCTGGCGTACATCATCGTCACCGACAGCCGGTTCACCGACCTCTACCACTGGGGCCGGCGCACCGCTCCGATGAGCCTGGCGGCCGAGATCCAGTATCAGCTGCTGCCGTCGTCCCCCTGCTGCGAGGCCGACCAGTTCGCGCTGGCCTCGGCGCTGGTGTCGGCGAACGACATCGGCGGAGACACCTACGACTACGCACTCGACCGCGACACCCTGCACCTGTCGGTCACCGACGCCATGGGGCACGACGTCGACTCCGCACTCCTGGCCACGCTCCTGGTCAACGCCTCCCGCGGCGCGCGCCGCGCCGGGCAGGGGCTGGCCGAACAGGCCGACCGCACCCACCAGGCCCTGCTCGACCACGGACGGGGCGGTCTCGCCACCGGCCAGCTGCTGCGGATCGCCCTGGACGGCAGCAGCACCCAACTGGTCAACGCGGGGCATCCGTGGCCGCTGCGCCTGCGCGACGGCACGGTGGAGGAAGTGGCCCTCGACGTCGATCTGCCCTTCGGTGTCCCCGCGTCCGCCGGCTACCGCGTGCAGAACCTCGACCTGCGCCCCGGCGACCGTCTCCTCCTCTACACCGACGGCATGCAGGAACGTCGTGCGGCGGCCGTGGACGTGCCGGCGCTCATGCGTCAGACAGCGCGCCTGCATCCCCGCGAAACGGTGCGCGTGCTGACCGCCGCGGCGACCGAAGCCTGCCACGGCCACCTGGAGGACGACGCCACCGTACTGTGCCTGGACTGGCACGGTGCCGCTGTGCCCGACGGGGACTGAGGCACTTGCTCACCCCGGAGTGCGGTCACCGGCCCGCGCGGGGCGGTGGGGCGGTAGCGTGCTCGTCATGACGGCTGAGGACGAGGCGCTGGCCGGCGGGATGGTGAACGCGGGGGCGGTCTTCCGCCGGGGCACGCTGGTCGACCGCCCGGCGCCGCGTAACGCGCACGCCTTGCATGCCCACCTCCTTGCGCTCAAGGAGCACGGCTTCGACGCCGCACCGGCCCCGGTCGGCCTGACCGCGAACGGTCGCGAGCAGCTGACCTTCCTCCCCGGCGACGTGGCTCTGCCGCCGTTCCCGGACTGGGCGATGACCCGGTCCGCCCTCGCATCGGTGGGGAGCCTGCTGCGGCGTCTGCATGAGATCAGCGAGGCCGTCGCGGTCGACCCCCGTGCCAAGTGGCCGCGGGACCTGGCCGACCCCGAGGGGGGAACGATGCTGTGCCACAACGATGTCTGCCCGGAGAACGTCGTCTTCCGCGACGGCCGTGCCGCCGCCCTGATCGATTTCGACCTGGCGGCCCCGGGCCGCCCACTCTGGGACATCGCCATGGCCGCCCGCTATTGGGCGCCCATGCTCGATCCCGCCTCGGCCGCCGCTCTCTACCCCCGCGGGCTGGACGCGCCTGCACGGCTGCGCGTCCTCGCCGACAGCTATGGCCTCCCGGCGCGGGACCGCGCCGAGTTGCCCGCCGTCATCGAACAGGCCACGGAAGTCAGCCGGGCTTTCACCGCTCGCCGCGTTGCCGACGGTGACCCCGTCCATCTCCAGGCGTTGGCCGAGCGTGGCGGATGGGAACGCTGGGACCGCGTCCAGACCTGGCTGGCGGACCACCGCAAGACGTTCGCGGCTGCCCTGCTGGACTGACGCCGGCGGCCGGTCGAGGCCGTGCTCGTGAGGACGTTCTTGGTACAGCGTCCAGAAGAAGCTTCCCGGTGCCGCGTCGCCCACGGTGGGCCGCAACCGCAAGGAGTCGGTGCCGGCCGGACCGGCGCACCGCTCACGGGCGGGGCGCGGACCCGCCCCGGCCCTCGGCGGCGGTGTCCGGTCCGGCCGGCAGTGCGTCACGGCATCGGCCCGCCTCGGCCCCCGCCCCCTTCGGCAGCCGGCGCCCTCGGTCAGGGCCGCCGGTGGAGCGCGGGGCCGACGAGACGGCTCCGGTGCTCGCCACGCCCACGCATCCCAGCGCCGCCCACTGCGTGAGGGCGAGATGTTCGCCTAGGACGAGCACCCCGGCAAGCCCCGCGCTCGCGGGCTCGAGACTGGTCAGCACGCTCACCGTCCGCGCGGGCAGCCGCCGCAGGGCCGCCAGTTCGAGTGAGTACGGCCCCACCGCCGAGAGGACCGCCACCACGAGACCGGTCGCCAGGATTCGGGGGGCCAGCAGCGCCGTCCCCTGGTCCGCCACGCCGAACGGCACCGTCAGCAGTGCCGCCCAGGTCACCGCGAGCGCCAGCGGGCCGCCTCCGGTGGTGCGGTCTCCGGTCCGCTTGCTCAGCAGCAGATACCCGGCCATGGAGATACCCGCGGCCAGCGCGAGCAGCACGCCGGGGAGCGGCATGCGGACATCGCCCGGGGCGTGGAAGAGCCACACCCCGCAGCCGGCCAGCGCGGCGAAGCCCGCGTCGCGCAGGCGGCGGGAGGTGCACAGCGCGAGGGTGACGGGGCCGAGCAGTTGGAGCGCGCTGGCCAGACCGAGGGGCAGGAAGAGCAGCGCGGGGTAGATGAGGTTCATCCCGGCGATGGCTGTTCCCAGACCGAGTACCGACACCGTCTCGGCCCGGCCCCGCGGCAGCGACGGACGGTGCAGCAACAGCAGGACCAGCGCGGCCAGGCCCAGGCGCAGGGCCACGGCTCCCGGTGCGCCGACCGCGCCGGCGAGCTGTTTGCCGACTGCCTGCCCGAACTGGATGCTCAGCACGCTCGCGAGCATCAGTGCGGGTGCGGGAAGCCTCGTCATGCCCACCAGGCTCGACGGCGGAACCGTGCACGTCCAGCGAACTTTTTTTCATACTTTCTTTTAGGCTCTCCTTCATGATCGACCACCGGCTGCACGTCCTGCGGGCGCTCGCCGAGCACGGCACGGTGACCGCGACCGCCGCCGCCCTCCACCTGACGCCCTCGGCCGTGTCCCAGCAACTGCGCGGCCTCGCCCGGGAGGTGGGGGCCGAGCTGCTGCGACCGGAGGGCCGGCGGGTACGGCTGACCCCGGCCGCTCACATCGTGCTCCGGCACGCCGACACGCTGCTCGGCCAGTGGGAGGCCCTGCGGGCGGAACTGGCGCGGCAGAACTCGGCGGCCCGGGGCACGCTGAGGCTGTGCGGTGTCTCTTCCGCGCTGGCCGCGCTCGCCGCCCCCGCGGTCACCCGCCTGCGGCAGAGCCACCCGCTGGTGGAGCCGCTGATCACCGAGGAGGAGAGCGCCGAGTGCTACCGGCTGCTGCTCGCGGAGGAGGCGGACGTGGCTCTCGTCCTGCCGGGCCCCGAAGCGCCGCCCGTCACCGACACCCGCTTCGAGCAGTCCCCGCTGCTGACCGACCGGCAGGACCTGCTGGTGCCCGACGGGCATCCCTTCGCCCGTCGCGAGAGCGTCGAACTGGCCGAGGCCGCCGGGGAGTCGTGGATCGTCAAGAAGCACAACAACGACACCTATCCGCTGCTGACGGCAGCGTGCGCGGCGGCCGGGTTCACGCCGCGCGTCACCCACCAGGTCAAGGAGTGGTACGCGGTCTCCGCTCTGGTGGCCGAGGGGCTGGGGGTCTGTCTCCTGCCCAGAATCGTCCCGCTCCCCGCACACCCCGTCGTCCGCGTCCCGCTGTGCGGCGGGCCGGCCCCCGTCCGCAGGTTCCTCACTGCCGTACCACGCGGCACCGCCGCCCACCCCCTGACGGCGGCAGGCCTGGAGGCACTGCACACAGCGGCGGCGGCCCACGCCCGGGGACCGGAGCACAGGCTCTGACCGGCCCGTCACGTCCGCTGCGGGGTACGCAGCGGCCTCGGCCACCGAGGGGCGGCCATCTGATCGGCCGGCGCAGATCGCGCGGTTGATCGTCCAGGTGCGGATGGCCGGCGGGCCGGGGCCGCTGGAGGGCGCCCTGCGGGAATGGCACGGCGGGCTGTCCGCACGCGGACGGGCCATGCTGAGCGGCGCCGCGGAGCTGGAGGGCCACCTCGCCGAGCGCGGGTGATGCGTCGCCGGCCGGGTGAGGGCGCCGGTCCCGCCCGGAGCGGGGGCCAGACGGACCGACCTCACCAAAGGGTTGTGTGTCTAGACCACCCGGCGCCCGCAGTCGCGTATTCCGGCCAAAGACCGCGCTCCACGGCTAGCCCGTGCTGTCGGCCGTTGAGTAGCGTCCGGGACCCGGGCGGCGCATTGCCCGTGCGGCCGTGGAGTTCTCAGGAAGCGGGAGCCCAGGCGGGTGGCCGCGCAGCCGTCGCGCCCTTGAGGCCCGCACACGGCCGGGCCCCCGGTGCCGTACGGCGGGCCCACGCCGCCACCGGGTCCGGGCTCCCGCTCCCCCGCATTCCGCTCACCGCCCTGTGCCGCACCGCAAGGAGGACCAGTGCCCTACGCGACCGTCAACGACATCGAGCTGTTCTACGAGGACCGGGGAACGGGACAGCCGCTGATGCTGGTCCACGGCTGGGGCACGTGCGGCCAGGTGTGGCGCGCGCAGCACCAGGAGTTCTCCCGTGACCACCGGGTCGTCACCCCGGACACACGCGGGTGCGGTCGCTCCGGGCGCCCCGCGGGCGGCACCACGATCGCGGACAGCGCCGATGACCTGCTGGCCCTGGCGGCTGCCCTGGAGCTGGACGGCCCCGTGCTCGTCGGGTGTTCGGCCGGAGCCGCGGTGGTGCTGGAGGCGGCACGGCGGGGCCCCTCGTCCGTGCGCGCGGTCGTCGCCGTGGACGGGCCCGGGTACTGGCCCGCCGAGCGGAAGGCGCAGCAGCTCGTCACCTTGCGGCAGGCGCTGAGCGCCGACCGGCCGGGGACGGTCAGACAGTGGGTCGTCGACTGGTACGGACCGCTGGCCGATCCGTCGCTGCGGGAGTGGACGGCCCAGCAGATCCTGCGTTCCTCGGACTCCATCGACGAGATACTCACCGACGCGGTGCGCAACAATCCCCGTGAGTGGATCGGGGAGCTGGCCGTGCCGGCGGTCTTCGTCCACGGCCGGCTCGACGCGGAGATCCCGGCGGAGGTCTCCGAGACGCTCGCCGGGCTGGCGCCGCACGGCGAGGCCCACATCATGGAGGAGTCGGGCCACATGCCCCACATGGAACAGCCGGCGGAGTTCAACGAACTGCTGCGCTCCGTGCTCGGGCGGCTCGCGGGCCGGGGAGGGTCCGGCCCCGCGATTCCGCGCTGACGGGCGCCGGCGGCGCATACCAGCAGGGCCCCGAACCGGTGAACCGGCTCGGGGCCCTGACGTACGGCGCTGGGGTCCCCCGATCCCCAGGCGCGGTACGACTCCAGGAAGTTGGCCGATACTGTTCCGCGGCGGTGCCGCGATCCCGTAGGCCATTTGACTCCTGGGACTGAGAACGTTACTCACTGCGGAAAAGGCGAGCTAGCCGCAAAGCGCGGCCCCTGGCCGGATAACGCGACGGTGAGTGAGGAAGCCCTGATGCATGCGCCCGCTGGCGAGGGGAGCCGCATGCGGACGCTGGTCCGCAGCGACGATCTGGACGAGACGCGCGAAATGATCAGCAGCGCGTACAGTCCGTACGAGCTGCGCGCGCTGAGCAGGCCGCAGGACTTCTCCGCCTGGTACGCGGAAGGCGGTTTCCCCGGCGTCACCCTGTCCGGGCTGAGCTACGGGACCGAGACGCTGGTGGCGCCCGAGCCGCTGACGACGTATCTGCTCGTGTGCCAGGTTCACAAGGGCAGGGTCCGGGTGGAGTCGCCGGGCCGCGAGGAGCAGTTCGTCGACACGGGCGACACCTATGTGCTCGACCCGCACCGGAGGTTCAAGGTCTTCTGGACCGCCGGCAGCCGGATGACGACGATCAGGCTGCCGAGGGATGTGGTGGACCGGGCGGCGGGCGAGGCGCTGGGGCGGGAGGAGCCGGTGCGGGCGCGGTTCGCACTGGGCGGCCCGGTGTCCGCCGCGGCGGCGGAGAGCTGGTCGGGCATCTCCGCGGCCGTGCACCGCGAGGTGATGGCCGGGGGTGTCGCGCACGACAATCCGCTGATCGCCGCGCAGCTGACCCAGATGACCGCCGCGACGCTGATGGCGACGCACCGTCTGGTGCCGGCTTCGGAGCCGGTGCGCTACACGGGGAACGTGGCCCATCCCGCCGTCCGAAGAGCGATCCAGCTCATCGAGGAACGCAGCGACCAGCCGCTGACGCTCTCCGATCTCGCCGCGGCGGCCCGGCTCAGCCCCCGGGCCCTCCAGGAGGCGTTCCAGCGGTACGCCGGCTGCACGCCGTTGGCCTATCTGCGCGAGGTGCGGCTCGACCGTGCCCACCGCGACCTGGTGGCTGCCGACGCCGACGGGCCGGTCACGGTCGCTCAGATCGCCTACCGCTGGGGCTTCTCCAACCTGGGCCGGTTCGCGCACTGGTACCGGAAGCGCTACGGGCACGCCCCTTCCGTCACCCTCCGCTCCTGACGGTGTGCCGGGCCGTCCGCAGCCCAGCCGGTGTCGGACCCCGCGGCTAGCCTGGCGAGATGTTCACACAGGAGGGAAACCGCGCGAGCGGGAGCGCGGTCGTCGTGCGCCCGGCACGCCCCGCCGACGCCGAGGCGGTGGCGGACATCTGGCGCGACGGTCATCTGGGGCATGTGCCCGAGGAGTTGGCTGCGGTCCGCACGCCCGAGTCGTTCGCGGCCCGTGCCGCGGAGCGGGTGGGAGACACAGTGGTCGCCGTCGCCGACGGCGAAGTGGCGGGCTTCGTCATGGTGGCCGGCGACGAGGTCGAGCAGGTCTATGTGGCGGCGGCCGGGCGCGGGACGGGCGTGGCGGGTGTACTCCTCGCGGAGGCGGAACGCCTGGTCGGGGAGAACGGCCACGACCGTGCCTGGCTGGCGGTCGCCACCGGCAACGCCCGCGCGCGCCGCTTCTACGCCCGTCAGGGCTGGTCCGACGAAGGACCGTTCGACTACCCCGCTGCGGGCCCCGAGGGCCCGATCGCGGTCCCGTGCCACCGGTACGCCAAGCGTCTGACGGACTGAGCCGGCGCGGCCCGCGAACGGACGGGACGGGACCGTGCCGTGCACGCCGTGCAAAGGCGGCAGGCCGCCGCGGCGCCGGTTGTGCCACTGAGCGCCTCCCGGGCGGCTCCGGGGGAGCTCCTCGACGCCCTCGCGGACTCCGCGCCCCGGCCCTTCGTCGCCCAGGTCAGAAGCGCGGTGGGGCGCCGGGACGGCCGGAGCCGCTGTGGCGGCGGAGCAGCAGGGTTCCCAGCGCGCTACGGCGGTGCAGGACGGCGCGGCCGGCGCGGCTCGTGGTGATCAGCCCACCGCCCCGCAGCGCGGCGGTGTGCGCGGAGACGGTCGCGTTGCTGATCCGCAGCCGGCGGGCGAGACCACCGGTGGTGTGCTCCTCGGCGAGCAGCAGCAGGATGTGCAGCCGGGTCCGGCCGAGCACCGGCACCAGCGGGTGCTCGGGGGTGCCGGCTGCATCAGGGACGAGCGGCAGACCGGGGCCCGCCGGGTACGTCAGGTGGACGGCGCCGTCCGCCGGGGCGGCGACGAAGGGGTGGCCGAGCCCGTGGAAGGTGGGGTGGAGGACGAGCCCGTGGCCGTCCGGGGTCATGTCCGCCTCCCATGGGGCGTCCAGTTCCCAGGTGTCGTTGCGCAGCCGGCTTCCGGGGAGGAGGGCGGTGAGTGCGGCGGCGGTGCCCTGTTCGGCGGCGGTCAGCGCGTAGCGGGTGAACTCCTCCTGGTGCAGATCCTCGATGCGGGACCAGACGGGGCGCAGTGCGGCGTCGAAGGCGGCCCGCTGGGCCCGGTGCAGAAGCTGCCAGGCGTCGTCGTCGCCCCGGTGCAGTGCGCGGATCCACCGCGGTGGGGGGCCGGGGACGGGGGCGTGAACCCGCACGATCTCGGAGCGGACCAAGGCCGTGGGGAAACTCCGCACGGTCTCCAGCCCTTCGGCCAGGTCGTTGCTGAACACGTCGAGGAACGCGGGTGCTCGGCCCGCGGGGACGAGGTCGGAGAACGGTTTCGCCGCGGCGGGCAGGGCCCGCAGCAGGCGTGTGCGCCAGCGGCCGTAGAGGAGTGCGTCGTCGGGGCGCATCATCTTCGCGAGCGCCATGTTCAGCTCCTGCAAGGGGGCGGGCCCCGGTGCGAACCGGACACGGGCGAAATCCGCCGCCGTCAGGTGGATCCGTATCACTGCCCGCTCCCTCGGCTGTCCGCCACCCTTTCGGTCTGAGCCTCAATGATGTCCGGGCCGCGGTGCCGGACGACAGCATGCACGCCATGACTTCCACTTCCTGTCCAGCCGGCCCGCGCCGTCCGGGCCGCCGCGGCGTCGTCATGTCGGCCGCCGCCCTGTCGGCGGGGCTGCTGTTCACCGGCGGTACGGCGCGGGCGCAGGCGCGTCCCGCCGGCGGCGTCACCCTGCGGCTTCCCGCACCGACCGGACCCCACCGCGTCGGGACCACCACCCTGTATCTGGTGGACCGCTCCCGGCGTGACCCCTGGGACCCGGCCTTCCCCGTCCGGGAGGTGATGGCCACGATCCTGTATCCGGCCCGTACCGTGCGGGGACGCCCGCTCGCCCCGCACATGACGCCCGGCGCCGCAGCCCTGTTCGAGCAGATCGACGTGCACATCCACGGTCTGCCGCCCTCGGGTGTGGACTGGGCGGCCACCACCACGCACGCGTACACGGACGCCCCCGCGCAAGCCGTCCGGCGTCCGGTCCTGCTCCACAGCCCGGGCGGCGCCGATCCCCGCTCCATGGGCACGGGACTCGCGGAGGAGCTGGCGAGCCACGGTTTCGTCGTGGTGACCGTCGATCACCCCGGTGACGCGAGCGAGGTGGAGTTCCCGGCCACCACCGCCTACCGGGACCGCCCCTGGCGCACCACGGTGTTCCGGGGCGATCCCCGTACGGACCCGCCCCTGGAGCGCACCATGATCGAGACGCGGATCGCCGATCTGCGCTTCGTCCTGGACCGGTTGGAAGCGCTGGCGGCCGGAGAGAACCCGGACGCGGCGGGCCGTCCGCTGCCCGACCGTCTCGGCCGGGCCCTCGATCTGCGGCGAGTGGGGTGCTACGGGCACTCAGCCGGCGGCACCGCGGTCGCCCAGACCCTGTACGAGGACCGCCGTACGGCCGCGGCGGTGGTGCTGGAGGGCTATCTGAACCATCCGCCGCAGGGGCCGGGCCAGGAGGGGGAGCTCTATCCGGTCGCCCGCTTCGGGGTCGACCGGCCACTGCTCCTCCTGGGCACCGACGGCTTCATCGGCCAGGCCGCGGCCAAGCGGGAGCTGGAGTCGTCGTGGGCGGCCATGCTCTCCGACGGATGTACCCGCAGACGGCAGATCGACCGGGCCGCCCACTGGGTGTTCACCGACTACGCGTCCCTGGCCCCGCAGCTCCAGGCCGCCGGGCTGATGACGGCCGAGGCCCGGCGCGCGCTGGTGGGCGCGGTGGAGCCCGCCGTGTCCGTGCCCCGTGTACGGCACCACGTCCGGTCGTTCTTCGCGCGGCATCTGGCGCGGTAGCGGCGCCTGCGCCGTCCGCGTGGGAGGCCATGGCCGGGGGCCGGTGCCGCGGGCCCGGCCCCCGCCTTCGGACGGTACTGCGCTGCGGCCCGGCGCCGCGTGCCCGCCACGGGGGCGGACACGCGGCGCCGGGCCCGGGTCAGCGGCGGGGCCAGGCGCAGTGGACGTGCCTGCTGTGGCCGCGGTCGCCGGGGCCGAGGACCTCGTTGGCGCCGAGCCGCTTGCAGGCGGCCATCAGCGCGCGGTGCGGGGCACCCGAGCCGACGTGGCGGCCGTTGATGTAGTTGATGTCGACGGCGAGTCCCGCGTAGTGCCTGGAGTTGGTGCTGTGGTCCCCTCCGACGATCTCGGAGACGGAGATCCTGTAGTTGTGCTGGGTGCGCAGCTTCAGCATCCCGTTGAGCATGCGGGTGTCGAGGAGGACCCTGCGGTTGGGCTTGTCGCTCCAGGGGCTGGTGAGGGCCCCTTTGCCGTTGGCGGTGTCGACGATGTTCTGCCGGGCGGTGGAGGCGGCGTGGCGGCCCCCGGGGTGGACGGTGGCCAGGGCGATGCCGCGCGTGTTGAGGATCTTCTTGGCGAGGGCGGCCCGGCTGTCGGCCGTGGTGCCGGCTTCGGCGGCCGTGCCGGCGCCGGCGGTGAGAGTGGCCGCGGCGAGGGCCGCCACGAGCAGACGGGCACCGTTGCGGCGGCGGGTCGTGGTGACAGGCGTCACGGGCATGTTCGCTCCTTCTTCGTGTGCCGGCGCGGAGGCCGGGCGGATAAACGGCGTCCGGCGCGAAAGCCGGACGGGGATGCGGTGTCCGGCGCGGAAGCCGGACGGGGACGCGGTGTCCCGCGCGAAACCGGACAGGACCGGGGTGTCCGGCGCCGAGGCCGGCGGAGGTGCGGCGTCCGGTCCGACAGTCGGACCGGGACCCGGTGCCGGTCCGGCTGCCGGACCGGAAGGCGGTCCCGGCCCAACCGCCGGCCGCCGCTGCGGCGTTCGGATCGGATGTCCGGACCGCGATGCGGTGGTGCCGGTGCGGCGGCAGGACGCGGGTGCGCCGGTGCCCCCCGTGGTTGCGCGAGGTCGTGGCGCCCCCGGCGGGCGGCCTGGGGTGTTCAGCGAAGGCGCTGGTTGGCCATGGCGCGGAGTTCCTTGAGGCTGCCGCGGAAGACGTTGAGATCGGCCGCGCCGGGGATGCCGGGAGTGCGACCCTTGTCGGTGTACTGCCAGAACGTCCATGACCGGCCCGCCCCGGGTACCGGCTGCGGCTCCTTCGCACCGCTGCCGTAACGGGCCAGCCACAACGGATGACCGGCGAAGACGTTCCCCTTGCCGTTCATGCACTCACGCACGAACGAGGCGCGGGTGTAGACGATCGGCGCGGCCTTGAACGCGCTCCTGACCTCTTTGAGGAACGCCGCGACCTGCTGGACGCGGAGTCCGGGCGGGCACATTTCCCTGCCGCCCCGCCGCACCTTCTCGATGTCCAGGACCGGCGGCAACTCCCCCGCGCGACCGCCCTGGTATCCCGCTTTGCGGGCGGTGGCGATGAAGTGCCGTGCCTGGGCGACGCCGTCCCCGGCGCTCCTCGGGTCGAAGAAGTGGTACGGGGCACGCACCAGCGCCGTACGGGAGGCCGCGGCGAAGTCCCGTGCGAACCAGGGGTCCGCGTAACGGGTGCCCTGGGTCGCCTTGAAGAACGCGAAGGAGTGTCCGCGGGCCACCCGCGGCCAGTCGATGGGCGTCTTCTCCTGGGGCCCGTGGTTGTGGTGGCTGGTGTCCACACCGGTGACCCGGTAGGAGGAGGGCGGAGCCGCCTGCGCCTGGGGGGCGAGGGCGGGCAGAGCCGTCAGCACCGTCAGGGCCGCGCCCAGAGCAGCACCGGCGGTTACCGGACGACGTACTCGTACGGGTGATGTTATGCGCATGATCCGATTCCCTTGGCCGGGCCTCCAGCCCCCGGGCGTGACGGTGCGCCGCGCCATCCGGGCAGGCAGGGGCGGTTCCGTCACCGGAGCAGGAGGGGAAGTGGGGGTCGCGGGGCTTGTCGCCGGCCGCGTTCTCACCCTGCACCGGGAGGGCCCGGGTCATCTAGCATCTGCCCACCGCAGGCTGATGCCTCTATGTCAGGCCGCTTATGCGTGCCCGGTGACCTGCGGTGATGCAGGAGGACGGCAAGGTGCAGGGCAGTGACCGCATTACGGAACATGCAGCATGAGCAACCGGCCGGGGCGGCGCTCGCCCGGCTGCTGAGGCAGTGGTGGGAGCAGTCGGCGCACAACGGGGTCGAAAAGCCGACCCAGCAGTCGCTGGCCCGCCATGTGGGGGTCGACCAGACGACGCTGTCCCGCTATCTGAACCCCCGGCATCCGTCCACCGCACCGCTGCGCGTCGTCGAACTGCTGCACAGTCATCTGGGGGCGCCCGCCGGTGAACTGGCCCGGGCCCGCGCCCTGCACCGGGAGGCGACCACCGCCGCGAGGCGCCGCGCCCACCGGACGACCGCCCCGGACGGCGCCGGAGACAGCGCACCGCCCGGTCCCGCAGAGGCACAGGGCGCCGGGCCGGAGCGCTCCGGGCCCTCGCCCGCCGCCTCGTCCGCGGCCGGACACCGCACCCGGGTGCGGCAGGTGACCGCATGGCCCCTCGCCGCGGCGGCGACCTTCCTGCTCCTGGTCGGTGTGGGGGTGTGGTGGTGGGCCGCCGCGCCCTCTGGCAACGGACGGGAGCAGCAGTCCCCCTCCCCCGCCGCCAGCGCGGCGGAGTGGCAGCTCACCCAGGAGGGGGACCGCTACTGGAAGGCGTGGACGGTCCAGTACCTGCTCGCCGCCCACGGCCACGAGGTGCAGGCCGACGGGATCTTCGGGAAGAAGACCGCAGCCGCCGTCAGGAGGTTCCAGAAGGAGCGGGGCCTGCTCCCCGACGGCAAAGTCGGCCCGCGCACCTGGCCGTTGCTCGTCCGCACCGTGGACTCCGGATCGCACGGCCCCGAAGTGGAGGCGCTCCAGCACCTGTTGACCAACGCCGGGCTGCCCACCGACATCACCGGCACCTACAGTGCGACCACCGCCCACAACCTCACCGAGTTCCAGGAGGCGCACCGTCTGCCGGTGACCGGAGAGGCCGATGTCGCAACCTGGCGTGCCTTGATGGCCGCCCAGCAACCGCCCGTCCGCTCGCACCCGACTCCCACGCCCACCGGTTGACGCCTCCGGAGGGCCGGGGCGGGGTCCGGAGAGACCGCACGTGGGCACCGATTTGCTTCCGGCGGGCGGATACCTCCACAGTGGACACGCACCGTGACCGCACAGTGACTTGAAGTCGGCGTCCCGTTCGGTCTCCTCGCGGGCCCGGGCTTCGGACGAGCGTCGACGTTGGGAGAACCGTGTCCCTGGCCAGCGAGCACACCGCCCGGCAGGCGGCGGAAAGGCGTATCCGCGAGGTCTACCCCTTGGTACGGCAGTATCTGGCCGGTCTCCTCGACGACTACCGTCCACGCCATGGCGCGCTGCGCACGGCCGTCGGCACGCTGATCGGCCAAGGACGCTCGTCGCCCCACGAGTTCGCCCTTCCGCTGCTGATCCACGGTGCGATCAGCGGCGACCCGGAACCGGCGGTGCCCGTCGCCGGGGTGCACGCCCTGTGGTGGAGGGCGGCCAACACCTTCGACGACCTGGTCGACGGGGACACCGGGGGGCACCGCCTGTACGGGACGGACCGGGGCGTCGCGATGCTGGCCGCCCTGGAGAGCGGATACGCGCTGCCGCTGCGGGCGTTGGAGGCGGCCGAGCTGCCCACGCCGCTGCGCCGCCGGCTGGCGGCCGACTACCTCGACTGCTGGACGCGCGCCACCGACGGTCAGATCGGCGACCTCCTCAACCGTCCGCAGCAGGTGGACACGCCCAGGTGCTGGAGGTGTACCGGAAGAAGAGCGGCTCCGTCTACGAGATGGCCGGCACCATGGCCGCGCGGCTGGCCCACGGAACCGGCCGCGGCCAGGAGGCATCCGGCGGGAGCGGCGCGGACGGCGACGATCCGTCTGTCGCGGCCTGGGGCGAGTTCGGGCATCTGCTGGGTGTGCTCGCGCAGTTCCGCAACGACCACGACGATCTGTGCGGGGGGCCCGGCGAGGATCTGGGGAACGGCACGGCCACCTATCTGCTCGTCCACCTGCTGCACAGCGCCCCGGCCGCCGCCCGTGAGCACGCGCTGGCCCTGCTGGAGCGGACGGCTGCCGCACGGAGCACACGTCGCGAGCTGGCCGCCATGATGCTCGCCCCAAAGATCGTCCGCCCCTACAACCGGTTCCTCACCGAGTTGCACGACCGCGCCCACGCGCTGCTGAACACTCTGGCACCCGCCTCCCCCTTCACCGACTGTCTGCGGGCGCGGGTCGATGCGGAGACGCGGCTGCTCGAACCCCGGGACACGGCCACCGCTGCGTCCGTCCGCTGACAATCGCCGAGCGCACGTATGATCCTCTGATCATGGGGGCCGTACGGGTGTGGAGAAGCGTGCGCCGGGCAGACGGGCCGGCCGCGTACGCCGTCGTGGCGGTGAACCTGCTGCTGTGTCCGGCGCTCCTCACGATGATGACCGGAGGGGCCCTGGGCTTCGAGGCCACCACCCGCGAGGAGGAGCTGGCCGCGCAGGCGCTCGGGGCCCGGATCTTCGGCTGCTGGCTCGTCGGCGGACTGGTGGTGTTCTCCGCGCTGGGCATGGCCCGGTCCCTCGTCGGTCATCTGGCCACGCTGCTCCTCACCCCCGCCGTGCTCCTCTCGGTGCTGTTCCTCCTGTGACGGCCCGGCTCGGTGACGTACCCCCGGCGTGACCGGCGGCGCGGCACCACAGCGTCCGGCCTCCGCCGGCGCACCGCGCGGCCCCGGACCCGCGTGGTGCGGGGCCGGGGCCGGGAGAGGGGCGGGG
>NZ_JODR01000019.1 GCF_000725885.1 Streptomyces albus subsp. albus | reverse complement strand
GCGGCGGGCCGTTGCCCGGTCTCCTCGCGACCTGGCACCCACCCTGGGAACCGGCTCCCCACCCCCGCAAACATGTGACCTACGACCCCGCATAGTCCGTTATGTCCGATACGGGAAACCGCCCCACCCCCACCCCCGATCCCGGCATACCGGACATACGACACGAGGTCGTATGTGACCTGTCCCCTATGGGCGCCCTCACATTTCGCCCAGCACGAGGGCGTTCTTGGCCCGCTCCAGGGACTCCTCGGAGGGACCCTCGCCGGGGTTCTCGGTGGCGAGGGCCTGGTTGGACTCCACGTAGGGCCGCATGCGCTCCTCGTAGCGGGGCAGGGCCGTTGCCGGGTCGGCGGAGCGGCCCAGTTCCTCGGCCAGGACGTAGGCCCCCGCGAGGGCGAGGCTGGTGCCCTGGCCGGACAGCGGCGAGGCGCAGTATCCCGCGTCGCCGACGAGGGCGACGCGCCCCCGGGACCACCGGTCCATGTGCACCTGGGCCATGGCGTCGAAGTAGAAGTCGAGGGCGGTCCGCATGGCGTCGAGCAGCTTGGGCGTGTCGCCCCCCAGGGACTCCAGACGTGCGGCGAGAAGGGCTTTGTGCGCTGCGGTGTCGCGGTGGTCGTGGTCGAGCGGCTCCGAGCGGAAGCCGAGGGTGACGCGCAGCTCCGTGTTGTCGCGTGCCGGATACACGCAGTAGGTGGCGGTCTCGCCCTGGCACCAGATCTGCCAGTCCCGGAGGCCGAGGAAGTTGTCAGCGGTGAAGACGGCCACGTAGGAGCCGAGGTGGCGCAGGTGGTGCGCGTCGGGGCCGAAGACCAGGCGGCGGACGCCGGAGTGCAGCCCGTCGGCGCCGACGACGTAGTCGTAGGTGCGGCGCGCGCCGCCGGCGAAGGTGACGTGCACTCCGTCCGGCGCCTGGTCGAGCGCGGCGATGGCGTCGCCGAAGAGGAAGGTGGTGTGGGCATCGGCGTTCCGGTGGAGCAGGGCCGTCAGGTCCTCGCGGAGCAGTTCGATGTCGTCGCTGTCCAGCCGGCCGGCGCTATAGGTCATCTCGGTCGAGCGCCACAGTTCGTTGCCGTCGCCGTCGAGCATCGACATGCCGCGTGTGCGGGTGCGGGCCCGGCGGGCCCCGTCGAGGAGGCCCATCCGGTCCAGGACGGTGAGGGCGGCGCCGCGTACGTCGATGGCGTGTCCGCCGCGGCGTACGGCGGGGGCACGCTCGACGACGGTGGGCGCGTAGCCGTGGGCGTGCAGCCGCTGGGCGAGGGCGAGGCCGGCGACGCTCGCGCCGGAAATGAGGACAGTCTTCACGGAGGACTCCTTGTGTACGGCGTACGCGGAGGCGGTGCACACCTCCCGAGCCGTGAATGTACGCCGTACGCGCAGCTGCGGGCACCCTTCAACTCCGCGACTGCGCTAGGACAGGAGCCTCCGACGACCACCCCGCCGCCCCGCTTTCGCGCTGTTAGCCTCTGTCCTAGTACAGCCCCAGCCAGGAGGCCCCCTGTGACCGACGTCACTCCCCCGTATGCGCGGATCGCGGACGCCCTGCGCCGGCGCATCACCTCCGGCGAGCTCTCCCCGGGCGACCGGGTGCCCTCCACCCGGCAGCTCGCCCGGGAGTGGAACGTCGCGCTGGCCACCGCCACCAAGGCCCTCACCGCTCTGCGCCAGGACGGGCTGGTCGAGGCCCGGCCACGGGTGGGCACCGTCGTCGCGGCCCCGCGCAGCCGGACGGCGGCACCCCGCAGGAACCGGGCGCCGGAACCGGAACCGGGGACCGGGGCCACGGGCGGGGGCGAGCTGACCCGGGAGCGCATCGTGCGGGCCGCCGTCGCACTCGCCGACGCCGAAGGGATCTCCGCTCTCTCGATGCGGAGCGTCGCCGCCCGGCTCGGCACCGCCACGATGGCCCCGTACCGGTATGTGAACAGCAAGGACGACCTGCTGCTGATGATGGCGGACACCGTCCTGGGCGATCATCCGCTGCCCGCCCCGGCGGACGCCCCCGACGGCTGGCGGGCCCGCCTGGAGCTGGGCGCCCGGTGGCTGTGGCGCCGGCACCGGGACCACCCGTGGCTGGCCCAGATCGGTCCGCTGACCCGCCCCCTGCTGCTGCCCAATCTGATCGCGTACTCGGAGTGGATGCTCAGCGCCCTGGAGGGCCGCGGGCTGTCACCGGCCACCATGCTCGATGTGAACGTGCTCTTCTACAGCCACGTCCAAGGGCTGGCCGTCCAGTGGGAGCGCGAGACCGCCGCCCGCAGCAGCACCGGTCTGTCCGAACAGGAATGGCTGGACCGGCAGGAGGGCACCCTTGCCCAGCTCACCGCCTCCGGTGCGTACCCGGCCTTCGCCCGGGTGCTGGAGGCGCTGGCCGACGGCGGCTACGACCTGCGCCTGGACGAGCTGTTCGAGAGCGGTCTCGCCGCCATCCTCGACAGGGTGGCCCGCTTGAGCGGACAGCCCTGAAGACCGGCACTCCCCGCGACCCGGCGACCGCCCCGCCCACGTCCATAATCCGTTCGACCGCGCGGGGCCGCTCCGGCATCCTCCCGTCATGGAAGCCGAGGTATGGCCCCTCTACGGGCTGAGACTGACAACACCCCGCCTGGAGCTGCGACTTCCCGACGGGCCGACGCTCGACGCACTGTCCCGGCTGGCCGCCGGCCCGGTGCACGACGAGGCCGACATGCCGTTCAGCATCCCCTGGACGGCCGCCCCGCCCGCGGAGCGCGCCCGCGGCTGCTTCCAGCACGTCCTGGGCACCGTCGCGCAGTGGCGGCCCGAGGCCTGGACGCTGAGCACGGCCGTGCTCCACCAGGGCACGGTGATCGGCCGCCACGACCTGATTGCGGACGACTTCGGGGTCGTGAGGGAGGCCCGGACGGGCTCCTGGCTCGGCGCCGCCCACCAGAACCAGGGCTTCGGCACGGAGATGCGGGCGGCGATGCTGCATCTGGCCTTCGCGGGGCTCGGCGCGCTCAGCGTCACCTCGGCCGCCATGACGGACAACCCGCGCTCGCGCCGGGTATCCGAGAAGCTCGGCTATCACGTGGACGGCAGGGAGACCGTCGCCGTGCAGGGCAGGGCCCGTACCCAGTACCGCTTCCGCCTCGACCGCGCCGACTGGGAGGCCCGCCGCACTGTGCCGGTCACCCTCACCGGTCTGGAGCCGTGCCTGCCGTTCTTCGGCCTGTGAGCCGAACGGGCCCCGGGGCCCCCGCCCCCCGCGCCCGCCCCCGGGCCCCGGCACGGCGAAGGGCGGGCACCCCCGGTGGGAGTGCCCGCCCTCGACTGCCTTCGCGGACGGTACCGCGTCAGCGGTGTGGACCTGACCGGCCGATCAGAAGTCCATGCCGCCCATGCCGCCGGCACCCGCGGCGTCGGCGCCCGCGGCGGCCTTCTCCGGCTTGTCGGCGATGACGGCCTCGGTGGTGAGGAAGAGCGCCGCGATGGAGGCGGCGTTCTGCAGCGCGGAGCGCGTCACCTTGGCCGGGTCGAGGATGCCCTCGGCGATCATGTCGACGTACTCGCCGGTGGCCGCGTTCAGACCGTGGCCCGGGGTCAGGTTGCGCACCTTCTCCACGATGACGCCGCCCTCAAGGCCGGCGTTGACCGCGATCTGCTTGAGCGGGGCCTCCAGGGCCAGCTTGACGGCGGCGGCACCGGTGGCCTCGTCGCCCTCCAGCTCCAGCTTCTCGAAGACCGAGGACGCCTGGAGCAGGGCCACGCCACCGCCGGCGACGATGCCCTCCTCGACGGCCGCCTTCGCGTTGCGGACAGCGTCCTCGATGCGGTGCTTGCGCTCCTTGAGCTCGACCTCGGTGGCGGCACCGGCCTTGATGACGGCCACGCCGCCGGCCAGCTTCGCCAGACGCTCCTGGAGCTTCTCGCGGTCGTAGTCCGAGTCGCTGTTCTCGATCTCGGCGCGGATCTGGTTGACGCGGCCCGCGACCTGCTCGCTGTCACCGGCACCGTCGACGATGGTGGTCTCGTCCTTGGTGATGACCACCTTGCGGGCGCGGCCCAGCAGGTCGAGGGTGGCGTTCTCCAGCTTGAGGCCGACCTCCTCGGAGATGACCTGGCCGCCGGTGAGGATGGCGATGTCGCCCAGCATGGCCTTGCGGCGGTCGCCGAAGCCCGGGGCCTTGACGGCGACGGACTTGAAGGTGCCGCGGATCTTGTTGACCACCAGGGTGGACAGGGCCTCGCCCTCGACGTCCTCGGCGATGATCAGCAGCGGCTTGCCCGACTGCATGACCTTCTCCAGCAGCGGAAGGAGGTCCTTCACGTTGCTGACCTTGGAGTTGACGATGAGGATGTACGGGTCCTCGAGCTCCGCCTCCATGCGCTCCATGTCGGTGGCGAAGTAGGCGGAGATGTAGCCCTTGTCGAAGCGCATGCCCTCGGTGAGCTCCAGCTCGAGACCGAAGGTCTGCGACTCCTCGACGGTGATGACGCCTTCCTTGCCGACCTTGTCCATGGCCTCGGCGATCAGCTCACCGATCTGGATGTCGCCGGCGGAGATCGAGGCGGTGGAGGCGATCTGCTCCTTGGTCTCGATGTCCTTGGCCTGCTCCAGCAGGGCAGCGGAGACAGCCTCGGTGGCCTGCTCGATACCGCGCTTGAGGGCCATCGGGTTGGCGCCCGCGGCGACGTTGCGCAGACCCTCGCGGACCAGCGCCTGGGCCAGGACGGTCGCGGTCGTCGTGCCGTCACCGGCGACGTCGTCCGTCTTCTTGGCGACCTCCTTGACCAGCTCCGCGCCGATCTTCTCGTAGGAGTCCTCGAGCTCGATCTCCTTGGCGATGGAGACACCGTCGTTGGTGATGGTGGGGGCGCCCCACTTCTTCTCCAGAACGACGTTGCGGCCCTTCGGGCCGAGCGTGACCTTGACGGCGTCGGCAAGCTGGTTCATGCCACGCTCAAGACCGCGCCGCGCCTCCTCGTCAAAGGCGATGATCTTGGCCATGTGGGTTGGTCCTCCCTGGATTCCCCCATGCCCGACGCAAGGGGAGGGTTGGATTTCTCCGGACCGCGTGGCGCCCGCGACGGACGGCCTGCGACCCGGCGGTTCCTTCCCCACCCGGCCCGCGGACCTCACCGACCCGGTCCTTGTCTGTCACTCTCACTCGTAGAGTGCTAACCCAATGATTAGCACTCGGGCATGGCGAGTGCAAGCGGCACCGGGGGCGTCTCTCGACGGGGTGACACAGGGACGAGCCGACGACGGCCGGACACCGGGAGCCGGGTCCGGCGCCCGGCACACAGGGCTCCGCCCCGCCGGAAGGGTGCCCTCTCGCGGACCCCACCCCGGCCCACCGGGACGAGGCGTCCCCTTCCAGGGCCCACACCCCTCCCCGCGCGCACCCGGGGGCCGCCCGCCCCGAACGGGGAGAGCGGACACCGAAGCTCCGGGCCGGGAGCCCCGGACCCGATGACCCGGCCCCTCGGAGAGCCGGCCTCCCGGGGGCCCGGACCCACCCCCGGGACGTCAGAGAGGGGCCGCCCCCCTCATGGGGTGCGGCCCCTCTCTGTTCGAGGTCTGCGCCGTCGCGCAGTCCGGCAGCACTCAGCCGGTCACGCGGACCATGTCCGCCTGCGGCCCCTTCTGACCCTGCGAGATCTCGAACTCGACCCGCTGTCCTTCGTCGAGAGTGCGGTACCCGTCCATCTGGATCGCGCTGTAGTGGACGAACACGTCCGCACCACCGTCGACCGCGATGAAGCCGTACCCCTTCTCCGCGTTGAACCACTTGACGGTGCCCTGAGCCATTCCTAACTCCCCTATTACTGGCCCTTGCACGAGCCCGCACTTCGCGAACCCGGGTCAGACCTCACCCCCACGAGCGAGCGGGGGCGTGCGCCGGAACGCGTCGACCGCCGCTGAATGTATCTGCACGGACGCCCTCTGCAACAGGGCAATCGGACGGGAATTCTTGGCACGGCTGATCGGGAAAATCAGCTCAACTCCGGTGCTATCAGGGCAAGTCGGGCCGGGCATACGGGATCTTCACGACAATTGGCACACGGCTTTCCGCACTGATCCACGCCAACTTGTCGCGCTCTTGGCGCGTATTCATATGCAACCGGCAAGCGCGGCTGTCCTGTTCGCAGCCGCAGCGCGGGGAATCCCGGGGAACATCCGTCACTCTACCGCCTTCCGGAACGCGGAATCGCCCCTCCCCGTGCGGCCGGGGAGGGGCGATTCCGCAGGGGTTCGGGGCAGGTCAGCCGCCGGCCACCGCCGGGATGATGGAGACGCCGGCGCCGTCCGGCGTCGGGGTCTCCAGGCCCTGCTCGAAGCGGACGTCGTCGTCGTTGACGTAGACGTTCACGAAGCGGCGCAGCTTGCCGGTGTCGTCCAGCACACGGGCGCTGATGCCGGCGTGGTTCTTCTCCAGGTCGGCGAGGACCTCGGCGAGGGTCGCCCCCTCCGCCGTGACCTCCGACGCGCCGCCGGTGTAGGTACGCAGGATGGTCGGGATCCGGACGTTCACACTCATGTCGATCTTCCTCACGTGGGGTGAGGCCCCGCCCGGGGCCTCGGCGGCAGGGGTCAGGCGAGGCCCGCGTCGCGGAACGCGTCGAGGCTGGGGCGGATCACCGCGGTGGGCCGCGCCGTCGGCGCGACCGCGTCGAGCGTCTTGAGCCCGTCACCCGTGTTGAGCACGACGGTCGTCAGGGCCGGGTCGATGGCCCCGGACTCGATCAGCTTGCGCGTCACGCCCAGCGTGACACCGCCCGCCGTCTCCGCGAACACGCCCTCCGTCCGCGCCAGCAGCTTCATCGCGTCGACGATCTGCTCGTCGTCGACGTCCTCGACGGCACCGCCCGTCCGCTTGCAGATGTCGATGACGTACGGCCCGTCGGCCGGGTCGCCGATGGCGAGGGACTTGGCGACGGTGTCGGGCCGCTTGACCGGGCGGACCGCGTTCGTCCCGTCCTTGAAGGCGCGGGAGACCGGGGAGCAGCCCTCGGCCTGGGCCGCGAAGATCCGGAACGGCTTGTCCTCGACGAGCCCCAGCCGGATCAGCTCCCGCAGCCCCTTGTCGATCTTGACGAGCTGGCAGCCGGAGGCGACGGGGATGACGATCTGGTCGGGCAGGCGCCAGCCGAGCTGTTCGCAGATCTCGTACGCCAGGGTCTTGGAGCCCTCGGCGTAGAACGGCCGCAGGTTGACGTTGGTGAAGCCCCAGCCCTCGCCCAGCGGGTCGCCGATGAGCTCCGAGCAGAAGCGGTTGACGTCGTCGTACGTGCCGTCGATGGCCACCAGGTCACCGCCGTAGACGGCGGCCATCACGACCTTGGACTGCTCCAGCCCGTCGGGGATGAACACGCAGGAGCGCAGCCCCGCGCGGGCGGCGGCGGCCCCCACGGCACCGGCCAGGTTGCCGGTGGAGGAGCAGGAGAGCGTGGTGAAGCCGAAGGCGCGGGCGGCCTGAAGCGCGATGGCGACCGGACGGTCCTTGAAGGAGTGGGTCGGGTTGCCGGAGTCGTCCTTGACGTACAGACCGCCGGTCACGCCGAGTTCGGCGGCGAGCCGGTCCGCCTTGACCAGCTGGGTGAAGCCGGGGTTGAGGTTCGGCCCGGCGGCGACGTCGGCGGGCACCGGCAGCAGCGGGGCGTACCGCCACATCGAGGCGGGCCCGGCCTCGATGCGCTTGCGCAGCCCCTCCGGGTCCCCGGTCGGCAGTTCGTAGGCGACCTCCAGCGGACCGAAGCACTCCAGGCACACGAAGCTGGGGCCGAGCGGGGTGCGGGTGCCGCACTCGCGACAGGAGAGGGCGACGGCCGCGCCGAGATCGTAGGGGGAGTCACCGCTGGTGCCGGGGGTGCTGTTCGCTGCAACTGTTTGCACAGCCATGTAGGCGAGGCCCTTTCTCCTCATCTTCCCCGTGCCGTATCTCGTCACGGGCCGGAATTGGCACCGTCCCCACGAGGCGGTCTCGCCTGGAGATTCCGCGTACACGCGGATCGCGGGATGGTTGCCGGGGCTTCAACGGGCCGTTCCCTCTGCCCCTCTGGATGAGCTGCACTATGGGCACCGGGCGGCCGGCAGGCCGCTCGGGCATGTGACGCGAGGGCCCC
The DNA here is from genome assembly GCF_000725885.1 of Streptomyces albus subsp. albus. Taxonomy (GTDB): domain Bacteria; phylum Actinomycetota; class Actinomycetes; order Streptomycetales; family Streptomycetaceae; genus Streptomyces; species Streptomyces albus. The sequence continues at coordinate 131,466 of NZ_JODR01000019.1, read as the reverse complement.
CGAGATGCGGAGGCCACCTGCGTTGTTCAAGACTGTAACCGACGGCGGTCACGCTTGAGAGGGACGTCCGATCGGCGAGATGGCACAGTCGGGGACCGTCCGTCACCCCCAGTCGGACTACGGGAAGGCGCACACGTGCTCGATGAAGTGGGCGAATGGCTGCGACGCCGTTCCTGGCGCGCCGCCGACCGGCCGCTGGAGGCACTGCTGGCCGCCAAACGACGCACGGGTGCCACGGTCAGTGTGGTGCTGCCCGCGCTGAACGAGGAGGCCACCGTCGGCGACATCGTCTCGGTGATCCGCCGGGAGCTGGCCACACCGCACCCCGCCACGGGAACCTCGCTGGTGGACGAGGTGATCGTGATGAACTCGGGCTCCACCGACCGCACGGCGCAGGTCGCCGAGGCGGCCGGGGCCCGGGTCGTGCACCGCGACGACGTGCTGCCCCGGGTGCCGACCCGGGCGGGCAAGGGCGAGGTGCTGTGGCGGTCACTGATGGTGACCAGGGGCGACATCATCTGTTTCGTCGACGCCGACCTGCGGGAGTTCTCCCCCGACTTCGTCACCGGCATCGTCGGCCCGCTGCTGACGGAGCCCGACGTCCAGCTGGTCAAGGCCATGTACGACCGTCCGCTGCGGGACAGCCCGGCCGGCGGCGGCCGGGTCACCGAATTGGTGGCACGTCCGCTGCTCAACCTGCACTGGCCGCGGCTCGCGGGACTGGTGCAGCCGCTGGGCGGCGAGTACGCGGCGCGGCGCTCGCTGCTGGAGCGGCTGCCGTTCCCGGTCGGCTACGGCGTGGAGCTGGCGCTGCTGGTGGACGCGCTCGATCTGGTCGGGCTGGACGCGCTGGCCCAGGTCGACGTGGGCGTACGGCTGCACCGCAACCAGGACGGGCTGGCGCTGGGCCGGATGGCCACCGCCATCATGGCGGCGGCCGAGCGGCGCATCGGCCGCACCCCCGAACCGGACGGCGAGGACGGCCCCGCCCTGCTGGACGGCCGGTCCGGGGTGACTCCGCTGACCCAGTTCGAGCGGGACGGCTCGGGCTCCTTCGTCCCGCGGGGGCACCTGGTGGACGCCGAGGAGCGCCCGCCCATGTGCACGGTGCCCGAGTACGGGCAGCGCCGGGTGGCGGCGTGAGCGGCGCACCAGGGTGAAACAGCGAAAGGGGCCCCTCCCGGGCGGAGTGCCGGGAGGGCCCTTCGTGACGGCAACGCCCGGTGGCGGCGCGCCGGGGCGGTGACGCGGCGGGTGCGGGTGCCCCGGCAGGACGGTCCGCACACGCGGGCCGTCCCGTGGTGTGTCCGTGTTCGGCGGCCATAGGTGGTTGGGCGGCCACGCGTACGTTTGAGCCAATTCGGTCGCGGCTAGGCTCGGCCCATGGTCGCTGGAACACCGTCACAGGGAGTCACTTCGCCAGAAGGACCGGCCCGCGTGCTGGTCGCCTCCAACCGGGGGCCCGTCTCGTACACGCTGGAGGAGGACGGCTCGCTCACCGCCAAACGCGGTGGCGGCGGTCTCGTCTCCGGGCTGTCGGCCATCGGGCCGGAGGCGGACGCGGTGTGGGTGTGCGCGGCGCTCGGCCCGGGCGACCGGGAGGCCGCCCGCCGTGCGGAGGGCCGTCTGGACCGCGCGCAGACCGGCGGCCAGACGGTGCGGATGCTCGACATCCCCGCCGCCACCTTCGAGGCGGCCTACCAGGGCATCGCCAACTCGGTGCTGTGGTTCACCCACCACATGCTGTACCAGACCCCGCTCGATCCCGTGTTCGACGAGGACTTCACACGGCAGTGGGAGCAGTACGAGGCGTACAACACCGCGTTCGCCGACGCACTGGCCCAGGAGGCCGCGCCCGGCGCCACCGTGCTGGTGCAGGACTACCACCTCACCCTGGTGCCCGGCCTGCTCCGCGAACGCCGCCCCGATCTGCGCATCGGCCACTTCTCCCACACCCCCTGGGCGCCCGCCGACTACTTCCGGCTGCTGCCCGACGCGGTCGCCCGCGACGTCCTGCGGGGCATGCTCGGCGCCGACCGCGCCGCGTTCCTCACCGCCCGCTGGGCCCGGCTGTTCGCCGACTGCTGCGCGCAGGTGCTCGGCGCCACCGTCACCGGTGAGGGCTCGTCGCTGTCCGTCACCCATGAGGGCCGCACCACCCGCATCGGCGTGCACCCGCTCGGCGCCGACGGCGACTTCCTGCGCGAGCGCGCGCACCGCGACGACGTCGCCGACCGCATGACGCAGTTGCGCGAGCAGGTGGGGACCGCCCCCGACGGCACTCCGCGCCGCACCATCGTCCGCGTCGACCGCACGGAGCTGTCCAAGAACATCGTGCGCGGACTGCACGCCTACCGGCGCCTGCTGACCGACCACCCCGAGTGGCGCGAACACGTCGTGCACATCGCGTTCGCCTACCCCTCCCGGCAGGACCTCGCCCTGTACCGCGACTACACGGCGGAGGTCGGCCGGGTCGCCGACGAGATCAACGCCGAGTTCGGCACGGGCGACTGGACGCCCGTCGTCCTCCACGTCAAGGACGACTTCGCCCGCTCCCTCGCGGCCTACCGCATGGCGGACGTCGCCCTGGTCAACCCCATCCGCGACGGGATGAACCTGGTCGCCAAGGAGATCCCCGTCGTCTCCGAGGAGGGCTGCGCGCTGGTGCTCTCGCGGGAGGCCGGCGCCCACGAGGAGATGGCCGCCGACGCCTTCTCCGTCAACCCGTACGACGTGCGGGAGACGGCCCGCGCACTGCACGCCGCCCTGGAGATGGACCCCGCCGACCGCGAGGCCCGCTCCCGCCGCCTCGCCGGGACCGCCACCGCCCATCCCCCCACCCGCTGGCTCCTCGACCAGCTCGAAGCACTCGGCTCCTGACGGCCCCGGCCCACCTCAGAGGCTGTCCGCGAGCCGGTGCAGCCAGCCGGTCAGACCGGCCGGGCCGGACAGGGTGAGGTCGGCACGCTCCGCGAGCGCCGGCACCGTCTCGGTGCCGGCCTCCGGCGCGCTGTAGACGAGCAGTCCGGCCGTGCCCTGCGCGCGGAGCGCGGCCACGGCGTCGTACGCGGGCAGGTCCCCGCGGTCGTCCCCGCCGTAGACCACCGCCGTGGCGCTCTTCTCCTGGACGTAACCGGTCAGGGCCGCGCCCTTGTCGGCACCCGGCGGGCGCAGCTCCAGCACCATCCGCCCGGGCTCCACCATGAGCCCGTGCTCCTTAGCGAGGGCGTACAGCGGGGCGCGCAGCAGTTCGAGCGCCTCGTCGGGGGAGGCGGCACGCCGGGTGTGCACCGCGAGCGCCCTGCCCTTGTCCTCCGTCCAGGTGCCCTCGGGGGCTCCCAGCCGTTCGAGCAGTCGGGGCAGTTCGGCCCGTACGGCGGCGACCCCGGGAGGCGGTTCGGGCGCCCGGACCGTCCCGTCCCCGGCGTCCCACCGCTCGGCCCCGTAGGCACCGAGCACGGTGAGCCCTTCCAGACCAGCGGCGCCCGCGAAGCCGCCGAACCGTACGGCGTCGGCGGCGGGGCGTCCCGTGATCACGACGATGCCCGCCAGCCGGGGCGCGAGCCGGGCGAGCGCGGGCACCGCCTCCGGATGGGCCCGCGCCTGGCGCGGGTCGGCGACGATGGGCGCCAGCGTCCCGTCGAAGTCCAGCGCGAGCACCGCCCGCGCGGGGTCGGCGAGGAGGGCGGCGAGTCCCGCGCGGCCCTCCTCCGTCCGGGGCCGGGGCAGATCCGGGTGCGGCTGTGTCGGCATGGCCGCACCTTAACCAGGCGGGCGCCCCGTCACCGCGTACGGTCGCGGTTGGCCTGACGGACGCGGCGCAGCCGGTTGACCGTCACGGGCGCGTACCGCAGCGCCTCCGGGTCGTCGAGCAGGGCGTTGAGGTACTGGTAGTAACGGACGGGCGACATGCCGAGCCGTTCCCGGACGGCCCGTTCCTTCTCACCGGGCGAGGGCCAGCCACGCCCCGCGAAGTCGAGCACGGCCCGGTCCTCGTCCGTGAGCACCGGCCCGCCCCCGGCCCCGACGCCCGCCCCGGACTCCGCAGGTGAGGCCCCCAGGCAGCCGCCCTCCCCCACGGCCCCGTCCGGCTCCCCGACCACCGAAGGTTCGACGGCCGCCGCGGGCTCCACGGCAGCGACGGCCTCCGCCGACGCCCCGGACGCCGCGGACTCCGCAGTCCCCGGCTCCGCGCGCGGGGCGCTCCCGCTGCCGACCGCCTCGGCCGAACCGGGTTCGGCCGGGCCGGCCCCCGCCGGTCCGGTTCCCGCCTCGTGCTGCCGCGTGCCGTCCATGGTTCAACGGTACGCGGCAGCGGTGACAGCGGGACCGCTACGCGGACTCGGCCTTCTTCTCGGCGGCCTCCGCCTTGCGCTGGAGCGTGGTCAGCACGCTCTTGGGGTCGCCGCCCTTCATCGCGGCCTGGCCGACGGTCTCCTTGAGTGCGGCATTGGTCGCGGCCCAGGAGACCTTGCCCACCGGGTAGAACTCGGCGCTGGCGAGCTGGTCGAGGAACGGCCACAGCTTCTTGTGCCGCTTGTCCTTGCGCATCCGTTCCGAGGCGCTGGTGGTGACGGGGAGCAGCCCGTACTGCGAGGCGAAGGCGTAGTGGTTCTTCTCCTCGTAGACGAAGGAGAGGAACTTGCCGCACTCCTCGCGGTGGCCGTTCTTGCGGAAGGCCATCATCCAGTCGGCGACCCCGAGGGTGCCCTCGGCGGGGCCGTCCCGGCCGGGCAGTTTGCCGGTGCCGTACGAGACGTTCTTCTGGTCGGCCTGCTGCATCAGCGTGGGGTGGCCGTTGAGGACGCCGACCTGGCCGGCGCTGAACGCGTCGAACAGCTTCTGGCGGTCCACCCGCTGGGGGTTGGGCTCGGTGTAGCCGGGGACGACCATGTTGTCGCGCAGCCACTGCATGGTCTCGATGTTCTCGGGGCTGTTGAGCGTGTAGTTGCCGACGCTGTCCACGTAGGAGCCGCCGTTGCCCAGCATCCACATGAGGGCTTCGCCCTGGGCCTCCTCGGGGCCGAGCGGCAGACCGTAGGGGATCTTGACGCCCGCCTCCTTGAGCCGGCGCGCGTGCACCTGGAGCTGTTCCCAGCTGCTGGGCGGCTCGTCCGGGTCGAGCCCGGCCTTGGCGTACAGGTCCTTGTTGTAGAACAGCACGCGGGTGCTGCCGACGAAGGGCAGTCCGTACTGGACGCGGCGTACCTCGCCCGCTTCCGCGAGGGAGCTGAGGAATTCGGCCTGGACGGGGATCGGCAGCAGTTCGCTGACCTTGTAGAGCTTTCCCTCGGCGGCCCAGTCGGCGTACGAGTCGACCTGGGCGATGTCCGGCGGGTTGCCGTTCTCGACCATCTCGGTGAGCTTCTTGCCGATGTCGTTCCAGCTGTGGACGGTGACGTCGACCTTGATGCCGGGATTCTTCTCGGTGAAGGCGTCGGCCAGTTTCCGCCAGTAGATCTTGGAGCTGTTGTTGGCGCCGGGATTCCCGTAGTCGGCGGCGACGAGCTTCAGCGTGACATCGCCGGATCCCGTACCGCTGCCGCAGCCGGACAGTGCGGTCGCCCCGGCCGCACCGGCCACCCCTGTAGCAGCCCATCTCAGGAAACGACGCCGATCCATCTTCTTCATTACCCCTCGACCCTGCGAACCCTCAGATCATGCTGTGAGCCCCCTGGCACCCCAAGCCCCCTTTGGCACCATCAACCCCGGCCCGTTGGGCGGGAGTCTCCCTCCACCACGCCCGCAACGTCTACAGGTGCCGGATACCGGTACGGAATCAGGTTGGCTTCCGTTCGAGATCTTCGAACAAGTCCGGACACGGAACACCTCGCACCGCTCGGGAAACGGCCAACTCCCCACCGTGCGAAGCCGATCGGCGCCTACTCCGCGTACTCGGTCCGCGTGGCCCGGACCGGACCGGACCGGCCCGCCGGGCCACGCGGGTTCCCCGGGCACCCTGCGGTCAGCCGGCGTCGAACGCCGCGGCGACGGTCAGCGTGTCCTCGTACAGGTGCATACGGACGATCCGGCCGTCCTCGACCACCAGGTGCATGGCCGCCGGTGTGGTGAACTCCTTCCCGGTGGCCGCGACGGTGTGCGTCCAGACCGCCAGCAGCACCACGTCACCGCCGTCGACGACGACGCGCTCCAGTGCGACCTCGCTCCTGCCGGGGACGAAGTGCGGCCACATCGTGGTGAAGTACGGCGCGACCTCCTCCCGGCGGGTGCGGCGCCCGGTCCAGGGCAGCGCGTCGTTGCCGGGTACGTACCAGTCGATCTCCTCGGCGAACAGTTCCTGGATGCCCTCGGGGTCCTGCCTGCCGAGGCGCTCCACGAACTTCTCGGCCACGGCCCGCGCGCTCCACGTGCCCGCCGCCGCCGTCGCTTCCGCTGCCGTTGTTGCTTCCGTTGCCATCGTCCTTGTCCTTCCGTGTTGTCCTTCCGCTGTTTCCGGCGCCTACAGCTGTGTGGCGCCGCCGTCGACGAACAGTTCGGCGCCGGTGGTGAACGTGCTCTGGCCCCCGGCCAGATAGAGGGCGGCGGCTGCGACCTCGTCGGGGTGGCCGACGCGGCCGAGCGGGGTCGGCGGGGCGGGCTCTGCCGCGCTGGGCCGGTCGCCGTCGGGGAAGGCGGCGAGGAGTTCGTCCAGGCCCGGGGTGCCGACGGGGCCGGGGGTGAGGGCGTTGACGCGGATTCCGCGGCCGGCCAGTTCGGCGGCCCATGTGCGGGCGAGGCTGCGGATCGCGGCCTTGGTCGCGGCGTAGACGCCCAGGCCCGGGGTGGCCCGCAGGGCCGAGCTGGAGGAGAGCAGCAGCACCGAGGCGCCGGCCGTCAGCAGCGGCAGGGCCTTCTGGACGGTGAAGACCGTGCCCTTGAGGTTGATCGAGACAGTGTGGTCGTACTCCTCCTCGGTGATCGCGCCGAGCGGGCCGTATTCCCCGACCCCGGCGTTGGCCACCACGACATCCAGCCCGCCGCTGCGGTCCGCGATCTCCGCGAAGAGCCGGTCGAGGTCGCCGAGGTCCGAGGTGTCGCCCTGTACGGCGATGCCCCGGGGGCCGACCTGTGCGACGGCGGCGTCCAGCGCGTCCTTGCGGCGCCCGGTGAGGTAGACGGTCGCGCCCTCGGCGGCGAAACGGCGGGCGGTCGCCAGACCGATACCGCTGGAGGCGCCCGTGACGAGGGCGGTCTTGTCGTCGAGCTGTCCCATGACACTCTCCGATTCCTTGATGTAACAATTCTGGTTACATTGACCGGGGCAAGAAGCGACCTCCCTCTCTCAGGGGAGGTCGCCGACCTGCCGATCAGGCGGCTTTCAGGATGTCCCGCAGTACGTCCTCCAGCGTGGCCCCGGCCAATTCCCTGCGCAGGGCGGCCTCCACGCCGTCGTACACGGCGGTCAGCGCCGGCCCGATACCGCGGCCCACGACGCACTCGGGGTCCGGTGTCGCGCGGTGCAGGGCGAAGACCGGGCCCGGTTCGACCGCCTCGTAGACGTCGAGCAGGGTGATCGCCGACAGGTCCCGCGCGAGCATCCAGCCCGCCCCCGCCCCCCGCCGCGAATCGGCCAGGCCGGCCTTGCTCAGCTGGGCCAGCAGGCGGCGGATCACCACCGGGTTGGTGTTGACGCTCGTCGCGATCTGTTCGGAGGTGGCGACCTCGTGGCCGCGCCGCTGGTACAGCCCGATCCAGGTCAGAGCGTGTGCCGCGATGGTCAGCCTGCTGTTGGCGCTCATACCGGCCTCCACCTCCCTCGCTCCGCGGTCTGGTCGTAACCGTATTTGTTACGACGCCGGACGGCAAGCCCCGCCCGCGGCCACGGCTCCCGGCCGCGGGCGGAACCGCCGGGAGAAGAAGACCCCCGAGTGGACTAGACCTTTACAGGGATCACGCGGGAGACTGTCCCGCGTGAGCACCCGTGACGACGACCCCACCGCAGCCGCCCAGCCGCCCGGGACCGAGCGGACCGTGCGGTACGTCATCGCCCTCGACGTCGGCGGCACCGGCATGAAGGCCGCACTCATCGGCAGCGGCAACGAACTGCTGCACGAGGCGCGGCGGGCCACCGGACGCGAACGCGGCCCGGACGCCGTGGTCGAGGCCATCCTCGACTTCGCCGCCGAACTGCGCACCCTCGGCCTGGAGCGGTACGGCACCGAACCGTCCGCCGCCGGGGTCGCCGTGCCCGGCATCGTGGACGACGCACAGGGCGTGGCCGTCTTCTCCGCCAACCTCGGCTGGCGCGACGTACCGCTCCGCGCACTGCTGAGCGAACGGCTCGGCCGCGGCCGGCCCGCCGGTGCGCCCCCGCTGCCGGTGGCGCTCGGCCACGACGTGCGCACCGGGGGCCTGGCGGAGGGCCGGATCGGCGCCGGCGAGGGCGTGGACCGCTATCTGTTCCTGCCGCTGGGCACCGGCATCGCGGGCGCCATCGGTATCGGCGACACCGTCGAACCGGGGGCGCACGGCAGCGCGGGCGAGATCGGCCACATCGTCGTACGCCCCGATGGGCCGCCCTGCGGCTGCGGACAGCGCGGCTGTCTGGAACGGCTCGCCTCCGCCTCCGCCGTCGGCGAGGCGTGGGCCGCGGCCAGCGGCGACCCGGAGGCGACCGCGGCGGACGCCGCCAAGGCCGTCGAGTCGGGCGACCCGCGGGCCGTCAAGGTGTGGGCGGACGCGATCGACGCGCTGGCCACCGGCCTCGTCACGGGCATCACGCTGCTCGACCCGCGCACACTGATCATCGGCGGCGGCCTCGCCGAGGCGGGTGACACCCTCTTCGTTCCGCTCCGGGAGGCGGTCCGCGAGAAGGTCACGTTCCAGCCACTCCCGGCCATCGTCCCCGCGGCGCTCGGTGACGCCGCGGGCTGCCTGGGCGCGGGGCTCCTCGCCTGGGACCTACTCTCCGCGGAGGTTGCGAACCGATGAGCAAGCGAACGGTGCTGACGGGCGCCCGGGTGGTGCTGCCCGAAGGGGTGCACGAGAACGGCCGGCTGACGGTCGAGGACAGCCGGCTGGCCGCCGTGGAACCCGTCGCAGGGACCGGGGAAGCGGGCGGGACCGCCGCGTCCGAAGGTGCCGAGTCCCTGGACCTGACGGGCCACTGGATCGTGCCCGGCTTCGTGGACGTGCACGTCCACGGCGGCGGCGGTGCCTCCTTCTCGGCCGGCGACCACACCGAGTCGCTGACCGCCATCGACACCCACCGCAGACACGGCACCACCACCATGGTCGCCTCCACCGTCACCGGCGACCTGGACGAGCTGGCCCGCCAGGCGGGTTCGCTGAGCGAACTGGTCGAACAGGGCGATCTGGCGGGCATCCACTTCGAGGGCCCGTTCATCTCCTGCCAGCGGCGCGGGGCGCACGAGGAGTCGCTGCTGCGCGACCCCGACCCGGCCGACGTCCGCAAGCTGCTGGACGCCGCGCGCGGCCACGCCGCGATGATGACGCTCGCACCGGAGCGTGCGGGCGGCCTGGAATCGGTGCGGCTGCTGGCCGACAACGGTGTCATCGCCGCCGTCGGGCACACCGACGGCACCTACGAGAGCACCCTGGAGGCCGTCGAGGCGGGCGCGACGGTGGCCACCCACCTGTTCAACGCCATGCCGCCGCTGGGGCACCGCGCGCCCGGCCCGGTCGCCGCGCTGCTGGAGGACGAGCGGGTGACCGTCGAGCTGATCAACGACGGGACCCATCTGCACCCGGCCGCCCTCCAGTTGGCGTTCCGCGCGGCCGGCCCCGAGCGGGTCGCCTTCATCACCGACGCGATGGGCGCGGCCGGTATGGGCGACGGCCGCTACCCGCTGGGCAACCTGGAGGTGGAGGTGCGCGACGGCGTGGCCCGGCTGGTCGAGGGCGGCTCCATCGCGGGCTCGACGCTCACCCTGGACCGTGCCTTCAAGCGGGCGGTGACCGTCGACGGCATCCCGGTCGCCCAGGCGGTGGCCGCACTGTCCGCGAACCCGGCCCGGCTGCTGGGCGTGGCCGACCGCGTGGGCACCCTGGAGGCGGGCAAACTGGCCGACCTGGTGGTGCTCGACGAGAGTTTCGATCTGGTCGGCGTCATGCGCCACGGTGCCTGGATCGTGCACCCGCACGGCCGCTGAGCTGGTACGGGGGGTCGCCCGGCGGCGGTTCCAATGGCATGATCGCTCGCACGGTCGGTTCCGCCGTGGTGTCGTTTTCTCCTGGGTTGTGAGTGATGAACCGTTGTCCGACGGATGAGGGTGGTGCACGCAGATGATCCTGACCGTCACGCTCAATGCCGCTCTCGATCTGACCTATCGGGTGCCCCATCTCGTTCCGCACGCCTCCCACCGGGTGCGCGAGGTGACCGAACGGCCCGGCGGCAAGGGCCTCAACGTCGCCCGCGTACTGGCCGCCCTCGGCCTGCCCTCGACCGTCACCGGCTTCGCCGGCGGCGAGACGGGCCGGGTCCTGCGCGCCCTGCTTGCGGCGGACGCCGAGGCGGCCGGGCCGGACGGCCGGGCCCTCGTCACCGACGCGCTGGTGACCGTCGCGGGCAACACCCGGCGCACGGTCGGCGTGGTGGACGAGACCACGGGTGACACCACCCAGCTGAACGAGCCCGGCCCGCACATCACGCCGGACGAGTGGGAGACCTTCCTGGCCGCCTACCGCGAACTGCTGGCCGGCCAGGTGCGGGCGGTCGCACTGTGCGGCAGCCTGCCCCCGGGCGTCCCGGTGGGCGCGTACGCGACGCTGGTGCGCGAGGCCCGCACCGCACGCGTCCCCGTACTGCTGGACACCAGCGGGGAGCCGCTGCGCCGCGGACTCGCCGCCCGGCCGGACATCATCAAGCCGAACGCGGAGGAACTGGCCGGCATCACCGGCACCGCCGAACCGCTGCGCGCCGCCCGCGCGGCCCAGCGGCGCGGCGCCCACACGGTCGCCGCCTCGCTGGGCGCCGACGGGATGCTGCTGGTCACCCCGGACGGCGCGTGGAGCGCCGCGGTGCCCGAGCGGCTGACGGGCAACCCGACCGGCGCCGGCGACTCGGCCGTCGCCGGACTGCTGTCCGGGCTGGCGGAGGGGCTGCCGTGGCCCGACCGGCTGGCGCGGGCCGTGGCACTGTCCGCCGCGACGGTACGCTCCCCGGTCGCCGGCGAGTTCGACGAGGAGACGTACACCGGCATGCTGCCCGCCGTACGGGTGCGCCCCTCCGAAGCCCCCTCCGCCCCCTGAGCGCTGGCGGGACCCCGCACAGGCCAGAGCCCCCGCACAGGACCGGGGCCCCGCGCACAGGAAAGAGCCCCGCGCCGTCCGGCGCGGGGCTCTTCGGGCACCGGCTCCTCAACCGGGCGCGGCCCGGGAGGGCGGGCGGAGGCTCAGCCCCAGCCCTTCTCCAGCCACACCTTGTCGAGGACGGCGCCGCACTTGTTGCCGTCCTCGCAGGAGATCTTGATGGAGTTCTCGCCCTCGTTGAGCTGGATGTTGGACCAGCTGTTGGTCCAACCGTGCTCCCAGTCGCCCTTCTTGGCGCCGGCGAAGTTCTTCAGCCGCAGCGGGCGCCCCTCCGCCTTGCCGTTGACGGTGAGGGTGGCGTCCGCGTCCTGGCCGGGAACGCCGTAGCGCACATGGAGCGTGTACCTGCCGCCCTCGGGCAGGTCCTTCAGCTCCCAGGTGGCCGACGCGCCCGGCTGGTCCAGCCCGGAGACGTACGCCCCGCCCTGGCCCTCGGCGCCCTTGATGTCCGTCGAGGTGGTGGCGCTGCCGCCGAGGGTGAGGCTGGCCGCGTCCTCCTTCGGCAGGCCCTTGGGGGCGGTCTTCTCGTCGGGCTTGTCGTCCTTCTTGTCGCCGCCCTGGTCCTGGCCGCCGTCCTGCTGAGCGGTACCGGACGGCTTGGCCTGCGGGTCCTCGGGCTCGTCCTTGTTGAAGACGATCGCCGCACCGATCCCGATGACCACAGCGGCGACCACGGCTATCGCCCCCACCAGCAGTCCGGTCCGGTTGCGCCGGCCCCGGCCCGGCCCCTGCCCGGCACCCTGCTGCCGCGCCGCCGCACGCCCGCCGGGCACCGTCTCGGGCGCCGCGTAGTGCGCGCTGGGCTGCTGGGCGGGCTGGGGCGGCTGCTGCGGATAGCCGTAGCCGGAGCCCTGCTGGGGGTAGCCGTAGCCGCCGCCCTGCTGTTGCTGCTGCGGATAGCCGTAGCCGTACTGCCGCTCACCGACCGCGCGGACCTGGTTGAAGGAGCGACGTGGGACGCCGGGCTGCTGGCCGGACGCGGCGGGCTGCTGCGCGCCGCCCTCCTGCCGGTACAGATAGGCGAACGGGTCCTCGTCTCCCCCTTCCGGCGTGGCACCCGTGCCGTGGTTCTCGGCGCTCATCCCTTCACTCCCTACTGCGTCAGGTATCCGGGCGAGCCTACCTCTCTTGGGCGAACCTCTTGGCACGGTCGTGGCCGATCGGAACCGTGTGTGCTAGCCCGCCCGGCGCTGCCCCTTGGAGCGCGACCGCTTCTCCACGTACATGCGCTGGTCAGCGGAGTGCAGCACCTCGTCGGCGGTCATTCCGCAGCCCGCCCAGCCGATGCCGAAACTGGCGCCCACCCGCACCGATATCCCGTCGATATGGATCGGCGGGATGATCGCGTTGCGCAGCCGTACAGCGAGGTCCTCCGCCTCCGCCGGGCCCAGACCGTCGGCCAGCACGGCGAACTCGTCGCCGCCCAGCCGGGCGACCGTGTCGTCCTCCCGCACGCCCTCCGTGAGGCGGCGGGCGACCTCGATGAGCACCGCGTCACCGCAGTGGTGGCCGTAACGGTCGTTGATCGCCTTGAAGCCGTCCAGGTCGCAGTAGAGAACCGCCAGCCCCTTCTCCCCGGAACCGTCCCCCGTGGGCGGCACCGCGTGCTCGTGGTGCCCGGCCTCGGGGGGGGTAGGACGTCGCTCCCGTGCCGCCGAACGGGAGATACCCTGCGCCGCCCGGGAGGGGCGGCGGTCCGGTCAGCTGCTCCCCGTCCCAGGGCAGGAAGCCGCCGAACCCGTGGGTCGCCGCATCGGTGGCGCCGCCCGGTCCGGCCGCGTCCCGGAAACCGTCGGCCGTCCCGTACCCGTGGACCGGTCCCGCCTCGGCGTCGGCCGCCGGCCGGCCCGGCAGCGCGCAGAGCCGGCTGCTGAGGCGGGCACGCAGCTCCGCCGCGTTCGGCAGCCCGGTCAGCGAGTCGTGGCTCGCGCGGTGCGCGAGCTGGAGCTCATGCCGCTTGCGCTCCTCGATGTCCTCGACGTGGATGAGCAGGAAGCGCGGCCCGTCGGCGGCGTCGGCGACGACGGAGTTGCGCAGCGAGACCCACACGTACGAACCGTCCCGGCGCGCGAGCCGCAGCTCGGCCCGGCCGCCCTCCGCGCTGGTCCGCATCAGGGTGTTGATGTCGTCGGGGTGGACGAGGTCGGAGAAGGAGTAGCGGCGCATCGCGGCGGCGGGCCGCCCCAGCAGCCGGCACAGCGCGTCGTTGGTCCGCAGCAGCCGGCCGTGCTGGTCACCGCCCATCTCGGCGACGGCCATCCCGCTGGGCGCGTACTCGAACGCCTGCCGGAAGCTCTCCTCGCTGGCGCGGAGGGCCTGCTGCTCCCGCTCCAGCCGTACCAGCGCCCGCTGCATGTTGGAGCGCAGCCGCGCGTTGCTGATGGCGATGGCCGCCTGCGACGCGTACATCTGGAGGGCCTCGCACCCCCAGGCGCCGGGCCTGCGGCCGTTGCGGGGCCGGTCCACGGACAGGACGCCCAGCAGCTCACCGTCGGGCGCGTGCAGCGGGGCGAACAGCCGGTCCATGGGGTGCCAGGCGTCCGGTGTCTCGCGGACGGGCGAGGGGGCGTGCCACTGCGGGACGTCGTCGTCGTCCAGCACCCAGCCCTCGGTGTACGGGATGAAGCGGAGCGCCCCCCACTGCTCGCCCATGGCCAGCCGGCGCTCCCAGGAGTCGCGGGGGCCGACCCGGCCGCACATCATGGCCTCGGCGGCGGCGCTGCCGGCGACGGCGGCCACCACCAGATCGCCGTCCGCGCGCACCAGATTCACCGCCGAGATCTCGAAACCGAGCCCCTCCACGACTCCGTCGGCGACGGCCTGGAGGGTGTCGGCGAGACTCCGGGCGGTGTTGAGCTTCGCTATGACGTGGTGCAGCTGGCGCAGACTGGCGAGGCGGACATATGGTTCCGACTCGGTTTCCATAGCCCTCCCCCTGAGCCGTGTACGTCAACTCCAGGTGCTCGTGTCGTCGCTTCCGGGCCCCCGTCGGCGGTCTTCTGTGGCGTTCTTCGGCTGTCACGGCCACTGAATCACAGCGAGCTGTTCACTCGGTACACAGGGTCAACAATTAATGCCCTCTGTGACTCAAGTCACAACAGAATGCGACTAGTTGACTGCGCAACGTGTGCCGGAGGACCGGTGCCACAGCCGGCCCCGTCCCGGCCCCGGCCCCGGTCCCCGCGCCCGGTTTCCCCCGGCCTGCGGTCTTAGGCCCCGCCTGGTCCCCCAGCCCGATGCACGCCGGAGAACCGGCTGGTTAGCGTAGCCAGCGTGTCCCACGCAGTGCAGCAGCAGACGGCCCACGTGCCCCACACCCACCCGATGCCCCATGCTGATGGGGTGAACGACGAGGAGTTCCGTGCCGCGATGGCGCGGCTGGCGGCCGGAGTGGTCCTGGTCACCGCGCACGACCCGGAAGAGGGCGCGCGCGGCGAGGACGTCGGCATGACCGCCACCGCGTTCATGTCCGTCTCCCTCGACCCGCCCCTGGTCCTCGTCAGCCTCCGCGAGGGCTCCCGGATGGACGAACTGCTCTCCCGCCAGGACCACTGGGCCGTCTCCCTGCTCACCGACGCCCAGACCAAGACCGCCGGTCGCTTCGCAATGAAGGCGCGGCTCAGCGACCGGCTCCTCTTCCAGGAGCTCCCGCACACCCGGGGCACCGCCAGCGGCGCACCGCTGGTCGACGGCGCGCTCGCAGCCGTCGAGTGCCGTACCGAGCAGCGGGTGACCGCCGGCGACCACACGCTCGTCGTCGGCCGGGTCCTGGCCACCCGCCTCACCCACGGTTCGGGCGGCCCCCTGCTGTACTACAGCGGCCGGTACCGCTCCCTGGGCTGAGGCCCGCGCGCCCGCGCCAGGCGCCACGGTCCGGGCTCCGGAGCCGCGGCGCCGGGCCCCTCGGTCCCAGCCGCGGGACCCTCAGTCCCAGCCGCGGCCCGAACGGCCGCGCTTGACCTCGCCGCGCTGCTTCTTCTGCCGCAGTCGGCGCTCGTTGACACCGCGCGGGATCTTCTTCTTGCGGCGCGGCGGCGGTGGCGGAGCCGTCGCCTCCGCGAGCAGCGAGGCCATCCGTACGGCCGCCGTCTCGCGGTTCCGCCACTGCGAACGGTGCTCACTGGCCCGTACGACCAGCACACCGCCGTCCACCAGCCGGTTGCCGAGCCGTTCCAGCGCGCGGCGCTTCCACACCTCGGGGAGCGCCTGGGTGCGCGCGAGGTCGAAACGGACCTCCGCCTGGCTGTCGCTGGTGTTCACATGCTGCCCGCCCGGCCCCGACGCGCGCGAGAAGCGCCACGTCAGTTCGGCCTCGGGCAGCGAGACCGCACCACGGATGTAATAGGGACCGGACATGTCCTCCATGGTCCGCCCTCACGGCCGGGACGTCATCCGCATTTCGGCCGGCCGGCGGGCGCCCCGCGCCGGGCCCGTGGGCCGCCCGGCCGGGGCGAAGGGACGGTCAGGGGGCCGCCGGGGCGGGGCCGGGGAGGCGGCCGGGCCGGGAGTGAAGGCAAAGAAAGCAAAGAAACCTGGAACCCGGCCGTCCCCGGCCTGCGTTGTGGAGAGTGAGAAGCGGGGCCGCGGACCCCGGTCAGGTCACGGTCCGACGACGGTGGTTCCCTCGGGAGTCACCACGATTCATCACAACGGAAGGGCACCCCATGGCTGTCAGCCTGTCCAAGGGCGGCAACATCTCGCTCACCAAGGAGGCACCGGGCCTGAGCGCCGTCACGGTCGGCCTCGGCTGGGACGTGCGCACCACGACCGGCACGGACTTCGACCTGGACGCGAGCGCCATCGCGGTGAACGCACAGGGCAAGGTCTACTCCGACCAGCACTTCGTCTTCTTCAACAACAAGGCCACCCCGGACCAGGCGATCGTCCACACCGGCGACAACCTCACCGGCGAGGGCTCCGGCGACGACGAGCAGATCAACGTCAACCTGGCCGCGCTGCCGGCCGACATCGACAAGATCGTCTTCCCGGTGTCGATCTACGACGCGGAGAGCCGCAGCCAGAACTTCGGCCAGGTGCGGAACGCCTACATCCGCATCGTCAACCAGGCCGACCAGGCGGAGATCGCCCGCTACGACCTGAGCGAGGACGCCGCCACCGAGACCGCCATGGTCTTCGGTGAGCTGTACCGCAACGGTGCGGAGTGGAAGTTCCGCGCCGTCGGCCAGGGCTACGCCTCCGGCCTCGTCGGCATCGCCCAGGACTTCGGCGTCAACGTCTGAGACCCGGCCGCGCACGGACGATGACGGGGCGGCGCCCCTCCCGCCGGAGGAGCGCCGCCCCGCCGCAACGGGGGAAGCTCCACCATGGCGTGACACCATCGCGGGGTGCTCGACATCGGCTATGCCCTCTCCCGCCGCTTCCCCGACCCGCCCCAGACGGACTACCGCACCGCTGACGTCCACGCGCTGCGGCACGATCTGTTCTGCGGCGACGTCTATCTCGCGGACACCGAGAGCGACCGCGAACTGTCCACAGCCTGGGGATGGGTGCCGGTGCTCGACTTCGCCTGGGCGCTGTGCGACATCGCCGAGGACCTCGACCGCGATCCGCGCGGTGCCCGCTCCCCCGGCCCCCACCACGCGACCCTGGACTTCACGGAGTCCGCCGATCTGCTGAGCTTCACCCGCCGCTTCGGCTGGGTGGAGATCACCGGCGACTGGCCGGCAGCACGGGACGAGGGGCCGCTCACCTTCTCCCACACCGAACTGCGCCGCGAAGCACGCGACTTCCTCCACGATCTGGTCGCGGACCTCACCGACATGCACGAGGGACTGGCCGACAACCCGGCCGTCTGGACGCTGATGTCCCGTTTCCCCCGCGTCTGACCCACCCCAGCGTCCCCTGCCCGCGCCCTGGCACGGCACAAGCGCCGCGTACGGCACGACGACGTACGGCACCGGCCCGGTACGGCACGTCCACGTACACGGAGGTCCGCGTACACCCGCGTCCCCGCACACGCACGCGTCCCCGCACACGCACGTCCCCGTACGAAGCGTCCCCGTACGGCCCGTCCCCACGGCACCGGCTGCCGACGGCCAACCGCCGACCACCCGACCGCCCAACCACCCGACCGCCCGACCGCCCGACCGCCCGACCGCCCGACCACCCGACCGCCCGACCGCCCGACCGCCGATGGTCCGGCTGCCGACGGCCGGAAAAGGCCAGGCCGTCTACCCCTCCACCCGGAGGCCGATCTGTGTGGCGAGGGCCGGTGCGAGATCCATCAGCTGGCCCATGGTGATCACGGCTCCGGCCAGGTGCTCCACCCCCACCGCGACGTCCAGTTCCGTCGCCCCTCGCAGGTCCACGTCCTTCAGCCGCACCTGGTGGAGCTCGGCCCGGCGCAGCACGCAGTCCCGGAACGTCACGCGTTCGAGCGAGGCGCCGCTGAAGTCCGGCTCGCTCAGCACGCACTCCTCGAACGTGACGTCGGTGAGGGACGCCTGCCGCAGATTGAGACAGTCGATCTTCCCGCCGCGTACCAGCACCCGGTTGAGCCGGGCGCCGTGCAACTGGACACCGCCCAGTCGGGCATCCCGCAGCTCCACGTCCCGCAGTTCGGCGTCGGCCAGCTTCGTTCCGACGCCCCAGACGCCCTCCAGCACCGAGTCGATGAACCGGGTGCGTCGGAGCGCGGCCTCGTCCAGCGCGCAGCGGTACATCCCCACGTCCAGGAAGGTCGCCCCGCCGCCGTCCGTACCGCTCAGATCCAGCCCTTCGAACCGCACCCCGTCGTAGTCGCCGTCCGGCGCCAGCCCCCGCCCCTCGAAGGGCCGCAGCTCGGGGAGAACGATCGAGGGTCGCCGCGCCTCACGTACCGCTGATGTCGCCATGCCCTCATGCTGCACTCGGCCACTGACAAGCGGCACCGGCAAGCGGCGCTGTCCCGAGGCCGCCGTACCGGCCCGCGGGCGAGGCTTGACTTGAACCTCACTTCATGTCGCAGCGTGGGCGGCACGAACCGGCCACCGGCCCCGCCGGACACCGGCCGGCCCATCCGCGAAGGAGCGAGCCCCATGCACGCCGTCCGTCTGCACGCCTTCGGCCCCGCCGAGAACCTGACGTACGAGGAAGTCCCCGATCCGATACCCGGACCCGGCCAGGTCAGGATCGCCGTGCAGGCAGCGGGCGTGCACCTGATCGACACCACGCTCCGCGGCGGCCACCGGATCGGCCCGCTGCCGCTGCCAAACCTGCCCACCGTCCCGGGCCGCGAAGTCGCCGGCGCTGTCGAGCTGCTGGGCGAGGGGACCGACCCCGGCTGGCTCGGCCGGCGCGTCACCGTCCATCTCGGCGCGGCACCCGGCGGCTACGCCGAACTGGCCGTCGCCGACGCCGCGGCCCTCCAGCCCGTCCCCGGGGACATGACCGCGGCGCAGGCCGTCGCCCTGATCGGCACCGGCCGCACTGTCATGGGGGTACTGCGGAACGCGGAGATCAAACCCGGCGACACCGTGCTCGTGCTCAGCGCGGCCGGCGGTATGGGCGCCCTGCTGACGCAGTACGCCAAGCACCGCGGCGCCCGCGTGATCGGCGCGGCCGGCGGCCCCGCCAAGACGGCCGTCGTCACGCGGCTGGGCGCCGACCTGGCCGTCGACTACGACCTGCCCGACTGGGCCGACCGCATCCGTGCCGCCTACGGGGAACGCCCCGTGCACCATCTGTTCGACGGCCCCGGCGGCGCCCTCGGCCGTACCGCGCTCGATCTGGTCGCCCACGGCGGCAGCCACCACGCGTACGGCGGCTCCTCGTCCCTGCCGACGGCCACCGGCCGGCCGGCTCAGGCCGCGGCCCCGCCCCTGAGCGCCGACGAACTGCGCGGCCGGGGCATCGTCGTCCACCCGCTGGACCCCGCCTTCATGCAGTCGCACAAGCGCGAACTGGAGGAGGCGGCGCTCCGTTCGGCGGCCGACGGGACACTCGTACCGCTCGTCGACGAGTACCCCCTCGCCCGGGCCGCCGAGGCGCACCGCGCCCTGGAGACGCGGGGCACCACGGGCAAAGTGGTGCTCGTCCCGTAGCCGGCCGGACCGCCCCGGAGGCGTGAGGGGGGCGCCGCGCCACGGGGCTCGCCCGTCGCACCGCACGGGCGGCCTCACTGCTTGCCGGTGCCGACCGGGTCCACCACGACCTTCTGGTCGGCGCCGACCTCGACCGGGAGGCTGATGCTGACCGGCAGGCTCTTGGAGTGGGTCTCGTTGGGCGGGGTGACGACCATGCTGCTGACGTACGCGCCGGTGCCGCCGGTGTTGTTCGGCGGGTAGTGCAGGGTGAAGCGGGTCTCCTCACCGTTCTGGAGGGAGACGGCCGGCGCCGCCAGGTCGCTGCGCTTGGCGCTCAGGGGCCGGCCGGCGTCCTGCGACCGCAGGTCCACGCCGGGGAAGCCCTTGAGCGAGCAGGCGTCCCCGCCGACGTTCTTGAGGGTGACGATCAGATCGCCCTCGCCCATGCCGTGGGACGAGCTGAATTCCAGGTTCTTGGTCTTGCAGTCACCGGTGGTGATCTTCCCGCCGCCGCTGCCGGGAGCGGCCTCCGTCGAGCCCGCCGCCTTCGTGCCGCCGGTGCCGCTGCCGCCGGTGCCGCCGGTGCCGCTGCCGCCGCCGGTGCTCGTGCCGCTCTCCTCGGAGGAGCCGCCGCCGGAGGTGCCCGCCGAGGACGAGGAGGAACCGCCGCCCGAGGACGAGGCGGCGGAGGAGTTCGAGCCGGCGGCGGAGTCGTCGTTGCCCTGGCAGGCGGTGAGCGAGAGACCGGCGGCGAGGGCCAGAGCGGCGAGGGTCATCTTCTTGGCGCGCATCGTTTCTTCCTTCGCGGTCGGTGCCGGCTGCGCGGCACGGGTGAGCGTTTCCGACACGTTCGATCCGCCCGCCCCGCGTGGTGTTCACGCCGAGCCGCCGCTCTTACACGCCTGTTACAGGCGAACGGACGGCACGGCCGCTCCCACCGCCGCACCCGAGCCCCCACGCCCCGGACGCGGCCCGACGGTGCGCACCCGGCCCCGCAGCCGCCGTCCGCCCCGGAACGAGGCGGTCAGAGCCGTACGGAGCACCGCGTCACCGTGCGGGCGTCCCGCTCGCCGCCCCGCCGGTTCTCCGCCGCCCGTCACGGATCACGGCGACGGCCGGTGAGCGCCCGACCGCCGGAACAGTTCCGTTACCGTCCGGCCCTTGCACACCCGGGTGCGGTCCGGCGGGTCACTCGGAGCGCACTCACCATGTCGGACGGTCTCCGTACCGTCCCGCCCCACTCCGCATGCCACTGTCCTAGCGTTTCCGGTATGACCACCACGACCGGAAAGCGGACACGCCGGCTCGCCATAGTGGCCGTACTGTGCGCGCTGGCCGTCACGGCGGCCGTCGTCCTGTTCCGCCAGTACCAGCAGGAGCGGTCCGTCACCTCCTTCGTCGTCCCCGAGGGATGGCGCGCCTCACAGGTGTACGCCGCGGCCGACAAGGCCCTCTCCGTCCCCGAGGGCACCACGGAGAAGGCCGCCGAGCGCGCCGCCCGCCGGGGCAAGCTCAAGCTGCCGGCCGCGGCCAAGGGCAACCTGGAGGGCCATCTGTACCCGGCGACCTATCCCGTCCGGTCCTCGACGACACCGACGTCACTGGTCACCCTCATGACCGACACCGCGCGGGAACGGCAGTCGGCCGCCGGTGTGCACGACGAGAAGACGCTGATCATCGCCAGCATCGCCCAGGCAGAGGCCGACACCTTCGAGGACATGAAGAAGGTCGTCCGCGTCATCGACAACCGCATGAAGCGCGACATGCCGCTCCAGATGGACTCCACGATCAACTACGCGCTCGGCCGCTCCACACTCCGCACCACATACGCCGACACGCGCCTCGCCTCCCCCTACAACACCTACCTCCACAAGGGCCTCCCCCCGACCCCCATCTGCAACCCCGGCCCGGAAGCCCTCAAGGCCGCCCTCTCCCCCGCCGAGGGCGACTGGCTCTACTTCGTCACCGTGAAACCGGGCGACACCCGCTTCACCGCGGACTACCAGCAGCACGAGAAATGGGTGCAGGAGTTCAACGCCGCCCAACAGCGCAACGGCACGTGACCGCCCACACCTTCGCGGCCCCCTCTCCGCCGCCCCTTCGCCCTCCGCCGCCCCTCGACGGGCATCAGCCGCTGAGCCGGCATCGGCCGCTAGGCCGATACCGGCCGCTCCCCGGGGCGTCAGCCTCTCCCCGGGGCGTGAGCCCCTCCCCGGGCGTCAGCCGGACGGGGGCGCTCCCTGCGGCACGACGCTCACCGCCCGGTAGCGGTACCCGTCCTGCTCGAACCCGGGTGCCTCCCAGGTGAGATCCACGCGCTGGCCGGGCGACAGGGTGCGGAAGCCTTCCATCCGGACGTCGGAGTAGTGCGCGAAGCAGCCCCCGGGGGTCTCGGGGCAATCGAGCACGCCCCACCCTTCCTCTTCGCTCCACTCGCGGACGATCGCCTTCACCATGCCGGAACCCTACGACCCGGCCCCACCGCACGGCACCACCGGCGCCGCCCCCGCAGGAAGCCCCCGCTTGATCCCCGGTGGACGGCGCCCCTCATCCGGGGGCCCGTCACCCGGGCGGGGATCATCCGGGCGGGGCTCATCCGGGCGGGCGCTGGTCCGGCCGGATCATGGGGGTGCCGGGCTCGTGCTTGCCCTGGCAGCGGGGCGACGCCTGGCAGGAGAAGCCGCGCCCCCGGCAGTGCCGGCAACCATGGGGCGCGGACACGTCCTCGCCGACCCCGTGGTCCGACACATACACGGCAACACCATGGACGAGACCGGTGCCCCCGCACCCCCGGCACCCCTGATGCGGGCCCGGACAACTCATCGGCCACCCGCCTCGGCCCGGACGCCGCACCATTGCCGATCACTCACCGCGCCCACCTCCTCCCCGAGCGTAGGACGGCCGCGGCGACGGGGCGCCCCGCTCCGGCATTTCCCGTACGGAAGAGGGCACCTCACACCCCGCACCCGTTTCCGACGCCCCCGCGCGAACTCCCGGAAGAATGGCCGGAACACGACGCCCGAACCGAAGCGACTCTGTACGAGGCGCCACAGCGCCACTACACTCAGAAAATCACCCCTTCCGTCGAGAAGGGGTTCTTCCACGGAGAGAAGGAGAGGAGGGAAACCGTGTCGATCACCATGCGCGGCCGGGCCGCAGAGCGTCCCCCGCAGAGCCGCGAAATCCACCAGTGGCGAGAAGCTGCCGGAAAGGCCGGTTCCTTCACCTTCTCCACCCCAGGAATTCGTTTCCTGTCCGTGTGAATCACCAGAATGCGCGCCCGGCCCGCGCGCGGGAGGCGAGCGCCATGTTCCTCCAACTTCTTGAAGCCCTGGGCACTTTCTTCGGCGGCCTCGCCGCCCTGGTCGCCGCCGTCGTCCAACTCCTCACCTTCCTCAAGAAGAAGGAGAACAACGAGGATGTCGGATGCGGTGACCGGCCGGACTCCTGGATGAGCCCGCCGCAAGCACTCATCCTCCTGACCGCATGGGCCTGACGGCACCTCAGTAACGCATGCCCCGGGGGCGGGGCGCACCACCGCCGCATACCGAACCGACCGACCCACGGATGCGCCCCGCCGCCCGCCCCCACCCCCGAATCGGTCACAGAAGGATCACCCCTCTCACACATCCTTCACTTCTCACCCTCCCCGGCACTACGGTCACTCCACCCGAAAACCACTGGGGGGACGAGATGACCGATCCGCGTACTGCTCCCATACCGCCCGTACCGCCTCACCCGCACACCCGCCCGCTCCACAAGCGCGCCCTGGTGTGGGTCGGCGGCTCGGCACTGTTCCTGGCGGGAGTCCTCATAGGCACCGCGGGCGACGACGGGCAACAGCCCGCCGCCGAAGCCAAGCCGGCCGCCACCGTCACGGCCACACCCAAGCCCGGCCCGACCGTCACCAAGACCGTCAAGCCCACCCCGAAGCCCGCCCCCACGGTCACCGTCACCAAGACCGCCACCCCCGAGGCCCCGGACACGGGCACCGACACCAACGCGGACGCCGACAGCACGGACAGCACCGGGACCGGCTCCGGCACCTGCTCCATCGTCTCCAGCTCGGGCAACTGCTACTCAGCAGGCCAGTTCTGCCGCAACAGCGACCACGGAGCGACCACGTCCACAGCGAGCGGCAGAACAATCAAATGCGCCTACAGCGCGAACGCTTGGCGCTGGACCTACAACTGAGCCCGGCCGGTGCCGCAGACCACTGCGGAACGGCCGGAAGGCAACAGGAGTCGGCTCACAGCCGAGCCACCCCCTCAACTGCTATGGCAATCACTCCGAACGCGAAGAACACCGAGCCGAAGATCCACAGTGTCCCGGGCCCGATACCGCCACCCGTCCAGGTCACATGCCGCTCGATGCGGAGGTACACGTAGTCGGCCGCTCCCCTGATGTTCAAAGCGAAAATGGCCCCGACGACGAAGAGGCACGCTGGGTGAACCATCAGCCTTCCAGGCGATGACGGAGCCCCCGAAGCGCTGAACACATCCCCTCCCCGAAAAACCGTGGAACCGCCCCACAACCTACCGACCGGCCCGCACGCACGCACCTAGACACGTATGCCTGCGGAGTGAAAGCGCCATGAACATCGCCGAAGACATGCCGAAGCCCGGGGCGGCTCGGCCGCGCCTCGACCGGCACGGCCTGCGCCGTGCCGACCGCTCCTATGTCCGGGGCTCGTGATGAGCTGAACCACCGACGATCGCGCAATTCATGAGATCGCGCTCCATGATCACCTGAGTGACGCCGACGCCTACGAGCGATTCGACGAGGCCTTCACGCCCGGCCTCGTGGTTGATGCCACCGCTCTCGGTCTCGCTCCCCGACATGCCTCGTCGTGGTTGTCGATGGGGAGCGTCACCGCACCTGTCATCGCATGGTGGCTGCTGTCAGGCGCGGGAGGGGTCGCTGCCTTCCGGGGCCTTGTAGCAGGGCGAAACGAGGGTGACGCTGATCTGCGGCTTGAGGTCACCTGAGCGTTTCTTCAGCGCCCTGATGGCCACGTGATGCCCGGAGGAAATGTGTACCGCCTTGATCTCCGGATTGCGGAACATACTGTGTTGGGGCCCGTCTTTGGTGATGCGCCAACCCAGGCCGGGAAGTCGAGAGCGCAGGTTCTCCATGGCGGTGTCGAAATCGTCCGCGTCCGCCTCCCACAGCGCCCAGGGATGGTCCACGGTGTAGTAGGTGGTGAAGTCCGGGTCGACGGCATCACATGGTCCGGCAGCGGCAGGAAGGTCACTTGGGATGCCAGAGATGCCCATGGCATCCAGCAGCCGGGACGACATCCGGTTGACCTCGTCCTCTGCCTGTCGCACCTCGCGCACCTCGGGCGTGTACCCGAGGATCTTGCGCACCTTCGACGGCTTGGCGACCCGCCCGCAGCCAGTGTTGTCCATGATCGAGCGTCCCATCGGTGGGGCAGGGGCAACAGGGCGGCCACCAACTCCAGGCCAGTGGACGAGGTCCTCCACCGCTGGAACGAAAACAGAGGCCCCGGACCTCCCTCCCCACTTCTGGTCTTCTGCACGGCCGCGCTCAGCGGCATCGTCAGCAGAGCACAGAGCGAAAGCGGCCGGTGAGCTGTGGAGGGCCTGCACGGGCCGGCCTCCACCGCTCGCTACGGAAACCCGATCGAGTCCGACAACCCGAGCCGCGCCTTCGCCGTACGCACCAAGGAAGCCGGCATTTGGGGGCCATCCCGTCCCGGAACTCCCGACACACCATCGAGGAAGTCCTCGCCGTTCCCGAGGCGCCCGAGGTGGCGCAGCGCATTCTGCGAGGCGCGCCGAGGGCTCGGCCCCAGTGCAGCAAGCTTCGGAACTGCCCCCGGCGATCATCGTGTGCTCCACCACTGCACGCGAGGCACCACAGAGGCCCCGTACCAAACCCGGTGCGGGGCCTCTGACCTGCGGAGCCGCCTGTCGGATTCGAACCGACGACCTTCTGTTTACAAGACAGATGCTCTAACCAGCTGAGCTAAGGCGGCGTCGCCGCGGGGTGTGCGGCGTCGCTCGTGCAGTGTACCCGGAGGGGATCGGGCCGGTCGGACTACTGACAAAAGCTGGATCAGAGGCTAGCGTCTCGCCAGGTCCACGCAGTGGACTACACCTCCGCCTTTACCACGGATCGTCCGGCACGTACCTGCCGGTGAAGGAGAAGAGAACATGGCCACGGTCACCTATGACAAGGCGACCCGGGTGTACCCGGGTGCCGAGACGCCGGCCGTCGACAAGCTCGACATCGAGATCGCGGACGGCGAGTTCCTCGTGCTCGTCGGCCCCTCCGGCTGCGGGAAGTCCACGTCGCTGCGGATGCTGGCGGGGCTGGAGGACGTCAACGAGGGCAACATACGTATCGGTGACCGGGACGTGACCCACCTTCCGCCGAAGGACCGGGACATCGCGATGGTCTTCCAGAACTACGCGCTGTACCCGCACATGACCGTGGCGGACAACATGGGCTTCGCGCTCAAGATCGCCGGGGTGCCGAAGGCGGAGATCCGCAAGAAGGTGGAGGACGCGGCGAAGATCCTCGACCTGACCAAGTACCTGGACCGCAAGCCGAAGGCGCTCTCGGGTGGTCAGCGGCAGCGTGTCGCGATGGGACGGGCGATCGTCCGGGAGCCGCAGGTCTTCCTGATGGACGAGCCGCTCTCGAACCTGGACGCCAAGCTGCGTGTGCAGACGCGTACGCAGATCGCCAGCCTCCAGCGCCGGCTGGGCATCACCACCGTGTACGTCACGCACGACCAGGTCGAGGCGCTGACGATGGGTGACCGGGTGGCGGTCCTCAAGGACGGTCTGCTCCAGCAGGTCGACAGCCCGCGCAACATGTACGACCGCCCCGCGAACGTCTTCGTCGCCGGCTTCATCGGTTCCCCCGCCATGAACCTGGTGGAGGTGCCGATCATCGACGGCGGTGTGAAGTTCGGCAACAGCGTGGTGCCGGTCGAGCGGGACGCGATCAAGGCGGCGGCCGACCGGGGTGACAAGACGGTCACGGTCGGCATCCGGCCGGAGCACTTCGACCTGGTCAACGGCGACGGCGGCGACAGCGGCAAGACGCTGTCCAAGGACGAGCGGGCGGGCGTGCCCGTCACCGTGAACGTCGTCGAGGAGCTGGGCGCCGACGGTTACGTGTACGGCACCGCGGACGTCGGCGGCGAGAAGCGTGACCTGGTGGTCCGCGTCTCCGGCCGCAGCGTCCCGGAGAAGGGCACCACCCTGCACGTGGTGCCGCACGCGGGCGAGACGCACGTCTTCTCCACCTCCACCGGTGAGCGGCTCAGCGACTGACCGTCGGTCCCGATGAGTTGGAGGGCCGTGAGCGGGTTTCCCACCCGTTCACGGCCCTCTTCTGCCTGTTCCCCTTGTCCCTCCTGGGGCTTGTGCCGCTGATCGGGACTTGTGCCACTTGTGCCGAACCGGGACCGGGAACGGCCCCGGACGCGGCCTCGGGAGAGCAAGAGAGCCCCCCTTGAGGGGGACATCGCTCGAACAACACTCCTCTTCGGTCCCTCGAAGTGGTGACAAAATGTCGCCATATCACTACCACTCGCTACCATCTCGGGCGTGAACCACGCAGCCCGCCGTATCGGCCGATCCCTCGCCCTCGTACTCCCGGTCGTGCTCGTTCTGTCCGGGACTCTCGCCGTCACCCGCGTCCCGTGGGACTCGCCCGCGGACTCGCAGGTCCTCACCGCCTCCGCGCGCGACGCCTCCGCATCGACCCCGGACGCGGCCTCGCCGGACGCCTCTTCGTCCGATGCCTCTTCGTCCGGTGCCTCGACGCCCGCCTCGTCCGGTGCCCCGGTCACGCCGGGTACGCCCGGCACGGCGACCGCCCAGCAGGCCCCTCAGGACTCGCTGCGCGACCGTCTGATCGCGGAGTTGCAGGAGAAGGACCCGGGTGCGGCGCTCACCGGTCTCCAGCGCGCGATCACCCGTAAGCCGTCGCTGGCCCGGCACTGCGCCTCGATCGCGCGGGCGCTCGGCAAGGCCGCCGTGCACAAGTACGGGCCGCAGCGGGCGCAGAGCTTCTCCCGGCCGGTCTGCGACACCTCGTTCGCCACCGGTGTCGCCCAGCTGAGCTGATCCCCACGCTGCCGGGGGCCGGCCCCCGGCCCGCCCGGGTGCGCGGTCACGCACCCGTGGTGCGCCGCGCCCGCATAGGCTGCGGCACATGACCCAGCATCCGACCCAGGCCGTGATCCTCGCCGGTGGGCAGGGATCACGGCTGCGGCCGTATACCGACGACCGCCCCAAGCCGATGGTCGAGATCCCCGGCACCGGCGTGCCGATCATCGGCCACCAACTGGCCTGGCTCGCTGCCGAGGGCGTCACCGATGTCGTCGTCTCCTCCGGCCACCTCGCCGAGGTGCTGGAGGAATGGCTCGCCAAGGCCGAACTCCCCTGCCACGTCACGACGGTCACCGAGAAGGAGCCACTGGGGCGGGGCGGCGGGCTGAAGTTCGCCGCGCGGTCCCTGCCGCGTCCGGAGGAGCCCTGGTACGCGACCAACGGTGACATCTGGACGCGTTTCTCGCTGCGCGAGATGGCCGCCTTCCACACGGAGCGCGACGCGACGGCCACTCTCGCGCTCGCCCGGCCCCGTATCCCGTGGGGCGCGGTGGAGACGGACGAGTTCGGCCACGTTCTCGACTTCATCGAGGCGCCCCCGTCCCCGTATCTGATCAACGCGGGTGTCTACGTCTTCTCGCCCCGGTTCACCGGGCTGCTGCCCGAGCGCGGCGACCACGAGCGCACGACCTTCCCCCGGCTGGCCCGCGAACGGGCCCTGGCGGGCTTCCCGTTGCCCCAGGGCTCCTACTGGCGTGCCATCGACACCGCCAAGGACCTCATGGAGGCGGCCAGGGAACTCGCCCGCGGGGACCGCCGGGACGGCTGACCCGGCCCCACACAATGGCCGACGGCCCCGCCTGTTTCCAGGTGGGGCCGTCGGCCGTCTCGTGCGCTCGCTCCCGGGTGCGGTCGCCGGCGCCCGGTCTGCGGTTCAGCGGCCCAACAGGCCGCCCAGCGCGCCGCGTCCGCCGCCGCTGCCGCCGCCGGACGTGGACGTGCCGCCGCCCGAGCCCGTCGAGGCGCTGCCGCCGGTGTCGGCGGACTGGCGGGACAGACCGTTGGGCGAGCCCGTGCCGGTGCCGGTGGTGGCCTGCGGCTGCTGCGGGGACTGCTGTTGGGGCGGCGGCGCCGTGGTGCCCTCCTGGGGGGACGTGGTGCCCTGTCCGGGGCCCTGGGTGGCGCCCTGGGTGGGCGTGGTCTCCGGGCCGCTGGTGGCCCGTCCCTCGCCCGGCCGGGTCTCGTCGGTGGACGTGCGGCCGTCGCGGCGGCGGTCCGTGCCGTCCCGTCGCCCGTCGGCGCCGCCGTCGGGCCCGCGCGTGGCCTGGCCGCTGCTCGACCCCGCTCCGGGGGTGCCCGGCATCGGGGAGCCCGGCAGCCGGTTGGTGGGGGTCTTGCCGGGCTGGGTGCCGGTGGCGGGCTGGGCGGAGCGGACGGCGCTGCCCAGCAGGGAGCCGACCAGCAGGGCGAGGCCGATGATCACCGAGGCGATCAGGGTGCCGCGGCGCAGTACGCGGCGGCGCAGGTCCCACAGGGAGACGCGGGGCCCCAGCTTGCGCCACGCCTCGCCGGCGAGCCGGCCGTCGACGGAGAAGACGGGGGCGCCGGCGATGATCAGCGGGCTCCAGGCGGCGAGGTAGATGATGTCGGGCGCCTCGTAGGCGGGGACGGTCCGCCAGCTGACGGTCAGCAGCAGGGCGGCGGACAGCAGGGCGCCGACGCCGGCCGCGACGCGCTGCCAGAGTCCGAAGATCGTGAGGACGCCGACGATGACCTGGAGGAACGCCACGGTCAGCCCGGCGCCGACCGGGTGGGCGAGGGCGAAGTCCCGCAGCGGGGAGGCGATCGTCCACGGATGCAGGGACCGCAGCCAGGTGACCATGGAGCCGCGCTCACCGCCGTCGAAGTAGACGGGGTCGCACAGTTTGCCCATGCCCGCGTAGACGGTGATGAGGCCGAGGAAGACCCGCAGCGGGAGGAGGACGACGCCGAGGTTCATCCGGCGCCCGGGGTAGTAGGCGTTCCGCAGGGCTTCACGGCGGCGCCGGTTGTCGGTGCCGGTCCCGGCGGTGTCCTCGTAGGGGCCTTCGTGGCCGATCGTGGCCAGTTCGCCGGTGTCCTCGGCGTCGGGTCCGGGCGGACCGCTGGGGGCGTCGGGGCCGTCCAGGTCGTCGAACGCGCCGCGCGCCGGGCGTACGCCCTTCAGCAGGGGCTCGCCGGTGGGCGGCGGGACGGGCCGGTTCTCCGAGGGCTGGGGGCCGCGGGGCGGGCCGACCACGGTGGCGGGGCCGCCACGCGGCGGCAGGTCCCCGACTCGGGGCAGCGTCTGCGTGGACGACGTCGGCGAGGGGGACTGCGTGGACGGCATGGACGGCGTGTCGGTGTCGGCGGGGGCCCGGGGGTGGCCGGTGAAGCCGACGAGGCCGGCCGTGCGGGCGGCCTGGATCACCTTGGTGGCGCCCGTGTCGTCCGGTTCGGCACCGCCGCTCCACACGACGGGGGCGCGGCGGCGGGCCGGGGCGCCGGCGGTGCGGCGGGCCGCGCCGGCGGCGACGGGGATCGGCTCGGTGTCCTCGAACGCCGTGTCGCGCCGCGTGGCGGTGGCCGCCACGGCCGGACGGGGGTGGGCCGCGGTCGCCAGGGCGGCGCGTGCGGCCACGGAAGGGGAGAGGGCGGCCGGCGCGGAGGACGCGCCGAGCCGCACTCGGAAACTTGCGTGATTGACGACCACCTCTGCGGGGTCGGACGGGACCTTTACCGTGCTCAGCACCGGCTCGTCGTCGAAGAAACCGCGGGGGTTCCCCCCTGGGCCGTGCCCAGAGCCGCGGCCCGAAGCGCCGGGTGCGCGGGGTGTTCTGGTGTCCACACTCATCTAACCGAGTGACGGACGTTTAGGACACTGCCTTGACCGCCCCGATCTGTCGGAGGCCCGTCAAAGGATCATCGGCTCGGTCCGGGGCCGCCCCGCGGGGCGGCCCCGGACCCGACGCGTCAGGCCCGGCGGCGCCGCGCCGCCTCGTAGAGCACGACACCCGCCGCGACGCCGGCGTTCAGCGACTCGGCGCCGCCCGGCATCGGGATCCGCACCCGCAGGTCGCAGGTCTCGCCGACCAGCCGCGACAGCCCCTTGCCCTCGCTGCCGACGACGACCACGAGCGGGCCGTCGAGCGCGGCGACGTCCTCCAGCTCCACCTCGCCGTCCGCGGCGAGTCCGATCACCGTCAGCCCCGCCTTCTGGTACGCCTCCAGCGCACGGGTGAGATTGGTGGCGCGCGCCACCGGCGTACGCGCCGCCGTACCGGCCGACGTCTTCCACGCCCCCGCCGTCATCCCGGCCGCGCGCCGCTCCGGCACCACGACGCCGTGCCCGCCGAACGCCGAGGCGGAACGGACCACAGCGCCCAGGTTGCGCGGATCGGTCACCCCGTCGAGGGCGACGATCAGCGGGTCCTCGCCCCGGTCGAAGGCCGCCGCCGCCAGGTCCTCCGGGTGCGCGTACTCGTACGGCGGGACCTGGAGGACGAGGCCCTGGTGGTTGAGGCCGTTGGTCATCCGGTCCAGTTCGGGGCGCGGCGCCTCGACCAGACGGATACCGCCGCGCTCGCCGGCGAGCTGCACCGCCTCGCGGACGCGCTCGTCGTTGTCGATGAACTGCTGGACGTACAGAGCGTTCGCCGGGACGCCCTCGCGCAGCGCCTCCACCACCGAGTTGCGGCCGACCACCAGCTCCGCGGTGCCCTTGCCGCCGCGCGGACCGCCGCGCTGGGGGCGGCCCTGGGCGCGCCGCGCCTTGGCCTGGGCGGCGCGCTGCTTGGCGTGGCCCTTGCGCATCTCGGCGGGCGGGGTGGGGCCCTTGCCCTCCAGGCCGCGGCGACGATTCCCTCCGCTGCCGATCGTGGGGCCCTTCTTCTTGCCGGGCATGGGGTACCTACCTTGCTTGCGTACGGGGTCGCTGATTCGCGTGTGCGTGCGGCCTGTCAACGGTACCGGTACCCGGCGCCGGGCCCCGCCGCCAGCCGGTGGGCGGGCGGGGCCGGGGCCGGGCGGGGCGACGGCTCAGTCGGAGGCCAGCTCCCAGCGGGGGCCCGAGGGGGTGTCCTCGACGGAGAGGCCGGCGCGCTTCAGCTCGTCGCGGAGGGCGTCGGCGGTGGCGTAGTCCTTCCGCGCCCGCGCCGCCTGCCGCTGTTCCAGGACCAGCCCGACCAGGGAGTCCACCACCGCGTGCAGGCTGGCGCCGCCGTCACCGGACGCGGCGGCCCACGCGGGGTCCAGGGGGTCCATGCCCAGGACACCGAGCATGGCCCGCACCTGCGCCACCGCCTGCGAGACGGCCGTCCGGTCCCCGTCGCCGAGAGCGGCGTTGCCCTGCCGGACGGTGGTGTGGACGACGGCCAGCGCCTGCGGCACCGAGAAGTCGTCGTCCATCGCGTCGGCGAACGCGTCGGGCAGCTGCTCGGCGGGCGCCACCTCGCCCACCAGCTCGGTGCCGCGCTGGAGGAAGCCCTCGATACGGCCGAAGGCGGCGTCCGCCTCGCGCAGGGACTCCTCGCTGTACTCGATGGTGGAGCGGTAGTGCGGGGTGCCCAGGTAGTAGCGGAGCACGAGCGGACGCCAGTGCTTGACCATCTCGCTGACCAGCACCGAGTTGCCCAGCGACTTGCTCATCTTCTCGCCGCTCATGGTGACCCAGGCGTTGTGGGCCCAGTAGCGGGCGAACTCGTCCCCGAAGGCGCGGGACTGGGCGATCTCGTTCTCGTGGTGCGGGAAGACCAGGTCGACGCCGCCGCCGTGGATGTCGAAGGCGCGGCCCAGGTACTTGTGCGCCATCGCGGAGCACTCCAGGTGCCAGCCGGGGCGGCCGGGGCCGAACGGCGTCTCCCAGAAGGGCTCGCCCGGCTTGGCGGCCTTCCACATGGCGAAGTCCCGGGGGTCGCGCTTGCCCGTCTCGCCCTCGCCGGAGGGCTGGAGGAGGTTGTCGAGGTCCTGGTTGGACAGGGCCAGGTACTCGGGGAAGGAGCGGACGTCGAAGTAGACGTTGCCGTCGGCGGCGTAGGCGTGGCCCCGGTCGATCAGGACCCGCATCATCTCGACCATCTCGGGGATGTGCCCGGTGGCGCGCGGCTCGTTGGTCGGCGGCAGGCAGCCCAGGGCCTCGTAGGCGGCGTTGAAAGCGCGCTCGTTCTCGTAGCCGATCGCCCACCAGGGGCGGCCCTGCTCGGCGGACTTCGCGATGATCTTGTCGTCGATGTCGGTGACGTTGCGGATGAACGTCACTTCGTAGCCGCGGTGCAGGAACCAGCGGCGCATGATGTCGAAGTTGAGGCCCGAGCGGATGTGCCCGATGTGCGGGGCGGCCTGCACGGTGGCGCCGCACAGGTAGATCGAGACACAGCCGGGTTCGAGAGGGCTGAAGTCGCGGATCTGCCGGGCGCTGGTGTCGTACAGGCGAAGAGTCACGGGGTCAAGGGTAGTAGCCCGCCGGGCCCTGCCGTGCCCCTCCCGGGGAGGGGCGGCGGCGCGGGGCGGCGGGCGACGGATCACAGCCGGCCGGCGACCTTCTCGACGGTGATCCGCACGACGACGCGTTCGGCCTCGCCGGCCGACGACGGGTTGAACTCGGCGTAGCTCTTGCCGGTGTACTTGCGCGACAGCTCGTCGATGAGTTCCTGGCCGCCCTCGGTGGTCAGCTGCGCCGTACCGCGCAGCTCCGCGTACAGGTACGGGTCGTCGGCGGGCTGCACCAGGACGGTGACACGCGGGTCGCGCCGCATGTTGAGCGTCTTGCGCCGGTCGGCGGTGGTGGAGACGAGCACGTCGTCACCGTCCCGCTTCACCCACACCGGCGACACCTGCGGGCTGCCGTCGGGCTGGAGGGTGACCAGGGCGATGAACACCTTGCCGTCGAGGATCTTCTTGATGCCGTCGGAGAGCTGCGCCACGGGTGCTCCTTGCGGGTCGGGTGCGGTGGTCGGTCACGGCCGGGGTCCGCCGCGCCCCGGCGTAGCCGGCCGGTCCGCGAGGGGGGGGCGGCCCCACGCCGGGAGCCACGAGCGCGTACCCCGGACCCTGGGACCGTATCCAAGACGCCCCTCAGCCGGCGGCGCGCCGCACCCGTACCGCGCGTCCCGCCACGGCGCCCAGCAGCGGGACGCCCGCCAGAACGGACCAGACGGCGGCGGGCCCCAGCCCGGTGCCGAACAGCGCGCCCGTCGCGGAGCTGCCGGCCAGCACGACGGCGCCGCCGAACGACGAGAGCACGCCCATGCCGAAGCCCAGCCGCTCCGCCGGCACCAGCTCCGTGACCAGGGCACGGCTCGCCGGGACGGCCAGCATCTGCCCGAAGGTGAGGGCGAGCACGTACACCGCGGCCGGCACCAGGCCGACGGCGCCCCGCAGGCCGAGCGGCGCGGTCGCGGCCACGGTCAGGAACCCGGCGGCGACCACGGCGAGCCCGCCGCACAGGGCGGCCCGGTGGTCCAGCCGCTCCCCCACGGCTCTCGTCACGGGAAGCTGCGCGCAGACCACCAGCAGTGAGGAGAGCGCGAACAGCCAGCCGAGGGCCGTCTGCGAGCCGGTGGCCCGCACGACCTCCTCGGGCAGGGTGAGGTACAGCTGGTTGTAGGCGAGCAGATAGGTGCCGTGGGCGAGGCACAGCAGGAGGAAGGGCCCGTTGCGGAAGGTGGCCCGCCAGGCGCCGCCCTCCGACCGCCGTACGCGACGCCGGTCGCCGACGGCGCGGCCGGTGCCGGCGGCGCGGCCGGTGCTGGTGGCGCGGTCGGTGCTTACGTCGTGGCCACCACTGCCGCCACTGGCGCCACGCCCGCCGCTGCGGCCGGCTTCGGCGCCGCCGCCCCCGGCACTGGCGCCACACTCGGTGCTGGTACCGCGCCCGCCACCGGCGCCACATTCGCCACTGGCACCGCACTCGGCGCTTACGTCGTGCCTGTCACTCCCGCCACTGGGGCCATGCCCGCTGCTGCGGCCATTTCCGCCACTGGCGGCACGCCCGGCGCTGACGATGCGCCCGCCACTACCGCCACCGGGGTCACTCCCACCACTGGCGCCACGCTCACCGCTGCGACCGGCTTCGGCGCTGCGGTCTCCGGCCCCGCCGTCGCCACCCCCGGCATCGCCGTCCTCGCTCCCGTCGGCGCCCTCGCTCCCGGTGGGCCCGCCGGGCGGCGGTGTGCTGTCGGGGCGTCCGTGCGGCATCCAGTGCCAGTGGCCGGCCAGGACGGCGACGAAGACGGCGGCGCCCGCCAGGCAGGCGGTGCGGAAGTCGGCGAGCAGCAGCAGCGAACCGAGCAGGGGCCCGAGGAAGGCGCCGGCCTGCCCGGCGGCGGAGAAGACCGCGAGGGTGCGGGCCCGCGGGTATCCGGTGGCCGTCTCGTGGCGTACCGCCTGGCGTGCCGTCTCCGATTCGACGGCGGGTGAGAAGAGTGCCGCCGCGAAGCCCACGCACACCACTGCGGCGACGACGGAGCCCGTGCCGTGCGCGTACCCCAGCCAGACGAACCCGGCGATCCGCAGCAGGCACCCGGCCAGGACGACGGGGCGTGGCCCGAACCGGTCGGTGAGGGCGCCGCCGACGACGAACAGCCCCTGCTGGCTGAAGGTCCGCAGGCCCAGTACGAGGCCGACCAGCCAGCCGCCCATGCCGAGGGTTCCGCCCAGGTGTGCGGCCAGGTACGGCAGGACGGCGAAGAAGCCGATGTTGAACGCGAGCTGGGTGCCCGCCAGCAGCCGTGCGAACGGGGGCAGCAGCCGTATGTCGCCCAGCGCGCCGAGCGAGGTGCGCGCCCGTCGGGTGCCGCTGCCGCCCGGCCGGGCGGTGCGCGCGCCGGTCACCGGCTGCCTCCGCCGCGCCGGGGGCGGGCGCCCGCGGTCAGGGCGCCGGCCGCGACGGCCAGTACGCCGACGGCGGCGAGGGCGGCGGCGGGCGCGAGGACGGCCCAGGGGGCGCGCTCGGCGTAGGGCATGTTCTCCGAGAGCATGCGGCCCCACTCGGGGGCGGGCGGTTCGGTGCCCAGGCCGAGGAAGCCGAGCGAGGCCAGGGCGAGGGCCAGGGCGGGGATGCGCAGCAGCGCGTGCCGCAGGACCGGGGGCAGTACCCCGGGGAGGATGTGGCGGCGCAGCAGGTGGCCGCGGCCGGCGCCGAGGGCGACGGCGCCCTCCACGTGGGCGGCGGCGCGCTCCTGCTCGTACAGCGCGGCGGTGTGCGCGGCGATGGGTGCCCAGGCGACGACGGTGACGGCGACGGCGGCCCCCGTGGCGCCGGACCCGGCGATGCCGGCGACGACGAGCCCGGAGATGACCGGGGGCAGCGCGTTGACGACCTCGCGCAGGCCCTCCGCCCAGCGGGTGAGCACGCCCAGTGCCACGCCGAGGACGAGGGTGGCGGCGGCGACCGCGAGGGAGGTGAGGGCGGTGCGGGCGGCGCCGTGGCCGAGGCGGGCGAGCACGTCGCGGCCGAGCGCGTCGGTGCCCAGCGGGTGGGCGGCGCCGGGCGGGGCGAGCCGGGCGGCGGTGTCCACGTGCAGGGGGTCGCGGGTCATCCCGTAGGCGATGACGCCGGCCAGCAGGGCGGCCGACACGAGTGCCGTCGCGGTCAGGGTGCGGGACGGGGGCAGTGCGGGGCGGCGCAGGGCGGGCAGGGCGCCGGCGTCGAGGGCGGGGCCGAGCGCGGCTCGCCGGACGGCGCGGACGGCGATGCCGACGGCGACACCCAGGGCGAGCAGCAGCAGGACGCACGCCTGGAGGACGGGCAGGTCCTGGGCGAGGGCGGCGGACAGGGCGGTGCCGCCGAGCCCGGGGATCGAGAAGAGGGTCTCGACGGTGACGGCGCCGCCGGTGAGGCCGACGACGACGAAGCCGAACTGGGGCAGCAGGGGCGGCAGGACGCGCCGGAGCGCGTGCCGTGCGATACGGGCGGGCGGCAGCCCGCTCGCGGCGGCGGTGCGCACCCAGTCCTCGGCGAAGGCGCCGGGCAGCGCGTCGTCCAGCAGCCGTCCCAGCAGGGCGCCCGCGGGCAGGCCCATGGCGAGGGCGGGCAGCACGGCGGCGTGCAGGGCGTCGCCCGGCGCGCCGCCCCAGCCGACCGCGGGGAACCAGCCGAGCCGTACGGCGAAGACCGTGGCGAGCACGGCGGCCAGCAGGAACTCGGGGAGGGCGGCGAGCACCGCTCCGAGGGCGCCGGCCCGTGCCGTGGGGGGCTTGTGTCCTGGTCCGCGCGCGCCGGCGAGGAGGGTGCGCGCACCGAGCGCCGCGGCCACCAGGAGGGCGACGGCCAGGGAGGCGGCCATCAGCGTCAGGGAGACGCCGAGGGCGGACAGCACATCGGGGCGGACGGGCTGGCCGGAGACCCAGGAGGTGCCGAAGTCGCCGCGCAGCAGCCCGAAGGCCCAGTCGCCCAGCAGGTGCAGGGGTCCGGCGTCCAGTCCGGTCTCGCGGCGGATGGCGGCCAGGGTGCCGGGGGTGGGCTCGCGGTCGGCGTAGCGGGCGTGCAGGATCGTGCGGGCCGGGTCGGTGCGGGTCAGCCACGGCAGCAGTCCGATGACGAGCAGCACGCCGAGGGCGGCGAGTGCCCTGCCGACGGCCGTCGGCAGGGTGCGTGCGGCCGTTCGCACGGCCCGGCTCACTCGCGGTGGGTGTCGGCGGTGACCAGGGTGCGCTCCATCGGGTCGAGGGAGACGCCCTCGACGCCGTCGGCGACGCCCTGGATGAACCGTTCGTGCAGCAGCGGCACCACCGCGTCGGTGCGCAGGATCTCGGCCTCGGCCTTCGTCTCGGCGCGCTGCCGGGCGGCGGTGTCCTCGGTGGCCGCGGCCTTGCCGACGGCTTCGTCGACGTCCTTGTCGCACAGCTGCGACATGTTGAAGGAGCCCTTGCAGGTGAAGTCGGACTCCAGGTAGGAGACCGGGTCGCCGGTGTCGAGGAGGGTGTTGCGGGCCTGGACGAAGATGTCGTACTTGCCGGCCAGCGCGTCCGCCTCCATGCGCGCGTAGTCGCGCACGACCTGCTTCACCTTGAAGCCGGCCTTCTCGAACTGCTGCTGGAGGGCGGTGACGACCTCGGGCAGCTCCGGGCGGTTGGTGTAGGTCGCCAGCGTGATGGTGGGCGCCTTCTTCACCTGCGCCTCGGAGGCGGGCTTCGCGCGGTCCCGCACGGGGACGCGTTTGCCGGCGGCCCACTTCACCCCCGGGCCGAGCAGGCCCTGGGGCTTGTCCGCGTAGCCCTCGTAGACGCTTCTGATCAGCGCCGGGCTGTCGATGGCGGCGCGGGCGGCGGCCCGCAGGCGCGCGTCCCGGAAGGGGCCGTGCTCGGTGTTCATGTAGAGGCTGTTGGTGCGGGCGGTCGGCACTTCGCGGACCTGCTCCTTCTTGAGCACCGACGCCTGCGAGACCGGGACGTACTC
Source organism: Streptomyces albus subsp. albus (assembly GCF_000725885.1). GTDB lineage: Bacteria > Actinomycetota > Actinomycetes > Streptomycetales > Streptomycetaceae > Streptomyces > Streptomyces albus. Next base: position 93,664 of record NZ_JODR01000019.1, on the reverse strand, counting down.
GGCGATGTCGGTGCTGCCGGAGCGCAGTGCGTTGGCCCGGGTGGTGCCGTTCGCCGAGAACTTCACATCCACCCCGGACGCCTTCGCCCGGCCGCCCCAGTAGTCGTCGTTGCGCTCCAGGGTGGCGCTGACGGTGCCGTTCACCTTGGTGAGGGTGAACGGTCCGGTGGCGTGCCCGGCGACGGTCACCTTGGTGTCCTTGCCCTCGCCCTTGCCGTACGCCTTCGGGGAGAGCACGGCCAGGGAGGGGTTGGCCAGCCGCTGGGGCAGCAACGCGTCCGGCTCGCTGCTGGTGACGGCGACCGTACGCGGCCCCTCGGCCTTCGCCGTCAGCTTCCCCGCGTCGCTGAGCACCCGCGGCTGGGGCGACGCCTCGGTGGCCTCCTCGATGGAGCGCACCACCGCGTCGGCGGTCAGCTTCCGCCCGTCCTGGAAGCGGGCCTTGCGCAGCTGGAAGGTCCAGGTCCGGTCGCCGTCGGAGGACTTCCACGAGGTGGCAAGCGCAGGCTTGGGCACCCCCGAGGCGTCCAGTTTGGTCAGCCCCTCGATGACGGAGAGCCGGCTGAGCGTGACCGCGTCGTCCCCGTACGGCGACATCGCCTGCGCGGGCGGGAACGCCATGGAGACCCGCAGCCGGTCCCCGGCCGAGCCGCTGCTGCCGCCGCCCGAGCAGGCGGTGAGGGTGAGCGCGCAGCCGGTCAGGACGGCTGCGGTCGTGACGGTCGCCCGGCGGGCGCGGCGTATCTGGGGCATGGATCGGACTCTACCTGGAAGCGATTTTCAACACTGATTCAGCGGCCGGTGGCGGCCAGCGTGCCGGACGCCCCCGCGCCGGCAGCCGCGGACGGCACCGGGACCGGCAGCTCGAAGTGGATGATGCCCTGGCCGCCGTCCGGCAGCGTGCGCTCGTCGCACACGACCGTGGCCAGCGACCGCCAGAACGGTTCGGCGCCCGGCACGGACGGGTCGGTGTGCAGGTAGATCGCCTCGTAGCCGCCGGCGTCCGCCACGAAGGCGGACAGCTCCCGCACCATCGCGCGGGCGATGCCCAGCCGGCGGTGCGTCGGCCGCACGTAGATCCGGCACAGCTGCGCCGTGCTGCGGGAGGGGAAGCGCTCGGCGATCCACGGCGGGTTCGGCGGCGCCTGCGGCCCCTGGTCACGGACCGCGCCCGTGCCGACGACCTCGCCGCTCGTCTCGTCCACCGCGACCAGGAGCGTACGGCGCGCGGGGCGCAGATACGTTCCCTCGATGTCGATGATGTCGCGGTGCCAGCGCGGTACGTAGCCGGACCGCAGGTCCCCGTAGACGGTGTCGAGCATGACGCTGCGGGCGGCGTCGACGTCGGAGGGGGCGGCGGTGCGCAATACGTATGACATCCCTGCAACTGTAACTGCGACCTCTTCGCAGTTACGGAGGGAGTGCATCCTCGCGTTCCCCGCAAAAGGGGACACCCCGCGCGGACGGCGCCGGCGGGGTGCTCCTGACCGCCCGGGGGCGGCTCCCCGGCGTGCGGGGCGCGGCCCGTCACCTCCGGGGCAGCACCAAGGCGGTCGCCAGGGCCGCCAGCCCCTCCCCGCGCCCGGTGAGGCCGAGCCCGTCCGTGGTGGTGCCCGACAGCGAGACGGGGGCACCGACCGCGTCGGAGAGCACCTTCATCGCCTCGGCGCGGCGCTTGCCGATCTTCGGGCGCACCCCGATGACCTGCACGGCGACATTGCCGATGGCGAAGCCGCCCTCCCGCACGATGCGGGCCGCCTCGGCCAGGAGCGTCACCCCGGACGCACCGGCCCACTCCGGCCGGCCGGTTCCGAAGTGGGCACCCAGGTCGCCCAGCCCGGCGGCGGAGAACAGGGCGTCGCACGCCGCGTGCGCGGCCACGTCACCGTCGGAGTGCCCGGCGAGCCCGTACGGTTCGCCCTCCCACAGCAGACCGCCGCACCACAGCTCGCGCCCCTCCTCGAAGGCGTGCACATCGGTGCCGATGCCGACCAGCGGCACAACGGGTCCCTCAGAACGCATCGTTGGCCCTCCTCCGCGCCAGGACAGCCTCGGCCAGCACGAGATCGAGGGGCCGGGTGACCTTGAACGCCTCCTCGTGGCCGGGGACGACGACGACCTCCACACCCAGCCGTTCGACCATGCCCGCGTCGTCGGTGGCGCCCTCGCCCTCCGCCGCGATCCGGGCGTGCGCCTCGGCCAGCACCTTGCTGTCGAAGCCCTGCGGGGTCTGCACGGCGCGCAGCAGCGCACGGTCGGGGGTGCCGGTGACCGGCTCGGGCCGGCCGTCCCCGCGGGGTTCGACCTGTTTGACGGTGTCGGTGACCGGCAGCGCCGGGACCACGGCCGGTGCGCCCGCGCGGACGGCGGCGGCGACGGCGTCCACCGTCTCGTCGGGCACGAGGGGCCGGGCGGCGTCGTGCACCAGCACCGTCCCGACGCTCTCGGGCAGCGCCGCCAGCCCCAGCCGTACCGACTCCTGGCGGGTCTCCCCGCCGGGGACGACGACGACCTCTGGCAGCCCGTGCTCGTCGAGCAGCGCGCGGACGGCGGGCGCGCCGTCGGACGGGGCGACCACGACGACGAGTTCGACGGCGCGGGCGCGCACCGTCGCGCGGACGGCGTGGACGAGCATCGGCGTACCGGCCAGCTCGCGCAGCGCCTTGGGCGCCCCCGGGCCGAGCCGTACGCCCCGGCCGGCGGCGGGGATGACGACCGCGGTACGGGGTCCGCCGTCACCGGTGGGACGCGGGTCCCCGGAAGGGGCGAAGTCTGTGGAATCGATTGACATCGGTAGCGCGTTCAGGGTTTGTGTCCTCAGCCGGGGTGGGTATGGCCTGGGGGTACCCCCGACCGTAGGTTGGGGGTGTGCCGGGCGCGACCAATCGACCGAACCCTTCCGTGATCACCGGTCGAGGCAGCTGCCCGGGCCCGGCACGCCGACACCTCTCGCCGCGGAAGAGTCTCGCCGCGGGAAGGTACGGACGCACTCGGGATGTGGCGCCGTCACAGGCGCCACATATGCCGCAGCGCCCGGCGACGACTGTTGTCATCCGGGCACCGCGGCATCGTAGAACTGAACTGAGCGTGTGTCAGGAAGCGAGAACCTCGTCGAGCAGGGCCTCGGCCTTGTCCTCGTTGGTGTTCTCCGCCAGGGCCAGCTCGCTCACCAGGATCTGACGGGCCTTGGCCAGCATCCGCTTCTCCCCTGCGGACAGGCCGCGCTCGCGCTCACGGCGCCACAGGTCACGCACGACCTCGGCGACCTTGATCACATCGCCGGACGCGAGCTTCTCCAGGTTCGCCTTGTAGCGGCGAGACCAGTTCGTGGGCTCCTCGGCGTACGGCGCGCGGAGCACCTCGAAGACCCGGTCCAGCCCGTCCGAACCGACGACATCGCGTACACCAACGAACTCCGCATTGTCCGCCGGTACGCGCACCGTCAAATCGCCCTGCGCAACCTTCAGAACCAAGTAGGTCTTGTCCACGCCTTTGATCTGGCGAGTTTCGATAGCCTCGATCAGCGCGGCCCCGTGATGGGGATAGACCACGGTGTCGCCAACCTTGAACGTCATGTGTCAGGTACCCCTTCCGTGGCTATCCAGGGTAACACGGGAACGACGTCTTCTGAATGGCGTTTTCGCAGGTCAGGGCATATCTCGGGGCTTGACAAGCAGCCCTCTATCGTGCTGCGAGCGGGCAATGCAAGCGGGTATTCGCAGGTGAGAGCGGTTCTGCGCACTCCGGGAAACGCGCACACGAACCCGGCGGAACGGGCCTGCGACACGTCCGTGATGACCGTTTTGTCCGACTGTAGGGAGTGGGTCTCTTCACGCCGTCTTCGCGCTTTCCCAAGAATTGATCAATGGCCGCGCAAGAACCTGTTGATCAATTCTTCATGGATCTCCCGCATTCCCTCGGAATCCCCCGTACGGAGTCCACGGCGGAGGAACCCGCGGGTATGCGGCGCCAGCCGGACGTGTGCGGGAGCGGCCTGGCGGCGGAGTCGTGGCGCGGGAGACGGGTGCGCCGGCCGGAGGGTCGGGTGCGGGGCGCCAGTCGGCTGTCGGTAACCTGAGCCCGCACGCGAAAGCCCATCCGTATGCGACCGGCAACGCTCAGGAGCGTCACGCGCTCAGCAGCGTGCCGCCGCCCTAGCCCGCTAGGAGTTGCCGCCGCCGTGAGCAGCAGCCTTCGTCGCGGCACCCTCGCCGCCGCCACCCTCGCGCTCGCCGCCGTCTCGCTGACCGCCTGCGGCGCCGGGAACGATGCGCAGACGCTCAGGATCCGCCCCGACAACGCGGCGACGCACGTCGGGGACATCAAGATCCAGAACGTCAACATCGTCACCGACCCCCACGGCTCGGGCGAGGCCACCGTCACCGCCCGCATCTTCAACGAGGGTTCCAAGGACCAGGTCCTCAAGGGCGTCACCAGCAAGGGCGCCCGGGCCGAGCTGAGCCCCGCCAAGGGTGAGAAGAAGCTGGTCGTCCCGGCGGGCGGCTCCCTGGAGCTCGGCGGCAAGGACGAAGCCTCCGCCCTGCTGGCCGACGCGGAGAAGGCGGGTGTCCGCAACGGTGACGCGCGGGCGGTCACCTTCGACCTGAGCCGCACCGGCGACATCAAGCTCAAGGCGACCGTCGTACCGGCCAAGGGCGCCTACAAGACGGTCGGCCCCAGCTCCTCGCCGTCCTCCCAGCCGCCCAAGCCGGGCACCGAGCAGTCCGGCGAGCCGGGCGAGAACGGGAAGCCGGGCGAGAGCGGCAAGCCGGGCCAGAGCACGAAGCCCGGCCAGAGCACCAAGCCGGGCCAGGAGGGTGACGCCTCCTCCGCCGACAACGCCGGCGAGCAGGGTGAGTCCGCCTCCACCGGCCAGGACGCGCAGGAGGGCGGCGCCGGTCACTGACCCGCGGCGCCACGCCATACGCCTTGAGGGCCGTACCCGGTCGGGTACGGCCCTCGGCCGTTCGCGGCCCCGGCCGGCCGCCCGTCCCGGAGGTTCGCCGCCTCGCAGGGCGCCTCACGGGGCACGGCCTCCGCCGGGTCACGGCCTCGCAGGTCACGGCTTGCGGGGCACAGCCTCCGCCGGATCATGACCTCGGCGGTGGCGCGGTGCTCTCCGGTTCTCAGTCGGCCCGGCGCCCCTCAGCGCTCTCGTGCGCCCTCCGCCCGTTCCGCGCGCTCCATACTGTCGGCGGCTCACGGCGTTCAGCGGCTCACGGCTCGAACTTGTAGCCGAGGCCGCGGACCGTCACCAGGTAGCGGGGGGCGCCCGGGTCCGGCTCGATCTTGGCTCTCAGCCGTTTGACGTGCACGTCGAGCGTCTTCGTGTCGCCCACGTAGTCGGCGCCCCAGACCCGGTCGATCAGCTGCATCCGGGTCAGCACCCGGCCCGCGTTGCGCAGCAGCATCTCCAGCAGGTCGAACTCCTTGAGCGGCAGATCCACCTTGCCGCCGCCCACCGTGACCACGTGGCGGTCCACGTCCATGCGGACCGGACCGGCCTCCAGCGCGGCCGGCGCCGCCTCCTCCGGCTCGCCGCGGCGGCGCAGCACGGCGCGGACCCGGGCGACCAGCTCGCGGGAGGAGAACGGCTTGGTGACGTAGTCGTCGGCACCTATCTCCAGGCCGACGACCTTGTCGATCTCGCTGTCCTTGGCCGTCACCATGATCACCGGGACGTTGGAGCGGCCCCGCAACTGGCGGCACACCTCGGTGCCGGGCAGTCCGGGCAGCATCAGGTCGAGGAGCACCAGATCGGCACCGTTGCGCTCGAACTCCTCTAGCCCCTCGGGACCCGTGGCCGCCACGGCGACCTCGAAGCCTTCCTTGCGGAGCATGTACGACAGTGCGTCGCTGAACGATTCCTCGTCCTCGACGACGAGCACTCGGGTCACGGGAGGACCTCCGGGGCGGGAAGTTGTTCTTCAGCCTGATCGACATACGGCCGCTCTTCCTCGTCGAAGGCGGCCGGTTCCTGAAGCGCGCCCGACAGACGGTTCCGGCCCAGCCGGTCCGCCTCGGCACGCCGACGTGCGCTGCCCGCCTCGGGCAGCCGCAGAGTGAAGGTGGAGCCCTGGCCCTCGGCGCTCCACACGGTGACCTCCCCGCCGTGCGAGGCGGCCACGTGCTTGACGATGGACAGGCCCAGTCCCGTACCGCCGGTGGCCCGGGACCGGGCCGGATCGACCCGGTAGAAGCGCTCGAAGATCCGCTCCTTGTCGCGGTCGGAGATGCCTATCCCCTGGTCGGTGACGGCGATCTCTATCAGATCGGCGCCGCTCTCCTGCGTGCGGCGGCCCGCCACCTTCACCCGCGTTCGGGCCGGGGAGTAGTTGACGGCGTTCTCGACGAGGTTGCCGAGCGCGGCGGCGAGCTGGCCGCGGTTGCCCCACACGTGCAACCCCTCCGTCCCCCCGGCCAGCAGCGTGATCTGCTTGCTGTCCGCGGTGTGCCGGCAGCGCTCGATGGCCTCGGTCACCAGCTCGTCCACCCGGACCGACTCCGAGTCCTCCAGCGGGTCGTCGTTCTGCACCCGGGAGAGGTCGATCAGCTCCTGGACGAGGTTCGTCAGCCGCGTCGCCTCGTGCTGCATCCGGCCCGCGAAACGCTGCACCGCCTCGGGGTCGTCGGAGGCGTCCAGCACGGCCTCCGACAGCAGCGACAGCGCCCCGACCGGTGTCTTGAGCTCGTGGCTGACGTTCGCCACGAAGTCCCGGCGCACCGCCTCGATCCTGCGGGCCTCCGTCAGGTCCTCCACCAGCAGCAGCACCAGCCGGGAGCCCAGTGGCGCCACCCGGGCGGAGACCGCCAGGGCGTCCCCCCGACCCGTGCCGCGCCGGGGCAGGTCCAGTTCGACCTGCCGTATCTCACCGTCCCGCCGGGTGTCCCTGGCCATCTTGAGCATCGGCTCGACGGCCAGCCGGCCGCCGCGCACCAGTCCCAGCGCGTAGGCGGCGGAGCTGGCCTTGACCACGGCGTCGCTCTCGTCCAGCACCACGGCGGAGGAGCGGAGCACCGACAGGACCGTGTCCACCCCCGGTGGCAGCCCCGGGCCGGTGTGCAGCGACGAGGTGCGGGTGGGGCGGGCCTGTTCCCGCTCGCTCCAGCGGAACGCCAGCATGGCGATCACACCGGTGCACACACCGCCGATCGCCGCTGCCGCGGCGACCGCCGCATTCACGTCCATACAGCCAGGTTATGCGCCGCGCCGGACACTCCCCCAGCCCCGCAGGGGCCGACCGGGAGAGCTGTCGCCCAGTGTTTACCCCGACGGCGCCTGTGGTTCACCGTGGAAAGCCGAACCGGTCGCATTTCGGGCGCACCGTGAAAACGTAGGGGCCCGGGGCGGCACGGGAGGTCCGGGGAGACCCTGCGCGGGGCCACACAGGTCCCGCCGGAACCGTCACTGCACGAGCACATCCCGTGCAGTAAGTGCAGCAAGTGCATCAGTGCAGGCAAGTGCATCAGTGCGAGGGAAGGACAGCCATGCGGGACGCGTACCACGAGGAGCTGGACTCGATCGGGGACAGTCTGGTCGAGATGGCCAGGCTCGTCGGCTCCGCGATCGGGCGCGCCACCACGGCGATGCTGGACGCCGACCTCAAGCTCGCCGAGAGCGTCATCGCCGCCGATGAGAAGGTGGACGACCTCCAGCGCGACCTGGAGACCAGGGCGATACAGCTGCTGGCCCGCCAGCAGCCCGTCGCCACCGACCTGCGGATCGTCGTCACCTCACTGCGGATGAGCGCCGATCTGGAGCGGTCCGGCGACCTGGCGCAGCACGTGGCGAAGGTCGCCCGGCTGCGGTACCCCGAATCGGCGGTGCCGCAGGACCTCCAGGCGACCCTCCTGGAGATGGGCCAGCTCGCCCAGCGGCTGATGGCCAAGGCCGCGGAGGTCCTCATCACCAAGGACGTGGACCTGGCCATGCAGCTGGAACAGGACGACGACGCGATGGACCTGCTGCACCGCGCCCTCTTCCAGCACCTGATGGACGACCGCTGGAAGCACGGCATCGAGACCGCCGTGGACGTCACCCTCCTGGGCCGCTACTACGAGCGCTTCGCCGACCACGCCGTGTCGGTGGCCCGCCGGGTCGTCTACCTGGTCACCGGTGACTACGCCGACGAGCTCGACCCCGCGCTGACCGCGGCCACGGCGGCGAACGGCACCGGCAACAGCAACGGCACCCGGGCCGACGTCGATGCCGGCCCGGACGCGGGCGCGGGCGCCGACAGCCAGTCGGCCGGGGCCTGACCGGGCGGCCGGCCGCCCGCCAGCGGACGGCGGGCAGGGCGGCCGGCCCGCCGGGGGACGGCGGCAGGGCGGCCGGTCCGCCGGGGGACGGCGACGGGGTGGCCGGTCCGCGCGGTGGGAGGGGGCAGCGCGGGGCAGGTGAGCGCTCCTCGGTGGGGGCGTGGGACGTGCAACCGCGCGCCCTTGATGCGCCCGTGCCCCGGCGGCGTCCAATGGCAGCGTCATGCCTGTCCATGACAGAACCGCGAGGAGGGATTGAGCGATGGCCGACTCCCCGAAACCGCTCCGGACACCGGCCGACCAGCCGCCGGCCGCCCCGCGCGACGCACGGCAGCTGCCTCTGCTGGGATCGTGCGGATGCGGACCCGGCTGCGGATGCGGCTGCCAGTCCGGCGGTCCCTGCCAGTGCGGCGGCTCCTGCGGCTGACCGGCACCGGCCGACCGCCACCGGCTGAGCGGGCAGCGCCCGCCGCCGACGCGCGAGCCCCCACGGGATACCGGACGGGGCCCTGACCGGTTCGACGGGTCAGGGCCCCGTTTCGCGTCCCCGGGCCGGCCACGGCAGCCGGGCGACCAGCGTGAACGCGTCCCGCGAAGCCCCGTACTCCAGGCTGCCGCCCTCGATCTCCAGCCGCTCCCGCAGACCGGTCAGCCCGGCCCCGGCACCCGGGATGCCCGCGCCCTCCCGCCCGGCCGCCAGCGGGTTGACGACCCGCACCGTCAGCCCCTCCCCCACGGCACCCGCCAGCTCCACCTCGACCGGCTGCCCCGGCGCGTGCTTGCGGGCGTTGGTCAGGCCCTCCTGAACCGCCCGGTAGGCGGTGCGCTGCAACTGGGGGCGCAACGGACAGCCGTCCGCGCCCTCGGTGCGCTCGGGCAGCCGCTCCACGAAGCGGACGCGCTGCCCCGCGGCCCGGGCCTCCGCCACCAGTTCGCCGATCCGCTCCAGATCCGGCTGCGGCCGGGCCCCGTCGCCCGCACCGCGCTCCGGGTCGGGCCGCCGCCCGGCCCCCGCCGTACCGCCGCGGCTCCCGTCCGGGCCCGCCTCCTCGTCCTCGTCCTCGCGGAGCACGTGCAGGACGTCGCGCAGCTCCTCCAGCGCCTGGTGGGCGTTGTCCCGGATGACGGTCGCGCTCTGCGCGATCTCCTCGTCGCCCAGGGGCGTGGCCTCCCCGGCGGCGGTGCGCTGCGCCCGGTAGGCGAGCGCGCCCGCGTGCACCGACAGCAGCGAGACCCGGTGCGCCAGCACGTCGTGCATCTCCCGGGCGATGGCCCGCCGCTCCGCCCGCCGCGCGTCGGCCAGACGGCGCCGGTGGTCGGCCTGCGCACGCGCCGCGTCCTCGCGCAGCTTCAGCACCAGCTGCCGCCTGACCCTGGTCAGACTGCCCCAGACGAAGAAGAGCAGGTAGTAGACGACCACGAAGGCGGCCACCGTCCGGCGCTCGTCGTGCGGCGCCCCGTACAGCAGGACGTACGGCAAGGTCGCCGCGAAGTGCAGCAGCAGCACCGCCCCCGCCGTACGGGGCGGGGTGCGCAGCGCCAGATTGAAGATGATGACGGCCAGCGCGCCCATCACGGTGTCCGTCAGCGCGGCGGCGGGCACGGCGGCCAGCGCGACACCCAGCGGCCAGCGCCGCCGCACCCACAACGACAGGCACGCCACCGCACCCAGCGGCGGGTCCAGGGCCAGCAGCCAGCCCGGCAGGAACGTTTTCGTGGCGACCTGGTCGTACAGCGCGAACCAGCACAGCACGGCCCAGCCGAACAGCACGACGTCGACCACCCAGTCCCGCGCACTGCGCCGCACCCGCCCGCCGCCGCCCGGCACCGGAGCACCGGACGTCAGCTCACCCGGCAGCAGACGCCGGGCGAAGGCGGAGACGGGATGGCCGGTCATACGACGAGCGTAGGCCGCACCGCGGCCCGGGGCGGCGGGGTACCGCCCCGGACACACCGGGCGAGGGCCGACCGCCGCGGACCACTCTCATGGTGCGGCCGGCCCCCTCACGGCTCCGCCGTCAGATGGGCCGGAACATCTCCGGGTCGGAGCCGAGCGGGGGCCCCGGAAGAGCTGGACGTGGACCGGGCCGTAGGGGGTGCCGGTCCGCCACGCCTCCCACTGGCCCGGCTGGTGGCGGGTGCACCGCCTCAACGGGGCGAGGAGCGGCACGGACTCGACGTCCACCGCGCGGCCCGCCCCCGTCCGCCCGGTCACCACCCGCCGAGGGCCGGCACGGCGGGCGGCCCGGCGGAGAGGGGCGGTCCCGTCGCCCGTTACTTCTTCTTGCCCTGGTTCTTGACGGCCTCGATGGCTGCCTTGGCGGCTTCCGGGTCGAGGTAGGTGCCGCCCTTGTTGACCGGGTGGAAGTCGGCGTCCAGGTCGTAGGCGAGCGGGATGCCGGTGGGGATGTTGAGGCCGGCGATGTCCTCGTCGGAGATGCCGTCGAGGTGCTTGACCAGGGCGCGCAGCGAGTTGCCGTGGGCGGCGACCAGGACGGTGCGGCCGGCCATCAGGTCCGGGATGATGCCGTCGAACCAGTAGGGCAGCATCCGCTGGACGACGTCCTTGAGGCACTCCGTGCGGGGGCGCAGCTCGCTGGGGACGCCCGCGTAGCGGGGGTCGTCGCTCTGCGAGAACTCGGCGCCGTCCGGCAGCTCCGGCGGCGGGGTGTCGTAGGAGCGGCGCCAGAGCATGAACTGCTCCTCGCCGAACTCCTCACGGATCTGTGCCTTGTCCTTGCCCTGGAGGGCACCGTAGTGGCGCTCGTTGAGGCGCCAGGAGCGGCGGACGGGGATCCACAGCCGGTCGGCGGCCTCCAGCGCGAGCTGGGCGGTGCGGATGGCCCGTTTCTGCACGGAGGTGTGCAGCACGTCGGGGAGCAGGCCAGCGTCCTTCAGCAGCTCGCCGCCGCGGACCGCCTCCTTCTCGCCCTTCTCGGTGAGGTTGACGTCCACCCAGCCGGTGAACAGGTTCTTGGCGTTCCATTCGCTCTCGCCGTGGCGGAGCAGAATCAGCTTGTACGGTGCGTCGGCCATACCCGGAAGCCTACGCGGCCGTCCCGGGGCCGGGAGCGAGGGTGGGTGCCCGCCTCATCCGGGCGGTGTCAAGTGTGGGGCGCCGCCACATGGGGGCCGGGGGGCGGTTTCCCTAGCGTGCGGCGGCATGGTTGCCCCCTCTTCCGGTTCCGCCGGGTCCTCTCCCGCCGCCGCCTCGCCGGGCCCGTCGCCGCGTGCGCTGCGGCGGATCGTCGCGGCCAGTCTCGTCGGCACCACCATCGAGTGGTACGACTTCTTCCTGTACGGCTCGGCCGCGGCGCTGGTCTTCGACGAGCTGTTCTTCCCGGACTCCGATCCGCTGGTCGGCACGTTGCTGGCGTTCCTGACGTACGCGGTCGGGTTCGCGGCGCGGCCGGTCGGCGCGCTGGTCTTCGGCCACTACGGCGACCGCCTCGGCCGTAAGAAGCTGCTGGTGGTGAGCCTGCTGCTGATGGGCGGGGCGACGTTCGCCATCGGGCTGCTGCCCACACACGCGACGGTCGGGTCGCTGGCTCCCGTGCTGCTGACGGCGCTGCGCCTCGTGCAGGGGTTCGCGCTGGGCGGCGAGTGGGGCGGCGCTGTGCTGCTCGTCTCCGAGCACGGGGACGCGCGGCGGCGCGGCTTTTGGGCGTCGTGGCCGCAGACGGGGGCGCCGGCCGGTCAGCTGCTGGCCACCGGGGTGCTGGCGCTGCTGACGGCGCTGCTGTCCGAGAGCGCGTTCTCGGGCTGGGGGTGGCGGGTGCCGTTCCTGCTGTCGGGCGTGCTGGTGCTCGTGGGGCTGTGGGTGCGGCTGGCGGTGGACGAGTCGCCGGTCTTCCGTCAGGCGCGGGAGCGGGCGGCGGCCCGTGCTGCGGCGGGCGCCCCGGTGGAGGAGCCGCCGCTTCGGGCGGTGCTGCGCCGGCACTGGCGGGACGTGCTGGTGGCGATGGGTGCCCGGATGGCCGAGAACATCAGCTTCTATGTGCTGACCGCGTTCATCCTCGTCTACGTCACCGCGCACCTGGACCTGTCCCAGCAGACGGGTCTGAACGCGGTGCTGCTGGCCTCCGCCGTCCACTTCTGCGTCATCCCGCTGTGGGGTGCGCTGTCCGACCGGCTGGGGCGCCGGCCCGTCTACTGCGCCGGCGCGGTCGGCGTCGCCCTGTGGATCTTCCCGTTCTTCGCGCTGCTGGACACCCGCAGCTTCCCCCTGATGGCGCTGGCGGTGACGGTGGGGCTGGTGCTGCACGGGGCGATGTACGCACCGCAGGCGGCGTTCTTCTCGGAGCTGTTCGCCACCCGGATGCGGTACTCGGGTGCCTCGATCGGGGCCTAGTTCTCGTCGGTGGCCGCCGGCGCGCCCGCGCCGATGATCGCCACCGCACTGCTGGCGGAGTTCGACGGGCCGGTGATGGTGGCGGTGTACGTGATCGCCGCGGCGCTGCTGACCGTGGTGGCCCTGGCCTGCGCGGCGGAGACCAGCAGGCGGGACCTGGCGGCGGTGGGCGGGGACGGCCCTGGGGACGGGGGCGAGGCGTCCTTGCCGTCACCCGCCGACGGCTCCCGCGAGCCGGTGGAGCCGTAGCGCGAGCTGGATCTCCAGCGCCCGGTGCGGCGCCTGCCAGTCGTCGCCCAGCAGCCGGGCCACCCGCTCCAGCCGCTGGGCGACGGTGTTGACGTGGACGTGCAGCGAGTCCTTGGCCCGCGCCGGGCTCATACCGCAGGAGAAGTAGGCGTCCATGGTGGCGACCAGGGCGGTGCCGCGCCGCCGGTCGTAGTCGAGTACGGGCCCGAGGGTGCGGCGTACGAAACCGGCCACGTCCCGGGTCTCGGTCAGCAGCAGGCCCAGGAAGCCCAGGTCGGCGGCGGCGCCGTCACCGCGGCGGCCCAGCAGGCTGAGGGCGTCCAGGCAGCGGCGGGCCTCCGGGTAGGCGGCTGCGACGGCGCCGGGCCGGTGCGCCGGGGACGGTACGGGCGCGGAGGCGCCGACGGTGACGGGGTGACCGGCGGCCCGGCCGAGTTCGGCGGCGACCTCCCGCGCCGTACGGGAGACGGCCTCGGCGCCGTCCCGCCTGCCGAGCGGCAGCAGCAGGACGAGCCCGCCGTCGCGTGCCGCGGCCAGCCCGCGCCGGGTGGCCGCCAGATGGCTGGCCGCCGACCAGAGCCGCTGCCGGTCCCCTTCGCCGGGGGCGGAGATGCCGTGTATGGACGGGGTGCCGGATGCGTCGGCAGCGGGGGCGCCCGGCGTGAGGGCGCCGGGCGCGGAGGTGTTGGGTACGGGGAAGGCACCGGCCTCGCCAGGCGCGGGGGCGCCGGATGCGCCGGGGCCGGGCGGGACGGCGGCGCCGGGGCCATGGGCCGGAGCCCCGATTGAGTCCGCCCCACGTGAGGCAGCGCCGGACGAGGCGCCCCCGGGCGGGTTGGCCCCAGATGAGGCGGCCCGGGCTAGAGCGGACCCGGACGAGGCGGCCCCGGACCGGGCGCACCCAGGCGAGGGGGACCCAGACGAGGCAGCGCCAGGTGGAGCGGTCCCAGGTGAGGCAGCCCCACGTGAGGCGGCCCCACGTGAGGCGGCCCCGGACGCGCCCGGTGGTGCCGTCCCTGTGGTCGCCGTCCCTGTGGTCGCTGTCCCCCCGGCTTCGTCGCGCAGGGTGGGGCCGGGGGCGCCCGGTGGTGGGTCGAGGCGGGCCGCGAGCACCGTGTGGGGTGCGGTCAGGTCGGCGCCGATGCGGGCGGCGCGGTCCCGCAGCAGGCGGGGGTCGCGGTGTGCGGCGTCCAGCAGGTCGTCCAGCAGTTCGCCGCGGACCCGCTGTTCGGCCTCGCCGGCAAAGCGGCGGGCGAGCTGGAGCAGGGAGGTGACCATCGCGGCGCGTTCGAGGGTGCGCTGGTCGACGGGGGCCAGGTCGGTGTGGCCGTGCAGCAGCAGGGCGCCCAGGGGTTCGCCGCCCGCGGTGACGGCGGCCACCCAGGTGTCGTCCTCCCGTACGGCGTGCCCGTCGCGGCGGGAGCGTTCGACGGCGGCGTCCCACCGGGCGGCGGTCTCCCGGTCGCTCTCCCGGCCGCTCTCCGCGAACTCGACGTGCCCGCCCAGCACTTCGGCCAGGGCCCGGGTCACATCGGTGACGCCGCCGCCGCGCAGCACCAGTTCGGTGAGCCGGTCGTGGACGTCGGAGGCACGGCGGATGGTCTCGTTGACGGCGCGCAGCCCGGCCAGGGCCTCGGTGGTCTCGGTGAGCAGCCGGGTGTTGTCGAGGGCGACGGCGGCGTGCGCGGCGAACGAGCGCAGCAGCGCGATCTGTTCGGGCCCGAAGACCCGCTCGCGCCGGTCGGCCGCGTACAGCACGCCGATGACGTCGCGGGCGCCCAGCAGCAGCGGCACGCCCAGGATGGCGATCAGCCCTTCCTCGCCGACTCCGCCGTCGATGGCGTCGGTGTGCCGGAAGCGGGCGTCGCGCGGATAGTTCTGGGTGGCGTAGGGGCGGGCGGTCTGCGCCACCAGCCCGCCCAGCCCCTCGCCCATGCCGAGCCGCAACTGCTGGAAGCGGGCGGAGACGGACCCTTCGGTGACCCGCATGAAGGTGTCGCCGTGCTCGGGGTCCGTCAGCGTCATGTAGGCCACGTCGGTGCCCAGCAGCCGGCGGGCCCGCCGCACGATGGCCTGGAGCACCTCGTCCAGGTCGCGGAGCCCGGCCAGGTCGTGCACCGTCTCGAACAGTGCGGTCAGCTCCGCCTCGCGCCGCCGCCGCGCCTCCAGCTCGGCGCGGATGCGCAGCGCGAGCTGTCTGCCACGCGCGGCGGCGGGCGTCTGCCCCGCACCGGGTCCGTCTCCGGGCGAGACCGCGGCGTCGTACGCCTCGGCGGGGGCGCCGTCCACCAGGAGTTCCAGGTAGCCGAGGCAGGCGGCTGCGCAGCGTGGCCCGGGCCGGGCGGGGTGGGGTGCATGGGTTCAGCGTCAGTGCGCGGTCCAGGCGCCGTCGAGGGGGAAGGCCGAACCGGTGACGAAGGACGCGGCGGGGGTGCACAGATAGGCGACCGCCTCGGCGACCTCGGCCGGCTCCAGCAGCCGTTTGACCGCCGAGTCGGCGAGCAGCACGTCGGTGACGACCTGTTCCGGCGGGATGCCGTGCGCCGCGGCCTGGTCGGCTATCTGCCGCTCCACCAGCGGGGTGCGCACATAGGAGGGGTTGACGCAGTTGACGGTCACCCCGTGCCCGGCCGCCTCCAGGGCCGTCGTCTTGGACAGCCCCTCCAGCCCGTGCTTGGCCGCCACGTACGCCGACTTGTAGGCGGAGGCCCGCAGCCCGTGCACGGACGAGATGTGCACGATGCGGCCCCACCCCTGCGCGTACATGTGGGGCAGCGCGCCCCGCGTGGTGCGGAACGGGGCCTCCAGCATGAGCGTCAGCATCGAGCGGAACGCCTCGGGCGGGAACTGTTCGACGGGCCGTACGAGTTGCCTGCCCGCCGCGTTGACGAGCACGTCGGCGCCGTCGGCGGCACGTTCGGCGGCGTCCAGCCCGGCCGGGTCGGTCAGGTCGAGCGGGTGGACGGCGACGGGCGGCGCCGAGGGGCCCAGGGTGCGGGCCGCCTCGCGGGCGAGCGAGTCCAGCCCTTCCGGGTCGAGGTCCACCGCGCGCAGCCGGGCCCCGGCCGCCGCCAGCCGCAGCGCGCAGGCCCGCCCGATGCCGCTGGCCGCGCCGGTGACCAGGGCCGTACGGCCGGTCAGGTCCAGGGCGACGGAGTGCGGCGCGGCCTGTGACGCCCCGGTGGGACGCTCGCCTTGCGACGCCGACTCCGACGGTCCGGCGGCCGGGTCCGGGTGCGGCGCCCTCTCCGACGGCTCAGCGGCGGGGTCCGGGTGCGGTGCGGTCCGTGACGGTCCTGCGGGACGGTCCGGGTGCGGTGCGGGTCCGGGGTGCGGCGTCATGGACGTCACCCTAAGACCCGTGCGACACGGGCCGGATGTGGTCGACGGCTCCTCCCGAACCGCTCACTATGTGCCGACGGCACACCCCAGTCCCGCGGCGGCGCAGACGGGGCGAGGCGGGCTCCTCCGCCCAGTACCGGGCGATTGACGGCGGCCGTCAATCCAGTGGCGACCCGCGGTGGTCGTCGTTACTTTCAGCGGGCGGCGCACCACACAGGGGGCGGGTTCCCGCAGGGCGAACGCCTACAGGCACGAACGCCCGCAGGGCACGAATCCGCAGGGCATGAAGAGGAGCGGTCATGGACAGGGGTGGGGTCTTCGGCAGGGCGGGACAGGCCGTCAGGGAGAGCGTCGGCGGACTGCCCCGCCAGTTCTGGTGGCTGTGGACGAGCACCCTCGTCAACCGGCTCGGCGCGTTCGTGGCCACCTTCCTCGCCCTCTACCTGACGGCCGAGCGCGGCTTCTCCGCCTCGTACGCGGGACTCGTCGGCGCCCTCTACGGCCTGGGCGGGGTCGTCTCGTCGATCGGCGCTGGCGTCCTCACCGACCGGCTCGGCCGCCGCCCCACCATGCTGACCGCCCAGGTGGCGACCGCCCTGTCCGTCGCGTCCCTCAGCCTCGTGACGCACCCGGTGGCCATCGCGGCGGTGGCCTTCGCCGTGGGCATGGCGTCCAACGCGTCCCGCCCCGCCGTGCAGGCGATGATCGCCGACATCGTCCGCCCCGAGGACAGGGTGAGAGCCTTTTCCCTCAACTACTGGGCGATCAACCTCGGCTTCGCCGTCTCCTCCGCCGGCGCCGGCTTCATCGCCCGCTACAGCTACCACCTGCTCTTCTTCGGCGAGGCGGTGATGCTGCTGGCCACGGCGGTGGTGGTCTTCCTCCGACTCCCGGAGTCCCGCCCGGCCGCCGGGAGCGACGACACCCCCGGCGCCGCTCCTGCCACCGGCGCCTCCCCCGCCGCCGTCTCCCTGTGGACGGTCCTGCGCGACAAGCGCTTCATGGTCGTCGTCGGCCTCAATCTGCTGCTGGCCTCCGTCATCCAGCAGGCATTCGTCTCCCTGCCCGTCGCCATGGGCGAACAGGGGCTCGGCAGCGCCGACTTCGGTACCGTCATAGCGGTCAACGGCGTGCTGATCGTCCTGCTCCAGATCCCGCTGTCCCGCTTCATCGAACACCGGTCCCCCGCCGCGCTGCTGATCGTCTCGGCACTGCTGACGGGCTACGGGTTCGGGATGAACGCCTTCGCCGCGTCCGCCGCGTTCTACACGGTCGCCGTCATCGTGTGGACCCTCGGCGAGATGATCAACGCCCCCACCCAGATGTCTCTCGTGGTGCGCCTCTCCCCCACCCACGGCCGAGGCCGCTACCAGGGCGTCTACTCCCTCTCCTGGGCCCTCGCCTCCCTCGGCGCACCTCTGGCCGGCGGCACCGTCATCGACCACTTCGGCGCCGCCGCACTGTGGGCCGCCTGCGCCGCCGTCGGCACCCTCGCCGCCGCGGGCTACGCCCTCCTCCTCCGCACCATGCGGACCGACGAGCCCCTGCCGGCCCCTTCCGCTTCGCGGGACGCTGCGGGGGACAAGCGGGAAGAGCGCGCGGAAATGACGGGGTGAGGGCTGGGGTCGTACTGCTGGAACAGCGCGCCCGTTGGCGCCTGCTGGGCACCGCGACCGTGGTCGCCGTCACGGGCCTGCTGGCAGCGCTGGTCCAGTTCGCACGGTGAAGAGCCCCCCGCCCCGGCAGCGCGCCGGGGCGGGGGGCTCCTGTCGTTGATCTACCGGTTCGTTGGTCTACCGGTCCAGCCGGCCGTCGGCGACCGCACCCAGAAACGCCCGCATCGCGGCAGCCCCTACCGTGACCACCGGGCCGCCCTGCTGCTTGCTGTCCCGCACACCGACCGTCGACCGGCTGATGCGTAGCTCGACACACGCGCTGTTCGAGTTGCTGTAGCTGGACTTGCGCCATGCGAGCTTTTCAGCGCTGCACATAGTCTTCCGCCACCTCCGAGATGAGGCACCGTGATGCATCCTGATCGAGTGATCGTTTCCGGATGTCGGGGAACGCCGCGTCGTAGCGAGCAGAGATCCTCGGGTTTGGCCGGGTACAGGCTGCGGTGAAGCCATCCGCGTAGACCGTCGGCAGCTCGGTCTCATACCGCCCCCTGCGGGGAATCGCAGGATTCCGAACCGCCCGGCCATGACGCCACGATGCAACCCAGCGCTGAACGGGACAACCCCGACGAAGACGAGGAGGGCAAGCGGGAAGAGCGCGCGGAACTGACGGGGCGCAGGCAGGGGCCGTACCTCTTGAACCGCGCGCCCGTTGCCGCCTGCTGGGTACCGCAGCTGTGGTCGCGGTCGCGGGCCTGCTGGTGCCGCTGGTCCAGTTCGCACAGTGAATAGCCACCCGCCCTGGCAGCGCGCCAAGGCGGCGGCTCTTCCGTCCATTCGAGGGCGAGCGTTATCCGGCGAACTTGCCCGACTTGACGGCCGTCACCAGGCCGACGAACTGATCACGGGTGAGCAGCAGGGCGGGCCCCGTCGGCTTCTTGCTGTCTCGCACCGCTACCCGCTCAGGGGCGACGACGGCGCACTCGACACAGTCCGACTGTGCCGCGGACGCCGACGACTTCCACCACGACAGGGGGAGCGTCGACGCGTCTTCGAAGCGGTTCATTCCGCCTTTTCCCTTACCTCTGTGATGCGTTGTGGAAAGCACGGGTGCCGGGGGCGAGGACGCTCTGTCGGGACGGCCGTGCTCAGGCGTCGTCGGACAGGGCCACGACGAACACCGACCAGCTCGCCGCCGGGAACACCAGCTCGGGGCTGTCGGTACGCTTGCTGTCGCGCGCCGCGACGCCTTCGGGAAGATCCGCCACCTCGACGCATGCACTCTGGCCGTTGCTGTAGCTGGACTTGCGCCACGCGAGTTTTTCAGTGCTGCACATAGTCTTCCGCCACCTCCGTGATGAGGCGCCGTGCTGCATCCTCATCGAGTGATCGTTTCCGGACGTCGGTGAACACCGCGCCGTAGCGCGCGACATCCTCGGGCTTACCCGGGTACAGGCATCCGGTGAAGCCGTCCGCGTAAACCGTCGGCGGCTCGGTCTCGTGCCGCCCCGTGCGGGGGAATCACAGGATTCCGAACCGTCCGGCCATGACGCCACGATGCAGCCCCGTGCTGGACGTGACAACCCGGAGGCACGTACGACGTGTGCCCAAGCTGTGCCCCCACGACCTCATGCCCCGACCGGGCGGCGCCGTACCGCCGCCTCATTGAGAACGACGCGCCGCCTGATCTCCCCGGGCTCCGCAAACGTCAGACAACACCGGTGATCACCAGCCTGGACAATCCCGATGAAGACGAGGAGGACGAGCGGGAGGAGCCCACGCGGGTGGCTGCGTGAGGGCGGGCTGAGGCGGGTGCGCGCCCACCGTGCGCCCCGTCAGGGGGGGGGCTGGGGTGGGCACCAACTGGGGCAGGCGGGCGCCCGATCGAGGGGCGCGTCCACAGCGGAGGGAGCGTATACCGAGGACGCCGGCGGTGTTCGACGCACTCCACAGTCCCAGCACCCCATGGGTACCGTTCGTAAGGAAGCCCAATG
This sequence comes from Streptomyces albus subsp. albus, assembly GCF_000725885.1. GTDB lineage: Bacteria > Actinomycetota > Actinomycetes > Streptomycetales > Streptomycetaceae > Streptomyces > Streptomyces albus. The sequence goes on along the minus strand of NZ_JODR01000019.1, from coordinate 73,856 downwards.
GATGGAGCCGTGATGTTGGAAGAAGCCGAAGAGATCGGCCGCCGCGTACGCCGCGCACGGCTCCGCCTCGGTATGACGCAAACAGATCTCGCCGCCGCTCTCAACAAAACGCAAGGGTGGGTCTCGAAAGTTGAGCGCGGACGTATCGAACTCGACCGCGTCGGCGTGCTCAACCTGCTCGCGTCCGAGCTGCACGTACACCCGAACGATCTGATCGGCCGCCCGTACAACAGCTCGCCCACCGAAAATCAATGGCAAGTCGCCGCCGCCGCTATTCTCCGAGAGCTGCGCCGATATGATCTCGCGCCGGTATTCGACGGCACGCCACGCTCGTCACGGCAGCTCTGGCAGGAGACGACGCGGCTGCACCGTCTGCGTGATGCCGCTGCAAACGTAGCGATCCTCGAAGTCCTGCCCGATCTCTTCCGGGAAGCACGCGCACTGGCCGAGGCCAGCACTGGTTACGAGCGCGAGGAGGCATTCGCTGTATACGCCGTGTGCTGCAAGTTCGCCCATACGGCAGCCCATGCCCTCGGCCACCCTGAGCTGATCGCCATGTCGTGCGAGCGGGCGAGCTGGGCCGCACAGCTCTCCGGCGATCCCCTTCTGCCTGCGGTCGCGGACTGGCTGCGGGTGTGGGACATGTGGGCCACAGCCGACTGGTCCGACTCCCTGTCACTGACCGACAAGGCTCTCGCCAGCGTGCAGCAGGCTCACGACGAAGGCGATCAACTCGCCATCCGCGTGTGGGGCTCTCTTCACCTGCGTGCCGCCGTCTCCGCGGCAAGGGCAGGTCGACGCGCGGAAGCGGGAGATCGCATCACTCACGCGAGGGCCGCCGCCGAACGGCTTTCGGGCTACGTCGGACCGCCGGTCCATGACCGCCATTCGCTGACGTTCTCCGCAGGCAATGTGCAGATCCACGCCATCGGCGTGGCTCTGGAGATGGGTGAGCAGCGAACGGCCCTCGCGATAAACGCGCGCACCAGCCCGTCTCTGATCGACCCGCTGCCCAACAGTCGCAAGGGCCACCACCATATGGATTTGGCGCGCGCGTGGCTGTGGGACGGCAACCGGGACAGGGCGTTGAGAGAGCTGGAGACCGCTGAACGGCTCGCCCCGCAACTGATCCGGAATCATCCGCTCGCCCGGTCAACTTTGCGTAGCATCGTCTACGCCGAACGAGCGAACACCCGTGAAAAGCTGCGGCGCATGTCCGATCGCTTTCATCTCGATGGATAACGGTCGTATTCCGCTGATTCATAATGGGCCGCCGCCGTCGTCCTAGCTTCGCGACATGGCCGAACGGACCTCGAAACACCAGCAGGCCGCGCACAGCGGCCGGTTGCCCGCACGCACCCCGTTCCATCCCAGGCTCGGCGACCTCGCATCCGACCTCGCACGCGGAGGCCGAGTCGGGGTGGTCGTCGAGCTGCCGGGCACAGCGTCGGCGTCCTACCACCTACGCCCTCCAGGGGGTGGTCCCGACTGGCGCGCACGGTCTGACGGCAGCACGTTGCGCCCGGTGCCCATCCCGATCACCCACGTCACGCCGTCAGGCCGGGATGTCATGTACGACCACCGAGCCCAGCAAGCGGGGCTTTCGGTGACCGTCCACCACGAGGACGGCGGCACCACCGAGTGGCTGCTCGTCCTCACGCCCGGCCAGGTAGAGCTGTACCGCATCCAGCTCGAGCAGCTGATCGAACAGCGGCAGAAGGCCCAGGAGGGTATGCCGTGACTTCTGTCGCCTTCCGGTGCGAAGCAGTCGCCAGTGACCTCCGCGGCTCCCGCGAGGTCGTGCTCGGCGCCTACTGCGGCCGGTCTCCGCGCCTGGCCGCCCGGTGGCTCAACGCCAGGGCCCGGAAGCTCGCCCACCTGCTCGACCCCGCCCCGGAGTCAGCGCACCTGCGTGACGCGCCGCTCGTCGCCGTCCAGCACGCCCCCTGCCCGCAGGCCGAGCTGCGCGCGTGGGCGGAGAGCCACAGAGCGTACGAACAGGTCATGGCCGCCCTCGCCCAGGGTCGTCCCTTCTTGCTCACCGTGCGGGACTACGACGCCGAGTACGCGCTGCGCGTCCACCCCACGCCGGGCCGCCGACCGTCACAAGTACCCGCAGCCCGGCAGCGCCCCGCGTTTCGGTAGTCCTGGCGCCGCCCCCGCTCCGGCACCACCGGGGCCGGGGCGGCTTCGCCGTCGGCGGCACCGTCAGGCGTCGGGGAGGCCGGAGATGAATGCCGCCCAGCTGGTCGCGCGGAACGCTAGGGCCGGGCCGTCGTCCAATACGGGAACCGTAGACGGACGAACGGGCCCGTCAACGTGCCGCGGTGCAGGACGGCCGAGAAATGGCACTCCTCGACGACTCCCCAGCCTCGCCCCTATGCAAGTGGCGTTCCGCGCTCTCATGAAGACATCGGGCTCCGGGTAACTGCCCCTCAGTCCCTGGTGGCTCCGGCCGGCCAGATGAGCGTCACCGGTACGCCGACCCGCTCCGCGTGGGCGACCACGTCCGCTGTGCCGCCGTAGCCGCGGGCGGGCCGGCCGTCCCACACCGCGAGCAGGTGGTCCGAGAGGCCGACGAGGATTTCACTCCCCGCCATGTGCGCCTGCTCGGTGGACTCGACGAGACCCGTCACGTGCACGTCGGTCGCACTGTTCCGCAACCGGTCGTACGTCTCGTGGTGGCCGACAGGCAGCCCCTCGCGGTAGCGCTCGGCCGGGATCACCACCTCCAGCCGGCCACCGTGATCGAGCACGGCCTCCGCGAACCACGCGTCGGGGCCGTCGGCCAGACACGAGACGCCGGTCAGTTCCGTACTCGGGTACTGGCGGACGCGCTCTTCCAGCGCAGCCCGCACGAGCCGTTCCGTCGGCCCGGGCAACCCCCGGTGCCCCGTGATCCCCACCCGCATGCGCCTCCTCCTCCCCGGCCGGCTGCCATCAAGCCTGATGCCCCCGGCCCGCGACAAGTGGCACGCCGCGATCGCGTGAGGTCCCACGCGTGGCAGTCCCGTCCCAGAAGCGGGCGTGTGCGCAGGTCACAGCGGCGGCGGCGGGGTGACAGGGGGTAGTCGGGGCGGGGAGTCGCATAGGTGGCCGAGGGTCGGGTACGCCGGGGGGGGCGGTGACCGACATCAAGGACAACCGGAACATCCAGGGCTCCTGTACGGACAACGCGAACAGAGCCGGCAAGGGCGAGCCCCCAGCCCTGCCCGTGCGGTCACCGGCGGCCCGGCACAGGGCCGCCCCGCTCGCACCGGCTGAGCAGCGAAAGGCAGATGTGCATCATGACCACGACCCATGAGGCACCGCCCCGCAAGGACGCCGCACCCCGCCCCGACGCCGTCTCCCCGGACGGCGCCCCGCACCACCGGCACCGGCCCTCCGACGAATCGGTGGGCCACCTGGTGCAGCAGGCATCGGGGCAGATCACCCAGCTCGTGCGGCAGGAACTGCGCCTGGCGCAGGCCGAGATGCAGCAGAAGGGCAAGCGGTTCGGCCTCGGCGGCGGCATGTTCGGCGGCGCCGGAGTGTTCGGCTTCGTCGCCCTCCAGGCGCTCGCGGCCACGGCCATCGTGGTGCTCGACCTGGTGCTGCCGCTGTGGCTGGCCGCCCTGGTGGTGACCGGCCTGCTGGCCGTGGTGGCGGGCCTGCTCGCCGTCGTCGGCAAGAAGGAGATCAGCAAGGCCACACCTGCGGCGCCACAACGCACGGTCGAGAGCGTGAAGGCCGACGTGGCCGAGGTGAAGGAGAGGGCTCACCGATGACGGACCATGCCAAGAGCCACACTTCCACGCCGGGCCCGGAGGAGTTGCGGGCCCAGGTGGAGGAGACACGCCGGGAACTCGGCGAGACGGTCGAGGCGCTGGCGGCGCGGGCCGACGTCAAGACGCAGGCCCGGAACAAGGCCACCCGGCTCAAGAAGGAGGCGCGGGCCAAGGCCGCCGCCGCCAAGGAGCAGGTGTCCGGGTCCGCCCACACCGTGAGCGAGAAGGTGCAGGAGCGGACGCCCGAGCAGGCGCAGGCCAAGGCCAAGCACGCGGCGGAGACGACGCGCGGCAATCCGGCGGTGCCCGTCGCCGCGGGGGCTGCCGTGCTCGCGCTGATCCTCCTCGCCCGGCGCCGGAGGAGGCACTGATGAACACGGTCAAGCTCGCCTACAAGCCGGTGGGCATGCTGCTGGGCGCCGCCAGCGGCATGCTGGCCGGGGCGGCCTTCAAGCAGATCTGGAAGGCCACCGGTCACGACGAGGAGGCGCCGGGTGCCACCGACCCCGAACGGGGCTGGCAGGAGGTCCTGTTGGCGGCCACGTTGCAGGGGGCGCTGTTCGCCGTCGTCAAGGCGGCCGTGGACCGTACCGGTGCCACCACCGTGCACCGGCTCACCGGTACCTGGCCGAGCTGAGGCCCGGTACGTACGCGCCGCGGCGCCGACGGTCCCGACGACCGTCGGCGCCCCGGTCGTTCCGGCCCGGCCGGCTCGCGGAACACCCCTGTGGCCCCGCCCCGGCCGGATCACGGAACGCCCTGCGTGGTCCCGTCCCGCACGTCCCGGGACCGCTCACGGGATGCCCCGCGCTTCCGTCCCGGCCCGCTCGCGGCACCCCTGGTCTGTGGTCCCTGCTCCGTGGTCCCTGGTCCCGCCGGCCCGCCCGGTCCGCCCTCCCCGAAACAGGGCGGAGGAGCCGGGCGGGACCCCGCGCGGCGGGCGCCGCTCAGTGGACGACGTCGAAGACGTTCTTCTGGATGCCGTTGGCGTAGACCGCGTGCTCCACCAGCTTCAGCTTCTGGGTGTCCTTGTCCGTGCTGCTGAACAGCCGCTTGCCCGCGCCGAGCAGGAGCGGGAAGACCAGCAGGTGGTAGCGGTCGATGAGGCCGGCGTCCGAGAGGGAGCGGTTCAGGGAGGCGCTGCCGTGGATGATGACCGGCCCGCCCTCGGTTCTCTTCAGCGCGGCGACCTCGTCGAGGGAGCGCAGGATCGTCGTCTCGCCCCAGTTCGTCACCAGGTCGTCCTCGGTGAGGGTGGTGGAGACGACGTACTTCGGCATCGCGTTGTAGCCGGCGAACTCGTCCATCGCGGGCCACACCTGGGCGAATCCCACGTAGCTGTCCCGGCCCAGCAGCATCGCGGTGGCTTCCTCCTGCTCGCGGCCCTTGATCTCGTACGCCTCCAGCAGGAATTCGACGTCTTTCATCGTCCAGTCGGAGTTGCGGTAGGCGGGCTCTCCGGCCGGGCCCTCGACGACGCCGTCGAGCGATATGAAGGCGGTGCTGATCAGAGTGCGCATCGGGAACTCCTCGGTGGCTTGGTGCCGGTTCTCGCCGGGTGCGGCCGGTGCGGTCCGCCACCGCCACGCGGGGTGCGGCGCACCGGTCATGAGATCCGACCACCGGGCGTCGGAAAACTCATCGCCCGTGTCGGATTTCTTTCAACGGGCCCGGCGCCGCAGGCTCTTGAGGAGCAGAGCGCGGGATGCGTGTCAGTCGCCGGACGGGCGGCCCTCCGTCAGGTGGCGGAAGGCGTCCAGGTTGCGGGTGGACTCGCCGCGGGAGGTGCGCCACGCGTACTCCTTGCGGATGGCCGAGGCGAAACCCATCTCCAGCAGGGTGTTGAAGGAACCGTCGGCGTTCTCCAGGACGCTGCCCAGCAGCCGGTCGACCTCCTGCGGGGTGACGGCGGCCAGCGGGAGGCGGCCCGCCAGGTAGATGTCGCCGTGCTGGTCGACGGCGTAGGCGACGCCGTACAGCTTGGTGTTGCGCTCCAGCAGCCAGCGGTGGACGGCCGCGTGGTTCTCGTCGGGGTTGCGCACCACGAACGCGTTGACGGACAGCGAGTGGGCGCCCACGACCAGCGAGCAGGTCGTCTTCAGCTTGCGGGTGCCGGGCAGGGTGACGACGTAGGTGCCCTCGGACGGGCTCTCCCACTCCAGCCCGGCGTCGCTGAGCGTCTCCTCGATCGCGGCCCGCGCCGCGGCGGCGGTTTCGGCGTCACGCATGCGGTGATCGTAGGCGACGGCGCCGCTCCTGCACCGCGGCGGCGTACACGTCGGCGGTGGCCTCCGCCGCCGCGCCCCAGCCGAAGCCCTGCGCGTGCCGGGCCGCCGCCGCGCCGAGCCGCCCGGCCAGCCCGGGGTCGTCCACGAAGCGGCGCAGGGCACGGGCGTAGTCGGCGGGGTCGTGCCCGGCGACGAGATAGCCGGTGGTGCCGTCCCGCACGACGATGGGCAGCCCGCCCACCGAGGCGGCCACCACCGGGGTGCCGCACGCCTGCGCCTCGGCGGCGACCAGCCCGAAGGACTCGCTGTGCGAGGGCATCACCAGCACGGACGCGGCCCGGTACCAGTCGGCTAGCTGTTCCTGGCCGACCGGCGGGCGGAAGAGCACCAGATCGGCGATGCCGAGCCGGGCGGCCAGTTTCTGCAGGCCCTCCGGTTTGGCCAGGCCGCTGCCGCTGGGCCCGCCGACGACGGGGACCACCAGGCGGCCCCGCAGCGAGGGGTCCTCGTCCACGAGGTGCGCGGCGGCGCGCAGCAGCACGTCCGGGGCCTTCAGCGGCTGTATGCGGCCGGCGAACAGCGGGATGACCGCGTCCTGCGGCAGCCCGAGCCGGTCACGGGCGGCGGCGCGGCCGTCCGCGGGGCGGAAGCGGTCGAGGTTGACGCCGGGGTGGACGACGGCGGTGCGTTCGGCGGGGGCGTCGTAGTGGTGGGCCAGTTCGCCCGCCTCCTCGACGGTGTTGGCGATGAGGCGGTCCGCGGCCCGCACGATCTGTGTCTCGCCGATGACGCGGGCGGCCGGCTCGGGGGTGTCGCCCGCGGCCAGCGCCGCGTTCTTGACCTTGGCCATGGTGTGCATGGCGTGCACCAGCGGGACGCCCCAGCGCTGCGCGGCCAGCCAGCCGACGTGCCCCGAGAGCCAGTAGTGGGAGTGCACCAGGTCGTAGTAGCCGGGCCGGTGGCCGGCCCACACCTGCATCACACCGTGGGTGAAGGCGCACAGCTGGGCGGGCAGCTCCTCCTTGGACAGCCCCTCGTAGGGCCCGGCGTCGATGTGCCGGACCAGCACACCGGGCGCCAGCTCGACGGTGGGGTCGAGGGCGCCGGTGGTGGCACGGGTGAAGATCTCCACCTCGGTGCCCTGCGCCGCCAGCTGCCGGGCCAGCTCGACGATGTAGACGTTCATGCCGCCCGCGTCCCCCGTGCCCGGCTGGTGCAGCGGCGAGGTGTGGACGCTGAGCATGGCCACGCGGCGGACCTTGCGGGTGCCGGGCAGGCGCAGCAGCGGGGTCCTGGGCTGGTGGGTGCGCACCGGGTGCCCGGCCGCGGACCGTCCGCCGCGCCGCTGGCCGAGCAGGGACACGTACTGGCTCACGGTGGCGATGCCTCCTGAGGGTCGGGCGGTACGGGCGGAGCTGCACGGTTCTCGGGTGCGGAGGAGCGCGGGTATCGCGGGCCCTCGACGGGAAACACCGGAAAGGTTGCCTCCTCTTCCCACTTTGCCCAATCGTGACAATGCGGGGAGGAACAGCCGCCGGGCGGGCCGTCCGGCTCCGCCTCGTATCCTCGTGACGTGCCCCCGCCCCGCCCCGTACCGTCCCGCCCCGTCGGCACGGTCACCCGGGGTACGACGAACCCGAACCGGCTGCGGCGGATGGACCGCTGGATCGCCGCCGCGCACGGCCCCGCGCTGCGCCGCGCCCTGCCCCGCCCGGTCGCCGTCGACCTGGGGTACGGCGCCGCACCGTGGACGGCCGTCGAGCTGCTCCAGCGGCTGCGGAAGGTACGCGGCGACGTCCGTGTCCTCGGCGTGGAGATCGACCCGGAGCGGGTGGCCGCGGCACAGCCGTACGCCCGCGAGGGCCTGTCCTTCGTACGGGGCGGCTTCGAGGTGCCCGTACCGGGCGCGTCCGGTGGCGGGCCGCGGGGCCTCCTCCTGATCCGGGCCGCGAACGTGCTGCGCCAGTACCCGGAGGCGGAGGTCCTCCCCGTCTGGGAGCGGCTGCGCTCCGCACTGGCACCGGACGGGCTGCTGGTGGAGGGCACCTGCGACGAGATCGGCCGCCGCCACGTGTGGGTGGCGCTCGGCCCCGAAGGCCCCCGCACCGTCACCTTCGCCGCCCGGCTCTCCGCACTGGCCACCCCGTCCGACCTGGCCGAACGGCTGCCGAAGGCGCTCATCCACCGCAATGTGCCGGGTGAGCCGGTGCACGCGTTCCTGCGCGACTTCGACCGCGCCTGGGCCACGGCCGCGCCCTACGGCGCGCTCAGCGCCCGCCAGCGCTGGATCCGCACCGTACGATCGCTGGCCGCCGACTGGCCGCTCGCCGACGGCCCCCGCCGCTGGCGCCAGGGCGAGGTCACCGTCCCCTGGCCGGCCCTCGCCCCCCACACCGGCCCGACAGCCACCCGCGCCTGAACGGGGCCTGTTCTCCGCGGGCGTCCCCGTTCCCCTGTCCCCGCCATGTGGGACGTCGGCCGCGGCCGGTGCCGCTCTGGTGCTGCTGCGGCCCGCGACGAGGGTGGAGGAGTTGCGGGCCGGCTGATCAGCAGCCGGTGGCGCCCTGCGGGGTGCTCGTCCAGTGGCGGCCGAAGGCGAACCGGGCGGCCTCCACCTCGTGCCGCTGGTCGGCGTGGAGGACGCCGAGGGCGTAGGCGGTGGCCGGGGCGATACGCGGGGTGGCCGCCGCCGAGGCCGCGGCTGCCGCCGCTGCCGCCGCCGCCCGGTGCCGCTCCAGCGCGTCGCCCGCCGGGCGCAGCCGCGGGTCGGGCTCGGCGAGCGGGCCCAGTACCTCCTGCGCGTACCGGTGCAGCCGCAGCAGGACCCGAACCTGGTCCCAGGCGGCGTCCTGCCGCACCTCGGTGGCCAGCGAACGGGACAGCCCGTCCGCGTTGTACGGCGCGCCCGCCCGCGACAGCGGCAGCGCGGCGACGGCCTCCACCAGTTGTCGGCCCGTCCGTTCGGCCAGCGGGCCGAGGACCGCGGACGCCGGCCCGTCGGCCTCCGCGGGGCGCAGCGGCGCCTCCGAGGCCAGCACCGCCACCGCGTCGGCCACGGCGTGGAACCGGGCCGAGCCCAGGGCGCGCAGCGCCGCCGAGTGGGCCCGGGTCCGCGCCAGCGTCAGTTGCCGGTCCAGCAGCGCACCGGCCCGGGCGGCACCCGCGGGGAGGCCGCCCCGCTCGCGCGGTCCGGAGGCGGCCCGGGAGGCGACGGCACCGGTCGGAGCCGCCGGGTGTGCGGCCGGGCGGCCGGGCGCCTCGGGGCCGGAGGTTCCGCCGCTGGCCAGCCGGTGCAGGGCGGACAGCAGCCGCTCCAGCCGCGCCGCGTACGCGTACTCACGGGCCAGCGTGCCGGCGAGCCAGCTCAGTTCGGTGCGCAGTTCGTCGGCCCAGCGCGCGTCGAGCAGCGGCCGGTAGGTGAACAGGGCGCCGTTCATGCGGCGTGCGGCGGCCCGCAGGACGTCCACGGACGCCGCCGTCCCGCCCCGGCCCGTACCGTCCTGCCCGCCGGTGCCCGCGCCCTGCGCGTGGGCGCGCAGTCCGCGCAGGAACTCCGCCGCCCGCTGGTGCAGATAACCGCTCAGCACCTCGGCCGCGCTTCCCGTCGCCGTATCCGTCCCGGGGCCGGGCTCCACGACCACGTCCCGGCTCTGTCCGGCCATCACGTCCCCTTCCGCGCACTGCCCGCGCTGTCCCCGCCTCGCCCGCGCCGCCGAGCAGGCCCGGCTTCCCGGGCCCGGCACTGCCCGGCGCGTGCCTTCCACACCTCACGTCGCCGCCGTCGGGCCCCGTTTGCGGCGCCGGCCCTCGATGAGCATCTCCTGCACATTGGGCAGCGGCTGTCCGGCGGTCTCGCCGTCCGTCACGTACGCGTGCCGCGTCCACTCGCCGTCCGGGCCCAGGTGCCAGGAGGCGGTGCCGTCCGACATGCCCAGCTCCAGCAGCCGGTCGAGCGAGGCCCGGTGCGTGGGGTCGGTGACCCGCACCAGTGCCTCGATGCGCCGGTCCAGGTTGCGGTGCATCATGTCGGCGCTGCCCAGCCACACCTCCGGCTCGCCGCCGGCCCCGAAGCAGAACACCCGCGAGTGTTCCAGGAAGCGGCCCAGCACGCTGCGCACCCGGATGTTGTCGCTCAGTCCGGGCACCCCGGGCCGCAGGGCGCAGATGCCGCGCACCCACACGTCCACGGGAACGCCCGCCATGGAGGCCCGGTAGAGGGCGTCGCACACCGTCTCGTCCACGATCGAGTTGACCTTCATCCGGACGTACGCCGGGCGGCCTGCCCGGTGGTGGGCGATCTCCTGCCGGATGCGGGAGACGAGTCCGTCCCGCAGCGAGGTGGGTGCCACCAGCAGCCGCCGGTAGGTCTCCCGCCGCGAGTAGCCCGAGAGCCGGTTGAAGAGGTCCGACAGGTCGGCGCCCACCTGCGGGTCCGCCGTCAGCAGCCCCAGGTCCTCGTACCGGCGCGCGGTCTTCGGGTGGTAGTTGCCGGTGCCCACGTGTGCGTAGCGGCGCAGTGTCTCGCCCTCCTGCCGCACCACCAGCGACAGTTTGCAGTGGGTCTTGAGCCCGACCAGTCCGTAGACGACGTGGCAGCCGGCCTCCTCCAGCTTCCGCGCCCACTTGATGTTGGCCTGTTCGTCGAACCGCGCCTTGATCTCCACCAGGACCAGCACCTGTTTGCCGGACTCGGCCGCGTCGATCAGGGCGTCCACGATGGGCGAGTCACCGGAGGTGCGGTACAGCGTCTGTTTGATCGCCAGCACGTCCGGGTCGGCCGCCGCCTGTTCCAGGAACGCCTGCACGGAGGTGGAGAACGAGTCGTAGGGGTGGTGCAGCAGCACGTCGCGTTCGCGCAGCGCAGCGAAGATGTCGGGCGCCGAGGCGGATTCGACCTCCGCCAGGTCGCGGTGGGTGCCGGCCACGAACTTGGGGTACTTCAGCTCCGGCCTCTCCAGCGCCGCGGCGATCCCCGACAGCCCCGTCAGGTCCAGCGGGCCGGGCAGCGGATAGACCTCCGCCTCCGTCACCTTCAGCTCCCGCACCAGCAGGTCCAGCACGTACGGGTCGATGGACTCCTCGACCTCCAGCCGCACCGGGGGACCGAACCGGCGCCGCATCAGCTCCTTCTCCAGCGCCTGGAGCAGGTTCTCCGCGTCGTCCTCCTCGACCTCCAGGTCCTCGTTCCTGGTCACCCGGAACATGTGGTGCGCCAGCACCTCCATGCCGGGGAACAGCTCCTCCAGATGCGCGGCGATCACGTCCTCCAGCGGGACGTACCGGTACGGAGAGGCTTCGAGGAAACGCGGCAGCAGCGGCGGCACCTTCACCCGTGCGAAGTGGTTGTGGCCGCTCACCGGGTTGCGCACCACCACCGCGAGGTTGAGGGAGAGCCCGGAGATGTAGGGGAAGGGGTGCGCCGGGTCGACGGCCAGCGGGGTGAGCACCGGGTAGATCTGCTGCCTGAACAGCGTGAAGAGCCGGGCCTGTTCCTTGTCCGTCAGCGCGGACCAGCGCAGCAGGTGGAGCCCTTCCTCGGCCAGTGCCGGGGCGACGTCCTGCTGGTAGCAGGCCGCGTGCCGGGCCATCAGCTCCCGCGAACGGTTCCAGATGCCCTCCAGCACCTCCCGCGGCTGGAGCCCGGAGGCGCTGCGGGTGGCCACGCCGGTCGCTATCCGCCGCTTGAGGCCGGCCACCCGCACCATGAAGAACTCGTCCAGGTTCCCCGCGAAGATCGCCAGGAAGTTCGCCCGTTCGAGCAACGGGGTGGCCGGGTCCTCCGCGAGTTCGAGCACCCGCTCGTTGAAGGCGAGCCAACTGCGTTCCCGGTCCAGGAACCGGTCGGCCGGCAGATCGGCGGCCGACTCGGCGGGGTGGCCGCGGCCGTCCTCGTACAGATCGACGTCGGAATCGATGTCCGGCTCCAGGCCCAGGTCGGGGCCCGCACCGGGAACGTTGCTGGGACGGTGGGCCGCGATCGAGCCGACCGGAGGTTGCGGCTGCTGGGTCATACCGTCATTGTCGATGCTCTCTGCGAGGGAGGACCGGGGCATTTCGTGAGCCTCGCAAGAGAGTTTGAATCCGTGGTTACGTCCGCGTGGCGGGACGGGGTGCCGCGAGTGTCCTGCGGCACCGCCCTCCGGGGTGCGCCGCCGGGCTGGCGGTACGTCGCCGGCCCGGCCCGTTACGCCCGCGCGTCCCCCGCCGGGCCCGCCGGTACGTCGCCGGCCCGGCCCGCTATGCCCGCGCGTCCCCCGTCTGCCCGCGCGGGACCAGCCACTCCTGGAACTCGATCAGGTTTCCTTCCGGGTCCGCCAGGTAGGCGACCCGCATCCGCTCCCCCATGGGGGCCGGGTCGCGGGTGAACTCCGCCCCGCGCGCGGTCAGCTCGGCGTGGGTGGCCTCCAGGTCGTCCACCCGCAGCACCACCAGGGCGCGGTGTCCCTGCGGCTGCGCCCTCAACTGCTCCAGCACGCCCGCCATCTGTGCCCGGTCCTGCAACGCGACCGCGGCGTTTCCGGTGTCGGGGCTGAACTTGGCGTACGGGCCGGTCTCGGCCTCGAACTGGGGCGTGAGCCCGAGCACGTCCCGGTAGAAGCGGTACACGGCGGGGAAGTCGGACACCAGCAGACGCGTCTGAGTGATTTCCATGCGGCATTCTCTTCCCGGGCGCCGAGGCCCAGGAGTCCGGGGCCCGGGAGTCCGGGCCCCCGGCTCCCGGCCCCGGGCCCCGACCTTCGGGCTCCGACTTTCGGGCTGCCGGCGCCGGGCCCCGGGTTTCGGGCACCGGACGCCGGGCCCCGGGTTCCTGGCACCGGTCTCCAAGTTCCAGCTCCGGGCCCGGCCCAGGAACCGGACCCGGCCGCACGGCTGCCGTTGCCGACCGCGGACGCCGCCACGCGCCCCGGGCCGGGAGGCCGACTGCCGTTGCGGCCTGCGGACGCCGCCCCGGGCCGGCGGGCCCGCAGGCCGGCGGACCCGCAGGCCGGCGGACCCGCAGGCCGGCGGAACGGCGGAACGGCGGAACGGCGGGACGGCGAGACGGCGAGACGGCGAGACGGCGAGACGGCGAGACGGCGAGACGGCGAGACGGCGAGACGGCGAGACGGCGGGACGGCGGGACGGCGGGACGGCGGGACGGCGGGATGGCGGGACGGCGACCGGCTCGCAGCCGGCCGCGCGCCCCGCCGGGAAGGGAGCGGGCCCCCTGACCGGCGCTCCGGTGCGCCGGAACCCGCGGCAGGCGCTCTCAGGTCTCGGTGCGGTACATCAGGTCGGTCTCGTACGTGCTGAAGCCGAGGTGCTCGTAGACGCGCACGGCGGCGGCGTTGTCCGCGTCCACGTAGAGCATCGCGGTCGGCATCTCCCGATCCCGCGCCAGATGCCGCAGCCCGATGGTGGTGAGGGCCTTGCCCAGGCCCCCGCCCTGCTCGCCGGGGGCGACACCGAGCACGTACACCTCGCCGAGCCCTTCGGCGGCGTGGACCTTGGTCCAGTGGAAGCCGACGAGCCGGCCGTCCCGCTCGGCGAGGAAGAAGCCCGCCGGATCGAACCAGTCGGCCGCCTTGCGGTCGTCGAGGTCCCGCTGGGTGAGTCCGCCCTGCTCGGGGTGGTGGGCGAAGGCGGCGGCGTTGAGTTCCAGCCACGCCGCGTCGTCCTCGCCGGGCCGGAACGTGCGGACGGTCACACCGGGCGGCAGCACCGGTTCGGGCTGGTCCCAGCCGGCGAGCGGCCTGCGCATCTGCCGCAGCTCGCGGAAGAGGGTGAGGCCCAGGCTCTGGGCGAGGTGCCGCGCGGCGGGGTGCCCGCCGTGCGCCCACACCCGCAGCCGCCGCCCCGACCGGTCGAGCAGTACCTGTCCCAGCCGCCTGCCGTGGCCCCGGCCGCGGTGGTCGGGCGCGACGACGAGCTCGGCCGCGGGGGCCTCCACGGGGTCGGTGTCCTCCAGCTGCGCGTAGCCGGCGAGGGTTCCGTCCCCGGCACGCAGCAGCAGGTGCCGCACCCCTTCGCGGGGGCCGCCGCCCAGATGGAGTCTGCCTTGTTCGGAGACGGCGGGCTGGCCGTCCTGCCGGGCTGCTTCCTCGATCAGCTTGTGGACCGCGGGTACGACGTCGGCGGGTACCTCGGCCACGACTTCCACGTCACTCATGGCCCCGACCCTACGGCGGCCGGCGCCCGCGGGGCCGGTCCGCGACCGCGCGGGCTCACGTGTGGGGTGCGGCGGGGGGCGGTGTGGGGGCGCCGGGCAGCCGCACCTCGGCCTCGGTTCCCGGGCCGCCGTCCGCCGGGCGGCGCAGCATGACCTGGCCGCCGCACTGCCGCACGGTGCGGGCCACGATGGACAGCCCGAGGCCGGAACCGGGCAGGCTGCGGGCGGAGGGGGAGCGCCAGAAGCGGTCGAAGACGTGGGGGACTTCGTGCTCGGGCACGCCCGGCCCCTCGTCCCGCACGGTCAGCACCCCGTCGTGCAGGGCGGTGTGCACGGTGCCGCCCTCGGGGCTGAACTTGACGGCGTTGTCGAGCAGATTGACCACCGACCGTTCCAGGGCCGCCGCCTCGCCCCGCACGTACCAGGGGTCGAGTGCGCTGGTGAGGCTGAGTCCCGGGCCGCGCGGGCGGACGCGTTCGAGGGCGTGCTCGACGATCTCGTGCAGCGCGACGATGCCGGTGCGCGCCGGGTCACCGGAAACGCCCTGCCCGGCGTCGCCGGGTGCGTCGTGCGGGCGGGAGAGCTCCTGGAGGTCGCCGATGAGGTCGGCGAGTTCGGTCATCTGTGCCTGGACGGAGGCCATCAGCTCCCTGCGGTCCTCCTCGGGGAGTGCCCGTCCGGTCTCCTCGCTGCGTACCAGCAGATCGATGTTGGTGCGCAGCGAGGTGAGGGGGGTGCGCAGTTCGTGGCCGGCGTCGGCGATGAGCTGCTGCTGGAGGGCGCGCGAGGAGGCGAGGGCCTCGGTCATGGCGTTGAACGAGCGGGAGAGCCGGGCGATCTCGTCGTCGCCCTCGGCGGGGATGCGGACGGCCAGGTCCTCGGTGCGGGCGATGTGTTCGACGGCCTCGGTGAGCCGGTCCACGGGCCGCAGTCCGGCGCGGGCCAGTGCGACGCCCGCACCGGCCGCGCCGAGCACCCCGGCCCCGCCGACCAGGGTGAGGACCAGGGCGAGGTTGCCCAGCGAGTCGCGCAGCTCCGTCATGGGCCGGGCGAGGGAGACGGCGAGCCCGGTGCCGGGCACCTGCGTGGTGCGCACCCGGTACTCGGTGCCGTCGCCGGCCCGCGCGGTGTGCAGGGCCTGGGCGCGGCTGCGCTCGGCGACGTGGACGTCGGCCGGCGTCACGTCCAGCTTGCTGCCGACGATCACGCAGCTGCCGCCGTTGGGGTCCACGACCTGCACGGTGGCGCCGAACGGGTTGGGCGCGGGCTGGTCGGGCGGCGTGCACTGGCCCGAACGGACGCTGTCCACCACGGTGCTGGGCGTGACGGAGGTGGCCCGCAGCGAGTCGTCGAGGGAGTCGAGCAGCTGGGCCCGTACCAGGAACCAGCAGGCCGTGGCGCAGGCGGCGACCGCCAGCGCGACGGTGAGCGCGGCCAGCAGGGCGAGGCGCCCGCGCAGCGGCATCGAGACGGCACGCGCTCCTTCGCGGCGCAGCCGGTACCACCAGGTGCGGGGGGCGGCCGGGCCGGGCGCCGTCCCTGGGGTGTGCGGCGTCATGCCTCGTCCCGCAGGACGTAGCCGACGCCGCGCACCGTGTGCACCAGGCGGGGTTCGCCGCCGGCCTCGGTCTTGCGGCGCAGATACATCACGTACACGTCCAGCGAGTTGGAGGAGGGTTCGAAGTCGAAGCCCCAGACGGTCTTGAGGATCTGTTCCCGGGTGAGCACCTGGCGGGGGTGGGCGAGGAACATCTCCAGCAGCGTGTACTCGGTCCTGGTGAGTTCCACGGGCCGCCCGCCCCGGGTCACCTCGCGGGTGCGCAGGTCCATCCGCAGGTCGGCGAAGGCGAGGACCTCCGGCTCCTCCTCGGCCTCCGCGCGGGCCTGTTCGCGCGCGTAGGAGCTGCGCCGCAGCAGGGCGCGGACGCGGGCGAGGAGTTCGTCCAGCTCGAACGGTTTGACGAGGTAGTCGTCGGCGCCCGCGTCCAGGCCGCTGACGCGGTCGCCGACGGTGTCGCGGGCGGTGAGCATGAGGATCGGCAGGTGCTTGCCCGCGGCCCGCAGCCGGCGGGCGGCGGTCAGTCCGTCCATCCGGGGCATCAGCACGTCGAGGACGACGAGGTCGGGCCGGTGCCGTTCGACCGCCTCCAGCGCCTCGGCGCCGTCGGCGGCCAGCAGCGTGTCGTACCCCTCGAAGCTGAGACTGCGGCGCAGCGCGTCCCGTACGGCGGGCTCGTCGTCCACGACGAGGACGGTCGGTGCCTCGGCCGGGGCTGCGGCGGATGCGGTGTCGGGCATGTCCTCCAGCTTGGCACCCCCGGTCCCGGCCGGGCGCCCGTCCCCGCCCGTCGGGGCCGGTGCCGCACCGGGCGGGGGCGCAGAGGAAGGTGCGGGGGGTGCGGGGGAGCTTCGGAACGGGCGGCGCAGGGGTCTCGGGATCATGCCGTCCCGTCACGCAGGGCGTCGAGGTCCTTCTTGACGTCGTTGACGGGGATCGCGAAGCCGAGGCCGACGCTGCCGGCGTCCGACTGCGACGCCTGCCCCTGCCCGGAACCCGCCGGCAGGATCGCGGAGTTGATGCCGATGACCTGGCCGGACATGTTGAACAGCGGGCCGCCGGAGTTGCCCGGGTTGAGGGAGGCGTCCGTCTGGATCGCCTTGTAGGTGGTCGTCTCCCCCTGCACGCCCCCGTTGTACTGGCCGCCGTCGAACTCGAACGGCCACCCGCCGCCGAGCCCGCCCCCGCCCTGGTCCTGCTCCGGCTCCTGCCCGCCGTCCTCCTTGGGGACCTTCACCTCGCGGTTCTTGGCGGAGACGATGCCGCTGGTGACGGTGCCGGACAGGCCCTGCGGGGAGCCGATGGCCACCACCTGGTCGCCCACGCCGACCGCGTCGGAGTCGCCGAGCGCGGCGGGCCGCAGCCCGCTGACCCCTTCCGCCTTGAGGAGCGCGAGGTCCTTGTCGGCGTCGGTGCCCACGACACGGGCCCGCGCCGTCTTGCCGCCCTCGAAGGTGACCCGCACGGTGTCGGCGCCGGAGACGACGTGGTTGTTGGTGAGTATCTGGCCGTCCTTGGTGATGACCACGCCGGAGCCGGTGGACTGGCCCGAGCCGGTGTCGGCCTTGATCTCGACCACGCTGTCCTTGACGGCGTCCACCACCCCGGCCACCGTCCCGGAGGCGGAGGCGTTGGTGCCGCTCGCGGCCGGCGCGGAGGCACTGCTGCTGCCGTGGCCGCCCAGCAGGGCCTCCAGCCCGAACGCGGTGCCGCCCCCGACGACGGCGGCGGCCACGGCGGCGGCCGTCACCAGCGCGGCGGGCCCGCGCATCCGACGCCGCCGGCCCGGCGACCGCGACCCGTCGGGGAAGGCCGCGTACGGGGGCGTGGCGGGCGGCGGCGGCACGGCACCCTGCGGCGGCACGCCCGTCCCTTGCGGCGGCACGCCGCCGGCCTGCGGGGGAACGCCGGCGCCCTGCGGTGCCGGCGGGGGCACCTGGGGCTGGGGGCCGGTCCCGGGCTGGGGCTCGGTCCGGGGCTGGGACCCGATCCCGGACCGGGACTCGGTCCGGGGCTGCTGCGGGAGCCGCGAGGTCTGCGAGGGCTGCTCGGGGACCTGCTGGGCCTGCGGGATCTGCGGGGACTGCCTGTCGTAGCTCTCCATGCCCCTGAGCGTGCTCCCGCAAGATGAGAGCAGTCTGAGGGCGGGCTGAGGAATCCCCGAAAGTCGTGGCCGCCCGCACATGCGCGGGACCGCGATCCTGCGCGGGGCCATGGCCGCACGCGGGCCAGCGCGGCGCGGGACCGCAGCCATACGCAGGAGCAGCAGGCTTGCGCAGGAGCAGCAGGCTTACGCGGGCCCGCAGCCGCAGGAGCGGCGGATCACCAGGCCGGAGGGGAACTGGCGTACCCGCCCCTTGCCGCCGGGCACCCCCGCGGCACGGGTGCCGGGGATGCGGACGGTGTCGTCCAGCACCAGTTCGACGGCGGCCGTGGCCATCGCCTCGCGGTCGGAGCCGACCGTGGTCAGCGGCGGGTCGGTCAGCCCCGCCTCCTTCACGTCGTCGAAGCCGACGACGGCCAGCTCGCCCGGCACGTCGATGTCGAGTTCGCGGGCGGCGCGCAGGACGCCGATGGCCTGGTCGTCGGTGGCGCAGAACAGCGCGGTGGGCCGGTCGGGCCGCGCCAGCAGGCCGAGGGCGACCCGGTAGGTGTCGTACCTGTTGTACGGGGACTGGAAGAGCCGGCCCTCGGTGGACTTGCCGGCCTCCCGCATGGCGCGGGCCCAGCCCTCGATGTGGTCGGTGACGGGGTCGCCGTGCTTGGGGGTCTCCTCGACGCCGCCGAGGCAGGCCACGTACTCGTGACCGTGCTCCAGCAGGTGCCGGGTGGCGAGCTGGGCGCCGCCCACGTCGTCGAGGACCACGGCCACGTCGTCGATGGCCTCGGGCCGCCGGTGCATCAGTACGACGCGCGCGTCCCAGGCGTCGATCTCCGTGGCCGCGTGCTCGCTCAGACCGGCGCTGATGAGGATGAGTCCGGAGACGCGCATCCCCAGGAAGGCGCGCAGGTAGTGGACCTCGCGCTCGTCCAGGTAGTCGGAGTTGCCGACGAGCACCATCTTCCCGCGCTCGGCGGCCACGCGTTCGACCGCGTGGGCCATCTCCGCGAAGAACGGCTGGCGGGCGTCGGGGACGACCAGCCCTATCAGGTCCGTACGCCGGGAGGCCATCGCCTGAGCCACGCGGTCCGGGCGGTACCCCAGCTCCTTGATCGCGGCGAGCACCCGCTCCCGCGTGGCCGGGGCGACCGGCCGGGGACCGTTGTTGATCACATAGCTGACGACGGCCGTCGAGGTTCCCGCCATTCTCGCCACGTCGTCCCGCGTCACCTTGGCCACGGGCCAGAGTCTACGCGGGATGAGCGGCCTTCCGCCCCGGCGCGGCACCGGATCTCCGGCACCGCGCCGGGACCCTCGCCGCGCGCGGCCCGCACCGGGACGGGGGCCACGCGGGGCGGGGGCCTCACGGGGGCGAGGGGCCGCCGCGGGACGGCGGGGCCGTCAGTCGCCGCCCGTGGACGGACGCCGGCCGGACGGGGAGTTCGCCGCCGCCCGCGCCACGCGCTCGGCCTCGTCCGCGACGGACCCGCCCGGCTCGGCGGGCGCCTCCGTCTTCTCGGACGAGACGAAGCGGTACCCCACGTTGCGGACCGTCCCGATCAGGGCCTCGTGCTCGGGGCCCAGCTTGGCGCGCAGCCGCCGCACGTGGACGTCCACCGTGCGGGTCCCGCCGAAGTAGTCGTAGCCCCACACCTCCTGGAGCAGCTGGGCGCGTGTGAAGACCCGGCCCGGGTGCTGCGCCAGGAACTTGAGCAGCTCGAACTCCTTGAAGGTCAGATCCAGCACCCGGCCCTTGAGCTTGGCGCTGTAGGTGGCCTCGTCCACCGACAGATCGCCGTTGCGGATCTCCAGCGGGCTGTCGTCGGCGGCGATCTGCCGCCGCCCGGTGGCCAGCCGCAGCCGGGCCTCGACCTCGGCGGGGCCCGCCGTGTCGAGGAGGACGTCGTCCACGCCCCACTCCGCGGTGACGGCGGCGAGCCCGCCCTCCGTGACGATCAGCAGCAGGGGACAGCCCGGCCCGGTGGAGCGCAGCAGCTGGCACAGGGAGCGCACCTGCGGCAGATCACGCCGGCCGTCGACCAGGATCACATCGGCGGACGGGGCGTCCACCAGTGCCGGGCCCTCGGCGGGGGCGACCCGCACGTTGTGCAGCAGCAGGCCCAGGGCGGGCAGCACCTCCGAGGAGGGCTGAAGAGCGTTGGTGAGGAGAAGCAGCGAACTCATGCGCGGGCCCCCTCCCGCTGTACGAGGGGGTGGATCGGGGGCTGGGGCGGACGTGGATGGTGCGCTTTCGAACGGCCTCGGTTCCGGTCTCGGCTCTGCATTCGCTTGCCCATGACGTCGAAGTTCCCTCCTGGCGCCCTGCGCCCGGGCGCCACCCGGGCCGTCGCCCGGGGGAATGTGGCGGCACTGCTTCGTACGGCACTGCCCGAGGGCTGGGCCGCGGCCTCGGTCCCGGCCCGGCCCCCAGAAAGCACAAAAGGATCCGGGGGCGACGCTGCCCGGATCCTGCTTGCCCAGCAGAATACCCGCAGGAATGACGGAGCGGCATGTGACATCGCTCGCCCTCCTCGAACGGATCATGACGGAGCGTGACCACGTGGGCCAGGTACGGACGCGGCTGCGGACGGCGGACGGTGTCCGGATCGAGGCGGAACACCTCCCCCGTACGACGTCCGCCGCCCCCGCGCCCGACGCGGGGGTGATCGTGCTGGCGCACGGTTTCACCGGCTCGCTCGACCGGCCCGCGGTACGCCGCGCCGCGGGCGTCCTCGCGGCGCACGCGGCGGTCGTGACCTTCTCCTTCCGCGGTCACGGCCGCTCCGGCGGGCGTTCGACGGTCGGCGACCGCGAGGTGCTGGACCTGGCGGCGGCGGTGGCCTGGGCGCGTTCCCTCGGGTACCGCCGGGTGGCGACGGTCGGTTTCTCGATGGGCGGTTCGGTCGTCCTGCGGCACGGCGCCCTCTTCCGCGACGCGGCGGCCGGCCCCGCAGACGGTCACGCTCCGTCGAATGGCGAGCCAATGGTGCACGAGGGGCGCACGGTCGCGCGGCCGGTGGGCAGTCCCACGGCGGACGCCGCAGCGCACGCCGACGCAGTGGTGGCCGTGAGTGCGCCCGCGCGCTGGTACTACCGGGGCACCGCCCCCATGCGACGGCTGCACTGGGCCGTCCAGCACCCGGTGGGCCGGCTGGTCTCCCGGTACGGGCTGCGCACCCGCGTCCACCACCGCGACTGGGAACAGGTACCCCTCTCCCCCGTCGCCGCCGCTCCGCTGATCTCCCCGGTGCCGCTGCTGCTCGTCCACGGCGACCAGGACCCCTACTTCCCCCTGGACCACCCGCTCTCCCTCGCCGAAGCCGCCGACCCGGCCCGCACCACCCTGTGGCTGGTGCCCGGTTTCGGCCACGCCGAGAAGGCCGCCGCGCCGTCACTGCTGCACCGGATCGGCGACTGGGCGGCCACCTGGCTGCACGCGCCCGCCGCGAGGCCCCATCATGGGAGCCGCGACGGCACAGTCGCGGCGGACGGCACGGACGGCGCCACCCTCCCGGACAGTACGGACAGTTCGGGCGGCACGGTCGGCGCCGTCGGCAGCACCGACGGCACGGACGGCTGAGAGGGACCCACCATGGCCAGCGGCACGATCCGCTACTGGGCGGCGGCGAAGGCCGCGGCAGGCACGGCAGAGGAGCCGTACGACGCCGGCACGCTCGCCGACGCGCTCCGGCACGCCCGGGAGACGCACACCGGGCAGCCCGAGTTCGCGCGCGTCCTGCTGCGCTGCTCCTTCCTGGTCGACGGCAACCCCGTCGGGACCCGCGCCCACGAGACCGTCTCCCTCAGCGAGGGCGGCACGGTCGAGGTGCTGCCCCCCTTCGCGGGCGGCGCCCGATGACCGACCGCACCCCGCACCAGGATCACGACCCGCACCAGGCGCAGCAGCCGCCCCACCCGTACGGCGGGGACGCCCACGGCCGGCCGCTCCCCCCGTACCAGTCGGAACCACAGCCCGCCTGGACACCGCCCGCGTCCGGAGCCCCGCAGGGTCAGCAGTACGCGCCCCAGGACGAGTCCCAGCCCCACCACCAGCCCCACCACCAGTCGCAGTACGAGCCGCAGTACGGGTCGTCGTACGACGCGATGTACGAGGTGACGTACGAGGTCACCCGGGTCACCGACTCCGCTGGCCCGCCCGGCTCCCCGCAGCCGTACGCCCCGGAGCAGTACGGGCAGCCGGCGCCGGGACCCTCGCACGGCCCCGGCCCCCTCCCGGGCCCCGCCCCCCAGCCGCAGCCGCAGCCGCAGCACATGGCACAGCCCCAGCCCCAGCAGACGGCGCAGCCCCAGCCACCGCACCAGCCACAGCCGTACGCCCACCCCGGTGCCGCCGGCCCCCTCCCACCCGAACACCACCCCCGGTCACAGCCGATGCCCCAGCCCCAGCCGCACCCCGCGCCGCACCCGCCCGCAGGCTCCCAGCCGCAACCCCAGCCGTACGCCCAACCCCACGCGCACCCCCACCAGCAGCCACCACCACAGCCGCACGCGACCCCGTACGCGCCGCAGCCGCACCCCCAAGCACAGGGCCACCCACAGGCACAGGCACAACCCCAAGCCCCCCAGGCTCAGCCCCATCCGCAGTCCCAACCCCATCCGCAGGCCGCTCCGGGCGGTGTCGCAACGGCGGCAGCCCCCGCAGCACCGGCCGGGGCGGCGGCCCCCGCCGCCGGCACCCCGGGAACCGCCGCCCCCGCGGCGGCCACGTCCCGCGGGGCACGGCCGCGTACCGGGTCGCCGATCATCCCGCCGGGCTTCCCCTCGGCGGGCGTCACAACGGTGCTGGCCGCACTGCTGGCGGCCACCGCACCGCTGGGGCAGGGCGCGCTGACCGCCGCCGTGGTGCTGCTCCAGGCGCTGACCGCGGCGGGCTGGTACCGCCTCAACGGGATGTGGCCCGCCCGGCAGGGCATCGCGCTCGCGTTCGTCGCGGGACTGTCGGCGGACGCCGGACTGCTGCTGACCGACGGCCCGGGGAGCACTCCCACGGTGCTGATCGGCGCCGCCGGCGTCTGGTGCGTGCTGTCCCTTGTGCTGCAGTTGCGCAACAACTCCAGCCCGGACGAACGCCTGTACGCGGTCACCGCCGGATTCGCCGCCACCGGGCTGACGGTGCTCGCCGCCGGGGTGATCCCCGCCGAGCCGGAGGCGGTCACGCTGGGGGCCGCCGCCGTCGCCGGGGCGGCGCTGCTGCGTGCCGTACCGCTGCCCGCGGTGCTCTCGCTGCTGATCGCGCTCGCCGCCGCGGCCGGTGCCGCCGTGGGAGCGGCCCAGCTCAACGGGGTGGAGAACCTCGACGCGGCGCTGCTCGGCGCCGGCGTCGGGGTGTGCGCACTGGTCGGGCTGCGGGTGGCCAGCTACGACTGGCCGTCCCGTTTCGTCCATATGACGGCGGGGGTCGCACTCCCCCTCACACTGGCCACCCCCGCGCTCCACATCCTGGGGAACGTACTGCTGTGAGATGAGTCGTACGGAGACGGCCGGGGGTCTCGCGCCACCCGGAAACCCCGGCCGTCGCGTTACGCTCGCCGCTAGCCAGCCGACTCATGGGGGAACGGACGCGATGCGCGCACTACGCACGGTGGTGGTGATCCTGGTGGTTCTCGCCGGGCTGTTCGTGGCAGCCGACCGGATCGCCGTCAACCTCGCCGAGGACGAGGTGGCCAAGAAGCTCAAGGGCGAACTGGGCTCCACCTCGGCCGGCGAGCCGTCGGTGTCCATCGACGGCTTCCCCTTCCTGACCCAGGTGGCCGGAAAGGACCTCGACAAGGTCACCGCCGAGGTGGAAGGCGTCACCGCGACGGCGGGGGACCGCCGGGTACGGCTGAGCAAGATCACCCTGGAGGCCGAGGACGTCAAGCTGTCCGGCGACTACAGCTCGGCCGTCGCCGACCGGGCCACCGGCACCGTGCACCTGTCGTACGCGGACCTGTCCGAGGCGGCGGACGACGGCGTGCGCGTCGAGTACGGGGGCAAGAACGCCTCCGGCAAGGCCCAGGTGAAGGTCACCGGCAGTGTGGTGCTCCCCGTGCTGGGCACCGTGGAGCGCAGCGTCTACAGTACGGTCAGCGTCGGCGAGGGCAACACCGTGCGGCTGCGGGCCGACGAGATACCGGGCGACAAGATCCCCGGCATCGAGGGCGCCATCCGCAAGAAGACGGACTTCGACCGCACGATCGACAAGCTGCCCCAGGGCATCAAGCTGACCGGGGTGAGCGCCGACAAGGACGGCGTGGACATCTCCATGGAAGGCTCCGACGTCCACCTGGCCGGCTGACCCCCTCCTTTCCGGGCAGGGCATGCGGGGCCGCCCGCACGACAAGGTGCAGACGCCCGGCACCCGGGCAGCGGGTTCCGCGATACGAGACGGCACGAGGCGCGCGCAGCCGTCCCGGACCGAACGCGGCGGGAGGCGGCGGGTGCCGCCCCGCGCCGCAAGCTCTTTGATCCCACATCACGGACGTCTTCGTCTCGCCATCCGGATCGGCGGTGACACGGCCCGCCCGTCGTCCTTACGATCGGGCCCATGAAGCGACAGGCGGACCTCACGAAGCGCCGGGCAGTGGACCTGTGCCGCATCGCCGCCATGCTCTGTCGCGGCTCCCGCTGACGCGTTCCGCCCGTGCCTCGGCAACCGGCGCCCACCAGCGTGCCGGCGCTCCGCAGCGCACCGTCCGGCGGCGCGGCAGCCCGCCCTCGCGTACGCCCGCCCGCGCACCCTCGCCCTTGCCCGCCGCCTCCCCGGCCGCATTCCGCGTGGTGCACCCGACCCGTGGTCCGCGTCGATCCGCACCACCGCGTCGACGCGTACGCGTACCCCTGTTCGCCCCTCCCCGCCGCATCCACCCACCCATGAGGAGAGACAGCATGAGCCGCAACGACGTCCTCGTCGACGCCGACTGGGTCGAGGCCCACATCGACGACCCGAAGGTGGTGATCGTCGAGGTGGACGAGGACACCTCCGCCTACGACAAGAACCACATCAAGAACGCCATCCGCATCGACTGGAAGCAGGACCTCCAGGACCCGGTCCGGCGCGACTTCGTCGACCAGGAGGGCTTCGAGAAGCTGCTGTCCGCCAAGGGCATCGCCAACGACGACACCGTCGTCCTCTACGGCGGCAACAACAACTGGTTCGCCGCCTACGCCTACTGGTACTTCAAGCTCTACGGCCACCAGGACGTCCGCCTCCTCGACGGTGGCCGCAAGAAGTGGGAGCTGGACTCCCGCGACCTGGTCGCCGAGGTCCCCGAGCGCCCGGCCACCGAGTACAAGGCCAAGCCGCAGGACACCTCCATCCGCGCCTTCCGCGACGAGGTCGTCGACGCGATCGGCACCAAGAACCTGGTGGACGTGCGCTCCCCCGACGAGTTCAGCGGCAAGCTGCTGGCCCCCGCGCACCTGCCGCAGGAGCAGTCGCAGCGCCCCGGCCACGTGCCGACCGCGCGCAACATCCCCTGGTCGAAGTCGGCCAACGACGACGGCACCTTCAAGTCCGACGAGGAGCTGACGGAGCTGTACCAGGGCGAGGGCGTCGACCTGGGCAAGGACACCATCGCCTACTGCCGCATCGGCGAGCGCTCCGCCCACACCTGGTTCGTCCTGCACGAGCTGCTGGGCCAGGAGAACGTCAAGAACTACGACGGCTCCTGGACCGAGTACGGCTCCCTCGTCGGCGTCCCGGTCGAGCTGGGCTCCAACTGACCACCTGACCACCCGCCCCGAGAACCACCAGGAGAGACACCATGTGCGGAGCACAGGCAGGCGGCCCGGACGCCGCCACGATCAAGCCGGGCGAGACGACCATCCAGGGCAGCGTCACCCGTGACGGGGAACCCGTGACCGGGTACGTACGGCTGCTCGACTCCACCGGGGAGTTCACCGCGGAGGTGCCCACCTCCGCCACCGGCCAGTTCCGCTTCTACGCGGCGGAGGGCACCTGGACCGTCCGGGCCCTGGTGCCCGGCGGCACCGCCGACCGCACGGTGGTGGCCCAGCAGGGCGGCCTCGCCGAGGTCACCATCGCGGTGTGACCCCGGCCCGGGGTGCGGGGCAGGAGTGCGTCCCCGGCGCACGCCCGCCCCGCACCCGGGTGGCCGGCGGCGAACCGTAGGCTGAGCCGTATGAGCCGTCGCAGCAAGCTCGTCGTCAAGGTCACCGCGGGCGCGGACGCCCCCGAGCGGTGCTCGCAGGCGTTCACCGTGGCGTCCGTGGCCGCCGCCAGCGGCACGGAGGTGAGCCTCTGGCTGACCGGGGAATCGTCCTGGTTCGCCCTCCCCGGCCGCGCCGCGGAGTTCACGCTGCCGCACGCGGCGCCCCTGCCGGATCTGATCGCGGCGATCCAGGCGGGCGGCGGCAGCATCACGCTGTGCACCCAGTGCGCGGCCCGCCGCGGCATCGAGGAGAAGGACCTGATCGAGGGGGTCCGGATCGCGGGCGCCCAGGTCTTCGTCAGCGAGATCATGGCGGAGGACGTGCAGGCCCTCGTCTACTGAGCGGCCCCTCCGCAGGCCGCCCCACCGGCCGCCGACTAGACTCGGCCGGGTAAGAGAACACCGCGCCAAGGAGAGCCGCCCCGTGCTTGAGGCATTCTTCACCGCCCTGATGGTCCTGGTCTGCGTCGGCACCGTGGCGTTCGCCGGGCTGACCTTCAAGAAGCTGTACCAGGGCCAGCGCTGAGCGCCCGACCGCCGCTGCCGCGGGCCGCCACCGACCGACAGAGCACATCATGATCGAGATTCCGTCCGACCTGCACCCCGACCTCGTCCCCCTCGCCTTCCTGCTGGGCAACTGGGCGGGCGCCGGCGTCGCAGAGTTCGAGGGCCAGGACAAGTGCAACTTCGGGCAGGAGGTCACCTTCACCCACGACGGCCGTGACTTCCTGGAGTACGTCTCGCACTCCTGGGAGCTGGACGCGGAGGGCAAGAAGGTCCGCCCGCTGGAGACCGAGACGGGCTACTGGCGGATCGACAAGGACCGCAAGGTCGAGGTCGTCATGATCCGGGACCAGGGGATCGCCGAGGTCTGGTACGGCGAGCTGGCCGACCAGAAGCCGCAGATCGACCTGGCGACCGACGCGGTGGCGCGGACGGCCGCGGCCGGCGAGTACAGCGGCGCCAAGCGGCTCTACGGCTATGTGAAGGGCGACCTGATGTGGGTCGGCGAGAAGGCCACCCCGCAGGTGCCGCTGCGGCCCTACATGTCGGCGCACCTGAAGAAGGTGGTCGACCCCAAGGAGTGGGCGAAGGACGTCGTGGACCTCCCGGACGACGGCATCGCCTTCTTCCGCTGACGCAGTCCGAAGCCCGCAGTCCGAAGCCCGAAGTCCGCCGACAGGCCTCTGTCGGCGGTCTTCTGCTGACGGCCCCCTGTCGGCAAGCCTCCGGTCCGCCTGACGGAGGCCGTACGCGGCCCGTTTCCCTCCCCCTTCCCGCCCCCCGTCCGCTTCCGTACGTGTGTGCGTGTGTGCGTACGGAACCAGGCGTCTCAGTGGTGTCACGAATGTGAAAGCTCCGGCATAGCCGCTCCGGCGGAACGGGCGGCTCCTTCGCTCACCGGCCCGGTAAGCGCAACGAACTCGCAGGTCACAGCGGGGTCGTAGACGCTACCGGGCCGTTTTGTGACTCAGCGCAGCGGAGCTAATGCGCAGCCGTGAGTGATAAGAATGGCGTAAACATTCAGCGGCACGGACGGAACCGGCGTCGCCCGCGACGCGTTCCGAGACGCGGCGGCACCGCCGCTCCCGGCCGTCCCAACGGGGAAAAGGCTCTTTCAGTGAATCGTTCACGCATCACCTCCGCCGCCGTCGGCCTCGCGCTCCTCGGCGGACTGGCAACCACCCAGGTGGCCACCGCGGCAGGCGCATTCGCGTACGAGAGCGGCGCCGAGATGACCGTCGGCCTGACGTCGGGGATCGTCTACGACAAGAACACCGGCAAGGTCCTCGGCGACGGCATCGGCGGCACGTTCGGCAACCACGGCCCCGAGGCCGACACGGCCACCGTCACGGTGACCGCGGTCAAGAACGTGAAGTTCACCGCCAAGCCCAAGGTCGACAAGGGCACCGTGAAGTCCTGGAACGCCGAGAAGGTCGTCATCGAGGCCGAACTGGCCGCCAACGGCGACGAGCTGGAGAAGATGGACCTGCCGGCCAGCCTCTCCGGCAAGAAGCAGACGCTGCGTGCCGAGATCAAGGGCATCAAGACCGACCCGGACACCAGCAACAACACCGTCACCCAGACCTACAGCGTCGACGCCACCAAGCCGAAGCCGACCGACAAGCCCACGGACAAGCCCACCGACGACCCCACGGACAAGCCCACCGGCAAGCCGTCCGGGAAGCCGACGTCCAAGCCTTCCGAGAAGCCCACCGACAAGCCCTCCAGCAAGCCTTCCGCCACGCCGGGGGACGACTCCTCGCCGGCCAACACACCGGCACCCGCGGGCGGTTCGGACAAGGGCGGCGGTACGGGCGGTGACGGCAGCCTCGCCCAGACCGGTGGCGGCTCCCACACCCCGCAGCTGATCGGCGGAGCCGGCGCCCTCGTGGTGCTCGGCGGCGCCGCCCTCGTCCTGGCCAAGCGGAGGAAGAGCGGCCAGAACTGATCCCTTCCTCCTTCCGGAACAGCGGGTCCGGGTGCCACGGGGGCACCCGGGCCCGCGCCGCTTCTACACTGGACGCGTGGCTACCACCGACTGGCAGAGCGATCTCCGAGCGCGCGGATACCGGCTCACTCCGCAGCGCCAGCTCGTGCTGGAGGCCGTGGACAAGCTGGAGCACTCCACCCCGGACGACATCCTCGCCGAGGTCCGGCGTACGGCCGGCAGCGTCAACATCTCGACGGTCTACCGCACGCTGGAGCTCCTGGAGGAGCTGGGACTCGTCTCCCACGCCCACCTCGGCCACGGCGCCCCCACCTACCACCTGGCCGACCGGCACCACCACATGCACCTGGTGTGCCGGGACTGCACGGACGTGATCGAGGCCGACCTGTCCGTGGCCGAACCCTTCACCGCCACCCTGCGTGAGCGCTTCGGTTTCGAGACGGACATGAAGCACTTCGCGATCTTCGGCCGCTGCGCCGACTGCGAGGCCAAGGCCACCGGGGCGGACCAGGGTGGAAAGGGCGGCCCCCGGGGCGACGGGCACGAGTCTTGAGACGACGAGCCCGAAGGGGCCCGGGGAGCGTCCCGGGGCGACGGGCACGAGTCCTGAGACGACGGGCCCGAGAAACCTGGGGCGACGGGAACGAAGGGCCTCGGGGCGACGGGAACCGTGAGGGCGCGGACCGGCCGTCGTAGGCTGGCCGTATGTCCTCCAGCAGCCCGAGCGACAGCTCCGCTCCCGCTCCCAGTCCCCTGCTCACGCTGCCGGGCGCCGTCGCCGCCGAAGCCCCCGACGAAGGTGTCGCCGCCCACTACGGCGATCTGTTCAAGGAGCAGCGTGCCCTCGCCGACGGCACCGGATTCGTGGATCTGTCGCACCGCGGCGTGGTCACCGTCTCCGGCGCTGACCGGCTCTCCTGGCTCCACCTGCTGCTCACCCAGCACGTCGAGCAGTTGCCGCCCCAGCAGGCCACCGAGGCGCTGATCCTCTCCGCCAACGGGCACATCGAACAGGCACTCCAGCTCGTGGACGACGGGACGACGGTGTGGATGCACACCGAGCCCGGCAAGCAGGGCGAGCTGATCGCCTACCTGGAGAGCATGCGGTTCTTCTACCGGGTGGAGATCGCCGACCTGACCGACGAGGTCGCCGTCGTCCACCTGCCCGCCGGCTCCATCGCCGAGATCCCCGGCAGCGTCCGCGCCGTACGCGAGACCGCACACGGACGTGACCTTTTCCTGCCGCGCGCCGAACTGAGCGCCTTCGCCGCCTCCCACGGCCCGGCCATCGGCGTCCTCGCCCACGAGGCGCTGCGCGTCGAGGCCCGGCGGCCCCGCCTGGGCATGGAGACCGACCACCGCACGATCCCGCACGAGGTCGGCTGGATCGGGTCCGCGGTGCACCTCGACAAGGGCTGCTACCGGGGGCAGGAGACCGTCGCCCGTGTCCACAACCTGGGGAAACCGCCGCGCCGGCTGGTCTTCCTGCACTTGGACGGCAGCGAAGTGCGGCTGCCGGTGCACGGCGACGCGGTCCGGCTGGCCGCCCAGGGTCTGGAAGGACGGCAGATCGGTTTCATCACCACCTCCGCCCGCCACCACGAGCTGGGCCCGATCGCCCTCGCCCTGGTCAAGCGGAACGTCGACCCGGAGGCGGAACTCATCGTCGGCCCCGACGCGACGGCGGCAGCACAGGAAGTGGTCGTCGCCCCCTGAGACGGTTGTCCCTTGGGGCTGGCCCTGGGACGGCTGGCCCTGGGGACGGCTGGCCCTGGGAGCGGTCACGTCGTGAGGCGGTTGGCCTCTGGGGCGGTTGCGCGCGCCTTGGAGCGGCTGCGCGCCTTGGAGCGGTTGCCCCTTGCGGCGACGCCTTCGCCGGGCTCGGGCGGGGACGGGCCGTCCGTCGAGCTCGGGCCGGTACGGGAACGGGCCACGTCCGTCGGGACGGAGACGACCACGTCCGTCGGGACGGAGACGACCACGTCCGTCGGGACGGGTCAGGCCGGGGCCGTCCCCGTACCGGGTCGCCCGCCGTGCCGGGACGGCGGAGGAGGCCGGCGCGTGCCCCCTCACACCTCCAGCAGGACCGTGAAGGGGCCGTCGTTCGTCAACGACACCTTCATGTCGGCGCCGAACTCGCCGGTGGCGACCTCCGCGCCCATCTCCCGCAACCGCGCGACGACTTCGTCGACCAGCGGCTCCGCGACCTCGCCCGGCGCGGCCCCGTTCCACGTGGGACGCCGCCCCTTCCGCGCGTCACCGTAGAGAGTGAACTGGCTGATCACGAGCAGTGGCGCCCCGGTGTCCGAACACGACTTCTCACCGTGCAGGATCCGCACGGACCACAATTTCCGCGCGAGCTGCGCTGCCTTCTCCTTCGTGTCGTCGTGCGTCACTCCGACCAGCACGCACAAGCCCTCGCCGACTATCCGACCAACGGTCCGGCCGTCCACGGTGACGCTCGCGCCGTCCACCCTCTGCACCACAGCTCGCATGCCGCCCATCATGCCGTGCCGGCCCGACCCCCGACGCGCGGCTGTCCCACGGGGCGCAGGCGGTGCGAGCGGGGGCCACGGAGTGGCACGATGCCCACACGCGGTGCGTTCAGCAAAGAGCGCGAGCTACCGCGCGATGGGGATGAGGGGACACAGCCCATGAGCACAACCGGAGCGGGCCGGGCTCGGATGCCGCAGCAGCCCCGGGCCGGGGAGGCTGCCGCGGACGGGGAGACGGGGGAGGTGCTGCCGCCGGAGGACGGCCAGCCGGACCTGCACACACTGAGCCTGCCGGAGCTGCGGGCCTTGCGGCGCACGGCCCAGCAGGACGAGGCGGACCTCAGCTATGTGCGCAGACTCCTCCAAGGACGTATCGACATCCTCCGGGCGGAACTGGCCCGGCGCAGCTCGGCGGGCTCGCCACTGCTCGACCGGCTGCCGCAGATCCTCGCCGACGCTCCGGCCGGCCACCGCTCCGCGCGTCATGTGACTCTCGCCGCACCGCGCGGCGGGGAGTACCGGGCGCTGGCGGAGAAAATGCTCGCCGAAGTCGGGCTGAGCGACCTGGAGGCACGGACCGACGGCGAGCTCCAGACGGCGATGGGAAGTCTGGTCCGCTACGAGCAACAGGTCTCCCGCCGCCGCCAGTCGCTCCAGCGGACCGCCGACGGATGCAGCACGGAAATCGCCCGGCGCTACCGGGAGGGCGAGGCCCAGGTGGACGATCTGCTGCCCTGACCCGGCGGCGGACGGTGCGGGGGGTGTCCGCTTTACGGTTCCGCAGGTCCGGTTACCGTGAAGGGTCACTTGTTCGAAGCGTGGTACGCCGTACATCACCGGAAGGTCCGAGATGCCCGACATACTCCCCGTGCTCGCCGAGGTCGTCAGGTCCGGCTTCACCGAGGGGCGGCACCGGGGCTCACTGGTGGTGCTGGCGGCGGACGGCAGCGTCACCTTCGCGCTGGGCGACCCGGAAGCCCCCGTCTTCCCCCGCTCCGCGAACAAGCCCTTCCAGGCATCCGCCGTACTCCGCAGCGGCGTCCGGTTGAGCGGTGAACGACTGGCCCTCGCCGCGGCGAGCCACTCCGGCGAACGGTTCCACCTCGACCTGGTGCGCACGATGCTCGCCGAACACGGGTTGGACGAGTCACACCTGCAGTGCCCCGCCGCACTGCCGCTCGACCCGGAAGAGGCCGAGTCCTATCTCGCCGCCGGTCGCACCCGCTCCCCGCTGGCCATGGACTGCTCCGGCAAGCACGCCGCGATGCTGGCCGCCTGCCGGGCCAACGACTGGCCGCTGGACAGCTATCTCGACCCCGCGCACCCGCTGCAACAGCGCGTCCGCGCCACCCTGGAAGAGGCCACCGGCGACCCCGTGGCCCACACCGGTGTGGACGGCTGCGGTGCCCCGCTGATGGCCGTCTCCCTCACCGGACTCGCCCGCGGCTTCCGCGCCCTCGCCCTGGCCGCGCCCGACTCCCCCGAAGGACAGGTCGCCGCGGCGATGCGCGCCCACCCCGAGTACGTGGGCGGCACCCGGCGCCACGACACCTGGCTGATGCGGGACATACCCGGGGCCGTCAGCAAGATGGGCGCCGAGGCCGTACAGGCCATCGCCCTGCCGGACGGCCACGCCCTCGCCTTTAAGGTGGAGGACGGCGCCTCACGGGCACTGGGCCCGGTGGCGGCCCGCGCCCTGTCCGCCCACATGGGAGTGAGCGCCGATGTCCTCGAACGGATCGCCACCACGCCCGTGCTCGGCGGCGGCCGACGCGTCGGCGAGGTCCGCGCCGCGTTCTGACCACCATCCGTACGCTGGTGGCCATGACCGACGCACCCACCCCCGAGAGTGACGAGCCCGCACACGACCCGGAGGTCCTGGAGCTGGCGCAGAAGGTGTTCGACCTGGCCCGGCACGGCGACACCGACACCGTCGCCGCATACGTCGGCGCCGGCGTCCCCGCCAACCTCACCAACGACAAGGGCGACACCCTGGTGATGCTGGCGGCCTACCACGGCCACCCGGAAACCGTCCGCACCCTCCTGGCGCACGGCGCCGACCCCAACCGCCCCAACGACCGGGGCCAGACGCCCCTCGCGGGCGCGGTCTTCAAGGGTGAGGAGGAGATCGCCCGCATCCTCGTCGAGGCCGGCGCCGACCCCCGCGCCGGCACCCCGTCCGCCGTCGAGACGGCCCGCATGTTCGAAAAACGGTCCCTGCTGGACCTCTTCGGCGAGAACTGACGACCCCCTGCCGGCACCTTCCTCTGGTGGAGCCCCTGCTGGCGCTGCCGGCTGGTGTGATCAGCACTGGGGGGGGGCGGGCGTGCCCGGTGGCGCACCGGGTCGGCGGCACGTGGGCTGGTGCCCAGCACCGGGGCGTGCCCCGCAGGGCGCCACGCCCGGCCGGGTGGCGGCACGCGGGCGGCCCGCCGATGGTGCGCCACCATTCCGTTCGGCCCTTCCGCCGGGGGCCGAGGGGGCCGAGTGGCGGGCGGGTCAGATCGGTTTGCGGGCCTCTATGAGGAAGCGGGCCGAGTGGGCGACGAACGGGCCGTCCGTCTCGATCCGTTCGTGGAGGTCCCGCAGCCGGTCGCGGTACCGCTCCACCGTGAAACCGGGCACCATCCAGATCACCTTGCGCAGGAAGTAGACGACGGCCCCGACGTCGAAGAACTCCATACGGAGTCGCTCCGCGCGCAGATCCACCACCTCCAGTCCGGCCGCCTCCGCCTCGGCGCGCTCGTCCTCGGGGCGCCGCCGTCGCCTGGCCTCCGGCTGCGGTCCGAGGAAGAACTCCACCAGTTCGAACACCGACGCCGGGCCGACATGCTGCGCCAGATAGCTGCCGCCCGGCTCCAGCACCCGGGCGATCTCCGACCACCAGGCCCGCACCGGATGGCGGCTGGTCACCAGCTCGAAGGCGTTGTCGGCGAACGGCAGCGGCGGCTCGTCCCCGTCCGCGACGACGATCACCCCGCGTGGACGCAGCAACGCGGTCGCCTTGGCCACGTTGGGCGGCCACGCCTCCGTGGCCGCCATCGCCGGTGGCAGCTTCTCCGCCTCCGCGAGGACCTCCCCGCCACCGGTCTGCACATCGAGTGCGGAGGACACGGTGGCGAGTCGGGCACTCATCAACCGCTGGTAGCCCCAGGAGGGGCGCTCCTCGGTGGCACGGCCCTCCAGCCAGGAGAAGTCCCAGCCGTCCACGGAAACGGAAGCCGCCTCGGCCACGAGGTCATCGAACGATCGAGCCATACCCGTATCCTCGCTTTCCGTTTCTCGCTCAGCCAGCCGATTCCGCCGCGGTCCCGCACCCCGGGCCGACCCGGGGTGAGCCGGCCCGGGCTGACGGCCCGGGCTGACGGCTGGGGCTGACGGCTGGGGCTGAGCCCGGCCGCGGCGTCGTCGTGCCTTTTCCGGGCCGGCGCGCTCAGTTCTCCGACGGCGAGGGGCTGACGCGGACCACCTCCCCGGCCTCCAGAGCGACATACACCGCGCCGTCGGGCCCCACCGTGAGCCCGTGCGGCTCCGCCTCGGCGTGCGGCAGGGGATACGCGGTGAACCGGCCGGAGGGAGCACGGGCCGTGACACGTCCGGCCGCCCACTCGGTGACCCAGCAGGTGCCGTCCGGGGTCACCGCCACCGCATGCGGGCGGGCGGCACGGTCGGGCAGCGGATACTCGACCACCCGGCCCTCGGTGCTGATCCGGCCCAGTTGTCCGGCGCCGATCTCCACGAACCACAACTCGTCCCGGCCGTCCTCGCCCGGGCCGCGGACCAGCCCCACGGGGGCGGCGCCCTCGGTCGGCAACCGGTGCACGGTGATCTCACCGTCCAGGGCGATCCGGCAGAGCGCGTCCGCCTGGTTGAGCGTGCACCACAGGGCGTCGTCCGGCCCGGCCACCAGCGCCGAGGGGAACGCTCCGCTCACCGGCAGCGGGAACTCGGTGATCTCACCGTCGGTGGTGAGGCGGCCGATGCGGTTACCGGTGGTCTCGGTGAACCACAGGGCACCGTCGGCGCCCGCGGCGATACCGAACGGGGCGCACTCGGGCGTCGGCAAGGCGAAGGACTCCGCGACTCCGTCCGTGGTCATCCGGCCGATGCGGTGGTCGTGGGTACGGGCGAACCACAGGGCGCCGTCCGGGCCGGGGGTGATGACGGTGGGCCCGCAGCCGGACACGTCCAGGCCGTGCATCCTCACCTCGCCGTCCGGGCTGACACGGGCGACGGCTCCGGCAGCCACGAGCGTGACCCACAGGGCACCGTCGGGTCCGGTCACCACGTCGTAGGGGCCCGCATCGGCGCCGAAGGCGGCCACCGTGGTCACGGCGGTGCTCGGGCCGGCGGCACACTCCGCGAAGGGCTGCTGCGCGGTCACGGGCGGCTCCTCTCTTCGGCCGCCCCCGCGAGGAGCGGACACGGTCCTTCCGTCAGCGCGAGGTGTGCCCCGCGCCAGCGCTGCCGCAGTCGGCGGTCGTGGCTGACGACGACCAGCGCGCCGTCGTACTGCTCCAGGGCCCTCTCCAGCTCTTCCGCCAGAGCGGGCGACAGATGGTTCGTCGGCTCGTCCAGCAGCAGGACGTCGGCGGGCTCGGTCACCAGCCGGGCCAGTGCCAGCCGCTGCCGTTGGCCGGTGGAAAGCCTGCCCACCGGCGTCTCCAGCCGGTCGGCCGCGAACAGGCCGAGCGACATCAGCCGTTCCGCGTGCTGCTCCAGGGGCCCCGGCCTGCCTGCCGCGAACGCCTCCAGCAGGGTCGTGCCCTCGCGCACCGCGAACTTCGGCTCCTGGGGGAGATGTCCCACCCGCCCCCGGCGCACCACCCGGCCGGTGTCCGGTTCCAGCGCGCCGGCCAGGATGTGGAGCAGGGTGCTCTTGCCCGCGCCGTTCGCCCCCGTCACCAGCAGGCGCTGCCCTGCCGTGAGGGTGAGACCGGTGCGGCCCAGCCTTCCGCCGACGCTGATGTCCTCGGCTTCCAGGACCGTCCCACGCATCCCCGAACCGGTCGGGGCCCCGGTGAAGCGCAGCGGCTCGGGTGGTGGCGGCACCGGTTCGGCAAGCAGCCGGCGCAGCCGTTCCTCCGCATTGCGGACCCGGCTGGCGAGGGACTGCTGGACCCGGCCACCCGCGCGGTCGTACGCCATCTTGTTGCCGTCTTTCATCCCCCTGCCGGGGGCGACCCTGCGGGCGGTGGTGGCCGCCGTCTCCCGCAGGCGGTCGGCCTCGGCGCGCCAGCGCTCGTGCGCCTCCGCCCAGCGGCGGCGCGCGGCGGCCTTCTCCGCCAGATAGCCCGCGTATCCGTTGCCGTACCGCACCACCGTGCGGCGGTCGGCGTCCACTTCCAGCAAGGTGGTGGTGACACGCTCCAGGAAGACGCGGTCGTGCGAGACGACCACCGTCGTACCGCGCCGGGCGCGCAGATGTTCCTCCAGCCAGCGCAGCGCGGCGTCGTCCAGGTGGTTGGTCGGCTCGTCCAGCAGCAGCACTTCGGGGCTCGCCGCGAGCAGCGCGGCCAGCCGGAGCCGTACCCGCTCACCGCCCGAGAGCCCGCCCACCGCGCGGTCCCGGGGCACCACGCCCAGCCCGAGCCCGTACAGCGCGCGCTCGACACGGGACTCCGCCTCGTAGCCGCCGCGCAGCTCGAAGACGGTCAGCAGTTCCCCGTACTCCCGCAGCACCGACTCGTCGCCCGCGGACATGGCGGCTTCCAGCTCGCGCAGTCGCCGCTCCATGGCGCGCAGCTCCCTCATCGCGCCGTCGATGATCTCCTGGACGGTCGACGCGTGCGGCAGCGCTTCTTCTTGGGGGAGATGCCCCACGCCGCCCTCGGCGTGCACGACGATCTCTCCCTGGTCGGGTTTCTCCTGCCCCGCGAACAGGCGGAGCAGCGTGGTCTTCCCCGAACCGTTCTCCCCGACGATTCCGGCGCGCTCACCGGCGGAGAGCGCGCAGCTCACCCCGTCCAGAACCGTCCGACCGTCGTACGACTTCGAGACGGCCGAAGCCGTCAGCTGCGTAGGCATGCGTGCTCTCCAAAGCGATCGAGGGTGAGGCGGCCTCGACGGACCGCAGAACCGGGTGAACGCTTCGGATGAGCATCGGCGACTCCTCTTCCGTGCCGCGGCGGGCGCGGCTCGACTGACTCGGACGGACAACCGGCGGCCTGTTACCGCGACGGCTGTCGCGTTAAGATGGTGACACGCGACGACCCCTGCCGCAAGGGGGATCGGAGATTGATCGGGAAATGACCCACGACACCCCCAGAAGACCCAGCACTCCCAAAAACCCCGGCAGCCCCGGTGACTCCGGGCACCCGAACCCGCATTCGGACCCGGACCTGCCCCCGGAACCGGACCTGCCCCCGGGCCCGGACCTATCCCCGGACCCGGACCCGACTCGGGACCCGAACCCGCCCCCGGCCCCAGACAGGACGGCGGACGGAGACGGAAGCGGGTCCGGGTCCGGACCCGGACGCGGCCCCCGCCCCGGGCCGCCCCCGCCCGGGGTGCAGCGTCCCGGCGGGCGCACGGCCCGGGTCCGCGAGAAAGTGCTGGACGCCGTGGGCCCGCTACTGGTGGAGCACGGGTACGACGGCCTGACCGTGGATGCCGTCGCCGCCCGTTCGGGAGTGCACCGGGCGACGGTCTACCGCCGGTGGCGGGACGTCGGCGGTCTGCTCGCGGACGTGCTCGACGCCGCCGGCACGGACTCCTGGACGCCGCCCGACACCGGCTCCCTCGAAGAGGACCTGCGGGTACTGAACGAAGAGGTGTGCGACGCCCTGACGGAGGAACCCTCCGTCGCCAAGGCCCTGATAGCCGCCTCTTTCCGCTCCGAGGGAGCGGCGGACGCGCTGCGCCGCTTCTGGGACGACCGCTACGCGCGCTGCGTCCCCGTGGTGGAACGTGCCGTATCGCGCGGCGAGTTGCGGCCCCCGGTGGACGCCCACCGACTGCTGGTCGCCGCCACCGCGCCCCTCTACCACCAGTTGGTGCTGTTCCGCACGGACCCCGACCCCGCGCTGCCGTCCGAGGCAGCGCACGCGGCCGTACTGGCCGCTCGCGCCGGGGCGTTCGCGCGGCGGACGGACCACGCACAGGCCGGGAGATAGCCGCCCGGGCCCCTCGTCCCGGGGGGGCCACCGGCCACGTACAGCGCCCGCCCCGGCGTCGTGGCGGCCGGCCGGGCCCTCACACGTCCGGGAGGGTCAGCGTGCCAGCCGTTCGCCGAGCTCGGTACGGCGGTAGAGGACGTACCGCCCGGCACGGGTCCTGGTCACCAGCCCGGTCTCGTGCAGGACGCGCAGATGCTGGGACACGGCGCCGGGGGTGACGCCGGTGCGGCGGGCGAGTTCCGCCGTGGGGAGGGCTTCGCCGTCACCGAGGAGGTGCAGCAGCCTCGCCTTGGGCACGCCGATCAGTGCGTCCAGCGCCGAGGGGTCGGGGTCGCCGCAGTGCTCCCACACGGTGGCGCCGCCCCGGCTGGGATAGGCGAGCATGGGCGGCTCGTCGGGGCTGAGCGGCGGCACCGGCTTGTACGCGAACAGCGAGGGCACCAGTGGCAGCCCGCGCCCCTGTGCCGCGATCTGATGGCGGCCGATCATCTGCCGGATGTGCAGGGCGCCGTTCTCCCAGCGCAGGTTGGGGTGGAGCTCGTCGAACAGCAGCCGCGCCCCGCCGCTGACCAGGTGGCGCGCCCGGTAGGTGATGTCGGCTTCGAGGGCGAGGCGCATCCGCTGCCAGTGGGGCCGGAAGACGAGGTCCCAGTAGTGGGCGAGAAGGTCGCACAGGGCGCCCAGGAACCGGTCGGCTGCGGCGGGTCCGCCGTCGACGGCCGGCCGCAGCACCTCGGGTACGAGTGCGGGTGCATGGGCGGCCACCAGGTCCCGTCGTACGGTCTCGCGCGGAGTACGGCGTACGAGCGCCCCCTGGTCCTCGAACGTGGGGGTGAAGACGGCCGGTGGCGGGGTGAGGAAGTCCGGCAGCGCCAGCCGGGGGCCGACCAGGGCCAGCAGCAGCCGGGTGTCCTGCGGGCGGAGCCGGCTCAGGACCGTACCGGCCCAGGGCAGGCGCACGGGGTGGCGGCCCGGTGTGCGCAACGTCCACAGGCTGCCCATGAGTTCCTGCAGCGGTGAGACCGCGAACCGGGTGTCCGCGAGATCGTCGACGTCCAGCAGAAAGCTGATCATTGAGTCAGAAGCTAAATGAATCGGCGCCCGCGGCGATACCGGCTGAACTTCCCCACGTGACACACGCAGAAGCGCGCAGGGGCCCGGCCGACCGCACGGCCGACCGCACGACTGGCCGTCATACCGGCCGTCCCGCAGGCCGTCTCGCCAGCCGTCCCGCAGGTCGTCGGGTCAGCACCGCGAGTGCCGAAGCGGAAAGCAGCGTCCCGGAGGGCGACGGTGCGGGCAGCCCGCAAGGAGATCTACCGGTGGCCGCGCCCAGGACGGACGCGCCCGCAACGACCGCGCACGGGAAAGCCGCAGGCAAGGAGATGTCCCCCGGAACGGCGACGCACGGCGAACCCGCACACAGGCGGCCCGCACGCTGGTGGACCGCATACAGACAAACCGCGCACGGACAAACCGCGCACAGACAAACCGCGCACAGAGAAACCGCGCAGAGACGGACCGCCCACCGGCCGACCGCAGACAGGCGGACCGCAGACAGGCACAGCCCAGACAGGCGCGCCGCACACAGGAAGGCCGCACTCCCGCAGGCCCCGCACGGCGGCGGCCCGGCGGCCGTCGGCCGGCTGACGGTGCTCCTGTTCGCCGTGACCTGCGGCGTCGCCGTCGGCAACGTCTACTTCCCGCAGGCGGTCAGCCCGGTGCTCGCGGACGGGCTCGGTGTCCCGCCCGGCGCCGCGGCCACGGTGGTGACTGCCGTCCAGCTCGGTTACGCGGCGGGCATCTTCCTCCTCGTCCCGCTCGGTGACCGTTTCCGGCACCGGCCGCTGCTGGTCACCCTGCTCGCCGTCGCCGCACTCGGGCTGCTGTGCGCGGCGGCGGCGCCGGGACTGCCGCCGCTGGTGGCCGCGAGCGCCGCGGTGGGCGTCGCGACCGTGGTGGCGCCGCTCGTCGGGTCGATGGCCGCCGGGCTTGTGCCCGAGGAGCGGCGGGGCGCCGTCAGCGGGACACTGCTGAGCGGTTCCCTCGGCGGCATGCTGCTGTCGCGCACGTTCGGCGGCTCCCTCGCCGAAGATCTCGGCTGGCGGGCCCCGTACCTGCTCGCGGCTGCGCTCACCCTCACGGTCGCCCTCGCACTGGCCCGCGCGCTGCCCCGTGCTGTCGCACCTGTGCCGTCCCGGCAGCGTTACCCGGCGCTGCTGGCGGAGACGGTACGGCTGTTGCGTACGGAGCCGCAGCTGCGGCGTTCCTGCTGCTACCAGGCCGCGGTGTTCGCGGGGTTCTCCGCCGTCTGGACGGCGGTGGCCCTGCTGTTGACCGGTCCGGTCCACGGCCTGGGTGCAGGTGCGGTCGGGGCCCTCGCCCTGGTGAACGCCGTGACGATGCTGTGCACCCCGTTCGCCGGCCGCCAGGTGGACAGGCGCGGGCCCGACGCGGTGAACGCCGTCGCCGTGCTGACAGTCCTCGTCGCCGCCGCCGTACTGCTGTGCGGCACACGCGGCGGCGCGGTGGGACTGGCGGCGCTCGTGGCGGGGACCTTGCTGCTGGATGTCGGTATGCAGTCGGGCATGGTCGCCAACCAGGTACGGATCTACACACTGCGCGCCGAGGTGCGCAGCAGGCTCAGCACCGCCTACATGACGTGCGCCTATCTCGGCGGCAGTCTCGGCTCGTGGGCGGGCGCGCACGCCTACGGGCTCGCCGGGTGGCCCGCGGTGAGCGCCCTGCTGGCCCTGCTGGCGGCGTTCCCCGGCGGCGACCTGCTCCTCCGCCGCAGGCGGGCGGCACTTCGGGAGACCGCACCCCGTAAGGCGGCGCCTGGAAAAGCCGCACCCCGGGAGGCCGCTTTTGCAGAATCCGCACCCCGGGAGGCCGCCCTTACAGAGGCCGCTCCCCCAAAGGCCACGCCCCGGAAAGCCACCCGCCGCAACACCGGAAGGTGAAAAACCACCCACCCGTCAGCGGCGGGCCAGGAGCTCCGTGAGGCGGGAGAAGCCGTCGCCGCCGTGGCCGAGCCCGATGGCGCGGCGGGCCCAGCCCTCGGCCACCCGCATCGGACCGGCGTCGATGCCGTGCGCCTCGGAGGCGTCGATGACGTGGGTCATCGAGGAGGCGGCCGAGGTGAGCGGGTTGCCCTCGCCGGAGTAGGTGCCGCCGGCCACGTCCCGGGCGTACTCGTCCATGACCGGCGGGATGATGGCGCCGATGCCCTTGGCGAAGGGGGCCAGTTCGGTGGCGCTGATGCCCTCGGCGTCCGCGACGGCCAGTGCGTGTGCGTATCCGCTCATCGCCGTCCAGAAGATGTCCAGCAGCGCCAGATCGTAGGCAGCCGCCCGGCCGATGTCCTCCCCGAGGTGGGTGTGGGTACCGCCAAGAATCTCCAGCACGGGCCGGTGTTCCTCGTACAGGTCGGCGGGGCCGCTGTGCAGGAACACCGCGTCGGGCGTGCCGATCGTGGTGGTGGGCGTCATGATGGCGCCGTCGAGACAGCGGATGCCGTGGTCGGCCGCCCAGCGGCCGGCGGAGCGGGCGCGGGCGGGGGTGTCGGCACTCAGATTGACGACAGTGCGGCCCTTGAGGGCGGCGGTGACGGCTTCCTGGCGCAGTACGGCGTCGGAGGCGTCGTAGTTGACCACGCAGACGACGACGAGGTCGCCGGCCGAGACCGCTTCCTCGGGCGAGGCGGCACCGGTGGCGCCGCGGTCGATGAGGTCCCGGTCCTTGCCGGGGGTCCGGTTCCACACGGTGGTCCGTATGCCGCCCTCCAGGAACGCGCCGGCGAGTGCGCGGCCCATCGGTCCGAGCCCGAGCACGGTGACAGTGACGGTGGCGGAAGTGTTCGCGGAAGAGCCTCGTGCGGCGCGGTGTTCGGCGGTCGGGAACATGTTCCGTTCTCCTTCGTGAAGCAGATACGCAATTTCGGTACGGGCAATGACAAAAGGGGCGACAATGACGCGCAGCCGTGCTCAGGATCTGAACGTGTGCGGGGTCACCGCAGCTGTCGCCGTGATCGACGGCAAATGGAAGACCGCACTGCTGTGGCTGCTGGAGCAGGGCCCGCGCCGCCCCGGAGAACTGCGCCGGAGCCTGCCGGGCCTGCGCGAGAAGGTGCTGACGCAGGCGCTCCGCGAGATGGAGACCGACGGACTCGTGCACCGGGAGGTCCACGACGTGGTGCCGCCGAAGACCGAGTACTCCCTCACCCCGTTCGGTCAGGAGCTGGCCGACGCGCTGGCGCCGCTGTCCGAGTGGGGACACCGCCGGCTGGAAAAGCTCGCCGCCGCCTCCGGATCCGGTCCCGCGCCGGCCGCCTGATCCGCCGCTCCCTCCCCTTCGTCCGCGTCAGGCGCCCGTCCCGCGGTGGCGTCCTCGCCGCCCGTGTCACCAGGGTCGCCACACTGCCGGGCGCTGCCAAGTACCCACAAAAAAGTGGGTGCAGGGCGAACGGCCGTCCCGCGGGCGGCAGGGGCGAAAACTCGCTGGCGGAGCCGTACCCGATGCGGTGAGGATCGCGGCATGGACGCCTTCCTGGAGACCGAGCGGCTGGTGCTGCGGCCGTTCACCGAGGACGACACCGAGGACGTGTGGGCGCTCGACAACGACCCGCAGGTCATGCGGTTCCTCAACGGCGGCCGGCCGGTGAGCCGTGAGGTCGTCCGTGACCGGACCATGCCGCGGCTGCTGCACGACCATCCGTGCACCGGTACGCGCGGTTACTGGGCGGCGCGGCGCAAGGAGGGGGACGTCTTCCTCGGCTGGTTCGAGTTCCGTCCGCTGAACGAGCACAGTGCGGCGGTGGTCGAACTCGGCTACCGGCTGACCAGAGCCGCATGGGGGCACGGTTACGCCACCGAGGGTGCGCGTGCCCTCGTCGCGAAGGGCTTCACCGAGCTGGGCGTGGAACGGGTGACCGGCAACACGATGGCGGTCAACACCCGTTCGCGGCGGGTGATGGAGAAGGCGGGTCTCTTCCTTGTCCGGCATTTCACCGGGGACTGGCCGGAGCCCCTTCCGGGTTCGGAGCACGGCGAGGTCGAGTACGCCGTGACCTCGACCGCCTGGGCCGCGTCCCGGCGGTCCCGCACCGAACCGATCGGACCCCGACAGGCCCGGCGCCCATGACCGGCCGGCTGTGCGGCGCGCGGTCCCGGGGCGCCGGGCGCGTGGTCTCAGGACGCCGAGGCCGCGAGGGGCCCGCCCTCGGCGAAGGCCAGCGCTGCGAAACGTTCGCCGATGCGCCGGTGGGTGGCGGCGTCCGGGTGGAGCCCGTCGGGCAGCGGCAGTTCGTCGTGGTCGGCCTCGCCGTACAGCTCGCGGCCGTCGAGAAGATGCAGATGCGGGTCGTCGGCCGCCCGCTGTTCCACGATGCGGGCCAGTTCGTCGCGGATGATGCCCAGCGTCAGCTTCCCGGCGGCGCGTTCGGCCGGGTCACCGGTGGCCCGGAACCGCAGCTGCCCGGCGGCGAGCCCCTCGGGATCGAACGCGGAGGGGCCGGGCGTGTCCTCGTGCATGGGGCACCACAGGGGCGAGACGACGAGCAGCGGCGTCGTCGGGTGGCCCTCACGCAGGGTGTCGAGGAAGCCGTGCACAGCCGGGGTGAAGGCCCGCAACCGCATCAGATCGCTGTTGACCAAATTGATGCCGATCTTGACGCTGATCAGATCCGCGGGAAGGTCCCGCATGGTGCGGGCGGTGAAC
The DNA here is from genome assembly GCF_000725885.1 of Streptomyces albus subsp. albus. Lineage (GTDB taxonomy): Bacteria > Actinomycetota > Actinomycetes > Streptomycetales > Streptomycetaceae > Streptomyces > Streptomyces albus. The sequence continues at coordinate 30,096 of NZ_JODR01000019.1, read as the reverse complement.
GGATCCAGCAGGGCGCTGCCGCCCAGCCCCAGGTTGACCAGCTCCACACCGCCCAGCGAGGCGGCCAGCGCGGGCCACGTGGTGGTGGGGCCCGCCGCGTCCGAGCCGTGGCTGATCGAACTCCCGTGGTGCAGCCAGACCTTGCGGCCCCGGTCCGGCACGGGGGCGACGGGCGCGTCGGTTCGCAGAGCAACCAGGCGGGTCGTCTCGTTGTGCGGCAGCCAGATCTCGACGTCCTTCTCCCGGTCGGGCAGCCCGGTGAAGCGGAGGGTGCCCGGGGTGCCGGACTCCACCCCTCCTGGACCGCCGGTCAGATCGACGGTGACGGTGTCGCCGCCGTTGACCGTGCCCTGCCCGGCCGGGCGGCCGTCGACGAGCAGTTCGTACACGCCGTCGGGGCGGGGCGGGGCGCCGGGGTAGACGCGCTTGAGGGGCAGCGTGTCGAGTTCGACGGCGGTGGCGCGGGTGCGCAGGGCGAGCCGGACGCCGGAGGGCTGGGACTCGGCCATGGCCAGTTGCCCGTCGGGGCACTGGGCGCGGGCCCAGCCGGGCAGCCGGTGGGGCAGCACGCCGCGGTCGGTGTGCTCCAGCTCGACGGCGCCGCGCAGCAGCTCCGCCGTGAGGGGCGTGGTGATCCAGGGGGTGTCGGTGTGCATGGTCTTGCCTCTGCGTCGGGGAGATCGGGGAAGGCGGAGAAGCCGGAGGAGTCGGGGAAGCCGGGGAGAACAGGGCGGTCAGGAAGGCGTGGGCCAGTTGCGCAGCAGGGCGTCGAGGGCGTCCAGGGTGCGCTCCCAGGTCTCCTGGGTGTCGGGGGCGCTGTGGTCGAACCCGCCGCCCATCTCCAGGCCGACGTAGCCGTGGAAGACGCTGCCCAGCAGCCGGACGGCGTGGGTCTGGTCCGTCCCGGTCAGGTCGTAGCCGCGCAGTACGGCACGGGTCAGCTGTGCGTGCCGGACACCCGCGCTGGCGGCGGCGGTGGCCGGGTCGAGCCGCAGCTGCGCGGCGGCGTAGCGGCCGGGGTGTTCGCGGGCGTAGTCGCGGTAGACGTTGGCGAGTGCGGTGAGCGCGTCCTTGCCGGCCCGTCCGGCGAGTGCGTCGGCGGCCCGGTCGGCGAGTTCCTCCAGGGCGAGGAGGGCGATGCGGGTCTTGAGGTCGTGGGAGTTGCGGACGTGCGAGTAGAGGCTGGCGACCTTGACGTCGAACCGGCGGGCGAGCGCCGAAACGGTCACCTGGTCGAAGCCGACCTCGTCGGCCAGTTCGGCGCCGGCTCGCACCAGACGCTCCGTGGTCAGTCCTGCGCTCACCATGATCTTCCTCTCATCCACCGAAACCAATAATGCCTTTGCCTAAACCTTTTAGGCAAATTAGCCTGCGTTTCATGAAACCCCTCACCGAGCAAGAGATCCGCAGCGCCTTCGTGAACCGCACCAAGGGCGAGTCCAAGCGCCTGTACGTCCCCCGCGACCTGGCCGACCGCCCCTGGGAAGACCTCGACTACCTGGGCTGGCGCGACCCCCAGGCCACCGACCGTGCCTACCTCGTCACGGTGCTGGACGGCACCCCCCGCGCCGTCGCCCTCCGCTCCTCCGCCAACGGCGGACCGGCCCAGAGCAGGCGGAGCGTGTGCTCGCTGTGTCTGACCACCCACACCGCCGGCGCCGCCCTCATGGTCGCCCCGAAGGCGGGCAAGGCGGGCCAGCAGGGCAACTCCGTGGGCACCTACATATGCAGCGACCTGTGCTGTTCGCTCTACCTGCGCGGCAAGAAGGACACCGGGATCGGCACCACGCATTACGAGTCGCTCACCCTGGAGGAGAAGATCGAGCGCACCATGACGAACCTCGCGGCGTTCCTCACCAAGGTGACGGCCCGCCCCTGACGGTCCCGTCACACCGAAAGCGGACCGGCACACGCCGTGCGGGGCCGCAACGAGAACCCGGCAGCGCGCAGCAGCCGGCACGAGCGCGGCGCTCCTGGACGAGGGCTTCACGGACCGGCGACGGCGTGGCCGCACTCGCCCCCGGCAGCCGGCAGGCCCTGCCTCCGGTCACCGTCGGACCCGGCCGGGGTCCGACGGTGGGACACGGACCGCCCGCATCACCGCCGGCGGCACCACCTCCTGGCCCGGCCTCTCCCCGCCCCGCACGGGCCGAGGCGCCCGAGTCCATACCTGCATCCCCGCCCTCGACGTGCGGGCAGTCCGGGCGGCACTCAGCGCGCCGACGCGATACCCGCCAGAACGGCTTCGAGCACGCGGTCGGACTCCGCCTCCGAGCCGGAACCGGTCAGTCGGGGTACGAGTTTCGGCCAGTGCCGGATACGCGCCGGCGTCAAGCTCCGGCACCGGTCTCAACGTCTCCGGCACTCGAACATCCCGAGAAGCACCCGCTCCATCGGAACGCCCTTGGCTAAAAATCAGGCAGGTGCCACGGCCTCGGCCACCGGCTCTCCGGCCGGGCTTCGCGGATCGGAGCGCTCGGTGATCCGCTCGGTGATCCGCTCGGCGATGAGTCGCCGGTAGCCCGGGCACTGGGTGACGTCCTCGTACTCGCAGTTCAGGCCGCCCTCGATGAGCTCCAGCGACGCCTGGGCCGCTGCGATTCTCGACCGGAGTTCCTCCGCCGTGGGATGGAGGATCTCGTGTCGGGTGGCGCGGTCGGCGGTTGCGGACAGGACCCTGATGGTGTTCAAGCCAAGGCCGGCCTCCTTCAAGACGAGGATCGTCGCCACGCGGGTGAGGTCGTCCGCACCGTAGCGGCGGCGCCCGCCGGCATCCCGCGCGGGGTGCAGCAGGCCCATCGCCTCCCAATGTCGCAGCACGTGCGTGGCCAGACCGAACCGTGCCGCGAGGGCGCCGATGCCCAACGTGCCTGCGTCGCCGTCGCCTTCGCTTGACTTCATGCCGACATTAAGTCGCAGCATGACGTCCATGTCCAAGAGCCAGGAAGCGGTGGGAGAGCACCGCGGCACCGAAGCCCTGCTGGCCGCCCTCGACGCTGCGGACCAGACGCCGAACGCCACTCGGCTGCGGGCCCGCTCCTACGAACTGCTGTCTCCCGTCCCGGGCTCAACCGTGGTGGACGTCGGCTGCGGCGCCGGACGAGCCGTCGCCGAGCTGGCCGAACGCGGCATCCACGCGGTGGGCGTGGACCCCAGCCCGTGGATGCTGGCCGCGGCCCGGAAGCGGTGGCCGGAGGCCGAGTTCCGGGAGGCGGGGGCGGAGGATCTGCCGTTCGCCGACGGAAGCGTGCACGGCTACCGTGCCGACAAGGTCTTCCACGAACTTCAGGAGCCGGGGCGCGCGGTGGCGGAGGCACGACGGGTTCTCCGCCCGGGCGGCAGAATCGTCCTGGTCGGTCAGGACTGGGACGGCATCATGATCGACTCGGACGATGCGGCGCTCACCCGCACGATCGTGCACGCCCGCGCCGACCTCCTGGGCACCCCCCACGCCGGCCGCCAGTACCGCAGCCTGCTCCTGGCCGGCGGCTTCGACGACGTCACGGTCGAGGTGCACACCGATGTCTTCACCGACCCCGCGATGCTGTCGCTGCTCGCGAGGCTCGCCGAGCCGGTCTGCGCCGCCGGCGTCGTCGGCCGTGACCAGGCAGACGAGTGGCTCGCCGAACAGCGCCGACGCGCCGAGGCCGGCCGCTTCCTCGTCGCCATTCCGTTCTTCGTGGCCTCCGCCGCCGCCTGAGTGCTGGCCGCGCGCCTGCGTCGGGAAACCGTCCGAGAACCTCGTGGTCCTTTGCCGCCGGTTCCTGTCGAACTCCGGGATGCATCACCTCAAGCGGCCCACCTTGCGTCGTCTCTCCCCGACCGTCGGCGTACTCCAGCCGGAGGTCCTCCGCTTCCACCAGCCACCACCCGGCGCCGACCAGGGAGGACGGCCGTACGGGGCGGAAGAGGTCGGCACCTCGGATTGATCGGGACGTCGTACCGGCTGCCCGAGACTGAGCGGTGACGTGCGAGCTGATGCGTCACGAAGACCGGGACGGCCTTGACCTCGGCGGAGACGGGACAGGCGGCAAACCGGAGAGAGCGAACCCGCCTTCGACACTTGCAAGCGGGTTGCTTGCAAAAGTTAGCGGACGGGTGCACTCTGGAGTCATGGCCTCGCTCAACGTCGGGAACCTCGGGGAGTTCCTCCGGGAACAGCGGCGGACCGCGAAGCTGTCCCTGCGGCAGCTCGCGGACGCCGCCGGTGTCTCGAACCCGTACCTGAGCCAGATCGAGCGCGGCCTGCGCAAGCCGAGCGCGGAGATCCTCCAGCAACTGGCCAAGGCGCTGCGGATCTCCGCGGAGACGCTGTACGTGCAGGCCGGGATCCTCGACGAGCGGGACCGTGAGGACCTGCTCCAGGTGCCCGCCGCCATCCTCGCGGACTCGTCGATCACGGAGCAGCAGAAGCAGGCGCTGCTCCAGATCTACGAGTCGTTCCGCAAGGAGACGGCCCACCAGCGCGCGGCCGGGCACGAGACACCGGGCCCGGCCGACGAGCGGGCCGACGAGCGGGCCGACGGCCGGACCGAGGGCCCGTCTCCGGGCCGGACGGCCGAAGGGCCCGCGGAGTGAGGCCGTGGCGGCGGACGGGGATACGTCCGGCAGCCGCCGCACGATCCGCCCACATCTGAACACCGACTACCCACATCGAGCAGCCGCGCACCGAGCGCCCGTACGGCGAGCACCCGGCCGGCCATCCGGCCGGCGCTCGCCGGGCACCGGAGCAGCGGGCCGCGGGGCCTTCGGGCTCCGCACCCGGGACCCGGCGAAGCGCGCACCGAGCGCACCACGAAAGAGCATCCAGCCGGACCGGGGCGATGCGGGCCGACCCGCTCACGACGGTCGGCAACCGGTCGCCCCACCACGCGAGTTCAGCCACGAAAGGCGTACGCACATGCCCATCGCGAACGATCTGCGCAAGACCCTCACCGACCCGACGCCGCTCTACTTCGCCGCCGGCGTCGTCGACAAGATCCGCGAGGAGGCGCCGCAGGCGCTGGCCGCCGTGCGGGAGACGGACCCCAAGGAGGTCCAGGCGAAGCTCACCAAGCAGGCCAAGGAGACCCAGGCGAAGGTCACCGAGACCCTCAGCGGGCTGGACACCGACCTCAAGAAGCTCCGCGAGCAGGCGCAGCACCTGGCCCTCCAGGGCGTGGGCGTCGCCGCCGAGTACGCGGTCAAGGCGCGTGAGGCCTACGACGAACTGGCGGTACGCGGTCGCGAGGCGGTCAAGAACTGGCGGGGCGAGAACGGTGGCGGCGAGGCCCCCGAGGTGACCGTCGAGCGGGCGCCCGCCCAGTCGGTGAAGGTCGCCGAGCCCCCGGCCGAGGAGGTGGCGGCCCCCGAGCCGGCCGCGCCCAAGTCCGCCGCCCGGAGCGCGGGCTCCCGCAACGGCACGGCCGCCGGCGCATCCGGCAAGAGCACCAGCGGCACCACCAGCACCACCGGCAAGGGCGCTGCCAAGAGCACCGGCGGCTCCGCGAAGACCGGCACCGCGCGGAAGTCGGCGGGCACCACCCCGCCGGCCGCCCGGAAGCCCTCCGCGAAGGAGACGGAGACGGACTCCTGACCGGCTCCCGGCACCCGGCCGGCACGCGGCTCCTGCTCGGGTCCGGGGCCCTCATCGGCGCCCCGGGCCCGGACCGCGGACGGGAGGGGCGGGAACGGGGCGGGCACCTTTCGCGGGCCCGGCCCGTTCCTCCCGTGCTGGGGTACGGTTGCGGCAAAGCGCCCTTTACGAACGAGTCAAGCGTCCGAGACCGACCGGGAGTGTGAGCACGATGTTGTTCCAGGGCTTCCAGGCCACCGTCATGGGGCTGATCTCCCTCGTGCTGCTCGCCCTGGCGGTTTTCGCCTTCGTGGACGGGGTGCTGCGGCGGGAGGACGCCTACCGCGCGGCCGACAAGCAGACCAAGCAGTTCTGGCTGATCATTCTGGGGCTCACCGTCGTGGTGAACCTGGCGGTGCCGTGGTTCTTCCTGCTGCAACTCATCGGCGCGGTCGCCAGCATCGTCTACATCGTGGACGTCCGTCCGGCGCTGAAGCAGGTCATGGGCCGCGGCGGCGGGCGCCGACGCGGCGGCAGCAGCAGTGACGGCCCGTACGGCCCCTTCAACGGCCGGTGAGCCCCTTCGATGGCCGGTGACTGGCCGGGCGGCGGCAGCCCGTCGCTGACAGCCCGCCTCCGGCAGTCCTCGTCCGACGGCGGACCCGGCTGAGGGACCCCGCCCGACGACCCCGTGCTGGCGGGCCTGGTCGACGCTCCCTGATGTCCCGGGCCTCCGCCTGACGGGTCCCGGGCCGGTAGCCCTCCGCCGACGGACCTCCGGTGAACGGCTTTCGCCGACGGGGCCCGGCTGAGGGAGCCCCGGCTGAGGGAGCCGAGTGCCGGCACCGCACCACGGCACGGCCGCGCGAAGAACCTTCCGTCCGGCCCGCCCGGGGGCGGAGGCGTCCGCCGCGCCGGCTCCGCCAGTCCTCCGGGCGGGTTCTCCTGCGCGGTCCGTCCGCCCTCAGCGTTCCCTGTCCAGCAGGACGACCGCCACGTCGTCGGTGAGTTCGCCGCCGTTGAGCCGGCGGACTTCCGTCATCGTCTCCTCCAGCAGCCGTTCGCCGCGGGCGCCCTCGGCCATGCGCCGGGCCACGATGTCGAGCATGCCCTGCTGGCCGAGCCGCTGCGTGCTGTCGGTGCGGCCCTCGTCGACGCGGCCCTCGATCAGCCCGTCCGTGTACATCATCAGGCTCCAGGAGCGGCCCAGGGTGACCCGGCGGCGGGGCCAGCCGACCTGCGGGAGCAGGCCGAGCGCCGGGCCGCTGACGTCCTCCGGGAGGAGCCGGGGCGTCGCGCCGCCGCTGCCGGCGAACAGCGGGGAGGGGTGGCCGGCCAGGTGGACGTCGGCACTGCGTCCGTCCGGCGCGATGTCGACGGTGCACAGGGTCGCGAAGATCTCCTCGCTGTCCCGTTCGTTCTCCAGCACTTTCTGCAAGGTGGCGAGCAGTGCGTCGCCGCTGAGCCCGGCGAAGGTGAGGGCGCGCCAGGCTATCCGCAGCTCGACGCCGAGGGCCGCCTCGTCGGGGCCGTGCCCGCACACGTCGCCGATCATGGCGTGCACGGTGCCGTCGGGGGTTCGGACGGTGTCGTAGAAGTCGCCGCCGAGCAGGGCGCGGGAGCGTCCGGGACGGTAGCGGGCGGCGAACCGCAGTTCGCTGCCCTCCAGCAGCGGCCTGGGCAGCAGTCCGCGCTCCAGGCGGGAGTTCTCCTGGGCGCGCAGCCGGGACTCGGTGAGCTGGCGCTGGGCGAGGTCGGCGCGTTTGCGGGCGACGGCGTAGCGGATGGCCCGGTTGAGCAGCCGGCCGTCGAGTTCGTCGCGGAAGAGGTAGTCCTGGGCGCCGACCCGTACGGCGTCGGCGGCGCGTTCGGCGTCGGTGCCGTCGGTGAGCGCGAGCACGGCGTGCCGGGGCGCCATCCGCAGGACGCGGCGGAGTATGTGCAGTTCGTCCGGTTCGGTGGCGGGGCTGCCGGAGGCGGAGGTGCCGGAGGCGGGGGTGCCGTCCGCCTCGTCGTCGCCCGCGCAGGCCCCGGTGGGGGCCGCCTCAGCCGGGCAGGGCCCGGCCGCGGCGGGTGCGCCGTCGCCGTGGTGGTCCCCGCCCTCCTCGTGGGGCAGGGCGAGGTCGAGCAGGATGCAGTGGACGTCGTCGGTGAGCAGCCGTGCCGCTTCCGTGAGGTTGCGGGCGGTACGGACGCGTACGGGCTTGCCGCAGGCGTCGAGCATGCGGGGCACACTGAGGTCCCCCGCGGGGTCGTCCTCGATGACGAGCAGATTCAAGGCGGTGCCGGCCGACTGCGCGGACTGCGGGGCCTGCGCGTCGGCGGGCCGCGTCGCCGCCCCGGCCGCGGGCGCGCTTACGGGCATGCTGGAACCTCTCCCTCCCCCGAGGGCGTGGTGCGCGCGCCGTACGGCGGCCACCATGGATCGGCCCGGAACGGCGCGCGGTGGTCGGACGCTCGTCATCCCGGGCTTACCGAAGGGACCTTAACGCCCTTGCCTGTGCGGGCGGAACGGCTGACGATAATCCGCCCCTGTCATATGACCGGGCCAGACCGGGAGTTCACCGCCCGACAGCACCGATATCGCTGGTCAGTACATGACCAAGCTCACGCGCCGGAAGCCGCCGAACGACCACAGAGCGAACAGAAGAGGAAGGAAACAGGCCACAATGGTGCACGTCGCCGTGACGCCGCTCACTTGTCGGGCCGCACAACCCCCAGGATTGGCATCGAACCGGCGCCCTCGATCGTGATCTGCCGCCCCGTACGCGGCGCGTGCAGCAGCGCACCGTCGCCCACGTAGATCCCCACGTGGCTGGCGTCCTTCTTGTAGATGATCAGGTCGCCCGGTCGCATCTTCGCGACCGGCACGTGCGGCAGCTGCCGCCACTGCTCCTGCGAGGTGCGCGGGATCCGTACCCCCGCGGCCTCCCAGGCGCGCATCGTCAGACCCGAGCAGTCGAAGGTGTCGGGGCCCTCGGCACCCCACACGTAGTCCTTGCCGAGCTGCTTGGTCGCCCACGCGAGGGCCTTCCGGCCGGCCGGTGACGCCTTGCCGCCGACGCCGTCGAGCGCACCCGACTTCAGCCACTTGGCCTGCCGCGCCTTCGCCGCGTCCTCCTCCAGCCGGCGCAGCCGCTCCCGCTCCTCCTTCTTGAGGCCCGACTCGATCTTCTTCGCCTTCTTCAGCTGCGCGGTGATCTTCTTCTTCGCCGCGGCCTTCTTCTTGCGGGTCCTCTCCAGCTGACGCCACTCGTCACTGGCCTCCTTGGCGTCACCGCGCAGCGAGGAGCGGGTCTCGGTGAGGGTGTCGAGGAAGGAACGGGTGGCCTGCTGACCCTTGTGGGCGAGCGAGAGCCCGTCCAGGAAGTCCTCCGGGTCGTCGCTGAGCATCAGCCTGGCGTGGGGTGGCATGCCGCCGTTGCGGTACTGGGCGCGGGCCATCGCGCCGGCCGTCTTGTTGAGCTTGTCCAGTTTGCCCTGGGTGGCATCGATCCGCTTGGCCAGCCGGACGATGCGCTTCTGCTGCTTCTTGACCGCGGCCTCCGCCGCGTTGTAGGCGTCCGTCGCCGACCCGGCCCTGTCGTGCAGCCGCTCGATCTGTTTGCGGATCTCCTCCAGGCTCGCACCCCCGCCGCTCCGCCGCGCCGTACCGCTCGCATCGGGCGGTTGCGGGTCGGCGTAGGCGGTGCCGAGTGCCGGCCCCATCAGCAGGGCCATGGTGCAGACCACCATGAGTGGGCCACGCCTGCCGGACGTCGGGAGGGTCGAGCTGCTCAGCGGCCGTCTCACCCGGGCCACCCCCTGTTTGTATGGTCAACTCAGGCCAGTGCAGCGGATAGTGCCATGCCGACCGGAAAGACAACAGAGGAACGTACTGACGAGTATCAAGCAGTGCGTACTGTGCGGCCCTCCCCGGGGCACGCACCGGGCTGACCGCCGAGGTTCACTCTGCGTTCACTCAGCTCCGTCGGCCACGTCACCTGATCTGTCTAATTTCGGCCTTACGAAGAGCGCGGCACCCCGCGAAACCGGAACCGCGCCCCATAGCCAGAGAGCCCGACGGCCGGCCGGTCGTCGCTCCCGGGCCCAGGAAGGAACTGAACGAAAGTGAAGCTTCAGCGCACGATCCGGCTCCGCACCGCAGCTGTCGGCGCTCTCGTGGTCTCTGGCGCCCTGGTTCTGAGCGCCTGCGGCTCGGACGACAACTCCGGCGGCTCCGGCAGCGAGACGAGCAAGGCCGCCAGCAACATCAAGTGCGACGGCGAGGGCAAGCTCCTGGCCTCGGGCTCCAGCGCCCAGAAGAACGCCATGGACGTGTGGACCCAGACCTACCAGTCGGCCTGCAGCGGCACCCAGCTCAACTACAAGCCGACCGGTTCGGGCGCCGGCATCCAGGAGTTCCTCCAGGGCAAGACCGCCTTCGCGGGCTCCGACTCGGCGCTGAAGCCAGACGAGGTCGCCAAGTCCAAGAAGGTCTGCAAGAGCGGGCAGGCCATCGACCTGCCGATGGTCGGCGGCCCGGTGGCCGTCGCCTACAAGCTCGACGGCGTGGACGACCTGGTGCTGGACGCCGACACCCTGGCCAAGATCTTCGACTCGAAGATCACCAAGTGGAACGACCCGGCCATCAAGAAGCTCAACCCGGACGCCGATCTGCCGGGCACCAAGATCCAGGCGTTCCACCGCTCCGACGAGTCGGGCACCACCGACAACTTCACCAAGTACCTCAACACCGCGGCCCCCTCCTCCTGGAAGCACGAGCCCGCCAAGGCGTGGGCCGGCAAGGGCGGCCAGGGCGCCGACGGCTCGTCCGGCATCGCCACCAACGTCAAGCAGAACGACGGCGCCATCGGCTACGTCGAGCTGTCCTACGCCACGGGCAACGACCTGAGCACGGTCAAGCTGGACACCGGCGCCAAGGAGCCCGTCGAGGCCACCACCGACAACGCCTCGAAGGCCATCGCGGACGCCAAGGTCGTCGGCCAGGGCAAGGACCTGTCGCTGGAGCTGAACTACAAGACCAAGGCCGAGGACGCCTACCCGATCGTCCTGGTGACGTACGAGATCGTCTGCGACAAGGGCAACAAGAAGGAGTCCCTGGACGCGACGAAGTCCTTCCTGAAGTACACCGCGAGCGAGGACGGCCAGAAGTCCCTCGCGGAGAAGGGCTACGCCCCCATCCCGGACGAGATCATCACCAAGGTCCGCTCCACGGTCGACAGCCTGAAGTAACCCTCCCCGCCGGGAACGCGGCTCCTTCCGCCGCCCCGGCACCAGCCCGACGGTGTGGTCCGGCGGTGCCACGGCACCGCCGCCCGCCCCACCCATGCCGAGCCGCACCCCTTTTGTCCCGGATCATCCGGGTACGTGGCACGGCGGAACGATCCGGTGCACCGCCAAAGGACCGCAGCACGCCCGCCGTGCGGCGCTCCGCACCAGCCAGACCGGAGAAACCATGGCTACCGAAAACCCACCCGCCCCGGCGGGGCCCACGCGGGGGGACACCCGCAAGGGCGACCGCATATTCCTCGGCCTCTCCCGGGGCTCCGGGATCACCCTCCTGGTGATCATGGCCGCGATCGCCGTCTTCCTCGCCTGGCGGGCCGCACTCGCCATCAGCGCCGACGAGGCGAACTTCCTCACCGCCTTCGAATGGGACGCCAACGCCGACCCGCCCCGGTTCGGCATCGCGGTCCTCGCCTTCGGCACCGTCGTCAGCTCCCTCGTCGCGATGGTCGTCGCCGTACCGATCGCCGTGGGCATCGCGCTGTTCATCTCGCACTACGCGCCGCGCAGGCTCGCGACCCCGCTGGGCTACGTCATCGACCTGCTGGCCGCCGTCCCCTCCATCGTCTACGGCCTGTGGGGCGCGCTCTTCCTCGTCCCCCACCTCACCGGTCTGTACGCGTGGCTGGACGACTACCTCGGCTGGACCGGCATCTTCAGCTACGAGGGCGGCGCCGCCCGCTCCCTGTTCACCGCCGGGATCCTGCTCGCCATCATGATCCTGCCGATCGTCACCAACGTCTCCCGCGAAGTCTTCCGGCAGGCCCCCAAGATGCACGAGGAGGCGGCCCTCGCCCTGGGCGCCACCCGCTGGGAGGTCATCCGCATCTCGGTGCTGCCCTTCGGCCGGTCCGGCGTCATCAGCGCCTCCATGCTGGGCCTGGGCCGCGCGCTGGGCGAGACCATGGCCGTCGCCACGGTCCTCTCCCCCAGCTTCGTCATCCAGGCCAGCCTGCTGGAGCCCGGCGGCGGCACGTTCGCGCAGAACATCGCCGCGGGCTTCAAGGAGGCCGGGTCCATGGGCCGGGACGCGCTGATCGCCTCCGGCCTCGTCCTGTTCGTCATCACCCTGCTGGTCAACGGTGCGGCACGACTGATCATCGCGCGCCGCAAGGAGTACACGGGAGCGAACGCATGAGCCAGACCGTCATGGCCGACGCCGCGCCCCGTGACGCCGCCGCCCCCACCCCCACACTGCGCCGCCCCCGGCTGCCGCGCTGGGCCCCCGCCGGACTGGCCGCCCTCGCCGTCGCCCTCGGCTGCGGCATCGGCCTGATCGGCGGGCTCGACAGCCGCATCCAGTGGGGCCTGATCGCCGCCGTGCTGTACGTGGCCCTCACCGCCGTACTGGCCGGCGCCGTCGAAGGCGCCCGGCAGGCCAAGGACCGGCTGGCCACCAGTTTCATCTGGGTCAGCTTCCTGCTGGCCGTCATCCCGCTGGCCTCCCTCATCTGGGAGACGATCGCCCGCGGGGTGAAGGTCCTCGACGGCTACTTCCTCAGCCACTCCATGAACGGCGTCATCACCATGGAGGCCGGCGGCGGGATCTACCACGCACTGATCGGCACCCTCGAACAGGTCGCCCTCGCCACCCTGATCGCCGCCCCGGTCGGGCTGCTCACCGCGATCTACCTGGTCGAGTACGGCACCGGACGGCTCGCCAAGGCCGTCACCTTCTTCGTGGACGTCATGACCGGCATCCCCTCCATCGTGGCCGGGCTCTTCGTCCTCTCGTTCTGGATCATCATCCTCGACTTCGGCTACTCCGGGTTCGCGGGCGCCATGGCGCTGGCGATCCTGATGATGCCGATCGTCGTCCGCTCGACGGAGGAAATGCTCAAGCTCGTCCCCAACGAGCTGCGCGAGGCGTCGCTGGCGCTGGGCGTACCGAAGTGGAAGACCATCCTCAAGGTCGTCCTGCCGACCGCGGTCGGCGGCATCACCACCGGCATCATGCTGGCCGTCGCCCGCGTGGCCGGCGAGTCGGCCCCGATCCTGCTGCTGGTCTTCGGCTCCGCCCAGATCAACGCCAACCCCTTCGAGGGCGCTCAGTCCTCACTGCCCTACTACGTCTACGAGCAGTGGGCCAACGGCAACGAGCCGTCCTACGACCGCGCCTGGGCCGCCGCCCTCGTGCTGATCGCCTTCGTCATGATCCTCAACCTGGTCGCCCGCGGCATAGCCCGCTGGAAGGCCCCCAAGCACTAAGGCAGTGATTCCCATGGCCAAGCGCATCGACGTCAGCGGCCTCTCCGCCTACTACGGCGGCTTCCGCGCCATCGACGACATCTCCATGACGATCGAGCCGCGCTCCGTGACCGCCTTCATCGGCCCCTCCGGCTGCGGCAAGTCCACCTTCCTGCGCACCCTCAACCGCATGCACGAGGTCACCCCCGGCGGACGCGTCGAGGGCAAGGTGATGCTGGACGACGAGGACCTGTACGGCAGCGACGTGGACCCCGTCTCCGTCCGCCGCACCATCGGCATGGTCTTCCAGCGGCCCAACCCCTTCCCGACCATGTCGATCTACGACAACGTCGCGGCCGGCCTGCGGCTCAACGGCAACCACCGCAAGAGCGAACTCGACGACATCGTCGAACGGTCCCTCAAGGGCGCCAACCTGTGGAACGAGGTCAAGGACCGGCTCGGCCGCCCCGGCTCCGGCCTGTCCGGCGGCCAGCAGCAGCGGCTGTGCATCGCCCGGGCCATCGCGGTGGAACCCCAGGTGCTGCTGATGGACGAGCCCTGCTCCGCGCTCGACCCGATATCCACCCTCGCCATCGAGGACCTGATCGGGGAACTCAAGTCGCGGTTCACCATCGTGATCGTCACCCACAACATGCAGCAGGCGGCACGCGTGTCCGACCGCACCGCCTTCTTCAACCTCGCCGAAGTGGGCGCGCCCGGCAAGCTCGTCGAGATCGACGACACCGAGCGCATCTTCTCCAACCCGTCGGTGCAGGCCACCGAGGACTACATCTCCGGCCGCTTCGGCTGACCCCCCAAGGGGTCCGGCCCCGAGACTGCCCGCGGTGCGGCATGGCGGTGCCACCGCGGGCTCCTCGTACCGCTGCCCCGCCCTCCTCGTACGGGGACGCCGAGGAGGGCGGGGCAGCGGAAGGGAAGCGGAGAGACGGGCGCCGTCAGCCGAAGACCAGCTTGACCGCCCAGTAGATGACGGCCGCGACGACCGCCGCCGCGGGCATGGTGATGAACCAGCCCACGATGATGTTCTTGGCGACGCCCCACCGCACCGCGCTGACCCGCTTCGTCGCACCGACACCCATGATCGCCGAGGTGATCACATGCGTGGTCGAGATGGGCGCGTGGAACATGAAGGACGCGGTGTACATCACGGACGCCGCGGTCGTCTCCGCCGCGAAACCCTGCGGCGGGTCCAGCTCGATGATCCGCCGGCCCAGGGTCCGCATGATGCGCCAGCCGCCCGCGTAGGTGCCCAGCGACAGCATCGCGGCGCAGGCGATCTTGACCCACACCGGGATCTCGTTGTGCTCCTGGACGTCCGCGATGGTGAGCGCCATCACCACGACACCCATGGTCTTCTGCGCGTCCTGGAGACCGTGCCCCAGGGCCATCCCCGCCGCGGAGACCGTCTGCGCGATGCGGAAGCCCCGCTTCGCCCGGTGCGGGTTGGACTTGCGGAAGAGCCACAGGATGACGCACATCACGAAGTAGCCGAGGACCAGGCCGATGATGGGCGAGAGGAACATCGGCAGGACGATCTTCTCGATCACCCCGGACCAGAAGACGGTGATGCCGCCGGCCAGCGCCGCGCCCACCATGCCGCCGAACAACGCGTGGCTGGAGGACGACGGGAGCCCGAAGTACCAGGTGATGAGGTTCCAGGCGATGGCCCCCACGAGCGCGGCGAACAGGATGCCCATGCCCGCCTCGCCGTGCGGGGTCACGATCAGCCCCTCGCTCACCGTCTTGGCGACCCCGCTGCCCAGGAAGGCACCCGCGAGGTTCATCACGGCGGCCATGGCCAGTGCGGCGCGCGGGGTGAGCGCCCGGGTGGAGACCGACGTCGCGATGGCGTTCGCCGAGTCGTGGAAGCCGTTCGTATAGGTGAAGAAGAGCGCGACACCGACGGTCACGATCAGCGCGAAGGTGTCCACGGAAGTTCAGGACTCCTTGACCGCGATGGTCTCGACGGTGTTGGCCACGTGCTCGAACGCGTCCGCGGCCTCCTCCAGCACATCCACGACCTGCTTGAGCTTCATGACCTCGATGGCGTCGTACTTGCCGTTGAACAGGTGCGCCAGCAGCTTGCGGTGGATCTGGTCGGCCTGGTTCTCCAGCCGGTTGACCTCGATCCAGTACTCGGTGAGGTTGGCCATCGTGCGCAGGTTCGGCATGGCCTCGGCCGTCAGCTCCGCCGCCCGCGACAGCACCTCGATCTGCTGCTCGACCCCCTTGGGGAGCTCCTCGATCTGGTAGAGGACGACGAGGTCGACGGCCTCCTCCATGAAGTCCATGATGTCGTCGAGGGAGGACGCCAGGTTGTAGATGTCCTCACGGTCGAACGGGGTGATGAAGGAGGAGTTGAGCTGGTGGAAGATCGCGTGTGTCGCGTCGTCACCCGCGTGCTCCGCCGCGCGCATCCGTTCGGAGATCTCGGTTCGCGCGGAGGAATCCGCCCCGAGCAGTTCCATGAGGAGCTTGGAGCCGGTCACGATGTTGTCCGCGGAGGCCGCGAACATGTCGTAGAAGCTCGTCTCCCTGGGGGTCAGACGAAAGCGCACTGGGGGTCCTCGGATGCATCGATGACGGTCTCGTTGATGCTAGGCGCATCATCCGGCCACAGCGAACCGGCCTCCCCCAGTGTCACCCATGGAGGCCCGCGCCCTGAAGCGGGCTCCGAGAAGTCCGGTATCATATACCCAGTAGGGGTATCAGAGGCCCGGGGTCACGGCCTTCGACCGCCCCTCGTCACCACCTGGAGGACCGCATGACGCCCCCGCAGACCGCGCCGGACACACCGAACACCGTGGCCGAAGCCACCTCCGAGTGCTGCTCCGCACACGCGGCCACGGGCGAGCACGGCTACACCAAGAACAAGGACGCTCACGTCAAGCGACTGCGCCGCATCGAGGGCCAGATCCGCGGCCTGCAGCGGATGGTGGACGAGGACGTCTACTGCATCGACATACTCACCCAGGTCTCGGCCTCCACCAAGGCTCTCCAGTCCTTCGCCCTCCAGCTCCTGGAGGAACACCTGCGGCACTGCGTCGCCCACGCCGCACAGGACGGCGGCGCGGAGATGGACGCCAAGGTCGAGGAGGCCACAGCGGCCATCGCCCGCCTCCTGCGCACCTGAGCCCCACCGGCCGGCACGGCCGCACTCCCGTTGTCCGCACCGCCACGCCCTGTGGTCGGGGCCGGCCCAGCCTGGCGGCTTCAGCGGAGGGGACGGGGCCCGGCGGGCGCAAGGCGGCCGGATCGAAGCGGCCCGGAGCGGCGGGCGGGCCGGGGACGGCCGGATCAGCCTCCGGAAGCGCTCCGGGCCTGACGGGAGCGCACGCGTTCCGCACCAACGGCGGGAGCCGGCCGGACCAACGTCGGGAAGCGGACCGGGTGGCGGGCCCGCAAGCGTTGCCGGACCGACGGCCCTGGCTGACGGCCCCGACCGACGGCCGCGGACCGGCGCAGCGGCCGGGAGCGGACCGGCTCCGCGTCCCGGAACCGGCCGCCTCAGCGGAGGGGGCCGGGTACGTCGTCCAGTTCGGCCGCGGCGTGGCGCAGGACCTCGTCGATACGGGCCAGCGTCAGCGGACCCTCGGCCGCGGAGGCGGCGATCATCAGTTCGCCGCACAGTTCGATCTCGGCGAGGGCTGCGTGGTCCTGGTGATCCTGCAACAGTGAGCGCCCGCGGGGGTGGCCCCCACGGCCGTCGCCCCTGTCGTCACGCTTCCGTACAGGCACACGAATCACCTCCCGTGCTCCACGGATCACCGGGCGGAATGCCACGGCTGGGCCGGGGGCCCGGCCTCCCAGCGTAGGGAGTGCCCCACGGTCCGCGCATGGCACTTCCGAACCATTTACCGGACCGATCTCCGGCCGCCCCGGCTAGGGAACGGCGATGGTGCCCGCCCAGATGTCCCCCGGCTCCGGCATGGTGAGGTGCACGGGAGCGCCGAAGTCGTGCAGCGTCGTGGTGGAGGTGACCGTCAGGTCCACCTCGGGCGTCGGCTCGCCCGTGCTGCCGTTCCGCCCGCCCGGGGCCGTCGCCTCGACGGTGTTGCCCCGCGCGTCCGTGGTGAAGGCGAACCGGTGCTGGACCTTCCGCAGCCGGCCCCGCCCGTCGAGATAGGCGTCGAAGGGGACCGTCCGCCCGGAGAACCCTTTCTCCGCCGCACGGAGCTGACGCCGCGCCTGACGTGGGGCCCCGGCGGCGGCCCGCTCGATGTCGACCACCCCGCTGTAGTGCCACACCCGGACGCCGTCCAGCTCGGCGGTGCCCTCGAAAGCGGTCCGGCGGGCCCCGCGCAGCAGCCGTGCCGCAGTCAGCGGGTCGGTGGCCCCGCCCGTCACCAGATTCCCGTCGGGGAGGCCGGCCGTCGCCACCCGTACCCACTTGTCGGCGGGCACCCCGGCCCGGTTGCGCATGTAGAGCGAACCGGGCGTGAGCAGCTCGGTGACCGGGCGGCGCTCCCCGGGCGGCGCCCCGTCCGCGCCGGGCGGCAGGGTGACGCGCAGCCTGCCGGTGCCGCGGGCCAGGTCGAAGACGCCGTGGCCCTCGATGGTGACGCGGGTGGCGCCGCTGGACATCTCCATGGCGGTGTGCACCCGTGCGCTCCCGGCGCGGGACAGTGTCCGGGCCGCAGCCACGACGGCCGCCCGGCCCGGGCCCGCGTCACGGGCCGCCGTCGGCAGGCCGTCGGTGGCCACGGCACCGTCGCCCGAGCAGCCGGCCAGCGCGAGTGCCACGAGGGCCGCGCCCAGGGCGGTCGCCAGCAGGGGAGCGGTCGCCGCACCGCCTCCCGACCGTCGCCACAGCCGCCCCACTGTCATCTCCCGCCGACCCCTCGTGTCCGGTCGTTGCCGGCACCGGTCGCGGGCCGGTCCGGATCGGACGGTTCAACGAGGCCCGGTCGGCGCCCGTCACGGCCCGAGTACGGTGGTCACGTGCGAGAGCGAGCCCCCGAACACCCGGACCCTCCCACCGCGCACCACATCTCGCTGACCGAGCGGGGGTCCTTCTGCTCCGCGTCGTGCAGCTGCGGCTGGCGCGGCCCCGCCCGCCGCGCCCGTGACCGCGCCCGCACCGACGCCGACACCCACCTGCGGGACGGAACGCCGCAGGCGGGGACCGCACCGGGCATGTGAGGCCCCGGCGCCGGGCCGGGTGACGTACACAGGTGCGGGGAAGGCCGCACCGTTCGGCCGCACCACACGGCAGCGCCCCCGCCGCGTGATGCGACGGGGGCGCCGAGGGTCGTCATACGGGCCGACGGCCCCCTCACCCAGGGGCCGGGCCGGTCGTCAGGCCGCCAGATCGCGGTCCGAGGCGCGGCGGGGCGCAGCCGTCCGTCCGGCGGGCTCGTCCACGAGGGCACCGCCCCCCGCACCGGACGTACCGCCGGCCCACAGCAGGGACTCGATCCGGGCGTTGCCCGCCAGCTTCCGCACCAGCGGGGTGAGGGCCCACATGGCGACCGGGGCGAGCAGCAGGGCGACAGCGGTGCCCAGGGCCAGGCCACCGACCACGTCGGTGGGGTAGTGCACCCCCATGTATACGCGGCAGAAGCCCTCCAGCACGGCCAGGGCGATGGCGATGAGACCCGGCTTGCGCTGCACCATGAAGATGCCGACCGCGATGGCCATGGTCAGCGTGGCGTGGTCACTGACGAACGAGAAGTCGGTCTTGCCCTGGACCAGGACCTCGACGCCGTCGTGGTCGAGGAAGGGCCGTGGCCGCTCCACGAAACCGCGGATGGGGATGTTGACGGCCAGTGCGATCAGCGCGGCGAGCGGGGCCCACACGAGCCCGGCGAAGCCGCTGAGCGCTTCCTCCCGGCTCTCCCTCTTGCGGGTCACCCCCCACCAGGCCCACAGACCCAGTACGACGAGGCCGACGGCGATGCCGTACTCCCCGACGTACTCCATGGTCCGGTCGGCCCAGGTGGGCGCGTCCTTGGCCAGGCCGTTGATGTCGTAGAGCAGTTCGACATCGGGGTTGTCCCAGAGTGCCATCGCGGTGCGGCCCCTCACTTCGGCTGTTGCTCATCACTGGATCTGCGCTGACGACCCCCCGTGGTCGCGGTGCGGAAGTTCCATTCCGCGGACAAAAACGCGCGGCGGCAGGTGAACCGTTCCGTTCTTACCGAACGATCACCAGGACGTTACCCAAGGGTGACCCATAGACGCAGCTCAGGGCCTGTGCCTCACGGATTGTTGACGCAATCCCTGCCCTGTGCGCACAACCGCCCACGCCGGACGTGACGGACGGCACGCCCTCACTTGGCGCTCGGCCGGGTCGCCCCGAAGTAGTCCGGGGTGTCGATCGGGTCGTACCGGATCTTGGCTCCCGTGTAGGGGGCGTTGATCATCTTGCCACCGCCCACATAGATGCCGACGTGGTGGATGCTGCGTGAATTGGTCAGGTCCGAGGCGAAGAACACCAGGTCCCCGGGGAGCAGCTCGCTCCGCTTGGGGTGCGGCCCGGTGTTGTACTGGTCATTGGCCACCCGCGGCAGCGTGACACCGACCGTCCTGTACGCCGCCTTCGTCAGCCCCGAGCAGTCGAACCGGCCCCCCTGCTCCGGCGTCCCGTTGCCGCCCCACAGATACGGCGTCCCCAGCTTGCTCTGCGCGAAGCTGATCGCCCCCGCACCCGCCTTCGTCGGGTTGAGCCGGCCGGTGGGCGCCGTGAAGCTCTCCGCCATCTTCCGGATGGTGGCCACGTAGTTCTTCGTCTCGCTGTACGGCGGCACACCCGCGTACTTGATCACGGCGTACGGTCCCGCGTTGTATGCCGCGAGCATGTTGTCGGTGACGTTGCCCGGCGCGTCCTTGACGTACTTGGCCAGCTTGCAGTCGTACATCGCGGCGGACGGAATGGCGTCCTCCGGGTCCAGTACGTCCTTTCGGCCGTCACCGTTCGCGTCGACCCCGTGGGTGGCCCAGGTCCCGGGGATGAACTGCGCTATCCCCTGCGCGTTCGCAGGGCTGCGCGCCTTGGGGTTCCAGCCGCTCTCCTGGTTGATCTGGGCGGCCAGCACCGCGGGGTTGAGGGCCTTGCACTTGTTGCCCCACTTCTCGATGAGCTGCTGGTAGGCGGCCGGTACCGCACCCTTGGCGAGGCTCACCGCCCCGCCGCCGACACCGAAGAGCCCCGCGGCGGCCACGTACGTGCCCACCACGAGCAGCGCGACGAACAGGGACAGCACACCCAGCCCGCCGCCGATCGCCAGCAGCCACACTTTCTTACGGCGCACGCCCCAACCCTCCCCCAGGGGACACCCGTTCACCACCCGGCAACTCCCCACATCATTCCAGCCCGGACGCCGAAGCGGAACGGCGGACGAGCGGCGCGGGGGTGAACACCGTGATCACCGGCCCCGCAGGGCCGGCCGCAGCGACCTGTCACGGCGTCAAGGGCGCACGGGCGCGCACGTGCCACCGGCCGATGCGGTACCCGACGGCGCTGAGCTCCAGGGGCCTCGCACACACCCGCGACGGATCGATTCGGCACCGCCGGGCAAGGCACCGCGAAGCGGGGCCACTTCGGGCAAGCTCGACAGCCCCGATGTCACCGGACCATGGCACAATCCGTCAGAGACAAACCTTGAAACTAGGCGGTGAGTTCACCATGTTCTTGGCGGCTGACAAAGGCGATATCACCACCATCATCGGCGGCATCGCGCCCGACTGGGGGCCGTTCGGCTCGCTCGGGCACGAAGCGCGCGTCATGATCGAGGTCATCATGGCGGTGGCCATCCTGCTCTGCCTCGGCATCGCCATCTGGGGCGCTGCCAAGCAGCGCATCGGCGCGACCGCGCTGCGCGACACCTTCAGCGCCGAGCAGGGGAAAGGTTTGATCGTCGCCGGGCTCACCGGAGTCTTCATCATCGGCTCGCTCGGCACCCTCTTCACCATCGTCTACGGCATGGCGGTCTAGCCGCCCCACCGGCGCAGCACCCATCCCGGGCGCCCGCCCGCCCTCATCCGCTTCCGGAGGAGCCGCATGGACATCGTGAGCCCCGCCCTCGACGACTACCTGCTGGCCCACTGCACGCCGGCGGACGACATCCTGCGCGATCTGGTCGAGGAGACCCACGCCCTCGTGCCGGGCACCTCGATGCAGATCACGCACGACGAGGGCGAGTTCCTCACCATGCTCGTACGGCTGACGGGCGCCAGGACCGCCGTCGAGGTCGGCGTGTTCACCGGTTACTCCTCCGTCTGCATCGCCCGCGGGCTGCCCGCCGACGGCCGCCTGATCGCCTGCGACATCTCCGAGGAGTGGACGTCCGTCGCCCGCCGCTACTGGGAGCGCGCCGGCCTCACCGACCGCATCGACCTGCGCCTCGCCCCCGCCGACGAGACGCTGCGCGCCCTTCCCGAGGAGCCCTTCGTCGACTTCGCCTTCATCGACGCGGACAAAGAGGGCTACCCCACCTACTACGAGGAACTGGTGCCCCGGCTGCGCCCCGGCGGTCTCCTCGTGCTCGACAACGTACTGCGCACCGGCCGCGTGGTGGACCCGGAGGCGCAGAGCCCGGCGGACGTCGCCATCCGCCGGATCAACGACAGGATCACCGCGGACGACCGCATGCAGTCCGTCATGCTGCCCCTGCGCGACGGAGTGACCCTCGCCCGCAAACGCACGTGACACCCACGCGGGGCACGCAGCACCTCACAGCACCTCATACCGTCGTCGGGGCCGCCCGGGTGATGCGGGCCCCGACGGCGGTACGGACGCCGCAGCATGCGCGCCCCACGGCGCGCTCCGTGCCCCACGACCACCCCGCGTCCCAGGGCGCACGCCCGTCCCCGCATACGCGATGGCCCAGGCCCGGACCGGTCGCTAGCCTCGCCGCCATGGCCTACGCATTCGACCACGAACGGTACTGCGCCGAACTCGCCCACCAAGCCGGACTCTTCGAGGCCGCCCTGGGCGCCGCAGGCCCCGACCGACTGGCCGCGCCCGTCCCCACCTGCCCCGAGTGGACCCTGCGCGAACTGACCGTCCACCTGGGCGGCGCCTACCGGTGGTTCGCCCACATCGTCCGCACCCGTGCGACCGAGCCCGTCAGCCCCGCCGATGTCGCAGGCGGCGCAGGGCCGGGCGACGACACCGGCCTGGACGAACTCGCCGAATGGTTCGCGGACGGCGCCCGCGACGCCGTCACCGCCCTGCGCGAGGCCGACCCGCACGCCCCCACCTGGTCGTGGGCCGACGACCACACCCCCGCCTTCTGGGCCCGCCGCGCCACCCACGAGACCGTCGTCCACCGCGCCGACGCCTGCCTCGCCGCCGGCACCGACTTCCAGGTCTCCCCCGAGATCGCCGCCGACTGCGTGGACGAATGGCTCCACCTCCTCACCCTCCCCCAACTGCGGGCCCGCAAGGAGTCCCTGCGGCTCCTCGACGAGCGCGCCGGGGCCCGCCTGCACCTCCACCCCACCGACACCCCCACAGGCCCCCACGACGCCACCGACGACGCGGCTCCCGTCGAATGGGTCATCGACCTGACCGCACCGGCCCAGGACGCCACCGAAGGACCCGCCCACGGCCTCAGCTGGCACCGCGGCCACGCCAAGGCCGACGTCGCCCTGCGCGGCCCCCTCACCGACCTGCTGCTCGTCCTCCAGCGCCGCCTGCCGTCGCACAGCCCACGCGTCGAAGTCCTCGGCGACCGCACCCTCCTCGACCTGTGGCTCCGGGCCACCAGCTTCGACTGACCCGCTCCCCCGTCCCGGGCATCCCGCCCCCGGGAGCCCCCTCCCGGCAGCGCCGAACGCCCCGGACGTGGGGCACGGGGGCACCGGGGGCGCGCGGCAGCGCGGGACCGGCCGCGCCGGTCACCCGCATCACACACGTCCCACGTCCAAGGCCGCCCCGGCGGCGTAGACGGCCCGTCAACGGGCACGACGCACCCGGCGCACCGTCCCGGCGTTCGAGATGCTGCCGAACACCTCGCTTGCACACGGCACATGCGAGCGGTGCCCCCGCTACCGTCATCTGAGGAGACAATGCAGTGACGGCAGTTGAGTGACGAAGGTCGAGGGGGCCAGCCCGGCATGAACATCGGTGGCGGCGACGGGTACGACGGGCGTACCCGCACGAGCGACAGCGCGCCCGAGGGCGGCCCGACGGCGACGCGGACGCGCCTACCGGGCGGCGACACCGACGGCCGGCCACCGACACGGCCCGGCCGCAGCCTGGTCACCGTCGTCGCGGTCATCGTCCTCCTCATCGCCGCGATCGCCTTCGCCAACCGGGGAGGCGGCGGCGGTGACGACGACTCCGCCACCGGCGACAACCGCTCCGGCAGCGCCCCCCGGGCGGACTCCACCGCACCCTCCGGTGAAAAACCCGTGAAGAACAAGGAAGCCGGCATCCCCTCCGGCTTCCCCCACAGCCGCCAGGGAGCACAGAGCGCGGCGGCGAACTACGCTGTCACGCTGGTGTCGCCGGACATGATGAAGGCGAAGGACCGCCAGGCGATCGTGCAGCGGATCTACGCGCCGGATCGTGTGGACAGCACACTGCGCAAGATGAACAAGGCGTACTCGCCCAAGTTCCTCGCGGCGTTGGGCCTGGACGAGGACGGCAGCCCGACCAAGGGCGCCACGTTCGTGTCCCGTACCGTCCCGGTGGGCACGAAGGTACGCGAGTACACCGAGAACTCGGCCAAGCTCGACGTCTGGTGCACGGGCGTCTTCGGCAACGCGGGGAAGAAGTCCACCAACCCGGTACGGAACGATTGGTTCACACTGAGCCTGGATCTCAAGTGGTCGGACGGTGACTGGCGTGTACAGGACTTCGCGCAAAAGGAAGGTCCCGCTCCCGTGAACGGCGACAACAGGGCCTCGGGCGCGGAGGAGATCTCGGACGCCGTGGACAGCTTCGGAGGCTTCACCTATGCCCGCTAATTCTCACCGCCGTTTCCTCGCCGTGGGTTCGGTCCTGGCAGGCCTCCAGCTCGCGGCGGTCGCGTTCGGCCCGCACGCCTGGGCCGAACCGAAGGACGATTGCGAATCCGTCCCCGGCCCCTTCCAGGAGGACTGCGACTCCGGCGCCGGCGACGACACACCCGGCAGCCCTCTCGACGACCCCGCCGCCGCGGCCGACCCCCTCTCCTCCCTCGCCAAAGGCTGTGCCGAAGCCGCCAGCTGGACGGTGAACAAGCTGGCCAAGCTGGTGGACACCTCCACGAAGGTGGACTTCACCAACACGGAGTTCCTGCGGCAGTACGCCGTGGTCTTCGCGGCCTCCACCATCCTGACGCTCACCCTGTGGCTGCTGGCGGTGGCCAAGCGGGCGGTGCGCGGGGTGCCGTTCACGGAGGCGATCACCGAGGCGGTCGGGTTCCTGTGGCTGACAGTGCTGGCGTCGGCGTTCACCCCGCTGATCCTCTACACGGTGGTGTCGGCGACGGACTCGGTGACGGACATCGTGGCGTCGGGCACCGACAAGGAGACCGACAAGTTCTTCGGCACGTTCTCCGCGGCGCTCAAGAAGGGCGACGACATCGGCGGCGGCCCGATCATGCTGATCGTGGTCTCGCTGGTGTCGGTGCTGGCGGCGGGCGTGCTGTATCTGGAACTGGTGGTACGGGCGGCGCTGCTGTACGTCGGCGCCCTGCTGGGCACGGCCGTCTACGCCGGTCTGGTCGACAAGAACCTGTGGGGTCATGTCCGCCGCTGGGCAGGCATCATGATCGCCGTGATCCTCGTGAAGCCCGTCATCGTGATCGTGCTGGGGCTCGCCGGCGCGCTCGCGGGCGGGGACGGCCCGGACTCGGTGTCCGCGGTGGTCTCCGGGCTGGCCATCATCCTGTTGGCGATCTTCGCGAGTGCGATGATCTACCGCTTCGTCCCCGGGTTCGGCGACGACATCGCCAACCACCGCAACGCCCTGCGCTCCTCCTCCCGGGGCGCGGCGGCCGTCGTGTCCTCGCCGGCCGCGCTGGTCCGGCAGGGCATCACCACGCACGGCGGCCGGGGCGGCCAGAACACCGCCGCCGCCTCGTCCTCGACTGGTGGCGGCGGCAAACCGTCGGGGTCGGCCGTCACGGGCGGCGTGGCCGCGCACAGCACCCGTGGCGGCGGCGCCCCGGAGGAGGCGGCACCCCGCCCGGCGGCTCCCGCACCGGCCGCCACCGGCACCCCGCATTCGGCCCGTCCGCCCCGGCAGAGCAGCCCGGGCCCGGCGGGTTCCGCATCCCATCGGCCTCGTCCCTCCGGAGGTGACCGCGGATGACGTCCCCCTCGCAGACCGCGGGGTCGGGCCTGCCCGCACCACGCCGTACGTACATGATCGGCAAGGCGCGTCCGAACGCGATCGTCGGCAAGAACCGCGAGACGGGCGAGATCGCCCTGATCGTCGTCGGCGCGTTCTTCGGGATGATGAGCGGCCTGCTGATCCCCGTGCTCTCCTTCCGTATCCCCGCCCTCGTCGGCTTTCCGGCGCTCGCGCTCGCCGCGGTGTACGTGCCGTACCGGGGCCGCACGTTCTACAGGTGGTTCGAGATCAACCGTTCCTACAAGCGGCTGCTGCGCCGCGGTACGTCGTATCGTTCGGACGCCGCCGAGGCGGGCATCTCCCTCGACGGGCGTGAGGTGGAGATCGGCCCGCCGCCCGGGGTGGGCCGTATCACGTGGCTGTCGGCGCCGTTCGGTCCCGACGAGATCGCCGTTCTGCTGCACGCCGACCGGCGCACGGTGACCGCCGTCATAGAGATCGAGGGCCCCGGCGTGGGTCTGCGCGACAGCGAGGACCAGGAGGCACTGGTCGACCGGTTCGGCACGCTGCTCAAGCACGTGGCGAACGGCGACGGCTATGTGACGCGGCTCCAGATGCTGGCCCGTACGCTGCCGGCCGACCCGGACGCGCACGCCAAGGACGTCGCCCAGCGCGGCAACGAGCGCGCCGCGGACTGGCTGCGCTCCTCCTACGACCAGCTGCTGTCGATGGTGTCCACCTCCAGCGAGCAGCACCGCGCCTACCTGGTGGCGTGCATGCACTACACCCGCGAGCTGGCCACCGAGGGCGCCACCATCGCCAAGGCGGCCCGCCGCACCGCGGGCCGCAAACTCTCCCGGGACGAGGGACTGGCCATAGTGATGGCCAGGGAACTCACCGACATCTGCGCACGCCTCGCGGAGGCCGACATCCGGGTGCGGCAGCCGCTGGGCCAGGCCCGGCTGGCATCGCTCATCCACTCCATGTACGACCCGGACCACCCCATCGACCACATCCAGGCGATGTCCCGGCGGAACGCCTGGCCGGCCGAGCTGGACGCGAGGGAGCCGACGTACCTCCAGGCCAAGACCCGCGAGTCGACCACCCGCGACCCGTGGTGCCACGCCACCGCGTGGGTCAAGGAGTGGCCGATGACTCCGGTCGGCGTCAACTTCCTCGCCCCGCTGCTGGTGCACACCCCGGACGTGATCCGCACGGTCGCCGTGGTGATGGACCTGGAGCCGACCGAGCTGGCCATCGAGCGCATGCTGACGGAGAAGACGAACGACGAGGCCGAGGCCAGCCGTTCGGCGAAGATGAACCGCACCGTGGACCCGCGTGACGTGGCCGCACAGGGCCGTGTCGACCAGCGCGGTGAGGACCTGGCCTCGGGCGCCGCCGGCGTCAACCTCGTCGGATACATCACCGTCTCGTCCCGCTCCCCCGAGGCCCTGGCCCGCGACAAGCGCACCATCCGCGCCTCCGCGGGCAAGAGCTATCTGAAGCTGGAATGGTGCGACCGGGAGCACCACCGTGCCTTCGTCAACACCCTGCCCTTCGCCACCGGCATACGCCGCTGAGGTGCCCCCCATGAATGACGCCCGCCTCGTCGCCGTACCGCCGCTCCACCCCCGCACCGCCGCTCCAGGCCGGAGGTAGCCAGCATGGCCGCGCTCGATCCGCTGACCGCCATCACCGAAGCGTTCACCAGCTTCCTGTTCGGCAAGACGGAGACGACCCGCCTGCCCGTCCGCACGTCCACGGGCCAGGCACAGGCCGTCTACCTGCCGACCGCCGCGCCCGGCCTCGGCGACTCCGGCGTCATCATCGGCCGCGAGGTCTACAGCGGGAAGGGCTACGTCTACGACCCCTTCCAGCTGTACGGCCAGCAGCTGCCGGCCCCGCACTGGCTGGTGCTGGGCGAGTCCGGCAACGGCAAGTCGGCGCTGGAGAAGACGTACGTGCTGCGCCAGCTGCGCTTCCGGGACCGCCAGGTGGTGGTCCTGGACGCGCAGGGCGAGGACGGCGTGGGCGAGTGGAACCTCATCGCCGAGGAAATGGGCATCACCCCCATCCGGCTCGACCCGACCGCGGCGCTGGACCAAGGCATCCGCCTCAACCCGCTCGACCCGTCCATCACCACCACGGGCCAGCTGGCACTGCTGCGTACCATCATCGAGGTGGCGATGGGGCACGGTCTGGACGAGCGTTCCGGCTTCGCCCTCAAGGTGGCGCACTCGTACGTCAACGCCACCACCACCGACCGCCAGCCGATACTCACCGACATCGTCGAACAACTGCGGCACCCCAAGCCGGAGTCCGCCGAGGCGATGAACGTGGCGCTGGACGACGTCCGCGACTGGGGCCTGGACGTCGCCCTCGTCCTCGACCGCCTCGTCGACGGTGACCTGCGCGGCATGTTCGACGGCCCGACGACGGTCGGCATCGACCTGGACGCCCCGCTGATCGTCTTCGACCTCTCCCACATCGACCGCAACTCCATCGCCATGCCGATCCTGATGGCCATCGTCGGCGTCTGGCTGGAGCACACCTGGATCCGGCCCGACCGGCGCAAGCGGATCTTCCTGGTGGAAGAGGCCTGGCACATCATCAACAGCCCGTTCGTCGCCCAGCTCTTCCAGCGGCTGCTCAAGTTCGGCCGCCGGCTGGGCCTGTCGTTCGTCGCCGTCGTCCACCACCTGTCCGACGTCGTGGACGGCGCGGCGGCACGCGAGGCAGCCGCCATCCTCAAAATGGCCTCCACCAGGACGATCTACGCCCAGAAAGCCGACGAGGCCCGCGCCACCGGCAAGGTCCTGGGCCTGCCGCGCTGGGCCGTCGAGATCATCCCGACCCTCTCGCCCGGTATCGCCGTGTGGGACGTCAACGGCAACGTCCAGGTCGTCAAACACCTGGTCACCGAGGCCGAACGACCCCTCGTCTTCACCGACCGCGCCATGACGGAGAGCTCCACCGACCTGGACTCCGGCCCCTTCGACGCCGCACTCGACGCCGATCTGGACGCCGAGACCGAGGCCCGCGCCCTGGCCATGGAACGCTCCGCGGGCCGCTCGTCCGGCTCGACGGTGGCCTAAGCGCCCCAGCCCCACCCCGGCGCGGCCAGGACAGCGATCTTGACCAGGGCGGAGCCCTTGCCGCGCCGGACCCGCCCGGATTGAATCGGTGCCGATGCCATACGACGACCGCGAGCACCCTCACCCTGCGGGTCACGACCCGTACCGGACACGCCGTACGGCCGGTACGCACGGGGGAGGTATCCCCGACGGCCTGCTGGTGGGCAGCCTCGCCTTCCTCCTGGGCCTGTGCGTCTTCGTGTGGACCGCCACCGGACTGGCGGGCCTCCTGGCACACGGCGCCTGGCCGGACGACGTCACCTTCGCCAACACCCCGGTCGCCATACGGGAACTGGTCACGGAGCCCCACGACATCAAGGGCGCCTGGCCGAACACCCCGCCCGGCCAGCTCTCCGGTTACGGACTCTTCTGGGGCATCTTCATCAGCCAGCTGATGGTCCTGGTGGTCCTCACCGTCTTCGTGATGGCCACCGTCGCCCGGGCCCGCGCCGTACGGAAAGCCCGCCGCCTGGCACGCCGGCACGCCCACGAACGCGAGAGCGACAGCGGCCGGGAGGACCCCACCACCCACACCGGACCGCACTCGGCGGGAACGACCACCGCCGCGGGCACCGGCACGGCTCCCGCGCCTCCGGACCCCCGCCAGTCCCCCGACGGACCCCCGCAGGCCGGCACACCGCCAGAGCCGCCCTGCACAGCCCAGCCCGTACCGCCCCCCGCAGCGCCGGCAACCCCCGCCACGACACCACCGGGCACAGCCACCGAGCAGCAACCGCCTGCCCCGACACCCCGGTCGGACCCCCCGACTGCCGTCTCACCGCTTCTGGGCGCCATGGCAGCGGCACAACCGCGCCGGGCGAACAGCACGCCTCTCCCAGGGAACGAGGACGACACACAACCCGCCGCGTACGACCCGGTCACCCGCATCCTCGAAGCGCCCGGGGCCGTACTCGTCGCCTCCCCCACGCCCGACCTCTGGGCCGCCACGAAGGCCGCCCGCGCCAAACTCGGCCCGGTCCACGTCTTCGACCCCACCCACGCCTGCGACACCCCCGACCGGCTCCGCTGGTCCCCGCACCACGGCTGCGCGGACCGCGCCACGGCCGCCGCCCGCGCGACCGCTCTGCTCGCGCCGCTGCGCTCCCCCCGCCCCATCGACGCGACCGTGCACACCACCGCGGAGACGATGCTCCGCTGCTGGCTGCACGCCGCCGCTCTCGAGAAGCGCCCCTTCAAAGAGGTGCACCGCTGGGCGCTCGCCACGACCCCCACCACGGACGCCGTACGCATCCTGCGCACCCACCCCAAGTCCACCGGCGGCGCTGCGGGCGAGCTGGAGGCAGCCCTCGCCGGGCACCCCCAACTCCGGGCCGACGCCGAGGCCCTGATCCGGCGCGCCCTGGCCCCGCTGGGACAGCTGCACGTCCGCAACGCATGCTCCGCCGAACGATCCGACCGGCTCGCGCTGGAATCCTTCATCGACGAAGCGGGCACGCTCTACGTAGTGGGCGCGGACCCGGACGTGCTGCCGATCCTCAACGCGCTCACCCAGAGCGTGGTCGAGCACGGCCGCCGCATGGCCGCACGGTCATCTGACGGCCGGCTCGACCCACCACTCACCGCCATCCAGAACCTCACCCCCGAAGGACGGTAACCCCAGCGGGGGATGCCTCCCGGAGACCGCACACGGGGCCGGTGTCCGCCAGCCGGCGGGAAAGTGA